>CBDCPI010000008.1:0-804488 GCA_965220245.1 Dehalococcoidia bacterium
AGTCCAGGTTCATGTACCAGTTGGTCCTGTCCAGGCTCGCGGCGATGGCTTTGTTGCTGCTGGCAACCCTCGCCTGCGGGAAAGACGCAACCCCGGCAGTGACCGAAGGCCAAAGCAGCCCGAACGCTCGGCCAGAATCTAGGAGGGAGCAAGTGTTTACACCGCAGACTGCATACCTGAAACACCGGGAAGCCGCGAAACGAGCCGAAGAAGTGAGAACCAAGTACCGAGACCTGTTCTGGCGTCAACCTAATGTCTGGATGGTGAGCCGGGGCCTCTTTGAGGATGAAAACGGCGACTACATCGAAGTTGAGGATGGACAGGGCGGCTACACCAAAGTTGTAGGTATCAAGATCAGAGTATGCAAGAAGGTCCCCCAGGAGAGCCTGCCGCCTGAGGTCCAGATACCGGACATGATTGAGGGCGTCCCTATCCAGATAATTGAGCGACCGTACGACTTCCCAGTGATGGGGGTCCAGGGAATAAGACCTGAAATCGAGTGCAATGAATGGTCGTCAAAGGAGTAACATGGATACTGGATCGTTGCCGCATCCCAGCCATGATGGGATGCGGATAGAGGGAATTCGTCCCGGCAGTGTCGCTCCTATCCCCGGCGGCACCTTGACTGGGTTGGCTACTAGGCGTTCCGACGGCAAGATGGTTTTGGTAACCAATCTGCATGTCATGGCCCCCATACTAATTCCAGGCGGAAGACCTTCAGTAGTTGGTGATGAAGAGATGCGTCAGCCTAATTATCTAGGTGGCGCGTCTCGAAAAGTGGGGCAAATCCTCGCTTCGGATTGGGGCATAGACCCAGTTATCGACATCGCTATATGTGAACTGGAATCCGATGTGGATGACGCGACATTTCAGATTCACAGCCCCGACCACGACATGGGTGTAATCCTGGCTGGCGTCAGAGAGCCGGAAGAAGATATGGAACTCACAGTAGTAGGAGACTCTGGCGGAATCCGTAAGGTCGTCGTCAAGGAGGTTAACGCCGAAGTGCCTACGTACACTACTGACGACATGGGCATGTCAATCTGGACACCCATGACGGGGGTGACGATTTTAGACTTTAGTCAAAGACCCGTCATTACTGGCGATTCAGGGGCGCCCTGCTTGCACGAGGAAGGCCCCGGCTTCTACCGGATGTCGACCATTTTGTCCAGGGCCAACCCTACTGGAACGGAAGGCTATTCGTTCCCCGCCTCGGTGGCCGAGTCGGAGTTAGGAATAGCCTTCGGCGACTATACAATCAATAGGAGTGACATTATGGGCATCCCAATCCTAACCAGCGAAGGGTTCTTGGGCCAGCGGTGGATCATCGACGACTACTTCCAGGCGGCGGAAACGCTGTACGCCGGTGACGTGGTGGGCATCCAGCAGGACCCTAACCAGAGCAATAACCCCAGGGTCTTCAAGGTGGTCTTGAACGTAGACAAGCAGCGGGTCATTGGGGTAGTGCACACCCCGGCGGGGAAGGAGGTAGGGGACCAAGTGGCCACCTCGGGCAACTCGGTCTCCATCGTAGTCCAAGGTCTGGCCAAGGCGCTTTCAGCAGGGGCCATTGGTGTTGGAGACCCGGTAACCCCATCTGGCAGCGCTGGCATATTAGCTGGGAAGGGGGCGGTAGCCAGAGTTGCAAGGGTTACCGCCCAGGACCATGCTATCGTGGGCAAATGCCTGACCGTCGTGACCGCCGCCAACCAGGTGGCGGACATCCTGGTGGACCTCGCCGGTAACAACACCGCAGCGCTTTCACCTGCGCCAGTGGCCCCACCACCGCCAAGCAACCGGGCTCCCACGGCCAATGCTGGCGCCAACGAGACGGTAAATGCCGGAGCAAGGGTGACCCTCGCGGGCTCGGGCTCCGACCCGGATACCGGTGACACCTTGACGTACCGCTGGACTCAAGTATCGGGGACTACGGTCTCCCTGAGTAGTACCTCGGTAGCCCGGCCCACCTTCACAGCGCCTTCAAGCGCTGGCACGTTGACCTTCCGGCTCACCGTTACCGACAACCACGGAGGCAGCAATACCGATGACGTGACGGTTAGCGTCAGGGTATCCGCTCCGGCGACCCCGGCAGCCCGGTTCAACACCGGGGACCACGTGATTCACAGCACTACCGGCAACCACGGCGTCATCTCGGCCCGGAGTTATGACGCGATCCTGGCCGCCTGGGTTTACACCTACAGGACCCAACACGGTTTCATGGCTACCGACTACATAGAAGACGAACTGTCACTTTATACCGGGTAGCAGGCGGCGCCCGCGAAGCAGATACGCCGGGCCTCCCCTGCCAGACCGGCGTATCCCTTCCAGCGCCAAGGAACGCCGCAACACCGGCTTCTACCAGAGAGGAGCGAAGAAGGTGATGCGCCGGTAGTGGGAGCGGCTGGTCAGGCCAGCGGCAGCCCGCAGGTGTCCAGGGCCGCCAAGGCCAGCACCTTGCTGCAAAGGACCATCTCATCGATGTTGGCGTAATCGTCACCGTAAGAGCCGCCGGAGGGGCCGTAAATTGGGGCCGGAATTCCGGCGGCCCACAGGTGAGCGTCATCGTCGCCGTAGCGTCCGCCTAGCCGGGTCGCCGGGGAGCCGACACCTTGAGGCTCGTTCCCGGTGACTTGCCGGTAGGCCGACACCAAGGAGCGGACAATCTCTTGGTCTTCGGGCATGTCCATCGGCGGATGGTCCAGTATCCAGGTATTGAACTTCCGTTCCGCCGGATGGACCAATTCGTAATTAAAATCGGGGACCTCGGCCCTCAAGCGGTTCAAGGTCCCTTCCAGATCGGCCCGAATCGTCTGCGCGGTCATTCCGGGCACGGTGCTCACCGCCACGAAAGCGGTGCACAAATCAGAATTCCGGCTGACCGAGCGCAGGTCGTAGTCCTCGCCGCGACCGCCGATGATGGAGCCAATCTTGGTCCAAGGCAGACCTTCCACGGTCCAGGGTTGATGAGTAAGCGGGGTGTCGTAAATGGCTTCGATGGCCTTGAGCATCAGCGGGATAGCATCGACCCCTTCCAGGTCGTCACCATCGGGATGCCTGCCCCTCACGTGCAAGGAAAACACGGTCATGCCGCCGTGTTTGGTCACCACATGGTGGGCGCCGTAGGGTTCGGTGACCACTGCGGCATCGGTCCGGCAGCCCGACTCCAGCAGGTGTTTGGACCCCAGACCGCCTTGAAGTTCCGCCAACACGCAGGCGACAACGATGTCACCGGCCAAGGTTACCCCGGAGCGGCGTATGGCTTCAGCGGCGTGAATCATGGCAGCGACACCGGACTTCATGTTGCGGACCCCCGCGCCGTACAGCCGGTTGCCCTCGACCCAGGGATCGAAAGGGTCCGTGCTCCACCCAGCAGCCAAAGGGTTGATGTCCAAGTGCCCGTTGAACATGAGGCTGCGACCGCCACCGCTCCCCTTCAACGTCGCTACCGTTTGAAACCAGCCGAGTTCTACCTCTTGCAGGTCCACCTCGTAGCCCTTGCCGGAGAAGTAGTTGGCCACCCACCGGGCCAGGGGCGTCTCGCCGCCGATGAAGCTGGGAATGCGGACCAAGGACTTTCCCAGCTCTACCAGTTCCTCTTGGTTTACTTGCTGGAGCACTCTGTCCGCAGTTTCCGGGTCCAACATATCCAACCCCACTACAAACCGGTCTGCCAGTACCGCTTACCTTCGCGGCGCACCACTTTCCCGAAGCCAGGCGCCGGGAAATGGCAGGAAATCATCGTCGTGCCGTCTGCCTCCACTTGGTCCAACACCTTTCCCCTAGTGGCAGTGGCAACCGCAAAGTCGCCGTCGAACAGGGGGCTCCAGTCTTCCTCGGTCACTTGCGCCGGATGAATAAAGACGTCGCCTTGGATTAGGGTCTGCTGGCCTTGAGATGAGACCAAGACGCTCATGTGCCCCGGGGTATGGCCCGGCGGCGTGTGGACGGCCCGCACTTCGCTCGTCAAGTCGCTGTCTCCAGACACAGTGTCGAAAACACCCAACTCTACTAAGGGGTCCACAAACCGGTCCATATAGGGATAACGCGACGCGGCCACCACTTCGGGCTTTTGGAAATGCTCCAAGTCCGCTTGGTGGCAGAGGTATCTAGCATTGGGAAAGGTGGGGACCAATTGCCCATCCAGTTCCTTGGTGTTCCAACCGACGTGGTCCAAGTGCAAGTGGGAGAAAAACACCGTATCCACGTCTTCGGGCTTGATTTCTTTATTGGCCAAGTCGTCCATCAACTCGCCGCGCCGGCCGCCCAGGTATTCTATGGGCCCGGCGCCGTAGCCGGTGTCGATCAGGATGGTGCGGCCTTGGGAGCGGACCAGATAGCAACCGATTTCAAGGATGATATGGTCCCCGGAAATGGAGTCCGGGTAAATAGTCCGGTAAGATTCCCAAGCGCCCACCGGCACCTCGGGCCAGAGTTCCCCCAAAGGTGTGGGGTAAACGCAGTTCATATCGGAGAGCGCCACGATCTCTACGTTGCCGACAGTCATTCGGAAACTACTCATGATGAAAGACCCTTCCTCTTTTTGAAAAAGGTGCTGCTGCCCGGAAAACTTCTCCCGAATCTAGCGAAGCAACTCCTCCCGCAAACGGCTGATTATCACTTCGACCTCGTCCTCGCGGAGGTTCAAGGGATCGACGGCCAACTCATCGGGCTCGCCCAATTGATGGAGATGAATGGGAGGGTCGCCAAGCTGCATGGCTTGAGTAATTTGGTCCCGGGAGGGTCCTCGCCAGTCCTTCCCGAAACGCATCACCGCGGTGGGGATTAAGTAGTCAAGCTCGTTATGCTTCAGGGACACTTCCAAGCCGGGGACTTCGGAGAGCGCATCTACCACGGGCTGCGCCAACGCCGCGTACTCCCGCATCTCCTGCTCCTCGTCTTCCTCGACGAAGTGCTCCAAGGCAGTAACCAGCCCCACAATTTCTTCCTTGGCTACCTTCATGGGACGCCCCAAGGCCTGATTGGGGCTGGCGTTGGCCGAAGCCGCAGCGATCAAGTCCTTGCGGCCGCACAGGATTCCGGTGCCCTGGGGTCCCCGGACCCCCTTACCGCCGCTGTAGATAACCATGTCGGCGCCGCGTTCCACGTATTCTTTAAGGTTCTTCCTCGGGGGAAGCATCGAGGCCCCATCCACGATAACCGGCACCCCGTGTTTATGGGCTACCTGGCAGACTTCTTCGAGGGACAGGGTGCGGCGGCTGGTAAATGGCGAAAAAAGGTAGGCCACCGCAGCCGTATGCTCGTTTATCGCGCCCTCCAGTTCCCAGACCTGGCAGCCTTTTCCGTGGCCGATGCCGACCAACTTGCCTCCGGCGGCCCGGTAGGCTTGGTCATAATGGAACCGGTGCATGTTTTGGATGATCACCTCGTTTTTCATTCCCGTGGCATCGGGCAAGCGGTACATCTTGACCGGATCGTTGCCGGCGATACACGCGGCTGCTTGAAGCACCAGCCCCCCGGCCGCGCCACTGCAAACAAATCCGGCTTCGGCCCCGGTGAGCCGCGCTATCACCTCTCCCGCTTTTTCGTTTAATTCTGCCATGTCTACCAAGACTCCGGCCGCCTCCGCCATCACCTCCAAGACCTCCGGGCGGGTCCTGGTGCCACCCAATCGCGTGACCGACCCCGAGGCGTGAATGATGGGTCTGACCCCCAGTTCTCTATAAACGTCGGCCGGGTCCCTCGCGCCTGTAGTCATGCAGCCTCCTGAATTCGGCAGAGTGATTGGTTGGTGTTCTTAGTCTAATTCCCGCAGGTAGCGCGCGAACTGAAAACGGTTTTCCAGGAGCCCAATATCCATGTGAAAGGACGCCGGCCCCACCGCCTCCACCTTGGATACCAACACCGACAAAGCATTCCTGGCTACCGCGGTCCGGAACTCTTGGTCCAAGTCTTCAACAGTATTGGCGGTAGCCACGTGCTTTACCCCCGAGGTTTCTGCCACCCCGGCCAAGTCGGTGCCGGTGGAAGTTGCCGACGGGAAGCCCCCTACGGAAAGCAGGCTCTCATTATCGAAAATCAGGTGGATTAGGTTCGGCGGCTGGTAGCGGGCCATGGTGCTCAGGGCGCCCAGGTTCATCAAGACCGAAGCGTCGCCGTCGAGGACAGTTATCTGCTGGTTAGGCAGCGACAGCGCCAGCCCCAACCCCATGGATGACGCCAGCCCCATGGCGTGCTCCAAGTAGAAGAAGTTGGGAAGGTGCCCTTGGGAGTAAAGCTCGACCGCCACGGCGCCCATATTGGTAACCACCACGTGCTCTTTCAGCAACGGGTAGATCGTGCTGACGGCCTCGAGACGCCGCATCATTCCTCCCACATCAAGTCACGGGTCAGCAGTAAAGCCACCGGCCGTTGGCTGGACTCGGCCAAGGTCTGGGCATCGGCCAACTCCTTGGCTACCGTGTCCGGATTGGACAGCTTGCGGTAAGGAATGTCCAAGGCTTGAAGCACCGGCTCGGTCGCCAGACCCCCTTGAGTCTGCCAAGGGTCCCGTTCGCCCATGTCTCCCCGGAAGCTGATGAGCATTAGCAGCGGGATGCGGTATAGCTGGGCCAAGGACACGATGCCGTTGATGGATGTAAGGAGTCCATGGTTTTGCATCAGCATCGCCGACTTTCGCCCGGCTAGGTGGGCCCCCGCCGAGATGCCGACGCCTTCTTCCTCTTTATTGAGCCGGACCAAGGTGATGTCCGGGTCCTCTTCGGCCAAGCGGACGAGGTGCACCAACCAGGTCTCCGGCAGGGCCGAAATAAGGGTGACCCCGTTGGCCTTGAGGGCCTCAAAAATGACCGCTGAGTTCTTTACCGATACGGGCATCGCTATTCGACAGAGCGTTGGATACGCCATTCTATGCGCTGCGCAGCCGGAGGGTCAAACCGGCCCGCCCGTGTCTCAGGGTAATCTCATTTAAAGCCGGGCTTCATGTAGGCGCGGTGGCTTGCCCCTGTTTAGCAGCCAGGGCAACTACGAGGGTTGCCCTACATTTCGGCATCGTGACCATCGTAGGGGCTCCCCTTGTGGGCGCCCAGTAGTCGTGCCTAGTCAAAATGCGATTGCACTGTCCACCCCTTGGGAAGATTGGTGAGAAATCTCTCCCGTGGGTTAAACTAGGAACCAGCGTCGCTAACGGACCAATCAGAACTCTCCGACCCGAAATGCGAGGGGCGCACATGGTATCCCCCATCTCCGGTCCCAAACCGCTTAATGGATATATCCGCGACCCGGCCGAAACTATCTCCCGAGCCGAGATGGAGAAGCTGCAACTGGAGCGTTTGCGGTCGTGCGTCGACCGGGTGAGCCGGTCGGTACCCTTTTACCGGGAGCGGTTCGGTCAAGCCGACGTTACCTCCGCCGCCTTGCGTTCCTTGGACGACCTGGCGCGGTTGCCCTTTACCGAAAAGTCCGATCTCAGGGACCACTATCCCTACGGCCTGTTCGCCGTCCCGATGCTAGACGTAGTCCGGCTGCACGCCTCCAGCGGGACCACCGGCCAGCCGACGGTGGTGGGATACACCAAAAACGACGTCGCTCTATGGTCGGGCCTGATTGTCCGCTGCCTAGCGTCAGCCGGGGTGACCTGGGACGATCTAGTCCAAAACGCTTACGGCTACGGTCTTTTCACCGGTGGGCTGGGACTTCACTACGGCGTTGAAGAGTTGGGCGCCACGGTCATCCCTATATCCGGCGGCAACACCCGGCGCCAAGCATTGGTCTTGAAGGACTTCGGCAGCACTGTACTGTGTTGCACACCGTCTTATGCCCTGGTGATTGCCGAGGTCCTAGCGCGGGAAGGCGTCCACCCGGAGGCGCTGCATCTCAAGGTGGGGATATTCGGCGCCGAGCCGTGGTCGGAGGAAATGCGCCGGGAGATCGAGTTTCGCCTTGGTATGCCGGCCCTGAACATCTACGGCCTGTCTGAGGTCATCGGTCCCGGCGTCGCCATGGAGTGCCCCTACCAGAACGGTATGCACATCGCCGAGGACCACTTTATTCCCGAGATCGTCAACCCGGATACCGGAGAGAGGCTGCCGGACGGGGAACCCGGTGAACTGGTGCTGAGCTGTGTGACCAAGGAAGCCCTGCCGCTGCTGCGGTACCGCACGCGGGACCGTACCCGCCTGCTCCGCGAGCCGTGCCCCTGCGGCCGGACCTCGTTCCGCATGGACCGGGTGTTGGGGCGGACCGACGACATGCTCATCGTCCGCGGCGTGAACGTCTTCCCCTCCCAAATCGAGGCCGTCTTGCTGCGGGCATCCGGCATTGAGCCCCAATACCAGATACTGGTGGAACGAGGTCCCAGACACTTGGACAAGCTAACCGTCGTAATTGAAGCCGCCGAGCCAACCGCTGCCAACGATAGCCCCAACGGGGCCTTGCAGCGCCGGTTGGGTGAAGACCTGCAAAGCGCTCTGGGCATAGCTTGTAACGTGCGGGTAGTTGCTCCCCAAGAACTACCGCGCAGCGAGGGCAAGGCGGTGAGGGTCATCGACCGACGCAAAATTTAACCTGGTCCGGGAGGACCCCCAGGGTCTTTCAGTTTTCATGTTGGAGTGGTGCAGTAACCCCTACAACGTCATTCTGAAGAGCTTGCGACGAAGAATCTAAAGTTTTTCGGCGGCAAAATGGTTGGAATGGGCAGGATTTTAGACCCTTCGCTGCGCTCAGGGTGACAACTGAAAGACCATGGGGAGAGCCCCTCGGTACTCTGGTCTTACAGTCTCTACCAAAGGAGCTTTCATGAAGCTGGAAACCCTGACCTACGAGAAAGAAGGTTACGTCGCCCGGTTGACGCTAAACCGGCCTCACCTGCTTAACGCCGTTAACTATCAGGGCACTGTGGAGTTAAAACAGACCGCCCAGGAGATTTATAACGACCCGGAGTTGCGTCTGGTCGTGATTCAGGGAGTAGGGCGAGCCTTCTGTACCGGCATCGATTTGAAAGAGCTTTCCGCCGGGGAGACGCCCAGCGCCTATTTCAACAATTGGGACGAGGCGCTGCGGCTGCTGGAGCGGGCAGATAAGCTGGTCCTGTGCGCCATGCACGGGTATGCCCTGGGAGGCGGGTTGCAACTACCCTTGGCATGCGACATCCGCATCGCTGCCGAAGATTGTATCTTGGGCCTGCCGGCAGCAGCCGAGTCCCTTATTCCCGGGTTAGCTACTTACCGGCTTCCCCGGTACATCGGACTGGGCCGGGCCAAGTGGATGGTGCTATCCGGAGAGAACATCGACGCCCAGCGCGCTCAACAGTTCGGTCTGGTAGACCACATCGTCAAGCCGGGAAGTTTCCAGGAGGAGGTAGACGAGTTGGTGCAACGCTATCTGGCGTTAAGCTCTGAGGGCGCGCTCCAGAGCAAGGTCCTACTGTCGGTGGGCCAAGACCTTCCCTACGAGGAGTTTTTCGAGGAATACTTACGCCGCCAAGCCGTTGCGGTCGGGTCTCCTGATTGTCAAGAAGCGATGAACGCCTACCGGGAGCGACGCCGCCCGGTCTATCCGGCGGGGTGACCTCCGGCCCGGAATTTATCTGCCGAGAAAGGTCTCCTTGATTTTGTGAAGGAACGATTTGCTGCGTACTCTTCCCAAGAGACGGTCCCAGTCCTGTTCGGCGCCGGAGGAGCGCCTAAGGTCCTTGGTGCGCTGTTCCATTAGCTCCGCTACCCTTTTCTCCTCGTCCTCGTCCAGCCAAAATCCGTGTTCCTCGGCGCAAACGTCCAGCCACAGCTCGTTATACCGGTAGCGGAACCGCTGCATCGGCCCTTGGCACTGAGGACACCGGATGTCGCTCTCGCCGGGCCTGGTGATCATCGAACCCTTCTGCTCGTCGGTGTCCAGCACCGTATCTTCCAGTTGGTCCAACTCCGGAAAGTCGAGCCACATTCCGTTGCAGCCAGTACACTTGTCTACTTCAATGCCTTTATGCCTGGTCAGTTTCAGCGTCAAGCCACACTTGGGACAGTCCATCTTGGGCCTCCTAGAGCACGGGCCGGTTGCAATGCTCCGCCCGGCGCCGGTTTTTGTGGCGGCAGCGTTATCCACGGGGAGTCTCTGCGGTCCACCTAGCATAACCCGCGGAACTGCCTGGTTCAAGATGTCACAACGTTGCCCACCCGCCTCGACCGTGTCTTTACCCGCCCTCCAAAAGTGATGTCGGCGTCAGCGTGCAAGAGACCCAGCTAGACCGTGTCGATGGTAGAATTGAAGGAGAGCAATTTCTCTGCTGGATAATTTCTAACCGGATACGTTCTAGATAACCTTGAGTTCCTAGCGAACAGGCGCCTTACTATTGGCAACAGCAACTGGCAACAGCAACTGGCAACAGCAACAATTACAGCTACCTGAGGCGGGACTAATCGAGGACCGTATGCCGACTCCGGAACTAGAGACCGGGCTTGGAGGATTGAAGGCCGAGACCCGAATAGACTTCGCGGTGCCACGCGGGGCCTACAAGCACTGGCGAGTGTCATTCCATGGCCGCTGGGCCCGGTTGGCTTTGGATGTAGACGAGACCGCCCCGTTGGTGCCCGGCTACGAGCTCAAGCTCAACTCCTACGACCTGGGAGTGGACATAGAGCTTTACGACGCGGTGCAAAGGCTGCGCTTCGAGCACCCTGAGGTTGCTGCGGTGGTGATCACATCGGATAGGCCCCGGGTCTTCTGCGCCGGTGCCAATATCGGGATGCTGGGCCAAGCCAGCCACGAGCTTAAAGTTAATTTCTGCAAGTTCACCAATGAGACCCGCAACGGTATTGAGGACGCAGCGGCAAACTCGGGCCAAGCCTATATCTGCGCCATCAACGGCGCCGCCGCCGGTGGTGGGTACGAGTTGGCTCTGGCCTGCCAACACATTATGCTGGTCGACGACGGCTCGACGGCGGTGTCGCTGCCGGAGTTGCCGCTCTTGGCAGTGTTGCCGGGCACCGGCGGGCTAACCCGGTTGGTGGACAAGCGGGGCGTCCGCCACGACCGCGCCGATTTCCTTTGCACGACCCCTGAGGGGGTGCAGGGCCTCCGGGCGGTGGAGTGGGGGCTGGTCGACGAGCTGGCGGCCCCTTCCCGGTTCCAAGAAACGGTGGAGGAGCGGGCCCGGGAATTGGCGGAGCAGTCGGACCGCCCGGCGGAGGCGGCCGGCATCGAGCTTATCCCGCTCAACCGCCGGTTCACTCCCGATGGAGTGGGCTACGATCACATCAACATCGCCATCGACCGGCCCGGAGCCGCTGCCTACATCACTGTTCAAGGCCCCAAGGAAGCGCCACCCAACGGTCCCGCCGGTATCCATGCCGCCGGTGCCGATTTCTGGCCGCTGGCCTTGGCCCGAGAGTTGGACGACCTAATCCTTCACCTTCGAGTCAACGAGCCGGAGATTGGCGTCTGGGTATTCCGGACGCAGGGTGACAACCGGCTGGTGGAAATGGCCGATCAGGCCCTGCTGGAGCACCGCGACCATTGGCTGGTGCGGGAGACCACCCTGTACCTCAAGCGCACCTTCAAGCGTCTAGACGTTAGCTCCCGCAGCCTCATTGCACTGATCGAACCGGGCAGTTGCTTCACCGGGACGTTGCTGGAGTTGGCCTTAGCCGCCGACCGGACTTACATGCTGGACGGCGTCTTCGAGGACATTGACCTCCCGCCCGCAAGCATCCGGCTGACCGGAGTCAACTTCGGTCCGCTAACCATGGTAAATGGCTTGAGTAGGCTGGACCGCAGGTTCCTGGCTAACCCGTCTTACTTGCCGAAGCTGAGCGAGGCTGCCGGGCGTGACTTGTCGGCGGGCGAGGCCGAAGCACTGGGGCTGGTGACCTTTATCCCTGACGACATCGATTGGGAAGACGAGGTGCGTCTGGCCATCGAAGAACGGGCCAGCTTCTCCCCCGACGCCCTGACCGGCATGGAAGCAAACCTCCGGTTCCCGGGACCCGAAACCTTAGAGAGCAAGATATTCGCCCGGTTGAGTGCCTGGCAAAACTGGGTCTTCCAGCGCCCTAACGCCTCGGGTGGAGAGGGAGCCCTGAAGCTCTATGGCAGCGGCCGCAAGACCACCTTTGATAAGACTCGGGTTTAAGCCGAAATAGCTTTAGCGCCAAGGGGGAAACGTGACGATCAATTACGGAGAACGCATTCCCAACAACGTGGGGCTTTCCGGGGACCGCCGGTTGCAACGGGCGCTGGAGTCCTGGCAGCCCAATTTCCTGGAGTGGTGGCGGGAGTTGGGTCCCCAGGGTACATCCAACACCGACGTTTATTTGCGCACCGCGGTCAGCGTGGACGCCCGAGGTTGGGCCAACTTTGGCTACGTGAAGATGCCCGAATACCGTTGGGGGGTGTTCTTGGCCCAGCCGGAAGCGGACCGGAAGATCACCTTTGGCGAGCACCAAGGGGAACCGGTCTGGCAGGAGGTGCCCGGAGAGTACCGCAGCGATTTGCGCCGTCTCATCGTCACCCAAGGCGACACGGAGCCGGCCTCGGTAGAGAAGCAAAAGCAACTGGGGTTGACCTGCCCGTCTTTGTACGACTTGCGTAACCTATACCAAGTAAACGTCGAAGAAGGACGCCACTTGTGGGCCATGGTCTACCTGCTGCAAGCCTACTTCGGCCGGGACGGGCGGGAAGAGGCGGAGGCCCTGCTGTTGCGCCATTCCGGCGACCCGGACCGCCCCCGGATTCTGCAAGCCTTCAACGAGCAGACCCCCCATTGGCTCTCTTACTTTATGTTCACTTACTTCACCGACCGGGACGGCAAGTACCAGTTGGCGGCGCTGGCCGAGTCGGGGTTTGACCCCTTGGCCCGCACTTGCCAGTTCATGCTTACCGAGGAAGCCCACCACATGTTCGTTGGCGAGTCCGGCGTCCGGCGGGTCCTGCAACGCACCTGCCAAGTGATGCAGGAGTTGGGGACCGACAACCCGGCCCTCGTCCGTTCCGCAGGCGCGATTGACTTGCCTACCATCCAGAAATTCGTCAACTTCCACTACAGCGTCTCCCTAGACCTGTTTGGCCGGGAGATTTCCACCAACGGCGCCAACTACTTCACCCGAGGCCTCAAGGGACGCTATTTAGAAAGCAGGCTAAGCGACGATCACCAGCTATCCGAGGACTTTTGGCCGGTTGAAGCGCCCGGAGAAAGCGGCATCGTATGTGAAGACCAGCCCGCCCTCCTGGCAGTCAACGAAAGGCTGCGGGACGACTATATTGCGGACACCCAGCGTGGTGTCGACCGCTGGAACAGAGAAATCAAGACCCACGGCATCGACTTCGCTTTGACGCTACCCCACCGGGGGTTCAACCGCCGGATTGGCGCTTTTGCTGGCTGGCAGGTGTCTCCCGAGGGACAGATCATCAGCCAAGAACAGTGGGAACGCCAGGAGGACGATTGGCTGCCCACCGAAGACGACCACTGCTTCGTGGCTTCCTTGATGGCCCAAGTCGTCGAGCCAGGCAAGGTGGCCGGTTGGATTGCGCCCCCGGCCCGGGGCATCGACAACAAGCCTTTGGATTTCGAGTACGTTAGATTCAGTTGACCGGGGGTCCAAGTATGCCGGACATTACTGCACCGGAGCACACCGGGCCCGATAACACCGTCAGAGTGGACGTTTCGGCTTCTCCTCCGGAAATCCGGTTCTCGCCGGTATTCAACACAGCCGTCCCCCTGATCGACCGGCACCTTGAAGAAGGCCGGGGTAATAAAGTAGCCATCAGGACGGTCGGCGAAGCGGTAACCTACAGAGAGTTGGCCGAGCGGGTAAACCGTTGCGGCAACGCGCTGCGTTCGTTGGAAACGGCCTCCGGGGGAACGGTCCCCGGCGACCGGGTGTTGATGATGGTGAAGGACTGTCCCGAGTTTTTCTACTTGTTCTGGGGCGCCATCAAGGCCGGACTGGCGCCGGTCCCCGTCAACACCCTGCTGCGGGCCAGCGACTACCAGTACATGATCGAAGACTCGCGGTGCGCGGTCTTGGTGTACTCCCCGGAATATGCGTCAGAGGTAGTACCCGCCTTAAACGCCGCGTCTTATCAACCCGGCGCCGTGCTTACCACCACCGGCGAAGCGTCACTCCGGTCCCTCATGGACACCGCCTCCCCGGCCTTGGAGCCCGCGCCCGCCGCACCGGACGACGATTGCTTCTGGTTGTATTCCTCGGGCTCCACCGGCCGGCCCAAGGCGGCGGTGCACCAGCACCGCGACATCGCCGACACCTGCGTCAACTACGCGGCGACCACGCTGGGCATGTCCCAAAACGACGTGTGTTTCTCCGCAGCCAAGCTATTTTTCGCCTACGGGTTGGGCAACGCCATGACCTTCCCTCTATGGGTGGGGGCCACGGCGGTGCTCAGCGACCAGCGGCCAACCCCGGAAATGACCTTCGACCTCATCGAGCGGTTCCGGCCAACCCTTTATTTCGGCGTTCCCACTCTCTACGCTGCCCAATTACGGGCTTTGGAGACCGCAGACCCGGACCTCTCTTCGCTACGGGCTTGCGTCTCGGCCGGCGAGGCCCTGCCTGCCGACATCTTCCACCGGTGGCGGGAACGTACCGGGTTGATCATCCTCGACGGCATCGGCTCCACCGAGGCGTTGCACATCTTCATTTCCAATCGCGGCGACGATTACCGCCCTGGCAGCAGCGGGCGATTGGTACCCGGTTACCAGGCCCAGATAGTCGGGGACGATGGAGAGCCGGTGGCCCTTGGGGAGGCCGGGCATCTCAAGATTAGCGGGACCTCGACCGCCCGGTACTACTGGAACAACCCCGAGAAGACCGCCGAGACGATGGCCGGCCAGTGGCTCCACACCGGCGACACCTACCTGCAAGACCAAGACGGTTACTACGTGTACTGTGGGCGCAGCGACGACATGATAAAGGTCGGCGGTATCTGGTGCTCCCCCGCAGAGATCGAAAGCTGTTTGATCGAGCACCCCAAGGTGCTGGAAGCGGCAGTCGTGGGCCGGGCCGACAACGACCAACTGATCAAACCCGAGGCATTTGTGGTCCTGAACGAGTCCGCTGACGCTGGCGAGGCATTGTCTGGGGAATTGCTCCAGCATTGCCGGAACGGGTTGGCCCCCTACAAGTACCCCCGGTGGTTCAATTTCGTCGACGAACTGCCCAAGACCGCCACCGGCAAAATCCAGCGCTTCAAGCTCAGGACTGCTGAATAAGTCCGGCCCATCCTAAGCGAATTGGGGTAACTGCAAAGGCGCAAGGCTTCTGCCGCTCATCCTGACCGAAGCGACCAGAGGAAGCTACGCGGGAATGGTCAGAACTCGCCAACCCACCGGACCCGGGGGAAGCTGGGATTCGCAACGTCGAAAAAGCGGCGGTCGGCAGTCCAGAATTCGCAATCTAGAGATTCAGCCAGGGCTAGATAGTGGGAGTCGTAAACGGCTCATTGCCCTAGCTGCTGTGCCAACTCCAAAGCACGAGTGTGCATCGGCATCGGTTGTTGAAATTCAATTCCAGTCTCAGAGAGTTGATTGAGGAGAGGTCGGGCTTCGTGTGCAGGCAGTTCTCGTCGTAATATCTTTTTCAAGAGGGCGTTAGCTACTTCAGCCAACATGAAGTAAGGGGCCGCCAACTGAACACCCAAATCAGCCCAAGAATTGGCGAGTGCGATAGCTTCCTCGGTATAGGGCTCTTCTGTTAGTAACTTTACGGCGAGACTTGCATCAATAACCACGAATCGCTCGTTCAACCTGCTCGTCTCGCTCCTGCCTTGCTTGCCGAATCAGTTCAACGGAGTCGCTGGTGGCAAGTCTCTGGCAAATCCGCTCCCGCAACTCGTTCATCTGCTCCAGTGCCTCCCTGGTGAACGGCCTAGGTTGGTTCAGCGGAGGCGTGTGCTCATCCAACGCCCGCTCAATAGCCTTCACACAAAACTGGCGCATGCTGACGCCTTTTGTTATCGCCGCGGCCTTTACCCGCCGTTTGAGGGCGGAGTCCAAGTCTAAGTTGATTCGTTGACGCTCGGTAACCATACAATCTCCAGAAATTTATACAACTCACTTAAGGATTATACTGTACCAGCCCAGCCGGAATAACTAGGCCCTGCGGCTTGCCCCAATACCTGGGGCTCTCTGCGGCGGGCCGGGGCCAGTTACCCCCCTACAAGTACCCCCTTTGGTTCAATACGCAATATGTTCCCAGGCTCTGGAAGAGGGAAGACTTGGGGGCATTCTTGACTATGGCTCAAATCCGGGGCAGCCCGTGTTATTATCGGGGCCAGCGGGACTATCGTCGTCGCGGTAGCCCGACCGCAACCGGTTGGAGCTACCGAATGGGTACCCGATAGTAAGATTGGCATAAGGAGGCAGCCATGGACTTGGTAATTCGCAACGTCAGGCTCATCGACGGCGCCGGGTCGGCGGCCGTGCCTCAAGTCAGCGTCGAGGTGAGCGGCGGCGTCATCACCTGGATCGGCGAGGAGACCGCCCGGCCCCGGCGGGCAGTGCACCAAGAAGACATCAACGGCCAAGGCCTGACCCTCATCCCAGGGATGATCGACTGCCACGAGCACTTCACCGGCGACGGCGGCATGGACTCCATGGACCGTCTGCTGGGCGACACCCATGAGGAGTTTACTCTGAAGGCGGTGGGCAACTGCCGCCGCGCCTTGATGTCGGGCGTAACCTCGGCCCGGGACGTGGGGGCGCGGTTCGGCATCAACATCAACATCGCCCAACAGACCGCTGCCGGCGCCGTTCTGGGCCCCCGGTTAATTGCCTCCGGCGAGTGGTTCCAATTCCCGGGCACCTGGCCGGCGGGCCTCACCCGGTCCACCGAAACACCGGAGGAGTTGCTCATCGGCATCCGGGAGATGATCGAGCGAGGCGCGGGGCTCATCAAAGTCGGGGCCACCGGCTTCGGCCCCAACGGGGAGCAGTTCGCCAGCATGGGCCCCGAAGCCTTGGAAGTGGCGGTAAGGGCGTCCCACGAAGCCGGACTGAAGATTGCGGCCCACTGCCACGGCTTCGACGGCACCCGGCAAGCGGTGGAAGCGGGCATCGACTCCATCGAGCACGGCACCTACGTCGACCAGCCAACCGTAAACCTCATGGCCGAAAAAGGGACTTACTTGGTCCCCACCATGTCCACTTGGGACGCCAGGGAGCGGCTGGCTACCCAGATGAGTTGGTCCCGGGAGCAAATGGCTGACATCTACGACCGGAAGGAAAACTCCATCGCCAGCTTCAAACGGGCCCTGGATGCCGGCGTCCGCATCGCCACCGGCACCGATGCTGGCGGCTCCCCGGCCCGCCACGGCTTCGTCGCCCGGGAAATCGAGCTGATGGTGGAATCGGGGATGTCCCCCCAAGCGGCCTTGGAGGCCTCGACCCGGGTGGCCGCCGAGCTGCTGGGCATCCAAGACCAAGTGGGCACCATCGAGGTCGGCAAGCAGGCCGACCTAGTCCTGATCGACGGCGACCCCCACTCGGACCCGGCGGCGCTGCGAAACATTTGGGCCGTGTTCCAAGGCGGCAGAAGGATCCGGTAGACGATAGCGTCAATCCTTGGAGCCTGGGTTAAAAGTCCCGGATTGATTCAACGCAAAGGCGCAAGGACGCAGAGAGTTAGAAATTTACCGGGATAATCTTTGCGGCTTTGCGTCCTTGCGTTGAAAAGGGGCTAATCCGCATCACACGAACAATGTAGAGGCAACTTCTCACACACCCCCCAACTTAAATGGAGGCAACAGTATGGCCAAGCTGGAGGAATACGCTAACAAGTACGAAACGGTTAACTTCGAGCGGCGCAACGGCATCCTGCAAGTCACCTTTCACTCCCACGGCGGCAGCCTGAAGTGGGGCGGGCCGGCCCACGGGGAGTTCGGCTACGCCTTTGCCGACATTGGCAGCGACCCGGAGAACCGGGTGGTTATTATCACCGGCACCGGCGACGACTACTGCGCCGAGTTTGAGGGCGTCCGCCCCCGCCGCACGCCCCAGACCTGGGACCTCACCTATTGGGAAGGCAAGCGGCTCTTGGTCAACCTGCTGGAAATCGAGGTCCCCATCATCGGCGCGGTTAACGGTCCGGCGCTGATCCACGCCGAGATTCCGGTGATGTCGGACATCGTGCTAGCCTCGGAGAACGCCACCTTCCAGGACGCGCCCCACTTCCCCCGGGGCGTGGTGCCCGGCGACGGCGTGCACGTGATTTGGCCCTTGCTGCTGGGCCAGAACCGGGGCCGTTACTTCTTGCTTACCGGGCAGACCTTGTCGGCTCAGGAGGCGAAAGACCTGGGAGTGGTTGCTGAGGTACTACCCCGCGACCGGTTGCTGCCCCGGGCCTGGGAGTTAGCGGAGCAATTGGCGGAAAAGTCGGACCTGACTCTGCGCTATAGCCGGGTCGCCATGACCCTCCACCTCAAGCGGCAAATGCAAGACATGCTGGGCTACGGCTTGGCCATCGAAGGGCTGGCCGCCGTGGACGTGTAACGAAGTCCAGATTTTGCCCATTGGCCCTTGGCTCGCGGGCCAATGGGCATCGAGCCGTGGGTCCGGGTTATTCGCGGGGCCGGGTCTGTCTCGAATAATAGATGGGGTTGGGTTCCACGCCGAAGGCGACGGCATCCCAGGGGACACCCAGCCGCTCTAGTTCCGGCCACATGGATGCTTGCAACCGGGCTAGGGCCGCTTCGGTCGGCACGCCAACAGTAATGCGGTTGCGGTTCAGGTAGCTGCTGAACACCTTGGGGTCGGCTCCCAACAGTAGCCCGACCCCCGTAAAGTGCGGCTCCCGGATTTCCCGGACGCGGGGCGAGTCTTGCATTCGCCGGCGCCACTGCTCCAACTGTTTCGAGGAGTATTTGGCTGGCATGGGGCGTATCTTCCGGACACTCCCCAAACGTTCGGTGCCCAAGTGGACCAAAGCCTGGGCCTCTGCTGCTTCCTGGGAGGGGTTTACCAGGTAGATGTAGAGAATGGATTGGTCTCTGGGATCGAAAATCCAGCCGCCGTAGCCGGGCCCCGTGGGCGTGGGGATGGGTGTTGGGGCTATCGACTGCACCGGGCGGAGACCCGAACTCTCCCCAGTCTCAGGGTTTGGCGACGCTTTCCCCGGCCCGCAAGCCGCTAGCATAAGCACCGCTATGGCCTCTCCCACTAAAGCCCGCATCATCCCTAATTCCTCAATCCAGACCTAGTCCGGGCACCTGCGCCGGGCAGCAATTGAACGCCGGGTCGCAGGAGTTGAAGGGTTGGCCCGAGAGTATAAACCAAAGCCAAGGTGGGATGTGCATTTCGGGGGTCTTGAAGACGACCGAGAGGACTCCACGGCACCTCATACCACCTTTAGGCCCCACACGGGTGGCCACCGACAGTGCGGTCTAGCGATATGCACATTTCACCTTGGCTTTAGTTTAGCTCCAAGTCGCGGTACACGGTGCTGTGTACCTTACATTAAATGCCCCATACTCCAGTGTCATTCACTAGTCCGGTAACCTGGCAACCTAATTACTTCGACTTGTGAGAGATATGAAGTCGAGGGCAAAGTCCAGTCCAACGACGACCGCCTCCCTCGGGATACCCAACCGGTCCAGTTCCGGCGCCAAGGCCTCTTCCACCTTGGTCACATGCTCTTCCGCCTTCTCCATCCCCATCCTGTCCAGAGCCGACTTCCTTATGTAGACGTAGGAGGTGAGGCGGTTATACCTCAACCAGTTGCTAAACTGCCCAAGGTCATCGTTGAAGAAAAACCCACCAATACTTACGCCCAGTAGTCCTGGTATAGCCTGGACGCGGGCATCTTCTATCAATTTCCGCCGCCATTTCTTTAACTGCCGCTCAGTGTATTGGCCCTGGATTGGACGCACCTCCACTGGGTTGCCGGCTGGGCCAACATAAGGGTAGCCGAATCGGCTAATAATAGGAGCGGCTAACTTCTCTGCTCCTCCCTGGGATGGGTTGAGCATGAACACGTAGAGGATGGTTGGATAGCTAACGCCTAAACCTTCTAAATCCGGCTCGATCCATCCGACGAGTGGATCCAGAATATTCCACCAAAGCCCAACGGGGCCGGGGTGGGCGCCACCCTAGCTGGCTCTTGGACCACCACGGTTGGCGACCGGCTTGGCTCAGGCCCGCAAGCTACCGTCAGCCCGAGCCCTACTATAACCGCCAATCCCAGCAAAGCCCGCTTCATCCCCTGGCCCCTCAATCCAGACTTAATCCGGGTTGCCGCACCCGTGGTCCTCAGCACCCGATCGCTGGGTCGCAGGACTTCCAAACCTCCGCTTCGATCAGCGATAGCTCGGTGTAAACATTGCCTATCGGGCTGAACCCGAACGCCGTCCCCGTAAGGTTGCCTCCATACAATATCCCCAAGAGCGCTACGTCACCTGCGTTTGGGGAGTTAGTTACCTTGAATACCGGAGCTCCGCTATCCCCCTCGGCTGCTATGCCTCCTGCGAGGTTCTCTACTATATGTTGACACAGGAGAATCCGGCGAGCATCGTCTGGATCTTGGATAGGGTCATCCGGGTGAGCCACCTTCTCGCAAGTGTGAGTTACTTTACCGTCGCTATACCCAGTGGCCGCGCCCACCTTCCAAACGATATCCCCCACGGCCGTCACCGTTGAATCGTTGACGATACGAAACTTATTTTGGTGGTCGACTTTTAAAGTCCCCCCGGGGGCGGTCGGCTTGGCGATCTTCCCCAGATTGCGTTTCACCCCGGCTGGCTTTGCCACGAAGGCGCTGTCGGACAACCGGCAGAGTTGCCCCTCCGCACAAGCCCAGGCCAGTGGGCTAGGGGAAGAGGTAAATGGCGGGTCGGTGACTTCGGTGCCGATGAGGTTGGAATTAGAAGGTGGATTTGAACTTGGTTGGTAGAAGTTGGTTCCCTGGACGCCGCCGGTATATTGATTCTCCTCGGTGCAGTGGCCCGAGACGATAAAGCCTTTCGTTCCCGACCGGTTGGTATTTACACCCAAAGTACAGTCCTCTACCCCTGTTATTCCATATCCACCTTCCATATAGCCGCATAGCCGCCCGTTGCCCGGTCCGTGAGCGAATGGCTCAGTGAACGGAGGCGGTCTCTCACTCGAATGTTTACCGCCTTGAGAGATATCTCCAACCGCGTCAACGCTTTTTCTACCGTCTCCGCCACGCTCAGGTCATCCACGCCGATCTCGATCCGGTTCTCGCCTTCATCTAGATCGGTGGTGTTAACCCCGGAGATGGCCCATACCGCGGACTGCATCTGCTTGTACCATCCCCCAAGCTGCAAGGGTGACAATGAAAGGGTGACAATGAAAAGGCCCTGATTGATCTAGGGCCGCTGCTCATCGGGCTGGCATTGACGTGTATAATGTAATACGACCTTAGGCAGGTTTTAACTCGCTAGCTAGTTTCTAAACACCTGCCTATGCTGCCCAGCCGCCTGGAAGAGGAGAGATGCCATGCCGATAATCCAACGACCTTATGTGCCGCCGGAAGACCAAGTGCCCCAGGACGATACCTACGTCAATCCGGGTGACCCCCAATCGGCCGAGGGTGCTTCCGGCGACCCGATCACTTTCTACTGCGACTCGATGCACATTTTCAGCAGTCTATATTCCGCCGTGCTGTTTTTCGGTGAACAGATGGAGGAGCGGGAACCAATACTCCGCGCCCGGATCAAGGTGAGCCCCCAGATGCTCAAGGCCATTGCCGTCTTGACTAATAAACACGTCCGGGAATACGAGGACGCGGTGGGACCGATCACCTTGCCGGAACAGATTTACGCAGCTTGGGAGTTGACCCCGGAGCAGCATTGATGCATTGATGCCGGAGCTTGACAGATGAACGACGCCACTGGCGAGCCTTTAGCAGAAGATTTTGCGGTACCGGTAGAAGTACAGCCGGGGACCGACGATGCGACCCCGCCGGGTTGGGACTGGCGTTTAATCGGGACCAGCCAGCCCAATAAAGCTACCTTTCACATAAACCACCACGACATCGGCCACGTACTCGTCGATGTGCTGGGCCCATCGGACTCCCCCGAGGACTCTCCCTTCGTTATCTCCAAAGACATCCCAATTTTAATCATCGACAGCTTGGACCAGTATTGGGCCGGAGAGTCCCGTGAGCGCTTACCATTACAGGGACTACGAGTCCCAGTGGCCGCCGATACCATCGAGGAGGCCAAGAGGGGGTTGGCGGCGGACTTGGCCGCTCAATTCCGCTTGCTGTTGTTGCTGTCTTCCTCGCGGCAAGGCAACATCGCTCCCCAATTGCTGGCAAACCTCAGCTATTTGATGCAATACATGGACTCACGGACCCAATCCAAGGCGCAGCCAGACAAAGAGGCTTAGGGGCTAAAGGCTATCAAAAAGCTGCTTTAGGTGGTGGACCACTTCGTCCACCGGGACCATGGTTGCTTCAGCGTCTTGACGGCCCTTGACTTCCACCGCGCCTTGGTTCAGGTTCCGGGGGCTGACCACCAGCCGGACCGGTAGGCCCAACAGGTCGGCATCGTTCAGCTTTACCCCCGCGGCCTGATCGGCCCGGTCGTCGTAAAGCGTCTCTAGACCCGACTCCCACAGTTCCTTATAGAGGCTTTCGGCGGATGCCGCCACTTCCGCTTGGGAAAGGTTCAGACCGACCAAGTGGACTTGATATGGGGCGATAGGGGCCGGAAACACCATGCCCCGGTCATCGTGGTTCTGCTCGATAGCCCCCGCCAGCAAGCGACCAACACCAATACCGTAGCAGCCCATGACAATGGGGTGCTGTTGGCCTTCGTTGTCCAAGTAGAGGGCTCCCAAGGCCTCGCTGAAGAATGTGCCCAGCTTGAAAATGTGCCCTACTTCAATGCCGCGGGTGGCTTCCAGAATATGGCCGCAGTGAGGGCAAAGCTGGTCCGCTTCGGCCAAGGCAATGTCGGTAAGAAGGTCCACCTGAAAGTCCCTGGGATAGTTGGTGCCCCGCAGGTGGGTGTCGGCCTTGTTGGCGCCTACCACAAAGTTGTTGCCTTGAGTGACGGAGTTGTCGGCGACCCTCTTGATGTTCGTTAAGCCAACCGCCGAAGCCGAACCGGCTACCAACCCGGCCTCGCTAACTTCCTCGTCGCTGGCCAACCTCAGGTCTTGGGCGTGCAGTACGTTCTTTAACTTGACCTCATTGACCTCAAGGTCGCCCCGCACCGCAACCAGCACCACCTCCCCATCGGCCGCGTAGAAGACCGCCTTGATGGTCTTTTCCGCTGGTATGTCCAAAAAACCGGCCAAGTCGGCGATGGTCTTTACACCCGGGGTGCTTACTTCCTCCAGAGGTTGCTCCGGCTCCAAGAGTCGCTCTGGGAGATTCCCCACCGCCTTCTCGGCATTGGCGGTATAGGCACAAGCGCCGCACGTAATGACCGTATCTTCGCCGGTGGGGGTAGCCAGAATAAACTCGTGGGAGTCTTTGCCGCCAATGGCGCCGCTATCCGCTTCGGCCATCAACACCGGCAAGTGGCAGCGCCGGTAGATGTTCCGGTACGCCTGCGCCATTGCTTGGTAGCTGTTGTCCAGGCTGTCCTCGTCGGCGTCGAAGCTGTAACAGTCTTTCATGTCGAACTCCCGCACCCGGACCAAGCCAGCGCGGGGGCGGGGTTCGTCACGAAACTTGGTTTGTATCTGGTACAGCATCACCGGCAAATCGCGGTAGCTTTGGACGTTTGCCCGGACAATGCCGGTGACTACTTCCTCGTGGGTAGGGGCCAGCACCATGGGGCGGCCCCGGCGGTCTTCCAAGGAAAAAAGGTTGTCGCCAAAGGCCGCTTTACGGCCGGTCTGCTCCCACAGCTCCGTAGGCTGTAGGGCGGGCATCATCACTTCCTGGGCTCCGGCCGCGTCCATTTCTCCCCGGATAATGTTTTCGATCTTACGCAGGGAGCGCCAAGCCAGAGGCAAATAGGAGTAAACACCGGCGGCCACTTGGTTAATCAGACCAGCCTTCAACATCAGCCGGTGGCTGGCGGTTTCGGCCTCCGGTGGGTCCGAACGAAGAGTCTTGGAAACTAGTCGGGTAAATCTCATCTTGCTACAGACGTAACTTCGACTTCTTCCATCAAGGCGCTGAGCATCTCTTCGCCCGGCACCACCCGGACTTTCTCTCCCTTGCGGAAAATTACGGCCCGTCCGGCCCCGGCAGCGATACCTACGTCGGCGTCCTTGGCTTCTCCGGGTCCATTGACCTCGCAGCCCATCACCGCCACTTTCACTTCCTTGTTGCTGCGTTTCAACAGGGCGTCGACTTCGTTGGCTAGCTTGACCACGTCGACATCCGCTCTGCCGCAACTGGGGCAGGCCACGAGGACCGCGCCCTTGCGGCGCAGGTTGAGGGACTTTAAGATTTCGTACCCGGCCGCGACTTCCTCAACCGAGTCATCGCTCAACGAGACCCGGATAGTATCGCCGATGCCTTCGTAGAGAAGCACACCCAACCCTACCGCAGTCCGTATTGAGCCCGCTTTGGCGGTACCGGCCTCGGTGATGCCCAGATGCAGCGGGTAGGGGACCATGCCTGCCAAGCGGCGATAGGCGTCCACCGTGGTGGGCACGTCAAAGGCTTTCATAGAGATCTTGATGTTGTCGAAGTCTTGGTCTTCCAGCAGGCTGATCTCCCATAGTGCGGTCGCCACCATGTGGTCTACGACGCTGTACTCGCCTTCCTTTACCTCTCCGGCCTTGGGCAGCTTGTTGACCAAGTCCATGTGCCGCGAGAAGCCCCTGGTGCGGCCAATACCGCCCACCGGCGGGAGGGAGCCGAAGTTTACCCCGATGCGGATGGGAATATTGCGCGTTTTGGCTTCTTGGACCACTTGGCGGACTTGGCCCTCATCCCTGAGATTGCCGGGGTTAAGGCGCAGGCAGTCCACCTCGCCCTTGGCGCATTCCAAGGCCAACTGGTAGTGGAAATGGATGTCGGCAATCAACGGGATGCGAATCTGTTTCTTGATTTCGGCCATTGCCTTGGCGGCTTCCATATCCGGAACGGCGCTGCGGATGATCTCGCAGCCCGCTTCTTCCAACTCGTGTATCTGACGGATGGTGGCCGCCACATCGCGGGTGTCCGTCTTGGTCATGGACTGGACGGTAATATCGGCGCCACCACCGACTTTAACTCCACCGACGTAGACGGCCTTGGTAGGACGGCGCTTGTTCATCATCTATACGTTCTCATTCGGCGCCCGCGAATGTAGCTGCGCCGGGGTGAATTTGGATACTTAGCTGCCCAGGGAAGCTAGTGTCATATTAGTCGACACTACTTCGGACATCAAACTTCTGTAGGGAGACATTGGCCTATTTGGTCCCTAGTTTATTCAAGGAGATACTACACGATGTGGGAAAGGGATGCCAGGTAAAGTTGACCTGTATAACCACAGAGTTTTGTCGGCCTAGACCCCTTTGGGGGTCCTCTCAGCCGCCCAACAGGGTGCCGCCCTGGATGAGCCGGTTGATGTCGTTGGCGCTTATTACCAGAATGGCGCTGACCAGCAGGGCGAATCCCACCAGATGGACTAGGCCCTCCTTTTCCGGAGGCACCTTCTTTCCTCGCCGCAGCCATTCCAAGATTACGAACACCAACCGGCCCCCGTCCAGCATGGGGATGGGCAGAATGTTCAAGATTGCCAGGTTGATACTAAGCAAAACGGCGATGGCCAACCAACCGGTAAAGCCGCCTTCCCGGGTTACTTCACCGGTCACTTGGGCGATGCCGATGGGACCGGAAAACTCGGGGGCCGACCCTTCGGACACCGCGCCGGTAATGCTCTGCTTCATTAGCACCAAGGACTCCCAAGTGCTGATGAAGCCCCGGGGTATAGCTTTCCAAGGCGGGTCGGAGCGGCTTTCCACCCGGGGGTCCGCTAACCGGGGGATGATTCCGACCAACCAACGTCCGCCCTCGGCGTCGAATTCGGGCTTCACCCGGAGGACGTGATCGACACCATCCCGAACGACCACCCAATTCATGGCGCCGCCGCCGTTGAGATTGATGGACCGGGTGAGGTCGATGATGTTCTCGATCTCCTGACCGCCAGCGGAACGTATGACATCTCCGCTTTGAAGCTCGCCGGCAGCCGCGGGTGAGCTTGGGGCCACCTCCGAGACCATAACCTGGCCTACGGTTACGTCTTGCGGGACCATGAACATGGCCGCAAAAATCACTATGGGCAGGATGGCGTTCATCAGGGAACCGGCAATCAATACCAAGAACCGGGTGCCGGTACCCTTGCTGGCCAAGCTACGGGGAATCTCCGGATCGCTCTCCCCGGCCAACCGGACGAATCCGCCCAAGGGCATCCAGTTTACTGAATACAGCATGTCGGCCAAAAGGAAGGACCCACCATCGGGTTCGACGGCGCGGACCTTCCCATCGTGCTTTAGGAAAGGGCCGGACGGGTTGTTCTCTTCCGAGTCGCCGACATCGTCTTCTTGCTTCCGCCGCCATCTCCGCTTCGGGCGGGGCACCTCAATGATGCGGGCGACGAGGTTGCCGTGGGCGTCTTCGGTAGAAGAGACCTTGACCAACTGGCCCGGCTTCAAGTCCGCTAGGCTTTGGAGGTTGACGAAGCGAGTAAAGGGGTCGATGAGGAGCCTGGTCTTGCCGGTATAAACGCCGAAGGCCCGCGGGGGGAACCCTACGCCGAACTCCAACACCTTTACACCCAAGGCCCGAGCCGTGAAAAAGTGGCCCAGCTCATGAATGACCACCAGGATGAGCAGCATGGGTAGTAGGGTGCCGACGGCGATTAAGGCGTTTTCCATAGCGGCCTAGCGGCTGGTTCTGGCTATCTCTTTCGCTCTGGCCACGGCCCACCGGTCCGCCTCTAGCAACTCCTCAGGGTCGCGTCCCGGCAGGGCTTCATGTTCGGACAACACCTGCTCTACCACGTCGTGAATGTCAGTAAACCCGATTTTTCGCTGCAAGAATGCTGCCACCGCCACCTCGTCGGCCGCAGTGAGCACCGCTGGGAAGGTCCCTCCCCGCTGGCCGGCGGCAACCGCCAGATTGAAGCAGGGATAGCGTTCCGCTTCCATCGGCTGAAAGGTCAAGGAGTGGGAGATACCGGTGTCCAGCTTCGGGATCATGTCGTTGAAGAGGCGTTTCGGGTAAAAAAGCGCGTATTGGATCGGCAGACGCATGTCCGGCGGCCCCAATTGGGCTTTTACCGACCCGTCCTCGAATTCCACCATCGAGTGTATGGTGCTTTGAGGATGAATCACCACTTCAATTTTATCCCAGGGGACTTTGAATAAACAGTGCGATTCTATAACCTCGAAGGCCTTGTTCATCAGGGTAGCCGAATCTATGGTGATCTTCTGCCCCATAGTCCAAGTCGGGTGTTTCAAGGCCCGTTCCGGGGTTACCGAGGACATTTCGGCGAGGGGCAACTCGCGGAACGGTCCGCCGGAAGCGGTAATCATCAACCGGCGTACTTGGTTCTCCTCGCCTTGCAAACACTGCCAAATGGCGCTGGGCTCGCTGTCCACCGGGAGCACCGAGCCGCCATATTTGGCCTCGTAGTCCATAATAAGTTCACCGGCCATGACGATGGGCTCTTTGTTGGATAACGCCACCAATTTCCCGTGTTTCAGTGCGGTTAGAGTAGGAATAAGGCCGACGCTGCCGATGGTCGCTACCATCACCACGTCCACTTCTTCCAAACGGACCATGTCTTCCATGGCGGTGAAGGCAATACCCTCGGGGGACTTGTCGGGGTAGTTGTTGCACCAAAAATGGGCCGGGCGGAACTCTTGAACCTGCTGCTTGAGCAGGGCGTGATTATTCCCGGCAGCCAGTCCCACCACCTCAAATTCGTCCCGGAATGCGCGCACTACATCCAGAGTCTGGCGGCCTATCGAGCCGGTAGAGCCCAGAACTACGATCTTTTTCATGGTTCAAAAACCGTCGCAAGAAGATAGTAGACCACCGGGATTGAAACCACGACCGAATCCAGTCGGTCCAAAATTCCGCCGTGCCCTGGAATTATACTACCCGAATCCTTGACTTGAGACAGCCGTTTAAGCTTTGATTCGAACAAGTCCCCGCATTGAGCCACCACGCCCACAGTAACACCGATGACAAGCAGTTGCCAGGGAGGCGCGCCCAAGTCGAACGTCAAGCCCAAAATAATGGCCGCCGCCACCGCGCAAGCAAGTCCTCCAGCGGCGCCTTCCCAAGTCTTGTTTGGGCTGATACTCGGCGCCATTGGCCGCCGGCCCACCGAGCGTCCTATCAAATAGGCGCCGGTATCCACCGCAAAAATCATCAGAAGCACCGCGATCAGCCAGTCCCGGCCCGCATGAACGGTGTCTCCGATTTCCTGTAGCATTAGGACGTGCCCCAAGAGAAACCCAGCGTACAGCGGGCCGCCGAATAGATACAGGGAAGCCGGTAACGGCTTCCCTCCCGTGTAGTAGGCAATTAGCCAGAGCAAGCATATGAACCCTCCGGCGGCAGCAACCACGGCGGATATGGAAAGGAAGTCGTTGAGGCCGTTGCCCGCCTGAGCGCCCAAGACCAAGGCAACGGCCCACAAGACTCCCAATATAGTAGGGAGTGGAGTCGCCCCGGATGGGAGTAGGCGGTATGCTTCACGAACCCCTTGGGCGGCGATTAACGCCACAACGATGGTTAACCACGGCGCCCCCCACCAAATGACCGCCAATAATACCGGGATGCCCACCAGCGCCGTGAGCGTCCGCTGGAGCAATACTCAGTCCTCGGGTACGAGCCTACCGAAGCGCCGATGCCGGCTGTTGAATGATTCCAAGACCCGGTCAAGCTCCGCCGAGTCCAAGTCGGGCCAAAGAGTGGTGGTGTGGTAATACTCGCTGTACGCCGACTGCCAAAGCAGGAAGTTGCTGATTCTGAGCTCACCCCCAGTCCGGATGATGAGGTCTGGGTCGGGACAGTGAGCGGTGAACAAGTACTTGCTGAACAGGGTTTCGTCAATGTCCTCGGCCGGCACCCCATCGCGGACCACTTGCTTAACCGCTTCCAAGATTTCATCGCGGCCGCCATAGTCGAACGCGACGTTTAGCGTGATCCCGGTATTGTTCCGGGTAAGTTCCTTGGCCGAGGTTACCGCATCTCGCAGCGCCGGGCTAAGCCGGTCGACCTTCCCAATGTGCAGAATCCGCACGTTGTTCTCGTGCAGCGCCCGGGTCTGCTCCCGGAGGGCATGGTACATGATGTCCAGAATGCCCTTCACTTCTTCGGGGGGACGGTACCAGTTTTCCGTGGAAAATGCGTACAAGGTTACGAACCTTACTCCCCGGTCGTTTAGCGTATTCAGCACTTCGTGGATACAGTCCACGCCCACCCGATGGCCTGCCAATCGGGGTAGACCCCGTTTCTGGGCCCAACGCCCGTTGCCGTCCATGATAATCGCCACATGTCGAGGTACGTTGCGGCCCGAGACTGCGGAGGCGGCGCCGGTATAAGACTGGTTAGATACAGCCTGGCCCTGCATAGCTAGACCTGCATCATCTCCGCTTCTTTAGCGGTACCCACTTGGTCTATGGTCTTGGTATGGTCGCCGGTAAGTTTCTGGAGTTGCTCCTGAGCCCGGCGGTTCTGGTCTTGGGAGATGTCTTTGTCCTTTTCCAGCTTCCTCAGGTTTTCCAAGCCCTCGCGGCGAACGTTACGGATGGACACCTTCCCTTCTTCCAGCTTCCGTTTCAGCACCTTCACCAGTTCTTGGCGCCGTTCCTGGTTGAGCGCCGGTATCGGCACCGTGATGATGTTGCCGTCGTTGGAGGGATTGAAGCCCGTCTCCGACTTCATGAGACTCTTTTCGATCTCACGGAGCGACTGCTTATCCCACGGCTGGACCATAATAGCCCGGGCGTCGGGAGCGGATATGGAGGCGATTTGCTTCAATGGGGTTGGCGTACCGTAATAGTCCACCGGGATATTCTCGATCAGCAAAGGAGTGGCCCTACCGGTCCTGAGCGTATTAAGGTCCCGTTTTAAGGCGTCGATGGCCCGGTCCATCTTCCGTTCCACTTCTTGTAATACTTGCTCGGTGGCCGGCACGGCTGGGCCATCTTGTTTGCTAGCCATAATTAAACCCTCCCACCGATTAAAGTGCCCAAGGTCTCGCCCGACAAGATACACCGAATACTGCCCTCTTGGAAGATGTCGAAGACGATTATGGGCAGTTGATTATCCATGCAAAGAGAGACCGCCGTCGAGTCCATAACTGCGAGCCGCAGATTCAACGCGTCCATGTAGTCCAAGGTGCTGAATCTCACGGCTTCCGGGTTTTCGTGGGGGTCAGAGTCGTAGACACCGTCCACATTATTTTTGGCCATCAGCAAAACGTCCGCGCCTATTTCCAAGGCTCGAAGGGCGGAAGCAGTGTCGGTGGTCATAAACGGGTTTCCGGTGCCGGCAGCGAATAAAACTACCCGTCCCTTTTCCAAGTGGCGAATGGCGCGACGGCGAATATAAGGCTCGGCCACCGCCTGCATCTGTAGGGCACTCTGGGTACGGGTGTCAATTCCCTGCTTCTCCAGTCTATCTTGCAGGGCCAGCGCATTGATGATGGTGGCCAGCATCCCCGCATAGTCGGCGGTTGCCCGTTCCATGCCTTGGGACTCGGCGGCCTCGCCGCGCCAAATGTTGCCGCCCCCAATCACCACACCCACCTCAACACCCAGTTCGTGGGCCTCGCCGATCTGCTTTGCCAGATAGCTAACGGCGCCGGGCTCAATCCCGGAGCTACCGGCGCCTTTGAGGGACTCGCCGCTGATCTTAAGCAGGACCCGCCGGTAATGAGGGTCGCTCATCGGGGGCCGACGCCAGCTATTCTCCCAGAGCCAAACGGCTGAATCTTAGCACCCGGACGTTTTCGCCTAGCTTGGCTGCGATTTCCTGGATGACTTCCTCCACCGAAGAGGAGTTGTCCTTAATAAAGGGCTGCTGCAGCAAGCTAACTTGGGCGGGAGGGCGGTCGTCTCCTTCCTCGATCTCGCTCTTGTCCACGTAATCGGGGCCCATGGCGGCTACCTGCATGGCGATGTCGTGGGCCAATTCCTTGAACTCGGCGGTCCGGGCTACAAAATCGGTCTCGCAGCCCAACTCCACCATCGCGCCGACCCGGTTCCCGGTGTGCACGTAGGCTTCAATTAGCCCCTGATTGGTGGCCCGCCCCGAGCGTTTTGCCACCTGCGCAAACCCTTCGAGTCTAAGGGTTTCGGCGGCCTTTTCCAGGTCACCCTGGTTAGCCTCAAGGGCCTGCTTGCATTCCATAATTCCGGCCCCGGTCCTTTCCCGCAGGGTCCGGATAAGCTCTACGCTGGACACCAAGAAAGTCCTCCTATGTTCACTGCTCCCGTATGGACGGAGCTTGGTTTGAGGAGCCCCGGTTAGTCCTCAGCCGGGTCGAAACGTAAATCGCCGTCTGTCTCCCCGAGACCGGGATACGGGGAATCGCCAGCAGGAGTCCTCGATTGGGGCCGGGCGGCTTGCCCCCCTGCTTGCCTGGCTGGCTGAGCAGCCGGGCGGGGGGCTACCGGCGCGGCTGGCGTGCCAAAGTAGCCAATTCCGGTAGGTTGTTCAAGTTCCGGGACCTCCGGTTCCGGGATGTCCGGTTCGGCGGCTGAAAGGAACTCCTCTTCTAGGCCCGCCAAGTCCGGAGGAACGAGTCCCTCGCCTAAGTCCACTTGGTCCAGCGGAGGAAGCTCATCCAACTCGTCCAAGCCTAACTCTTCCATCTCCGCCACTAGGGCCGCTTCTCTTTCGGCTTGCCCTTCCAGAATCGCGGTGGCCATGCGGCCGGTGATTAGCCGGATCGAACGGACCGCGTCGTCGTTGCCAGGTATGGCGTGGTTTACCTTTTGTGGGTCGCAGTCGGAATCGACAATCGCGAAGATTTGCACCCCCATTCGCTGGGCTTCAGCGATGCAGATATCCTCTTTCCCGATGTCGATCACAAAGATGGCCGCAGGCAGTTCGCTCATGTCCCGCAGGCCGTGGAAATACTTCTCCAAGCGGTTCAGCGTGTCACGGAGCTTCACCGCTTCCTTTTTGGGTAGAACCCGGAAATATCCTTGGTCTCTCTTTTGCTGCAACTCGATCATGTAGCTGATGCGAGTGCGAATAGTCTGGAAGTTGGTTAACGTGCCCCCCAGCCATCGCTGGTTTACATACGACATCCCGCACCGCGCCGCCTCGCTGGCGATGACCTCTTGCGCCTGCCGCTTGGTGCCAACGAACAGCACTTTGCCACCCTCGGCCGCCACCTGGGTCATGGCCCGGTAGGCCTCGTTAATCATGCCCAGAGTTTGTTGTAGGTCGATGATGTGTATGCCGTTGCGCTGGGTGAAGATATACCGCTTCATCCGCGGGTTCCAGCGGCGAGTCTGATGCCCGAAATGCACACCAGCCTCTAGCAAGGACTTCATCGTTAGCGCTTCCCTTGCCGGGGCTGGCCTAGGCTCCGCTGGACGTTCTAGGGACTGTACCATAACACCTGCCTTTCGAAGTTTGTTGTTGCTTTAAGTAGCGGGAGTATATCACAGTGGCCTAACACGGGCAATCTAGAGACAAACCAACTACTTGGTAGAACCCATTATTGAAATACGGGCGCCAAGGATTAAAGTTGTTTCTTTGAACCAGACGATGCAGGTGATCACAAGTGATCAGGCGAAGAAAGCAAGCCTTATGGCATTGAGCATCGCGGCTCCGTACAGCCCCGCAAGCAAGTCATCGGCCATGATCCCAAGACCTCTGGGCAAAGCCTCGAGCTTGCGGACGGGCCACGGTTTAACGATGTCCAAGAACCGGAAACAAAAGAATGCAGCAACCATCCAGGGCGCCGTCTTTGGCAGCAGAAGACAGGTGGCCCACATTCCGATGAATTCATCCCAAACGGCCACTTTGGGGTCTGGGTCGGCGGCCGTAGTCAGATTGCCGGTGGCCCAGATGCCCACAATGAAGCCCACGCCAATCAGACCATAGAGGGCCGGGGAGTCCCCGGGTATAGGAAGGAAGAAGTAAATGAGCAGCGCCAAGAAGCTGGCCACCGTAGCCGGGGCCACCGGCGCTAGCCCCGATCCTAATCCCGCGCCCAAAACCCAGGCTACCCGGGAGGCGGCGCCAGACCATAAGGGTTTAAGCACCGAGGCTAGGCCGCCGCCGGGTCAACTACCCATATCCCAACCGGTGCAAATCGTCCTCGTCCATACCCAAATAATGACCGACTTCGTGCCACAAGGTAACCTGAATTTCCCGCGCTGCGTCGGCGCGGGTCGAGCAGCTCCGCAAAATGGGTTGGCGGTAGATGATAATCCGGTCGGGCAACTCCGGTTGCCCCCCGTAGCGCTCCGGAAGGGGCACGCCGGTATACAAACCGAATAGCGTTACCTCTCCTCCGTCGGCTAGGTCCAACTGCTCAGCGTCAGGCCATTCCTCCACTGAGATGTCGACGTTGCGGATCGCCTTTTGCACCGGCGGCGGTACTTGCTGATAGGCTTGGCGGACCAAGCGGACGAACTCGCGGCGGGATAGGTGAATCAAGCCGAAAGCCCGGCCCCGGCGCGGAGCCTTTTTAGGATGTCGATGTTCTGCTGGTCCGGGCCATGTCCTTCAAACCCGGGCACTTCCAGCAGGAAAGGCACCTCGGCAAACGCCGGATTTTCCATGATTGCCGAGAACCCGTCCTCGCCGATAAACCCCTCGCCAATGTTGTCATGCCGGTCAACCCCGGCGCCGCAGACCCGCTTGGAATCGTTGGCGTGTACCGCCGAAAGGTTGGCGAGGCCAACCTCACGGTCCAACTCGGCGAGCATCTCCGCAATCCCCGCCCTGGTAGACAGGTCGTAGCCGGCGGCAAAGGTATGCTGGGTATCCAAACACAAGCCCAGCCGAGGGTGGTCCACCGCTTGGAGTATCCGGCCTAGGTCGGCCAACTTGGCCCCGATGTGCTGGCCCATGCCGGCCATGTTCTCGACCAGCAAGGACGGGCCTTCCGGAGCGTCTGCCAACACTCGCCGGACCGAAGAAACAACTTGAGGAAAGATCGCGTCGTAACCGGCGCCGCCGTGGCTGCCAGGATGGAAGATAACTCCGGCGGCGCCAATGTCCGCCGCCAGCCCCATGTACCGGCTAAGCGACTGGACGCCCTTTTCCAGGACGTCCAGCCGGTTGGTCCCCAAATTTATCAAGTAGATGGCATGGAGGAACACCGGGCCGATGCCGGACTCGGCCACCCCTTGGCGGAAAGCCTCGATTTCTTCGCCGGGTATGGGCTTGAACGCCCATCCTTGGGGAGAGGAACCAAATATCTGAATAGTCTCGCAGCCGATGTCACTAGCCCGGCCCACGGCTTTGCTAATACCCCCGGCGGTAGAGATATGCGCCCCAATCTTCATAAACCTCCCTCCAAAGAACGTATAAGGCAACCACAAGGGTTGCCTCTACCGGTCAACGCACCGATGGGCGTAGTATAGGGCAACCACAAGAGTTGCCCCTACTGGACTGGACAACGCGCCGATGGGCGTAGGGGTAGCCCTTGTGGCTACCTTGGGTGGAGAATTGAAAGGCACTATTATACGCCCCAAGGGCGGTTGGCGGCGTCGCGGCAGCAGCCTATAATTCCGACAATTATGTGGGCCTAGATGCGTGCCATTTATGCGTGCCATGAAGCTGGAACCAACCCGGGAAGGCTCCCGAAGTCCCTTGGCTCTGGTCTATACGGAAGTCCCCGACCCGTCGCCCGGCCCTGGGGAAGCCTTGGTGCAGGTAGCCGCCTGCGGCCTTTGCCACCACGACTTGCTGGTCACCAGAGGAGTGCTTCGACGGGGCGTCAGACCCGGGGTGATCTTGGGCCATGAGTTTTCCGGGACGGTGCGACAGGTGGGAGCAGACGTATCGTCGGTCCGCGAGGGCGACCGGGTTGTCGCCCTGCTAACCAACGCCTGCGGCCGGTGCGACCGGTGCCAAGAAGGTCGAGAACACCGTTGCCGCCGGGGGGAAGGTTTAGGCCACGGCCGGGACGGCGGTCTGGCCCAATTTGCCGTGGTGTCGGAATCCAGCTTGGTCCCGGCGCCAGACAACGTGGACCTAGTCTCGGCAGCCCTCTTGGCTTGCCCCATGGGAGTGGCGCTGCGAGCTTTAGAGGTAGCGCAAGTGGCGGCGGAGGAGACGGTGGTGGTGACGGGGGCGGGAGGAGGTCTGGGGTCTCATGCGGTGCAACTGGCGGCTGCTCTGGGCTGCCGGGTCTTGGCGGTTACGTCTTCGCCGCAAAAGGCTGTGGGGTTGGCCGAGTTGGGCGCCGACGCGGTGGTGGAAACTGCCCCGTTGGACTTTAGCGAGGTGGTGCTGGCATTGACTGAAGATCAAGGCGCCGAGGTCGTGATAGACACCGTAGGTTCGCAGCTTTTCCCTTCCACTTGGCAAAGCTTGGCCCAATACGGCCGCTGGGTGTTGCTGGGGGAAATAGCCGGAGAGCGAGTCTCCTTGGACCCAGCCGAGATGATTTTTCGAGACGCCCGCATCTTGGCTTCTTCCGGGGTATCCCGTGCTCAGGTGTTGGCGACTGGGGAAATGGTGTCCCAAGGCTTGGTTAAGCCGGTAATCGCCCAGAGGCTACCGATGGAAGGCGCAATGACGGCCTTGGACTTGCTATCCAACCGCAGCGTATTGGGCCGAGTGCTGCTACTGCCCGGCTAGGCTGACCCGGCAAACCGGCCCAGAAGTTCTCTACCGCCCCAAGAGATTAAGAAGTCCGCTGGCCGCCACCACCGGCGCCCGGCGCCAAGGCCGCAAAAACCTCCCTACCTCTCCCCGGTCCCACATGACAATGAACTGGCTGGCGATGAATATGGAACTGTAAGTCCCGATCACCGTGCCGATGGCAACAACCAGCAGCAAACCCCGGATACTGGGGCCGCCGATTAATAGCATGGCCAGCAATACAAACATTGTGGTAAAGCTGGTGTTAAGGGACCGGCCCACCGTGTCCATAATGCTCAGGTTGACCAATCCATCCAAGGCCCGGTCGGGATGCCGAGTGACGTTCTCGCGTATCCGGTCAAACACCACGATGGTGTCGTTGACGCTATACCCCGCTACGATGAGGATTCCGACGATAAACATGGAATTGACTTCCAAGCCTATCACCTTGCCCAGAATGGCGAACACCCCCAGGACAAAGACAACGTCGTGGACTAGGGCCAGAATCGCGCTGATCCCATAGCGGTAGGCTTTAGGGACCCGCCGAAAGGCATACCATACGTATAGGAGAATGAACACCGATGCCGCCGCAATAGCGTAGAAAGCGTTGCGCACCGTCTCGCTGGCTATGATCGGAGAAACGGAGGCGAACTCCACTTTCGTCCGGTCTAACCCCAGGAACTTCTCCAAGTCGCGCTCAATGACCTCGCGTTCGGAAGGCGCGTCGCCAGCCCCTTCCTCCAACAACGTGGTGCGAATTAAAAAGCTGCGCCTTCCTACCCTTTGAATCAGGGCTTCCGGGTGGTCCAACTCGTTCATTCGTTCCTGAATCTGGTCTTCGTTTATATCGTAGACGAACTCGACGGTCAGGACCGATCCGCTGCTGAAGTCGATGCCGGGCTTAAGCCCGGAATTTCCGGTGACCCAGCCCGGGGGCATAATCATAAAAATCAGGCCCGGCAAGATGATTATTGCCGAGAAAAGGAAATACCAGCCCCGTTTTCCAACAATATCCAGCACCGCTACGCCCCTCCACCAGAGGTCGGAGCCGGCCGCTGCGCCCCCTCGGGGGTAAACAAGTTAATCCGGTGGCCGAGCCCGATCCAGGCCAAAAGCTGGAGTAGATTGCGGCTAACTATGACCGCGGTAAACATGCTTGCGGCGACGCCGATCAGCAGGCTCAAGGCGAACCCGGTCACCAGGCCGCCTCCCAAGCGGTCGCCGAACCAGAGCAGGACCAAGCAGGTAATAATGGTCGACACGTTGCTATCCCGAATCGCCGGCCAAGCCCGGTTGAAGCCCACTTCCATAGACGAGGCCAAGGTACGGCCGATGCGGACTTCTTCTTTCATCCGTTCGAAAATCAACACGTTGGCGTCCACCGCCATGCCGACGGACAGAATGAACCCACCAATGTGGGATAGGGTCAAGGTGATGGGAATTAGCTTGAATATTGCCAGCACCACCACGGCATAGAAAAGCAGAGCCAATGAGGCGACAACCCCGGCCATCCGGTAGTACGCTATCATAAAAGCCATGACTAGACCCAGACCCACCAAGCCGGCAATCAGGCTGTTGCGCAGAGACTCGGAGCCCAACAAGGCGTCAACGTCGTTCTCTTGAATCAACCTCAAGGGCACCGGCAAACGCCCCGACTCCAACTGAATCGCAATCGTCCGGGCCCTTTCCCGGGTAAATCTTCCGGTAATCTGGCTCTGCCCGTTGCGAATCCAGGCCCTGGCGACGACGTCTATCAGTAACGCATCGTCGAGAAATATAGCAATCCGCCGGTCATCCTGCCCAACTATTCGCCTGGTGAGGTCGGAGAATATCTCGGCGCCCCGGCTGTTGAAATGGACGTTGACGGCCCAAGCGCCGGTGTTGGCATCGGCAGCGACGAAGGCTCTAGTCAAGTCGTCTCCGGAAAGCCCGATGTCGGTGTCGGCGGGGCTCAGGCAAACTCCGGTTTCTTGATCGACTCCGCCCTCGCAGGTCCTTTCCATGAACTCCAGCCGGGCGGTAGGCCCGATTAGGGCCTTGGCGTCGTCGATGCCGCTGGTTACATTGAATCGGGCTACGGCGCCCAAGGACTCAACAACCGCCGCTTGAGCCCTTTGCCGGATTTCGGCGCCAACCGTGGCGGACTGGACCCTGAAGGAGTGTTCGTCTTGCCGGTCCACCTTCAAATCGTCGTACCCCGACGCCGCCAAGGTGCTGCGCAACGTCTCGGTGTCGGCTGCCTCGGGGACCGGCTCCACAAATTGCACCTCAGTAACCGAGCCGCTGGCGCCCGGAAGCTGAACGATAATTCGGTCTTCGCCGAACTGCTGGATGATCGGTTCCTCGGTGCCGAACAGGTTCACCCGCCGGTTAATCTTGTCCAACACCCCTTCCATCTGTTCCGGGGTAGGCTCTCCGATCACGTCGACCCGCACCTCGGTGATGGCGCCTAATACACTGCTGAGAGTGTCCTGAAACTCCAAGATTCTAGGGTCGTCTTCACTTAAAACGGGCGTCCTCACTTGGACCGACGTGGGACTGCGGGGCAAGATGCTGAAGCCTTCAATAGCCAGTTCTTCCTCGCCGAAGCGGGCCTCCTGTAATGCTTGAGCGATGTCGGCGGCGGATGTGGGTTCAGCGAAAGTAACGTCGAACCTCGTCCCGGTGTCAGTCTGGTACACCAGATGGCCGCCACCGCGGAGGTCCAAGCCCAGCTTCAGCCCCAAGGGGCCACTGCCGCCCCTCTTCAAGTCGGAGTCGCCGGGGAAATCAATATTGACGTTGCGCCAAGCCAACGAAGCCAAGGCGACGCTAATGACGATGATGATCAGAATTGAGAGGCGAATGCTGCGGTTTCTCGCCGACGGAGACCACAGCATGGAAGACATGCGGCCTAGGGCGCCCATAAATTTGGCCATGGTCTAGGCGTCTCCCCGGTACTGCGCCAGGGTCTGGGAAGCCAAAGCCAAGGCTTCTTCCCGGCTGGAGATTTCACCCGCGGCCCGAGCTTCTTCAATGTATTCCAGCAGTTGTCCTATCTTGGGGCCTGGATCAAGGTTGAAATGGTCCATTAGCTCGTTGCCGTTGATCAGCCGCGGTTGGAGGTTTGACGTCGCTGGGTTAAGTCCGGTGTGGACGACGTGTGCAATCATTCTAGCATGATCGGCCCAATCATCAGGACTAAGTTCCGGACCTCTTGCCGCCAGAAAATCCGCTTGGCAAAGGTATAAAGTGTCGACAGCCACGTTGCCCACGTCCCTGAAATAACGGTATATGGCGCGGCCCGTGGGCATCGGTACTCCCTGCATCATGTGGGCCGGGCGTAAATGCTGCTCCACCATCTTGGACACCATCGCAATAACCTGGGACTGAAAGCGGAGCTGGCGTAGCCTATTGGTGGTCATCGCTGCGCCCAATTCGGAGTGCTGCGGGAAGCGGGTCCGGCCGGTCTCGTCTTTTTGTTTGGTCTGGGGCTTGGCAATGTCGTGGAAAAGGGCGGCCAACTTTAGCATAGCGCGGCGGGAGTAGCCATCGCCGGCTTCCTGGCTAAAGTAGGCGTCGGTTTCCGGAGTCCAATAGATCAGGGTAAATACTGGTGAGTGCTGGTGGCCCTTGGTGATGCGCTCGGCGTTCTCCACCGTGTGCAGCAGGTGGCCCCAAACGTCCCAATAATGGACTTTGGGTTGGTCGACACCCTTGGTTAGCTCCAGTTCGGGGATGATCCGGCACAACAAGTCCAGCCGGTCCAGGGCTTCGAGGCTCCCCTTGGCGCCATCGGCGCTCAGGATGGCCATAAACTCTTCCCGCAGCCGCTCCGGGGACACCCGTTCCACCAAGGAAGCCCCGGCCAGCACTTGCCGCACCGTCTCCGGCTCCATGCGGAAACCCAGGGTAACGGCGAGTCTTACCGTCCTCAGTAAACGCCCCGGGTCATCCTGAAAGACGTGGCTGTTGAGAGAGCGAATACATTTTTGGACCAAGTCGGCGCGGCCTTGGAAAGGGTCTATCACCGATTCGCCTAGAGGACCCTCACCCCAGGCAGCCAAGGGCAGGGCCATGGCATTGATGGTTAGGTCCCTCTGGGCTAGGTCTTCTTCAATGGCGCCAGAGAAGCCCGAAAGGTCTATGGTCCATTGAGAGGGTGTGTTAGAAGTCCCTTCTCCCTTGGGGAGAAGGTCAGGATGAGGGGCCGCCGCCGGGGTAGCCAATGTCGGTTGAGGACCCGGTCCGGGAGGGTCTCCGGGGAAGGAATCACCGGGTGACGGGGGTACTACGACCCGGGCCTTGCCAAAGGCCGGGCTCAAAGGAACGTAGGTCCCTCCCAAGCGCCGGGCCAACTCCCGGGCTACGGTCTGGGCATCTCCGGAGACTGCGAGGTCAATGTCTCTGCCCGGAGACCGGGACAGGAGAGAGTCTCTAACATATCCGCCAACCAGGAAGGCTGAGGGCTGTTCTCCGGCTAATAACTCCTTGAGCCTGGTCAGCATCGCAAATGACCCCGGAGAAGATTACTCCCCTCCCGGCTATTGACTCTGGGCAACGGGACCCTGGGCAACCGGCACGGCGCTCGCCTCGACCGTCCCATCCTCACCACTCCCTTCATCCTCTTCTCCGTCCTCTCCAGCTTCTTCATCGATGACAGGATGCACTTTCCACAAGCTGTCAGGAGAAATCAGCCGGTCGATGTATAAAATACCGTTTAGGTGGTCGATCTCGTGTTCCAACGCTTGGGCCAGCAACTCGTCCGCCTTTATGCGGACCACCTTGCCGTCCAGCCCCAAGGCTCTGGCCCGGACCGTGACCGATCTCTTTACTAGGCCCCGGTAGCCGGGAATACTGAGGCAGCCCTCTTCCAATTCGCGCTCACCCTCCTGCCGCACGATCTCGGGGTTGATTAACACTAGCGCTTCTTCCATTTCCGGGGTCTGAATCACCGCCACCTTTTGCAAGGAGCCGACCTGGTTGGCCGCCAGTCCAACCCCGTGCTCATGGTGCATGGTCTCGATCATGTCGTTGACCAGCCTCTTCATGTTGGGGGGAATCTTACCCACCTTCTTGGCCTGTCGGCGAAGGGCCGGGTCGGGGACAAATCGCATTTGCAATACGGTCACGCTGGATTACCTCCCATCGACCAATCGAGTGCGTATACCAACAATCAGCCGCTGCTGCCCAACCCATTATATGGAGGCTATTCTAGGGGTGTAAAGCGGCCCTAAAGCACGTGGACCGGGTCGACATCCACCGTACACTCCCGGGGAAAGGTGCCCTGGCCGGAGCTAGAGTCCAAGAAGCGGTGCAACTCCCGCCCCCTTAATATCACGTGCCAGCGGTAGCGTCCCCGCAAACGATGGGGCATTCCCGGCGCCGGTCCGATGATTTCGACATCGGTAAGACCTTGGGCGTAGGCTTGCTGCCTTAACTCCCGGGCATGGTTGACGGCCTGGCGCTGGCACCTGTTGTCGCTAACGTCCTGATAGACGAGGTGCACCAACTGGCTGAATGGCGGGTCGCCCATTTGGCGGCGAAACTGGAGCTCTCGTTGGAACATCGCGCCGTAGTCTTGCTTGGCGGCAGCAGCAATCGCGTAGTGCTCCGGGGTATAGGTCTGGATTATGACCGTTCCGGGGACTTCACCTCTGCCGGCCCGTCCCGCAACCTGGCACAAAAGACCGAAGGCCCGCTCTCCGGCACGAAAGTCCGGCAGGTACAAGCCCACGTCGGCTAGGACCACACCGACTAAAGCCACGTTGGGAACGTCCAGACCCTTGGCTACGAGTTGGGTCCCCACCAAGACCTGAATCTCTCCCCCGGTCAACCGCTGCATACTGTCGCCGGGGTCGAGGCCGGACCTAGTGGCGTCGGTGTCCCACCGCTCCACTCTAGCCCCCGGAAGCAGCTTTTCGACCTCTTCGACCACTTTTTGAGTCCCGGCTCCCAGGCTACGGATTCTGCCCCCCTTACAGGACCGGCAGCGTTGGGGCATCCGGCTCCGGCGGTTGCAACGGTGGCACATCAGCCCGCCGTAGGAGGAATGGCCGTAGGAAGAATGGAAGGAAAGGGGCACCGAGCAGCGCGAGCAAGTAGTCACGTGGCCACAGTCACGGCACTGCACAATGGAAGAGGCGCCCCGGCGGTTCAAGAACAGGATGGCCTGATGGCCACGGTCCACGCACTCCTTGAGGCTTTGAGATAGTTGTCGACTGAATATGCTGCGGTTGCCCTCTCGAAGCTCTTGGCGCATGTCGCAAACTTCGACCTTGGCCAAGCCTGAATCCCGGCCGGGAGCTTTACCGATACGGTAGGGCAGTTCCAAATGCCGGTAGCGGCCCCGGCGGGCGTGATAATAGGTCTCGACATCCGGCGTCGCGCTGCCCAAAACTACGGCAGCCCCGGACCGTTGCGCCAACTCTAGCGCCACGGTCCGGGCATGATAAAGCGGGTGGGCCTCCTCCTGCTTGTAAGTCCACTCATGCTCCTCATCGATGACTATCAAGCCCAAGCGGAGCAGGGGGGCAAAAAGGGAACTGCGCGGGCCTACCACTACATCGCATTGGCCCTCTTTTATCTTCCACCACTCGCCGGACTGCTGACGCGGGGACAACCGGCTGTGCAGGATGGCGACTCTACCCGGAAACCGGGCATTGACCCGTTGCATGGTCTGCGGCGTCAGAGCAATCTCCGGCACCAGAAAGATTGCCTGCTGACCCTTGGCGACCACGTGCTGGATAGCTTGCAGGTAAACTTCGGTCTTCCCGCTGCCGGTAACCCCGTGTAACAGGAAGACCCGGGGCGATTTACCGGGGTCGTCCACCACCTCGGTGATGCGTTCCAACGAGTCGGCCTGTTCCGCCGTCAAGATAATCCTTGGCGGTTGCTCCACGGGCGCCGACGGCGCAGGGGACGACGGCTCCACCCGCACCCACTCTCTGCCCAGCAGACCCTTTCGCACCAACCCATCGACCGAATTAGCGCCAAATTCTTTGTTGGCGAGGGTGGTCCGGTAGGCGGCGGCCTGCTCCCTTACCGCCAAAAACAACTCCCGTTGCCGCGAGGGCAATTCCTGTTCATCCTTCCACTCCAGTCCCCTCGGGTCTTCCCCATCTCCGGCATCTTTCCCTTTCGGCGGGGTCTTCCCCTTCACCGGAAACAAGAAGCTTTCGTAGCGCGGGGCCATCTTGGGGCGGGGAAGCTGTATATCTCGCTGGACCAATCCCTTCTGCAGCAGCCGGTCCAGCTCCCGGTCTCCGCCGCGGCCCAGAAGCTTGAGGAATTCTTGCTCTCCCATGCCCTTACTGCCGTCCAAAGCCACCAAGGCGGCTAGGGCCCTAGCACCCAAGGAGGACCGGTCCTCGCCTGAATGTTCTCCCGCCACAATCCGCGACCTCACCTGGGCCTCAAAGCCGGGGGGAAGAAAAAGAGCGGCGGCGGCGAAGAGGGAGCAAAAATAGTACTGGCTTAACCACCGGGCCAAGTCCAACCGGAGCGGATCAATCAGCGGCGCCGGCTCAATGGGCTGTAGGATGTCGCGGGTAACCTCAACCTGGGGAACGCCCGCTAACTCTATAACAACACCTTGGGCTACGCGGCGGCCGAAGGGCGCCCAGACAAGCTGTCCGGGTTCAACGTTGAACCGGGGAGGGATACTGTAGGAGAAGGTGCGAGAGTGAGCAACGGGGGCGTCCACTGCTACTTCGGCATATCTCATGCCATCCACCTTCCGGCGAACAAAAAGACCGGGGAGCAAAAACGCCAGAACCAAAACCGAGAGCCACCGCCCATTACTTAGGTAAGGCGATGGCTGCTAGCGTTGACCGAGAAGAATTACGCCGGCCCGCCGGACTGGCTGCGTTGGCGGCGGAGCGGGGTCTTTTCTTTGATCCGCGCCGCTCTGCCTTGGAGACCGCGGAGGTAATACAGCTTGGCCCGGCGCACCGCGCCGCGGCGGACTACCTCCAAGGAGTCGATCAAGGGCGAATAAAGGGGAAAGATCCGCTCGATCCCAATGCCAGCTGAGATCCGCCGCACCGTGAAGTTAGAAGCGGGGCCAACGCCGTTCTGCAACCGGATCACTACACCCTGAAACGCCTGTACCCGCTCGCGGTCGCCTTCCCGGATTCGGAAATTCACTCGGACCGTGTCGCCCGGCCCGAAAGAATCTATTTTTGGATTTGGTTCGCTCTTGACTAGCATCGGGGCTTGCATTGCAGATGACCTACCCTGAAATATATCTTATCTGGAATGGTCTGGTGGGCGGTAGTGGACTCGAACCACTGGCCTCTTGCGTGTCGAGCAAGTACTCTAACCAACTGAGCTAACCGCCCCAGCAGTAGACCGCAGTGTAACAATGCGCCACTGGGCAGTCAAGGCGAATCTGTCCAGCTAGTCCACCGCCTGATCGATCCGTTCCGCAAGTTCTGCACCGAACGCAATATCGCGGGCATCGCTACTTTGCCACTACTCGCGCCAAGCACTACCTCGCCTTGCACTGGGCCGGAAGGCAGTCGCCTATCCTGCGCGAGATATATGACGGTGGTGTCCGTGTGACCGACCACCGGGGTCGGCGCTGACGCGGTAAGGAGAAGATTCACGAGCTTCAGCAAATATAAACCGTCCCGGGGGAGAATCAGGCAAGGAACAGGTTGCCGGACTTCGGTGTCCGAGGTGGACTGCTGGAAATAGTGGAGGCGTTCATTGCATACCGCCGCACCAAGATGATAGAGTAGCCACTGCCTAAGAATCGCTCCGAATTCATTCAAAAAGTTGTACGACTACGGACTGATCGGTGACATGTCCTCGGCGGCGCTTGTCGGGCCCGACGGCTCCATCGACTGGTGTTGCTTCCCGCGCTTCGACTCTCCCAGCGTCTTCGCCGCCATCCTCGACCCGGAAGTTGGAGGGCGTTTCCGCATCGGTCCCGTCAGCCCCAGTTTTGAGACCCGGCAGAAATACCTTGCCGACACCAACATTCTTGAAACCACGTTCAGGACCGGCTCCGGCATAGTATCCATTACAGACTTCATGCCTATTTCCGACGATGATGGCGATGGCAAACCGGATACGCAGCCGAACAACCCTCCCGAAATCCACCGGATAGTTACCTGCCACACTGGGGAGGTCGAACTGCGCTGCGACTTCCAGCCCCGGCACGACTACGCTCGCACTCTTCCCAGCTTTCGTCCGCTGCGCGGCAGTTCCGCCGCCGGCGCAGTCGAAGCCCGGGGCGGCCGCCAGACCCTGTCCCTCTTAGCCAGCATCCCCCTCCCCTTTGACGACCGGGGCGTCACCTGCGATTTCACTCTTGCCGAAGGTCAGACTGCCACCTTCGTCCTAGCCTACGGTCATCCTGCCAGCCTGGAACGGCTCCGCACCACGGAGAAACTGGACCTGACCCGGCGCTACTGGCGGAAGTTGGTGGCCGGGATGGGTTACGAAGGACTTTGGCGCGACGCTGTTGTCCGTTCTTTCCTGGTGCTTCACCTCATGATATACCGGCGCACGGGGGCTATCGTCGCCGCGCCGACGACCAGTCTGCCGGAGACCATCGGCGGTTCGCGCAACTGGGACTACCGCTTCTCCTGGCTGCGCGACACCAGCTTCACGGTGGATGTTCTCTACCGCCTGGGAGACACTTACGGGGCCGACCGCTACATCCATTGGCTGCTGGAACAGTGCCAGTTGCACCGTCGCCGGACTCGCATCGTCTATGGCATCAGTTCCGATTCATCGCTCCGGGAGTACACCCTCGACCATCTGAAAGGGTATGAGGATTCCCGCCCCGTCCGCATCGGCAACGCCGCGGCGGAGCATATTCAGATGGACGTCTTCGGAGAAGTCATTCTCTCCATCCATTCCTTGCTCGTGCTTCACGGAACGATACCGGCGGAAGCCTGGGAGTTAGTCCATTCCCTGGCTGAAACGGTTATGGTCAATTGGCGGCGAAAGGACCGAGGCGTCTGGGAGGTGCGCGGCGAACAGCAACACTTCGTTTATTCCAAGGTGATGTGCTGGGCCGCTCTCGACTATGCGGCATATATCGCCGCCGCTATGGGGCACCGGCAATTGTACCGCCGCTGGTCTCTGGCCGCTGACAGTATCAAGTACGAAATTCTGGATTCGGGATGGAGTTCCGCCAAGCAGGCATTCCGGCAGCGGTACGGCAACGATGCCCTGGACGCTTCCAACCTGGCAATACCTTTTATGGGCCTGGTCCCGCGGGACGACCCCCGCGTCCGGCAAAATGTGGATGCGATCGAACGGGAACTAACCGACGGCCCGCTGGTCTGGCGCTATCTTCCGGAAGAAACGGACGACGGGCTGGAAGGCCAGCCGGAGGGCGCTTTCACCCTGCTCAGTTTCTGGCTGATTGGAAACCTCATCTACACCGGGCAGACCGACCGGGGTTTCGATTACTTCCATGAAATGATTACCCGGCACACCAACCATCTGGGCCTCTTCGCCGAAATGATTGACAAGGACTCCAACCGGCAACTGGGCAACTTTCCCCAAGCGTATTCCCACACCGGCCTGATTCACACCGCCCTCAACCTCTCCGGCTACATTGCAGACACTCCTACCAGGCGCACGAACCGCTCGCGGTAACTGCCCCAGCATCCCTCCGGCGCCCCGGAGAAAGAACGTCACCCCGGCGCAGGCCGGAGTCTAGGAAACGTTGCGCAACGACGAAGGAGGTAACCTTATGGCAATAACTGTCGACGAAATGCTGGACCTTCTCAGCTTTGCCGGGACCGAACAGGTGAACGGCAACGCCAACCATGGGCCGATGGCCGCCGAGGCCCTGTTTGCTTTGGACCGGGAAGACGCGGTCCTGCCCTGGGTCGATGGGTACAAAAGCCGGTTGAAAGACCGGCCCAAGGAGATTCTGCCCATCTCCCGCTCCGATTGGCGAGAATGTCTGGGGGAAAGAGACCGGCTGGGCGATTGGACCGCTTTTTTCCAACGGGAGTTGGCAGAAAAACCGTGGCAGGAGGTGGTGAAAGAGTGGGCGCCGCAACTGGCGCCGGCGGTCATGTCTGCTGCCACCCACGGTCTCATCCGCAGTAGTCACGCGGTGCGCAGTTTATCTAGTGGTGAGACTGCCCAGCGGTTGTCCGAGTTGGCTCAAGGTTTGGGGTACTGGGCCGCCCGGTACTATGTCTTGCCCGGGAGTCCAACGGCCCAGAGCGCCGGACATTCGGCCAGCTCCGCGATCGAGCATGTCGAGCGGCTGCACGGCCCCGACTTTGACGGTAGCGGCTCCATTGTGGAGCAGATCACCGGGCTGGAGGAGCACCCGGAGTTCGGCGCGGCTATCAACCTGGTGGACACCAGCGGCGACCTTTCCCTCTTCATCTCCAATCTTACCGAGACCTTCGCCGGGATTTACTTGGCGAACCAGAGGAACTTGATCGCCTTCGTCCATGCGGTGACGGCGCCCAGCGCCTTGCGGATGTTGGCGCCCTATTTGTCGGAGGGCGATGCTCGTCAAGCCGCCCGGTGGGCTTGGCAAGCCTGCGCTGCTCTCTACTCGTGGTATTCGGTCGTTCCTCCCCTGGATACGTCAACAGTAAGTGTCCCTTCTGAGGGCCGGGAGGAGTTGATCGACCGGGCGGTAGCCGCCGGGGGCGCCCATTCCATCAAGTTCACCGAAGCCTGTTTGCGAGAGTACGCCCTGAATCCTAACCCGGTGTACCTGGCAGCCGCCCGGGACGTGAGCGAACGAGTGGGACCGGTTTAAGGGCGCTTGCCCAAGCTAATCGGCAGCCGGGTAACTGTTCAGAGCCGGTGAGCGCACTGACACGGAACCGCTCATCCCTCGACAAGCTCAGGACGGGCACTGAGAGCAGCGCCTCATTAACCGCTCATTCTGAAACCGCTCATTCTGAGCGCAGCGTAGCGGAGTCGAAGGACCGATCCCCTTCTTGCGGCCTTTTCTTCCCCCGGCTGAGCAAGAACACCCCGGCGCCGACCAAGACCAAGACGGCGCCCAGCCAAAACACGTCACGAAAGGCCCGAGTAAACGCCTCTCCCTCCCGTTCGGTTATCGTCACACCCGAGGCCGCTAGTTGGGCGAGGTGGTGGTCGTTGCTGAGGGCGAACAGGCCCCCGATTACCGCCACCGATAGGACGGTGCCAAAGGCTTGGGCTAAAGACAAAGCCGCCGAAGCGGTGCCGAAGCGGTCCGGGGTCACACTGCTCAACATCAAGGCGTAAGCTGCGGCCTGAAATAGCCCTATCCCGACACCGACGACCCCGATGCGTAGACTCACTTGAAGCAGGCTGGAATCGCTGGTAAGGAAGCCCATGTACAACATGCCTCCCGCCAACACCACCAGACCTACAACCCCCACCGGCAGGGTCCCGATCCGGTCACACAGCCAGCCGCCGATGCCGGAAAAGCCGGTGTTCAGCAGCGCCATAACCGCCAGCATAACCCCCAGCGTAAAAGCCCCTTTACCAAGTCCGTCGGCCAAGTAAAACGGGAAGATAAACCAAATGACGAAGGCGCCCAGATGGCCTAAAAACATCGACACGCCGGAGACGACAAAACCCCTGGTCCGCAGCAGGATTCGGGGCAGGACCGGCCACGCCGCCGCACCCTCCATTCTCCAAAACGCGGCCAGTAAGAGGGGTGTCAAGGCAAGTAGCACCAGCACTGCCGGGGAATCCCAAGCGTAGGAGCGTCCCAGGCGCAATCCAATGACCAGGCTAAGCAAGGCTCCAATCACCGTAATGGTACCCATGATGTCAAAGGCCGGCCCCGGCCCGGTCAGCTTTGAGCGCTCCATGAACTTCGCCGCCAGCAACAATGCGATGACGACGAAGGGGATACGGCCCCAGAAGGCTGCCTCCCAGCCAAACAAACCGACCAGAAAGCCCGCGCCAACCGTACCAGCGACCATGCCCAGGGCTTGGCTACCCGTAGTAAAGCCCATGCCAAGCCCGCGGCGGTGGGCGGGAAACACTTGGGCCGCCAACGCCGGTGAAACCGCGAACAAGCATCCGGTGCCCAGGGCTTGGAGCACCCGGAAACCCACCATGGTCTCCAGGTTTGGGGACAAAGAGATAAGTATCATGGCGGCTAGGTAGGTAATCCCGCCGAAGAGGTAAACCGGCCTAAGTCCAAACCGGTCGCCAAAGCTGCCCGCGCCCAATACCAGCCCGGCCCTAGTAGCGACGAAGGCAACAATCACCCACTGTACGGTTTGCAAATCGGTATTGAAGTCGCGGGTAAGGGAAGGAAGGGCCACGTTTAGGGCAATGTCCAGAGCGCCCAGGAACATGCCGAGACCGGCCAAGGCCGCTAGAACGATGTCTTTCCAACGGCCGACCGCGGGGGTACTGAGGGTGGTTATGGGACTGCCGGGAGAACTCATAGCCTATGAATTCTACGTCATAGGCGGAGAATGCGCGTGCGGGGCCAGCCGCGAACCGGCGCCCAGGCGTTTACAAGGGGATTAGCGTGTGCTACAAATGCCGGAGACAGGAGATAATGGTTAGAAAAATAAAACCCCGGGGTCATCATCGACGCTGGGCCGAGAGAGGGCTATCCCGGGGACGACATTTAGAAATATAACATGCCAATGGGATCACGTCAACAAGAATTCTTCGGTCAAATTCATAGGGCTATGTCGAACGGTCGGATTGCGCCATATTTATCCCGGTTCAAACAAAGTGAATTGCAAGCATATGGGGCTTACGCTTGGAATATCGCCCTTTGCGAAAGCCTCTACCCGGCGCTACATGGCATCGAGATAACCCTGCGCAATGGCATCAATGACGCTGCGGTGGCTGAATTCAAAAATCAGGACTGGTTTCGTATTGAGTTAAACCAAGGGAGCAAGGAATTGTCAATGACGTTGCCAGGACACTTACGCGAAATCACAAACCCTTGGATTCCAGCCATTTTGTCCCAGAGCTCACGTTCGGGTTCTGGGTAAGTTTATTCAACGGACGGTACCATCACAGCCCATGGTTACGTGTACTCACCGCACCTTTCGCGTATATGCCCAGTAAACAGCGTTCTCTGGACAAGACCTTGACTCGATTACAAAAGATACGCTGATTGTGCAACCGCGTGTTTCACCATGAACCAATTTGGCATTGGCATGACTTGAAATCACAACATTCTCAAGTAATGGAAACCATCGGGTGGATCAACCCCGAAATGCGGCGGTTCGTCGAAATACTGGACCGGTTCCCCGAAACGCACGCCAAGGGCGCTGCGGCTTATGAGCAAGAACTTAGGGCAGTCTTTCAAAGTTGACCGGAAGGGCAAAGCCCAAGTCGGAGGGTGATATAATGGTCGAAAACTCAGGCGGCATTGATGCCCTGCTTCAGGAAGAGCGGACTTTTCCTCCTCCGGCGGGTTTCGCCGAGAACGCAAACATGGCCGACCCCGGCATCTACGAGAAGGCCCGGCGAGACCCCGAGGCTTTCTGGGCCGGGTTGGCTGAAGAACTGGACTGGTTCCAGAAATGGGACACGGTGCTGGAGTGGGACCCGCCCTTCTCCAAGTGGTTCGTCGGCGGCAAGCTGAACGTTTCCTACAACTGCATCGACCGTCATTTGACCAACGGGCGCCGCAACAAGGCCGCCATCATCTGGGAAGGCGAGCCGGGCGACTGGAAAGTCTACACCTACTGGGACCTCTACCGCGAAGTCTGCCGTTTCGCCAACGGTCTCAAAAGCCTGGGAGTGCAGAAGGGCGACCGGGTGACCATCTACCTGCCCATGACCCCGGAGTTGCCCATTGCCATGCTGGCCTGCGCCCGCATCGGTGCTCCCCACAGCGTCGTTTTCGGGGGCTTTAGCGCCGATTCACTGCGCGACCGGATCAACGACTCCGAGTCGAAGATTCTGATCACCGCCGACGGCGGCTACCGCCGCGGCGGCATTGTGCCCCTTAAGCAAAACGCCGACGATTCCCTGGACGGTTCTCCCAGCATTGAGCGGGTGGTGGTGCTGCGCCGCACCGGCAGCGCCGACGAAAAGATGGTCGACGGCCGCGACATCTGGTGGCACGACTTGGTGGAGGGTCAGCCCCAGACCTGCGAACCGGAACCGCTAGACAGTGAGGATATGCTGTACCTGCTGTACACCAGCGGCACCACCGGCAAGCCAAAGGGCATCGTTCACACCACCGGCGGTTACTTGCTGGGTACCTACGCCACTGCCAAGTGGGTCTTTGACCTGAAGGAAGACGATACCTACTGGTGTACCGCCGACATCGGCTGGGTGACCGGTCACAGCTACATCGTCTATGGCCCCTTGGCCAACGGCGCCACCTCGGTGATGTATGAAGGCTCCCCCGACTACCCCGACCGGGACCGGTTCTGGGCCATTGTCGCCAAGTACGGCGTTTCGATTCTGTACACTGCCCCCACTGCTATCCGCACCTTCATGCGCTGGGGCGAAAGCTACCCGCAGCGGCATGATCTCTCGAGCCTGCGCCTACTGGGCACCGTGGGCGAGCCGATCAACCCCGAAGCCTGGGTCTGGTACTGGCAGAACATCGGCTTGGGCAACTGCCCGGTGGTGGACACTTGGTGGCAAACCGAGACCGGCAGCATTATGATTGCTCCACTGCCCGGCCTGACCACTCTGAAACCGGGCTCGGCCACCCAACCCTTCCCCGGCATCGAGGCCGAGATTCTGGACGAATCGGGGAACCCGGTGGGGCCCGGCAGCGGCGGGTATCTGACCATCAAGCGTCCTTGGCCCGCCATGCTCCGCAACATCTACGGCGACCCGCAGCGGTTCAAGGACACTTATTGGTCCCGCTTCCCCGGCATCTACTTCACCGCCGATGGCGCCAAGCTGGACGAAGAGGGCTACTTCTGGCTGCTGGGCCGGGTGGACGACGTGATTAACGTTTCGGGGCACCGCATCGGCACCATGGAAGTGGAGAGCGCCTTGGTGGACAACTTCAAGGTTGCCGAGGCCGCCTGCATCGGCAAAGACCACGAGGTTAAAGGGCAGGCCATCGTGGCCTTCGTAACGTTGAAGGACGAAGTAACCATGTCCGACGACGTGGTTACCGAACTAAAGGCTCACGTGGCCGGCAAGATCGGGGCCATGGCCCGGCCCGACGACATTTATTTTGCCACCGAGCTGCCCAAGACCCGCAGCGGCAAGATCATGCGCCGTCTCCTCCGCGACGTTGCCGAGGGCCGTGCCCTGGGCGACACCACCACCCTGGCCGACCCGGCCGTGGTAGACTCCCTGAAGAGCCAGTACGGCGACGAGGAGTAACGCCAGGACTGCCAGCGTCGGAAGGGTATGCGGGGGCGCACGGCGCGCCCCCGTAGCGAAAGTCGGGGCAACAAATTTGTGGAGAATTACCAATGGCGTCAAATACCCCTAACAAACCGGCCGCCACAAAGTAGGCTTACCATTCTCGTTGGTACATAGGCGATGCGCGGTCCGAACTACGGTACGATAATTTTGCCAAGGGTGTAGAATTGCTATGGTTCAGCATGACCCATGCCCTCCGCGCTGTAGCCGCTTTTCGCGGGCCGGTAATCACATCTGACTCCCGCACCCTGGAGGTCTTTGCTGCTCAGATCAGCAAGGAAATAGGTGTTCCCGCGCTGCTCAAGCACTTCGAATCTGCGAAAAAGTTTCGTAGCGGCCATTACGAATATCTGATGTATGATGAACGAGAAGAAATCGGGAGAGAAATCGCGACGTTGGTATCCAATATCCAGTGGGCTGTTGACCGGTTGCTGGCCCTGTTGCCGGAAGGGGTCATCAACGGAACTCCCCCGACGCACTATGATGACTGCCCTACTCCCCCGGCGTACAATAATGACTACCTCATCCTGTAAAGAGGATTCCGATGACATCCCCGGCCCCTGACAGGGAAGCCACACAGAACCACCTTTTCCATTGCCGGCAGTATATGGACAACGCCCTAGCGGCCTTGGACAAGAATGAACCCGGCAAGGCCGGGGAAATGCTGTGGGGCAGCGTAACGCAGGCCGTCCACGCGGTGGACGCCTGGCGCGGCCCGGTCATCTATGACCACCGCAGCCTGATGAACTTTGCCATTCTGATTAGCAGGGAAATTGACGATCCTGCCTTTCCCGCAAGTATCGAGGCCGCCGGAAGCCTGCATCACAACTTCTACTTGCCCGTAAGGACCAAAGAATACGTAGAACTTCTGATCCCAGCCATCCGCCAGGCCATCGCCCAAGCGCTGGCCCTGCTACCCGAAGAAGTGCGCAACGGGGCCGGCGCGAAATAGGCTATCATGTCCTCAAGCGAGCCACCGGCAAAGGCCGAGGTATGCTCGTGCAGCGGATGGGAGGGGTGCGACTGCCATGCCTGTTGCGGCAACTGCCCCGATAGTCCCGAAGTCTGGTGCGGCGAATGCTGGGATGTTGGTTGTAAGGTGCATTTTTGGGCGGAGCGGGATGTAATCCTTCAGAAGTACGGTCGAAACGAGTCTGGCAACTCACCCTGATGGAGTGTGCAGGTTATGGCTACGTATAAAAAGCATGAGGCGCAAGAGTGGGCTTGGGAGAACCTGAAGGGCCAGTGGACTACGCTGATTACCCCCTTCACCGAAGACAACCGTTTCGACCGGGAAGGGATGAAGCGCAACATCCGCCACATCCGCAGTCTGGGCACTGCCGGCGCCGGCTGCACTTGGGGCATGGGCGAGTTCTGGAGCCTGACCCACGAGGAGCGAATTGACGTCATGGACTCGGTGGCCGAAGAGGCCGCGGGCCGGTGGCCCATCGGCGCCCACGTCACCCACACCTCGGCCCCGGAAATGCTCTCCTTGGCGCGCCACGCCGAAGAGCGGGACTTCGACCTGCTCATCGTCGCCCCGCCCTACATTGTCACCAAGACTGAAGACCAGGTCGTGGAGTACGTCCGGCTGCTGGCCGACCACACCAACCTGGGGATCATGTTCTATAACTCGCCCCAGTTCGGCATCGTGATGAGCACCCACGGGCTGGAACGCCTCTGCCGCATCCCCAACGTGGTTGGAGTCAAGGAAGCCAGCTTCAACCAGCAGATTTCCATCGAGGCGCACTTGACCCTAGGTAAAGACTACGTCATCAGCACCCCCGACGAATGGATCTTCTTTAAGGCCCAGGAACTCGGCTTCCGGCAGCAGGTGATGTTCTCCAACACCTCCGACTGGCGGTTCGACGTTCCCGGCGCCAATTATTACGTGCAGTTCATCGACCGGGCCACTCAGGGCGACTTCGACGAGGCCTTCTATGACCGGCACATCCGGCGCTTGAACGAGTTGTCCGACACTTGGTGGACCCGGACCATGGACAAGTACAACGGGGCGCTACCGGTGTCGATGGTCAAGCACTGGGCCAAACTGATGGGCTTGGCTGCGGGCGCTCCCCGCCCGCCCCTGATCGACCTGACGCCGCAAGAGAAGGCCCAATTGGGCGAGGAATTGGAGCCCCTCAAGCCCCAGGTCCCGGTACCTGCCACACCCGCTCAACCTCGGGCTGCTTGGTTGGACGGCAACAACAACTTCGCCTCCGGAATGCTGCTGATGGTGAGCGTTCAGGATGTCGACGAGGCCCTGGAGGCCGAGCAGGGCGGCGCGGACGTGGTCGACGTCAAGAACCTGCAAGAAGCCTTGGTGGGCTCCGGGCATCCTTCCATAGTGCGGCAAGTGCGGGGCATCATCCCGGTGGAGAAACACGTGAGCGTGACCCTGGGAGTGGTGCCGAACCAGCCGGGCACGGTGGCCATGGCGGTCTATGCCGCCGCCCAAATGGACGCCACCTCGGTGAAAGTTGGCTTCCAGCGGGGCAGCTACGAATCAGCCGTTCAGGTGTTACAGGAGTCGCGCCGGGCCCTGGAGGGTTTCAACACCAAGCTGATCGGTTCGGTATTCGCCGACAACGAGCTTTACGAGGACGGCCTCGATCCCCACTGCATGGTGCAGTTAGCCAAGGACAGCGATTGCGACGGCTTCCTCATCGACACTCTGACCAAGGACGGCCGCAACCTGTTTGACTTCATGCCGGAGCCGGTGCTCCGCGGCATTGTGTTGCAGGGTAAGCAGCTTGGCATGAGCACCGCCCTCTCCGGCCACCTGAAGATAAGCGATTTAGACGAGCTGGCCCGCATCAACCCCGACATCGTCGGCGTGCGCGGCGCGGTCTGCTCCAACGGCGATCGCGGCCGGGCGGTAGCCTGGGAAGCGGTGGCCGAATTCAAGCGGCAGTTGGACCTGCGAAAAAGCGGTGAGGTCAGCGTCCACGGCGACATGGCCCCGATAGTCGCCAATGGAGGCTCCGGCGGTTGGGTTGTCATCGACGGCCGTGGCAAGAGCTGCGCCGGGGTCATCGCCGCCTTGACCTACCAGATGGAGCACGACCGGCAATCTTTCGTAGAAGCTATCCTGGCCGACGCCCTCAACATCTACGACGTCATCTTATGGGCCGAGAACGCGGGGCATCGATTGCTCACCCAACGCAAGGACCCCGACGGCGCCACCCGGGTGCTGATCCAGCCGTAGAGGCCCAGACAGACACCGGGCAACGAGGCCGACCATGACTACCCCAAAAGTAAAGCCCCGGCTCACCTACGAGGACTACCTTAAAACTCCGGACGATGAGCGCTACGAGCTTCTGGACGGTGAGTTGATTATGGCTCCCAGCCCTAGAGAGGTCCACCAGATTATTAGCTTGAACCTGAGTTCGCTGCTACATCAATTTGTTAGGCAGCAAAACTTGGGGCGGGTGTTCACTGCTCCTTACGACGTTAAGCTGACTGACACAGACCTAGTACAGCCGGACATCCTGTTTGTGTCCAATGCGCGGTCAAGCATCAGGACTCCCAACAATATTCAGGGCGCGCCCGACTTGGTGGTCGAGATACTGTCTCCATCAACCACCAAGCGCGACTGGAACTACAAGCGAGCCTTATACGCCCGGCACGGCGTGACCGAGTACTGGCTAGTCGACCCGGAGGCCCACACGGTGATTGTGCTGCGGCTAAACGAAGGAGTGTACGAAGTTGCGGGCCTCTATGGGGAGGGCAGCACCCTAGCTTCGCCTATGCTTGAAGGATTCACCCTGGAAGTGGACGAAATCTTTCCGGCTTAGACCATGAAAATCGGGGATGCGTCCCGGTTGATCCGTTGTTCTTCTGAAATGCCGAGGCGCAGGAACTTGGGCAACGCAAACATGGCGGTGTGGGTTTCCCCGTCGTAGTTCTTTAGCGTCTTGCTTACCCGCTCCGCCAGCAAGTTGTCCACTTGCCCGGGGGAAAGCGGCGGCAACGGGTCGTCGGACGCCAAGGTAAATCCCCACAGGGTCTGGAAGGCGGGGACATGGACTTGGGCCGGCATCGTATAGTTGAAGACGCTGCCCACGGTTTTGTAAATCGCGGTGAAACACTCGTGAAAACTAAGCAGTCCGGCGGGGCCCGATTGGGTCACCAGAATGCCCCCCGGTTTTAACTTGGCTTTGACGATCCGGTAAAACTCCTCGGTGTAAAGCAGATAGGCGACGCCCGACTCCAAGGGGTCGACTAGGTCCATGATCATCAGGTCGAATTTCTCGGAGCCGCTGGAAAGATATTCTCTGGCGTCTTGGTGCAACAGGGTTACCCGGGGATCATCGAAGCTCCCTTGGTGATGCCTTGGCAAGTAGCGGCGGCACAAGTCCACGACTTCTTGGTCCAAGTCCAGCATCGAAACACGTGCCACCGCTTTGTGGGCCAGCGTTTCTCTCAGGGTAGCGCCCTCTCCGCCGCCGCCAATGAAAACATCCCGGGGTTCCGGGTGCAAAATCATCGCCGGATGCACCAGGGCCTCGTGATAAATGTGCTCGTCCCGCTCGGTCGATTGGGTTTTGCCGTCGAGGACTAGGCTACGCCCGAATACCGCCGACTCCAGCACGTCCACCTTTTGGTAGGCAGTTTCCCCGGAATAGATCACCTCCCGGACCTTCAGCATCGTTGCAAGTTCCGGGAAAATAGTTTCGACATACCAGTTGCCGGAAACGTCCATACCCTTGGGGGACTGTGGAGTCAGCTAGAGGCCGCTTTCAGGGTGGTGCCTCGAGGAAGTTCGACATAGTCGGGGCCTTGAGACTCCAGCTTATCGATCAAGATCTCCGCGGCTTCTTTAGGCCGGAACGAGTTGCTGCAAGCGAAGACATCCGCCGCCGCGTAGCCAAACTCCGGCCAAGTATGGATTGAGATGTGCGACTCGGCGATGGCTAGAATACCGGTTACGCCTTGAGGACTGAATCTGTGGAAAGATTCACCGACCACCGTGGCTCCCAATTCGTGGGCGGTGTCGAGGAGTGTCTGGCGGATAAAGTCGATGTCGTTCAGGAGTTTGGGATTACACTCCCTGAGCTCCAGCAATAAATGAATACCTAGTCCATTCAATCACCTGCCCTCCTGCCTATTGATTTGCCGTTTCAGGCACAAGCACCAATTCTAATTGCCCAACCGTAGGTAATCAATACCCAAATGAATACAGGATGTCACCGCTAGGCAGTCGACAGTGGAGAACACCCCGATTATGAAGCTGCGGTGATTGTGGGGGGATGCCTATAGAGCCTAGAAACGGCTTTGTTGAATGAATGGGAGGTAGTGTTAAGCTGGAGGCATGAAGCGAACACCGCAAGCCTCCAAAGCTCGTCCCAAGAAACGCACCACCACCAGGAAATCCCAGTATCGGATACGTAACTGGCATGACTACAACGAAAGCCTGGTCCAGCGGGGTTCAATAACCCTATGGACCAGCGAAGAGGATATTGGGGCCTGGAAGCCCGACGGCCCCCGAAAGCGCGGTGGGCAGTTTCAGTATTCCGATGGAGCAATCCAGTGTCTGTTGATGGTGCGCAGCGTCTTCCACTTGACCCTGAGGGCTGCCGAAGGGTTTCTCCGGTCCGTGTTTCACTTGCTGGAGTGGGATTTGCCGGTGCCGGACTATACCACCCTCTGCAAGCGCGCCAAGCGCCTGGGGGTTTCCTTGCTCAGGAAAGCTGCTGGGCCCTTGCACCTGGTACTGGACAGCACCGGGTTGAAAGTCTTTGGGGAGGGAGAATGGAAGGTGCGTCAGCATGGCTATACCAAACGGCGCACCTGGAGGAAGCTCCATCTAAGCGTGGACAGTGAAACCCAGGAGATCCAGGCCGTGGTACTGAGCGAGGCCAGCCTGGACGATGCGGGAGCGGTGCCCGAACTTCTGGACCAGAGCACCGAGTCAGTGGAGCAGGTGGGTGGCGATGGGGCCTACGACAAAAGGAAGGTATATGAGGGCTGCGCTGTCAGAGGTGTCAGGCGGGTAGCAATTCCACCTCGAAAGGATGCCCGTATCTGGCAGCATGGGAACTGTGCCGCCCCGCCCCTGGTGCGGGACGAGAACCTGAGAAGGATTCGGAAGGTAGGACGTAAGCGGTGGAAACAAGAGTCGGGCTATCATCGGCGTTCCCTGGCCGAGACTGCCATGTTTCGGTTCAAGACCATCTTTGGTTCCTATCTTCAGGCCAGGAAGTTACCGCAGCAGAAGGTGGAAGCCAAGGTAAAGTGTGCCGCTTTGAATCGGATGACCCACTTGGGAATGCCGGATAGCTATCGAGTAGCATAGCTCGATTCAAAGGGTGTCGGGACATTTCATGTGCTGCCAATATTCATGCAACAAAGCCGAGTTAAGCGGTAAAGTCCGGGCCAAGTGTAACGCAAAGGCGCGGGAACGCCAAGAACTTCCTGAACTCGGTCTACCCCAAGAACACCTTTACCCCAATTGCGATCAGCCCGGCCGCTATGGCGCCGCCGACGCCGAAAAGCGAGAAAATCAGCTTGTCCATGCGCTGATTCAACGTGTCTATGCGCTGATTCAATTCAAGCATTCGCTGGTCCAAGCGCTGGCTTAATTCAAGCATTCGCGCGTTCATTTGTTCCTGCTGTCCTTCCAGCCTTCCAATGGCGCGCATTACGTCTGCCAGTGCCGATTCGGTAGTCATGCTCACCCTATCCGGCCTCTGCTTGAATTAAACCGCGTCTGGCGTTCCTTACGCGAAGATGTCCAGCGGCAGGAAGGCGGAGACGACGAAGTTGGGCACGTCGACAATTTCACTCAGCTTCAGGTCGACCGCAACGCTGCAAATGCAATAGGCTTGCTCTCGGGTCCAACCCCGCTCCATGAGCAATTGTATCATGTTCAGCAGGGCGCTCCGGGCGGCCAGGGTGGCGTTCTCCGACTCGTTCACCCCATCCTCAGCGATGCACATGCCGGTGGACGCGATGAAGCGGCGAGGGGCCGCCATTTCCGGGCTAATAAAGTAGTCGTCCCGTTCGAAGACCGGTAACCGGATGTTGCGGCGGGTGGCTTCACCCTTGCGCACTTGAAAGCTGACGTGCAGGGTGCAGTCCATCTCCACGGCGGTGCCGCAGCACTCCGAATCTCCTTGGGCGAAATGGGCGTCTCCGGCGGAAAAAAGGGCGCCATCGGTGAACACCGGCAGCAAGAGCCTAGTCCCGGCGGTGAGCTGCTTGATGTCCAGGTTGCCGCCGTGCTCCCGGGGAGGAATCGTCCGCAGCCCCTCCGACGCCAACGGCTCGGTAGCCGGCACCGCGCCGTGAGGGTCGGGGCCCAAGACCGCCCCACCCCGGCGGCGCAACTCTTCCTCTCGCAGCAATATTTCCTGGCGCAACTGGCGGGACGGGGCGACTCCGATGGTGCCCATGAAAGGAGCGCCCAGCACCCGGACCCCTGGCAGTTGAGGAGACTCGGCGTAGCCGTCGCTAATGTTCCAGTGGACCACGTAGGGGTCCAAGAACACATCGCGGAGGAAACCGAAGCCGGGAATTATGGTGGTGAACCCCCACGACGCGGACTCGATGTTGAGGATATTAACCTCTAGGAGGTCCCCCGGTTCGGCACCTTGTACGTAAACCGGGCCGGTCAAGGGATGCACCAAGCCCAGGTCGATATTCAGCAGGTCTTCGTTCCTGGAAGTGGGCGTTACCCCGCCGTCGATGGCGTTCCGGGTCTGGAGGACGACCTCCTCGCCCGGCTCGGCCTCAACGGCTGGCGGAATGTCGGGATGCCAGCGGTTGTGGCCTTTGGTGGGTTCGCCGGCACAGTTTTTGCTGTAATCAAGCTCGATGCTCTTCAATGCACCCTCCCTTAACCTAGGACTTAACCAAGCAGCAGCATTATAGCCTACTGGGGAAGCAGCCCCAACCGGCCCACCGTCCCTCGCCACAGGGCCTTTTCATTACCTGCCGAAACCCCACCCGCGGTAGCCCTTCAGCAGGCTCAGGACAGGCCTGCCGGACCCTATAGTAGTATGTTCAGGATGAGCGTTCGGGGGACGCAAGGACGCAATGGCGCGAGGTTTTTCTGCTTATTCCTTATGAATGCTGCTAGTGGTCGAACAGCTTTGCATTGATGGATGAAGAGGTTGAAGTTTAATGCGTGAGCACCATTGTCCCAATATTGCCGGGCAATCACGCCAATCTCGGCTACTCCTCATTTCAAAGATTTCGGACTACTAGCGCCTTCGTGTACCTCTCACCCTAAACGCTAAACGTTTTTCGATCCTTGCGTCTCTGCGTCCTTGCGCCTTTGCGTTATTCCGTATCCGCTTTCAATTCCTCGCCAAGAAGCTGGTTGACGGCTGTCCGCAAACCCTGGATACTGACCGTGGTCCGATGGCCCGGCAAGGGCCTGCCGCCGCTTCTTGGCCCGCGGGGGCCATCCTTTCCGTTGCCCTGTATTCTCCATACTCAAGGAGGTTATGATGCAGTTGGGCGCTATTTTCCCTCAGACCGAGATTGGAGCGGACCCGGCCGGGGTCCGAGACTTTGCCCAGGCCGCCGAGTCGCTGGGATATGAGCACTTGCTGGTGTTTGACCACGTGTTGGGAGCCGACGCCAGCAAGCGCGATGGATGGGAGCGCCCCTACCAGCACACCGATATGTTCCACGAGATATTCGTGCTGTTCGGTTATTTGGCGGGGATTACCGAGAAGATCGAGTTGACCAGCGGCGTGTTGATCCTGGGACAGCGGCAAACGGCGTTGGTGGCCAAGCAGGCCGCCGAAGTGGATGTGCTTACCGGAGGCCGCTTGCGGTTGGGCATCGGCATCGGCTGGAATGAGGTGGAGTACGAGGCGCTGGGAGAGGACTTTTCCACTCGGGGGCGTAAGAGCGTCGAGCAAATACGGTTGATGCGCGCTTTGTGGACCCAAGAGGTGGTCTCATTTCAGGGCCGCTACCACCAAGTAACCCATGCGGGGATTAACCCTCTGCCGGTCCAACAGCCCATCCCGATCTGGTTCGGCGGCGGCGCTGAGCGAGTCGTCCGCCGCGTGGGCCGCCTTGGCGACGGCTGGTTCCCCCAGTTCCAACCCGACAGCGCCGGGCAAGAACGCATCGCCCAGATGCACGAGTATGCCAAAGAGGCCGGCCGGGACCCCGGCAGCATCGGCATCGAGGGACGGGTAGGCTTGGCCGACAGCGGAGACCCCGATGATTGGCAGAAGAAGGCCGAGGCTTGGGCGGAAGTGGGAGCCACCCACTTGTCGGTAAACACCATGAGAGCCGGGCTAAAGGGGCCGGACCAGCATATCGACGCCATCCGCCGCTTTAAAGAAGCTGTATCAGCTTAGGGATAAGTTGGTGGTCACCAGTCACCGAGATTGGCGCCGCCGGTGACTGCGGTCGAGGGGGGCTAGGCAGTCCTAGCCCCTATTCGATTTGGCCAGTGGAAGGTAGACCTGCTGCCGGATGGAGTGGGGGTTAACTTAGCTACGGAACAAGGCGCAGACACGGTCCAGCACCCGGTTGCCGACCTCGTACTTGGTCATCAACGGCAACTCTTCGACCCGCAACTCCCTATCGATCAGGGCCACCTTGTTGGTGTCGACCCCGAAGCCGCTGCCGGGTTCGGTGATGTCGTTGGCAACAATCAAGTCCAGGTTTTTGGACTTTACCTTGGCGCTGGCATTCCGGAGCAAGTCTTGGCTCTCCGCCGAAAAGCCGACCTTGACGAAGTTTCCTTGGGCCGTCTCCAAGATGTCGGTAGTCTTCCGAAGGTCAATGCTTAGCTCGGCGTTGGACTTTTTGATTTTCTGGTCCGCCTCGGTAATCGGACGGTAATCGGCCACGGCAGCAGCCATAATCAACGCATCGGCGCTGCTGACCTGTTCCAGCACCGCGTCACACATGTCCTGCGCCGACTTCACCCGCACCACCTTTACTTGAGCCGGGTCAGGGAGGCTGGCGGCCGCACTTACCAGCACTACCCGGGCGCCGCGGTCGCGAGCCGCCTCGGCCAAGGCGTAACCCATTTTGCCCGAAGAGTGGTTGGTAATAACCCGGACCGGATCGATGGCCTCCATGGTGCCGCCGGCACTCACCACTACCGTCCGTCCGGCTAGGTCTCCTTCCCGGCCCAAGGTGGCTGCAATGTGGCCCAACAACTCCGGGGTTTCCAAAAGCCGGCCCATGCCCACCAGGCCCGAGGCCAACCGGCCCGGGGCGGGCCCGGCAATAACCACGCCTCTCTCCCGCAGCTTGGCCAAGTTTTCCTGGGTCGCCGGATGATCGTACATGCTGGCGTCCATGGCCGGGGCGACCAGCAGGGGCGCCTTGGTGGCAATGACCGTGGTGGTCAAAGGGTCGTCGGCCAGCCCGGCGGCCAGCTTGGCGATGCAATTGACCGTTGCCGGGGCGATTACTACGATGTCGGCCCGCTGGGCCAGCGCCACGTGCTCTATGGCCAATGAGGACCCGGCGTCGAACCCGTCGGTCACGACCTCCCGGTGGGTTATGGCCCGGAAGGCCAGCGGGGTGACGAACTGTGTCGCCCCGTAGCTCATCACCACATCCACCAAGGCGCCGGCTTGGACCAACTTGCTGGCTAGGTCCACGGCCTTATAGCAAGCGATACTGCCGGTGACCCCCAGTACAATGTGCTTATTCTCCAACGGTCCAGCCATAACTCTGGTCCTAAGCCTCTTCTAGCTTTCTTCCGGTTGGGATATGGCGGGTTCCGGGTGCTGCTGGTTCAAGTCATAGACCATCCGAAGACCGATCAGCGTCAAGTCGGGGTTGATGGCGTCGAAGATGTCGGTCTCATGGGAGATTATCCCGGCCAGTCCTCCGGTGCCAATCACCTTGGCGTCTGGGCCCAACTCCTTCTTGAACCGGGCTACCACTCCTTCGACCAAACCGGCAGAGCCAAATACTAGGCCCGACTGCAAAGCAGCGGAGGTGTTCTGCCCGATAGCCGACTTGGGCGCCACCAGCTCGACGCGGCGAAGCTGGGAGGTGTTGAGAAAAAGCGCCTCGGCGGCGATATTGATCCCGGGAGCGATGGCGCCTCCCAGGTAGACTCCCTCTCTGGATACGGCGTCGAACACGGTGGCGGTTCCGAAGTCCACCACAATCACCGGTTGCCCGTAAAGCTGCCGGGCAGCCACGGCATCCACGATCCGGTCCGACCCCACGTCTCGGGGGTTGTCATACATGATTCTGAGACCTGTGCGCACGCCCGCCGAGACCACTAATGGCGCTCTTCCGAAGTAAGCTTGGCTGACCTCATCGAAGACCGCAGTAAGGGGAGGCACCACGCTGCACATGCAGACGCTGTCTATAAGAGACGTGTCGACGTTTTTGAGGTTCAGCAGGTTGGTGATCAGGAGACCGTATTCGTCGGTGAGGCGCCGGGTGTCAGTGGTAACCCTCAACCTGGTATACAGGCGCTGACCGTCGAAGACGCCCAGCGTGACCATACTGTTGCCTATGTCGATAGTGAGCAACATATCTTAAATAGCGCCCTCTGGGGGAAATTATACGTCACGCCCATTGTACCAGCAACGCGGTAAAAACGACGGTAGTGCTTCAGTTTGAATCTTGAACTGGGAAGTGCTGCCAAGTTCTCCAGGTCTGGCCAGTCCGGGCCCTTTCTCGGGTTGTTATGGGACAATTGTCGATTGCCCACCTTTATGCTACTCTCAGCGTATCAAATGATACAAAATTTACGCTTTTTACTATCACCAATGCCACTACTCCTATCTGAGAATTAGTGCAGGCATTGGAGCGAGATTATGGGACAATTGACGGATGACCGCGGCGTGAAAGAAGTCATTGATGGGTTGGGCGGAGTTAAGGCTATGCTGGATGGGGTGGGCGAGTTCCACGAGGTCGTCTTGCGTATGGACAAGGAGCGCGCTGCCCTGATAGAGAAGTACCCCGACAAATGGGTAGCAATGGGCAAGGATGGAGTCTTGGCAGTCGGTGACTCGATGGAGGACGTATTTGTAGCAGTCGAGTCTCGCGGTTTGAGCGGTTTGGAGTTCGAGGTTGAGTTTCTGGATACAGACCCGACAGCGCTAATCCTGTGATCACCGGTGTATTTGATGGCCGGGGGCGTCCTTATGTCGAGTGCTGGGTCATCATTCCACGCTTGGACGTTAGCGGGAGAGTCCGGTTCCTGCTGGATACTGGAGCCGATAAAACATGTTTGCATTCGCCAGCGGCTAGAAGAATGCGTATCCCTTTTGACCAGTTGGGCAACATAACTAGCTCTAGGGGGATAAGTGGTAAGTCTGAGTATTTCAGCGAGCCAGCACTTCTTGCATTTGAAGACCGGCCTCTGATTAGAGTTTATGAGGTTGACTTGTTTATCGGTCAATCACACGGAGCTACTCAAGAATTGCCATCTCTTCTGGGGCGGGATGTTATCAACCACTGGTATATGCAATACGACCCGACAAATGCCAAACTTGCGTTCGTTGTCCGTCATGCGGACTACACGGTAGAACGATAAAACAGTTCCCCTTTTTATGCCTTAAATCAATACCGGCGCCCCGAGTGACTGGGGCGCCGGTTGGTTAGCTCTGGTGCCGCTTGGCGATTATGGGACTACAGGTTGGCCTGAGGGTCAGCGTAGTGGGGGTCTTTGTCGTAGATCTGGAGGCGTCCCCGCTGGCTATCGCAAACGATGAGCCGGTTTGCCTCCCGGTCGAAGGCGCACGCCACCGGCATACGGAAACGGCGCTGCTGTTCTTCCAGGTTATGCACTTGACGCCGCCGCCTACGCATATCGGGGTTGGCGTCAAGGGACATCTGCCCCCACGGGGACATCTCAACGGCATCCCCTTGGAGATAAGCCAGAGGACTGGCCTGCGGGTTGTAGATAACCACCCTTTGGTTCATCCAGTCCACCACGTACACGTCGCCGTCGCCGTCCACGGCCACACCGCTAGGATGGCGGAGAGTCCCCGGCCCGGAGCCGCCCTGCCCGAAGGTCATTAGCAACTCGCCATCGGCGTTAAACTTTTGGATCCGGTGGTTGTTCCAATCGGCGATGTAGATGCCGCCCTCGTTGTCGACGGTGATACCCCAAGGCATATCCAGGTCTTCCTCGCCGTGGCCCTTGCGCCCAAACCCGCCCAGGTATTGGCCTTCCTTGCTGAACTTCAAGACTCGGCTGTCCAGGCTGTTTACCACTATGACGTTTTCATCCGGGTCGAGGGCCACACCGGATGGGCCGTTTAGCTTACCTTCCCCTTCTCCGGACCAAGTCCGAATCAGAGTCCCTTCCTTGTCGAACACGGTGACCCGATTAAGCCATTCGTCGGTGGTGTAGACGTTCTCGTGCCGGTCCAACGCCACGTCGGTGAGGAAGATGAACTGCCCTTCATCCTCGCCGCCGCGGCCGAAATCGGAGATGAACTCATGGTCCACCGTTATTTTGCTGATTCGCTGATTTTGATTGGTGTCGCTACCCCGGTTGGCGACGAAGATGACTCCGTCTTTGGCCGCAGCCACCCCAATAGGCATGCTGAATCCAGTGCCCGCGGCAGCATTTCTTCCGATATTGTGACTATAGATCCAGGCTCTTCCGCCTGCGACTGTTTCAATCGCCATCTTTGTGGCCTCCTATAGTGGTGACCCGGATGCGAATACGTTGGGCCGGGACTGCGCTCGTTGACGAGCCCTTCCCGGCCCTCCTGATTCTTCGTATAGAACCAAGGGTAGGAGAACCCGGTCTACGGCAGTCTACAGGAAGCCCAACTTTTCAAAGCTGCCGTTTACGATGGGCTTGGCATCCATGCCCATCCAGTCCTCGACGATGGAGGTGTAGACGCCCCGGAAGTCGTAATTGGGCACCAAGTCACCCTGCTCCAAGTCTTCAGCGGCCCGGGACGGGTACTCGCCGTACATGCCGCCCTTGACTTTATCGCCGATGACGAAGGAGGCCCCGGCTGCGCCGTGGTCGGTGCCCGACCCGTTGTCATGCACCCGGCGTCCGAACTCGGAGAAGAGGTACATGATGACGTTGTCACCGCGGCCATGCTCGTGCAGGTCATCGAAGAAGGCGGTGATACCCTGGGATACCTCTTGCCACAGCGTGGGGTGCGCCGCCATCTCGCCGGCGTGGGTGTCGAAGCTGGCGTGTTGGGTATAGAAGATCCGGGTGCCCAAGTCCGCCAAGTACACTTGAGCGATGTCTTTCAAGTGGGCGGCTATGGGAGAATTGGGGTACTCCACGTTGGAGGAGTACATCTCCGGGGCCACCTTGACGACATCTGCGCCGTTGAGGGCGTCCATTCCGGTGCTGCGCAGGTAATCGGTTACCGCGCCAGCCCCGATAGCCGGGGAGTACATCCGGGCGAATAGGTCGAGAGCCTTGGCCCGCTGGGACTGGTCGGAGATGCCGGTGAGCACACCGTAGGTGGAAAGGTCGGCGATGGCGGCCACCGGTACGCCCGGCACCACCAACGCTCGCGGCAGGCCGTGCCCGAAGTTGATCGCCGTTAGAACGTTCTCTTTATTGGGGTCCAACTCTTGGGTGACCCGGCCGGCCCAGCCTTCAGTCCCCACCTTGTCCGGCTCGCAAGTGTGCCAGATGTCCATGGAACGGAAGTGGGAGCGCGGAGAGTCGGGATAGCCGATCCCGTGAACTACCGCGACCTTGCCTTGATCGTACAGCTCTTTGATGGGGCCCATGGTCGGCATGAAGGCCACTTGGTCGTCGACCTTAATCAGGTCTTCCAGGGGATATTTGATGTAGGGCCGGTTGTCGATATACAGCGGATCGTTGTAGGGAACGACGGTGTTAAAGTAATCGTTACCGCCGGTAAGTTGCAGTACTACGATCACCGGGTCTTTCTGTGTAGAAGTCATTGCTTTCTCCTCTTGCCTTGGTTCTTGCCTGTCTTTAGCCGAATTGGTATTCGGTGGTGGCGCCCACCAAGGCCAACACCTCGCCGATCCGCTCACCGGTGGCGGCCTCGTTGCTCCAGTCCAAGTCGCCGCCGCCTTTGGCATGTTCCAACAGCTGCTCTCTAGTCTCCGGGCCGAGCTCTACAAAACCCATGTGGTCCAAGCAGGAGTCCACCAACTGTTCGGGGGAGACCACACCCTCGGACTTCATGTCGGAGATTATGCTCTGGATACCGGGCAGGCTGGTGTCCGCCACCCGGTCGGCCACGAAGTTAATCCGGGCCAGCAACGAGCCGCTGTTAATCCATTCTTGGCCGGTGTACCAACCTTCAACGCTGGGCGGGTCCAAGATGGACTGCCCCATGTAGCCGGGCTGGAGACCGATGTCGCTGATGCCGGGGCGGGGCGTCTCCCAGTCCCCAACCAAGCGGAGGGTGCCAGCCACGACTTCCGCCGGGCTCTTTATCTTGGAGAAGCGGGCGTTCTTGAAGAAGTCCGACTTGAGCATCGTGGCGAGCACGGCTTTCATATCGTAGCCTGACTCTTCGAACGCGGTCATCATGGTGTCCAAGGCTTCCTCATCCCGGCCCGGTTCAATGGTCCACGCCGGGACCTGGACCTCGTCGGCTACGAAGAAGTTGTAAAGGTGTCGGCAAATGAACCGCGCGGTGGCAGGTTCTTTGACGATGATGTCGATGATGTCCTCGCCGTCAAAGTTGCCCGTTTGGCCCAAGAAGGTCTTTTCGGTGGAATCGTGGTCTTCTTCCCGGTACTCGAAGGTCCAAGGGAACCGGCCGTAAGGCAGCCGGGGAATCTTGGGGGCGATGGTCCATCCGGTAAAGGCCCGGGAGGCCTCACGGACGTCGACCTCAGTGTAGTTGCTGACGCCCATAGAGAAGAGCTCCAACAACTCCCGGCCCCAGTTCTCGTTCACTGCATCCCGGTGGTTCTCGTTGTTGTCCAGCCAGAAGATCATGGCCGGATTCTTGGACAACTCCACCAACATGTTCCGGTAGTTGCCCATGCCGTGCTGGCGGAACATGTCAATCTGCTCCAGCAACTGGTCGCAGTTGTCCACTTTGGAGTTGCCCGTAGCGAACACATGGTGCCAGAACAGGGAGACTTTCTCCACCAACGGCGTAGGGCTGTTGACCATTTGGTACATCCAACTGGCCTGACCCAAGGTGGGCACGCCGCCGGGCAGCAAGGTGTTCGGATGATACCGGGTCACGATCGCGAAGGGCGACGCCGTTGCCGAGGGATCGTATGCCGGGGGATTTAGCAGTTCGTCCACAGTGGCCTCGTAGCCTACGGCCACTCGCTGTTCCAGTTCCTCGCGGGTTGCGCCGAATCCGGCGCGCCGCATTAAGTGGGCCATTAAGGCCAAGTCGTCCTTATGCGACATCCGGCTCCTCCTTATTGATTCTCTAGATGCCAATCCATGCTTCATAGACTGGCGTTATAGTATTGGTGCAGCAGTCTGAATCTTACTTGCACGGGCCAGCCAGTGTCAACCATTTTCCGGCTTATCGGCCACATCAATAGCACCTGATAATTGATATAGAGAGGTCCAATTTGCTGGTAAGGGTGGAGTGAAGGGTGTGGAATCTCCGAAGTGAACGGAGCGGGCTTCGGACAAACCGGCTGGGATGGTTTATAATCAGCCCGGTATTCTTTGCACTCCCAAGGGCACTCCAAGGCCGGGATGTGCGGCCTGAGACCCAAGGACTGATTCGATGAGCAAGTTTCTAGACAGGTTGCAGCAAATCAAAGACGGGGTCCAAGCGCCGCTGGGTTTCGGAGTTAGGCGAGCCGAAAAAACTCCCGGTATGGCCTTGGTTGCCCTGGTGTCGGAAGAGAGTACCGGAGGCGTGGCCACTCTCGCGGACTTGAAGCCCGACGCCGCCTTGATTTCCGGGGTGGACGACCCGGCGGCACTCAAGGACCTGTGCCAGTCATTGGGGGAAGCCGTGCCTTGGGGCGCCAGGGTATCATCCTTGAATGGAGACAGCGCCCAGTCTTACCAGGAGGCCGGTTGCGACCTTTTGGCCTTTGCGCTTCCGGGAACGACGGTGTCCGCGGTAGGCTTGGAAGATGTCGCCCGGATCATGTACCTGGACCATAACATCGATGTGGAGGAGCTTCGGACCATCGATGCCCTGCCCTTTGATGTAGTTATGCTCTCCCCGGCATTGTCCTCCCCGTTGACCTTGGAGGACCTGGCTGGCATTGCCCGGATTAGCCGCCGGGTAGACAAGTTCGTAGTGTTGGAGACCAGCCAAACCCTGAGCCCCAAGGAATTGGAGATTTTACGCAACACCGGGGTGAACGGGCTAGCGGTCGACCCGGCGCTGGTATCCTCGGAAAGTCTGGAGGAGTTGAAAGCGGCCCTGTTGGATATGCCCCGGGAGCGCCCCAACCGCCGGGAGCGTAACCTAGCCCTGCTTCCCAGGTCGGCATTTCCTTCCGGCAGCGGTGGCGGGCCGACAGAACCGGACCCGGATGAGGACGACGACTGATCATTCCGGGGCCTCCCCCCATCTGCCGAGCTAAACCATGCTACTAGGCTCTTTAGACCTGATCCAGAGTGATCCCGGCGGCTTTTTGCGCCTGGCAGTGCTGGTAATGTTCTCTCTGATTGTGGCTATAACGGTACACGAGTTTAGCCACGCCTTGGTCGCCAGCAGCTTGGGGGACCGCACGGCACGGAGCCTGGGACGGCTTAGCCTAAATCCTCTCCGCCACTTGGACCCCGGCGGGACCCTCATGATACTGCTGGCCGGCTTTGGCTGGGGGAAACCGGTGCCGGTGGACCCTCGCCAACTGGCCCACGGTCATACCGGGACCGCCTTGGTAGCCGCCGCCGGCCCTCTCTCCAACCTGATGGTGGCGTTTTTGCTAGCAATACCCCTCAAGCTGGGGTTGCTAAACTCCACCCAGCCGGCCTTAAACCGGGTAGCCCACGTAATGACCGGAGGGTTACTAGAGGGAGTTGCCGACATCGCCGGCCTGGTTATTTTCTTCAACCTGTTGTTGGCGGTGTTCAACCTCATTCCTCTAGCTCCCCTAGACGGCTCCCGGGTGCTGGGCGGCTTCATTCCTGCCCAACACGCCGAGGGTTACGCCCGGGTCCAACGCAACGGGCCTCTAATTCTGGTGGTAATAGTGATGCTCGACTTCATCCTTGGATTGGGGCTACTGTGGAGCATCATCGGCCCCATCGTCCGCGGGTTGACCACCATCGCGATTGGGTCCTGAATTGACAATGAAATGAAAGGACGGTAAATGACCGACGATCAGCCGGGCGCCGAAGACCATGACATCTACGGGGTCGTGCTGCCGGAAAACGGCATTATCGACCTGTCGGATAAGCTCACTGGATATATGACGGAGATCCAACTGGAGGGCTTGCCCGACGTTATCGGCCAAGTCCTTGACGACTTCTTAGACCAGTGCGGCGGGATGCCGGAGCACCTTACCCACCCCGACGCCTTTGACCAGATCACCCGGAACCAACTGGCGGTCACCTTGGCCTATCAACTGGGGCGCTTGGAGGGGCGGTCTCCCCAAGTAGTGCTGCTATTGGTCCAGCAAGCGATCCAAAAATGGGGCGCCCAGCCGGTTGGGGAGTCTCCCGACATCTCGGATGCCGACCTAGAGAAACCCAAAGAGTTGGTGTACCCCCGCTTGCGCCGCTTGGAATTCATGGACCCTGACGAAGACCCCTAATATTACAACGACGCTTCCTCAATTTGGTCAGGCATTGGCCGGAAATCACGCCGCGGAAGGCAAGGCAACCAAGCTGTCAAGCATGTGGGCAGGTCGCCATGAAGAAGTCCTCAAGGTCCTATTCTTGTGAACCGTCGTTGTAATACTAATAGGGTGTGTTAGAAATCCCTTCTCCTTGGGGAGAGGGAACTTTGCATATACCCTCTAAGAGCCTATCCTAATAACCCCTTTTCCGTGCGGGTGTTACCCGTTTTTAGGATAGACTCTAATACTACAGTCGCAGATTAAAAACGGATAGAATTGGGACAGTCGACTGGTGATGAGGTGTGACTGTGTTGAAAGATGAAGTGGCGGAAGTGGCCCGGTGGGCCGAGGGCATCGAGCGGGTGCATGAGTGCATTGCGGCACGGTTCCGGCGACCCGAGCCGCGCCGTCGTGCGCTGGAGTATCTGCGGGGGCTGCTCAGTCCCGTGGAGCGCAAGAACGGTTGGCAGTTGGCGGAGCAGGTGGGCAATGCCACTCCCGATGGGGTGCAGCGCCTGTTGTACAACTACCGGTGGGACGCGGACCTGGTTCGCGATGACTTGAAAACCTACGTGACCCGGCATCTGGCCGACGCTGACGCAGTCTTGGTGCTGGACGAGACCGGATTCCTTAAGAAAGGGAACAAGTCGGTTGGGGTGCAGCGTCAGTACAGCGGCACGGCGGGGCGGATCGAGAACAGCCAGATTGGCGTATTCTTGGCTTACGCCAGCGCCAAGGGCCGGACCTTGCTGGATCGGGAGTTGTACCTGCCTCAGGTGTGGACAGAGGACCAGGAGCGGCGCCGGGAGGCGGGGGTGCCTGAGGAAGTGGCATTCCGGACCAAGCCGCAACTGGCGCAACTGATGCTTGAACGGGCGGTGGAATCGGGAGTTCCCTTCGGCTGGGTTGCCGGGGATGAGGTCTACGGCAACGACCGCAACCTGCGGCTTTGGCTGGAGCGGAAGGGCGTTCCGCACGTGCTGGCCATCAAACGCAGCGAGAAGCTGTGGGTTTTGACGGATAAGGGGCCGCGACAGGTGAGAGTTGATCGCTTGGCGCCTGGGGTTGAGGAATCCGGCTGGGTGCGGTGCAGCGCGGGGGACGGAGCCAAGGGCCCCCGGTTCTACGACTGGGTCACGGTGGATATACGGCCCCTGAGGGAACCTGGCAAGGGCTATTGGCTGCTGGCCCGTCGCAGTTTGGCCAATCCCGCGGAATTATCCTACTACGTTTGTTATGGCCCGGCGGGGACAACCTTGGAGGAACTGGTGAGGGTGGCCGGAACCCGGTGGGCCATAGAGGAGTGTTTCGAGGAGGCCAAGGGACAGGTGGGACTGGACCAGTACGAGGTGCGGAGGTGGGACGGGTGGTACCGGCACATCACGCTGGCGATGTTGGCTCACGCCTACCTGGCAGTGATCAGGCATCACGCAACGGCACGCGCCTGCCCAGAGGAAAGGGGGGCTGCCCCAGCAGGGACAGGAGCCTGATTCCATTGACAGTCCCTGAAGTGCGTCGGCTGCTCACCCGCCTTATATGGACGGAGAACCAAATGCCTGATTTCATCCTGTACTGGTCGTGGTGGAGACGGCGCCATCAGGCCAGAGCCCGGCAATGCCACTACAAACGACGCCTGTCAAATCTGCGACTGTAGTACTAATAAGGTTGGACTCGGCAGCGCCGTTATACTTTGAAACCGTGGAACAGGGAGAAGCCAATGACTACATCGCCTGCCAACTACGACCTGGTGCTTACCGGGGGAACGCTTCTTGACCCCGCCCAAGGTATCCACGACCGTCGAGACGTTGCTTTCAAAGACGGCTTGGTGTCCGAAGTAGCCGACCGCATCGATCCGGCGTCGGCCTCCAACTCGGTCGACGTATCCGGCAAGGTAATCACGCCCGGCCTCATTGACCTGCACGGCCACTTTTACCACGGCGGCAACACCACTTCGGTACATCCCGACCAGATATGCCTCTCTTCCGGGACGACCACCGGGGTGGATGCGGGAAGCGCCGGGTTCTTGAACTTTGAAGCGATGCGGGACTACGTGTTTCCGGCTCACAAGGTCCGCCTCCTGTCCTTTCTGCACATCGGCGGCGTCGGCTTAGCCCTCAACCGTCTGCTGGGAGGCGGGTTGCACGATATGCGCATTATCGATGTGGACCAAACCGCCGATGCAATCAAGCAGAACCCGGGGTTCTGCTTTGGCGTAAAAGTCCGTATGCACGTCAACGCCGTCGCCTACTGGAACGCGGCCACCGCCATGAAAGCGGCCAGAGCGGCCGCCGACCAGTCCGGGTCGAGGCTGATGGTCCACGTCAGCGGCACTCCGATACCCTTGCCCGAGGTCTTGGACTACTTGGGCCCGGGGGACATCTCCACCCACGCCTTCAACGGGAACCCGGAGTCCATTTTGGATGGCCGGGGCAAGTTGCGCCCGGAAGTGCGGGCGGCCGCCGACCGGGGCGTGATTATGGACGTGGCCCACGCCAGCGTTCACTGCGACGTGGAGGTAGTCAAGGCCGCCCTAGAGCAGGGACTACCACCGGACACCATCAGCACCGACATCCACAATCCCCCACCTGACCGGACGGTCTACTTGATGAACGACCTGGTAAGCAAGTTCCACGCATTGGGCCTGCCGTTGAAAGACTCGGTAGCCGCTGCCACCAGCCGTCCCGCCCAGGTACTGGGCTTGCAGGACTCTTTGGGCTCGTTGGCCCCCGGTATGTGCGGCGACGCCGCCGTGTTCGACCTGCGGGAGGGCCGGTTTGTGTGGCATGACTCCGTAGGTCACGCGGTCAACGGCCAGCTACGGCTCGATACCTTCCTCACGGTGCGGGAGGGCGCGGTTGCTTGGCGGGAAGGGCGTATGACCCGGATGGGGGAGTGTTAAGAGGGTTTGGACCCCTCGCGTCAATTGATTTCAGCGGAGACAGTGGTCAGATACTCGCCGTCCAGATGGAACGCAAAATCTACGGGCTCACCAGCCGGAAATTGGTCCCGGTCGACCGCGACCATGGTCATCGGCGCGAACAAGTAGGGGTACTTTTCCCCTTGGGGCGCGCTGTCTAGCTCCAAGAAGACCTCGGCCATACGGTCTTTCAGGGAAAAGCCGACGACTTTCAAGGGGTCGCCTTGGACCGGCTGCCACATGAGATAGGCGGCGATGAGGACCGACGTGGAGAAGTCGATGCGGCCGAGGCTGGTTGTAGTGCCCTTGGAGAGTTTCATCGTCGAGCTTCGCCGGAAATTCTCTAGCTCTTCCTGGCTGGTGATTACGACCCCCCGGAGTTGCCGCTCCAGAGGACCCACGGCTTCTTGCACCGGAGGCTCGATCCAGCCGCTATCTACGTAGCGCCACGAAGGAGCAGAAGCCGGCGGGACGGCCTCCGGCGTGGCTATTTGAGCTATGCCAGCCCTCTCCGCAGGGGCTTCTGAGGGGACGGCGCTGGTTCCAAGGGTTCCATCCGGGGTTCCGGGGGTCCCGATGGAAGAAGCGGAATCCTGGCCGCCTCCGGTGCAGGCGGCCAGGAGCATGATGATCGCAAAGGCCGGTATAATTAGTTTGCTCACCATCGCGGTTTGGGCCACGGCCCCGCTAAGAATTGCCGGTATCATATCAAAGGGGCCCCTTTGATACACTATTACGCACGATGACACGCCATGGGATTCAACGGTTAGGCCACCAAGTGGACGTCTTAAGAGCGTGTGTGATAAATCCCTTCTCCTTGGGGAGAAGGTTAGGCCTGTCCTGAGCCTGCCGAAGGGATGAGGGGAAATGCTGACAGCATCCAAACGCAGCCCATAGCAGGAATCGCCCTCACCCTAACCCTCTCCCGGCGGGAGAGGGAACTTGTCACACACCCTCTTAGTATTACAACGACAGTTTGTGGAAAAAGCTGGCTGATGCTTCCTGTCTGACTCCACGCCAGCTATCGTGGGAGCCTTGCGGCACTACGTCGCCAGGTTCAATTTCACACTAAAATCACGCCGCCAGATAATCCGTCGTTGTAATATTAGAGACTGGCCCGTTGCCCTAAAATCGGGTTAGCCCGCCATTATCACGACTTGTAAATGCTTGTGGGGAGTGTCAGACTATATGTATGCGCTTGGGAGAATTTGAAATCGCCGAACCGGTCCCTGAACTGAAAGACCCTCACGTCTTGGCGGTGCTGCGTCCTTGGATTGATGTAGGCAACGTCGGCACCCTGAGTCTGAACCGGCTGGAAAGGCACTTGCACGCTAAGGACGCCGGGAAATTGGCCCGTCCGGGGCGTTTTTACGACTTCACCAGATACCGCCCGCGGTCCTACCTCAACCACGGCCAGCGGGAGTATTCCATACCCAACACCATGGTCCGGTACGCCAGCCGCGAGCAGGGGCCGGACCTCATTCTCCTCCATTTGTTGGAGCCCCACGCCTACGGAGAAGACTATACCGACTCGGTCATAGAGCTTCTCAAGTTCTTCGGCGTAAGGCGCTATTCCCTGATTGGGGCAATGTACGACATGGTGCCCCATACCCGGCCTTTGCTGGTCTCCGGAGGAGTAGGTGAACCTGAGGGTGAGGAAGAGTATCGCTTGGTCAAGGCCCGGCCCAGTAACTACGAAGGCCCATCGACGATCACTTACTTGGTCTCCCTCGAAGCCGCCCAAATGGGCATGGAGACCAGGACTTTCGTAGTCCACCTGCCCCAGTACTTTCAAGTGGACGAGGACTTCAACGGGACTGCCCGGCTCATGGAAATACTCTGTACCCTATACCAATTGCCCAAACGGTTGATGGACCAACAACGAGGGCGGGAGCAGTACGACGCCCTGCAAAATATTGCCAACGAGACCTCGGAAGTCGGGTCTCTGCTGCGTCGGCTGGAAGAGAAGTACGACAAGGAGCAGGACCAGCCGGGAGACAGCCCTCAACTGTCACCCAATATCGAGCAGTTTCTCCGAGAGTTGGACGAGGGCTTCGACGCCAACCAATAGCCGTTTGACCGCTATGCAGGCAACTTCTTGCTCGCTTCGGGGTGGGGGCCCGGGAGAGGCGCCGGTAGAGCTACTCCAGAATCTCATCCGGTTCGATACCTCCAATCCCCCAGGTAACGAGCGGGCCTGCCTTTCCTACATCCAGGGCCTGTTGGATGAAGCTAGCTTTGAGACCAAGATGGTGGGGCGTTCACCAGACCGGCCTAATCTGATAGCTCGCCTCCCCGGGTCGGGCCAGTCGCCACCCCTTTTACTCCACGGCCATGCCGACGTGGTGCCCGCAAACCCACGAGAGTGGCGGCACCCTCCCTTCGCAGGGAATGTCGTCGACGGCTACGTGTGGGGACGGGGGGCGCTGGACATGAAAGGCGGCATCGCCATGATGGTAGCCGCGCTGCTGCGGGCCAAAGCCGAGAACTGCGTCCCGCCGGGGGATGTTGTCCTAGCGGTGGTGAGTGACGAGGAGGCTGGCGGCGAGTTCGGAACCAAGTACTTGGTGGAGAACTACCCGGAGCTTTTTGAGGGCATTCGCTACGCTGTCGGCGAGTTTGGCGGCTTCAGCTTCCCTATAGGCAAAAGGCTCTTCTACCCGGTAATGGTGGCTGAGAAGCGCCTATGCGTACTGCGGGCCACCATCAGGGGTACCGGGGGTCACGGCTCCCTGAAGTCCCGGGCCAGCGCCACTTCCCGGTTGGCCCAGTTCCTACACCGGCTGGAGCGCCGCCCGCTGCCGCTGCACCTGACCCCGGTGACCCGGCAGATGTTCCGCGCCGTAAGCTCGAACCTACCCTTTCCCAGCAACTTGGTGTTCCGGCAACTGCTCCGCAAGACCACCGCCGGACCGGTCTTGAAAGCGTTAGGAGAAAATGGGCTGATATTCGGTCAACTTCTACGAAACTCCGCCAATCCCACCATGATTAGAGGCGGGGAGCAGATTAACGTGGTCCCCACCGAAATCTCCTTGGGACTGGACGGCCGGTTGCTGCCGGGGTTCTCGCCGACCGATCTCATGGATGAGGTCCGTCGGATAGTGGGCGGCCAAGTAGAACTGGAGGTCGTGCATTACGATCCGGGGCCGCCTGAATCGGACCTGGGACTGTTCGACACCTTGGCCGACATTCTGCGGCAAGCCGACCCCCAAGGCGTACCGGTACCGATGTTGTTGCCCGGAGCCACTGACGGGCGGTTTCTTGCTCGGCTGGGCATACAAAGCTACGGGTTCATTCCGATGGCCTTGCCGGTGGAGTTTGCTTTTTCAAGCACAGTCCATGGCGCCAACGAGCGGGTCCCGGTGGAAGCGCTGCGCTTTGGCGCCGAAGCACTCCACCGGCTATTGCACCGCTTTGGCGAAGGCGGCCCAAGCCCCCTACGGCAATCAGGATGGCGGGACCCGAAGGAAGCAGTCTCCTGGGGGCAGCGTCAGTCTTTGGTATTCTCAACATGCACCAGTGTTTACTGATGCGTGAACAATTACCTAAACCAGCCCTCGCCTCCTGAGCTTGTCGAAGGGCCGGCCTTGAGCCGGAATCCAGAAATTCTGAGGACAAAGAACGTGGCTGGTGGAAAACGGTCCTGGATTCCGGCCTTCGCCGGAAAGACAGGGGAGGGGACAGTTTAGAAACTTATTCACGTATCAGTAAGAATGCCCAATATCGGCTATTTTAGGCTGAGACATCTTCCAGCAACGCCATCTTCTCCTGGAACAGCGCGATGGCCCGTTCCTCCGGCACTCCAATGAAGAACCTGAGTCCCTGAACGTACTCCAGCACTTCCCTTGGAAGCATAAGCAGGTCGTCGCGGGGTCCGGTCGCCTTGTAGAGGTTGTTGACCCAGTCCTCCTGCCCAACGAAAAGGGCATCCTCCAGCATCACAAAGTCCCGGCGCTCCATTGCCGCGCTGGCCATCCACCGGGAGAAGACGAAGGGCAGCCCGGTCCACGCCTGCCATTCCTCCCCCAAGTCGTACCGGTGCGGGAAGCCGCGCACCCGTCGCCGCTGGCGCAGGGCCTGGTTGCCCGTCAACAGGAAAGCATCGTGGTCCGATTGCTGATCGACGAAAACCTCCCGGCGGACCTCGTGCTTCAATGTCAGCAGCACCTTAAGCAGGCTCACCGACGTGGCGTCGCCGTCGCCAAGGGCGATGCGACCGCCGCCCAAGGCTTCTATGGGCTTTTTGGAATGGAGTATGCTGGACGTGGCCCTGGCAACCGATGCCACACAGAACCCGGTAATGGGGGTGGCCCTTCGGCTGTGCTCAGGACGGGCCAGCCGGAACGTATCCACTAAAGATACCGGCCCGGCGTCTATTTCGCCCTGTTCCAAGGCCTCAGCCACTGCGTTGGGTCCCATGTTTCGCAACTCGATGCCGCGGCGCTCCATATCGAAATAGAACGCCTCATATTCCAGATTGGGTATACGGGCTACATTGATGGGCATAGCTGGTCACAAGTGGTTAGTGAAGAGTGGATAGTGGCGAGCCACTATCCACTCTTCACTCGTTAAGGGGCTACAGCCGGGGTCCCATGAAGGCGGCAGATTGCTTGCGGTATACCTGGATGCGGTTGCGAGGTCCTTCGCAGACGAACACCGTGTTGGAATCGTCCACCTCGACCCCGCTGGGGGCCCAGAAGTCCTTCTCCCGCTCCAGTCCCGGCGCGCGCTCCCGCTCTCCCCACATCTCCGGGTTCGCGTCCAACTTGTCCTTGCCCCATTTGGAAACGGTCGCGTCACCGGTCTTGAGGGTGACAAAGTTGCCCTCGGGGTCGAACACCTGAAGACGGTCGTTCAACCAGTCGGCGACGTAGATGATGCCGTCCTTGTCGACGGCGACGTCGGTGGGACGGTTGAACTCGCCTTCACCTGATCCGGAAGAACCGAACTTCATCAGGAACCGGCCATCGGCGGTGAACTTCTGGATCCGGTCGTTCCGCCAGTCGGCGATGAATACGTTGCCCTGCTTGTCGATGGCGATACCCCAGGGCATATTGAGCTCGCCGTCGCCATCGCCGTGCGTTCCGAACTTGGCCAGGAATTTTCCGTCAGGGGTGAATTTTTGGACCCGGTGGTTCATGCTATCGACAACGTAGACGTTATCGTCCTTGTCGAAAGCCAGGCCGGCGGGCCGGTTAAGCTCGCCGTCACCGCTGCCGACGCGCTCCTCCCACTTGCCGATGTAGTCCCCATCCTTGGTGAAGATGGAGATCCGATGCACCCATTCATCGGACACGTAGACGTTGCCGTTGCTGGCGATGGCCACGGACACAGGCCAGACCAAGGAGCCGTCGTCGAAATTGTACTCGTGGGGCCCCTGCTGGGAGACGCCGCGGGCAAAGGCGTTGACGTATTCCTCGTCGACGGTGCAGACAGCGATGCGGGTTCCCTCGGGCCGGTATTCCGGAGAGCGGCACAGGACGTACATCAGGTCGTCCGCGCCCCGGGCCATGTGGACCGGGTAGGTGAAACCCGGTCCGAACTGCTCGCCGCGCCCGATGGTATGGCTGTACTGAAGCTGTACGTGCGATATTCTGGTGGGGGCCATATTCACCTCTTCTGTTAGTGGCTAGTGGCCGGTGGTCAGTGGCTAGGCACTGGTCACCGGCCACTGACGACTGGACACTGCTAGACGACTGGACACTGCTAAATGAACTCCATCTGCTCGAACGAGCCGTTCACTATGGGCTTGGCATCCAGGCCCATCCACTTCTCCAAGAGGGTGGAGTAGAGGCCACGGAAGTCGTTGTTGAAGTGCAGGTCCCCCTCCAGCAGCTTTTCCGGCTCCAGCGAGGGATATTCACCGTAGAGGCCGCCTTTGACTGACTCGCCCACCACGAAGGCCACGCCGCCCGACCCGTGGTCAGTGCCGGAGCCGTTGTCGTGGACCCGGCGTCCGAACTCGGTGAAGACCAACAACACCACGTTGTCTCCAGCGTCGTGCTCCTTCAGGTCCTCGTAGAAGTCGGCGACGGCGTTGGATGTCTCGGTCCATAGCCTGGTGTGGTTCGCCAGTTCGCCGGCATGGTGTCGAAGCTGTTATAGGGCGCGGTGGTATAAAGCACCCTGGTGCCCAACCCCGCCAGATGCACTTGGACGATGTTGCGCATGTATTGAGCAACGGTGTCGCCGCCGTATTCCACGGTCGAGGAATACATGCCGGGGGCGGTGCTGAGAATGTCAGCGCCTTCCAGGGCATCCAAACCCGTCTGGGCGAAGTAGTCCAGCACGGGACCCTGCCCAAGCATGGGCGAGTAGACCCTGGAAAACACATCGAGGGCCTTGGTCCGCTGCTCTTCGATCTCGATCCCGGTAAGCACGCCGTAGGTCTCCAGGTTGCCCACCGAAGCCACCGGCACACCGGGGGCCACCAGGGACCTTGGGAGACCCCGGCCAAAGTTGACGCCGGTCAGTACGTTTTCCTTTCCCGGGTCCAGGTCGCGCACGGTCCGGCCCAGCCACCCCTCGTCGCCCACTATGTCCGGCTCACAGGTGTGCCAGATGTCCATCGAGCGGAAGTGGGAACGGCTTGGGTTAGGGTATCCCACGCCCTGGATGATGGCGACCTTGCCCTCATCGTACAGGCGCTTTATCGGCGCCATCGCCGGGTTGAAGCCGATCTGGCCGTTGATGGGAAGAACACTGTCGATCTCGATTCTCACGTTGGGCCGGTTGTCCAAGTACAGGGGGTCAGCGTAAGGAACGATGGTATTCAGACCGTCGTTGCCCCCTGACAACTGGAGGACCACCAGCACCGGGTCTTTCTTGGTGGATGTCATTTCTCCCTCCTCAAGAATTCTCCCCCTCTCCCACAGGGAGAGGGTCGGGGTGAGGGTAAAACCTACGCAAACAGGTACTCGGTGGTCGCCACGATGGACTGTAGCATCTGGCCGACCCTTTGGCCGAACTCCTCGGCGTCGGTCCGCAACTCGCCTTCGCTGCGGGCCAGGGACACCAACTCGGTGTGGGTGACTTCAGCCAACTCGTAGGCTCCCAGCATTTCCAGGCAACCGTCGACTAACCGCTCCGGCGAGATGGTGGCTCCCTCAGAACTCAGGCGGTTGATGATGGCCTGGACTCCGGGTTGGGCAGTGTTGCCCACGGCGTCGGCGGTGAAGTTGATGCGCTCGACCAAGGTGCCGCTGTCGATCCACTCCCTGCCGGTATGCCAGCCCTCTACCGTCGGAGGGTTCAACAGGTCCTGACCCATGTAACGGATGGTCAGGGTCATGGCGTTCAGACCGGGTTTGGGCATGTCGAAGTCGCCGACCAAGCGCATGGTCCCTACCACGGTCTCGGTGGGACTCTTCACTTTGGTGAAGCGGGCGTCCTTGAAGAAGTCGGCGTTGAACAGCACCCGCAGCATCGAGCGGATGTCGTAGTTGGAGCGGAAGTACTCGTCCTCCAGCATCTTGACGGCCTCGGGGTCCCGGGGAGGCGTGTTCTGCCATGCCGGGACCTGGGGCTCGTCGGCGACGAAGAAATTGTACAGGTGCCTGGCGATGAACCTGGCCGCGCCGGGTTGCTTGGCGACAATCCTGACAATGTCCTCACCGTTCCAGTTGCCGGTCTCGCCCAAGAAAGTCTTCTCGCCATAGTCGTGGTCTGACGGGTCGTAGATGAAGGCGGCCTCGTACTTGCCATAGGGGTACCTGGGCACCGAGTTGGTCACCGTCCAGCCGGTAAAGGCGCGGGCGCACTCTTTGACGTCATCCTCGGAATAGTTAGCCTGCCCGTCCATTCCGACACCCATTGAGAAGAGCTCCAGCAGCTCGCGGCCCCAGTTCTCATTGATGGCGTCCTTGTGGCTCATGCAGTTGTCCAAGTAGAACACCATCGCGGGGTCGGTGGCCAGACCCATAAGCAAGTCGGCGAAGTTGCCCATCCCCTGGGTGCGGAACATGTCGAACTCAATCTGCTGCTGCCTCGGGTACTCACACTTAGCGTGGCCGGTGCAGAAGATCTGGTGCCAGAAGAGGGCGATCTTCTCTTCCAACGGACGTTTGGTATTGATCATCCGGAAGGTCCATTCTTCTTGCTGGCCCTCCAGTCCCGCCTGGGACACCCACTGTGGCTGATAGCGCATCAACACGTCACGCTCGATCGCGGGCTGCGTGTCCGGATGCAGCAACTCCTCCACAGTGGCCTCATAGCCCCTGGCGGCGCGGGCCTCTAACTCTTCATACGTCGCTCCAAAACCGGCGCGGCGCATCAAGTGGGCCATTAAAGCAATATCCTTGTCTGCCATTCTTTGTCCTCCTGAATACATATCCTCGGTCGCTTACCGGCAACATCTTGGCGATTTCAGTTTCCTATCGCACCTCCTTCACACTGAGGTGGTATGCGCCAATGCTTCCTCGGTTTGCGCCCTAATATAATAGATGAGCTATCGCCTGAACGTTCACTACCGTATTCTTATTCTTGTTCACTACCGTATTCTTATTCTTAACGTTGATGTTCGTCAACATTGTACATCATGTCACAATCATTATTCCGTCGAACCCCCCGATGATCATAGAATCAGAGAAAATTGCGAAACTCCCCGGCTGGCTTGCTACTGCTGATTGGAGACGAATACCATCAAAGTACGGGACGAATTCCATTCACCATGATTGTTCGCCTAATCCTATTCACGCTGTTATTATTCTTGCCCCTCGGCAACTAAAGAGTTTCGCAATTTTCTCAGAATCAATAGCAGATTGACTGGCTCTTGGCCTTATGGTAGAGTGAACCACCGTTTCAGCACTAGATTCATGAAGTAATTAACGGAGGTAAGAGAGAATAGCTAGGCAATATCGGGTCAACGAGCGGATTACAACCCCGCAGGTAAGGGTAATAGGCGAAAACGGGGACCAGCTCGGTGTGATGGACGCCAGAAAGGCTCTCCAACTGGCGCGGGAGTCTGACCTTGACCTAGTGGAGGTCGCGCCAAACTCTGACCCCCCGGTGTGCCGCGTACTCGATTACGGCAAACTGCGCTACCTTACCTCCAAGAAAGAACGAGAGTCTCGGAAGGGTCAGAAAAGCACCGACCTGCGGGAGGTGCGGTTCCGGCCCAACATCGGGTCCCATGACCTAGAGTCAAAGACGCGCAAAGTCAAAGAGCTGATCAACGACGGCGCTAAAGTCAAACTTACCGTAAGGTTCCGCGGCCGGGAGGCCGCCCATCAGCAACTGGGCTTGTCGGTGCTCAAGCGGGTGGCCGACGAACTACGGGACGAGGTGCGTTTGGAAAAGGCCCCGTCGATGGAAGGGCGGGCGCTGTCCATGATTCTGATCCCTGCCGCACAACGGGGGGACCGGCCGGAAAGGACCGACCAGAAATCCGGGGAGATGGTTGAAGACCTAGCCAATGCCAAAACTTAAGACTCACAAAGGCGCCAAGGCTCGAATCCACATTACCGGCTCGGGAAAGTTGATGCGCCGCAAGCGGATGAGCAGCCACCTAAGGCGCAAGAAACCCAACAAAGTCACTCGCAAGTACGCTCAGAAACTATCGGTAGACCGCAGCGACAGCACCCGACTTAACAAGCTGCTCCCCTACGGGTGAGCCCGGTCTATCAACCCATGGAGACCTGCTTTGCCTCGAGTTAAACGCGGCGTCACCAAACATCGCCGCCACAAGAAAGTGCTGCTGGCCGCCCGTGGATTCCACGGGTCGTCGCATCGCAACTACAAGTGGGCCAAAGAAGCCCTGATGCACGCTTGGGACCACGCCTACCGCAACCGGAGGGAACGCAAGGGAGACTTCCGGCGCTTGTGGATCGTGCGGATCGGCGCAGCCTGCCGCCAGTCGGGTCTCACCTACAGCCGGTTCATCTGCGGATTGAAAAAAGCCGGGATAGAGCTAGACCGGAAAATCCTGGCCGACATGGCGGTGCAAGACGAAGCGGCTTTCCAAAAGCTGGTGGGAATCGCTTCAGAGCAACTCGAAGGGGCGGCGGCTACACCCGTCGAAGTTTAAACCTAACCGTCCCCTCCCCTGTCATTGTTATGAAAATACCCAACCGTCATTCCCGCGCAGGCGGGAATCCATAAATTCCATGAACAAGGACCCCACTGGCTTGTAACATCTCTGGACTCCCGCTTTCGCGGGAGTGACGGTTGGGAACTGGCTGCCATTTTCATCCGCATACGTGGCTTTCACAAAGCCATCTGCAATTCCGGCGCAGGCCGGAATCCAAGACCATTCTCCACTAGCTACGCCTGTCCTGAGCTTGTCGAAGGGTCCTTTGTCCTCAGAATTTCCGGATTCCGGCTCAAAGCCTGCCCCGTACCGGATACGGGGGCCGGAAAGATGAGGACTGTTTTAGGTAATCGTTAACGCATCAGTAAGTTGACGCAACACTACCAGGCCGGGGTCAATAGGCCGCCCACAGGACCTCCATGATTGGCCCCGCGTCGGTGACCGGCTTGGGGTTGGTGCTCAGGCTACGGTCATGGAGAGTTGCGGTGGCGATGTACTCCAAGCCATCCTCGGGGACGTCGACCTCGCGCAACGTCCGGGGCAGTCTCAGCTCGCGGCAAAGGCCATCCACGGCGTCAGCCGCCGCCAACCCGGCTTCCTCATCAGTCATGCCGGTATTGGCCACCCCGATAGCCTCGGCGATCAGGCGCTGGCGGCTGGCAGAGGCGTCGAGGTTGTAGCGCATGGTGTGGGGCAGCAGGATGCCGTTGGCCTCGCCGTGGGGAACGCCGTACAATCCCCCCACATGGTGGCAGGTCGCCGTATTCAGCCCCAGGCCGCCAAACGACGCTAAAGATGCCATGGCGCAGGCCGTCTTGGTGTTTAGCAGAGTGTCGATGTCTCCATCCTGGCAGCGAGGCAGGTTGTCGAACAGCAGGCGGATGGCGTGCAATGCCATCCCGTCGCCTAGGGGATTGTGACCGGTGGAGTAGACGGTCTCGACGGCGATCCGCAACTGGCCGATGGCCGTGGATACCAGAATCCGCAGCGGCGTGGTCGCCAGAGCTTGGCCGTCTATTACCACGGTCCGGTGGGTTACCCCCTCGCCGGCCATTATCAGCTTGCGTCCTAGCTGATGGTCGGTAATCCCGCCCCCACCCCGGCTGAACTCGGCGCAGCCCATCGTTGTCGGCACGCTGATGATGGGCACCTTGGGCGATGGCGTGGGCGGTACGGTAATCCGGTCGGGCGGCTCGAAAATGATCTCGTAGTCGTGAATGTCGCCGCCCTCGGCCAAAAGCGTGGCAATGGCCTTGGTGGTGTCGTGGGTGCTGCCGCCGCCGACGCTGATGAAGACGTCGGGCTGCATCTCCTTGGCCATCTCCACACCCTCCTCTACCGAGTCTACCGGCGAGTGGGGCGCCACCCCCGAGTACGTGCCCACATAGCGGGCGCCCAGCGCCTCCTGCACCCTGGGCACCACGTTGCACGCTTGCAGAATCGTGGGGCCGCAGGTAATCATCGCCCTCCCGGCGCCCAACCCGTCCACCGTAGCGGGCAACTCATTGATGGCAGTCTCGGAGCAAATGATGTCCTGATGCAAAGGGTTGTAACGGTAGCTCAGCGCGTTTCCGGTCATAGTCCTAACCTCCTTCCTAAGATCGACCAGCCTGGGATTGACCGCTAAAGTGGGAACCATCCGCCTCTGGCGGGAAAGACTCTCTACTAAACCTCCGAACCCTTCGGCAAGCTCAGGACAGGGTTCCCGGTAAGGTCCGCCTCATGGCGTACCCGATTGACTGGAACAGCCGGGGAATGTTGACGTGAACCAGCGTGTAAACCACGGGCACTACAACCAGAGTAAGAAATGTGGAAGTGACCAGTCCACCGATCACTACCGTTGCCAGTTCCGCTCCGATGATCCCGCCCTCTCCCCCGCCAAAAATCGCCAGGGGCAGCAAAGCGAAGGTTGTGGTAAAAGCGGTCATCAGGATGGGGCGCATTCGGACCCGGCTGCCTTCAACCAGGGCGTCGTAGACCGACAATCCCCGCTCGCGCAGTTGCTCTACGAACACGATCAACACTATGGCGTTGGTAACCACCACGCCGATGAGCAGCAGGGCCCCCATAAGCGCCGATAGGCTCAAAGTGCGCCCGGTGAGGGCCAGCGCCACCAGCGCCCCCACTATCGCCAGAGGCAAGCTCAGCACCACAACCAGGGGGTTCCGCAGAGAACCCAGTGTGGCCACCATCACCAGATAGACCAAGACTATCCCTACCGCCATGGCGGTAAACACGTCTTGGAACCCCTCGGCTATTTGCTGGAAGATACCCCCGGTCTTGACGTTGACCGCGGGCGGAATATCCAGGGCGCCGATCTTGGCCTGTAGCGCCCTTCCGACGGCCTGAGTGTCCCTGGCAACGATACCCGCGGAGATGCTGGCAGACCGTTCTCCGTCGAACCGGCTGATGGAAATGGGGCCCTTCTCCAAGGCAATTTGGCTGATGGCGCCCAGCTTCACGGGTCCAAAGGGCCCTTCGATGTCCAGGGACTTTAAGTTGTTGATGTCGTCAACATCGTCGGGATGGCCCCGGACCACCACGTCCATAGTGACGTCGTCAAAGGTCACTTCCGAGACGGTCTGGCCGTTGACAAACCGGGCCACCTGCCGGGCCACGAGGGTTGCGGTTAACCCGGACTCAGTGGCCGCTTCGGTGTCGATGTCAATGACCACCTCATCTCGCGCCTCGCTCACGTCGCTGGTCAGGTTGATGATACCGTCCAGGTTGCGGAGGCCGGTCTCCAGTTGTTTGGCCACCGCTACAATATCGCTGAAGTTGGCGCCGGTGACGGTTACTTCCAGTGCGTCGGTAGGTGGGCCGCCCGAGATCTCCTTAACCGTGATGGCGGTCTCGTCGTCCCCGGGCAACTGGGCGCGGATGGTATCCCCAATATCCGAGGGAACGTCGTCTTCCAAGGCAATAATAAAGGCGGCCACGTGAAACCCGAAACCGGCGAATCCGGGGCCGAATTCGTCGGACACCGATCCCAGAGTAACTTGATACGCTCTCACGTGGCCCTGGTCTTTCAGGGCGGCCAGCACCTTTTCTACGCGCTCCACCTCCTGGAAGGTGCGCCCCACCGATGTCCCGTTGGGCAACTCTATATCTATCGTCAGGAACTGGGGCGGTCCGGCCGGAAAGAGGGTGACGGGAATAACCAAAAGGAGGGCCAAGCTGGCGGCTACGGTAATTACTGCAATTAGTATGGTGGCAAGCTTGTGCCGCAGCGACCACAAGAGCAGGGGAAGGTACAACCGCCGCACCCAGGTATCCATGCCGCCAGGGCCCGTTGTATGGTCTTCTTCCTCCGCCGGACCGCCCCGGCGCAGGAAGATAACCCCCAAGACCGGGACCGCGGTCAACGCCACCAAGGTGGATGCGATCAACGCGAAGCTGACGGCCATGGCGAAAGGGGTAAAGAACGAGCCTACCAAGCCCTGAATGAAGGCCAACGGGATGAACACCACGACGGTGGTCAAGGTGGAGGCAACAATGGCCGCGCCGACCTCTCTAGTCCCGTCAATAGCGGCTTGCAGGCGGTCCTCCCCCGCCTGGATGTGGCGGTACATGTTCTCCAACACCACGATGCTGTCGTCCACGACCCTGCCAACGGCGATAGCAAGACCGGCGAGGGTCATGAAGTTAAGCGTCGCGTTAGTAAATCCCAAAAAGAGGATGCCCGTCAGGATGCTCAACGGGATGGACAAGCCGATTATCAGCGTAGGCCGCAGGGTGAGCATAACCCCTTTCACCAACGTGGGCCGCAGATTGATGAGGAAAACGAACACCATCGCCACGGCGAAGACCAACCCCAACAAGCCCTCTTGCACCAAGGAGCTGAGCCGGGCCTGAATCTCTGGGCCGTCGTTGGTCAGGGTGATGGTCTCCACGTCGGGCGGCAGGCCTTCGATTCCCTCCAGGATTTTCAACACCTGCAGGGTAACGTCCACGGTGTTGGCGTCGGCGTCTTTGATGATATACACCGCCAGGCTGGGCTTGCCGTTGGTGCGAGAGACCCTGGTGGCTTTCGCCGTGCCCAAGCTTACTTCGGCTACATCGGAAAGCCGAATGGGCCGTTGGCTCCCAAGCTGGGCCGCCGGGCTTTCGACCCCCACCACCAGATTTCGTATCTCTTCCAGGGAGCCGAGTTCTTGGTCGGTCCGAATGGGGATGTTCTTAATGCCGTCATCTATGCTGCCGGCGGGGGAACTCAGGTTGTTGTCCCGAATAGCGTCGGCCACTCTGGACATAGAGAGTCCCAGGTCCTCCAGCTTGCCGGTGTCTACGGTGATCAGCGCCTGCTCATCCGACCTGCCGATCACAGAGACTTCGAAGACGCCATCCACCTTCTCTATGGGAGGTACTATCCGGTCGTCTACGATGCGTTGCAGAGAGGGGATGTCCCGGTCCCCCAGAACGCTGAGCTGTAGAACGGGGAATACGTCGGCGGCGATGCGGCTGACGTTGGGCTTTTCTACCCCATCGGGGAAACGCAAGGCGCTGACGTTAGCGATAATAGCGCGCTCTATCTCGACCATGTCTTCGCCGAACTCGAAGGTGGCGAGAACCATCGAGGTATTTTCTGACGATACCGACTGGACCTCTTTGAGTCCCTTCATGCCATCGATAGCGTCTTCGATGGGCTTGGTTATATCCCGTACCACGGCATCGGGATTGGCCGAAGGGTAGAAGGCGAAGATGGTAATGTTGGGAAACTCTATTTCGGGGAATAACTCCCTTTGCATACGCCCATAGGTTACAACCCCGCCTACCAATATGAGCAGTATTACCATTACGGTGACCGAGCGGCGGCGAAGGGCCAGTCCGGTAAGAAAGCTCACGCAGCAGCCTCGGCTACCTTACTGGAGCGCATGGGCTTCTAGCCGGATTTCAATTGGCCGCACAAGGAGAAACAGACCCTGGGAGCAGTCCTTGTAACAGGGGGGTATACCAGGCAATCTGTCATTCCGAGCAGCGCGAGGAATCTAAAATTCTTGCTGGGGCCAACTTCGCCTTTCCAGAGGGATTTTAGACCCCTCACTGCGTTCGGGGTGACCGTCCGGGGTGACCATGAAAAGACCCTAGAAGACGGCAACCGGGTTTACCGGGGAACCGGTGCCGCCCACTACCCGCAGCGGGTTGACGGTGAGCAGGAACTCGTAGCGGCCTTCTTCGGCGCAGGCTTCGGCCAAAGGTTGCAGCAGCGCATTGTCCAGCAAGCCGATACCGTAAGCGAAGATGGACCCGTGGACCGACCAGCCGAGACCGTAACCGTTGGGGGTGAAGTCCATCATGTCCCACACCAAGAGGCAGCAGTCGGACTCCCGGATGAACTTCAAACAAGAGGAGTGAAGGCCGGGCCGCTCCAGCGGGTCGCTGCCCCAAAGGGCGTTGCCGTCTTCATTCCACTTTTCCCGGCCGCTGTACACCACCAGGGCATCGCCGGGCTCCATGGTGACGCCTTGCTCTTGGGCAATGTCCTCCAGTTCCCAACCGTGTACCGGGTCCTCTTGAGTCACGTAGGGTACTCCCCGGTGTTTGGGAACGTCTAGGAGTACGCCCCGGGTAATGATGCCTTCCTTCCAATGCTCCACCGATCCCCAGGTAGCGCCCTCCATGGTTATGGTTTCCTCGGGGTTTCGGCCGTTCCACATGCCATTGGCGTCCCAAGTGTGGCACAAAGCGTCCAAGTGGGTGGTGGCGGTGCCGTGATAGGAAATACCGTAGTAGTCCACCGACGCGCCGTCGTGGTCACCCCGGACCAAACGTTTCATGTAGTGAATTGCGGGAGTGGGATTGTTGGGCGCCGGAGTCTTGGGGAACTCCCGGCTTAGGGATACCGCCCGTCCGGAGCGGACTGTCCGCGCGGCGGCGGCCCGCTTTTCCGGGGTTACCAGGTTGACCGCGCCTACTTGGTCGTCGTTACCCCAGCGGCCCCAGTTATTGTCCTCTTTTAGGTATGCCAGGACTTCATCCTTGGTCGGTACGCGGCGTTCCATTTAGTCCCTCCTTACGCCAGAACTCCCTCTTGCCGCATACCATAGCAGACTGGCGGCAGCGGCGCAAAAAGGCCGGGCCTTTTCCCTTGCGCCCCAATGCCGCCACGGACGGCGTGTGTTACCATCAGGTAAGCAACTCAAACCGGCAACCCTTAGCGCCGCCAGAGGCCCGCAATGACCACGAAACTGGCTTACCAGCGTCAGTCCAACATCGACTACAGCAGTCTATCCTTCAACCCGGACGGTCCTGAACCACTGCCCGACGCCATGTATCAATACCCCATCCTCGAAGAAGTCCTGCATATCCTGGGCACCCACATAACCGGCCTTCACCCGCCCGGAGAGGTCTTCCGCAGCAGCAACACCTTCATTTGCTACGACCCGGACGACCTGAACGTCCGGGTTGGCCCCGACTTCTACGCCGCCTTCGGCGTTGACGCCTTGGCCATCGAGCGACGGAGGCTTTACCTGCCCTGGGAGGTGGGCAAGCCCCCCGACTTCGTACTGGAGATCGGCTCGGTGAGTACGGCGCGGTATGACGTTACGGGTAAACGCCGCCTCTACGCCCGGATAGGCATTCCCGAATACTGGCGGTTTGACCGCAGCGGGGGCGAATTCTACAGTCAGGCGCTGGCTGGAGACCTGCTGGTGAATGGGGTTTATCAGCCTATTGAGCTGACCGTTGAGCCCGACGGCATCCTGAAGGGGTACAGCCCGGCATTGGGCTTGAGCCTGTGCTGGCGAGACGGGATGCTGGCCTTCTACGACCATGAGAGCGGGGCCTACCTCCGCAACTTGGAGCAAATGCAAAGCGCCCTGATTGCCGAACAGGCCGCCCGGCAGAGTGCCGAGGCCGCCCGGGAAGCAGCCGACGCCAGGATACGGCAGCTTGAGGAGGAGTTGCACCGGCGGCAAACGGAGACTTAGCTAACCCAAATGCGCTTGCCCTTACAGTGGGACCCCTTCAGCCGCGCTTAGAGTGAAAGGGATTGGCCAGGGTTCAAGAAGAGGAACTAAACAGATCAATCAGGCAGAGGTGAGTATAGCAGCAGCGCCTCGCCGAGAAACGGATTTTAGCGGGTATGCTCCTGAAGGCAGCTAAAGAACCGGTCCATCATCACCTTCCCCACGCTGCCCATCAGCCGTTGCCCCACTCGCGCCACCGGCCCCCCGGCGTTGGAGTCGCTGTCGATCCGCACGGTGGTCTTGCCATTCTCCTCTATTAAGGTAATGGCCGCCTCGCCGTTCAGAAAGCCGGTGGAACCGCTCCCCTCGACGATCAAGCGGTATGACTGAGGCGGGATTTCGTCCTTCATGGAAATCTTGGCGTTGTACTTGCCCCGCACCGGCCCCACCGCCACCGTCAACAAGGCTTGGTACTCGCCGTTGCCTTGGGGATTAAGGCCCTCGCATCCGGGTATGCACTGCTCCAGATGTTCGGGGGCGGTGATCACGCTCCAGACTTTGGCGGCGGTGGCGTCGAATTGATAGCTGCCGGATAGTTTCATGCGTTACCTTTTTCTCGCAAAAGACTCAGAACCTCTCGTCAGCCAACAGCAGCAATTCCAAGAGGACTTGAGCGCCATTGGCGCAGTCTTGCGGCGTCGAGTATTCCTCGGGGGCGTGGCTAATCCCGCCGGTGCTGGGCACGAACACCATTGCCATGTTGGTGATGGAGGCGATGGCTTGGGCGTCGTGGCCGGCGCCGCTGGGCACCTTGGTATGGGAGAACCCGGCCCGGTCGGCGGCTTCTTCCACCAAGCTTTGCATATTGGTTTCAACTGGCACGGAGGAAGAAAACCGGTGGCGAAGGATTTCCATTTCCACGCCGTCCGACTCGCAGATCTCGGCCGCGGCTTGGCGGAACTCGGCTTCGGTGGCGGCGAGGGCGTCCATACTGAGGTCACGGAACTCCAACCCAACGCTTACTCTGCCGGGAACTACGTTGACGGCGTTGGGATGGGCTTGAATGCTGCCCACAGTGGCCACCCGGCAGGTTTCCAAGTCGGCGGCCAGTCTATTCACCGCCAAGGTCAAACGGGACGCGCTTACCAAGGCGTCCCGGCGGCCGGCCATGGGGGTGGTCCCCGCGTGGTTGGCAGTGCCGATCACCTCTACCTCGAACACCGCCCGACCGGTAATTCCGGTGACTACCCCGATGGGTATTCCCGACTGGTGCAGCGTTGGCCCCTGCTCGATGTGAAGCTCAAAGTAAGCGGCCAACTCGCCGGGTTGGCGGGCCGCCTCGGCGACACGAGAGAAGTCGCCGCCGATGTCGGCCATGCGGGAACTCAGGGCGACACCGTCGTCGTCGACCGCCGTGAAGTCCTCCGGCTCCAACATTCCGGCCATGGCGCGGCTACCGATGAGCCAACGGTGGAACCGGGTCCCCTCTTCGTTGGTGAAAACCAGGGTCTCCACGGGGTGGCGCAGGGCCACGTTGGCGTCGGCCAAGGCTTGCACACATTCGATGGCCCCCATAACCCCCAAAGCGCCGTCATACTTCCCGCCGCTGGGGACGGTGTCCGTGTGGGAGCCAAGGGCAATGGCGGGCAGGCCCGGGGTTGTCCCTTCCTTGCGGCCGATGATGTTGCCTGCCGGGTCAATGCGAATTTCCAGGCCGGCCTGGCGCATTAAAGAGATAGCGTACTCCCGCCCCTCAATATCCGCTGGGGAGAAGGCGATGCGCTGCATCCCTTCGGGGGTCTCGCCGATACGGCCCAAATCCTCTAGGCTCTGGTTTAGTCTGGAGGAGTTTATCCTCAAGTTAGGCATTTCATGTATACCTCGTGGACTTCCGGCAGGGTGGACTGCCAACAGGCTAACGCGCGGCTTTAAGTTCTTCGATCTTCTCCAGCATAACGGCCCGGTCGAGACCCAGACGCACCGCCAAGTTAACGTCTCGTTCCGCTTCGGCTTCCCTGCCAAGCATGGTCCAAGCCAGTGCCCGGTTGACGTAGGCGATGGCGAAATTGTGGTCCAGATTAATGGCGTCGTCCAAGTCGCCGATGGCCCGTTCCGGTTGGTTCTGGGCCAGGTATACGTCGGCCCGGTTGTTGTAGGCTTCGGCAAACTTCTCGTCCAAGCGAATAGCCTGGTCAAAGTCCTGGATCGCGTTCCGGTGTCGGCCCATCATGTGGTACACGTATCCCCGCGCACTGTAGAAGCCGGGATACTTCGGGTTAAGCTGGATGGCGGAATTGAGGTTACGCACCGCCTCCCGGTATTCTCCCAAAGACACATAGGCCATCCCTCTTTCACTGTAGCCGAGGGCGAATCTGGGCCGAAGTTTGATGGCATGATTTAAGTCCTGAACGGTTAGCTCCGGTTTTCCAAGCTGGTGATAAGCGGCACCCCGATTGCTGTAGGCCTGGGCCAAGGCCGGGTCGAACTCGATGGCCTTGGTATATTCGGCGATCGCTTCTTCCAACCGCCCCTTCCGCTGAAAGTTCACGCCGGCCTTGTACCGCCGTACCGCCTTGCCTTGTCCTATTCCGCCGGGGAGAATCACAATGGGTACCCGGAGCAGTTCAAACAGGAGCTTAAACAGTATCATCGTCTGGGCCTTCTATATAATAACTGGAGCCCGTAAGCCCGCTAATTGGCGCCCGTAGGCCCACGGCCTATCTTCAACAGATCGGCCTGCTTGACCAGATTGGCCCGGTCGGCTCCCAGTTGGGCCGCTTGGTTGAAGTCCTGTAGAGCCTCGGCGTCCTTCTCCACCAGAGTGTACATCAACCCCCGGTTGGCATAGGCCTCGGTGTAGTTGGGGTTGATCTGAATTGCGGTAGTGAAGTCGAGAATGGCCCGCTCCACTTGACCCACCGCCATGAAAAGGGCGCCCCGGTGGTAGTGGCCTTTGGGGTCCCTGGGGTTCATTTGGACTGCCCGGTTAAGGTACCAAAAGGCCCGGTAAGGCTGACCCCACCGGGCATAAAAGATTCCCCAACTATAGTAAAAAACAGCAACTGCCGTCCGGGTGCCGAACCACAGAAATTTCAATACTTGAATGATCGAGCCCACGTGTCCCTCCTAAGCGCCAGCCGCGCCCTTAACCCTTAAAGGGTGTATGCAAAGTCCCCTCTCCCCGCAGGAGAGGGCTAGGGTGAGGGGCGTAACCCAGCAGTCCCGGCGTGGCAAACTTGGCTTATGGGGAATATTCCCTCTCATCCCTTCGACAAGCTCAGGACAGGCCTAACCTTCCCCTCAAGGGAGAAGGGACTTCTAACACACCCGCTTAATCTCCGGTGACGAGGGCGTACCACTCGGCGCCCTCTTCGCCCGGTTCGGGCAAGACTGCGCCGCCCTCCATAGCCCAAGAGGCTGGGGATGTGGTGATTCTGCCACTAACGGAGTCTGCGGGCACGTTGGCAACCTCGGCAAAAGTCTGTAACAGGTCGTTCAACAGCTTGCGCGTCACTTCCGCCGGGCGTCCGGCCCGGTTCCCCCCGTCAAGGTAATACTCTGTCGAGTAGATGGGCTCCTTACCCGCCAAGTTTTCATCGAAGACCACGTGAACGAAGGTCCGGGGCGCCGCGGTGGACTCGCAATGAACGTCGGTGAAGGCTTTGGCGATTTCTTGGCGCTTTTCGAAGGGTATCGAGTCCTTGGGCACCACACAGCGATAGTAAGGCATTGGTTCTCTCCGTAGAAATGTTTAATAGAGATATTGAAGCCGGTTATTCGCAGTCTCTGGCCGATACCACTAGGTCGTGCACCGAACACCCGGCGGCGCTGCACCACATGTCGCTTATCTGTTGCATGAAGTCCACCCGGACATCCTCCTGGCATCCGGGCGGCACATCGGCCCGGACCATGGAGGTGGTCGATAACTCGCCGCCCCGAAAGGCATAACCGTGGGGAATTTCCGTAAATCCCACGTGTATGTCATCCGGGGACTCACCGAATACCGAGGAGCTTATGCACACCAACCCCTCTGCCAGGGTGCTCCGTAGCTCCTCGGGTACGATGCCTTCTTGCACGATGCAGTTAAAACTAATCACCACGGTCCCTTACATCACCGAATTCCTTGGATTTACCAGACGATTATAGGCCCTCTGCCCAGCTATTTCAGCTTAACCCAGGGCAGGGCTATGTGCAAATCATGGTCCCTGCGCAGCTAACCCTAACGGTAACTGTTCAGACTTGGTGAGGAGAATTGACTGAGAGACACACCCGGTATTCGAGTGATGGTCCCTTTACGATATTCTGAAGCCCAACCGTCATTCCCGCACAGGCGGGAATCCAGAAATGCCTAGGAAAAGGACCGTTGCTGGTTGCAAACGCTTCTGGATTCCGGCTCAAAGCCTGCCCCGTACTCGATACGGGGCCGGAATGAAGTATCATGTCTGAACAGTTACCCCTAACGATTGGAGAAAATTGCAAAACTCTCCGGCTGGGCTTGCTACCGCTGATGGGGGACGGATACCGTTGAAATAAGAGATGAAGGCCCGTAGCGTCAAGGTTCGTCTGCGACCCATGGACCATGCCCTCAGGCGGTCGCGTAGCGTTCATCGAGGCCCCCGACAAGGTCAGCATCGAACTGATTCAAAAGCGCTAGCCTCTACAGCACCTCCGTCCCTCGGCCCCCACACCCGGCGAGAGGAGTGCAACCCATGCGGCTAACTGACTGGCGTATACCAAGAATCCTCTGGCCGGTAGCAGCTAGCTTGCTATTAGCGCTGTTGCTAGCCGCCTGCGGTGGCGGGGGCGGGGAAGGACCGAATGGGAACGATGATTCCCAGCAGTCCGAATACTATGTAATCGACGAAAACGGAGCGATTAGATACCTGCAGTACCTCGGGCCTGCTCCTTCTCATACTTATACCTTCCTAAAACTCCCTTCTCCTCACACCCGGAGCGTGATTAAGATCGAGAGGGGCAGCTACAAAAGGCTTTGCTGCTCGACTGCCGTTGACGGAAGGGAGAGCGCCGAGCCGACACTTGAACAAGTTCTGGGGCTCGAGTGGACTGGAACTTTGTCCACTATATTCGAGGACCCCGCGGTACCGGAATATGAGTACGACATCACCGTCATAGATGCTGTTGACAATATGCTTTTCCTGAACGTGGACATAACTACCCGGGAGCCTTGGGAAAATGTGTTGAGGAACCAGGGCTATGAGCGCAGCGAAGTGAAGGATGTTGCGCTATGGATTGGCCCTCCCCCTTGGGAAGCCTTTGCATTCATGGGTCACGATCTCATCGTCTCCAACACCGAATCGAACATGACCGAACTCCTGAAGAGGCGCTTCACAGGCGGGGACTCGTTCTATGACATAGCAGGAGACCTTTGGGAATCGTTGCCTTTCGGGGCCGTTCAGAGCTTGGAGCAAACTTCCGATGGCATCATCAGAGGAGTTTCCGTGGGGGGATCTTTTTCAGATGCTCGAGTTATCAGGCTAGTGGACTACATGGGCGACGAGCAGGCGAAACTCGACATCCAGGAATGGATGAACGAATGGGAGGATACATTCTCCGGTAGTTGCTCGGAACCGGTAACCCATCTAGAAGGATTGCGATACAGTTTCGAAACTGTATGCCCGGCGGACCTAATGCTGGCTGATTTGCGCGGTTCGTGATTCCATTAGCAGCAAAGCAAGAGGTCTGGCCGAGATCGTCTGCTTGAAGATGATCAAGTGTTCAACTTGGCGTGTGGCAACCCCATTGCGCTGGACGAGTTGCAGCCCGGTGAGACGGTGCTTGACTTCGGCAGCGGGACCGGATTAGGCGTGCTGATCTCGCCTCACCACACTGGACAAAACCAAGAACCTTTACGTTTAGCGTCATACTGAACTTGTAATAGACTCCGTCTCAGCGTGCTCCCCTTCTACTCGTCCGGCTCCCAGAGGCTCACCGTATTCGTCGTTGTTGATGAATCCGGTGATATTGAATACCACTCGTCGTCCACGGAGTAAAGGCCTCGGTTGATGTACTCCCTCGTGGTGAACGACTTCCCCTTGTGGCTCTTGATCTCCTTGTACTTGGGATGGGCTACTGATAGTGGTCTGCTTTCGGGTGACCCGGGCAAGAAGGTGAGACGAGACACATAGGATTTTCACATTCAGGACCGCGCTCTGAACCTGGAGCACCCAGAATCGGCTAAGGCCTACCACGGCACTACCAATGCAAAGCCCGTAATGCAGTTCTCTGTAGACCGACACAGTGGACAGACCGACACAGTGGACGAAATCAAACCTCCACCTTGCTGTTCCAACTGGCTTTATAACAACGGTGCCAGTGAGGCCGGGGGGCTGCGGACAAATTCGCGCGAAGGCAGAGAATCCGTACAGGGGGGACTAGAGCCCCTGTTTGTCCTACAATAGTCGGGGGGAGCGGACCCAGGAACCTACGAGACAATCCCACTGGTGAAGCCTATGCCGCGAACCAACGGCACTGCGTACGGTTGCCGTGGCAGAGATTCTTAACCAACTTGTTACAGTGGCGCGGGACACTGGATATTATGAACTCCCCAACGATGCTGCTGAAGTTGGCAGGCATCGTCAACGCCTCCAGCAACGACATGTCACTTTCGTGAAGCTGACCATTGACGACACTCAGAAACCGCAAGAAGTCCTGCATCGCAAGCCTGATTTGTTCCGTAGTCAACCCGTAGGGAAGCTCATCCCTGCCCCAGCGCCCACCGCCCGGTTCCCACCGCCGGGCGGGATATGTTAAGCTCGCCCGTACCGGTAATGCTGCGGACCGCACCGAGTCTACTCGCCGTAATTCCCACCTAAATCTCAACGCGAATGGAGGCAAGCCCATGGGCGCCACCGAGACGATTTCCAAGTGGATCGTTGACACCACCTACGAGGATATTCCTCCCGACGCCATCCGCGTGGCCAATGAGTCGTGTTTCGACCTGCTGGGGGTGATTCTCGCCGGGTCCGTCGAACCCGTTGGCGAGATTATCCGGCAGTACGTGACCGACCAAGGAGGCGCCGCCGAGGCCACGATTCTGGCCTCCGGGCAACGCAGTTCCTTACCCAACACCGCGCTGGCCAACGGCACCATGGGCCACGCCTTGGACTATGACGACTTTGGCGGTTTCGGCCATCCGACGGTGGCGATATTTCCGGCGCTTTTGGCGCTGGCGGAGACTACCGGGGCCACCGGGAAAGACCTGATTGAAGCCTACGTCATCGGTTGTGAAATCGGCATGGCCATCCAGCACGCCACCAAATACAACCAGATGGACAAGGGATTTCATAGCACTGCGGTGATCGGCCGGCTGGCCAGCGCCGCCGCTTGCGCCAAGCTGTTGAAGCTGGATGAGGCCCAGACCACCACCGCCCTCGGCATCGCCGGCTCCATGGCCAGCGGCCTTATTCATAACTTTGGCACCATGACCAAGCCGCTGCACGCCGGGCTCACTTGCCGCGACGGCGTTATGGCCGCCCAGTTGGCCCAGCGGGGCCTTTCCTCGGGCCAACAAGTAATGGAACACCCCTTCGGCTTTGCTGCCACCGTGATCGGTGAGGGTATTTACGACTTGGACGAGATGGCCGAGAACCTGGGTAAGCCCTACCGCACCCAGGACGCGCTTATAATCAAGAAATACCCCTGCTGCGGCGGCAATCACGCCATGCTGGACAGCCTGTTCTCTTTGATGCGGGAGCACAACTTCACCTATGAGGACGTGGCCAACGCCGAGGTGGACCAGTCTTACCTGTCGGTGGTCATGCTGTACCAGGAGCCGGATGACTCTCTCAAGGGCAAGTTCAGCGCCAAATATAACGTTGCCGCGGCCTTGGTCGACGGCGAAATCGGGATCGAGACCTTCCGCGACGATAAAATCGCCGAAGATACGATTCAGGAGACCATGGGCAAGGTCCGCACCCGAGTGTTGGCCAAGGCCGAGCAAGGTTCCACCGACTTTCACAAGGGCCTGCCCATTCGCATAACCCTGAATGATGGCCGAGTATTCGAGCACACCACCGGGCGGGACGACATTATCGGCGGGCAAAATAACCCTTGGGGCTTCGACAATATCAAGGACAAATTCCAAGTAAACGCCGCGGCGGTCCTGTCCCCAGAGGCCGTATCCGAGGCAGTAGAGACTTGGTCCGACATCCCGCAAATGACCGACGTAACTCGGGCCGTCCGGAGCACCCTGGTCAAGAGCGGCGGATAAGGCTGGACCAACCGAACCGCCCATCAGGCTAGGGCTAATTGAGGACGGAAAAGACGGTCAACCAGCTCTATAATCCAGGTTTAGAGGGGGAGTTTAAGCATGGTACAAGCAGGACCAAACCCGATCGAGGTGTACGAAGGCGCAGCCCAAATGATGCAACCCATCATGGCCGGAGTTAGCAGCGGCCAACTAAGTTCCTCAACCCCGTGCACCGAATGGAACGTTCAGCAACTGATCCAACACAACCTAAAGGTGTCCCAGTGGGTGAATAGCATCCTGACCGGGGGCGGCGGGGTTAACCCTATGGACGTGAGCGGCGAGTTGCCCAGCGAGGGCGCCGCCGCTGCTTTTGAAGCCATCACCAATGGTGTCTTGGCTACGGCGAAATCCTTGAACCTAGAGCAGGTGATGGAGACCCCCTTTGGCCCAATGACAGTGGGGCAATTGCTGATTGTGCCCAGCGGGGATATCGTGGTCCACAAATGGGACTTGGCCAAAGCCACCAATCAGGACACCAGCTTGGACAGCGGCTTGGCGGAGGTGTGTTACCAGGCCCTTTTGCCGGTCGCCTCTGGCGGCCGGGACCAAGGACTCTTTGGCCCCGAGGTGAGCGTGCCCGCGAACGCCAGCATCCAGGACAAGCTGTTGGCTTTCACTGGCCGCCAACCGTAGGCCAGAGGTCGCGAAATCGTATTAAAGGCGTAATTGACAGCCCATAGGGGCACACCTACAATGTCCAGCGCTTAGAAGCGCGGAATACGTTGGCAACGGCGCGGATATGGGCGGATATAGAATGAAGCGCCACGCCAACCAACTCTGGCGTATTCTAGCGGAACGTATCCAAAAAGTTTGGGGGTTACACGATGATTCAGATGATTCGGACCAGGAAATGGTTGGCGGCATCGGTGGTGGCGTTGTTGCTCGTCATTGCGCTCACTCCGGTAGCGTTGGCAGGCCCAGGGTCGGGTTTGTTGGCTGGCCCGGCAGCTCAACAAACACCCATCGGCGATATATGGTGGCCGTCTGTCCACGGTTCTAGCGATCAAGCCGGCGCTTCCAACTGGATTACCCCGGAAAAAGTGATGGAGGCCACCTCCCTTATCAAAACCGGGGAAATCTACGAGTTGGGCCGACAGTACGAGCATGGGATGCCCCTCTTCGGCCAGAGGAGCTACTCCCTGACCATCCCAGGAGCCCCCACCGGCGGTCCCTTCCCCGGGACCAACCTCATCTACCATGACGAGTTTGTGGTTGGCGAGATCGGGCAGGTGGGCACTCAATTCGACGGTTTGGGCCACGTCGGGATCCAGTTGTACGACCGGCCCGGGTTCCAAGGGGAGATGCGCTTCTACAACGGCTTCACTGAAACCGAAATGGCTGGAGGCTACGGACTGAAGAAGCTGGGCGTCGAGAACATCAAGCCCATCTTTACGCGGGGCGTTCTCATCGACGTTGCCGGTTACAAGGGCGGCATGTTGGACGCCGGGCAGGAAATCACGATGGCCGACGTTCAGGGCGCCTTGCGCCGGCAGGGGATGACTACCGACGATGTCGGCAAGGGCGCCGCCGTTCTATTCCATACCGGCTGGGGCAGCCTGTGGATGAAGGATAACGCCCGCTACAACAGCGGCGGGCCGGGGATTGGCATGGAGGTCGCCCAGTGGCTCTCCGATCAGCAGATCACGACGGTTGGGGGCGATACCTTCGCCGTCGAAGTGAATCCGAGCGTAGACCCCAACGTGACTTTCCCGGTACATCCTCATTTGATAGTCAGGCATGGCATCCTGATCCACGAGAACCTGAACCTTTCCCAGTTGGCTGATGACGAAGTTTACGAGTTCGCTTACATCTTCGTCCGGGTGCCCTTCAAGGGAGGCACCGGGTCGCCGGGAAGCCCCATCGCAGTCAAGTAGAAACCCCGCCAAAGGAAGGATCACAAAGGAAAAAAGGCCCCCCGGACCAAGAGTCCCGGGGGGCCTTTTTTCCTGATCAGGCCCAAGCCGCCTTAGGTCATCGGCAGTCCAGCGCGTCTGGTCTTCTATGATGAACTGTAACGTGCCTATTGGGATAGTGTCACCCCTTCTGGTAAAAGCAACGGTGACGCGACGACCGTCAGGGTGCCTAAATCGTTGGTGGCTTCCCCTTTGGCGGTCAAACGAAAATCCGTCCCGGAGCAGCGCGCGAATCAATTGACGAGCCGCCAACGAACGCAAACGGCTGTAGTCGATGTCGCTCACACGGTTACCGAGACCGGTATCCCCTCAGCCAGTTGGATGGTTTCTTCCACCAGAACGGGCTTTCCTTCTTCCTCGAACTCCTCAATTATCATTTCGAGGACTTCCCGGATGTGATTCAGTGCTTCTTCCCGGGTATAGCCCCAAGTCGACGCGCCGATTCTGGCCCAGGCCGGGTAGTAGACGTGCCAGCCTTCCTCGTCGGGTTCAAGCACGACTTGAAAGGTGTAGGTCTTCACTTCTTTCCTCCGGCCGTCAGTATCCTCTACGGCTCGACTCGGATGCTGTCGCCCACCTTGATGGGGCCGCCGTTAACCACCACCGCCAGTATACCCCGCCGGTGGTTGAGACGCTCCTGCAAGCCTTGTCTAATAGCATCCATCTTGCCGCAGGGCTCGCACTCGCCCACGATCTCCATCGTCACCTCATCCCCAATAAAGAACACCTGGCCCGCCTCGGTCTTGGAGAGGTCCAGGCCGGTGGTAGTGATATTCTCTTTAATCTGCCCCGGCTTTAACTCCATCTCGTCCAGGGTCTCTTTATCCATAACCAGCACCTGGCGGGGGTTGCCCACCTTGCAACTGCGGTCGCCTTCCAGCCCCATGCTCGAGAGGGCGGTGGCTTCCTGTACCGGGTCCGAGGGCGTTTCCTTCACCCTAGCTAGGTGGATATTTACGATGGTTCCTTGCTGCATGGCCTAAACCCTCCTTGTTGTGCGCTCTCGGCGCTTATGCTACGCTGGCCCCCGGCCGGGGGCCAGCCCATTGGTCCTAAGTAGCGGTGAAACCCTTGCGGAAGTCCGCTTCCCTTGATGAGAAGTCCGGTAATGGCCCCGATGGTTGTGGCCCATAGGGCGAGGTTAACAACCAACAGAGTATTGGACCGAGAGCGGATTTCGTTGCTCATCTCCCACAAGTCTTGGCGAAATTCGCTCTGTTCGGCGACCACCCGCTAAGATGCCTTCCATTCGGTCTATCCTAGAGTCTTGGGTCATACCAGCGCCTCCGTTGGTATCGAGGTGATTATATCCCAAAGTATACATTAGAGGACAAAAATGGACTGCGAATTCATCAAGACCGAGACCCGCGACAACGTCCTGATTATGACCATGCACGACCCTCCCACCAGGAACGCGTTGGGCGCGGAGATGGCGGATGAAGTGATGCAGGCCTTGGACCGGTTCGAAGACGATCCGGAGCAACGGGTGCTCTTGTTGACCGGCTCCGAGCCTTCGTTTTGTTCCGGGGCCAACGTCCGGGGCTTCAACCAGCGCATTCAAGACCAAGAGCAGACGGCCGCAGAAACCGAAGAGGCGGCGCTGCCTTGGGGCCGGATGGAGGCCCAATTTGCCCGCCGGCAGGAAAAGATACAGTTTGCCGGCCAGGCCAGCCAGATACCGTTGCGCATCCACAAGCTGCAAAAGCCGTCCATCGCCGCGGTCAACGGCCACGCCATGGGCGTAGGCATGGGTGTAGCCTTGGCTTGCGACATCCGCTACGCGGCCGAAAAAGCGGTCTTTTCCGAAGCCTTCTCTCGCATGGGACTGATTCCCGGCGACGGGAGTTCCTGGCAGTTGCCCCGGCTGATCGGTCTGAGCAACACCTTGTTGCTCCAGTACACCGGCGACCGTATCGACGGCAGCGAGGCCTACCGGATGGGTATCGCCAGCAAAGTCCTGCCCGACGGCGAGCTTATGGAGGCTTCCTTAGAGCTGGCTAGCAGGTTGGCCAGCGGGCCCATGGTGTCGCTGTCCCTGATCAAATACCTGGCCCACCAGAGCTTGGACCTGAACTTCGAAGAGAGCTTGGCCTTGGCCCACGTGGCCCAAGAACAAGCCCGCAAGACCGAGGACCACAAGGAGGCGGTGCGGGCGTTTCTGGAGAAGCGGCGTCCGGAGTTTAAGGGGCGGTAAGTAGAGTTTCTAGCCTGGCCTTCGTCAATCGCATGGGCAGGGTGGCCTTTGCCAAGAGCCTGGCCGTTGACTCAATTTTTCAAGCCCGCGTGGCCGCTGGCCCGGATCAAATACTCTGGACAAAATGACCCTGTTTGAGTCTTCTTGGAGAAGCGTCCATCCAACCTTAGGAGACGGCAGATTAAAAGAGGGTGGGATAAATCCACTGCATTCAGTAGAATCGGTCGAGCCACGCATCAGTCCCTTCCAGCGCAAATCGTTTTGGAGGTGACATGGGACTCATAGAATCATTACGGAGACTATGGAGACCTGAACCGGAAGAGGAGTCCATGTGCCCTCTTCCGGTAGAAGGTGAAGCGATCGAATTCAACGATGACGAACAGGCAGCGATAGATAGCAGTTTGCAAGAATTCTATGAGAATGAAATTGAGGCGACAAACAACAAGATATACGAGTGGTCGATGGACGGGCGATACATGCAACTGCTGTCCGAGATAAGGAAACACAATAACTCGAACAGCGAGGCCGACGAAGAGAAGCATCTTATACATGCCAGGTTACGGGCTGAAACGGCTTTGTTGAATGAATGGGAGGTAGTGTTAAGCTGGAGGCATGAAGCGAACACCGCAAGCCTCCAAAGCTCGTCCCAAGAAACGCACCACCACCAGGAAATCCCAGTATCGGATACGTAACTGGCATGACTACAACGAAAGCCTGGTCCAGCGGGGTTCAATAACCCTATGGACCAGCGAAGAGGATATTGGGGCCTGGAAGCCCGACGGCCCCCGAAAGCGCGGTGGGCAGTTTCAGTATTCCGATGGAGCAATCCAGTGTCTGTTGATGGTGCGCAGCGTCTTCCACTTGACCCTGAGGGCTGCCGAAGGGTTTCTCCGGTCCGTGTTTCACTTGCTGGAGTGGGATTTGCCGGTGCCGGACTATACCACCCTCTGCAAGCGCGCCAAGCGCCTGGGGGTTTCCTTGCTCAGGAAAGCTGCTGGGCCCTTGCACCTGGTACTGGACAGCACCGGGTTGAAAGTCTTTGGGGAGGGAGAATGGAAGGTGCGTCAGCATGGCTATACCAAACGGCGCACCTGGAGGAAGCTCCATCTAAGCGTGGACAGTGAAACCCAGGAGATCCAGGCCGTGGTACTGAGCGAGGCCAGCCTGGACGATGCGGGAGCGGTGCCCGAACTTCTGGACCAGAGCACCGAGTCAGTGGAGCAGGTGGGTGGCGATGGGGCCTACGACAAAAGGAAGGTATATGAGGGCTGCGCTGTCAGAGGTGTCAGGCGGGTAGCAATTCCACCTCGAAAGGATGCCCGTATCTGGCAGCATGGGAACTGTGCCGCCCCGCCCCTGGTGCGGGACGAGAACCTGAGAAGGATTCGGAAGGTAGGACGTAAGCGGTGGAAACAAGAGTCGGGCTATCATCGGCGTTCCCTGGCCGAGACTGCCATGTTTCGGTTCAAGACCATCTTTGGTTCCTATCTTCAGGCCAGGAAGTTACCGCAGCAGAAGGTGGAAGCCAAGGTAAAGTGTGCCGCTTTGAATCGGATGACCCACTTGGGAATGCCGGATAGCTATCGAGTAGCATAGCTCGATTCAAAGGGTGTCGGGACATTTCATGTGCTGCCAATATTCATGCAACAAAGCCGGCTGAAACCGAAGTCTCCTATTACTTGAGGGGCCTGAAGCGCGCTGCTTACTCAAGGTACGGTGACGGGAAGCTTGCCCTTGCCGTACAAACATGCATCAAGGCACTTGGTATGTTATTGCATTTCAAGAGCGCAACCGGGTACAGCGGGGACGGCGAGGCCGAAATATCGTTCATGCTTGCGCGTATGCACGCTTGCGACAGCAGGTTTAGGGTAGCGAAACACTTGCTAAATGCAGCGAAGGAGGAGGCCAGCCGTGATGCCGCCATCACGAGGGGGGATTTTGCCATCCGCCCATTTCCGCAGGACTATAACGTTACTCGTTCGGTGTGGAACGCTAAGGTTACCGCATTGGAAGAACGCGTCAAATCAAAGGCACCGCCAAGCCCCATTTCAAATCTCTTTGAAGCTGAGTTCAGAGCGAAGGGAAGAACGTATGTCATTGACAAAGCCAACTACCGCGATTAGGGTCGAACTCTGTCGAATTAGGGGCCAAATTAAGGCAGGAAACGATTCAGAGATTCTGATTTGGCTCCTGAATGGAAATCTGGCGTGTTCACAGCGGCCCCTTCGAGATCACCCTGATTATGGCGTACATCTCAGTGACTGCCAATGCGGCTGCTGTCGTCCGCCCTTGCCTCCAAAGGCTAGAAGCCTCGTCGTCGATTGGGTGGAGCGAGTGAAATCTTCGGGAATCCGTTCAATCGTGAGCTTACTCGAAGAAAAGCAACACGAAAAATACTACATTAGGGGCGGCCTCGACCTGCACCCTGAGGGACTGTACGGTTATTATCGGTCGCAAGGGTTCGAATTTTGCGCTATTCCTATAGCTGACAGCCCAAGGAGCTTGAAATCTAACATGGGAAGGGTCTTAGAAGAAAAAGTTTTGGAAGCCTTCGACCAGATGCCCAAGCCAGTACTCTTGCATTGTAGTGCTGGTATCGACAGAACGAGTCCTGTGGCAGCATACATTGTATCGAAGCGGAGCACAAAGCCCTAAATGGCGGTTAGCGTTGAGTCCGGCTATCCAGAAAGGTATACGACAGATGCCATGAGATTCTTCAGGAAAAGATTTACAGAGGAACAAAAGGGAACCCTGCAACGAATCGCGGGAGCTTTGAACTGCATTGGGAAAAACCAGGAAGCGGAATTCTCGACGCTGGTGGTCGAAATGGCAGAGTTCGTGCGGAATTGTGCAGATGGACAACATGCCGGGCTAGGAAGGCCATTGAACCCTCCAAAAGATCGGGAAATCGAGAGGGTCCGTGAGGCGCTGCTGTCCCACACGACAACTATCGAATCTTCAAGGTCGCGACTGAAGGAAATTGTTATCCCGGATTGGGCTCCTTCTAAGTTTGTCGAGGCTCGGCAAGATATGGATAAATTCTATGACACTCATGTGCAGTTCTTAAAAACGGCCCTTCGGGGACTGACCCCACCGGACCCGTTGGTGGACCAATTGGGCGAAGCCAAACTCAACATGTTCATTAGCGGTCTTAGCTTAGCCAGACGAATGGTTCAACATCACCCCTTGAAGGCTTGATCACTTATTCGCATAGCAGTTGCACCAAATCCTAATGATTCCCCGCGTTGCGGGGCAACCCGAGACGCCGCCTGTAGGAGAAGGTAAATCGGCTCTTCCAAGTCGGCGTCGGGGTCGGAGATGGCAGGATCGGGCTTGGGCAGCGGTTCGCCCCGTTCCAGGTTCGTTTCCGCCATGTCCACCAAGGCGCTGGCCAGCAGTTGGCGGGCTTGGTCCAAGTTGGAGCCGAAGGTGATGACCCCCGGAAAATCCAGCGCCTCGGCGTGGACCCCTTTATCCAGATACTTGAACATCGCCTTGTAGACCAACATGACCTGTGCCTCCTCTTTTTGACAACTTCTTGTTGACGAATTGTATCCCAGGTCTCTTCCGATCAACCGGGCCAGGACGGCCCAAATCAAACCCGGACAAAAACCCCTTGACTGCGCTGAAAGTGGGACATATAATACGCCACCTAAGGGAGTGGAATGACCATAAGTGATACAAACCAGTTGACATAGCAAAAGAGTTGGGACACCTGAGCAGCGGCTTGGGCATAGCCCAGCCGCCGTTTCCTCTCCAGCACCTTAACAAAAGAATAAGAAGTCTAAGTTACCTGCAAAGAACACCAAAACGTTTGGAGTTCCTAGCGTGGGTCAAGTTATTAAGGGCTTACGGTGGATGCCTTGGGACCAAGGGCCGATGAAGGGCGCGGCAAGGCTGCGTTAAGCCTCGATGAGCCGTCTAGCGGGCATAGTCGGGGATACCCGAATGGGGAAACCTTGTCCGGTGTTGAGTCGGACAATCCGCCTCTGGCGGAGGGTAAGTGGGGGAACTGAAACATCTAAGTACCCCGAGGAAAATAAATCAACCGAGATTCCCTGAGTAGTGGCGAACGAAAGGGGAAGAGCCCAAACCGGTGTGACTTAGTGGCGCGAGGGCCTATGTCGTACCGGGGTTGTAGGGAGCGCTTTGGGTCGCCTCGTTAGACCCGAAGGAGTTACAAATCTCATCTCTAGTCGAAGGCACCTGGGAAGGACCGTCAAAGAGGGTGAAAACCCCGTAGACGAAAGGGATGAGACTCCTAGCGCCCACCCTGAGTACCACGGGGCACGGGAAACCTTGTGGGAAGCTGGGGGGACCACCCTCCAAGGCTAAATACCCTTGGTCACCGATAGCGTACCAGTACCGTGAGGGAAAGGTGAAAAGAACCCCTAGCGGGGAGTGAAATAGATCTGAAACCGTGAGCCTACAGAAGGTCGCAGTCCCGACTAGTTCGGGATAACGGCGTGCCTATTGAAGAATGATCCGGGGACTTACTATATGGAGCAAGGTTAAGAGACTGGAGTTTCGGAGCCGCAGCGAAAGCGAGCCTGAATAGGGCGAATAGTTCCATGCAGTAGACCCGAAACCGGGTGAGCTACCCATGGCCAGGTTGAAGGTGTGTTAACGCACACTGAAGGACCGAACTCGTGGCTAGTACAAAAGCTTGGGATGAGCTGTGGGTAGAGGTGAAATGCCAACCGAACCCGGAAATAGCTGGTTCTCCCCGAAATGCATTTAGGTGCAGCCTCGGGCCACAGGTGGACGGAGGTAGGGCACTGAATGGGCTAGGGGGCGTGAGCTTACCAAACCCAATCAAACCACCAATGCCGTTCAACCGATACCCGGGAGTGAGACTGGCACAGATAAGTGCGTCAGTCAAAAGGGAAACAGCCCAGACCACCGGCTAAGGCCCCCAAGCGCAAGCTAAGTGGGAAAGGAAGTGAGGTTCCCCAGACAACCAGGAGGTTGGCTTAGAAGCAGCCACCCTTTAAAGAGTGCGTAATAGCTCACTGGTCGAGGGGTTTTGCGCCGAAAATGTAACGGGGCTTAAGCTTGCCGCCGAAGCCGTGGATGTTCAGGTGCAAAGGTGAAAACCCGGCTCCCAATGGTGGCGCCAATGTTAGGACTTCGCCGATTAGGCGCGCTCCGGTTCGCCGGGGCCCTCCGAAAAGCGAAGAGCCTGTGCGGCAAAACCTGCGGGAAATGGGTGGGATCCTTTGATGACCGCCTGGGTGTGGTAGGGGAGCGTTCCTCGGGCGAAGAAGCTTCGATGCGAGTCGGGGTGGAGCGCGGGGAAGTGAGAATCCCGGAATGAGTAGCGTAAATTAGGGTGAAAATCCCTGACGCCGTAAGCCCAAGGTTTCCTACGCAACGTTTATCGGCGTAGGGTTAGTCGGTCCTAAGCCGTAGGCAAGCGCCGAAGGCGATGGACAGCAGGTTAATATTCCTGCACCGCCGTTGTTTCGCTTTAAAACCAAGGAGGGGTGCGGAAGGGCAGGCAGAGCATGCCTATTGGACATGGTGTGTCCTCCTCCGTAGGCCATGCCGGGGCAGGCAAATCCACTCCGGCGAACGAGCTGAGGGTTGAGGGAATCGGTCCTTCGGGATACGAAATTTTGCTGGACCCAAGCCGACAAGAAAAGCTTCGTGGTTATGGAACAGGGGCGACCGTACCGCAAACCGCCACTGGTGGGCTGGGATAAAAGTCCTAAGGCGTACGAGCGAACCTCCGCTAAGGAACTAGACAAAAGAGCCCTGTAACTTTGGGAGAAAGGGCCCCCTGGGGGGTGAAGCCACTAGCTGGTGGAGCGCTCTGGGGGCGCAGAGAAGAAGGCCGGGCGACTGTTTAACAAAAACACAGGTCTGTGCTAAGGGGAAACCCTACGTATACAGGCTGACGCCTGCCCAGTGCCGGAAGGTTAAGGGGAGGAGTGCAAGCCCCGAACTGAAGCCCCGGTGAACGGCGGCCGTAACTCTAACGGTCAACCGAGTATAGTTCATCCCGGTATAACCGGAACGAATTGTAGCTTAAGGCCGTTATAAAATCTGGCTATATGCTGGGAAGCCCGAGTATCCGGCGCTACTGGTCCCTTACATCATACGGGGACCAGTGACAATGCGTCCGGTGCGGACCATCAGCAGGAAAGACCGAGGAGGTGGGAATGGATTGCTTCGCAAGCTGTTTTCACCCGGCGCGTAAGAGCACTAAATAGGCTAAAAATAGGGGGGGGCCGCCCACCAGTGCAAGTCTGGAGAGCGATAGCCACACCGGTAATCCCCCCGTGTCGGAACTCTAAGGAATCCTCAGAGACCATACGCCGGACCCGCTGGCGGAACGTGCGGGAAGATATGGTCCGATCTGCGTGGCGACATGCAGAGGCCGGCAGAAATGCCCGGCCCACTCCGAGGCCTTTTCCAAGGTAACGGAGGAGTAACAAAATGCCTAAGGTAGCGAAGTCCCTTGTCGGGTAAGTTCCGACCCGCATGAATGGTTGAACGACTTGGCCATTGTCTCGGCGGAGGGCTCGGTGAAATTGCGGTGCCCGTGAAGACGCGGGCGACCCGCGGCAGGACAAAAAGACCCTGTGGAGCTTTACTGTAGCCTGGTATTGGGCTGGGAGCCGTCATGTGTAGGATAGGTGGGAGGCTATGAAGCCCCGACGCCAGTCGGGGTGGAGCCGCCGTTGAAATACCACCCTTGGCTGTTTTTGGTCCTAACCTCAGCAAAACTGAGGAACAGTGCCTGGTGGGCAGTTTAACTGGGGCGGTTGCCTCCTAAAAGGTAACGGAGGCGCCCAAAGGTCCCCTCAGGACGGATGGAAATCGTCCACAGAACGCATTGGCATAAGGGGGCTTGACTGCGAGACTTACAAGTCGAGCAGGGAGGAAACTCGGGCAAAGTGATCCTACGGCACCGTGTGGAAGGGCCGTGGCTTATCGGATAAAAGCTACCCCGGGGATAACAGGCTTATCTCGCCCAAGAGTTCACATCGACGGCGAGGTTTGGCACCTCGATGTCGGCTCGTCCCATCCTGGGGCTGAAGGCGGTCCCAAGGGTCCGGCTGTTCGCCGGTTAAAGGGGTACGTGAGTTGGGTTCAGAACGTCGTGAGACAGTTCGGTCTCTATCCGCCGCGGGCGCAGGAGGCTTGAGGGAACCTCTCCCTAGTACGAGAGGACCGGGAGGGACAGACCTATGGTGTGCCAGTTGTTCCGCCAGGAGCAGCGCTGGGTAGCCATGTCTGGCAGTGATAAGCGCTGAAGGCATCTAAGCGCGAAGCATCCCCCAAGATAAGGCCTCCCTCCCCGATTAACCTCGGGGGTAAGACTGCAGAGAGACTATCTGCTTGATAGGCCGGATGTGTAAGGCTGGTAACAGCTTCAGCATACCGGTACTAACCGGTCGAGAGGCTTGACCCACGCTAGGAGCTTCAAACGGTTTGCAGGACCGGCTTCTTGTTCTTTTGCTTCATCGCGGGGTGGAGCAGTGGCAGCTCGTCGGGCTCATAACCCGAAGGTCGTTGGTTCGAGTCCAACCCCCGCTACCAAATATCGGCAAACACGAAAGGCCCTCCGGAATCACTCCGTGGGGGTCTTCGCTTTTTCAGCCCCTCTATCCAGAATGTTACAATAATCTGGATTCGGATTGATCCCTTCAGGAAGGAGGGTATGCGGTGGCGATTACTATTAATTTGACTCCCGAGATCGAGCAACGGCTTTCCGACCTGGTAAAGCAAGCCGGGCGCACTAAGGAATATTATCTACAGGAGAGTATCGAGCGCGGACTGGAGGACGTGGAAGATTATTACCTGGCAACGATGGCCCTCGAACGTGTCCGCAAGGGAGAAGAGCGCGTCTACTCGTCGGAGGAAGTAAAGACGTACCTTGGCTTGGAGGGTTGAATTCAACGACACGGCGAGAGATTAACTCCGGCGGCTCGATCAGCAAATCGCCCGTCGCGTCGTCACTTACATGGATCGCGTCGCGGCATTGGAAGACCCACGCGACAGAGGTGAACGGCTGAGCGGGAATCTCGGCGGGCGGTGGAGGTACCGGGTGGGAGATTATCGTGTTATCTGCGAAATTCAGGATCAGATTTTGCAGGTCTTGGTCGTGCGAGTCGGGCACCGCGACCAAGTATATCGTTCATAACCCGAAGGTCGTTGGTTCGAGTCCAACCCACGCTACCAATACGAAACGCAAGAAGGCCCCGGAACAAATCCGGGGGCTTTTGATATTCAGCTTTGTCTGGGCGGAAGGATGTTGATAACCACATCAAGCCGATTCTTGATGCAATAGCCGCCGGCCTTTTTTGCCGAGACTTGGAAAGCCGCATCAAGCCGATTGTCGATGCTATCAATGCCTTCCCTGAAACAAAGGAAATGCCTAATTTGGGTGGTATGTGGACCATTGACGACTTCAAATTCACGAGTGTGTTCGCCCACAGGCTTCCAAATGTCAGTCACCGGAATGAGGAAGGGATAACCATCTGCGTGTCGAGTCGACTTTAACAGTGAATATTCGACTGCAAGCAACGGCCTAACTGCCCGGCGGCACTCCCAAGTCGTTGCAGATTTTTTGGACGAGGTCACCGTTCATCTCGGTATGGCGAGGAACGGCAGTACGGCGGTCATTGGCAAGGTTTACCCCACCAGGAATGACGTCTTCCCTCCCGGATTCGCTCACAGCCTGCCTGGGCAAGGTATTGCAACAGCCGACGCCGCCTCACGCTTGGATAGTGACCTGCTCGTAATCTTCAGACATCGCCGTCTCAGCATCCCGGCAATTCATTTCCAGGGCTTCCTTCAGGGCCACGTTCAAGTCCTCCAGCAGTTCCTCGCGAGTCCGGGCTTGGGCGTTGACTCCCGCTACTTCCCGAATCCAGCCGATCCACCAACCGTCGCTTTGCTTGATTACTACGCTATAGACGCAACTCAATTTTGATACCTCCGCAGTGTCCTCCGGCAGTATTTCCCCATGATACCACCGTTGCCTGTGCTAGAATTCCCTGAGCCCGGTTTCATAAACCAGCAGAGCGGAGGTATGTGCGGCGATCAAGAAATGAATAGGGGCCGCGATATGAGCAACCAACTACACGACAGCATCGTCGAATATATATCCGGCAGGTTCTATGGACAGAAGCTGATCGGCAATGCCTGGCGGGGAACCTATGCCGAGGGCTTGGTCTACTCTGCCCTGTGCAACAGTACCCAGGAAGCCAGTTGGCGACCGTCCGGGGAATGGGACCCATGGGATTTGGAAAACGGCGAGGGCATTCATCTGCAAGTGAAGCAATCGGCCGCCTGGCAAAGTTGGGAGAATCCGAAAGGTCCCGGCAAGCCACACGCCATGTCGTTTGACATACACCCCGGGGAAAAGGGCCGCCAGACCCATATCTACGTATTCGCCTGGCACCCGGAGAGTGACCCGGATATTGCCGACCACCGCGATACCGGCCAGTGGCGGTTCTACGTAATGCCCGAGGACGAACTTCCGGAACCGGAGATAGGGCAGAAGACCCAGCGTATCTCTCTGAACCGGCTGAAGGAACTTGCGGACAGCGTCGGGGCGAAGGTAATTGGCTACAACCAGCTAGCCGCAGTTATAAACTTCGTCGCGGAAGCCATATTAAGAGCCGATTTGGAAGATTACCGCCTGGCCGAAGAAGCGATCGAAAGAATCCGCAGAGGCGAGGAGCGCATACTGACCGAAGCGGAATTGAGCGCATCGCTTGGCTTGGACAGTTGAATACACCGTTGCGGCCGGGAGGCAACTAGCGAGACTTGACCGGCAGACAGCTCGGCGCATTCGCAATTATATGCGCGAGGGCGTTGCAGTATTGGAAAACCCGCGGCAAAGAGGCCAATCATTGAGCGACACTTGGAGCGGATACTAGCGTTACCGGGTAGGCGATTATCGAGTTATCTGCGATATTCAAAACGACGTGTTACAGGTCTTGGTGTTGGGAATTGGACCTCGTGACCAGGTATACCGTTGATGGACGACTTTAGGAACGCTGAACGAAGGGCTATAGGCCGCTCGGAGTGTCGCTCCGGGCACTGATACGCAGTTGCATCCCCAATGCCCGAGTGATTCGCATAACCGTTGCGAAGCTGGGGTTGCCGTTCTCCGACAACGCCTTATAGAGACCTTCGCGGGTCATCCCGATGTCGCGGGCCAGTCGGCTCATGTTTTGAGCTCGCGCAATGTCGTTCAAGGCCGCTCGAATCAGGCTGCCATCCCCCGGGTCTTCATCCGCGCACGCTTCGAGATACAAACAAGCATCCTCATTGGTACACAACTGGCTAGTGACGTCCCATTTGGTGAATGTCTCAGGCAAGGCTTACCTCCATTCCAGCGCCAATGCCCTGGCTCGTTCAATATCCCTCTGTTGGCTGCTCTTATCACCGCCGCAAAGCAGAACGACGACGGTTGCGCCCTGTCGCAAGAAATAGAGACGGTAACCCGGCCCGTAATCCACACGCACTTCAGACAAGCCCCCGCCTATCGACCTAGCGTCGCCAAAGTTGCCCATCGAAACGCTCCTCAACCGGGCGTTGATCCGGGCCACCGCCCGCCGGTCCTGTAAGCCGCGAATCCTTCGCTTGAATGTGGCGCTTTCGATGATCTCGACCACGCGGATAGTGTAAACTATCGTTCACATTCAGTCGAGAGTTGTTCAGACAACTGTGGTTCTCATTCAACTCTGTCAATCAATTTCAGATGTTGCAATACCCGGCGCCGCCTCACAGCCGGAGAACAACCCGCTCGTAATCGCCGGGCATCAACTCTTCCGATGTACAAGATTCACCACCATCGGCACATCCGCCTCCCTCCAGCCTACATGGAGAACCCTAAAACATCCCGCCCAGCGGGGGCTTAAACCCTGTAGCAAGCTACCAGGTGGCCGCCGCCGCGGTCTTCCAAGGGGGGGTGGGGGTTGGCGTAGCAGACCGCGGCGGCCATGGGGCAGCGGTCGTGGAAACGGCACCGGGGCTCCGGGTCCAAGGGCGCCGACACGTCGCCCAGAATATTTACCGGGTCCCGCCGGAAGCCCGGCTCGGGCACCGGCACCGCCGAGAGCAGGGCCTTGGTATAGGGGTGGAGCGGGTTGGCGAGCAACTCCTCGGTCTCGGCGACTTCGACGATTTTGCCCAAGTACATCACGGCGATGCGCTGGCACATGTACCGGGCCACGGCCAAGTCGTGGGTGATGTACAGGTAAGTAACCTCCAACCGCTCCGCTAGGTCCAGCATCAGCTTCATAATGCCGGTGCTGATAGAGACGTCCAGCATGGAGGTGGGCTCGTCGGCAACCACGAAGCTCGGCTCGACGACGAGGGCCCGGGCGATGGCCACCCGCTGGCGTTGGCCTCCGGAGAGTTCGTGGGGGTAGCGGAAGAGCATATTCTCCGGCGGGGTCAGTCCCACCAGTTCCAGGAGGTTGGTGACCCGGTCCAACCGGTCCAGCGAACTGCCGATGCGCTGGACCACCAGCGGCTCGGCGATGGTGTCGAAGATGGTGCGCCGCGGGTTCATCGACTCGTAGGGGTCTTGGAAGATCATCTGGGCGCGGCGCCGGAAGGTCTTCAGCCGTCCTCCGCCGGTACGGCTCAGGTCAGTGTAGTCCCCATCGCCGCTGTTGGAGGATAAAGCGCCTTCGGGGTCATGGAACAAAATGCGGCCTTGGGTTGGTTCTTGGAGCTTGACCAGGAGCTTGCCGATGGTGGTCTTGCCGCAACCCGACTCACCCACCAAGCCGAACCGCTCCCCTTTGAGCAGGGTGAAGGAAACGTCGTCTACCGCGTGGACGTATGAATTGGAACCCCGAAACAGGCTCTTGGAAACGGGGAACAGCTTGGTCAGGCCCTCAACCCGCAATAACGGCTCCGAAACCATCGATAACGCTCTCTAGCCCAAGGGGTTCCAGCAGGCTGCCCAGTGGCCGTCGCGGTCGACGATGGGCGGTTCTTCCTGCCGGCAAATGTCGGTGGCGTAAGGGCAGCGCGGATGGAAACGGCAGCCTGGAGGGGGGTCTATCAGATTGGGCGGGTCTCCGCCCAGGGTTTCCAGGGCCCGTTTCTCGCCGCGGATACTGGGGAATACGGAAAGCAGGGCGGCAGTGTAGGGGTGGATGGGGCGGCGAAAGACGTGGTCGGTAGCGCCCAATTCCACCAGCCTGCCGGCGTACATAACACCGATACGGTCGGACACTTCGGCGACCACGGCGATGTCGTGGGTAATGTAGATGATGCTCATGTTCAAGTCGCGTTGGATCTGCTTTAGCTGGCGCAGGATGCGGTCCTGTACGATGACATCCAACGCCGTGGTCGGCTCGTCGGCGATCATCAGGTCGGGGCGGCAGGAGAGGGCCATAGCGATGACGGCCCGCTGCCGCATACCCCCGCTGAACTCGTGAGGGTAACGCTGGGCCAATTGGGGGTCCAGGCCCACCAGTTGGAAAAGACGGGCCACGGTTTCCCTGGCTTCTTTGGTGGTGACGCCGGGTTCGTGGGTCTCGATAGCTTCGACGATCTGGTCGCCAACGCGATAAACGGGGTCCAAGGCGTTCATAGCCGCTTGGAAGACCATGGACACGCGCCGCCAACGGTAGTTTCGCATTTGGTCCTCGTCCATAGCCAGCAGGTCGTCCCCGCCCAAGAGCGCCTGCCCGCCGACGACGCGGGCGTTGTCGGGGAGGAGGCGCATCAGGGATATTGCTATGGAGCTCTTGCCGCAGCCGGACTCCCCGACCAACCCCAGGACCTCGCCGGGGTCCAAGTCAAAGCTCACCCCGTCGACGGCCCGCACGTCGCCTTGGCGGGTACTGTAGTACATGGTTAGGCCGGATACCCGCAAGATGGGCCCCGTTATTGGCCCGGCGCTCACTGGCGGCGCAGCCTGGGGTTGGCTACCTCGTCCAGCGCTCTGCCAACCAGATAGAAGGTGCAGCACAACAGGGTGATGGAGGCCCCGGCGGGCACGATGAGCCACCAGTAATTAGTGCCGCCGGTCAGGTACCCGGCGGTGTGGGAGGTGTGGATCATTATGCCCCAACTCATCCGGATGTTCAGCAGCCCGAGGAAGGACAGGACGGCCTCGGAGAAGATGGCCCCGGTGACGGTGAACATCATGTAGAGGAAGGACAGCGGCAAGAGGTTGGGGATGATGTGCACCATGATGATATGGGCCCGGCCTCCCCCGGCCACCCGGGCGGCTTCGATATAGGGCTTGACGCTGATGCCCAGGGCTTGCGATTTAAGCACTATGGCGGTGCCGCCCAGCCCGCCCAGGATGCCGATGATGATGCCCAAGATGAAGAGGTTCAGCTCGAACAACGCGCTTAGCACGATGAGCAAGGAGACGCCGGGAAGGGCAACGATGAGGTCTGCCAGCCGCATGAAAAAGGTGTCGACCAGTCCGCGGTAATAGGCGGCGACGGCTCCCACGGTGGTGGCGATGGTAACGGTTACCGTAGCGGCCACGATGCCCAGAATGAACTCCGACGAAGTGCTGGAGAGCAGTTGGCTGAGGATATCCCGTCCCAGGGGATCGGTGCCCAAGAGATGGTTCCAAGAGGGGGCCGCCGGTTGGTCCACTTGGTCAAAGGCGTAGCCGGTGACGGGATCATAGGTTGCTTCATCCCAGACGGTGGCCATGAGTATGGGATGGGATATGGCCATCAAGGCGAATATGACGATGACGGCCAGCCCCAAGACACCGATGCGGCTTTCCCGGAAAATGGCCCATCCCTCTCGCAGGCCCCTCAGGGCGAGACGCATTTTGGCGGCCCGGATTTGGGCCGGGCTCATGACTGCCGGGGTTCGAGGGGGCTGGATCATTGGTACCTGATCCTGGGGTCCAGGTAGGCGTAGAGGACGTCGGCCACCAAGTGGGCTACGAGGGCGAATATACCGATGAAGACGAAGGCGCCCATAGCCAAGGGCAGGTCTTCGGAGCGGACCGCTTGCAACAGGGTGAGCCCCATGCCGGGCCAGGAAAATATGGTCTCGATCAACACTCCGCCGTCAATGGCGAAGGCCAGGCTATAGACCAGGCTGGTGACTACGGGGAGAAGCGCGTTGCGGGCGGCGTGCTTGTCGCGGACCACCCTCTCGGGCAAGCCTTTGGCCCGGGCGGCCATGACGAAGTCCTCGCGGAGGACCTCCAGCATACTGTTGCGGGTGAGCAGCATGGTGCCGGCGAAGGAGATGAGCGTCAGGGTGCCGATGGGCAACACCATGTGCCTGAGGATGTCCAGGGCCAAGTACCCTATCCCGGACCACGCCCAGACCACCAGGACGGCGATAGCGCCAGCCGCGGCCACAGGGAGCAGGGACCGGCGCCAGCGCCGTCCACCGGCCTTCCGGGAAACCAGGACGGCGAACAGCAAAAACAAAGAGAACCCTCCGGCGGTGAGCAGCATGTCGTTGAACACTGCGTTGGCGCCAACCGGCGCATCCCTCCACAACAGGGGGTCCAGGAACTTGCCCAAGGGGAACCAGCCCAGCTTGAAAGAGAATATCCAGATCATCATCAAGGCGAACCAAGGGGTAAACACGGTGAAGAGGGTGGCGCCGGACACGGTGGCAGTGTACTCGATGAGCCCGCCACGCCGCCAAGCCATCAGTTTGCCCAAGGCGAATCCGACGTAGAAGGAGATGACCGTGGCAGTCAGGAACAGCACCGCGGTACGGGGCAACCGCTCGGAAATCACCTCCATCACCGTTCGCGGGTAATGGCCGAAGGACACGCCGAAGTTGCCGGTGAAGGAGTTCTTTAGGTGCGCCAGGTACTGCTCGCCCAAGGACTTGTCGAGTCCGAAAGCGGCTTGGACCTGCGCCCTGACCTCGGGCGTCAGGTCAGGGTTTTGGGAGTAAACGGCGGTGTAGTCGCCGGGTTGGGCTTGTACCAAGAAGAACGCCAAGCTCACGATGAAAAAGAGAGTTAGGACAATCTGTCCAGTCCGGCGCACCAAGTAGTTGGCCATAAAGCCCCTTCGGCTCCCGCTCAGGGTGAGCGCAGTCGAACCCCGGATTGCCGCCCAGGGCAATCGCATTCTGTCACCCTGAACGGAGTGAAGGGTCTAAAATTCTTGCCGCCGATGTGTTTCCTTTGCCCAGTGTCGCTGCGGCGTAAACGCACCGGCGAGGAAAGCCGTTTTGGTCGGCTGCCATTTTAGATTCTTCGCCTACGGCTCAGAATGACATTTCCATGAATGAAAAGGCCCTGGCCCCGTGCGGGCTGCCGACGGCCGGCAGCTACCGGCAGATGGCATTGTTAGGTCTACTTTATTGTGACGGTTGCAGTGCTGCCGCTGGTGCTTTGGAGCCCTCCAAGGTTGGTAGTGTAGGGGAACTCCAACCGGTCGCTGCGGTACGTCTCCAAGACCGGCGTGGTGAACAACACCACGTAGGGCAAATCTTCCGCTAGGAATTCCTGCATCTTGAAGACTTGGCCGCGCGCTGTGTCCAAGTCGGTCTCCACCAAGAGGGCCTCGGCCAAGGCGTCAAACTCCGGGTTGGAGTAGCTGCCACGGTTAAGACCGTCGTCCTTGGAGTGCCTTGAGTGAAAAAAGGACTCGAGATAGTCGGGGAAGTTGCTCAGGCCCCAACCCAGTATCCACATGTCGAAGGCTTCGGGGTCGCGGATCTTTTCCACTATTACGTTGAAGTCGGTCAGTTTGGCTCTAGCGGGGACTCCCATGTCCTTAAGCCAACGCTCGATCCAGATGGCGAAGGTGGAGCGAAGGGGGTCATACCCGGCGCTGGGCGCCAGGATTTCCAACTCGGGGATGGGTTCGCCATTGGGCATCTTGAGGCCCGCGCCCTCCACCTCGACGGTGCCGTTTTCACTCACCTTGGGCTCCTTTTCCCAAGTGAACCCGGCGCCTTTCATCAAGTCAACTGCCTGTTGGGTGCGTTCGGCGCGGGACAAGCCCTTGCCCAGCAGGGACACCTCGGGGTTATACCAGAAGCCGTTGCCCTCAGACACGGTGGTGTACACCGGGATGGCCACCCCCTGGAGCACGGTGCCGGTGAGAAACTCCTTGTCGATAATGGTCGCCACCGCTTGGCGGAAAGCCTTGATGTCCATTGGCGGCTTTAGGAAGTTGAAGCCGAGATAACGAAAGCCGTTGTTGGGGTTGTCCAGCGTGGTCAGACCGGCTTGGCCTTCAAGCTGCTGTTGCAACCCGCGTTGCAAGCCCAACGGGTTGAGGATGAAATCGACGTCGCCTTTCTTCAACGCTAAGACCGCGGTCTCCTGGTTGCCGAAGATACTGTAGATGGAGCTATCGACGAAAGGCCCTACGGAATACTTCAAGGAGGTCTCGCCGCCGGGGTCGCCGTAGGAGGAGAAGCTGTACACTCCCGGCTTTTCCTCGGCGTAAGCGCCGTTGGTGTACTCGACTACGCTGGAACCGCTGAAATAGTAATCGGGGTTCTTCTCCTTTTCGGCAAAGGCCCCCCGCTCCCATTTCTTAAAGAGGAACCCTCCCGCGCTGGGCTCGTTTTCCGGTACATGGGCGTACAGCGCCCTTTGCTGCTCCAGAACGGGTCCTTGTTGTTTGGCGTCCTCCACTACCGGCTCCCAGTAAGCCTTGGAGAGGATGGGCATGAAGGCCATGCCGAACTGCCAGCGGGCTAGGCCCGGCTTTTCCTTGAAGTAGACCTTCAGGCGGTAGTCGTCGAGGGCTTCCGCATAGTCGAAGAACTTGGGATCGACGATGGACGACCAGTTTCCGGTCATCTCCAAGTCAAGCACGGTTTGGGCGGTGAAAACGAAGTCGTGGGCGGTCACGTCGTTGCCGTCGCTCCATTTCACCCCTTGCTTCAAGGGGACTTCGGTGGTCCAGAGGGTTCGACTGGGCTCACCCTGAGCGGGAGTCGAAGGGGTCTCCTCTCTAAGCGGGGTGGAGAAGTCTTCCGCCACCGACGGGATGTAGTCAAAGCGTTGGGCGGAGAGAGTATACAGGACCGGCTTGGCGCCTCCCAAGACGTAGGAGTTCCAGATGGTAGCGTTGGGGCCGAGATAAGACCAGTAGTTGGTGGTGGTGAGGTCTTCGAAGATGCCCAATTGGTAGATTTGCGGCCCGCTGTCTCCAGTGGGAGCGGGCGTCGGACCGGGCGTCGCCACTTCCGGGTTTTCTTGAGTGTTTTTGGGGACTTCTGTCTCTTTCTCAACGGGCTCAACGGTCTTTTCGATAAGTGCCTCTGTGGGCGCTTCCTTGGTTGCCTCCTTGGTGACCTCTCCAGTGCACCCTGCCAACAAGATTATAAGCAGCAATACGGCAAGGCACGCTGCGTTCCGGTGTACGGCCAGCCCGAAGACCATCATTTTCTCCTTAAGATAGCTACAAGAATGATACGCACTGCCAACTAAGGCGGCAAGGGATTGGCCCGGCAGCCCCTCAATCTAATCCGCCAGCCGATTCACCATCCATCGCTTTGCTTGATTACCGCGCTAAAGGTACAACTCAATTTCGATACCTCTTTGTGTCTCGAACGGTCAACCGGTGGTTGCCGTCAGACTTGAAAGCCCAGCACCACCGCTACTTCCTGCTGTCGCTGATCCAAGGTGAGGAAACAAATTTCCTCGTGCTCTGGGAAGGCATATAGGGCCACGGCTACGTGCCACAAGTCGGCGCCGCGCAGATAGCCGACTGTCAGTACAGTAGCGAATTCCGAGCTTAGTGGACGGTCGATATAAATCCACTCGATGCCTAAAAGCGTCACTAGGTGAAACTCCCGCTGCTCTCGGACGAAAGCCGCCCGCACTTCCGCCTCAAGCAGATTCGAAGAAACCCGGCGGTCAAAGCCCCTAAGCCGTTGGGAAATTTCAAGGCTGCTAGGCTGCCCGAAAGCAACAGCCAAGACTGCCGAAGAGTCGACGTAGGCAGTGGCCACTAGCCACGTTCTTTGAGAAAGCGATCCAGTGCGCCGGGTATATGTGGCCCTGGTTTGAGCTCCTCTATTGGACCGTAGGCCGGTTTCAGGATTCCCCGGCGGCGCAGTTCATCCAGCCGCTCCTCGACTGTCTGGCGCTTGCTGGGCTTAACCTTCCCCAATCTTCCGTCGATGGGACGGATTTCGGCCACCGGTTCACCGCGGTAGGTAACCGTTACGGTCTGCCCATCGCTAACGGCCCTTAAGATTTCGGAGAACCTCGCTTTGGCCTCGCTTGCCGAATAAAAAATCTTCATAGCAATCATCATAGCCAGTCATGCCGGACCGGACAAGCTGATGTCTTGTCCCGCCCACAGCAGCCAACGCGACTACCCCTACGTTAAAGTCACGGGTCCCTTAACCCCTTTTCTGCTAAACTGCAAAGCGCAACAGACACGACAACAAGGAGGCCCAATCATGGCAGTGCGGGACCAACTGAGTCCGGAAGAGCTACAGCAATACTACGCTACCTCCGACGGCATCCGGCTCTCCCCCGGCTGGGTGAACCGGGAGCGGCCGGCCCCACCCGAGATCGAGCCGTTCCTCTGGCGCTGGTCGGAGGTCGAACCCCTGGTCCTCAAGAGCGGCGAGATCGTGACTCCGGACCGGGAGGTGGAAAGGCGGACGATGCGTCTGGCAACCCCAGGCTTGGACCGCGGCACCACCCATACCATGGTCGCCGCCCTTCAGCTCCTGCTGCCCGGCGAATGCGCGCCCGCCCATCGTCACACGCCCACCGCCATCCGCTGGATTCTCACCGGCAACGGCGCTTACACCACGGTGGAAGGGGACAAGTGCGACATGGAGCCCGGCGACCTGATTCTTACTCCCTCTTGGACTTGGCACGACCACGCCAATGAAGGGACTGAGCCCATGATTTGGCTGGACGGCCTAGACGTTCCGCTGGTCGGCTACCTGCGGGCCAACTTCTACGAGGCATTTCCCGAAGACCAGCAGCCCATCACCGGCGTTGGCGACTCGATACGCAAGTACGCCTCCGGCGCCCTTAGGCCGGTATGGGGGGAGGAAGAAGTCCCTTATTCCCCGCTTTGGCACTACAAGTGGGACCGGACCTACGACGCCCTCAAGGGACTGTCCGAGCTGGGGTCTGACCCCTTTGACGACGTAGCCATGGAGTTCAGCGACCCAACCACCGGCAGACCGGTGCTGCGGTCCATGACCTGCTGGGCGCAGCTAATACGGCCGGGGGTCCGCACCAAGGCGCACCGCCACACCAGCAGCAAAGTTTATCAGGTGTTCCGAGGTGAGGGTTACAGCGTCATCAACGGCCAACGCTTCGATTGGGAGGAAGGGGACTTTTTCGTGGTCCCACCCTGGGCCTGGCACGAACACGCCGCCGATGCCGGAGCGGAAGCCATTCTGTTCTCCATCCAAGATATCCCCGTGATGAAGGACATGGCCCTTTACCGGGAGGAACCCTACGCCGAAAACGCCGGCCACCAACCGGTAACGAGCCGCTTCACCGGCTAGAGAGACCCGGCTAAAAAGATTCAGGAGGGGCAAACGACCGGTATTTGCCCCTCCATACTTTCCCAAGGCGAAAAGGCCAGATTATCCCATGCCAACGGTCTCTACCACGACGCCCAAGCCCGTCGCTCTGGATAATCGGCTATCGGCGGTAAGTAATGGTAGACCAAAGGTGCGGGCAGTAGCGACGTATAAGGCATCGTACGCGCTGACGTTCTCACGATGTTGCCAAGCCAATCTTGTCAAGTCTCGGTGCGAAACACGACTGACCGGCCAATTGGCTAGGATGTCGATGGCCATCAGCGCCCGCGCTTCACCTAAACGTCCACCCAGTACCAAACGGCGCAAAGCCGACAGGACCTCCGCGTCCATCAACTCGGGAGCGGTCAACGAGGCGTTACCGATTAAGTCGGCAGCGATCAGCCCCAAGGGAGTCCTAAGGAGGTACTCGACCGCCACTGAGGCGTCGATTACGTATCCCGCCACTCGATATCCGTATCGCGTAGCGCGCGTTCCTCTCGAATCAGGTCTGCTGCGCTTATGCCCAAGTCGGCCGTCGGATGTTGGGCCCAACGCTCGCGCCATTCCCACATTGCCAACTCCCGCTCGATGGCGGCTAGTACGACCTCACTCATAGTGCTGTTCCGCTCGCGGGCATGACGGCGCAGCCGCTCGTGAAGGGCATCCGGCACGTTTTTTATTTGAAGATTTGCCATGGGATGACATTAGCATGATCCGAGCATGAACTCAATGGTGTCAAAACAGTACCCTAGACCGCCCGCAGGCGCCTCCGCCTCCCACCAAGCTGTATGGAGGACACTTGAAACACCCTGGACGAGCCCGCCAGGGCAATCGCGCCTTAAATCGCTTCGCTTGTAATCTTCATAGGGGTGCTTCGATTACCCCAGGCCGTCGTTCCGGCTTTCGCCGGAACCCAGGAAGCTTGAGGAGAGGAAACGCAACTGGTGGAGAACGGGCCTGGATTCCGGCTCAAGGCCGGAATGACGGGTTGCTGGCGCACGTTCAACTCACGGTTCTCAGGAATTAAGACGCGATTGCCCTGACGAGCCCGCCGCCACCGAGTCGAGATTATCTAGGCAGGGTTATAATGGAGGTATGCGCCTATTTGTTCTCGTCGTTCTGTTGGGAATCGGGACCGGCTTCTTGATGGCCTGCCAACAATCCCCGACGCCGAACATTGAGGCCACCGTAGCCGCAGCGGTGGAAGCAGCACTACCAACTCCTACCGCCACACCCACTCCGGACATAGACGCCACCGTTGCCGCTAGGGTAGGGGCAACCATGGAGACGATGCCAACTTCCACCCCGGCCCCCACCACCAGTCCTACACCTACCCCATTACCGACCTCTACGCCCACACCCACACCGTTGCCGACCCCTACGCCGACTCCGACTCCTACCTCGACTCCGGTCCCAACATCCACGCCGACACCCACCCCGCCTCCGACGGCCACTCCCACGCCTACTCCTGTACCGACGGCCACTCCCACAGCGTCACGGAATTTGGCGGCCGTCGTTTCCCGGGTACGTCCGAGCGTAGTCAAGGTCTTGACGGCCACCGGCTCGGGTTCCGGGGTCATCGTGGAAGTAGACCAACGGGGAGCGGCCGTCGTCGTCACCAATTACCATGTCGTCGATCAGGGCGGCGCAATCCAGGTTAGCGTCAACGACTCCGCCTTATATCCGGCCAAATATTTGGGCTATGACATCGGCAAGGACCTCGCCGCCCTTGAAATCTGTTGCTCCGCCCAGTTTCGCGCCGCGTATCTAGCAGACCGGCGGTTGACACCCGGTGATTCGGTGTTCGCGATGGGCTATCCTCTTGGCATCGATCAGGCGTCGATCACCAGCGGGGTGGTCTCACGGCTCTCGTTTGATGGGAGGAGAGAGCGATGGATGGTCCAGACCGATGCGCCGATCAATCCTGGCAACAGCGGCGGGCCACTGTTCACACTGGATGGCGAGATTGTCGGGATCAATACGTCCGTTGTCCGAGAATCCTCGACCGGGGAACCTGTCGAAGGATTCGGGTTCGCCGTATCAGCGCTTACGGTCGCCGGGGCGCTCCATTCATTGAAGTCTGGTTCCATCGGGGCTCCTCCTACCGCTACTCCTACTCCCACACCCCGGCCGGGCGGCGCCGGCGTCCGGTTCGGGCTGGTTGATGGGTCTCTTGATCAAAACCAAGATGACTTCATCGAGGAGTTCAGTGCGGGCGTGTCCTTGTCAGACTTCGTAGCGGTAGCCGCTTTCGATAATCCTTCAGCAGGTGAAAACTGGGACTACGGGTTTATGTTCCGGGATTCGGGCAAAGACCAATTCAGCGCCCTCGTCGTGAGCGGTGATGGTCAGTGGGGACACTACCTCAGGGACGGAGACCCTGACTCCGATCTGCTCTTGGACAGCGGGCTGGCGTCCGGCCTAAAGACCCGTGCCGGTGATTCCAACGAGATTCGCATTGTTGCACTAGAGGAGGTAGGCCTGTTCTTTCTGAACGGGAAGCTCATTTCTTCGCTAACCCTTCCGGAAGGAAGCGAGCGCGGCGACGTATCGGCAATCAGGGGGTACTATACCGGCCACGAAGTAACCGGGCGGTCAACCGTATTCCGGGGGTTCAGAGTTAGTGAACCGGAGTGGATGGGAACTGAAGATGGCGAACTGGCTCACGATAACGACGGAAACATCAAGAGCTTCTATATGTTGACGGAAGTCAAGGATTTCATCGCCCAAGCCATATTCTTTAACCCGTACTCCCGGAGTGTCGGACCTTGGAGTTACGGTCTTGCCTTCAGACACTCAGCGACTAACCGGTTCCAAGCAGTGGTCATGGCCAGCGATGGGACCTGGGAACATTGGGTTAGAGAAGGCTCGTTTTCCCCGGTCCATGAAGAGAGGGGCCGGGCGCGCCTGAATCTAGGCTCCGGCGGGCAGAATAAGATTCTTCTTTTGGCGATTGGCGGCACTGCATTGCTTAATATCAACGGCGAATTCATCGCAGAACTGGACATCGGATTGGGCCCAGAGGAGGGCGATGTTTGGGTAGGGACCGGGTTCTATTCCGGCAACGAAGTTCCTGGGTACAACACTCGATTCGAGGATTTTGAGGTTTGGTCGCTGGACTGAGACTAGGCCAGCCACCCTTCCACCGGGACCAACTTCTGGCCCACCGGATCAACCCCCATGAACACACCTTCCAACGCCAGCGCGCCCAGCAGGGGAGGGGTGCCTTCTTCATTGAAGAGAACCAGGGTAATTCTCTCCCTGCCTTCAACCCGCACCCAGGTCTGGCCGACGTCCATCACCCGCGTCTCGCCTTGACCGAAGCGGAACCGCTCCTGCGTCATCGGCTCCACCCCGAGGTCTCGTAGGACTGAAGCGGGGGCCGAGGTTATCGAAGCCCCGGTGTCAACCAAGGCGTCCAGTGCGGTCCAGCGCCGCCTCTCTTGGTCTCCAATGTGAATCCGTACGGTAAACGTGCCCATGAGGATTCAATCCCCCTTCTCAGATTGGTTAGATGATTATAATTCTTGCCTTCGGTGACCACAATTCTGCTACCTAGACCAACACCCTGCCCCAGGGCGCTTCTCGACCGGTGCATCCATAATCGTCACACTACCGTGGCGGAAGAGCTTTCTCATTCTGATCCCCTTCTGTCGTTCCGAGCAGCGCGAGGAATCCAAAATTCTTACTGGGGCCAACTTCGCCTTTCCAGAGGGATTTTAGACCCCTCACTGCTTCGGGATGACATGAAAAGACCCTGACCGTGGCCGGGTTGGTGTGGACATTCCGCCCCCTCAGCCGTAACATTCCTTGGCGACTCACCAAGACCGTAGGTGTGAGGAGACCACAACATGCTCGCAGTTCGTGTTAACCGAAGTCTAAGACTGCTCTGGTCTTTGCTAGTGGTGGCAGTATTGGGGGCGTTGTCTGTTGGGTGTGCCGCTTCCAACCCGGCGCAAGGCCCGCAGGGGTCCGAAGGGACCGCCGCTGAGAATTTGGCAACGTCCGAAGCGATACACGGCGTGCCGATACGCGGTCCTGCGGTGGGCTCCGAAGTAGGCCGCCGCATCCCGGTGTTTAGCTTGGGCTTGGCGGACGGAACAACTCTCACCTCCAATGACTTGTTAGCCGATACCCGTCCGGCCTTTCTCTTCTTCTTCGCCACCACTTGACCGGTGTGTACTGCCGAGTTGCGGCAGATGAAGCAGGTCTATCCGCAGTACGCCGACCGGGTTTCTTTCTACGCCATCGGGATGGACCCCGTGTTCGACATCGCCGATTTTGAAGAGTTTCGACTGAAGCAAGACTACCCTTGGCCAGTGGCAGTGCCCATAGGCGACCTTATCGCCGACTTCCGGGTGAACATCCAGTCCACCAAGATCGCTTTCGACGGCGAAGGCGTCATAACCCATCGCGGCGGCATGGGTTACGGCAGTCCGGAAATCTGGCGCCAAGTGTTCACCGACCTAGCCGTATTGAGCGAATGACTAGGAGCAGACCATGTCTTTAACCGGCAAGGTTGCAATCGTTACCGGCGCCAGCCGGGGCATCGGCAAAGCTATAGCGTTGGGCTTAGCTGACGACGGTGCCAGCGTGGTGGTTGCCGCCCGTTCCGAGGTGGAGCGCCCCGGCTTGCCGGGCACCATCCACGCCACGGTTGCCGAGATTGAAAGCAGAGGCGGCCAAGGGTTGGCGGTGCGCTGCAACTTGCGGGAAGAGGACGACATCAACGCCATGGTGCGGAGTGCTCTGGAGACCTACAAGCGGGTAGACGTGCTGGTGAACAACGCCGGAATCGGCAGTTACCGGCCGTTTCTGGAAACCACCATCAAGCAGTGGGACTTGGTGATGGACATCGACCTGCGGGCGCCCTTCGTCTGCTGCAAGGCGGTAGCGCCCGCCATGGTGGAACAAGGCGGCGGCAGCATCATCAACGTCTCTTCCCACGCCGCCACCAATATCTTCTCATCCACGCTGGGCGAGGACCACGAGGCTGGCATTGCGCTGATGGGCCAAGACTACGGAGCGGCGAAAGCCGGACTGGAGCGGTTTAGCTGGGGTCTAGCGGCAGAGCTTGGCCCCCATAACATTGCGGTAAACGTCCTCAAACCGCTGCGGCCGGTGGCCACCGAAGGATTTCAAGCCCAGCGTCCCGACGCCGACTTTTCCACTTGGGCTACGCCGGAAGGCATGGTCAAAGCAGCCGTTTACTTGGCCCGCCAAGACGCTCAGGGTTTGACTGGCGCCGTGGTCCATGCCGAGGAGATCGTAAGGCGGTTGGGACTGTAGACGCTGACGCGGGATAAGTGCTCAGACTTGAAGGGAATCGGTCCTTCGACTCCGCTGCGCTTCGCTCAGGATGAGCGGTTCCGTGTCAGCGCGCTCACCAACTCTGAAAAGTGGGCGAGGTCTTACTCCTCGAAGGTCTTGATGTAATTGATGATGTGCCAGATCTCCTCGTCGGATAACACCTCGCCCAAAGACGCCATCGCCGTCCCGGGAATCCCGTCGTGAATAAACCCGAAGAGGTCGCCCTCGGCATGGAGGGGTACGTGGACCACCAAGTCGGCGGGAGGCGGTTCCAACCCGGCGCTTCCGGGGCCGTCCCCGCGGCCGCTGAGACCGTGACAGGACCAGCAATTCCCTTGATAGGCAGCCTTCCCCGCTTCTAGCGATTCCGGGTTGGGCGGAAAAGGGTTGCGAAGCTCCGCTTGCGGCTCCGGTTGGACGAGTTGGGTGTTGAGCAACAACACAATCCCGGCCCCAAAGCCGATGATGCCGGGCAGCGTCACGCTGGCGCCGGCCTTAGTGAACCACCCCCCCAAGGGCAGTCCCGCGCCCATAAACAGCACCCCCAACAACGCAATTCCAGCTCCCAAAAGCAGCTTGGCCGTCTCTGGCGAAGGCGCTATGGCCGAACTGCCCGCCGGACCGGCGCCGGTAACCTCAAAGCGAAACGCGGTCCGGGCATCAAAGGCGTCGGGCCTCCGCACAATTAACACCGCTTGCCAAGCCCCGGCGATGCTCAGTTGATGGCCTTGCAGGGCATACGAGCCCTTCCCCAAGGGGACTGCTGACGTGGCCTCCTCTCCTAGGTCGGCGTCAAGATAAGTGATGTGCAGGCTCACGTCGCTGGCGGTATTAATCGGACTGCCCTGCCGGTCGTTCAAGGAGACCGTGAAATCGTTGGGCCCCACCGTGCCTGGCGCCACCTCTAATCTAATGGACGTCCCTTCAACAGTGTCTTGAAAAACCGGAGCATCGAGGTCAGCGGCCATTTCTCTTGAAGCGATTTGGCGGGCGGGTTCGACGCTGGTGAGAAACCCCACAGATGCCAACACCAGCAGCGCCAGCACCACTTCCCCGAACACAAACTTCCCCAACCAGCGCTCTCCATTGCTGTCCCTCGCTAGGCGGGGGCGCACCCACAGCAGGTTCAACCCGGCGAGCGAAAGCAGGGCGACAACTAGGAGTACCTTGGCCACCAGGGCGAGACCGTAGGGGGTAGCGACGGCTGAGGCCACGGTGACTTGGGCCCAGCCATTGAAAACACCGGTGACAACCAGGGTGCACACGCTCAAGGCGGCCAACACCGAAAACCGGGGCACCAGGGACGCCAGAACGGTGCGACGCTCCGATGACGACAAAGACCGCCGGAGCAAAGGCAAGCCCAATGCTAAATGAATTAGAGCCCCAACCCAAAAGGCCGACGCCAGCAAATGAAGATAGTCGGAAGCCAAGGCGGCGGACCGGATGTCGGCCGTAGCTGCCCCGTGGCTGGTCAAGCTAAGGGTCCAGAGGACCGCGCCGCCTAGCCCCAGTGCCAATACCCGCGGGAGTATCTGGATTCTTTCGGAGCCCAGACGGATAGCCAGCCATCCCACCGGAAGCACCAGCGCTACCAACGCGGCCGCGAAGACCAAAGACAGTCCGATGCGCCAAAGCCACAGCCGTCCCCATGCAGTATCCGCCAGCAGCGACCACAATGGGCCGCCCAAGGTCTCGGCGATGGAGACCTCGTGACTCGCTGCCGCTTGCAGCAGCAACTGGACGATTGAGGCAGCCACAAAAATCGCCCAGGCTGGCCAGATAAGCCGCGAGGACCGGGACACCAGAGCCTCTCCTACCCGGCGCACATTCCCGGAGGCCTGCCGACCGGCCAAGACCGGTCTCAGGACCAGCAGGTCGAATACCAGCCCCCCCACCATGGTGAGAGCCCCGAGCAGAATCAGCCAGCGCAGTACGGGTTCAGCAGGCGACTGGAGCAGAGGCTCGTCCGGCAACTCAGCCGGAGCGCCGGTGATGGGCTCGCCTACGGAAAAAACGAATGCCCCACGCACCCGGTGGCCGTCTATCGTTGACACGTTCTTCCAAGCGACGGTGTAAGTGCCATTGGGCAGCGGCTCCAAGCCGACGGATAGCACCGTCGGCTCGTTGGGGTCGGCCAAATAGGCAGCATCGTCCACCCGGGAACCCGCGGCATTCAACACTCGTATCTCGCTGAGGCTGGGCTCGATTGGTTCGGTGAACCAGACGGATACCCGGTTGGGCGGCTCTTCCAACACCGAATTGGGAGCCGGGTTGGCCCTGGCCAGGTTGGCATGGGCCAGCACCGTCCCGGTGGCGGGAAGCAGAGCGGCCGCCCCAACGGTCACCGCCACAAACAAGACCACAAGTTTTGCCCAAGGCATCGGCAGTCCGCCCTTCGCTCTAGTCAAGGGACTTAATGAACTCGATAATCGCACTGATTTCGGCTTCACTCAGGTCGTAGGCCGGCATGGAATTGGGTAAGTACCCCTTTACTAACTTAGCCCTTGGGGCTTTTATGGATTCTTGAAGATACTCGGCGTCAACGCTGATTACAGTCCCTTCCGCCAACTCCACCGTGCTCCCGTATAAACCCTTCCAGGAAGGACCCACCCGGTCCTTGCCGTCGATGGTGTGACACCCCAGGCAGGCATGGACCTCGGCCAGCCGCCTACCCTGGGCCGCTTGCCGGGCCAAGCTAATGGTAGCAGTTGGCGCCAAAGTGGCCGGGAGTCCCGTTTCCTCCCCATTGGGGGACTTCGTACCCGGCGGGGCCGCGTCATTTGTGGGGACCGTCCCGCAGCCGGTCACTACGGCAAGAACTAACAGGGCGGCCATCACGCGAAACGATACCATGAAAGAGTCCCCCTTGCGGCCCCCAACCCTATGGGGACCTTTGCATAACCCCGTAGGGGCAACCCTTGTGGTCGCCCCTACGTTTTCGATATTTCCCCGCAAACAGTTAGGCTATACGTGAATGGTGGACTGGAGAGCCGACGCCGAGTGCAGCTAACGCCTTCGCAGCGCGACTCCGAGACCGGCCGCTCCGGTGACTATCCCCACGACACCTATGACAATCGCTACGATTGGCAGGGTATTGGAGCCGCCATCACCCTCCGAGGCCGCCTGGGCTGCGAGTGCGGCGTCTTGGGCCTGCTGCGCCGTCGTGAGAGCCCCTCTGATGGCGCCCTCCAACTCCCGGACCTCGGCCAGTTTTTGAGGGAACTGCAAGCCTGTCGACGACCGAATGTCGTCGAAGCCGCCGCCGCCGCCTCTTGAAAGAAAGGACTCGTTAATTTGCAGGTCTTCGACAGTGCCGAAAACACGAAACTCGTAGACCCCGGGAGCCGTGGGTATCAGGTCTGCGGTGTAATAACCGGGCTCGTCAAGCACGGCGCGGAGGTCTAGGACTCTCGACTCTCCAGTGGACGTATGGATGACCTCCACCTGAAGGGTGTCCTCCAAGCCCTCCACCGGGACCGCCTTTCCGTGGCCTTGGCCACCGCCTTGAGAGAGTAAGCTGGCTAGCGCCTTGGGTGGCCTCGGCCCAGACCCTTCCCCGCCGTAGCCCTCGTCGTGATCACCTTGGCCGTCGTCGTAGCCATCTGATTCCTTGAGCCCTCTCTTGTCCATGGAGTGGTCATCTTCATCTTCGTGGTCGCCGTGTCCCTCTTTCACTACCTTGGTTACGCGAATGTCGACGCCGTTTTTCATGCCTTCGTAGGCGGGTTCCTCCGCCCAGCCGACTACGAAGCGGTATTCGCCCACTTCTCGGCCTTCATGGGCCAGGGCGGTGGCGAGATGAAGGCCCAAAATGGCTGCCATCGCCACGGCCAGCCAGGCCTTTTTACTCAAAATCGGTTGCATGGTTGCTCCTTATCAATAGTTATGGTGCGCCATTCCCTGGTAGTCCAAGCTTTGCATTGCGGTGTCAGCCCTAGATGCTGCTTTCCCTGGTAGTCCAAGCTTTGCATTGCGGTGTCAGCCCTAGATGCTGCTTTCCCTGGTAGTCCAAGCTTTGCATTGCGGTGTCAGCCCTAGATGCTGCTTTCCCTGGTAGTCCAAGCTTTGCATTGCGGTGTCAGCCCTAGATGCTGCTTTCCATACGAGCGCAACTGGGCGGAGCCCGCTTAGGAAAAGCCTAACCAGGGAGTGGCTAAGGGGACGGGAAAGGAGCTACATGCAGGGCGGTTTCTTGGGGGGTGGGATACTGGTGCCGCTCAGCATCGAGGTCTCTACGGCGGCGCCAAAGAGGTACTGGTTATCGTCCAAACCGGAGAAAAGTACAGAATGACGCTCGACGGGGACGGAGAGTTCGTTGAAACCTGGTCCCATGCCATCGTAGGACCACAAGAATACAATCGACTCTTGTCGGGAACCCTCCGGGTCCCCGATAGCCTCGACACTAGGGTGATGGTGCGAGTGGGGGTGACCCGCTTCATAGGAGTGGGAATGCTGGGGAGCATACGCCCCAAGGTAAACGTGGGCGTGGTCGGGGCGCCGCTCCGCGAAATGATGGTCCAACTGGGGGCCAACGGCGGGGAGGAAGAGCAGCAACACCAAAGCCACCGCCAGCGATTGGGCGGCCATTCTAACCAGAGTGTGTCCTATTATGAAAATAGCCTACTCGTCATTCCCGCGCAGGCGGGAATCCAGAAATTCCAGGCGCCAGGACTGCCACTGGCTAGGAACATCTCTGGACTCCCGCTTTCGCGGGAGTGACGGTTGGGGACTGGCTGCCATATTCATCCCCTTACGTGGCCTTCACAAAGCCATGAGCAATTACCCTGAGTTGTTGGACTGGCGCAGCAGGTTTTAGGGGTGTCCGCTTTTTACGTCACATCGAATGGACCCCGAATGGATGGAAATCAAGGGTGGCTGTGTTGCCGGTTAATGGCTGTGCTGGGCCAGTTCAATCAGCACACCGCGGGCGGCCGACGGATGCAGGAAGCCAATATCGCCCCCCATCAGGCCGGTACGGGGCACTTTGTCGATCAGGTTAATTCCCAGGGCATCCAGGCTCTTCAGCTTTTCCGCTATTTCTTCCACTTCGAAACAAACGTGGTGAAGTCCCTCTCCCCTCTGGTTGATGTGGGTAGTGATCAAACTGGTGGGGCTAGTCCCTTCCAGCAGCTCAAGGTTGGTTTCCCCAACCGGAACGAAACAGCCGCGTACGCCAATATCTTCCCGAACGATGATGGGGCCCGGCTTCAGACCAAAGAGGCTCCCGTAGAGTTCGATGCTGGCGTCCAAGTCGGCGACAGCAATCCCAATGTGGTGCACCAAGTCGGTGGCTACCGGAGGCGTTCCGGGTAGCGTCATAGAACATCTCCTTCCTTGATCTTGAATAGTGTTGGGTTTTCCTATCTTAACATGGCTGCGCCGCCGCTGGTGGGCAGTGGAGCGCAGCTAGCTTTCTTCGGCGACGGTCAAGGCCGCCGCAGGCTCTTCGGCCTGCTCGGTCTCCTCGTGGGCTTCACAAGCATCTTCTATCACGATTCGCTCGTCACTGGGACTGGCCGCCAGTTGCCAAGAGAGCTCCAGCTCAATGCTGCCCTTGCCCTTCTCGGAGTCCATCTCGGCTTCAATATCGAGCTTGATCGGGGAGCCGAAATGGAGATTGATCGTACCGGAACCCGCCGAAAGCTGGGCGTTGCCTTTCCTGATCTGAGTAGCCAACGACTCTAGGTAGGAGGCTACGGTTTCGCTATCCGCGTAGGCCGAGAATTCGAAGTCTTCTTTGTTGTCTGCCATCCTCATTACTCCGGGTACTTCCGGTTGGGTTTTTCGATTAACTCTGAACTAACCGAAGGGACGAACGAACGCGGCGGGGCTAAGAGGGTGTCTAATAAGTCCGCGCAACCGGTCACCTGTCACCCTGAGCAAAGCGAAGGGTCTAAACTCCTTGACTTCTCAGATGTTACTGCTGCCGAGCATTTTAGATTCCTCACTTCGTTCGGAATGACAGGGGATGGGCCGCAATCGGTTTTCAAACACCCTCTAATAAAGCTTGGAGATGCGCAGTGAAGAGTTCCAAGACATCTCTAGGGTCAGCTTTCCCTAATCCTCCCGGCGTCGAATTCCGCACCCATCATAACATGATGCCATTCGTAGTTGGGGGCATTGCCGTGGACCTCATCGGCTTTGTCGACTCAAACCGCAGCGTCCCACATATTGAGTCCACCGCCGGAGTACTGACACCGGGGCTTTGACAGAGTTACTCCGGTGCTCCTAGACTGGAACTACTTTGAGACTCGGCTTACACCGGGAGAACGGCCCCGATGGGCAAGCCTATTTTGGTCCGCCGCCTCGGTGGCGCGTTGGAGGATACACACTACGATGCCCGAAGTTACCGCACATGCCCCAGGAACTCCTTCATGGACCGAACTTGACACTACCGACGAAGTTGGCGCTCTGGCCTTTTACGGGGCCCTTTTCGGCTGGGTAGACGACCCGCAGCCCATTACCGAAACCTGGTCCTACCACATGCAAAAGCTCAACGGCCTGGAAGCGGCCGCCATTTATCAGCAAAGCGAGGAGGAACGGGGCCAGGGAGTCCCTCCCCATTGGAATACTTACATCACCGCCCACGATGTGGATGCCGTGGCCGAGAAGGCTGGCGAGACCGGGGGAACGGTGGTGTTTGGGCCGATGGATGTGTTCGAGGCTGGCCGGATGGCCATGCTGCAAGACCCCCAAGGGGCGTTCTTTGCGGTGTGGCAACCGAAACAGCATATTGGGTGCCGGGTCAAAGGTGAACCCGGAGCGATGGTCTGGAACGAGTTGATGACCTCCGATGCCAACGCAGCCATTGCGTTCTACGGCGGGTTGCTGGGGATAGAGCGGGGCGAGACTATGGGGCCGATGGACTACACCTCACTGCGGGTCCAAGGCAGCGATGTTGCCGGCGTGCTGCAAATCACTCCCGATATGGGCCCGGTGCCGTCCAACTGGATGGTCTACTTCGGGGTGTCTAACGTTGACGAGACCGTGGCCCAAGCCGAGTCCCTGGGAGGAACCGTGATCGTGCCAGCCACGGATATTCCCGACATCGGCCGTTTCGCCACCCTTACCGATCCCCAAGGGGCGTATTTCAGCATCTTTAAGGGAGCCTAATCACCCCGACAGTCTTAGCTTGAAGCAGGGTCTTTATATTGTAGGCAAAAGTCCCCTCCCCCCACGGGGAGAGGGCTGACAGGGATAGGTATCTGGTGTTTCAGGTATAAGGACCATAGATTATCTTCAGATTTGGTGGTGGTCCGGGCCACGGTTCAGGAAGCAGCCAGACCCTCCGCCACAGTCTGCCCTTGGGCAGCAACCTAGTAGTTCAGCTATTTTGAATTGCTGGGTAAAGAGACTTCAGTTTGATGCGTGCATCGGCGGTGGTGAAGCGCCAGTCCACTCGCGCCATGTCCCGGTTGCGCTGGTCCTGCCAGGCGGCAACTTCCCGGCGCAGCGCCTCTTGATCGGGAATCCGGCGGTCCAAGCACTGCTGGGCCAGCACTCCGATCTCAATTTCAGCCATGTTCAGCCAACTCCCATGCTTGGGGGTGTAGTGAATCTCCAGACGCTCCGCAATGCGCCGCGCTTCCATCGGCTCGAACGCCTCGTATAACGAGGCCGGATGATGCGTGTTCAAGTTGTCCATCACCAGCACAATCCGGTCCTTGTCCGGGTAGTCCTGGTCCACCAACTTCTTCACTTGGTGCGCCCAGTCCACTTTCGTCCGCCGGTCCGTCACTCCGACCCGCCGCCATCCTTCCAACGGCGCAAACAGCACGAAAAGGTTGCTGACCCCGTTGCGCTCATACTCGTAATCGTACCCGCTGGCCGCACCGGGCCGAGCCAGTCGCGGCGCCCGCGTCTCCTTCACCTGTTGTTTGCTGGTTTCATCCAGGCACACCAACACTTCAGTGTCCCCACAGGGGCGCTGGTATACCTCCAGCACATCTTCCATCGCGCACACAAAGTCCGCATTGCCTTCCGGCGGGATGCACCAACACTCTTTCAGCCAAGGCTTGAGTTGGTTTTTTTCAGCGTCTTGCGCACCGTCTCGGGGTGGATGCTGTCAACTAGCTCGCACTCGACCAGCCGGTCCGCCAACAATCGCAGTGTCCAACGGGCCCGGCCTTCCGGCGGTTCCCCGCAGGACAGCGCAATCAAGTGGGCTTCCGCCGCGCCGTCCAGTTTCTTTGGCCGGCGGCGTTGTTGCTCCCTACGCCCCAAGGCCGATTCGATCCCTTCCTCCACGCAACGGCGGCGTACCCTTTCCACCGTCGCGCTGGCGATCTGGAGGGACCGGGCAACCTCTTCGTCCGTCATGCCTCCGTCTTTCCGCGCTTCATCGCTCAGCAACAGGATACGCGCATGGGTCTGCTTGTACGCTGCTGCCCGTCCCTTGGAAACCAGGGCCTTCAGTTCCTGTTGCTCTTCCGTGGTTAGTTCGATACGGTACTTCTTATCCGGCACGACCCTTCTCCTTGGATACAATCCGCCAATGCCGGTAGAATACACCATTTGTGCCTCAATTCAATGACGTTCAACTACTAGTCAGACAACTTATTCCCAACTGGAGCACACTGACGGTCCTTCTCTGCGGGCCTCGATTGGTTGGTGCGGTGATTGGGCGGCAGCGACTTAGGAGGCTTCCGGAGGCGGCCGGGGGGTATGCCCAGGCCGTTGGCGTCTTCGGCTCGGGTCCCGTATGCCAGCGCCCACAGCGTCGCCACGGACAATACCAGCCAATGCCCGGAGACCCGTTCCGGGTCAGTCCTTCGAGTCTTCTGCCATTGCCACCCAACGCTCTTCAGCGCCTTGAAGCCCGGTTCTATCCAGAAGCGAAGCCCATACCAGCACGCTCCTGCGGCATCCGGCGGGACGCTGGTCATCACCACCCACGGCTCGTCCTGGCGGATGTCCCAGACCACAATCATCGTCTCACGGCGGCGCTTGCTGCGGTCCCGGAAAGCCGTCCCGGACCCAACATATGCGTGCCCGGGTCCCGGTACCAGCGCTCGCGCTGGCAGGCGGGTCCCTCCTTCAGGGCAGAACACGGTGTTGACCGATTGACGCATGTAAGGATGCCACCCCACAGAGCGCGTATCTGCTCCCACAGCCGCGGACTCCTCAGACCGCGGTCAGTCATTACCAGCACCGTCATGTCCGGCGGGACCGCTTCGGACAGCAACTTCAGCAGACTCACCGCCGACGCTACCCACTGCCCGGGTTTGTTGGCCGGCAGGATGTGCCAGGCCACCGGAATAGCGCAACTGCGGTGGACCACGCTTATGACGATAGAGTTTATCTGGGCCCCCTTCATCGTTGGGTCTATCGGTTGGGTCTATCGCCAGCGCCAGCCGGTCCGGCTGCCACCATGCCAGCAGCCATCTCAACAGCGGAACAAAGCACCGCCTCACCTCCAGTTGCGCCCGGCAGGGGCTGGCGCGGTCGCGCCCGTTGTACAGCCACTCCCGGAGGGGCTGGCGCAGGTTGTTCCAACGGCCCACCGCCAAAAGGGCCGTGACCACGGCGTTCTGGCAGCCGCTCTCGGCCAGTATGGTCCCATAGACCCAGGGCGCCAGTCCCCTGACCTGAGACCGGGTGAGGTGCGGCAGGTAGTGTTCTACCGTCTGTTGCATCTGGTAACATTCAGATGGGAGACGCATCGCGAACCTCTGGCTACCTTTCTGTTTGACACCAAAAAGATGCCAGAAACCCGTGCGCTTTCCAAGTTCCTATCCTTGTTTCATCTTTTACCTACCCCTGTCAGCGGGGAGAGGGAACTTGCACACACCCTCTAAGGAGATTAATCAAATATCCTTAGACACGGACGGGTGAAGACCGTCCAATCTCCGGTGTCTGGGTTGTACCGTGAGTTGACGAAGACCCGCCAGTTGGTGTCGTCCAGATCGGGATAGTCGGACCGGTAATAGAAACCGGGCCACCGGGTCTCTTTGCGGTGCATCAGGTGCCTGATGTGGGCTTCCCCCACCCAAGCCCGGTGCACCAACTCCCAACAGCGCAACAATTCGTGCTGGTCCCGGGCGGCCAGCTTGGACAGGTCTTCCTTAAGCATACCCATCAACTCTAGGCCGCGAGCCAAAGTAGCCTCGTTGGTGGTGAAGCCCGCCGACACGCCAGCGGCATACTCGTCCATGAGCTTTTGGAGCCGGAACAGGCCCTGCCGGGGGGAGATGAAGTGGGGATTGACATCCGGATTGGTGGAAGCCCCCCGGTGCTGCTCGAAGGTGGTCAGGGGCGTCCAAACCTCTCTTTTTATGGCATCGACCTTTCCGTTGTCGAGAGCAGGAGCGGACGGGTTATCCAAAGCGAAAATCACCGCGGCCTTTCCGGCTAACCGGCCCTCGGTGAAGGAGCCGGAAGAGAATTTGTGGGGCGACGCTCCGACGCCATCGCCGGCGGCGAATAGTCCCATTACGGTGGTCATTTTGCTGTAGCCCCACTGGTAGTCCGGGGGGGCCACGTCTTCAGGGCCGCTAACCCAAGCCCCCGATTCGCCGGAGTGGGAGCCCATCAAATACGGCTCGGCCAATACCACTTCCGACGGTTTTTCTTCCGGAGCAATGTTTTGAGAGGCCCACAACACCGCTTGGGAGATGGTCATATCCAGAAAGTCTTCCCAGGCTTCTTGGATCACTTGGCGCCGCCTTTCTTGGTCTTGGCCCGCCAGGTTGTCAATGGCTTCGGGAGTCCTCAAGTAGATGGGGCCGCGGCCGGCTTGAATCTCGGTCCACAGCAAGTGGTTCCTTAAAGGAGTAGGCGTGGGAAAGGCGGACCCGTAGGGGTCGTACTTTTTCAATTCCGGCAGCCGGTTGACGAAATAGTTCTCGCCGGCGGCATTGGTCATGTCGGCCCGGAATAGCTGGGACCAAGCCCCCACCGGACCGTAGCTGTCCTTGAACCGGCTGGGCACAAACCGGTGCTCCATCTGAGTCATTTCCGCGCCCACCGGAATGATGATGCCGTAGACCGAGCCGGTGTCGAAGATGGAGTACCAAGTGCGCCCCATTCCTTCCCCTACGCTCCGGGGACGAAACAGCGCGGTAGTCCCCCCGGCGGCGCTGATTACCGCCTTGGCCTTGAAGACGTAAATCTTGTTGTCCCTGACTCCAAAACCGACCGCCCCGGCAATCTTGTTAGCATCATTGGCGTCGGTCAGAAGGTGGCTGATGAAGACCCTCTGGTACATGTTGTCTTCGCCAAGGGCCCGCTTGGCGGCCTCGGCGACGATGGGTTTGAAGGCCTCCCCGTGGATCATTATCTGCCAGCGGCCTTCCCGGACCGGTTTGCCCTCTTCGTCCTTCCAAATGGGCAGTCCCCACTGCTCAAACAGGTGCACCGCGCCGTCGACATGGCGGGCCACGTCGTAGGTCAGGTCTTCCCGGGCAATGCCCATCATATCGTTGCGAACGTATTCGACGTAGTCTTCGGGTTGGTTCCAACCCCACTTCATCCCCATGTAGCAGTTGATGGCAGACAACCCCTCGCCCACCGCGCCGCTGCGCTCGGTGGCGGCCTTGTCCACCAAGATAACCTTCAGGTCTTTACCCCAGTACTTGGCCTCGATAGCGGCACCGCATCCCGCCATGCCGCCGCCTACTACTAAGACATCGCATTCAACCAATTCAGTGACCGGCTCAGCCATTATTCAACCCCGGGGGCTATCCTAGGGTCTTTTAATTGTCATTCTGAAGGAGCGAAGCGACTGAGGAATCTAAAGTTCTTGCCCTGAATTAACCTTGGTTTACCGGAAGATTTTTAGACCCCTCACTCCGCTCGGGGTGACAATTAAAAGGCTCTGGTGGGCTACCCTTGTGGTGTAGGTAACTGGTCAATTTCGAGTACTCCCGGCTCACCAAACAGTAGCGGGCTCCGAAGCCGCCCCATATCAGCTTCGGGTATGCCACTGAAAGGGTCCGCCGATCCTTCCTCGGTAGTCCGAACGGGAAAGGTAAACTGCTCGGTACGTCCATCCCGGAAGGTTATGTCCCATTGGATCTGGCCGCCGACGTACTTGGGTTGCACCTCAGCGCCCAAGGGAACGAAATCGGCATACCCTCGCACGTGGACGGCGTTCTGGGGACATAGTTTAACGCAAGCGTAACACTCGGAACACATCTCCGGTTCCCGGTTGAAGCCTTTGTTGGCGGCCGGGTCCAACACCATCAAGTCATTGGGGCAGATGTACACGCACAACGGCCCCCGGTGCTCCTTGGCGCAAGCGTCGCAAGCATTAGGGTCCACGTAGCTAGGCATAAGTTCCTCCCGAAGCGAATTCGGGCACTTCTGACCCGTTTTTGGTATAGAACCTTCCCATAAACAAGCCCCGCTCTCTCCGGGGCGGGGCTGTTTACCTGGCCTGAAACGCCGAGGACTTGGTACAGTCCATCGGCATTCGACAGGTGCAGGCCATCACCTGTAGGGGCCCAAACCGGGACTGGTGGGTCAAATATGGCCGCGTGACCCGCCCGTTCCGGTCCCCGCGATGGGGAGATAGGCTGTTATCAACCAAACCCAAACCCGCCTTATCCCGTATCAGTAATTGCTCACTTGGAACTGCCAAGGGCCGACAACTTGGAAACGTTAGCACCTGCTTTCGACAGTGTCAACGCTAAATCCGGTTGCGGTTAACGTCCTGGTGATAAAATAGTATTGTATGATCCAAGCTATGGCAGGCAAGATTCTGACTCAAGCAAGAAAGTCCATCCCAAGAAAACCCATTCAAGCTAACGGTTGCTCCGGGAAGGAGGCTAAGGCGGCATGGAGAATACCCGGAGCCGCCTTGGTGACAGGGCTTATCATTTTTTTGGCTTCCTCTCTGGCGGCGCCGGTGTGGGCCCAAGACCGGGATGGAGGCACCGACATCAAGCGGTTCCGGGAAATTGCCGGGGCTTACGATCTGCGGGTTGCGGTGGTGCAATCGACCCTGTCTTTAGGAATGACCCTCTTTGCGATTACGGTCCTGGAAGCGGGCACCGAAGAACCGGTGCCCGATGCTAGGGTGGTGCTAAGGCCCAAGCACGAACATGGCCATGCCCAAGGAATAGCAACCGCCCACAATACGGTGCACACGCCGGACCGTTACGATGCCCAGGTCAACTTGGAGTCCCCGGGACTTTGGGTGGTGACGGTGGAAGTGGATAGCTCTTTGGGCCGGGTGGCCGCCGACTTAGTTGAACTGGAAGTCCCCGAGGCCAGGAAGGTGTCTGGAGGCACCTTTGTATTTTTCGGGGCGTTTGCTGTGATTCTGGGAGGAGCCGCGTACCTTTGGTGGAGCACCAAGCGCCGACAGCGGCGCGGCGCCGGTAACGGGTGAAGGTTGCTATGAGAGGCAAACGGTGGATAGCCGCCGCGCTGCTAACCATTGCCGGGCTGCTAATGCTTTCGATGTTGCCGGCGGCGTTGGCGCCGGTGGCGGCTCACAGCGGGTTGAACGAGGGTCAGCACCCCATAACCGCTTGGAACACCAACCCCTTACCGACGTTGTTGCTTTTGTTGGCGGCAAACCTGTACCTCACCGGCCTGTCGCGCTGGGAACGGCCGAGCCATCCGGTAAGGCTCTGGCAAAAGGTCTGCTTCTTCTTGGGGCTGTTTACCTTGTTCATCGCCCTCCAGTCCCCCATAGACGCCCTGGCCGAGCACCTGTTTTCCTTCCATCAGTTACAGCACATCATGATCCGGATGTTCGCGCCCCTGCTGATTTTCCTAGGCGCTCCTTTAACCCCCATGCTGCGGGGTCTGCCTCGATGGGCGCTGCTTGGGGTAGTCCGCCCCTTGGTGAGAAATTCTTTGGCCCGCCGGGCCTACTATTTCATCACCAACCCCATTTTCACCACCGTGGTGTTCCTCACCGTTTTGTTCATTTGGCAGATGCCGGCGCCGCACAATGCTGCCTTGCGTAGTGGGGCTTTGCACGAGTTCATGCACTTCACCATGTTGGCGTCGGGGTTCCTGTTCTGGTGGTTGGTGGTAGACCCCAAACCCCACCGGTCCCGGCTGCACTATGGGCTCCGGATGCTCTACCTGGGCCTAATTGTGATTCCCAACACCCTGCTGGGGGCCGCGATTACCTTTTCGGACCATGTCTTATATCAAGCCTACGCCGAGGTGGAGCAGCCTATAAAAGTGTCGTTGATGACCGATCAACAGATCGGAGGGACGATTCTATGGGTCCCTGGGGACATGATGAGCTTGGTGGTGGCGGGTATTGTGATGATCATGTGGTACCAACACGAGGAAAGCGGCAACGTCGCCAGCGCCCCTCCCGGTTCCAGGTAAGAGCCCTCAAGCGCGGGAGTGGCTTTGGTCGGCAAAAGTGGCCGCGAATTGACGAGGCCGGAGACTGATTATCTCCGGCCTCTAATAATATTACCCCTGGCTGGGGGATAGAAGCGGCCCTCCCTTCCCCGGTTCACAGCTCCGCCAATCTCGCAGCATCCGCGATATACGCCCCCGTCTCCCTGATTCTCCGCTCAATCGTCGCTACGGGTTCGCATATCCCCAGGTAAAAGCAGTTGCCGTGCAGTGAGCCCTGCCTTGAGTAGTAGCGGGGCACCAGACCGTCCACGCCTCCATCCTGCATCGCTAACCTCTCCAACTCCCGGGTAGTAATCGGCGACTGCTCTGGCTCGCGGCCAGTGCGGGCCAGCACCAAGGCGTCGGTGGCCCGCTTAGTAGCGCACCAAGCCTTCTCCGCAGCGTCGCGAATATCGCCCTGAGCCAGCCGATCCAAAGCGGCGGTATGCATCTCACGAGCATCGGCGAATATGTTGGTGACCTGAGCGTTTAACATTGCGTCCCCCATCCCTCTGTAGGCGTCAATTCTACGCTCCTTCTCGAAGATACTAAAGCCCAATCCTAGTGGCGACAGGGTCTTTCAGTTTTCTGGATGGTGGTAGATGATAAAGGGAGGAGCGCAATAAGTTATCCCGGTGCGGCGGAAGGACGATTAAAAGGCCCAGGATGCGGAGTTAAGGGGTGACCTCGAAGGGGCCGAACATGGTGATGTTGTGGGCCGGGAAGGTGCAGACGAACTCGTAGGTTCCTGCGGTTTCCACCGTAAAGCGGACCTCTTCGGACTCGCCCGGGTCCAACAGGCTGGTATTGGCCAGCACCCGCTCATCTCCCGGTTTAAGCCAGCCGTTAGCCACACCCGCAATGACCCCGTCGGTAGTCACGGCGTCTTTGGTCCCGGCTTGGACCAGTACCCAGTTATGTTGGTTGATAGCGGACACGTTGTTGAAGGTCAGCACCACTTCCGACCCGGCCGAGACGGCGAAACCTTCGGTGTCGAAGGCCAAGGTGTCGCCAACTACCGACACCTGTAACTCGGCGGGCCCCTCTGGGGCGGCGGTCTCGGGTTTCTCCTCCGCTGCCGTGTGAGGAGCCTGCGACTGTCCGCCTTGAACTTGCTCCGCCAGCTTTTGGGCCTGCTCGGCCAACGCTTGAGCCTGCTCCGCTAACGCTTTGGCCTGCTCCGCCAGTGCTTGAGCTTGGGACAGTCCGCCTGGGTGCTCCTCCGCTTCGTGTCCGGCGTAGGGCATCGCGTGGGCCTGGGCGAACTCTCTGGGCTCGCCACCGAAGCCCACAAAGAGCCCGATCAGGGCGATCCCCACCGCGAAAGCCAAGGCAAGTCCGGCTAAGAAAAGGCCCGAAAACAGGCGAGCGTCGAACTTCAAGTGCATGTAGAACATGATGACGATGGCAAACTTGACCGCCGACAGCGCGATAAGCAGAGGAATTCTGGACGCGCCCAAGTGGACGTCAATCCCGGCCTTGTCGTAGATCAGGAGGAACTCGACGATGGTGATTGTGAATAGGATGATAGCCACCAGCACGTACTGTTTGAACGTGGGGTGCCCCGTGGTGTGCTGTGATTCGTGGCTAACGCTCACCGGTGAACTCCTGGGCGCTGGGCTAAGTCTTAGTGGGTGTTTTCAAAGTCCCCTCTCCCTCTGGGAGAGGGCTAAAGTGAGGGCCATTCTCGCTGTGGACTATCTTGGAGACCGTCAGTCATTCCCCCCTCATCCCTTCGGCAAGCTCAGGACAGGCTTAACCTTCTCCTTGGGGAGAAGAGACTTTTGAAACGTCCTCCTAGTGGACCTCAGCCCCCTCCGGGGGCAGCAGGCCCGGTATCGAAACCGGCGATCAGGTAGAGCAAAGTAAAGATGACGATCCAGACGATGTCAACGAAGTGCCAATAGAGGCCCATTATCTCGACGTCCAAGCTGGTGGCCGGACCCAAGCGACCCTTACGGGCAACGAAGAATAGTCCCAATAGCCAGATGATACCTACGGTTACGTGGGCCCCGTGGAACCCGGTCAAGGTGAAGAAGGAAGCGCCGAAAAGGTTGGTGCCTAAGGTCAGTCCCTCGTTCTTGAAGGCGTTGAATTCGTAAATCTGGAAGCCAATGAACACCGCCCCCATGGCGGCGGTGGCCAAAAGCCAAAGCTGGATGCCCCTTTGGTCGTCGCGCATGGTGGCGGCTAGCGCTTGCACCATGCCGAAGCTGCTGCACAGCAACACAAAGGTGCTGATCGTGGTGATCGGGATGTCGATAATCTGGTTGGGGTAAGGGCCCACGAGGCTCTGGCCCCGGTAGACCATATAAGTGGCGATGAGGGTGCCGAAAAACAGGCAGTCCGACCCCAGGAAGACCCACATGAGTAGCTTCCGGTGGTTAAGGCCGGTGGTGGTGTACTCGTGGTCTACCCCGTGGGCCGGTTCTATCGGTTGGGCCAAGGCTAGTTTCTCCTAATGTTCCGCGCCTGCTTCGGCATGATGGGCGCCGGGGGCGACCACCGGCTCATTACTCCAGCCGATGATGCCGATGAAAGCAACCAAGCCTCCAAAGAAGCTCAACCCGTAGTGGGAGACAATTCCGCCTCCCATCAAGCCCACACCGGCAGCGATTACTATCGGCCAGTACGACGGACTAGGCATGTGAATGTCTCTTACGTCTACATGGGGCTCCGGCGGAAGTTGGCCTTGGCCATCGGCTACCGCCCGCTCCTTCACAATCCAGTAATGGTCTCTACCTTCAATTTGAGGAATCTCCGCGAAGTTATAGACCGGCGGCGGTGAGGAGATACTCCATTCCACCCCCGGCGCATCCCAAGGATCGTGGCCGGAGGTTGGGCCGTTGCGCAGTGCCTTCGTGATAGTTATCACGAAGGCTATAGCGCCAAGGAAAATCACGAAGTACCCGACGGTGGCCAGCAGGTTGAGGTCGCCCCAGCCGAACTCGGAGGCGTAGGTGTAAATTCTCCGGGGCATCCCGTTCATGCCGACGAAGTGCATCGGGAAGAAGGTGACGTTCATGCCGATGAAGAACAACCAGAAGTTGATCTTGCCCCATTTTTCGTCGATCATGCGGCCGGTGAGTTTGGGGAACCAGTAATAAATCCCCGCAAACAACCCAAAGATAGACCCGCCGAACAGCACGTAATGGATGTGGGCCACAATGTAGTAGGTGTCCTGCTGTTGGAAGTCGGATGGCGAGACGGCGTGGGAAACCCCGCTGAGGCCGCCGACGATGAATAGCGCCACAAAGCCCAAGGCGAACAACATCGGCGTTTTGAACTCGATGGAGCCACCCCACAAGGTGCCGATCCAGTTGAAAATCTTCACGCCTGTCGGCACTGCAATCAGCATGGTGGTGATGGTGAATGCCGAGTTGGCTACCGGGCCTAACCCCACCGTGAACATGTGATGGCTCCACACCGCCCAACTCATTATTCCAATTACGATTCCGGAGAAAACTATAAAGGGGTAGCCGAACAAGGGCTTCTTGGAGAAGGTGGGCAATATCTCGGTAACTATGCCCATGGCCGGCAGGGTGAGGATGTACACCTCGGGATGGCCGAACACCCAGAACAGGTGCTGCCAGAGGAGGGGATCGCCGCCGCCTTGTGGAACGAAGAAGTTGGTGCCGAAGTTCCGGTCCATGGTCAGCTCGATCAGACCGACGGTGATCACCGGGAACGCCAACACCAAGAGAATAGAGGTTACCAGGGTCATCCAGATGAACACCGGCATCCGCATCAGGCTCATGCCGGGAGCCCGCATATTGACAATGGTCACAATGAAGTTCAGCGCCGCCGCCACCGAGGAGGTGCCCAGCACCAGCAAGCCTACCGCCCAAAAGTCGAGGCCCTGGTTAACGCTGAACGGTTTTTCGGTGAGATTGGCGTAGGAGAACCAACCGGCATCCGGTACTTGGTCCACCACGAAGCTGGCATGGAACAGCAGCACCCCGAAAAGGAAGAGCCAGTAGCTAAGGGCATTCAACCTGGGGAAGGCCACGTCTCTGGCGCCTATTGCCAAGGGCACCACGAAGTTGAAGAAGCTGGCCGACAAGGGCATAATCACCATGAACACCATTACGGTAGCGTGCATGGTGAACATCTGGTTAAACCGGTCGCCACTGATCAAGCCGCTATCAGGCTGGGCCAATTGTACCCGCATAACGCCGGCCTCAATGCCGGAGATGAGCATCAAGACCAAGGCGGTAACGCCATACAGAACGCCGATGCGCTTGTGGTCGATAGTAGTTATCCAGCCCCAGACGCCAGCATAGCTGGTGGGCCGGGCAAGTACTTCACTTATTGCTGCCATGGCTCGCCTCCCCCCTGAACTCTCCTAAGGGGTTTCCGGTTAAGGAAACCTGCGTGCCAAGGATGGTTTCCGCTCGCAGCCTCCCCCTGAACTCTCCAAGGAGACTCTTTAGGTCGGGCGGAAATCTCAAGCAGGGCCTCAAGTCTACTGTAGTTGAAGTAGATACTCAATAAGCCCATCTATCTCGTCGTCGGTCAACCTGGTAGCGCCCTTCTGGTAGAACACCGCTTTATCCGCCATCCAGTTGCCCGGTTTTACCTCTTCCGGGTCTTGCAACCATTTTCGGAGGTTTTCGGCGTTCAGGTCAACGAGCCCGGCCGCCAGGGTCTGCCGGGTGCGCAGATCGGTGAGGTTGGGCGCGTGGACCGCCGTAATCGCTGCGCCGGTGAGGAAACTATCTAGCCTGGTTTCAGCCACCGCCGGGTCGTCGGGTCCGGTGACGGTGTGGCAGAGGGTGCAATTGGCTGTGAAAGTGGACTTCCCCGCCTCGGCTCGCGGGCTAATAGGTTCCGGCGGGCTGTAGTTGTCCACCCAAGCGTTGTAATCGTCTTCGCTGAGGACCTGGACGCGGAACCGCATCAAGGCATGGGCCACCCCGCATAGCTCGGCGCACTGGCCATAATAGGTCGCCGGCAGCGCGTCGATCTTACTGGAATCGGCCTTAAACCACATTCTGTTGACCCGGGTGGGCACGATGTCCAATTTACCCGCCAACTTGGGGACCCAAAAGCTATGCAAGACGTCGTCGCTTTCCAGGTTCAAAGTTACGGCCCGGTCCACCGGAATACGAAGCTCGTTGGCGGTGGTAATCCGTTTCCCTCCGCCCGCATCCGGGTATTCGAACTCGAACCACCATTGATGCCCGGTAACGTTTACGTGCAGAATGTTTTCTTCGGAACTGGGCGGCTTTTCGATGTCGAAGAGCGTAACCACTGACCAGATGCCTAGACCCAAGATTAGCGCCGTAGGAACGAGGGTCCAGGTAATCTCCAAGGGCAGATGTCCGTGGGTGCGGCTTGGAACCCGCCCCGGCTGGCGCCGGAAACGAATAATGGCGTAGAGCAGCGCCCCCTCCACCAACACGAACACCGCCACCATGACCCATAGCAGGACGTTGAATAGCTGGAGTTGCTTTTCGGCGACGGGGCCTACGGGGTCCCAAGTGGACTGCTTGCCAGTGGAACATCCTGCAACCATCAGCAGGATGACGATCAAGAGTCCGAACAGAAACACGGCTTGGGGACGCCAAGAGCGTGCTTCAGTGACGGCGCCAACAGTGCGCTCACCCTGAGCTTGTCGAAGGGTACTAGGAGCGGACGGAGATTTTAGAGGGGCTCCGGGGCACCTGACTCTCCCGGAGCCTGGGTACGGTGGGGCACTGGCCCGATTGAAGGGCGCCAACCCCATGTTCATTCTCCCTATAAACCCAGTGAATTTGAGACTATTGTGCAACTTTTCACTAACCGGTGGGACATTATCACAGCGAGAATGCTGATGTCAACGCGCCCGCAACCCTGGTATTTTCCCTTGGTATTTTCAACGTGCGTTGGTAATGCTGGATACGAATACCAACACTTGTTGGGAATATCTTCGTGCTGGCTGAAAGCGCTATTGGCCGGATTGCAGGGACCGCAACTGTTCGCGCACTAGCCGGAGCTCATCCTCGGCTGCTTGCCGCCCTGCCTCCGATATCCGCAACGCTGTCTCCGCAGCCTGCCGCGCCCTGGCTTCCTCAAGCCTCGCTGCCTCACTCTCCTTGGGGGTGAGGAGCCACTGCCGGCTTATCGGGTCGTACAAGTGCAACTCCAAGTCCGCCAGCACGCAAATGTCCAGCCCCAAGACGGCGCTGTGGCCCCGCAGGATGCCGCCCTTCGGCTGCCGCTCAGGGTGAGCGGAGTCGAACCCATCCAGAAGTATTGGCCGGTACTCGCCGTCAGTCAAACGCTCGCCCGCCAGTTCCGGGGTGAACCACTCGCCGGTTGGGTCGAACCGCCAGTATTCCGTTACCCCCATGCTGGCATAGATGTCCCGCTTCTCCGTAACGTCCCGCCGCCAGGTGCTTTGCGACGCTATCTCCATCACGAAGTCCGGAGCCTTGCCCTCCCGCCACACTATCCAAGAATCGCGGGGGTGGTTTCCCGTGGCCCCGAATACCGCGAATACGTCCGGCGCAACCCGCGTGGCATTGTCGTTTTTGCGGTAGTACACCAACATGTCGCCGGCGATGAAAACGTCGGGCCGGTCGATGAAGTGGTTTTCCAAAGCGGCAACGGTGTCGGTCAGGGGGACGTACTGCAATTTGGACTCGGCCATAGGTTCGCCGTCCGAGGAAGGGTATTCGACGCTCAGGTCGTCTCCCGCGTCCTCGTAGGGCGGATGTTTGATAGCCGACTGGGTGCGTTTGGCAGTCATAAGCGCTGCGCTTCGGACGAGGCTTGGCTCTAGACCAGGATGCTCAGAGTTTATGAAGAAATCCCCTCTCCCATCGGTTAACCGGCTCTCAGGGCGGGGGCTACCTCGTCGGCGAACAGACTTAGCGAGTTAAACATCCGGTCCACGGGGATGCTGCCGCCCACGTTGGGCTCAATTACGACGCCGGAAAGGCCCAACTCGTTGATCAGCTCCTTCAATCGTTCAATGACCATCTCCGGGCTACCGTAGGCCAGCCGGTCCCGAAGCAGGTCTTCGTAAGTAACCGCGGCCAGCCGCTGCGCCCGCTGCGCTCGCTCTTCGGTGTTGACCGTTCCGGCGCCTCCGGCGGAGCGTCCGAAGTTGTCTGCCATCCTCCGGTAGGACTTCATGGTGCTCTCTTCGGCATCTTCGTTGGCCCTCTCGCCGGTTTCGGCCACGTATACCGGAATGCGAATCAACACGTCGCCGTCGCCGGGGTGACCCGCTTTACGCCAAGCCTCTCGGTAAACGCCCAAGTGATGGCCTACCTCGGACACGTCGAAACCGCGCAAGCCCACGAAAATCGGCAGACCGCGTTCTCCGACCTGAGGGAAAGTGTCCTGAGTAGTCGCCGCCATCCGAATCGGTGGATGGGGCTGTTGATAGGGCTTGGGCACGACGCAGACGTCGTCGAAGGCGAAGTACTTCCCTTGGTGGGAGAAGCGGTGCTCGGTCCAAGCTTTGAGGATTACTTCCAAGGACTCTTGGAAGCGTTCCCGGCTCTCACCGTAGGGGATGCCGTAGCCTTCGTAAGCCCTAGCGAACCCGCTCCGGCCGATCCCGAACTCCAGCCGGCCCCGGCTGACTTGGTCTACGGTGGCGGCCTCTTCCGCCATGCGGATCGGGTGGCACAAGGGCAACACCGCCACTGCCATGCCGATCCTGAGCCGCTCGGTGCGGGCGGCAATGGCGCTGGCCAAGACCATGGGGACCGACACAATGGAAGGAATTCCGGCGCCGAAGGAGTCGGTGGGCCTTCGGGGCGCCGCGAAGTGCCGCTCCGCCAGCCAAACGCCGTCCAACCCGCTGCTTTCGGCTTGGTCTACAACTCTAAACGCTTCCTGGAAGGCGTCTTCCTGGGTGCCACTCTCGCGGTAGTCACACTCCATGATCATTCCTAAGTGCATCGTGCACCTCCATCCATTGCAGTTCGAGCCATTGCCTTTCCAGAAAGCAAACGCTTAATTCTTCGCTCCGGCGCAGCATACGCCGCCGAAGTCAAGCTAGGCCCATCCTACCATGAGCCCTAGGCCGGTTCAACCGGCGCGGATGCCCAGCAGTCATGTGCAAAGTCCCAAGTCGGACCAAGACGGTCTGCGAGGGCCGGTTTCAGTAGACCCCACCGTGTTTTCCAGTAAGAAATCCTGGATTCCGGCCTCCGCCGGAAAGACGGCGTGTGGTTTTGCGGACTTTGCACATGCCCTGGGTGCCCAGCCCTCCGGCAAGAGTCGACGACTGCCTGCCTAGCCCTAGCGGAACCCGGTTTGGTAAAGCTGCCTTAGCCGCTCTAGGTGGGCTGGGGGGATAGGGGGCAAGTCGACACAACCGGCTATTTCCTCGGTCTCGGCAACGTTCTTTACCCCGGGGACGGTGGTGTCGATGTCCCGGTTCATCAAACAGAAGAGCATGGCCGCTTGGGACATGGTTTGGACCGGCCCATCCAGAAGGAACCGCAGGGTCCGGGTGCTGATGACATCCTGCTCTAACAATGTTCCCGGCGTCACCTCGCGGTCCACCTGCTGGCTCAAAGCGCCCGCAGCATGGGAGCGAATACCGACTACTCCCATTCCCAGAGTCCTGGCTAGGGGAATTATCATCCCGTTATCCCACAAGTCCACTCCCTCCGGCGGCGGCTCTTGGGCGCTCCGGTTAAGCAGGTTGTAATAGGCCAAGACGGTGTCATAGTGCCCGCTCTCCATGATCCGCTTAACGGTTGGCACGTGGGGGTCCATCGCCGAAATGCCGATGAATCGGGTCATGCCAGCCTCTTGCACTTTTTTGTAGGCGTCCAGCACCGGCCCAAGGGCGTCATCGGCGGAAAGGGAGTCGGGGACCTCACCCTGGTTTAGGGTAAACCGGTTATGCACGTGCAGGACGGCCACCGATTCCATTTGCAGACGCCGCAGGCTTGCTTCCACCGAGCGGCGCACGGCGCCCGCCACGTCGTCCATCTCGTGGGCCCCTAAGCGGACTTTGGTCGCCACAATCGATTGGTCGTGCCGCCCTTGCAACGCCGCTCCCAAGACTTCCTCGGCTTTGCCGTCGCCATAGCTGGGAGCGACGTCGAAAAAGTTAATCCCTAGGTCCAACGCGCGGTGGATGGCCCGTACAGATTCGTCCTCGGTGGTTGCACCCCACACCTGTCCGATGCCCCCGCCGCCAAAACCGGCCCGGGATACTTGGAGACCGGTACGCCCTAAGGTAGCGTACTCCATGGTGACGCCCTCCATTCCTGTCCCAATTGGGCCAGACGTTAGCACTGCTATATCGGACTAGTCAACTGAAGCTCTACGCCTATCAGGGTCTTTTACTGATGCGTGAATCGATTGCTAAACTCTGGCGTTCCCCCGTCATTCCGGCGCAGGCCGGAATCCACAGGCGCTAAGGGAGAGAAACGTAACTGTCTGAAAGGACTTCTGGATTCCGGCCTGCGCCGGAATGACGGGTTGGGCGGCAATGAGTATGGTTTAGAGATTCATTCACGTATCAGTAAAAGACCCTGCTACGCTTATCCAGGACGATTGCAAAGTTGATGCCAACGGTAATTGTCTGAATCAGGATTTGCTGGATTTTGGGGTTTTCAGGATATTTCCAGTCCTGAGCATCCTTTAATCTTGATAATCCTGATTCAGACGAATATTAAGAAGGCTCTTATGGCCTGGCATGGTAGGTCCACTATTGCAGTAGAATAACGCAAAGAAATGGTGCGTGCAGAAACCGGAAACAACGTCAGGGCGCCGCTCTTGACCTTGGGGGGAAAAGCGCTCCGGCAAATTACCGCTTGGACGGCGTCGAGGCTACTCGTTGCCTTGGTCCTGCTGACGGTTTGGGCTTGGGTCCCGCCGGTGCTGGCCAGCGGCGGCGGTGTTACTGTGGTGGAAGACCGCGGCGAGGTGGATTTCCCCACCGAGTTGAGCTTCACTCTGACGGCGGAAGGTGACCAGAATATCGTCGAGGTGCAATTGCTGTATCGCGCTGCCGGCAGCGAAACGTGGTCCTATGCCTACCCGGACTTTACTCCCGGCCGTCAAGTCACCAGCAAATTTGGATTGCTGCTTACCGGTGCAACCTATCTGCCGCCGGGCGTGTTGGTGGAGTACTACTACATCATCACCGATGCCCAAGGAAACCGTCACCACACCACACCAAAGGTTTTGGAGTACCTCGACGGTCGATTCTCTTGGGACCACACCCAGATAGATTCCTTGGTCTTGCTGCACCACGGCCAACCCGAGGCTCAGGTGGAGTCGGTGTCCCGGGTAGTGGGACCAGCCTTGGCCCGAGTCCGCGACTTGCTCCAGATCGAGTCCGCCAAGCCGATCCGAGGAGTGATCTACCTAAGAAGCGCCGACGCCCGTGAAGTCTTTCCCCGTCAGAGCCAGACCATTACAGACTCCCAGGTGTTCGGAGGGTTTGCTTTTCCAAACCGCGGGGTTTTTGTGGCTATCGGGTTTAATGCCCGGATCATCACCCACGAGGCTAGTCACTTGCTGTTACGGCAAGCCGTGGGACCCAACGGCCGTGGCGTCCCCGCTTGGTTGAATGAAGGATTTGCCAGCTATGCAGAGCCCGGAAGCAGACCGTTTAGTGGCCTCAGCTTGAGCTCCGGGGGCGCGTCTCCAAAGAAACTGTCCTTGAGGGCCATGTCATCCTTGGCGGGTACGCCGACGGACATCGGCGCCTTTTACCGGAAAGCCGAAAGCGTGGTGGCCTTTATGATAGAAGAATTCGGCGAAGCTTCTTTCCGGCGCTTCGTGGCAAACTTGGCGGAAGGCCGGACCACCGACCAAGCGTTGCTGGCGGCCTACGGACTTGACACTACTGAGTTGGAGGCCCGCTGGGCTACCGAGGACCGGCGCCCGGCAGCGCCGGCTCCCCGGCCGCGGTCCCCGGCCAACCCTTGGATGAATTTCAGCACCTTGGTCTTGGGAGGATTGGCCCTCGTTGTATCCTTTGCTGTAATCTTTCGCTACTTACGCAATAAGTTGCGCCCGGCGGAAGAGCGGTATCCGCCGTGGAACCCTCCTGATTTCTTTGACCCCGTAGACGAGGACATCGGAGACGACAATAGACCTCGTTAGCCGACAAGTCTAGGAGTAAAGCACTGGGCGGTTCCGGTCTCGGCTATCAAGATAGGCTTCACCAGCCGGATAATTTTTTGGTATCCTCTGGCAGCAGGACGGCACAGCGATGCCACCATATCGCCGAATGAGAGGCGGTTTCCGTAAGGATTGCTGGAAAAGGACTGGGAGGATTGGGATGGCCGGTCGCGAGATCCAAGAATTGCAGGACGGGCTGCGGGCTGCCCGGGACGAAGTCTTAAAAGCGATTCATGGCATTACCGAAGAAGGAGCCCATGAGATACCGGCCCCCGGTGAATGGTCGGTAGCCCAGTTATTGGGGCACATTGCGGAGTTGCAGGTTTTTTGGGTGGGTAAGGCTTTGCTGCTCACCAAAGAAACCGACCCCCAGATATCCCGCACCGCAGTAGAGAGCGACCAGCGGATTGCCGCGGTGACTGGCCGCTCCCAAGAGCGCATTGAGGACCTAGAATGCGAAGTGATAGCAGCTTGCGAGGAAGCGGCCGCGATGGTGGGAGGGATCGACCCGCAAGACTTGACCCGGCCCGGCCACCGGGAAGAAAACCCAATGACCGCCGCCAGCGTAATTCAGTATGTGGCCCGCCACGTTCGAGACCATGCTAACCAGATAACCGAAACTCGCCGGTTAATCCGCCGGAAGCACTAGGCAGCCGCGCCGTTCCCGGTGGGTAGCAGGGTCTTTCGATTCTCGATGTTAAGTGGATACAGATCTCCACACCCGGTCATTCTGAGGAGCTTGCGACGAAGAATCTAAAATGTTTCGGCAGCAAAACGGCCTGGAAGACCAGGACTTTAGACCCTTCGCTGTCGCTCAGGGCGACAGACAATCGAAAGACCCTGCGGTGGGTAGCCGGGCCATCCCGGTATAGGCTTTCTAAGGACTTGCTGGGGGGCCGTCAAAAGGATTCTACTCAAATGCGGATAATGGATAATAGAATGAAACTGCTTATCTTGATGTGCGCCATGACGATAGCGCTTTTGCTGGGCGGGTGCATTATTGATACGCCAACCCCTCCGGCCACTCTCACGGAGGAGGGTGAGGAGGCGACCCCTGAGGCGGACGAAACCCCAATAGCGGGACCAACTGTGGGAGTGTTGCCTACCACTCCCGCTAGGGCAACGCCCACGCCACGGCTGGCATCAGTCGGCGGACGGTCGGTTAAGCAGTACGGTGAACCGCCGCTGCTGACCATCGACCCCAACGCCCGGTACACTGCGACCATCCGGACCAGCAACGGGGCCTTCACCGTAGACCTCTATGCGTCCCAAGCGCCGATGACCGTCAACAGCTTTGTTTTTCTGGCCCAAGACCGTTTCTACGACGGGCTGATTTTCCACCGGGTCATTGAAGGATTCATGATCCAGGGTGGTGACCCGGCCGGCAACGGGAGCGCGGGGCCCGGGTACCAATTTGGCGACGAGATAGTCCCGGAGTTGGTGTTCGACGGCCCCGGGATCTTGGCAATGGCGAACCGAGGGGTTAACACATCGACCAATGGGAGTCAATTCTTCGTAACCGTGGCGCCAACACCTCACCTTGATGGCAATCACACCATCTTTGGCCGGGTAACCAACGGCCAGGAAGTGGTCGACGCAATTTCAAAGACGAGGACCGGCCCAAGCGACCGGCCCCTCCAAAACGTGGTTATTCAAAGCATCGACATCACTAAGTCGGGTGGTTAGGAACGCTGCGACAGCGGCCCCAACCGCCGGTACTGAATCGAGAATTCCGGGAAGGAGAAGTCTGGTGGCGTTTGAATACCTAATCTACGACCGGCAGGGGCCAATTTGCTACCTGACGTTAAACCGCCCGGAAAAGCTGAACGCGTTAAACGCCGGACTGATGGCGGAGTTACGGGAGGCGTTGGCGACGATTGATGCCGACCCGGAAATCCGGGTGGCCATCTTGACCGGAGCCGGGCGGGCGTTTTCAGCGGGGTTCGACATTCAACGGGAGCCCGGAGAACCGGAGCTTCACGAGGTCTCGGCCGACACTAGGCGAGAACACCTGAAAAACCATATCGACACTTTCATGATGGTCTGGAACCTGAGCAAACCGGTCATCGCCGCCGTCAACGGTTTTGCTCTAGCGGGCGCCTGTGAGTTGGTCCAAGTCTGCGATATTAAAATCGCCTCGGAGCGAGCGGTCTTGGGTGAGCCGGAAATTCGCGCCGGGTTGGGGCCGCCGTTTCTGATTACGCCCTTCAGCGTGAGCCCAATGAAGGCTAAAGAGTTGCTTCTGACCGGCGATACCATCGACGCCCACGAAGCGGCTCGGCTCGGAATGGTGAACCGCGTGGTGCCCCACGACGATCTGATGGCCGAGTGCGAGAAGACCGCCCGGAAAATTTGCTTGATGGCCCAAGTTGGCGTCAAGATGACCAAGCGCGCGGTGAACCGGGCCCTGGAAGGGATGGGGTTCCTCGCCACCATCGAGCACAATCTGGAGTTGATGGTCCACTTCGAGACCAGCACCAGCCCGGAGACCGAGGAGTTTAACTCGATTCGCCGGGAAAAGGGTCTGCGAGCGGCTTTGGACTGGAGAGACGCCCGGTTCCGAGACCTTTAACCGCCCCGCTTTACCTCTACCTTGGCCAGTCCCTCCAGAAAGTGCAGGATCGCCGAGTGGTCCGACTCGCTTTCCCCTTCGTTGACTAGAGCGCCCAACATCTGTTGCAGCAAGGCCGTGACCGGCAACGGTATGTTTAGCTCTTGGGCGGTCTGCAAGACGTTGCGCAGGTCTTTCTGGTGCAGGCGGATGCGGAACCCGGCCCGGAAATTCCGGTCCAGCATCATCGGCCCTTTGGCTTCCATTACGGCGCTCCCCGCCAGCCCGCCGCGGATGGCGTTGAACACCTTTTCCGGGTCGACACCGGCCCGTTGGGCCAGCACCAAGGCCTCACTCAGCGCCTCTATGTTGGCCGCGACAATGATCTGATTGGCCAGCTTGGTAACTCCACCAGCGCCGATGTCGCCGGTTAGCACCACATTGCCACCCATGGTCTTCAGCAAGTCGAAGCATTCGTCGAAGGTCTCTTGTTTACCGCCGACCATGATGGCCAAGGTCGCGTTGATCGCTCCCGGTTCGCCGCCGCTGACGGGGGCGTCCAACATCTCCACCCCCTTCTTGGCGCATTCGGCAGCAATTTTTTGTGAGACCAGAGGAGCAATGGAGCTCATGTCGATTACTATGGAGCCGCTGGCGGCGCCTTCCAGCACCCCGTCGGGGCCGAGAATAGCTGCCTCCGAGTCGGCCGAGTCGGGAAGCATAGTGATGATTTTGCCGGAGACGGCCGCCACCTCCTTGCTGGAAGATGCTGGCGCCGCCCCTTCGGTAACCACTTCCTCCATGCTTTCGCCAACGATGTCATATACCGTCAGAGAGTAGCCCGCTTTCAGCAGGTTCTTCGCCATGGGCTTTCCCATAATTCCAAGGCCAACAAAACCGATTCTATCCGCCATGGTCATACTCCTCTTTTTGTCGAAAACCCGGTGAAAAGCAGCTAGTCCAAGTAACCGCCACTCTACCATACCGGCATTCACTAGGCTACCGGGGCGCAAGCGGAGACCAGGGCTTGTGCTAAGTCCCAGGTCGGACCAAGACGGTCTGCAAGGACCCGTTTCAGTAGACCCCACCGTCGTCCCGGCTTTCGCCGGGACCCAGGAATGCTGAGACAACTGCACCGTTTTCCAGCAAGAAATCCTGGATTCCGGCCTCCGCCGGAAAGACGGCGTGTGGTTTTACGGACTTTGCATAAGCCCTGCAAGTCCGCCTAAGGCAGCCACAAGGGCTGCCCCTACCCCCGGCGGTGGGTTGCCCTGTAGGGAGCAACCCTTGTGGTTGCCCCCTTTAGTCTGCTATCTGCATTGAGCATCGAAAGACCCTGCGGCGCCAGCGCCGTTGTTTTGGGTTTGCGTGGGGGTTATGATGCTAACAGAGTTCTTTTATCGAGGTCCTGATGATCGACGGCAAGACCGCTTTAGTCACCGGCGGCGCCGGTTTTATCGGCTCCCACTTGGTAGACCGGCTATTGGGATTGGATTACCGGGTGGTGGTGATCGACGATCTGAGTGCCGGCAAGCTAAGAAATCTCAACCCGGCGGCGACTTTTCACCATTGCGATATTACCGAGCCCGCAGCTACCGAGGTCTTCCAACGGGAACAACCCGATTTGGTCTTCCACTTGGCCGCTCAGACCAGTGTGAGCAAGTCCACACGGGACCCGGTGAGAGACAGCCAAGTCAACGTCATCGGTACGCTACGGATGTTAGAAGCGTCCCGACGGTACGGCGTAGAGAAGTTTGTCTACTCCAGCACCGGGGGAGCCCTCTACGGCGACCCGGAGGTGGACCCCTGCCCCGATGACCACCCGATTACTCCGCTGGCTCCCTACGGCTTGTCCAAGTACCTGGGCGAGTTGGACCTAGAATTTTACCGGAGGATGTACCGCCTAAACTATACTTCACTGCGGTATGGCAACGTCTACGGGCCTCGCCAAGACCCGCACAGCGAGGCCGGGGTGGTGGCAATATTCGCCTTGGCGATGCTGGAGGGAAAGCAGCCGGAGATATTTGGCGACGGTAATCAGGAGCGGGACTTTGTGTCGGTTGCCGACGTGGTCGAGGCCAATATTCTGGCCATCGACCGGGGCGATGGGATGGCGATGAACATCGGCACCGGACAAAAAACCAGCATCAACCGGATCTTCGAGTCTTTGAAGAACATCATCGGCTACCGCTGGGGGCCTCTGTACAGTGCTCCCCGCCTTGATGATGTTTATCAAATAAGCTTGGAAAGCTCCCGGGCGAGAGAGGAGTTGGGCTGGACGGCGCAGGTGGACCTCGAGGACGGTCTGCGGCAGACCGTGGAATATTTTCGGGAGACGGTCCATGCCGACCGTTAAGCCGCATAGCGAGTAGGCTACATTCCCAGTAAGCTGGAGTAGTAAAAATACAGGTCTTTGGGTATTAAATAATACATGGCAGGGCAATCCCATTCTGTCACCCTGAACGAAGTGAAGGGTCTAAAATCCTTGCCGCCGATGCGTTTAAGCCACAGCGACGCCGGGCAGAGGAAACGCATCGGCGAGGAAAGCCGTTTTGGTCGGCGGGCATTTTAGATTCTTCGTCGCGGAGTTTATCCTGAGCCAAGTCGATGGGCTCCTCAGAATGACAGAATACGATTGCTCTGTAATACGTGGTTGGAGGCTGTCAGTAAGTATGGACGCGGAATACGATGTAATTATCCTGGGTGCGGGGGCCGCCGGGCTGTCGGCATGTTTGTACACTTCCCGAGCGATGATGAAGACTTTAGTAGTGGAGTCCCTGGGTTCAGGTGGGCAATTGCTGATCACCGACGAGATCGAGAACTACCCCGGGTTTCCGGTAGGGGTCAAAGGCCCGCAACTGGCCCAGGATATGGAAACCCAGGCCCTTCGCTTTGGTGGTGAGCTTGAGTACACTGAGGTCGAGGGTTTGGATGACTTGGACAACCCGGTCAAGATAGTACGTACCTCCGACCGGGACTACGCCACTAAATCGATCATCATCGCCACCGGAGGGTCGCATAACAAGTTAGGAGTCAGCGGAGAAGATGAGATGGCGGGCCGCGGCGTGTCTTACTGCGCCGTTTGCGACGGCAACTTTTTCCGCGGGCAGGACGTGGTGGTGGTGGGCGGAGGCGACGCCGCCTTGGACGAAGGTTACTACCTGAGCGGCATCGTCAACTCGGTTACGGTAGTCCACCGGCGAGACGAGTTGCGGGCGACCAAGGTGCTGCAAGAGAGGGCCTTTGCCAGCGACCGGTTTAAGTTCCTTTGGAGTCATGTGGTCGAGGAGTTCGTGGGCAACGAATTGCTGGAGGCGGCCAGGGTAAGGAACCTGAAGACCGAGGAGGTCTACGACTACCCTGCCGCAGCCGCTTTTATCTACGTAGGATTCCACCCCAACACATCTTTCCTCAACGGGCAATTGGATGCGGACCCCTTGGGCCACCTTTTTACTGATATTCACATGCGGACCAAGCTACCCGGCGTTTATGCTTGCGGCGACGCTCGCGCCGAGTCAACCCGCCAGTTGGGGTCGGCCGTCGGCGACGGCATTACCGCCGCCCTCGCCGCTTACCACGACCTCAGCGCCTAGCACTCAGTCAACCGGGTATCCGGAGTACAATTCCCCTAGTCCACTTTCCGCCTGTGGAGGCCCGTTATGACCATCAGGCCCGTTGTAACGCCGGGCGCTCCGGACATGGTCCGGTTCCCGGACCCACGGCCCTGCGATTTAGATATGAGCACCTTCCACTACGTAAATTTCCCGGCTTACCCGCCGTCGTTGGCCGTTCATTTTGGAAACCCGGACACCACCGTTATTACCAGCGAGATGGCGGCCGGATTGAGACCAACCGAAAGTTACGAGGGCATCCTGTTCCCCGACTTGCTCATCGCCTTCAACGCGGACTCCGCCGCCTGCCGCGCCCGCAACGGCTACCTCATTCCGGAGCAGGGCAAGCCGCCGGACCTCGTGCTGGAAGTGGCGTCCGAAAGCACCGGCAGGCGCGACGAGACCGTCAAAAGGGACGCTTATGCCGCCATGGGCATCCCCGAATACTGGCGGTTCGACCACAGCGGCGGCCTCTACCACCGTACCCACCTGGCCGGAGATACGCTGGTGGCAGGCCGGTATCAACCCATCCCCATCAGCCGGTCGCCCATCAGCCAGTCGGATGAAGAGCATTTCTGGGGCCGCAGCACAGTGTTGAACCTGGACCTGTGCTGGGAAGAGGGCATACTGCGCTTCTGGGACCCGGTGGCACGGCGCTACCTGACCACCTACCATGAAGAGCACGCCGCGCGCCGTGAAGCCGAAACCCAGCGCGACAGCGAACGCCAAACCCGCGCCGATGCCGAAGCCCAGCGCGACAGCGAACGCCAGGCCCGCGCCGGTGCCGAAGCCCGCATTCGTCGGCTGGAAGAGGAACTCCGCCGCCGCTCCAACCCCTAGCTGCCGGAAAGAGGGGCCGGATTCCCCTCACCTGATTGTCCGATTTGGAAAAGAACTCACCAGGCGTGTTAGCATCACAGTTTCCCTATCTCCCGGCCCAAGACCAAGCAGCTACCCCCGGCTATCACGGCGATAGTGATGTAACGAAACAGCCGCTGGTCCAGCTTCCGCGCGACCAGCGTGGCCAAGGCAAAACCGGCTATTACCGCTGGAACCAGCAATCCAACGGCGGCTGCCGTGTCCCGGTCCACTAGGCCGGTCGCCGAGTAGAGGGCTATCGCTAGCAGATTGGCTAAGAGGAAGTAGACCGCCAGGGACGCCCTCATGACGGGCACCGGCCAGCCCTGGGACATTACGTAGGTCACCACCAAGGGCCCGCCAATGCTTAGGGTGGTGGTGGATACAGCGGTGAGAAAACCAACCGCCGCCCCGGACAGCCGGTGCTGCTGCCAAGGCAAACGCACGTTTGCTACGGTGAGTCCCGCCAACACCAGGACCAAGACGGCGATGGTAATCCGTAGCACCGCCGGATTGGCGGTGCCCAAGGCGAGTACCCCGACGGGCACCCCGGCCAGGCCGCCTGCGGCCGCGCCACCTATCAGGTCCAGCCTGACGTGGCGCCGGGTGTTGAATACCAGGAAGACGGTCAAGACAGCAATTAGGCAGTTGACCGTAACCACGGTGGCCTGAGGTTCGAGATAGAGCAGCAGGACCGGCGCCACCACCAAGGCCAGCCCGAAGCCGACGGCGCCCATGGCGACGGCTCCGAGAAAAACGGCGGCCAAGGAAGCCGCCAGTTCCAATCCGGAGAGCAAGCTAGGCCCGGAACAGCCCTCGGGAGGCGGCTTCGTGTAGCGCGGCCTCCACTTGCACCACCCGCGGTCCGTCCAACTGTACGGCCACCTCCAGTTGCTGCTCCGGCGTCACCGAGAAGGCCCGTTCCCCGTCCAAGGCAACGGTGCTATGTCGGCGCTCTATGGGTACTCTTTCGCCGGTGGCCAGGCGGCGCCAAGAACCGATGGCGACCCGCGGGACAATTCCGGGAGCTATTGGGGCCAGAACAGTGTCGTCCCCGCCGGTGCGGTCCCCATCGGGACTGCTCTTGCCAACGGCCTCTCCCGGCGCAAGTTGACCGGCCAAGGTGTAGTGAAGACCGCCCTCGTCGGTAGCCGATACCGGTTCCAACCGGGCGCCGATGGATGAAAGGCCGATGCTGGCAGGCTCAGCCCGGGTCAAGAACACCTCGTAGATGGTGTTCATATCCCAAATCGCTCGGGTAGCCACAAAGCGTTCCCGGGACAGGGCAACGTCTATCAGCGCCATGTCCCGGAACTCGCCGTTGACGTACACGGCTAGAGTCTTGCTGGGAATCGAGACCTTGTCAAGTTCCAATTGCCCGTTGGCCAGCAGACCGGCGGCCAGGCCGGCCAGGGTGCCCTCGATCATGGTGGGGAATACGTTGTTAGTGCCGGTGGAAATGGCCACCATCGGCAACGACGAGTTGCCTTTTACCACCGCCCGATTGGTGCCGTCGCCGCCCAAGGTAACCAAGCACTCAATGCCCTCTTGGCGCATTAGACCAGCGGCGCGAATGGTGTCGCCCTCAACGTACAGCGCCGGCATATCCAGCATTCGTAGCTCTAGGTGGAGTTGAGGGTCGTCGCGGGCCCGTTGCACCAAGTGGGAGCTATCCTGCATGGCCACCACCTGCTCGACGCCCACCGCTTGGAGGCCCAGCAAGACCCGGCGAACAATGTTAACTTTTTCCCAGTCGGGCACCACCCGGCCTTGGGCCACCAACCGTCGGATGTCTTTACTGGCGGCCGGGTTCGCAATTATGCCTACCAACGCCAAGGGGGTTCTCCTATGGGAAGCTTCTGGAAAGCCGGTCCTGCGACTCCGCTCCGTTCCGCCTGCGGCTCCACTCCGCTTCTCCTGAGCTTGCCGAAGGGCAGGATGAGCGGGAAAAGCTCAGAAGCTCTCAGGGTGAAGGCAGTGATTCACTAGCCGTCGGGCCGGCGGCGTCCTCGATGATGTTAGGTCCGGCTGTTATAATGAGCGCGATTTTAGCCCCGGCCAGCGCCACCGTCAATTAGTTGCGGTTACTCCCCGATCTCCCATCGGCTATAATTCGCCATATCGAGACACCGTCAATCATGGCTCCAGGAGGTCCAGCATGACTACCAGGGATTCGGGCGATGCCGACTTGGCCTTCGCCCCAGCAACCGAAGTCCGAGACTTGGTCCGTAACAAAGAGGTTTCGGTCCCCGAGTTGACCGAAATGTTTTACCGGCGAATCGAAGAACTCGACCCCCAACTGCGGTCTTATCTGGCGCTGTGCCCCGATCAGGCTATGGACCAAGCCCGGGCCGCTCAAGAGGCGGTGGACCAAGGAGCGCCCTTGGGGCCGTTGCACGGAGTCCCAATCTCCATTAAAGACCTGGAGATGACCAACGGCATACCCACCACCATGGGCTCGGCCCTGTTCAGAGACCGGACCCCGGATATTGATTCCGTAGTTGTGGAACGGATACGCCAGGCCGGGGCAATCATCCTCGGCAAGACCAACACACCGGAATTCGGCCAGTCGGGGTCCACCGAGAACCGGTTGGGCGACCCTTGCCGCAACCCGTGGAACACCGAGCGGACCCCCGGGGGTTCCAGCGGCGGGGCGGGCGCCGCATTGGCCGCCGGCCTGTGCACCTTGGCGTCGGGTAGCGACGGTGGAGGCTCCATCAGAATTCCGGCCAGCTTCAGCGGGGTTTTTGGGATCAAGCCCTCCCAAGGCCGGGTGCCTCGTTACGGCGGCTACGGCAGACCGGCGGCCAACCACTTCTCCCAATCGGGTCCGATGTCCCGGACTGTCGCCGATTCGGCCTTGTTGCTACAAGTATTGGCCGGGCCGGACTCCAGGGACGTTATTTCGATGCGGGAAGCGCCGCCCGACTTTTCCGCAGGCCTGGATAGTGGCGTTCAGGGAATGCGGATTGCTTGGAGCCCCAACTTTGGCTACGCTCCGGTCGACCCCGAGGTCGTCGAGGTGGCCGGGCGGGCGGCCCGACTTTTCGAGGAGTTGGGCGCCACGGTGGAAGAGCCGCAATTTGCTATCGAAGACCCCTTCCCGGCGTTTTTCGACGTTTTCGCCATTTCCACCTACACTTCCTACGGCCATTTGTTGGAAGGCCACCGGGACGAGTTCACCGACTATGCCCTCAATTCCTTGGACCACGGCGCCCAAGTGACGGGGGCTGACCTGTCCCGGTCGCTGCTCCGAGTGGACCAGTTGCGCCGACAGTTCGAGGTGTTTTTCGATACCTACGACCTGCTACTCAGCCCGACCATGGCGGTGTCGGCATTCCCGGTGGGCCAACGCCCCGTGGTCATCGCCGGCCGCGAAGTAGACCCCTTCTGGGGCTACCTGCCTTTTACCTTTCCGATTAACATGACCGGGCAGACCGCATCCAGCGTCCCTTGCGGGTTCTCCGCCGACGGCTTGCCTATCGGGCTTCACATAATCGGTCCCAGGGGCGCGGAAGCCAAGGTGTTGCAAGCCTCCGCCGCCTTCGAGCAAGCCAGACCATGGAACGGCCAGCGGCCTCCGGTGTCCTGATTAGACCTGGGCCTCCCGCATACTCGGTATGACGCTTAAGAGGGTGTTTCCAAAGTTCCCTCTCCCTCTGGGAGAGGGCTAGGGAGAGGGCTGTTCTAGCTGTGAAATGCCTTAGTCGTCGTCAGGCATTTCCCCCGCATCCCAACCTTCTCCCCGGGGAGAAAGAGCTTTGGAAACACCCTATTAGATAGAAAATCCCTCACCGGCCAGAGACCGAGTGAGGGATTTTCGTTGATTAGACCGTCCGGTACTACAGTTGGAAGGTCTTCTTCCAGATACCCGGAGAGCCCGGCGCGTGGGTCATCAGGGAACGCATACGGTCGTTGCTGGGGTCTATGTCCCGCTGCTTCAGCCACTCCTCAGTTTCGGACACTTTCTCGTTCTCGAACTCGTACACCACGGCGTACTTGGGCTCCCCCCGGACCGCTTGCCACCGCCGGGCCCGGATGCAACCGGAGACCTTTTCGTAGTTGGCGGTGTAGATGTTATTGTACCACTCGTTCCATTCGTCTTCGTTTTCGGCCGGCACGGCCATGCGGCCGATTTGCAGGGCGGGGGCCATGTCGCGTTCCGCGATGTCGGGGGTCAGTGCGGCGGGCCGGACCATTTCATAAACGTTGCTGATCATGGGGTTGCCGATGATGCTGGGGCTAACCCTACTGCCCCATTCGGTCCGAGGGCGGCTGGTGAAAGCCTCACTTTGCACCACGTCCGGACTCTCCAACTCGTAGCAAGCCAGGTGCTTGGGCCCACTCCTTACGGCCTCGTAACGGGCGGCGTTGAGCACCCCGGGGACCGACAGCAACTCGGCCAAGTGTTCTTCGTTGTACCAACGGTTAAACTCGTCCTCCATGTCCGCCGGAACGTCCGCCCAAACCATCAACAGTCCGGTGCCTTTCTTGTTGGCCATGATATTCCCCCTTTGTTGCAAATTCTACGGGCGCCTAATATAGGTGAACAATCTTACCATGCTCATATTACATGAAATCCGGCCCGGTTACCCCGGAATAGGGCAATCGCATTCTGTCACCCTGCCCTCGTTCATTGTCACCCTAAGTCCGCCTGTGGCGGATGAAGGGTCTAAAATCCTTGCCGCCGCTGTGTTTCCCTTGCCCGGCGTCGCTGCGGCGTAAACGCAGCGGCGAGGAAAACCGTTTTGGTCGGCTGCCCTTTTAGATTCCTCGCTCCGCTCGGAATGACATGAAATGTCAACACAACCTAATCCCTACCAAATGACTTTTGCTTTTTCCAGGTCGGCGACTTCCTGCCGGTCCAAGCCCAGAAGCCCGTGAAAGACCTCGACATTGTGCTCGCCAAGGTCGGGCGTCCACTGGTCGACGGAGGCGGCGGACCGGGAGAAACGCCAAGGCGGCGCCACCGCCCGTTGGCTGCCTTTTTCCGGATGATTGACCGTTGGAAAGGTGTTGCGGGAGGACAGGTGTGGGTCTTCGGCGAGTTGGCTGGCCGACAAAGAAGGGAACGCCGGAACGCCTTCTTGTTGCAGCGCCCGGGTGATCTCCCACGGCGTCAGCTCCGTGGTCCACTCTTCCAAACACCGGTCCAACTCGTCGTGGTTCAACCACCGCTGGTAGCCATCACCGAACTTAACGTCCCTAGCCCAACCGGGTTGACCCATGGCCCGCACCAACCCTTGCCATTCGCTGTCCGACCCCACGGAAATACTGACCCAGGCATCCTCCCCCCGGCACCGGTAGACTCCTTGGGGGGCACTGCCGCTATCCCGGTTCCCTTGACGGTGGACTTCCCGACCGTTCATGGCGTAGTCCAGCAGCGCCGGGCCGATGAAGGCGGTCGCCAAGTCCCGCACCGATACGTCCACGTGCGAATTTGTCGACGCGCCGTTAGCCTGGGTCTGGGAGCGGGCCAAAAGGGCGGCGACGGCGCTGAAAGCAGCCAGCATCCCGCCGGTGTGGTCCATGGCATGGCGAAGCTCCACCGGCGGTCCGTCGGCGTAACCCGTCAAGTGGCCCAGTCCCCCAATCGCCGCAAACATCGGTGCATACCCGGCATAGCCGCGCTCCGGTCCGGTCTGCCCGTTGGATGACAGCGATACGACGATGATGTCGCGGTTCGCTTGGCGCAGGGCTTCGTAACCTAAGCCCAAGCGCTGCATAACCCCGGGCCGGAAGTTCTCCAATACCAGGTCGCTTACCCGGACCAAATCGAGGGCCAGCTTCACTGCCCGGGGCTCTTTCAAGTTAAGGCAGACGGAACGCTTGTTGGCGTTGACCTGCTCGAAGCTGGACGGGGGCTTGCCATACATCGTGTGGGGCCGGCGGGTAATATCCAAGCGGACCGCGCTCTCGACTTTGATGACTTCGGCGCCCAACTCGGCCAGCATCAGACCAGCAAAGGGCCCGGCAGCGTGGACGGAAAAGTCGGCCACCCTGACACCGGATAGAGGTCCTTGGCGTGGAGACGGGCTTTGGATCGAGTCGTTACTCATCAGATTACGCCTGCTCTGGCTAAAGTAGAGACTTCCTCAGAAGCATATCCCAAAGCAAGATAGACTTCCCGGTTGTGCTCCCCCAACAGGAGCGCCCTGTCGAGGGGTAGCGGTGATTCGCCAAAGCGAAAGGGCAGCCCGGCGTACTCCAAGCAGCCCGATTCCGGGTGCGCCACCGGGGTAAAGAAGTCCCGGGCCCTTTGTTGCGCGCTGTGGAACACCTCGCCGGGAGTATAGTAGGGGGCGATGGGCACCCCGCGGGCTTGGCCCTGCTGGTAGAGCCACTCCTTGGTATGTTGCTTGGCCCACTGCCTTAGCCCCTCGTTGATCTCCATCCCGTACTTTGCCGGTTCCTGGAACTTTTCCGGGGCGGCCCACTCCGGGTTCTCCAACATGGCGTACAGCGCTTCCCACTGGCGCGGCTCCAAGGTCAGCAGTTCAACGTAGCCATCCTGCGCCGCCAAGACCCCGCCAACCCGGAAGTACCGGGAGAAGCGGTCCTCAACCAACCCTTCCGCCTCCAAACGCTGGATGGGAAGATAGCCGATGGCCAATTGGGCTTCTTGGGAGGATGCGTCAATTGCTTGGCCGGGAATGCCGTTGTTTCCGGCGAAAACCGCTGCCAAAATGCCCAGCGCGGCGGTTAGACCGGCTTGGTAAGCACCCATGTCGCTGCCGGCCACCAGCGGCGCCCGGTCAGGAAAGGTGTCCAACGCCAGCCCGTTGGGCAGAAGCCAGCCCTCGCCTCCGGCGTGGAAGATGTTAATTTCGCGGGCCCGGTAGTCGGCGTAAGGCCCGGAACTGCCGAAGGGAGTCAAGGCAGCCACAATCAAGTCAGGGTTAGCCTCAGCCAACGACTCGGCGTCCAGGCCGAGGTCCCGGCTCGCCGCAGGCGCCTGCGTGTGAATGAGCACGTCGCAGCGGGAAGCGAGTTGCCGCATTATCGCTTGTCCTTCGGCGTCCCTCAAGTTCAGGGTGATGCTCTTCTTTCCGGTGTTGAGGTAGAGGTAAGCGCCGCTGCGCTCCGGGTGCGGGACGTCGTCCGGGAAGGGCCCAGTGCGCCGGGACGGGTCGCCTGCTATAGGAGGTTCGACCTTAATGACCGAGGCCCCCACGGCGGCCAATAGCTTGCCGCAGAAAGCGCCGGATACTGTATCGGCGACTTCCAGGACTCGGAGGCCGCCCAAGGGAAGGTGATAGTTCGATGGTGGGATAGGTGGTTGGGATTGGGCCATTACTTACTTTAAGGGTCTCAAGTAGTAGGTTTTGTCGCCGGAAACGTATCTATGCAACGGGTCATCCCTTACATCTTCCAGCTCCCCGGTAACAGGGTTGACCCGGAAGCCCACAGCCCACAACATCTCAGAACCCATACGCGGGACTGGAGCCGGGACGACATTGTCGGCGAAGCCCTGGTCTGCGACCAACGCCACTATCATGTAGCTGTCCAATTTCGCCGGTCCCTCGGGAGTGCTAAAGACCCGGCGCCCGTTGGGTATCCGGGTTAGACCCAGTTCTTCAATTTCAGCGGCTGGAAGGCCCATCGCGGACACGCCGCGAACGATCAAGAAATCGTAGTCCTTGCTAGCCTTGGGTCCGTTGACCCTAATCCAGGCGAAAGGGCCGTTCATAGGTGCCTCCTCAAGGGGCTAAATGCTGCACGGTATGGCTGTCAGATACCGTCCCTGGGACATTAGGTAAACAGGTCAAAGATATTGCCCAAGGCGCTGCTGTCGGTCTTGTAAATTTCAGTGTATTTGCACCGGGTACAGGTTACGGTGGTGAACTTGCGGCTTTGGACGTCAAACAGCTTGGAAAGGAAGCCGCCGGTGGCCCTGAACTCGCTGGTCTCGTATTGGCTGTTGGAGCATTTGGCGCATAGGTAGGAGTGGTGTGCAATCATGGTCTTGGCCATCCTTGATGATTTCATGCTGCTCACTTAATGCTAGCGGGGTTGGTGGAGCTTTGTCACGCTATCAGTCAAGCAGATTTTGGCATTATGCAGGCATTATAGGCGGTGTGTTCTCCCCGCGGGGTATGTCCCTTAAGTTGAGCCCGCGGCCATCGGTGAACCAGGGAATCTGAGGGTTTCGGGACGGTAGGGACACCGTGGCGAAACCTGGGGCGGTGACCTCGCCTCGTTGGTTTTCCGCCCAAATCTCCACGTCTACCAAGGGAAAGCCGTCGTGAACGTACTTGCGGACCACCTTTCCTTTACACCATTGGGTGTCGCCGTAAACGTTAAAACGACGGCATTCGACCCGCAGGCGCTTGAGGAAAGCATCATCGCCCATCCAGGAAGTCATCAAGGTCCCCAGCCATGAGACCCTCTGGGGGCCGTAGTCGTAGGCCCCCGGGACCCCGACGGCCTCGGCCACCGAGTCCCGCAAGTGCCCGATGCCGGTGTACTCCAGACCTCCCCCCGCTTCCGGGCTGCGAAAGTAATGGTCGGGATGGCGTTGGGCCTCCCGCAGCAGCACTCCGTGGGCGCTGGAGCGGCCGGTGCCCACCAAAAACGCGCTTACGTCTTGGAGAGATAGGGGGCCTCGGACTATGGGGGTAAGCTCTTCACCCACCTGGGTTTCCTCCCAATAGCGAGGCAAGCTGCCCCGGGGCTTTTCCGCTAACACCTGCTGGTCGATGGCCTCCAATTCCTCGGGGGTGTACTCGTGGCGCTTGGGAACGTCGGCATACTTGCCCGACTCGCGGGCCGCCCGGCGTTGGTGGCGGGTGCACCAACCCACCACTCTGGCGACCAACTCGTCGCGCTGGTTGGTGTAGATGGTCTCCACGTACTGGATAACCAGCTTGGCGGAATACCGGCTCTGTCTTTCTTGCACGTCCAGCACCCGCTCCACGCAGTTGACCGCGTCGCCCGGCCGCATCACCCGGAAGAATTCCCAGTCATTACCCGCAAAGAATCCGTGAACCCCCGGCAAGCCCCAACGGGTCCTACCCGACCAGTGGCGCATGTAGGGGGCGCAAGGATGCCCGATAACCGAGCCGTACTTGGTGTTGGCCGAATACTCTTGGTCCCGGAACAGAGGGTTGGCGTCGCCGATGCCGTTGGCAAAGTTGATCAAAGCGCCCAAGGAGGCGTCGCGAGTGTACTGCTCGGTGCGCAGCCGCATCCCGATCATGGCCTTGGCTTTGGCGACGGCCTCCTCGGATATGCCGTCAACCTCGGGCAGGGTCTCGGCTACGCGGGAGCGTTCGTCTTGCAGGGACATGGTACTTCTCTCACCGATGGGAGTTTAGGGTAAGGGTTTTGGCACACCGGTCTTGGGATAGGGTTCCAGGCTAGGTTTCGCCTATTGGATTCTTGCCAACGGCAGCTTGGCGCACTGCTACAGGATGTTGGCTTCTTCCAGCCGCCGGATTTCATCATGGGACAACCCCAACAGGTCGCCAAAGATTTGCTGATTGTGCTCTCCCAGCAGGGGGGCATGGCGGCGGATGGCTGAGGGCGTGATGGAGAGCTTCCACATTAAGTTAAAGATAGGCTCGGTTCCCAAAACCGGGTGCTCGATCTCCTGGTAAAGCCCCCGCTCTTGGAAGTGGGGGTTGAACAACCGCTCCTCGGCGTCCATCACCGGCATGGCGGCGACGCCGTGGGTTTGCAACAACTCGGTCACCTCTTCCGCCGTCCGTCCGCTGGTCCAAGTCGACAAGTGCCGGTCCAGCTCTTGCCGGTGCTTCAGCCTCTGGTACCTGCTGGCAAAGGCTTCGTCTTTGGTCCACTCAACGTGCTCCAGAGCTTCGGTCAGGCCTCGCCACTCCTCCTCGGTGTAGACGGCGATGGAGACCCAACGGTCTTCGCCTTGGCAAGGATAGTTGCCGTAGGGGGCCATGGCCGGATCGAAATTGCCCTGGGGCGCCATGACTCGTCCGGCCATCGTGTATTCCATGAGCCCCATTCCCATGGTGGCGACCGCCGCCCGCAGCATGGACAGGTCAATGTATTGGCCCTTACCGGTCCGGCGCCGTTGCAGCAGGGCTGCCGTGACGGCAAAGACGGCGTGAATGGCGCCGCAGATGTCGGCGTAAGCGTGCTTCAGGCCCAATGGCCGCCCGCCCGGATAGCCCGAGGTGCTGTCCAAGCCCGCCAAGGAGCCGATGGAGGGAGCGTAGGCCCGCAGGTCCCGCAGGGGGCCGGTCTGCCCGTTGGAAGATATGGACACCATGACTAGGTCCGGCCTGATTTCCCGTAGGGCGCTGTAGCCGAGGCCCAGCCTTTCCATCACCCCAGGAGAGAAGTTTTCCAATAACACGTCGCTGTGCGCAACAAGCTCACGGGCCAACCGCACCGCCTGCGGCTCGGCGGTGTTGAGGGTGACGCTCAGCTTGTTCCGGTTCACGTTGTGGAACATCGGGTTTAGCTCGGGGTCGCGCTCGGTGCCGATGATCGGCCGTCCTTGGCGCATGTAGTCCAAGCGTTGCCGGCTCTCCACCTTGATGACCTCAGCCCCCATATCAGCGAGAATCATCCCCGGAATGGCCCCGGCCAAAACCCAGCCGAAGTCCACCACCCGGTAACCCTGGAGTGGACCGGCGGTAGCCGATTGATTCTCCTGAGCAGCCATTAAAACCTGCGTACTACATCCAAAGTTCCTTGGTACATCAGGCGCCCTCCGGATTGTCGGCGACTCGACCGCTGGAAGCGCCCATCTACTAGATAATACCAGTCTGGTACAGCTTGACCAACTGCTCTTTGGTATATCCCAGCAGGTCACAATAGACCTCAGGGTTGTGCTGCCCCAAGAACGGCGCCGGGGCTGTTGGGCTCTCCGGTACTCCCGGCAACTGGTAGGGAGTGCCCGGGAAGGGGAGCGGTCCGGTATCGCGCCGGTCAATGTCGACGAACATGCTGGCAAGGCTGGGGTCGTGGCGCACTTCGTCGAAGCCCCTTACCGGGGCCAAGGGCACCCGGTGTTCCAAGGCCAGCTCCAGTAATTCCGCCTTGGTGTGCTGCATCAGCCAGGATTCCACGTACCCGTCGACCTCGTCGGCGTAGAGATTGTTCATGTCGGTGCGGTTGCGAAAACGGGGGTCTTTGGACCACTCAGGGTCCCCCATAATCTCCAGCAGCCTGCGCCACTGACGCCCTTCGGGAGAGCCAACGAAGACGTAGCCGTCCTTGCAGCGCAGGATGCAATTGGGATAGGGAAAGTCCATGGCATGGTGGCCGGTGCGGCGGGTGGCGCGCCATTGGTAGACGGCCATCAGGGCCTCGGAACCATTGTATACCCCGGCCATGGTTTCCACTTCTGCGATGTCGATGTGCTGGCCCGTCTCTTCCGGCGCCAAGAGCGCCATCATCACCGCCGAGGCTGCCGCCATGCCAGCAAAGTAGCCAACCTGGGGCGTGCCGAAAGTCAGCGGTTCCCGGTCGGCCAAACCCAAGCCTTGGGAAATCCCACCGGCGGCGGCCAAGTTAATGTCGTAGGCCTTGTAGTTCCGGTAGGAACCGGTAAGCCCAAAGGGAGTGATGGAGGCCATAACCAGACGAGGATTAGCCTGACTCATTGACTCGTAGGTCAAACCCAGTTGGTCCATTTCCAACGGATGGAGGTTGTGGACCAATACATCGGAGCGGGCTGCCAACTCGCTCAAGATGCTCCAACCCGTGGGCGTCGCCGGGTCCAGGGTCACGCCTTGCTTGTTAGAATTCAGGTACAAGAAAGCGCCGCTGCGCTCCGGATGAGGGTCATCATTAAGAAAGGGACCGTACCGGCGGGCCCAGTCTCCCTCCGGCGGTTCGACTTTGATTACCTCCGCTCCCATGTCGGCCAAGAGCTTGCCGCAATAAGGGGCGGAGATAAACTGGCCCAACTCCAACACCCGGAGTCCTTGAAGCAGACCGTAGGTCAAACCGTTACCTCAGAATTGGTGACTGTATTCGATTCACTTGCAACCGGTCCTTCGACTCCGCTGCGCTTTGCTCAGGATGAGCGGGAAATTGGTCGATTCACTTGCAACCGGTCCTTCGACTCCTCTCCCTCCGGTCGCTTCGCTCAGGATGAGCGGAATCCGCCTCAGGCGGACCCATGTTTCCCCGGGGGTTGCTCTAGGAGGGACGCTTTTAGCCGGTCGATGGCGCTGGCCGAGACGCCGTGGGACTTCAGGTATTCTTCAGCACCCCCGTACTCGGTGGTGAGTTTCGCCAAGACCTGTTCAATCGCCTTAGGTTGGGCTTCGAATGATGACACCGGCCGCTCCTCGTTACCCGGGATCGACCGCAGCCGCTGGTATAGCCGGTCCATGGTCTGGTTGGTCAGGGTGTAGTCCGCGATGATGGTTTCGGTGTCCACTCCCAGTGCTCCCAGCAGCAACGCTGCCAAGACTCCGGTGCGGTCCTTACCCGCCGTGCAATGAAATAGAGCGGGCAAAGGGCTTCGCTCTTCCCCCAATGTCCTCACCACGTCGGCCAGCAAGGTGCCGGAGTTGTCCAAGACCCAGAAGTAAACCCTCGCCAACCGGTCTGCTGGCGCTTCTTCCGGCCTGAACGGAGCGATGCCGTACTGCTCCAGAAAGGGGACCGGATAGTATCTAACCGAGGCGGGCCTTTGGATGATGCTGGCATCCCGTTGCACCTCGTCGGGGTTTCGCAGGTCAAACATAGCAACCACGCCCAGAGTGCGGAAAACGTGATCTGCGTCTTGGGCGGTCATACGATGGACGGAGTCGCTGCGAAACAGCCTTCGCCAACGGACGGTGCTGCCTTCCTCGGTACGGTAGCCGCCCAAGTCCCGAAAGTTTATACAGCCCTGTAAGTCAATGAATCGTGAGTATACGCCGGTCATATATTACTCGCTGCTGCCGGGGTCATGAGTCTAACACGCCCAACTCTCGGGCTACTTCCAGCATGGTGCGGGCCGTCTCCTCGTGGGCGATGTCCACCATGTCTCCCCGGTAGGTCACTGCCGCCCCGCCCTGCTGGCGGCGGTCTTCCATGGCCTTGACCAGACCTTGCCAATGGTCGATTTCTTCCTTGGTGGGGGTGAAGACCTCGTTCACCACCGGCACGTGGGAAGGATGAATCAGGTGCATACCGGTATACCCCAGGCCCTTGGCTTGTTGGGCCGCTCGGCGCAAACCCTCCAAGTCGTGGATGTCCATCCACCCCCCGGACACGGGGTAGGGCACCCCGGCGGCCCGCGAGTCCACCAACACTTTGGAGCGAAGGAACAGGGTTTCCATTCCCTCCGGGGTCCACTGGAACCCGATGGACCGGGCAGTGTCGCCGCCTTTACCTCCGGAGGCGCCTAAGTGCGCGACCCGGCTGGAGGCGGTAGCGATTTCAAAAGCCTGGCGAATCCCCTCGGCGGTTTCCAGGGCCGGATCGATGAACACCTTGCCAATTTCCATTCCGGCACGCCGCTCGAAGAACTTCAAGAGGATGTCCACCTCAATAACGTCTTCGGGGCCCTGCACCTTTGGCAGCATGACCGCGTACAAGTGCGGGCAGGTAACGGCTTCCAAGTCGTCTCCGGTCAGGCCCGTCTCCAGCCGGTTGACCCGGACAATCAGAGTCTGGCCGGCCGGACCTAACTCTTCCAGCATCTTGCGGACCAGAGACCGGGCCTCCGCTTTGCCCTCGGGAGGGACCGAGTCCTCCAAGTCCAAGATGAGGGCGTCGGCCCCGTAGCGCGGGGCCTTCCGCATCCAGTCTTCTTTATTGCCCGGAACGAAGAGCTCCGACCGCAAGGGCTTGGCTTTGAATCTCATCTGGTTCTCCTTTGCCGGACACCCTGGCTTCTGGTTACCGGCGGCAGGTCTACACCACACCGGAATCTTGGAGTTGGCGCACCTCTTCCGGAGTCAAGCCGAGGAGCCCCCCTAAGACTTCTTGGTTGTGCATACCCAACGTCGGAGCGCCGGGCAACGGGGGCAAGGGGCCTCCGGAGAATATTACCGGAAACCCGGAGGCTACCCCTTCCACCGGGTCATCGAGGGCGCCATGGCGCATTGGGGTCAGGCTGCCGCGGTCCCAGAAGTGTTGGTCGGCCATCGAGTCGGCAGCGGTGCGCACCGGAGCGCAGGGAACGTCGGCGTCGCTTAGCTGGGTCAAGGCTTGTTTGAGGGACAGCTTGCCGATGAGTCCTTGAATGTCTTCCCTGGCTGCTTCCACGTTGACGGTGCGGGAGTGGTAACTGGTGTACCTAGGGTCTTCCAGCAACTCGGGGGCGTCAAGGGCTGTGGCAAGCCGGCGCCACTGGTCATCGCTGGTTACCGTAACAATCACATCGCCGTCCTTGGCCGAATATAAGCCGGTGGGGCCGCTGCGGCTGATGTTCCCGGTACGCAGAGGTTGTTGTAACTCGATGCCCTCCTCCAGGTTTTCCATGAACATGAGAGAGACCAAGGAGTCCATCATCGACACGTCAAGATATTGGCCGGCGCCGGTGCGCTCCTTGTGGCGCAGCGCGGACAGAATCGAGTAGCAAGCGAACAGCGGAGTAACTAGGTCGCCGATGTAGAAACCGACCTTGGTGGGAGGCCCGTCGGCGTCGCCGTTAATGTCCATCAACCCACTCATGCCTTGGATCTGAGGATCGTGGGCGGGCCGGCTCGCATAGGGGCCAGTCTGGCCGTACCCGGAGATGGAGGTATAGATAATTCCGGGATTGACTGAGGACACCTCCTTGTATCCCAGACCCAGGCGGGTCATGGAGCCGGGGGCCAGGTTTTCCAGCAGGACGTCAGCGTCCTTGGCTAGGTCCAGGAACAGGCCCCGCCCCTTACTCTTTTTCAAGTCCAAGGTGACGCTTTTGACGCCTTGGGTGCGCTTGAGGAACCGGGTCGAAATGTCCTGACCGGTCTGGGGTTCGGGATGGGTCCCTTTAGGCCCGGCAAAGGGGCCGTTACCCCGGACGGGGTCGCCCCGGCCGGGAATCTCCACCTTGATTACCTCGGCGCCCATCCTGGCCAGGGTCATAGCGCAGAACGGCCCGGCTAGATAAACGGTTACGGCTAGGACGCGAAGGTCGCTTAATGGCTGCATTGCTGCTCCCGATAGGTGTGGTTTAGGCGGGTAAGGCGATGGTGACGATAGTATGGCCGGGGTCAAGTGCCGCGGTTGGGATTTTGTGCATCAATAAAATCCCGGATAGCGACAGGGAATTCATTCGCAAACTTGGACGCCTTTTCGTAGAGCAAGTAGACATCCTCTACGGTCTTGTTCAGTTGGAAATCGGCATAGTTTCCGTGAACCATTTGGTTCCGGAGATTCCCGATTTCGAGAAACGCTTTCACCGATTCATCCAAGTCCCGGTCCTCCGTGATTTTCTGCCGCATATAGACCGAAAAACTGTCTCCAAATAAACGATAGAACGAGTTCGCGTTCGGGCCGGACCTGGCTTCATCGCCCCATTGGAACAACTGGGCGAAGCGCCTTCCAATCGCTTGGTTCCTGACAAACTGTGCCAGTTCCTCCACTCCGTGGGTCATTTCACGGTACAGTTCGATAATGATTTGCGTTAACCGGACCTCGAAGTAGCTGGCAGCAGCAATCATTAACATTTTACTGAACGCATCTTCCGCTACGGACTTCAACTGTAGTTGGCCGCTGGACAGCAGATGCTCTACAAGTTCCCGGTGATCTTTCAGTAATTCCTCTATTCGGTTGTTTATGGGATCCGAGCCGATGTCTGGCACAAGGTGAGGTTAAGCTAGGACCAGAACTTCTCGGGCTCGCGAGAGGCGCTTCTCGACGTTTCCTAGGGCGGTCGTTCGACTCTGAGTAGCGCTTCGAAATTCCGAATCTTCCTTGAGGGAATTGAGGGAGTCGAGAGCGATCTTCCCTTTTATGTTTCGGCCTTCGTGGTATGGTTCGCCGCAGGCCCCCACAAACACGGATTCGAATATCATCGGACTGAATCTGCCTTGAGCACTATGGAAAGCGTCAAGGGGCAGGTTCGCGCAACTATCTAAGAAGGAATCGAGCAGCAGTTGCAGACGATATAGTTCGTCCTCATCAAAGGATTTGGCGTGCTTGGAGAAGTTGTTCAAGAACTTGCCCATTGAGGGCCGGTAAGAATCGCCTTGGATAAGCATCGCAAAACCGCGGAGCAATATCTCCACGTCCTTCATGTGGATGTCGGGAATCCGGGCGCCAACCAAGTCCCGCCACTTCTGGTCCGTGTTGGTCCGGTAGAGCATTTCGTAGAATTTGGAATCAAACATACACCGGCGAATTTCCTGCGGCGTTAAATTTACTCCGCCTGAATTCAGCCGGTTGAAAATCTCGTACATTGCATCATCGCCCTCCGGCTTTACCTGCCTTATGACGATATTCCTGATCGTGCGAAGGTCAAACCGGCTCCTGTTCTCCTCCCCCATCGTCGAGTAACTATGCCCGTTGAACTTGTTGGGTTGCTCAGGGAGATCGCCCGGAAGCCTGAGGGCGAACTCGTTAAAAACCTCATCATCTCCCAAAATCTCGGGTGAGATATTCCCTAGGCTCTCAGATTTAGCGCGCAATTCCGCCCGTTTGTCCTGTTTGGGGAATCTCCCTTTCACAAAATAGTATATGGACATGAGCCGCTGTTGCCCGTCTATCACCCAATGGTCGTTCCGGCCATACTCATACAGGAATATCTGCGGGACCGGCAATCCAACGATAATCGACTCGATCAGCCTGGAAGCACGCTTGATGTCCCAGACGTAATTGCGCTGGAACCCGGGGATTTTGACAACCCCCGAATCGATGAAATCCACGATCGTCTTGGTATTGAAGTCGTTTGGCGTCGAAACCAGGTCGTAGTCGTCGATTCGGTAGGAATCGTCCTCCGAATCGCTGTCGTCCACCAAGTCTGGTTCGTACCGGTCCGGTTCGTACCGGTCCTCTTCTTCCCGGCCTGCGATAGAAAGTGTCATCAGCGAACCTCTTCGGTATAAAGCGTCCCATCCCGCCAGGCCGGAGCGCCGGCCAGTCCCGCTCTAATCCTCCGATTATAACAGCTTCGGCCCTTTGGACAGACACGGCGGCAACTAATCCGCCACTGCCAGCCTGCCAATCCAAGGGGGTGTGGTACAATTCACCCAGCTAAATCGGGAGGCTCTTTACGCCAACACAATCTAGACCAATTACGTAATCGAGGTAGGGGATATGGCGTCGAATATTGTTCTATCAAATACGGACTTCAAGGTGGTTGGCACCCGCCCCATCCGCCACGACGGCACCGACAAGGTTACCGGACGGGCCAAGTACGGCGGCGACTTCCAAGCGGCCGGTATGCTGCACGGCAAGGTGTTGCGCAGTCCTCATGCCCACGCCCGCATCAAGTCGATTGACGTTAGCCAGGCCCAGGCCCTTCCCGGAGTCAAGGCGGTAATTACCGGCAAGGACATGCCGGTAGCCAGCATGAGCGACCCCAGCCGGGGCACTCAGTCGGCCAGCGACAACGTGATGGCCAGGGAAAAGGTCCTTTACAAGGGGCACCCGGTGGCGGCGGTGGCCGCGACCAATCAGCACGTCGCCGAAACAGCCTTGGACTTGATCCAGGTAGAATATGAAGTGCTGCAACCGGTCATGGATGTGCGGGAGGCGATGAAGGACGACGCCCCGCTGCTGCACGATTTCCTGATGACCCAGGAACTGGGGGAAAGGACGGACAAGAACAGCAACATCGCCACCCATTTCAGACAGGAGCAGGGGGACCTAGACCAAGGCTTCGCCGAAGCGGACTTGGTGGTTGAGCGAGAGTTTACCAACGCCACCGTCCACCAAGGCTACATCGAGCCTCAAAACGCCTCCGCCTTATGGAATGCCGACGGCCAGGTTACCATTTGGTGCAGCACCCAGGGCGCTTTTAGCGCCCGGGACGCCTTGGCGCCGGTCTTGGGCCTGCCGGTCTCTAAGATCACCGTGGTGCCCATGGAGATAGGGGGAGGCTTTGGCGGGAAAATCCCCATCTACCTGGAGCCGCTAGCGGCCCTTTTGTCTCGGAAGACCGGTCAACCGGTAAAGATGCTGATGAGCCGGGCCGAGGTCTTCGAAAGCACCGGGCCTACCTCGGGCACCTACATCAAGGTCAAAATGGGTGTCACCAAGGCGGGCAAGCTGACTGCCGCCGACGCCTACTTGGCTTACGAGGCCGGGGCTTTTCCCGGCGCGGCGGTGGGCGCCGGAGCGACCTGTATCTTCGCTCCTTACCACATCGAAAACATGCGAGTCGACGGCTTCGACGTGGTGGTCAACAAGCCCAAGACGGCGGCCTACCGGGCTCCGGCAGCGCCCAATGCCGCCTTCGCCGCCGAGCAAGTGATCGATGAGATCTGCCAAGAGTTGGACATTGATCCGGTGGAATTCCGGCTGATGAACGCCTCCAAAGAGGGTACTCGCCGTGTGGACGGGCCGGTGTTCCCGGTAATCGGCAACGTTGAGTGCTTGGAGGCAGCCAAGAACTCGGCCCAGTACACCTCCTCCATCGAGGGGCCCTGGCGGGGCCGGGGGGTGGCCTCGGGATTCTGGATGAACATTGGACTACAGTCCAGTTGCTCCATCGCCGTCAACGCCGACGGCACCATCACCTTGGTCGAGGGCTCCACCGACATTGGCGGCACCCGGGCGTCTATCGCCATGCAAGCCGCAGAGGTGCTGGGGATTCCGGCGGAGGATGTCCATCCCACCGTCGGCGACACCGATTCGGTGGGCTACACTTTCTTGACCGGGGGCAGCCGCACTACATTCGCCAGTGGCTGGGCGGCCCACGATTGCGCCCAAGAGATCAAAGCAAAGATGATTGAACGGGCCTCGACCATCTGGGATGTGCCGGCTGAGGACGTGGAACTGGTTGACGGTGTGTTCCGGCACAAGTCGGACCCTGATTTGCAAAAGTCGTTCAAGGAACTGGCCGGCGAGTTGAACGGCTCCGGCGGCCCGGTCTCGGCCCAGGTGAGCGTCAACCCCCAAGGGGTGGGCGGCGCCTTCTCCACCCAGATTGCTGACGTGGAAGTGGACCCGGATACCGGCAAGGTTACGATTCTGGATTTCACGGTGGTCCAAGACGCCGGCAAGGCGATCCACCCCAGCTACGTGGAAGGCCAGATGCAGGGCGGTGTGGTCCAAGGGATTGGCTGGGCCCTGAACGAGGAGTACTACTTCGATCCGGAAGGGCGAATGGAGAACTCCAGCTTTTTGGACTACCGGATGCCCACCAGTTTGGACCTGCCGATGATCAACACCATCATCGTAGAAGTGGCCAACCCGGGGCATCCCTACGGCGCCCGAGGCGTGGGCGAAGTGCCCATCGTGCCTCCGATGGCGGCCATCGCCAACGCGATTTCCAGAGCTACCGGTACCCGTTTGAGGCACTTGCCGATGTCTCCGGGAGCAGTGTTGGACGCTCTTTGGGAACAGGACGGAAACTCGACCAGTTAGGCGCGTAGGCTTTAACCAGGGCCAGGCTCCCCACCCGGGTACCTGGCCCGCATTGTGTCTGCTGACCCTGATTGGTGACTCTTTTCTTGGGGCTGGCCCGGAACGGAGAGCCAGTTTTTGGATTACTGCTACGGTGTGGACCAAGGGAGTTGAATTTGAGCTTGGAGGTATAGCCAATGGCCAGAGTACCTTTCGCCACACGGGAAAACATGTCGCCGGAAGACCAGAAAGTCTGGGACGAGATTGAGACCAGCCGGGGAGGCGTCGCCCGGAACTATGCGGCCCTGCTCAACAATGCCCAAGCGGCCGGAAACCTGGCTACCCTCGGCGGGTACGCCCGGTTTGAAACCCCACTGGACCCGAGGACCAAGGCCCTAGCGGTCTTGACGGCCGCCCGGGAGGCGAACGGCCACTACGTTTGGACGGTCAACCAGAGGAGCGCCCGGGAGGCCGGGGTCGAGGACGAGATAATCAGCGCAATCCACGAGCGCCGGGCGCCCTTTGGCCTGGAAGCCAAGGACGCCAGCGTGGTCCAGTTTGTGTTGGAGCTTTTACGCCACCACCGCATTTCGGACACCACCTTCGAGGTGGTGCGTTCTCAGGTCGGCGACGCGGGAGTGATCGATATATTGGTGGTATCGGGGTATTACCATACCTTGGCCCACTGTTTGCAGGCCCTAGAGGTAGAGTTGCCCGAGGGCACAACTTCGGCGTTGACCTATTACTGATAGGTGAGCAAAGAACTAAACTTGGCCTTTCCATCGTCGCTCCCGCTAAAGCGGGAGTCCAGTGTGCCGAGTAATGAATTCCGGCCTTTGTTGGAATGCCCGGAGAAAAAAGACCTTGGGTGTTGCTGCCGGAGATTTGATACGTAAGATTGGTTAAAGGAGAATAGCTTTCCGGGGTTTAGTCAACTCTATCAGAAGGCGCGGGCGGTGAAATGCCGGGCAAAGAAGGAGCGACCGGTCCGCCATAGGCGGAAGAGTCGCTGAAGGAGCGGCCCACATCCAGTCGCTGACGGGGCGATTGTACCGTTTACCCTTGACCGGGTCAACTCGGGAGTGTCTCAATTCAGGGCAATCGCGTCTTAATTTCTGAGAACCGGGAGTTGAACGTGCGCCAGCAACCCGTCATTCCGGCCTTGAGCCGGAATCCAGGCCCGTTCTCCACCAGTTACGTTTCCTCTCCTTGAGCTTCCTGGGTTCCGGCTTTCGCCGGAACGACATCCTGGAGTAATCGAAGCACCCCTATGAAGATTACAAGCGAAGCGATTTAAGGCGCAATTGCCCTGTGTCTCAATCAAGGGTGTCTCAATCAAAGTAAAGGCCCAAGTTTGCAGCGCCAGCAGTCGAACGTTAGCGAGCAGAGCGGAGGAATAAGCGCCATGGCCGACTACATATATTTAGTGCAGATGGATGTGCCAGCCGAGTTGGAGGACGAATTCAACCGGATTTACGACACCCAACATGTCCCCAATATCCTGAAAGCCCCGGGAGTCCACGGCTGCACGCGGTACCGGTTAGACTCCACCGACGTGGAAGGCATCGCCCGTTACGCCGCCCTCTATGAGATCGACTCTCCCGAGGTGCCCCAAAGTGCTGGCTGGAAAGCCGAGTCGGACAAAGGTGATTGGCCCACCAAGATTCGGCCTAACACCAGCAACCGGTCACATCACGTGTTCAAGAAAATCGGCTAACTGCCGCCCGCGGCTGCGGTGACTAGGGCTCCGGAGAGCCAGGAAAACCGCCAAGGATGATGGGTCCGATCACGTCAAGCAGCGGCGACACAGGTAATAGTGCGCCGCACTCCTGCGATGCCTTGCACCCCGCCGGTCACCAGATCAGCCAGTCCCGACATGTCGGGGGCCTCGGCTAGGGCGATGATGTCGAAGTTACCCGTCACTGGATCGGCCGATATGATTCCGCCCAGAGAGCGGAGGGCTTGGATTACTTCAGGTATCCGGCCTACCTCGGATTCCATCAAAATGTATGCCCTGGTCGGCATGTCAAAACCTAACTCGGGATGCAGGCGGTGGAGGTAATCTCCACCAGGTTGTCTGCGGCGCCAAAGTTGACGATGACGGTAGTGCGGGCTGGGCGGTCTTCCTTGAAGTAGTCGGCGTAGGTCTCGTTGAAACCGGCTAGGTCTTCTCTATTGGTGACGTAGCAGGTGTTGGTCATGACGTCGTCTAAGGAGCAACCGGCAGCCTCCAGGATTGCTTGTATCCGGTCCAACGCGAACCGAGTCTGCTCCCGGATGTCTTTGCCCACCTCGCCCGTCGTGGGATGCCGCCCGGTGCACCCCTGCACGAATACCAAGTTACCATAGCGGGTGGCTTGCGATAGCGGCGCGGCGCCGGCTTGGATGGCATCGGAAGTGATTATCTCTTTCTTCGGCATGGGAACCCGTCCTGTATTAGGTTAAGGGCAGCCAACGGAATTCGTAACCAAACTGTTACTCTTTGGTTTAGTCCCGGCCTGAACATTCGCCCATTATAATGACCGCCTGTGGGGTGTCAAACGTAGGGTGTCAAATTGGTAGGACGGCGCCAAACCAAATCTATATTGCGTAGAGGACGCCAAAGCCGATAAAATGGCGCTAACGGGTTTCCGGGCTTGTATATCGGCCCGGATGGCAGGATACGGACACTAGCTCCGTACCGGACTTTTAAGAGGGAAAAACCTGCCGACTTGATTCCGGAACGTTAAGGGGGACTTTCGATGCCCAAAGTGGATGTCCGCAACTTGAGAAACGTCGCGCTGCTGTCCCACAGCGGAGCCGGCAAAACATCGCTTAGCGAGGCGGTTCTCTTTCATGTAAAAGCGACCACGCGCATTGGGCGCGTGGAGGATGGCAACACCGTTTCCGATTACGAGCCGGAAGAAATCAAGCGGGGCAGTAGCATCCAGGCCACGCTGATCTCGTGTGAGTGGGACAACAAGAAAATCAACTTCTTGGATACGCCGGGTTATGACGACTTCCAAGGCGAAGTTGCTGGCGCGTTGCGGGTGGTGGAGGGGGCCGCTATTTTGGTAGCCGCCCAAGCGGGAGTGGACGTAGGCACCGAGCGTTCTTGGAACGCTGCCGTAGCTGGCGGCCTGCCCCGGCTGTTCGTAGTCAACAAGATGGACCGGGAAAACGCCAGCTTCTCTCGCAGCGTGGCCGACATCCAAGCCAGCTTCGGCAAGAGTTGCATACCCTTTAATCTGGCTATCGGCGACGCCCAAGAGTTCGAAGGAGTAATCAGCGTCATTGATCCTCCCAATGATGTCCCCGCCGGATTGGCGGCGGAGTTGGAAGCCGCTAGGGAGCGTTTGATTGAAGCTGCGGCCGAGAGCGATGACGTTCTGGCCGACAAGTACCTTGAAGGGGAAGAGCTGACCACGGCGGAAATCGAGGACGGCGTGCGGGCTGCCATCTGGAAGGGGGACTTGGTGCCGATTCTGGCTACCTCCGCCAGCAACAGCTTGGGCATCGGGGAACTGTTGGACACTATTCAACGGTTCCTACCTTCCCCCGCCGACGGCATAGCTATGCCGCGGACTATTTCTCCGGAAGGGGCCGAAATCACCGCCGATCCTGAAGGACCCTTGGCGGCCCTCGTGTTCAAGACTACCGCCGACCCCTTCGTCGGGAAGTTGTCCCTGTTCCGGGTCTACCAAGGAACGTTCCGGAGCAACTCGGAGGTGTGGAACTCGGTGCGGCAGCAGGCCGAGCGCATTGGGCAGCTATACCTGCCGCGGGGCAAGTCCCAGGAAAACGTGCCGGAGGTAATCGCCGGAGACATCGGCGCTATCGGCAAGCTGTCTTCCACCGTGACTGGTGACACCCTGACCAGGAGAGACAGTCCGGTGGTGTTCGAACCGATGGAGTTTCCGGTTGGGTACTATGGCGTGGCCGTAAGTCCCGCCACCAAAGCCGACCTAGATAAAATGTCCACAGCCCTAGGCCGCATTGTGGAAGAAGACCCGACTCTGCGCATGACCAGGGACCTGGATACCCACGAGACGTTGATAACCGGGCTAGGGGAAGCGCAGATCGAAGTGGCAATGGACAAGATACGCCGCAAGTTCGGCGCCGACCTCAAGGTGCGGTTGCCCAAGGTGGCTTACAAGGAGACCATCACTCAGGTGACGCAGACCGAGTACCGCCATAAGAAGCAGAGCGGTGGCCACGGCCAGTACGGCCACGTGCTACTCCGGCTGGAACCGATGGAGCGGACACAGGGGTTCGAGTTCCGCAACGAGGTGGTCGGCGGCAGAGTACCCAAGGAGTACATCCCATCGGTGGAAAAGGGCGTAGTCAAGGCCATGGAGGAGGGAGTGCTAGCCGGGTTCCCAGTGGTGGACGTGAAGGCCATCATCTACGACGGCAGCTATCACGACGTTGACTCTTCAGGCATGTCTTTTGAGATCGCCGGCAACCAGGCCCTGCGCAAAGGTATGCCCCAGGCCAGTCCCATATTACTGGAGCCTATCATGAAGTTAACCGTCACCGTGCCCGATGGGTACACCGGGGAGGTGATGAGTGACCTGAACGGAAAACGCAGCCGGATCCTGGGCATGAACCCCCATGACAACGTCACCACCATCGAGGCCGAGGTGCCCATCTCGGAGACTCAACGGTACGCTCAAGACCTCCGCTCCTTGACCCAAGGACGGGGAGTCTACGAATTGCAGTTCGACCACTACCAGGCGGTGCCCGCAAACATCGAGCCGCGGGTGATTGAAGACGCCAAGCGCGCTCGGGAAGAAGAGTAACCGTAGCTGGATTTCGGAGATAGACCAATGGGCCCCGGTAACCGGGGCCCTAGAACCCCCACGAAGGATGGTACTCGCCGAACACTCCGCGGAACACGTCCATCATTTCGCTCACGGTGGCATAGGCGTTAACCGCGTCCAGCAGGAACGGCATCAAGTTATCCGTACCTCGGGCGGCTTGTTCCAGCGCCTTGAGTCTTTCCGCCACCTCTCGATTGTCCCGTTGGCGCCGCACTTGGTTTAGTTTGTCAATCTGGAGTTGCTCGCCGGCCCGGTCCACTTTAAGCAACGGAATGTCCAGGGCGTCATCGTTGCAATACTCATTCACGCCAACAGTAATCCGCTGTTTCCGGTCTTCCTCCAGTTGGTACACGTAGGCAGCGTCAGCAATCTCCCGCTGGAAAAACCCCATCTCCAGCCCCGGGACCACCCCCCCGATGTCGTCGATACGCCGGAAATACTCGTAACCGGCCTCCTCCACTTGGTTGGTGAGAGTCTCCAGAAAATAGCTGCCGCCCATGGGATCGACGGTATCGGTGACTCCGGTCTCGTGAGCAATGATCTGCTGGGTACGAAGGGCTTGCAACGCTGCTTCTTCTGAAGGCAGCGCCCAAGCTTCGTCCTTGCCGTTGGTGTGTAGCGACTGGCACCCTCCCAAGACGGCCGCCAAGGCTTGGAGAGACACTCTGACCACGTTGTTTTCGGGTTGTTGGGCAGTAAGGCTCGCTCCCGAAGTCTGGGCGTGGAACCGCAACCAGCTAGAGCGGGGGTTCCGGGAGCCGAAGGTGTCCTGCATCTCTTTGGCCCAGATACGCCGGGCCGCCCGGAACTTGGCGATTTCCTCGAAGAAGTTGTTATGCACGTTGAAGAAGAAGCTAAGCCGGGGAACGAAGTCGTCGACGTTCATACCCCGCTCTTGGCAGTGGCGCACGTACTCGAACCCGTCGGCCAGGGTAAACGCAAGCTCTTGGGTGGCGGTGGAACCGGCCTCGCGTATATGGTAGCCGCTGATGCTAATGGGGTTCCACTTGGGAAGGCGCTGCGAGGCGAACTCCACGGTGTCGACCACCAATCGCATTGAAGGAACTGGCGGGAAGATGTACTCGTTCTGAGCGATGTATTCCTTGAGGATATCGTTCTGGATAGTACCGCCAAGGTTTCCCAAGGACGCCCCTTGCTTTTGGGCCACCGCGATGTACATGGCCCAAATAATTGCGGCCGGCGCGTTGATGGTCATGGAGGTCGTGACTCGGTCCAAGGGAATGCCGTCGAACAGCACTTCCATGTCGGCCAAGGATGACACCGCGACGCCGCATTTGCCGAACTCCCCCGCGGCCCTGGGGTCGTCGGTGTCGTAGCCGTAAAGGGTCGGCATGTCGAAGGCTACGCTCAAGCCCGTCTGCCCGTTGTCCAGCAGAAACTTGAACCTCCGGTTGGTCTCTTCGGGGCGTCCGAACCCGGCAAACATCCGCATGGTCCACAGGCGGCTCCGGTAGCCGGCAGGGTGTATCCCCCTGAGGTAGGGGTATTCTCCGGGCGCTCCCACATCCTGGGCAAAGTCAACCTGGTCGAGGTTGTCGGGGCCGTATACTTCGTCTACCTCGATCTGGGATGGCGTCTTATAAACGGCTTTTCGTTGGCTGGTCAAGTTACCTACCCCCACGGGTTGTTGTCATCGGGTCCTGCCCTGAGTTCAGACGGCTCATTCCGGGAGTTGGGCGTCGTGCCAGTTCCTTCCCGTAAGTTCCTCCCAGCGCTGCTTTTGCCGGTTGCTCTGCGGGATGAAGGCTCTTGGCGCTTCGGCTCGTATCGCTTCCAGCTCTTGCCACAACCGCTTGCTGCGGTCTACGCCGCGTGCAACCTCTTTTTCCGTTCGGGTATTCTCATAGAAATTGTTGTGCATCGATTCTGCTGTGTTGAACAAATCATGCAGGTGGGGCCGGTTGAACTCATCGGCAAGTTGCCCCAAGATGGCGCTGGTCAATCGGTGGTGGTTATGCTGCCACCCCCTCTGTTCGGCAATAGACTTGATGGCGACAGCCACCGCGCCCCAGGCTTTCTCACTGGCCTGAACGTAGTCTTCCCCTTCCAACTCCGCCTCAGCTTGCCGGATAAGCTGGCGACTGGTTTCCAGGTATTTCTCAGATTCGGACATTGCGCGAGTTTCTCTTGCTATTCCCGGATAGCGGAGGTGTTGGGGTGGGGACGGACCACGGAGGCGGTTATCATCTTACCAGCCGGACGAAACGGCGCTTACCCACCCTTATTACGTCGCCGGGGGCGACTCCGGTGACCGCGGTATCCGACTCCACGGTGACAGGTCCGGCGGATGGCTTGATGATCTCCACAGCCTTTTGATCGATTAGGCGTTTGGCTTGGGTGGTGCTGGCAGCCAGCCCCAAGTCCACTAGGCACCGGCTCCAGCGGGGAGCTTCTTGGCCGTCCGCTCCTTTGGGGAGGGCCGCCTGAGGAATATCTTCAGGAATGCTGCCCTGCTGCACAACTTGCTCAAAGTTAGTCTGCGCCGACCCGGCCGCCGCCGGTCCGTGGAACTGGCGAGTAATTTCCAAGGCCAACCGCTTCTTCTCCTCCAAAGCGCTTACCGCTCCGGATTCGAGGCCGTGAGAAAGTTCGCTAAGGTGTTCCTCGGGTTCATCAGTCAAGTATTCGAAATAAGAAACTATCAGATCGTCGGGCAGGGACATGAGCTTGCCGTACATGTCATTGGGAGGTTCTTCGACGGCTACGTAGTTGTTGAGACTTTTGCTCATTTTCATGGCGCCGTCAGTCCCCACCAACAACGGCATGGTAAATATCTGCTGGGACGGCTGACCCATCATCGCTTGCAACTCTCGGCCCACCAGCAGGTTGAACTTTTGATCGGTGCCGCCAAACTCCACTTCCGATTCGATCGCCACCGAGTCGTAAGCTTGCAGCAGGGGGTACAGCAACTCGGTGATGGCGATGGGCCGGTGCTCCCGGTAGCGGAGCGCGAAGTCGGCCCGCTCCAAGAACTGGGCGACGGTGAACTTGCTGGTGAGGCGAATCACGTCCTCCAGCGTGAACTTGCCGAACCACTCGCTCTGCCAGACCACTTGGGTCCGGCTATCGTCGACCACTTTGAAAAACTGCCGGAGGTAAGACTCGGCGTTCTGCACCACTTCTTCATGGGTCAGCATGGGGCGAGTGGCCGACTGGCCGCTGGGATCGCCGATTTGGGCGGTCCAATCGCCGACTATCAGGATCACTTGGTGCCCCAGTTGTTGAAGCTGGCGCAGCTTGCGAAGGCCAACCACGTGGCCCAAGTGAATGTCGGGCCGACTGGGGTCGAACCCCATTTTCAAGCGAAGAGGGGCGCCCCGCTGTAGGAGGCGCAGAAACTCCTCATGGGAGATGATCTCGCTTACGCCGCGGCGGGTAATCCTGTCGATGGTGGGGGTATCAAGCAACGTGGGTACCTCGGTCACGGGCCAAAGCTATCCGGGAATCAGCTACGTCCCGGTCTATCTGCTGGATGAGCTGGTCCACGTCGGAAAACTTTTCTTGGTCCCTTAATCTGCTGACGAACTCCACGCCTACGCGCTTGCCGTAGATGTCGGCATTGAAGTCAATGAGGTGGACTTCAACCAGCCGCTGGGTAAGGTTGAAGGTGGGCCTGGTCCCGATGCTGGTAGCCGAAGGGTAGCGGTGGCCGTCAATGACGGCCCAACTGGAGTAGATGCCGTCTTTTGGCAGAATCAACTGGCCTTCAATGTCGACGTTGGCCGTAGGAAACCCCAACTCTCTACCGCGCCGGTCGCCGACGACCACACTCCCGGTCAGATAGAAGTTCCGGCCCAACATCCTGGCGCCGGCAGCCACGTCTCCGGCGGCAATGTCCTTACGGATCATGCGGCTTTTTACTGGGTCGCCGTCTAACGTAAACGGCTCCACCACCTCGACCCAGAATCCCAGTTCTTCCCCTCGCTGCCTCAAAAAGCTTATGTTGCCCTCGCGGTTACGCCCCAAGGCGGTATCGGGACCCACGACCAGCCCGCGCATACCCAGGGTATCGAACAATATGGAGACGAAGTCATGGGCGGTGACTTGGGAGAGTTCATGGGTGAATTCGAGGCTTACAATAGCTTCTACGCCCTGCTCCTTAAGCAGGCGGATTTTGTCCTCAGGGATAGTTAAATAGCCCAGGTGCGTACCGGGGCGAAGCACCGTGTTGGGATGATTGCTGAAGGTTAGGACTGTGGAGAGGAGCGACGGTGTGGAGCGCTGGACCAGATGCCGCAGGAGATGGCAATGGCCCAAATGCACCCCATCAAAGAAGCCCAAGGTTAGTACGGTTTCCTGACTAGGGGCCGCGCTGGTCAATAAGTCGCGAAGGCTCATTCCGTTCTTGTTCCCTTAGCTGCCGCGATCACCTTTCTATTGTACCTTCTCCGGCGCCCGCGCAACCACCGGATAAGGTGTGGTATAAGAGGTCTGGGAATGCGCAGGATGTTAGCATAGGCGAATAGGAGCGTCAACCAAATCCCCATCGGGGCAAAATGGCCGAAACCGGCTAACCAAGCTATGGGAAATGGGATTGATCTTATGTATAATTCTGGGACATTGGACTGATGCGTGTCGCTGGCGGCAAGGCTCGGGGTTTGCGGTTGAAGGGAGCCGTCTCCTCTAAGACGCGTGCCACCACGGAGCGAGTCAGGTCGGCGATCTTTAACATTCTCCACGGGGAGCTATACCAAAATGGGAGGGTGCTGGACCTTTTTGCCGGCTCGGGGAGTTTGGGCATTGAGGCCTTAAGCCGGGGGGCGGCGTGGGCGGACTTCGTGGAATGGGACCGCCGCCAGTGCCAAGTAATCCGTGACAATCTTCAGGCTACCGGCTTCAGTTCCATTTCCCGAGTCCATTGCTCCGATGCCTTGCGGAGCCTGGATGCGTTGACCGGTCCTTACCAACTGGTGCTTACGGACCCGCCATACGCTTTTCAAGAACTGGGTGAAACGCTGGACAGGTGGGGAGAGGAGCCTAGTCTAATTGCCGAGGGAGGAATGGTGGTAGTGGGACACTCCAGGTTTCTGGAGTTACCGAACGCGAGTGGCGGCTTGCGGCGAGTTTCCCACCGGCGCTACGGAGACAACGTGGTAGAATTCTATCGGCTTGATAGCGTCGGAAGCGAGACCATCGACGAGGACGAGGCCATCAAATGGTAGTTGCGGTATACCCTGGGACCTTCGACCCGGTAACGGTGGGGCACGTGGATGTGGTGCATCGGGCATCGGCTCTATTCGATAAAGTGGTCGTTGGGGTATACGGCACCCCGTCCAAAAACCTGCTCTTCGACGCCGAGGAACGGGTAAATCTGTTCAGAGCGGCGGTTCGGCATATTCCCAACGTGGAGGTCACCGAGTTCGAAGGGTTGGTGGTCCGGTTTGCCAAGGAGGCAGGCGCTAAGGTCATTGTCCGCGGGTTGCGCAGCGGCTCAGACTTTGAGTATGAGTTTGACATGGCCTTCATGAATCGAAGGCTGGAACCCGATCTGGACATGGTATGTTTCATGACCTCCCAGGACTACATGTTCGTAAGCTCCAGTTTGTTGAAAGAAGTAGCCCGCTTGGGAGGGGACATCACCGAGATGGTGCCTCCCCATGTGTCTGAGGCAGTCAGGTCAAAATTTGGGTTGCCGGTCTCTTGAGGGTTGTGACCGGGGAGGGGGACGTCATAGACATCATAAATATTATCGATAGATTGGAGACACTAATAGAGACCAGCAAGGCGGTCCCGGTAAGTGGGAGCATTCTCATCGACCGAAAGAAGACCATGGAGCTTCTGGACCAGTTGCGCTTGGCCATACCCCAAGAAGTTCGCTCGGCCGAAGAGGTGTTGTCCCAGAAAGACCACATCATCAGCCAAGCCCAGTCGGATGCCCGGCGGACCAAGTCCCAGGCGGAAGAGGAGAGCCGCCACCGCTTGGAATCCAACGAGCTGGTGGTCACGGCCGAGAACCGGGCTGCGGAAACCTTGAAGGAAGCCGAGCTTCGGGCCGGGCGGATGTTGCAACAGACCGAGGCCGAGGCCAGGTCCCGGCGTACCGAAGCCGACGCCTACGCGTTGCGAAGCTTGCGGAAGCTAGAAAAGGAATTGTCCACTCTGAGTGGGTCGGTACGCAGAGGTATTGAAGTCCTCGCCGGCGGAGCTGCCGCTGGCTTGACCAATAATTACCTGGACAACGGCTACGGCGAGGACGAGCCCCAGCGATAGGAGGCTTGCGTCCGGGTATTTTCTTTACCTGGGACTATCGACTCGGGGACCATAGACTCGCAGCAGAATACCCCGGCGGTCGCACCGGCAACAAGAGCAACCGGCCTCCGGGGTCTGTTGGAATATCACCTCTGGCCGTTTCCTGATAGCTCCGCTTGGCTTGATTTATCCTGGGTAACCGGTGGGGAGCCAAGTAGTTTATAGTCCTCTCTGGCTCCGCACTGCACAGATACCGTATTACTGATGCGTGAACAATTACCTAAACCAGATCTCGTCATTCCGGCCTTGAGCCGGAATCCAGAAATTCTGAGGATGGCTTCGTTTGCTTGTAGGGTATGGCCTCTAATGCCCCGCTCGTTCTTTCTTCTTGCGCAGCATGGTTGCTCCCTTATCCGTGGATACCGTTAATCAGAGTCCGCAAGTTAGCAGCCAGTTGGTCGGCATCGAACCAGTTCGGGTCATCCTGCATCAGGACCGTTGGAGTGCGCGGGATTACTCCGTTTGCGTCGGCTATCGTTACGGGCAAGCACAAGCGCCAGTCATCATAGGCTTGCCGAGCCACTTCCTCGTTGGTGTCCACGCCGTAGAATCTCATCAGCCACTCCATTGCGCCCGGGTCGTTCAGCAGTGGCAACCCCGCTTCCAATGCACGGCCACGGAACAGCGCGTTGGACACGTTGCAGAGCAACAGGTCGAACTCGCCCACCAGATAGCGGTCGTTGGTCGTGTTCTGCAAACGCAGATGGCTGCGGGACTTGTGGCATTTCACCTTGAAATGAGCGTTAGGCTCCTTTGTCGTTCTCAGCCGGAAGCTGCCCCTGACGGCATTCTTGGTTTCAACACTCAGGCGGTCTCCCGTCCTGCGAAAGGTGATACTCACGTCTTCATCTAGCTCACCGGGTTGCGGGTTGAGGTTCAATTTCTCAACGAGCCACTCCCTGGGGTCAAGCACTTGCCGCAGGAACGCCGCTCCGACGTACTCTGTGGCCTTGCCGCGAATCATCGGCAAAACCTTCTGGTCTTCCAAGATGTCCAGAAGGTTTTCACGTGGGATGTTGTAGGTTCGGCAATACTCCGTGATGCTCCTAAAGACCCGGAGTATCTCGTCCTGGCCGTTATCAAGCATCGTAATTTCGGATAAAAAGCTCCCGCCCCTTGTTGCGGGAACTCTTGAATCCGTCCTCCTTTTTCTTCCCGTTCTTCTGGTCGTCAGTCCTGTTTATGGTATAATTCCATCCTTGCGAGCTAACTTGGTCCGCCCAGCCGTATAGCGAATGGATGCCGGGGTGGTCGTCATAGGTGAGCAGGAACGGAAGACGAATAGAGTTGCGCTCCAAGCAAGCCGCTAGCCGTTCGTGGTCTTCTTGAGAAAAAGTGCAACTGTAAAACTTCTGCTGGTCGGCGTTGAAATACGGCGGGTCGGCAAAAACGAAATACCCATCCGGCAACCCGTCTATCACGGCCTCAAAATCAAGAGTGCTCAACTGGACACCCTGCAACTTGTCGGACACCGTGCGAAGGTGAGGTGGCCAGTTCTCGGGCCGCATCGAGTATTTTTCGCCATATCCCCAAAAGCAGTTTTCGGGCCGCATGATGCCGCTATAGGAAGTGCGGTTTAGGTAGTACCATCGGAAAGCCCTCTCCAAGTCCGTCCGGGGTTCGTACTCCGCCTTATAGTAAGCATGAAGTTCCTTGACTGCTGGTATCCCGTCCAGTAGGTCAATCAATCCCTCAACGCTATCCCTAATTTGGGACAGTGTGTTAATGACTTCTTCGTCCAAGTCATTCAGGATCGAATCGTCGGACTTCTCTTTGGCAAAGAAAATAGACGCCCCGCCAGCAAAAGGCTCACAGTAGCCCCGATGCTGCGGCAACATCTCCAAAATCAACCGCCGAGCATAGAACTTCCCGCCAGGGTAGCGAAACGGCGAGTTGGATTTCAAGGAACGGGGCAAGGGCCGTTCTATCATTTCGGCTTGTACCATATCACCCCCTTGCTTACAGCATTCTTGGTTGTCTGGTGGCCTTCGGGCCGATGAGTGCGGCGTAGGTCATTCGCTTGCCCGCCGCGCACGCGCAATTATGGACATTTGTTGGTCAGTGTCAACCAGCAAGTATCACCAGCCCATACCCTAAAAACAAACGAAACCCTGAGGACAAAGAGCGTAGCTAGAGGAGAACGGTCTTGGATTCCGGCTCAAGGCCAGAAAGACGAGGGCTGGTTTTAGGGGATTGTTCACGTATCAGTAATGGTCAAGCACACAGCTTCCTTGGGTTGACATTGAATTTGGCAGAAGCATACAATTTTCGCCAAAGCAGTGGGTAAAGGATGGAGGAAGCGGTAATGCTGGAAATGACCATAGACAGCATTAGAGTGAGCCCGATGAATTACCAGCGGGTGGTCATCTTGAAGGAAAAGGACTCCGACCGCTACTTGCCTATCTGGATAGGCCCTGCGGAGGCGGACGCCATCGCCGTGAAGCTGCAAGACCTCTCCGTGCCCCGTCCCTTGACCCACGATCTTCTCCGGACGGTAATCGATGCGCTGGGCGGGTCGGTCAAGCACATACTGGTGAGCGACCTGCACAACGACACTTTTTACGCCAAGATATCCATCCAGACCAACGGGTCCACCCAAGATATTGATTGCCGCCCCAGCGACGCGGTGGCGTTGGCGGTTCGGGCCCAAGTGCCCATCTACGCCGATGAGTCGGTCCTGGAAAAAGCGGGTATCTTGCTGGACAAGGAGACGGGCAAGCCAGTGGGCTCCGAGCCCGACGCGGCGCCGGCCGGAGAACCCGCGCCCCCGGTGGATGAAGAGGAATTGCGCCGCATGTCGGCGTTCACCGACTTCATCGACACCTTGGACTTGGAGGACTTTGGGAGAGGCCAGTCGGGAAGATAGCGGCGGAAGCTAATGGCCCGGTAACGATTTAGGCCCATGCCACCGGATGGCATGGGCCATCCATTTGACTCTACGCGCCGAAATCGGTAACTCCAGCTTCGATTGACTTTTGCAATTAGCTAGTGATACTATTCACGAGGTTTGGCGGGGGGATGAACTGGTGGGTCGTTGCTCTGCGCCTGACGGGGCTTGGCTGGTACATAGCAGCCTGCATTGTGGTAGGTGTGCTGGGCGGATTTGGGCTTGATAAACTTGTAAACACTCTGCCCCTTTTCACCTTACTAGGTACGGTTTTGGGCACCATCGCTGCTTTCTGGGGCGTGTACAAGCTGGTCCGGCCGGTGCTCTACGGCGCAAGGCGCGATAATGCCAGAGGACAAGGGAGAAAGCAGTAGTGCCATCGGGCGCCGTGGCGAAAAGGCTGTTACTCTTAGCCGGAGTGGGTCTGGTGGTGCTGATGTTGGTGGGCTTGGTGCTGGGCGCCATCGGCACTGCTATCAGAGATAAAGACGGAACCCCCTACCTGGAACAGCCCCACATTCACCTTCCACCGCAACCGGTGTTTCCCGAGACTTCCCGCGCCAAGTTTCTAGGCCTCGACCACGAGGGCGAGGAAGAAACTGGGGCCGATCAGCATCTCAATCCCCTGGGAATGGGCGAGTTCGCCATTACCAACTCCCTCCTCTCCTCTTGGTTCGTCACCATAATCTTGATTTTGTTCTTTATTTGGGGGGCCAGAAAGCGCTCGCTAATTCCGGGCCGCTTCCAAGGAATTCTCGAGGGCCTATTCGAAGGGGTCTTGGGGTTTTGCAGCAGTGTGTTGGGGCCCGACATGGCCCGCAAAGCCTTCCCCGTCGTGGCCACTATTTTCTTCTTCGTACTGTTCAACGCTTGGCTATCGTTGTTGCCCTTCTACCACTTCTTTGGCTTTAAGGACGACGGCGGGCACCTGCTGGTAGAGTTTTTCCGCTCCGCGGGCACCGATCTCAACATGCCCCTGGCCCTCGCCTTGGTCTCCTTCGTCTTTGTGGAGTATTGGGGCTTGCGGGTCCACGGCTTTGGTTACTTCAAAAAATTCTTCGCCTTGGGGAATTTGCTGCGGGGCCGCCCGTCCGGGCTAATCGACGCCTTCGTGGGTTTCCTTGAAGGCATAAGCGAGCTAGTCCGGGTCGTTAGCTTCACCTTCAGGCTGTTTGGCAACATGACGGCCGGTGAGATCCTGGTAGTGATGATTACCTTCTTGGTCCCCTTCGTAGCCACCCAGTTTGTGTTTGGGTTGGAGTTGCTGGTGGGGCTAATCCAAGCGGTTATCTTCGCCAGCCTCACGGTGGTCTTCCTGTCAGTAGCCGTCCGGCACGAGGAACACTAGCTTGGCGCCTCTAGCGCAATTGTAGCTTTTATGCGGAATCAATCGGACCCAATAGGAGGATAACGGGAAATGGATCTGGTCCTTTTGTTAAGTGCGGAAGCCGCCGAAAAATTTCAGGAGATCGGCAAGTTCATCGGAGCGGGTCTAGCAATTGGCTTAGGCGTTGTCGGGCCTGGTATCGGTATCGGCATTTTGGGGTCCGGGGCGATGGGCGCTATCGGCCGAAATCCTGAGGCAGCAGGATCGATCACAACCAACATGATTCTGGCGATCGCGTTCGCCGAGGCGTTGGGCATCTACTCCTTGATTGTGGCGGTTATCCTGTTGTTCGTGGTTTAACGCGCCGGTCCTGTGTTACAAAGGGCGCGGGCGAATAGGAGCTATCGCTGTTGGCAATTTTGACGGGACTATCCAGTTTCATTTCCCAATTGGGGTCGTCGGCCCCATTATTGGGTATATCGGACCTGGGGATAAACGGCCCCAGCCTGATTGCGTACCTCATCAACTTCGTGTTGTTGCTGGCCATCCTGACGCTGTTTGCTTACAAGCCGTTGATGCGGGTGTTGGACCAGCGGTCGGAGCGGATTAGGGAGAGCCTGGAGGCCGCCGACCGGGCGCGGGAAGAAGCAACCAGTTCCCGGGAAACCATCGAGGAGCAGCTAAACGAGGCCCGCCGGGAGGGACAGCGGTTGCTGGACCAAGCCCGCGAAGCCTCCGAGCGGTTTCGCGGCGAGGAAATGGACCGGGCCCGCCAAGAGGCGGAGTCTTTCGTCGACCGGGCTAGGTCCGACATCCAGCGGGAACGGGATGCTGCTATTCAAGAGGTAAGGTCCAACTTCGGCGACTTGGCTATCACCGCAGCAGAACGGGTAATCCGGCGGTCTCTCGACCGGCAGGCCCACGAGGACCTGATCTCCCAGGTCTTGGAGGAAGGAGAGAGGGCGTCCGGAAGGCCCAGAGGTTAAGCACCGATGCCATCATTGACGGTCTCGGGCAAGCGGTACGCTCAGGCAATGTTCGAACTGGCCTTGGAGCAGGACCAACTCGACCAGTGGGAAGTCGACTTAGACTTAGTCAACGGTGTGTTTCAAGACGAGGAGTTTAGGGCACTACTGAAACACGCCGATGTGCCTATCGCTAACAAGCTGAGGGCCACCGGCGCGGTGCTCGCGGACGTGCATCCCTTGGTAAAAAACATGGTGGACTTGCTGGTTGCCAAAGGGCTGGCGGATGTGGTCGGCGACTTGCGGGACGCTTATGGCGCGCTGCTCGATGAACACCGGGGGCGCCAACGGGTGCAAGTTACTTCGGCGGTCCAGTTGGAGCCGACAGAGTTGGAGCGAGTTACCCGGTTCGTGGCCGATTTGGTCCGCAAAGAGGTGGTGGTTTCCACCAATGTCGACGACTCCATCCTGGGCGGCGTGGTCATCCAAATCGGCGACCGGCTTTTGGACGGGAGTACCCGCGCCCGGTTGGACTCTCTGCGTAATCAGATGCACTCGGGGGCGGTCTAGCGGGCTGGTTGATGGCTGGCTTGCCCTTCGACTTCGACAAGCTCAGGGGAAGGTCGGCCAGGTTGAACACGGAGAACGGCCTGCGGCATCAAGGGTAGGCAGGAACATCCGAATCGAAATGGAACACTTGAGGAGTAACGCCGATGGCGATTAGGGGACAGGAAATCGTATCTCTAATCAAACGGCAGATTGAAGAGTTTGGCGGCGACCTGACTCTGGTGGACGTTGGAACGGTGGTGCGGGTCGGCGACGGCATTGCCAGCATTCAGGGTCTACAGGGAGTCCGGTCCAATGAACTCTTAGACTTCGGCAACGACATTCTGGGTCTGGCGTTGAATCTGGAAGCCGACTTGGTGGGCGCCGCCATCTTGGGCGACCCCAACGCGGTGAAAGAAGGTGACCGGGTCCGGTCCACCGGGCGGATCATTGAGGTCCCGGTGGGAGAAGGACTCATAGGCCGGGTAGTCGACCCCATGGGCCGGCCGCTGGACGGCAAGGGCCCTGTCAATACTACCGCCACCGCCCCGGTGGAACGCATAGCCCCCAACGTCGTGGCCCGGCAGTCAGTGGACACTCCGGTCCAGACGGGAATCAAGGCCATCGACGCCATGATTCCCATCGGCCGCGGCCAGCGAGAACTTATCATCGGGGACCGTTCTACAGGCAAGACCGCCATTGCTCTGGACGCCATCATCAACCAGAAGGGCGGCGACCTGACCTGCATCTACGTCGCCATCGGCCAAAAACAGGGCAAAGTGGCCCAAGTGGTTACTACCCTGGAAGAAAACGATGCGATGACCCACACCATAGTAATCAGCGCTGGCGCTTCCGAGTCGGCCCCGTTGCAATACATCGCGCCCTACGCGGGTTGCACCATGGGCGAAGCCTTTATGGACCAAGGCAAGGAAGTGCTCATCGTTTACGATGACCTGACCAAGCACGCTTGGGCCTATCGCCAGATGTCGTTGCTACTGCGCCGGCCCGCCGGACGGGAGGCTTATCCCGGAGACATCTTTTACCTGCACAGCCGTCTGCTGGAGCGGTCGGCCAAACTGGACCAAGCCAACGGCGGCGGCTCCTTAACCGCGTTACCGATAATCGAGACCCAGGCAGGCGACGTGTCGGCCTACATTCCGACCAACGTTATCTCCATCACCGACGGCCAGATATACTTGGAGCCGGAGTTGTTTAACACCGGCATCCGGCCAGCGGTAAACGTTGGTCTTTCGGTGTCCCGGGTGGGCGGCGCGGCCCAGAGCCGGGCAATCCGGCGGGTTGCCGGCCGGCTGCGGCTGGACTTGGCCCAGTACCGGGAGTTGGCTACCTTTGCTCAGTTTGGGACCGCCGATTTGGATGCGTCGACTCGGGCCCAGCTAGCCCGCGGCCAGTTGGCCACCGAGATACTCAAGCAACCCCAGTACCAACCTCTGCCCCTAGAGCAAGAGGTTATGATTCTGTTCGCGGTCAACGCCGGGCTCATCCAGGACTTACCATTGGACCGCTGTGCCGACTTCCAGGAACAATTGCTGCGCTACTTGAGCAGCACCCACCCGGACATATCACAAACGATTGCCGAGACTGGAGACCTGACCGAGGAGATAGAAGGCCGGTTAACCCAGGCCATCAACGATTTCAAGGGGTCCTTCGGCTTGTAGCCTTGGTGAGGTAGGTCGACGATATGGTCAAGGTTTTTCTTACCCATACTACCTTGAGTCCCGGATAGAATTCATCCACGAACAAAAACTTGTTTGATAGTCCAGTCCTGAAGAGTGAAGATAGTGGTTAATCAGGCAAGGGGCCCAGATGCCCTAGACGCCTACCGGCGCAATAGCAGGGAATTTCTGTCCAAAGGTGAAGGAGCGCTGGATGAGGGGGACTTGCTCCAAGCTTCAGAAAAGTTTTGGGGAGCGTCAGCCCACATGGTGAAGGCTGTGGCCACGCGAAAGGGGTGGGAGCATTCTAACCACGGGCATCTATTTCAAGCTGTTAACCGTTTAGCGTCGGAAACCCAAAACGATGAATTACGGTCCCTCTTCTTGACGGCCGGCCAGCTACACACCAATTTCTACGAAAACTGGCTGCCCCATGAAATGGTGAGGGCCGGAGGTGAGCGAGTTAAGTTGTTATTGGAACGGCTAGAACGCGCTCTTTGAGTGTAAGAAAATGCCCAGCGTTAGGGACATAAGGCGCCGCATCCGCAGCGTGCAAAACACCGGCAAAGTCACCAATGCCATGTCGCTAATTGCCGCGTCCAAGATGCGGCGGGCGCAGATGGCAGTGACCCAAGGGCGGCCCTTCGCCGAGAAGATCCAGGAGGTCATAGCCCACTTGGCGGCTCAACCCGGCGAAGAAGGCGCGGCTCCCCACGCGCTATTGCAGGAGCGGTCCGTGCAGCGCATAGGAGTTCTGGTGATCAGCCCGGACCGGGGTTTGTGCGGCGGAATGCACGCCAACCTCAACCGGCGGGTGGCCCAGTTTATCTTGGACCAACAGGCGCCCGCCCGCGTAATTGTCGTTGGGCGTAAGGGCCGCGATTTTATGGTCCGCTACGGGCAGGACGTGAAGGCGGTGTTCACCGACATGGGCGAGCAGCCGGTCTTGGCCGACACCACGGCCGTTTCGCGCATGGTCATCGATTCTTACACCGAAGAGGACGTGGACGAAGTGTACTTGGCTTACACCAGGTACGTGTCCATCCTTTCCCAGCAACCGGCGGTGGAGAAGCTCTTGCCGGTGACTCCGGCGGCGCTGACGGCGGGAGAGCGGGTAGGCTATATCTACGAGCCGGACAACCTGGCGGTGTTAGGCAGCCTGCTGCCCAGGTTTGTGGAGATGGAAGTTTACCACGCTTTGCTGGAGTCCATCGCCAGCGAGCAGTCGGCCCGCATGGTGGCCATGCGCAGCGCCACTGACAACGCCAATGGCTTGGTGGACGATCTGACTCTGGTGATGAATAAACTCCGCCAAGACAGCATTACCAACGAATTGCTGGACTTAGTGGGCGGGCAAGTAGCTCTGGAAGGCTGAGGCTGACACGGGACTTATCATCAAAAACTACACTGTGACCGGCGACAAGGACAGCGTCACGGTTCGAGCATTGCTCGACACCGGGGCCGGAGCTTCGTTCCTACGGAAGGACATTGCCGAACGAGTAGGGACGGTTGTGGCGACCCCCACGCCGCAGCGCTTTACCCTGGCCGACGGGAAAGGGACTCTCACGGTGGACCAAGTTATTCATCTTGACGTTGCAATAGGCGACGTGTCGCTATTCTTCACCTTCCTGGTGATTGAGGAACTAGGCGAAGAGATGATTATCGGCGCCGACATGATGCAGCGCTGGAAGATTCGGCTTGACCCCGAGAAAGAGGCCGTTTCTATCGACCCGATTGCCCTCCGGCTGAGGGTTTAGAATAACATAGAGGTACGCCCTAACTTCAGGAGAGGTTTATGGCCACCGGAAAGATTGTGCAAATAATCGGCACCGTCGTGGACGTGGAATTTGCCCCGGGGCAACTCCCCAATCTCTTCGACGCACTGACAGTGGACAACGCCGGAGAACAACTGGTCCTCGAGGTCCAGCAGCACGTAGGCAACAACTGGGTGCGGTGTTTGGCCTTGGGGTCTACTGATGGTCTGGGCCGCGGCTTTGACGTCGAAGACACCGGCCAGAAGGTTACCGTACCCGTGGGCCAAGAAACCCTGGGGCGCCTCTTTGACGTAAACGGGATTCCGTTGGACAACCTGGGACCCGTGGAGGCGGGCCAAAGCTGGCCCATCCACCGGGACGCACCGGGATTCGATGACCAGAACCCCTCTATCGAAATCCTGGAAACAGGAATCAAGGTCTTTGACTTGATTACTCCCTTTATGAAAGGGGGTAAAATCGGTGCTTATGGCGGCGCCGGGGTTGGTAAGACGGTAATCATTCAGGAGCTGATCCGGAACATTGGCGCCGTCCACCAAGGGGTGTCGGTCTTCGCCGGTGTCGGTGAGCGTTCCCGAGAAGGCAACGACCTGTGGCATGAGATGCAAGCCTCCGGCGTGCTGGCCAATACGGTGCTGGTGTTCGGGCAGATGAACGAGACACCCGGGGTCCGGGCGCGCATCGGCTTGACCGGTCTTACCATGTCGGAGTATTTCCGTGACGAAGAACACCAAGACGTGCTGTTGTTCATTGACAATATCTACCGCTATATCCTGGCCGGCATGGAAGTGTCGGCGCTGCTGGGCCGTATGCCCTCCGCCGTGGGTTACCAGCCAACGTTGAGCACGGAGATGGGCGCGCTTCAGGAGCGGATTACATCCACCAAGAGCGGTTCCATCACCTCGTTCCAAGCTATCTATGTCCCGGCCGACGACTACACCGACCCGGGCATTGTTACCACCTTTGGTCACTTGGACGGGGTGGTGTCTTTGGAACGGGCTTTGTCGGCCCAGGGCCTCTACCCGGCGGTGGACCCCTTGGCTTCCTACTCGCGCATTCTGGAGCCGCAGATCGTCGGAGACGAGCATTATCGGTTGGCCCGTGGCGTCCAACAAGTCCTGCAACGTTATAAGGACTTGCAAGACATCATAGCCATTTTGGGCATTGAGGAACTTTCTGAAGAAGACAAGCTGACCGTATTCCGGGCCCGTAAAATCCAACGCTTTTTGACCCAGCCTTTCTTCGTGGCTGAGGGCTTCACCAATCAACCCGGCAAGTACGTGCCGTTGCGAGACACGGTGCGGGGTTTCGCCGAGATTCTCGATGGGCAGCACGACGATCTGCCGGAGCAGGCCTTTTACATGGTGGGCACCATCGAGGAAGCTGTGGAAAAGGCCCAGCAAATGGCGGTTGGAGCCTAGAGGACTAAGCTATGGCGCCGATGTTGCTGGAAATCATTACCGCCGAAAACCAAGTATACGGTGACGACGTCGACTTGATCGTAGCCCCGGGGATAGATGGGCAGTTGGGGATTCTGCCACACCATGCGCCGTTGATGACCATGCTGCAACCGGGTGAGATACTGGTGCGCAAGGACGGCGAAGACACCTACTTGGCCGTTACCGGCGGCTTCATGGAAGTCATCAGCAACAAAGTAACAATTTTGGCGGATGCATGCGAGCGGTCGGAGGAAATCGACGAGTCTAGGGCCCAAGCGGCGGTGGAGCGGGCCCGAGAGCGCCTTGCCAGCCAAACCAGCGATATGCAGTTGGAGCGCGCCCTTGGCTCCATGCGGCGGGCCCAAGTGCGTCTTAACGTGGTCCGGCGGCGGCGGGCCAGGGGAGGCGCTATCTCGCCCGGGACCGGAGACTCGGGACCAAGCGGGGGCGCTTGACGCCCGGTAATAGCGCCTGAGCTTCAGTCATTGGACTCGCCCAAGTAGTAAGTCATCGACTGAAGGGCGATCACCGGATCGATGTTTCGGATTCTGACTCCCTCTTGGACTTGGGGTGAAGTCGGCGCGTAGTTGAGAATCGCCCTTACCCCGCATTGCACCAAGCGGTCAATCACTTCTTGGGCGTACACCACCGGCACTGCCACAATGGCGATGCTAATCTGATTCTTGGTGACTACATGGCCCATCTTTTCCATGGACTGAATGGTCAAGTCCCCAACCTGTTGGCCAACTAGGTCGGTGTTGGCGTCGAAAGCCGCCACCAAGTGAAAGCCGTCGGGAGTGAATCCAGGATAGCTGAGGATTGCCCGGCCCAACCGGCCAACGCCGATCACTGCCACGTTCCAATAGGAGTTGAGCCCTAGGATTTCCCTCAAACGGTCGTGCAGGTGGCGAACGCTGTACCCTCGGCCTTGCTTCCCGAACCGCCCAAAATAGCTCAGGTCCTTTCTGATTTGAGCGGGGGTGACTTGCAGTTTTCCCCCCAATTGCTGGGAGCTGACTACCTCGGCGCCCTCTTCCAATAGGAGGCTGAGGATGCGGACGTACTGGGGCAAGCGCGCGACCACTACCTCAGGCACATCGGACCGAGACTCGGGCGCAGATTGGGGACTTGCCGCCATGATCGTAGGCGCTCCTTCAATCCCTAAGCCAAGGCGAGTTATCGGCCCCATACCGGCGGAATCAAGCAAACCACCTTATAGGACTACAAATAGCCTATAGCCGACCCATTCCGCCTATAATCTATAATGACATTTTAGATGCCGTCAAGGTATTTGTGAAAATTGGTGCGAATCACGCCGGATTGTAGCGGGTCAGGTTAGTCTAGGAGGTGGGTATTGCACATTGGGGTATGCACACTGCACGCTCATCTGCCCGGGGCCGGCAGCCTAAAAGCCAAACGCCAAGTGGCGCGGTCGTTGACCGCTCGGCTGAGAAACCAATTCAACGTGGCAGTGGCGGAAGTGGATGACAACGACCTGTGGCAACGCCTCACCATCGGGGTGTGCTGCGTCAGCAACGATTCTTCCCACGCCGACCAAATGCTCTCCCGAGTGGTGTCCTTCGTCGAGACTTTCCGCAGTGACCTGGTACTGCTGGACTACGAGACCGAGATCATATCGGGAGTGTAGCCTGCGGTTAGGTCGCCAGCGGGGGCAATGTCTTGCATGGATTAGGCAGTATTGACATTTCATTCGGCAGCGGCGCTTAGCTCTCCGCTATGGCCGGTACGCCGTCGGCGTTGGTCTCTATCGGCCGCACCCGTACTACAGACGCGGTGTTTAACGGGCCGTAAATGTGGGGGTAGACCTCGCCGGAGCGGCTGGCCTCGCGTTGGACCGGCGAGTCTAGGTCCTCGGTGTCCACATCCAGCAGCATCAGGTCGCTTCGTCCGGCGTATAAGCGCGTCACCACCCGGAGGGCCTGTTCTTCATTCCCGGAGCAGTGGATGAATCCTTCCGCCACCAGACTCTCGGGCCTTAACTCGCCCGCCGCTTTGGCTCGCTCCCAGTCGGAGGCCCCGGTCAAGTGATAGATGATGGACATAAGCTCTTGCTCCCGGAGTAAACTCTCTTATTCCCAATTGTCCAAGGGGCGAGCCGATGTTAGGATTGGTAGCGCCGAATTCAGGCAGTCCCTTCGACAAACTCAGGACAGGCAAGGAGCGGCTAACATGCAGGGAGAACGCCACCAGGGAAATGGACTCCAGTACTTGACCGTGACTCCGGATGATTACGCGCCGGAGAAGCCCTACCCTTTGGTTATCATGCTCCACGGGTTTGGGGCCAACATGCAAGACTTGGCCGGTCTGGCGCCGGTAATCAACCGCACCGGCTACGTCTATGCTTTCCCCAACGCGCCCATCGCTTTCAACTTGGGCTTGGGCCACGCCGGTTACGGCTGGACGTCTCCCCGAGGCGAAGCCTCCGCCGAAGAGTTCCACAACGCCGAGAGTCTGTTGAGCGCGTTCTTCGATGAGGCATTCGCCCAGTTTCAGGTGCCCCCCGGCCAGTCCCTGCTGCTGGGATTCTCCCAAGGCGGCGGGATGACCTACCGCTGCGGCCTTAGCCGCCCCGACACCTTCGCCGGGCTAGTCGCCTTAAGCGCCTCCTTGCCCGACCCTAAAGTCTTGGAGGAGCGGCTGCCCCAGGAGCGGACTCAGCCCATATTCATCGCCCACGGGCTTTCCGACCCTTTGATTTCCGCCGAGACCGCTCAGAACGCTCGCAAGTTTTTGACTCAAGCCGGGTACACCCCCGAATACCACGAGTACAACATGGCCCACGAGATCAGCAGCGAGGTAATCAGCGACTTGACGCCCTGGATGGAGAAGGTCTTGCCTCCGCTGACCTAGCAGGGAGCGCCTTTTCTAACTGGCGATCCAGAGACACCAATAATTAATCGTCGTCCTTCCAATTCGAGACCCGGGCCACTCGAATTTCCAGAAGCACCAGCCGGTCGCCGGCAAGCATCTCCTCGGCGAAAACCCTCCCCCGTTCCGGCCCCTCATAGCGGGTACAAATGCGCTCCACGATCTCCGGCAAGTCCTGCTTCGTGGTCTCGGCCTCACCCTGCAACACCACGTATTTGAACGGCCGTTGGTCGGTGGCGATAGACAAGGCGACCTGGGGATTTTGACGCAGGTTCTTTACTTTCACCGCCCCGGCGTCGGCCATGACGAAGGCCCGGCCCTCTTCCTCCATAAACCAGACCGGGGCTACGTGAGGCCGCCCATCGGGACGGACGGTGACCATGTGGGCTACATGCACCTCCCGTAGATATTCGTCTATTTCCTGCTGGCTTAGGCTAGGCATAGAAGTACCTCCGTATTGGACCGAATGCCCCGGTTGGCGCTCCTAGTTGATATGCTATAGGATCATCCCCCGGCGCGGTCCGGATGGCCGCCGCCATCCTGGCTTGTTCGCCGGGGATGTCCTCAGGCTGTACCGGGATGGGCAGCGCCGCCAGTAACTCCAACACCGTGCCTTCCAACACTGATTGCTCCTCTTGGGTAAAACCGGCCCGGTGGCCGATGTCCCCTGGACTGTAAAGCACCGCTTGTCGGAACCCGTAATCGGCCACCGCCCGGTTGGCAATGCTTATTAGTCTATCCATAAATGAGTGCCCCCGGACCGCTATTCGGCCCCGGCCCAAGCGCCGCCGTCGATAATGTAGTTGATGCCGCTCACATAGGAGGCTTCGTCGGAAGATAACCAAGTTATCAGGTTGGCGATTTCCTCGGGCCGCCCCACCCGGCCCAGCGGGTGCTCTTCGTTCCGTTCCCGAAAAGTCTGGGCGCTAGCCGTGCTACCTCGCATCTGGGGCGTGTCGACACCGCCCGGCGATATGCAATTGACTCGCACACCTTGGGTCGAGTATTGCGCCGCCGCCACCTTGGTAAGGTGGATCACCCCGGCTTTACTCACTGCGTAGGGCACCGAGTAAGCGACGCCCCGGACGCCGGACATGGATGCTATGTTTACAATGGAACCTGCGCCTTGGGACAGCATGGGCGGTATGGCGTACTTGCAGCAGAGGAACAGGCCCTTGATGTTAGTGTCCATGGTCAGGTCCCAGTCCAGCTCCTCCACCTCAACCAATGGCGGGGTGCGGACCAGGATTGCCGCTCCGTTGACCAGCACGTCCAACTTGCCAAACCGGGAGACCATCTCCGATACCAGCGCCTCAACTTGATCGGCCTTGGAAATGTCCACCGAAATTGCCGCCGAGTCGCGGTCGGTCCCTTCCATTAGCTGGCAAGTCTCTTCCGCCCCGGCCCGGTTCCGGTCGGCAACCACCACCCGGGCCCCTTCCTGAAAGAAACGTTGGCAGGTGGCCCGGCCAATGCCGGAAGCACCCCCGGTTACAATCGCCACTTTATTTTCCAGTCTGCCAGCCATAGGCCGATCCTCAAGCTAAACTAAAGCCAAGGTGAAATGTACATATCGCCAGAACGCCCTGTCGGTGCCCACCAGGTTGGGGCCTAAGGGTGATATGAGGTGCCGTAGAGTCCTTTCGATCCTCGTCAAAACCCCCGAAATGCACATCCCACTTTGGTATTGGTTTAGTCTTCCCGCCTTTTCCGGTCCGGCGCAATTATAGCACGGGCAGCCGCGCTTTGGCTGGCTGCTCCTGGCGCCGGGGTCTTTTCATTGTCACCCCGTCACCCCGTCACCCCGTCACCCCGTCACCCCGTCACCCCGTCACCCCGTCACCCCGTCACCCCGTCACCCCGTCACCCCGTCACCCCGTCACCCCGTCACCCCGAACGCAGTGAGGGGTCTAAGATTCCTCTGGAAAGGCGAAGTTGGCCCCAGCAAGAATTTTAGATTCCTCCACGCTGCTCGGAATGACAGAAAGGAGGCTCCAAATGAGAATGAAAAGGCCCTGCGGTAGCGCGCCTTCCCCTTGCGCCGCCTTGGGCCCCAAGTTATTATCCTAAGCGCCCCGGTTTCGAGCCATTTCCGTCCCGATAGCAGCGGCAGCAACCAAGAGGCAGCAATAGTTGGCCGACGAAAACTTCCAAACAGCCCTTTATGACACCCATATTGAGTCCGGGGCCCGCATGGTGCCCTTTGGCGGCTGGGACATGCCGGTCCAGTACTCGGGCATTCTGGCCGAGGTCAAGGCGGTACGCACCGCCACCGGCGTCTTCGACGTTTCGCACATGGGCCGGCTGTACATTTCCGGGGACCGGGCCACCGAATTTTTGGATTGGGTCTTGACCGGCTCGGCCGAGAGCCTGCGGGTGGGCCGGGCCCGGTATTGCCTGATTTGCAACGAGGCCGGGGGCGTCATCGACGACACGATTTTCTATCGCTTGGCCGAGGACCAATATCTGCTGATACCGAACGCCGGTAACCGTGAGGCGGTGGTCGAGTGGTTTGAACGCTGGGTCCGGGAAAGGTTCACCGGCGGGTGCAACATCGAGGACCGTACCCGGAGCACCTCGTTGATTGCCGTGCAAGGCCCTAGCGCCGCCGGGATAATGGACCAGCTATGCCGGTTGGATAGCAACAGCCCCCCATCCAGCCTCCGGCCCTTCGCTTGGGGCGCGGCCACCATGGAAATGACCGGGGAGGGTAAGCCGGTCTTCGTCGGCCGCACCGGCTACACCGGGGAGGACGGCTTTGAAATAATCGTGGACAATGACCAAGCAAAGTTTGCTTGGCAAGCCGTCTTGGGCTTGGGGGCCGTGCCTTGCGGGCTGGGAGCCCGGGACGTGCTTCGCTTGGAAGCCGGGCTCCCCCTTCACGGCCACGAGATAGATGAACAGACCAGTCCGATTGCGGCCGGGTTGGAGCGCTTTGTCCGTTTCGACAAAGACTACGTCGGCGCGCCGGCGCTGCGACAACAGCACGAGCAAGGCGGGGCGCAGGTCTTGGTAGGTCTAAAAGCGGCGGGGCGAAGTGCCCCCCGGCAGGGTTACCCGGTCCTGTACCAGGGAGAAGAAATCGGCCGCATCACCAGCGGCAGCTACTCTCCCACTCTTGACACCAGCATCGCCATGGGCTACGTTTCGGTGCGTTATAGCACACCCGGCGGAATTCTGGACGTGGACGTGCGGGGACGAGTCGTCGAAGCTGAGGTGACGCCTCTGCCCTTTTATACCAGGCCTGGGAGGTAGGAAGCGCGTTGAATCCCAACGACCGCAAATATAGCCGGGAGCACGAGTGGGTCAAGGTGGAAGACCCCGATTCCGGCCGCGCTGTGGCTGGAATCACTCACTACGCCCAGGACCAGTTGGGCGACATCGTCTTCGTTGAGTTGCCCAAGCTCGGCTCCACGGTCAGCCACATGGGAAAGATGGGAGAAATCGAGTCGGTGAAGTCGGTTTCGGACCTGTTCTCCCCGGTAAGCGGTGAGGTCATTGCCGTCAACGAAGACCTAATCGAACACCCCGAGCTAGCCAACGAAGACCCCTTTGGCGAGGGTTGGTTGATTCGCATTAGCATGACCGACACTTCCGAGCTTGACGCTCTCCTCACCGCCGAAGAGTACGAGGCATTGACCGGCGAGGATTCATGAGCACCCGGCAGCCACTCCGGCAGGAAACTGTCGAAAGCCCGTTCCAGTCCCACTACATCCCCAACACTCCCGAAGAGCAAGCTGAACTGCTGGAGGCCGTGGGCCTGACCACCCTGGACCAACTGTTCCAAGATATTCCCGAGGCCTACCGCAACCCGGCGTTGGACCTGCCCGGTCCTCTCTCCGAGTTGGAAATCCAGCAGGAGTTGAGTTCCTTGGCCTCCCGCAACCGCGCCCTGGGCAGCGGTCCTTCTTTCTTAGGCGCCGGGTCCTACCACCACTTCATCCCTTCCATCGTGAAGGCCCTGGTCACCCGCGGCGAGTTCCTTACCGCTTACACGCCGTACCAAGCCGAGGCCAGTCAAGGCACTCTGCAAGTGATTTTCGAGTTCCAGACCATGGTCTGCAACCTCTTTGGCATGGAAGTCGCCAACGCCGGGATGTACGACGGTGCCACCAGTCTGGCGGAAGGCGTCCTGATGGCCTGCCGGGTGACCCGGCGCAACAAAATAGCCTTAGCCGACACCCTATCGCCGGTCTACCAGCAAGTAATCCGGACCTATTGCCAAGCCCAAGGGCTTGAGGTCACGACAGTCCCCGCGGAGAAGCCTCCCATCGACGGCGAGACCGCCTGTTTGGTGGTGCAATATCCGAACTTTCTCGGCTACATCGAGGACCCCAGGTCCCAAGGGGAAGCGGCCCATGCCCAAGGCGCGCTTCTCGTGGTTTCCACCGACCCGATAGCCGTGGGGATGTTTCACCCGCCCGGCCACTATGGGGCCGACATCGTCACCGGCGAGGGCCAGCCCTTGGGAATACTACCCAGCTTCGGCGGCCCCTACGTCGGGCTCTTCGCCACCAAACAGGAATACGTCCGGCAGATGCCCAGCCGCCTTTCCGGGCGCACCGTGGACCGGCAGGGAAATACCGGCTATGTTCTGACTCTCCAAGCCCGGGAACAGCACATCCGCCGGGAGCGGGCCACCAGCAACATCTGCACCAACGAAGCCCTTTACGCCTTGGCGTCGACCATCTACGTGGCTGCCTTGGGCAAGCAGGGACTACGGAAAGTCGCCGAACTCTGCTACCAAAAGGCCCACTACGCCGCTTCCCAAATCTCCCGGATACCGGGCTACTCGCTGCCGGTTGACAGGACTTTTTTTCAAGAGTTCGTCGTGCAGTGCCCAGCGGCGCCCGCGGTGATCAACCAGCGGCTGATGGAGCGTAACATCCTCGGCGGACTCGACCTCACCGGTCCCGACTTTGTCAGCTTGGGCCAAGACCTGCTGAGCAACGCGATGCTTCTTTGTGTGACGGAAATGAACTCCCGGGCAGACATTGACGCCTTGGTGGCCGCACTATCGGAGGCGTCTTGATGGACAGCAATACTAGGGACACCTCCCGTCTCCTCATGGAGCGCAGCCGACCGGGGCGGGCCGGCGCCATCCTGCCTCCCTCGGACGTCCCGGAGCAGGCCCTGCCCGATGCCTCCTTACTGCGGGGCGACTTAGACCTTCCGGAGGTCTCTGAGCCGGAAGTGGTCCAATACTTCACCGGCCTCAGCCAGCTCAACTTTTCCATCGACACCAACTTCTATCCGTTGGGCAGTTGTACCATGAAGTACAACCCCAAGATTAACGACGAGATGGCTTTTGCCCCCGGGTTCGCCGGAGCCCACCCGCTACAGCCCTCCGGCTTGGCCCAAGGCGCCTTGGGGCTGCTATACCGTTTGCAAGAATTCCTCGGCGAAATCACCGGCCTAAACCGGGTCAGCCTGGCCACCTTGGCGGGAGCCCACGGAGAGTTGGCCGGGATGTTGATGGTCCGGGCTTACCACCAAGCCCGGGGCGACACCGGCCGCCGCAAGGTAGCAATACCCGACAGCGCCCACGGCACCAACCCGGCTTCGGCGGCCATGGCGGGATTCGAGGTCGTCGACCTGGCTTCGGACGGTTACGGCAACGTCGATCTCAACGTGTTGCACGAGGTGGCCGGGCCTGACCTTGCCGGGGTAATGATTACCTTGCCCAGCACCCTGGGCCTATTTGACTCCAACATTCTGGAAGTCTGCCGGGTGGTGCATGAGGCGGGCGGGCTGGTCTATGGCGACGGGGCCAACATGAACGCCCTGCTGGGCCGGGTCAAGCTGGGCGAGCTAGGGTTCGACGTGGTCCACCTGAACTTGCACAAGACTTTCAGCACGCCCCACGGCGGCGGCGGTCCCGGCGCCGGACCGGTATGCGCCGGAGAGCTTCTCGGGCCCTATTTGGCGGCCCCGGTGGTAATCAACAGCGTGACCGTCGAAGGGGATGGCGAATTTACGTTGACCGCCCCCGAACACACTATCGGGAAGATGAGCGCGTTCCACGGCAACTTCGGAGTCTTGGTCCGGGCCTACACCTATATTCGCACTCTGGGGGCCGCCGGGCTGCGCTCCATCAGCGGCAACGCAGTGCTGAACGCCAACTACCTGATGGAAGCCCTGAAGGACACTTACCTTCTACCCTACGACCGCCGTTGTATGCACGAAGCCGTGTTCTCCGCCGACTGGCAGAAAGCCCGCGGCGTCAGCGGCTTGGAGATAGCCAAGCGGTTGCTGGACTACGGAGTCCACGCTCCTACGATGTACTTCCCGCTGATAGTCCACGAGGCTTTGATGATCGAGCCGACGGAGTCGGAGACCAAAGAAACTCTGGACGGCTTCATCCAAGTCCTCCGGCAAATCGACCAAGAAGTTACCGAAAACCCCGACCTGGTGCGGCAAGCGCCCCATACCACGCCGGTGACTCGCTTGGACGAAGCCAAGGCCGCCCGCCAACCCGACCTGCGCTGGCGGCGGACGGAGTAACGTCTAGCCCTGCTCTTCTTCCAGGGCCCGGGCCAATACGTCCTCGGGGACCCGCACCTCAACACCGGCCCGCTCTTCCTGCAACAGCATCGCCACTCGCGAGTCCCGGTCTCCCCAGCCCCGGTTGATGGCTTTCGTCATTTCCTGAAGCGCCAGATTGGCCAACCGCATCGGGACATCGAATTCTCTCCCCACACCCACCGCCAAGTCCACGTCCTTACGGGCCAAGCGCAGAGCGAAGTCGGGCGGGTCGAACTTGCCGGGCAGCAGGTGTTCCGCCAAACCTTCAAAGGTCTCCCTCCGGCCCTGAGCACCCTTGCGAACCGCTTGCCACAGGGCTAGCGGCTCCACTCCGGCCTTGACTCCCATGGTAAATACCTCGGCCAAGGCCGCTTGCACGATATACCCGGTGCAGTTGTGCACCAGCTTGGCAATCGCGCCGCAGCCGATGGGCCCGACGTAATAGGCTTTGTCGCCGATGGCGTCCAACACTGGCTTGCACCGTTCGTAGACTTCCCGGTCACCGCCCACCCAAATAGCTAGGTTTCGAGTCCTAGCGCCCCGGGGCCCGCCGCTGACCGGCGCGTCCAACACGTCAATGCCCCTGGCTCCCAGTTGTTCGTGGATGCGGCGGATTAACCCCGGGGTGCTGGTGCTAAGGTCGAAATACACTTTGCCCGCCGTCAGCCCTTGGGCCAAGCTCTCTTCACCCAGAGCCACCGCTTCCACCTCAGTAGGCCCCGGCAATGACGTAAGCACTACGTCGCTGGCTTCCGCCACTTCCCGGGGAGTGTCGGCCCAGACCGCGCCGGCTTCCAAGTGAGGAGTCGCCGCCTCTCGCCGAATATCATGGACCACCATTTCGTGGCCGCCTTGCAGCGCGTTGTAAGCCATGCTCCCGCCCATGGTGCCCAAGCCAATAAATCCTACTTTCATCATTCCCTCCTGGATAATGTCTCAGTTTGAAAAACCGCGGGGGCTGGGGCCTATCCTCCCATCGCGGCAATGCGCCGAACCATCCACGTGATGTATGTCTTGCGGGTCATGCCACGTCGGCGGGCTTCGCTATCAATGAACTCTGCAACACCTTCTTCCAGGGTCAAACCGGCCCGGACACTTTTGCCTGAAGGCCGGATCAGTGGTATGGAAACCAACTGATTACCATTTGGTGTTTCAATGGACCGGAATGGACTGGGGGGCGCGAGTTCTTCACCGTCCTTTTCAGCCTCGATCGCATAGTCCCGGAGCACGTCCTCGGCATTCAGAAGGGCCTCGTCCACAGTGTCACCCATCGCACCAACGCCGGGAATGTCCGGAAAGACTACACCATAAGCTCCCTCGTCACCGTCTATCAGCGCCGGATATCGAATCACGGTATCCTCCTATTCTATCCAACCCGCCTTCTTTGCAATAGTGCTGGCCATTCCAATAGAGAGTACCTGGTGACGGGGCAAGGTTATGATGCCTTTGATGCGCGGATGCCGGTAGATGTCGTGGCTTGAACCATGCCGGTCCAAGCGCCAACCCTCCTGCTCCAGTCTCTGCCCTACCCGCCTCCTGCTTGTCTCCATTGCGTGCAAATATTAGCACGTGGCATTTGAGTTGTCACGCATTCTCGGGCGGCTTTTATCGATCAGCCTGATTATCCACTCCAAGACGTTGGGGTATTCCGCCAAGTCCTCTGCCATCGAGCACTTTCTGAGGGGGCTTCAAACTGAGACACTACAGGGCGCCCCTATTATGGTATTCCCGGAAAGTGAAGTGTAAACTTGAGGTTATCCGGAGGAGGATTATCGTCAGCAAGTGATTACCGAAGCTTTCGAGTTAGACGGTTGAGTTGGCAGTACCTAGCCCTAATAGCACTAGGCTGCCTCGCCCTGACAGCCTTGCTCTGCTTCGGCTTGGTGCGTTTTCTAGGCAAGCGGGAGCCCTACGCCGGGTTCCTTAGCTTGGACACCCGGGGGAAGCTGACGTTTTTCCGCTTGTTGCTCCAAAGCAACCAGGTCCCTCTATACGTCAAATTGCTGCCGGTGGTCGCCGTAATCTACTTTGTAAGTCCCATTGACCTGCTGACCGGCATCCCGATAGACGACCTGGCCATTGCTCTTTTGGCGTTGTTACTGGTCATAAAATTTACGCCGGCCCCGGTGCTGGCGAACCTTTTGGTGCAAGCTGCCGAATCTTCGGCGGCGAAGCGGGATGAAAAATCCGGAGCCAAGGACCGGGCCCGGCTGCCCTTCATTTCTTGGTTGAGAATCGGGCCCCTAAAGTAATTGCTCAACGGCGATTAGAAGCATGGAGTTGATGGAACTGGGAAAGACCGGAGTGATGGTGTCGGAGGTGGGACTGGGCACTTGGCGCTACGTGGGCGGTGAAGCCCCTTTGCGTAAGGGCATCGAACTAGGCGCATTTTTCATCGACACCGCCGAGATGTACCGCAACGAAGAACTGGTGGGTCTAGCGATTCGGGGCCTTCGAGACCGGGTGTTCTTGGCCACCAAGGTCTTGGGGAGCAACTTGCGCCGCGACCAAGTATTGAAAGCGGCGGAGGGGAGCCTTCGCAAGCTGGGGATAGACCAAATCGACCTGTATCAAGTCCACTGGCCCAATCCGCGGGTGCCGATCAAAGAGACCATGGGCGCAATAGCCGAGCTAGTTGAGCGCGGAATGGTAAAGCACGTGGGCGTCAGCAACTTCTCCAAGAGAGAATTACAGGAAGCCCAAGCAGCGATGTCCAACATCCCCATCGTTTCCAACCAAGTCCATTACAATCTAAAGCGCCGGGAGATTGAGCGGGACCTTCTACCCTACTGCCAAGACAACGGAGTCACCGTCATCGCCTACACGCCCTTGGCCGATGGTTCGTTGGCGGCCAAGTCCCGGTTGCGCTCGGACCGGCGCCTGAAGACGCTGGAGTGGCTGGCCGAGCAAGTAGGCAAAACGATGGCCCAAGTAGCCCTCAATTGGTGCCTCTCCCGCCCCAACGTCATGGTCATTCCCAAGACCAACAGCGTGCAACGGACCGTGGAGAATTGCGGAGCTTCGGGTTGGCGGCTGTCCCCGGAACAAGTGGAATTGCTGGACCAGACCTTCAGCCGCTGAGGATGAGGGTGAGATGCTAAATGGCGCCAATGTTGTATCCATCAAGTCACTGTGGAAGGTATTTGGGAAGAACCCGGAGAGAGTCTTAACCGCCGATACTACGGATTTGGACAAAGCCGAAGTCCTCAACCGGCTGGGTTGTGTGCTGGCGTTGCAAGACGCCACCTTTGACGTAGGGAATGGTGAGACCTTCGTGGTGATGGGACTATCCGGAAGCGGGAAGTCCACCTTGGTACGGTGTTTGATTCGGCTTATAGAGCCGACCGGCGGGGAAATTCTCATTGATAATCAGGACATTCTCCAATATGACGACACCGAGCTTAGGGAATTTCGCCGCACCAAGGTGGCCATGGTGTTCCAGCATTACGGCTTGCTGCCCCACCGGACGGTGTTGGACAACGCCGCCTATGGCTTGGAAGTCCGTGGGGTGGGCCCAAACGAACGCTACGAGCGGGCCGCAGCCATGCTGGAGAAGGTTGGCCTTAGAGGCTGGGAGAGAGCTTCCACCAGCGAGCTTAGCGGCGGTATGCAACAACGGGTCGGTTTGGCCCGCGCTTTGACGGTAGACCCGGCTATCCTGCTTATGGACGAGCCTTTCAGCGGGCTGGACCCGCTGATCCGGCGGCAAATGCGGGAGGAACTCGCGAGCATTCAGGAAGAACTCAAGAAAACCATCATTTTCATTACCCATGACCTGGAAGAAGCAATCACCGTGGGTAACCGCATCGCCATCATGCGGGACGGAAAAATAATTCAGCTTGGGACTCCCGAGGAAATCGTCAGCAATCCGGTGGACGAGTTCGTTCAGGAATTTACCCGAGGCATTTCCAAGACCCGGGTCCTTTCTATCGCCAACATCATGCGAGACCCCGAGACCGTGGTGTCGCACACCGACTCGGCCCACTCGGTCTTACGCGCGATGGAGGCCAGCGGGCAGACAGTGGCGTTTATAGTCGGTGAAAACCGGGAATTTGTCGGCGTAGCCACCAAGGATCAAGTGGTTCCCGCCGCGGCCAATAACCACCCGTCGCTAGAGGATATAGACACGACCACTCTTCGAGCGGTGCCCAGCACTACCCCTATCGAGGAAGCCCTACCCTTGGTGCTTGGGCACGGGATGCCCATACCAATATCAGACGAACAGGGCCGGCTGGCTGGCGTAGCAACCCAAGACGACATCTTGGACATCGTTGCTCGCAGCCGCCAAGAACAACAAGACCTCTCCTCGGTCACCGCTCAGGTTTTCTAACCATCTTCTCAGACCAAGCCCGGCCCGATACTCCCTCTTTGCTTCGCCAGGTACCGAAGGTCCTATTCCCTTGGAGGATTCTTGATATGGTATCCTCGATTGAAACGAGCAAGAACATGATGGTTGAGCCCGCAAGGGTATTTTCCCTTGCCCTAAAATTAAACGCTCTTTTGTGGTTTGTCTTGGTGGCGGCCAGCGGCATAGCGGCGTCGTTTTTGATCCATGCCTATGGAGCCGACGGAGCTTTGGAATTCCCCGTCGACTTCGGCCCTGCGATCACCAATTGGATCGACCGCCAGCTGGAGTGGCTGGTGATTAACTTGGCTTGGTTCTTCGACGGAATCAGCACCAATCTGAAGATCGCCCTAGGAGACCTCCGGGACTTCTTGATCTGGGTCCCTTGGCCCGTCTTTCTAGTCATCATTTTTCTGGTGGGCTGGAAAGTGGCCGACTTCCGCATTGGGCTGGTTTCCAGCATCGCGCTCGGAATAATCGGCTTGGTCGATCTTTGGGAGAGCGCCATGATAACCGTGGCCATCATGGTCGTCTCGGTGACCATTTCGGTGGCCATCGGCATCCCCCTTGGGGTTTTAGCCTCGCGAAGCCGGTCGGTAGATGCCGCCCTCCGCCCGCTGCTGGACGGGATGCAGACCATGCCGGCCTTCGTCTACTTGGTGCCTGGCATTATGTTCTTTGGCTTGGGGAATGTCCCTGCGGTATTGGCAACGGTGCTTTACTCGATTCCCCCGTGCATCCGCCTGACCAACCTGGGCATCCGCCAAGTAGACCCTTCGGTGGTGGAGGCGGGCCGGGCCTTTGGCTCCAGCCGGTTCCAACTGCTGACCAAAGTCCAATTGCCTTTGGCCGTCCCCACCATCATGGCAGGGGTCAACCAGACCATCATGTTGGCCCTGTCGATGGTGGTTATCGCCGCGATGGTGGGAGCCGGCGGCTTGGGTTTGGACGTTTTGAGGTCGATGGGCCAACTGGAACAAGGAGATGCCTTGGTCGCCGGCGTCGGCATTGTGGTCTTAGCCATCATTGTGGACCGCATCTCCCAGGGGTACATCCGCTCTAGGGGGAACAGCGGCAGAGTTTAAGCCGCTCGGGGAACGCAAAGGCGCAAGGACGCAATGGCGCGAAGGTTTTTCCTGCTTATCCTTTTGAACGATGCTGACGCCTTCGTGTACCGCTCACTCTAAACGCTAAACGTTTTTCGACCCTTGCGTCTCTGCGTCCTGGCGCCTTTGCGTTCCCTCGTTCATTCCATCAGCCAGGCTCGGTGTAGGAAGCAACAAAAGACCCGGGACCTTCCTCTGGAGAAGACCCCGGTTATTGGTCCCGGTTAGATTGCCTAGATAATGGTTTAGGGAGCGGTTTCTTTAGCTAACGCATCCCGGACCCTTTGCTCCACGTCATCCGGGACCCACTCCGTCCAAGAGTCGCTGTTCTTGAGGAAGTAAATCCCTGTCGCTTGGTACGGCTTGTCGTAATCGTCTTTGTTGGCTTCATACCAACCTTCGGCAAAAATCTGGTTCGTGCCGTTCCAGTCCCAGTTCCTCAGAAACTCAATGACCTCGGGTGCTTCCGTTGCCAAATCGTTGTTTACCGCTATCAGCACCTCGGCCGGTGGGAAAGCGCAGCCCTCACCGGGGTCGGCGCAGCCCGAAGCGTCCGGTTCTTCCAGCAAGGTCAAATCCAGCTCATTGGCTGGCTTGGTGGGCCCCCACAAATATCCCAACCAAGGCTCGCCCTTCAGATAGGCCCCTTCCAATGACGCAAACAGACCCGCCTGAGTCCCCGGGTCACGGAGCTCGACCACGTCTTCCAGATCGTAGGCGACAATCTGTTCTTCGTTTACTCTGCGGCAGGACCAACCGGAGATACACCCGATTAGCACGGCTTTGCCGCCGCTGTCTGGCTGGACCCACAACTCTTTATGGTCCGCAATATCCGAGACTGATACCAAGTCCGGGTTTTGCTCGACTAGGTAGGTGGGCACCACGAAAGTGCTTTGCCAGTTATCTTCCAAGCTCTTGCCCACCGAGATTACCTCACCATTTTTCAGGGCCTCGGTCCAGATTCCCACCTGATTGGGCAACCAAATCTCCATGGTGATGTCAATGTCGTGCCGGATCAGGCCTTGGAACAGCGGCACCGTTGACCCGTCTATGGCATCGGTGGGATACCCGTACCCCTTCTCTACGATGTACCGCGCCACCCCGTTCTGCACCTGGGCGCTAGTCCAGTCCAGACCTGCGAAAATCAAGGGCCTTTTAGATTCTTGGCTCCCGCCACAGGCTCCGATTAGAGCGAACGCGGCCACCGCCACCAACAATACCAGTAGCGGCCTAAAAAACTTTCGGTTGGTATTCATTATTGTATCTCCATCATTCGATCAAAGTTGTGGAAAGAGAAGGGAGAAGAAGCCAAGGTTTTGCCTTGTCCCAGCAGGGCATCCCAGTCCAGTTTAAGGTAGGCTAGCAGCTTGAGAAAAACATGCTAAAGTTATACCAAACGACGGTGAAGCGTCAACCACTGTGGCTCCCGGCGTTGCCTTCTTTGGTGGGGCGCCGCTCCGTCCCCATGAGCAAGGCCGGCACTATCGCCGCTAAGATTACCCCGGCGGCGACGCGGAAAAAGCTGTGGAACAGGGTCATACCGGCCTCGGTTAAGCGGGAATTATATTCGGCAAGCTGTGCTTCGACCTCCGCTGCCGCTTCTCCAACCCCTTGCAGAGGCAGTTCCAGACCACTGGTTAGGGCCTGAAAGTGTTCCACTCCCCAAGCCGCCAACGCGGCTAGGCCCAGCGTCATTCCCAGCATCCGCGACACCACCACCAAGGAGGCGGCTGTGCCCCGGTGCGCGTCCTCCACGACGCTGAGGGCCCGGGTCATGATGGGGGTATTGTTCAGCCCGAATCCTAGGCCAGCGACCGCCAAATGCACTGTAAGCCAGGGCTCCGATACCTCCAAGTCCCAGGTGCTAACCAAGACCAAGCCCAGCGCCGTCAAGGCGAGTCCGGCCACCGTCACCGGCCGGACCCCAACCACCGTCAGCAGCCGTCCCCCCAGCACGGCTCCCAAGGGAATCGCCGCCGTCATACGCAGGAGCCACATCGCCCCGGTGAAAGGGTCCTTTCCCATGACCGTGTTCGCCATCAACGGGACCGTGACCATGGCAATAATCAAGGCCACGCCTTCGAGCAACTGGGTCAAGTTGGCGGCGACAAAGGCCCGGGAGCGCAATAGAACAGAGTCCAGCAATGGCTGCCAGGTTCGGCGTTCCACCGCCGCCAAGACCCCGACAAGAACCAACCCGGGTATACCCAGGATCAGCGGCGTAGCCGAAGATAACGAAAACAGGCCTTGCCTGGAGAGCGCCAAGGACACCAAGAGGAGCGCGGCGGTGAGTAAAGCCCCTCCCAGGTAATCCACCCTGCCCCGGCTATCCGGTACGTCGGGCAACCGAAACAACGCTGCGAACAAGAAGGCGGCCTGCGGCACGTTTAGCCAAAAGATCCACCGCCAGTCCAAATAGTGAATTATCGCTCCGCCGTAGGCCGGTCCCAGCATCGACCCCGCTTCGGCTGCCCCAATGACGATGCCCAGCGCCAGTCCCCGGTGGCGTTCGGGCAAGGCGGTGCTGGCGATAGCGAGCCCAATAGGGACAGTGGCCCCGCCCCCCACGGCTTGGACAACCCGCGCGCCTATCATCCACTCTAGGCTGGAGGAAAGAGCCACCAGAGAGGTGCCGATGGCAAATACCACCAACCCGCCTCTATACACCCGGGAATACCCATAAACATCCCCAATCCTGCCAAGCAACGGCATGGTCACCGTATATCCCAGCAGATAGGCGGTAACCGTCCAAGAGACCCGGTCCAGCTCAACGAAAGGGACTTTGAGGTCCAGCATTACGCTGGGTAGAGCCGTGACCACCACTGTCTGGTCCAGGGCCGTGGTGAAGGCCCCCAGGCCAATGATCGAGAGGACCAGAGTAGGCGCCAAGGGCCGCTGCCAGCCGGTCATGGGGACTCCGGCCTTACTCTGGCGGAGTGATGACCACGGGGGCGTTAATGTCGTCCAGAGTAAGCCGACGCAATGTGTCGGCTTCGTCAGTGGGAATTACCTTGCCGGAGATCAGGACCTGCAGAAGCAGACCTCCCGGATGCTCAAGCCAGAGGTCCAACTTCACGTCAAAACCCTCCCCGGCCCCCGGCACTAAGCTCCCCAAGACTTGAGAGCGGATCCGGCCTTGAATCTGCCGGGTGTCAAAGCCATTCACCCGCTCGGCGCCAACCACGGTTGGCGACTCTACTGCCATGATGATCTCCGCCAACGTCTGCCCCAAGTTCGTGAGCCTAAATGGTAAGACCTCCGGTTCGACCTTACCCCACTCTCCGGTAATCGGGTCCGTCATGTAGGCTTGATCGTCTATGGTGATAATGTCAACCTCGACATAGGAGCGCGGCAGAACCGTCTCGGCTTCGACTTTGAGGCGGAATTTCCCCGGAATGTCGGCCACTCCGTACACTTTTTTCATTTCCAAGAACCCTGGAATCAGCGCCGTAGTACCCCGTAAGTGCTCCAAGGTGAATGAAGCCGTTTCCAGCTCCAGGATTTCATCTACCGCCTGAAGCAACACCTCTTTGGCGTCCACTGGCTGGCTAGCCGGGACCGGGGAGGTAGTAGGCGCCGGGGAGCCGCAACCCACTGAGGGGAGAGAAGCCAGAACGACGGCGGCCAAGCCAATGAATACCCCCCGGCAGGCGGCGATTCCCATCCCTGGCCGGAGTCCAGCCACATTCGCAAGGTCCATCAGAAACCCGATATACCCCGTCGACCAGCATCCTAACTGCTGGGGAGGAAACCTCCGGCTCAATTCCAAGACCAGACGGCCAGCGTTCCCGTTGCGATCTCTTGTGGAGTTTGGCCTCCGTTGGTATCCAAGACGAAGACCCGGTCACCGGTAGGCGTGTGCCCGTTTTGTCGGCCAAAGGTGGGCTGCATAGTCCCCGCAACCACCAAGCGCGACCCGTCGGGGGACCAAGGAGAGTGGGAATAAGCATACTGGTCAAAAAATCCGAGCATGGTTAAGGTGTCGCTGGAGGGCTGAAAGCCAAAGAGAGGCTGGGGCTCTTCGCCCGAGACTCCGGACGCCATCCACTCGAAGGTCCGGTTACGAGTATTGAGGGAAACCCAAGCAATCTTATCGCCCTGCGGAGACCAGAAGAACGCAAAAATCGGTCCCTCGCCAACCGTCCTAGCCAAGCCCGTAGCCGTGGAAATAATCTGCAAACGATCAAATACTGCCCCACCAGCACTGCGCTGATCGGCTACGGCCAGCTCTTCCCCATTCGGCGACCATGCCAAGGCGGCCAGGCCGCCAACGTCGAGCAGCTTGGAGGCGTCTCCGGGAGAAGCAACAGGGGAGACTAACAGGCTGCGGCCCGTACCGGTGTCCCCGAAGTAAGCAAATTGGGTCCCCCTTGGAGATAGCGCAGGCACTCGAAAAGGAACATTCGACGTCAACAGCGGGCGCGGCGGCTCCCTAAAGGGCCTTTGCGCCAGCATGATTTCCGGGCCGCGGTGGATGAGAAGGGCGCTGCTATCCGCTGCCCAATGGAAATACAGCGGCGCTCCCGATTCGACGGCTACCGGCGGCTCCTCACTCTCGACCTCATCCAAGAAGAGGGTCAGGCCTTCACCGGTCGCTGCAATAAAAGCCAAGTAACTACTATCCGGAGACCAGTACAGGTAATGGGGAGCCCCCTGCGCTACCAGACCGCCGCCGGCGTTGACGTAAGCTGACTTAGCCAGGGAGGTGCTGGTGTCGATAATCTCAATAGAGACCTGGGGTTGATTGTTAACCACCCGCACTCTGGAGGCGGCTATCTTCCTTCCGTCAGGGGACCATGTCGGCCAAGCATAATAGGCGTCAACGTTCAACGTCTGCGCTTGCAGTTGGCCCGCAGCGCCGGCCCCGGCTTGGCTACCGCCAGTCAATGACCGTTGATCGCGGCCATCAGGCCCAATCATAGCCAAGTTGCCCGTGGAGTTTACGTAGACTATTCGGTCCAAGGCCAATCCAGACACCGAGTCGGAACCCGGAGTTTGGGGCTGCACCGTCGGCGTTTCGACTGCCTCAAGCTCGCTGCCCCGCGGGGGTGTTGCAGTACCGTTGCAGGCCGAGAATAGTATCGCTGCCGAGACTAACGTAAAGGCGGCCAGTCCCTTGATTCCCTTCCACAAGCCGACCCCAATACCCTGATTTACCCTATCCAAGTCCCTGCCTCCGGCTCCGCCGCACCGGTTGCCCCAGAATACCACTACCTCGCGTAGGCTAGCAACGAATCCCTGTTAGGCGTAACCGCTCAGAGTTGGTGAGGAGAATTCACTGGGAGCCACATCCGCAATGCCAATGCTAATCTCCCCACGACACTTTGCCGCCCGAACCCGTCATTCCCGCGCAGGCGGGAATCCAGAAACGCCAAGAAAGGGAACCCTTCGACAAGCTCAGGACAGGCGTTGCTGGTTGCAAACGCTTCTGGATTCCGGCTCAAGGCCGGAATGACGTATCAAGTCTGAACAGTTACGTTTGGCGTGTAACCGCTCAGAGGAGGACAACAACAATTTATCCGTGGATAACTCCGCCCGGAGCCGTAATAGTTCAGCGCACTTTATATATAGAGCCGCCGGAATATTCACCGGTATATTGTCGCCCGCGTCGTAGCCGCCAACATATCCACGGGGATTCCGGTGTTATCCACGCATAAAGGGGCCTTCTTCATGTTAAAATTGCACCACTCAGGCCGCCTCCAGCTACTTTTACCAGGAGTTATTCACTACGCCCACACCCTTATTATGATTATTTCTTGTAGAGTTCTTCTTTATGATTGATACTGTTAGACTCAACGTAAAAGCAGGAAATGGTGGCAATGGCTGCATTAGTTTCTTGCGTGAGAAATACAACCCGAGGGGTGGCCCCAATGGTGGTGATGGGGGAGAGGGTGGCAACGCTTACGTCTGCGGGGACTCTTCCCTCAACACTTTACTTCATCTGAAGTTTAACAGTACGATTTACGTAGAGCCTGGCGGCCACGGCAAGGGCAAGAACAAACGAGGAGCCGATGGTGAGGACGTCACCATTAGGGTCCCGCTAGGCACGCAGGTGTATTTATATGGGCCATCGGGGGAGCGGAGTTTGTTATATGACGTGGTCGACTCCTCTCCCCACCTGCTGTCCAAGGGCGGGAGAGGTGGCTGGGGCAACGCTCATTACGTGTCTTCGACCAATCAGGAGCCGGTGTTGGCCCAGCGCGGCGGAAAAGGTGAGCGCTCCGTATTATTCCTAGAGCTCAAGCTGTTGGCGGACGTGGGGTTACTGGCCCGGCCTAACGCTGGTAAGTCCACTTTAATATCTCGCTGTTCGGCAGCTAAACCCCGAATAGCCGATTACCCCTTTACCACTGTCGAGCCGGTTTTAGGCGTAGTCTCAGCCTACGGCGACAATTTCGTTATGATGGAAGTCCCAGGGTTGTTGGAGGGCGCCCACCGGGGAGTTGGCTTGGGGCACCAGTTCTTGCGCCACGCCGAGCGTACCCGTATCTATGTCCATCTCATAGATGGTCTCTCCGAGGACCCGGTTGCTGATTACCACATGCTGACGAATGAATTACAAGAGTTCAACCCGGCATTGGCTGGAAAGCGTCAGATAATCGCCGTCAACAAGTTGGACGTTACCGAGGTAAAGGAACTGAGGGATGAGATTGCTCTCTCCCTAAGGGAAGCCGTCGGGGACCCTGCGGTGCCAATAACCTTTATCTCGGCGGCGACCGGGGAGGGGGTGCCTGAGCTGCTGGGGACCATGGTCGAATACTTGGCCGCTGCAAAGACCGAAGAGAGTGAGACCGCGTTAGAGGAAGGGCGTTTCCGGAAACCTGCGCCGCGGTCCATGCCGGAACGTGTCTACAAATACCAGGGTCTTTATGTAGTCGAGTCGGAGGAACTGGAGCGTTTGGTAGCGCTGGCGGACCTCAGGGACCAGCGGGTCATTCTTCAGTTATGGCGGGAAATGACCCGCCGTGGTCTGGCCAGGAAGTTGGCTGATCTGGAGATCGAAGCGGGGGACACGATTCGCATCGGCCAGTTTGAAGTGGAGTGGTTCTGATATGCGAATTGGTATTCTAGGGGGTACCTTCGATCCTGTTCATCTGGGACACTTGATGGCGGCCGAAGAGACGCGGGTCCAACTCCGGTTGGACCAGGTCTGGTTCATGCCTGCGGGGCAACCCTGGCTGAAGGAAGGTCAGAAGGTCACGGCCGCGGCAGGCCGGGTGGAAATGTTGCGGTTGGCGTTAGCTTCCAACCCCGGGTTTCACCTCTGCCTTGATGAAGTGGAGCGGCCCGGCCTTACCTATACCGTAGATACCTTGCGGGGGATTAATTCCAGGCTTGGGCCGGAAGATGACCTCTTCTTTATTCTGGGCTTTGACGCGATGAAGCAGTTTCACCGCTGGAAGGAGCCTGAAGAGCTACTGGACCTGTGCCATTGGATTGTCGTGGAGCGGGCCGGCTACGAGGGATTTGACCTCACGGAGTTCTTGGACCGTTTCCCCAATGCTGCCGGTAAGGTTACCGGCTTATCTGTACCCCTGATGGGGATTAGCGGCAGTGAGATTCGCTGCCGGGCATCTACCGGGCTGCCGCTGAGGTACCACGTACCCGACTTGGTGGAGCAATATATCCGGGAGCGCCGACTGTATCAAAGCGATGATGACGACCAAGAGTGGTCCCGGGAGTCTCCGGAAGACCTCGGGGCTGCTGCCCGGAAGTCTACTTTGGACCGCCTGTTGGAACTGGCTGTGGAACGGGGCGCCATCAAGTACGGGCAGTTCACCCTAGCCTCGGGAAGAAGCAGTTCGTACTACTTTGACGGGCGTCTACTGAGTTTAGACCCGGAAGGGGCCCGGCTTATAGCGGAGGCGATGTTGCCGGGATTTAGGCAGGCCCGGGTTGCGGCGGTGGGAGGTCTTACCCTCGGCGCCGATCCGATAGTCGCGTCCATCGCGTTGGTCAGCGGCCAAGAGGGTGAAGGCATACCTGGATTCATCGTCCGGAAAGAGGTGAAGACCCACGGCATGGGACAGTCGACCGAGGGCCCGCTCCGGCCGGGAAGCCGGGTGGCGATTGTCGATGACGTTTGCACCAGCGGCGGGTCTCTCTTCCAAGCCATCGAGGCGGCAGAGCTAGCGGGTTGCACCGTGGTTAAGGTGGCTGCGGTCCTGGACCGGAACGAGGGTGGGTCTGCGGAACTGGCGCGCCGCGGTTATCCTTTTGTAGCTTTGCTGCGGGCGACCCCTGAAGGCCGGGTTGAAATAGCGGACAACCCTTAGCCGGGACACAGGCTTAAGCCTCCTGCTCCGGCCCGAACATCTGGGGCAAGCCCAGCACCCGGGCCGAGCCTTCGGCAGGCGCTTCCATCTCCAGCACCCGGCCCGCGGTAGCTTGTGCCGTGCGCACGTAGGCAAGGCCGACCCGCTGTTCATCCACTGGGAGCGGGGCCACCGAGGTGACCTTGCCTACCCGTTTGCCGTCTTCAAGGAGAAACGCGCCTGGCGAGACTACGGCCCCTTCCTCGAATGCGAGCCTGACCAGGTACTTCTGGACTTTGTGGTAGGAGTCCAGCCTGGCGATGACTTCTTGGCCGATGTAGCAACCCTTGGTGAAGTCGATGGAGCCGATAAGTCCGGCTTCCAGCGGATTGTAGTCCTCGCCAAGCTCCGGGCCGTGGGAGGGCACGCCGGCCCGGATCCGGGCCGTCTCATGGGCGTGAGCCCCAATAGGCTCGGCGCCGGCCTCGACCAAGCTTTGCCAGATTGTGGGGGCGCTGTCAACGGGGCCTAGCAGGTAAAAACCGGGTATATCGGACATTGGACAGGAGACTACCTGCACCTCGCTGCCCCCTAGGTCTACAGGCTGGTTATGGTACCGGGGCAAGGCCGCCAAGGGGCCGCCAGTGGCCCGCTCCAAGCTCACCGCGGCATCCGGTCCCCACAACGCTATCATGCAAGTGGCGGAGGAGACGTCTTCAACGGCCATGTCCTCCATGATGGTGTACTTGTCCAGCCACTCGATGACCGCATTCTGGGTCTCGGGGCTGGTGAGCAACAGAATGTGGTCGCCGACGTGGACTACTATAACGACGTCTAGAATGCGGCCCCGGTCAGTGGTCAAGATTGTGGGAGTTCCCTGCCCGGAGGTTAAGTCGACTACCTTATTGGTGGAGAGACGGTTCAGAAGGTCCAGGGTGTCCTCTCCGGTGGCTTTTAAGCGGCCCATATAGGAAGCGTCGTACACTGCCGCTGCGGTGGTAGCTGACCGGTATTCGGCTTCGGCGTCCCTAAAGGCAGCCGGCAGTTCCCAACCGTAGTGTTCGAGGAACGTGCTGCCTTCGGCAGAGGCCAACGGATGGAGTATCGAGCGTTGCAGAGCCATGGCTCACTCCCTAGAATGGTCTTGCATGAAATTTCTTTGGGACTAATTTTTCTTCTATTGGGTCTACCGTCAAATTAAAAATTTCTAAAGCGGTTGACCCCAACAGATACTCATCTTCAGGACCAAAGATGACCGGACAGTACCATTTACGGTTATCAATAGTGAACAGTGCCATTCCGTAACCAGACTCCACCTCACTACCGCCTACGGCAACCCACCTGATGTACTCAGATGGTTCTAAACCAAGTTGAGTCAATATTGATGTGGGCATCATCGAGTGAGCGGCTCCGGTATCAACCATTGCTGATACTGATACCGTATCACTATCATGAGTACGACTTATACCAACTTTAACTTCAAATGTTCCCACGGTTTTTGCACCTACTTTATATACACCTCCGTGACGTTAAGGGATACTCGCCTAATTCAGGACGATTGCAAAGTCAGTCAGGCGCTTTTCATTGTCACCCCGAACACAGTGAGGCGTCTAAAATCCGTCTGGAAGGGCGAAGTTGGCCCCAGTAAGAACTTTAGATTCCTCGCGCTGCTCGGAATGACAGAAAGGGGGTCCAGAATGAGAATGAAAAGGCCCTTAATTACCGGTAGATGTCTAAAAAGCGCCGCCCGCAAAAGCATCAGGGCGGCGCTCAACAATACGCGGGGGAGACTTACTTACACAGCGAAGGAAGTGCCGCAGCCGCAGGTCTTCTTAGCGTTGGGGTTGCTGAATATGAACCCCTTCCCGTTTAGGCCATCGGAGAACTCCAGCTCGGTGCCCACTAGGTAGATGTAGCTCTTCTTGTCCACCATTACCTTGACGCCGTGCTGCTCGACAATTTTGTCGCTCTCCAGCTCTTTGTCGGTGATGGTCAGGTCGTAGGTTAGGCCGGAGCACCCGCCGCCCTTTACGGCAACTCGGACTCCGACGCTCTGGGATACTCCGTCTTTGGCGGCGAAGTATTTTATTTTCTCGGCGGCTTTTTCGCTAATAGCCACAGTCAGTTCCACGCCGTTTTGGGTAATCGCCATCACATCCTCCGGGAGGAGAAACATATTTTCAGGTTTAGTAGTAGACCAAGTTCAAAAGCAAGTGTATTTTATAGGAGCAGCAGGAAGACAGTCAAGGAACGGAGGGATTCACAACTGACCAAACCGGGGTAAGTCGACGGTGGAACACGATTGTACGGAGACTTCGAGAAAGTAACATATCACGGATGTCAAATGGTTGAACCCCTATGATTTCTCGCTGTATGATATGCTCCATCTTAGAATCTTAGACTGGCAGTTTGACTTATCAGAGAACACGAGTAGACGTGGTTATTAGGTAGCTATTTCGATAGGGCTTGAGAGGCGGAAGAGGTAATTCGTTAATATGCCGAATTCGATGGTCAAAAAGATAGCGTGGCTTTGGGACGGGCTACAAGTAGGCAGTGTTGTCCATTCCCTTGCCGGTAACCGGACTGAACAACGGTTCGGCCTGACGTTTCGCTACTTCTCCTGGAAAAAGCTACTGAATGTGCTTCGGGTTGAGGCACAGTTAAGAATGGGGCGCCGTAAGGTCTGGGGAATGCCCTTTGAGTGGGAAATCGATACCACCAACATTTGCCAGCTCAAATGCCCCTTGTGCCACACCGGGTTGGGCACGGTACATCGCGACAAGGGGATTATGCACTTTGATGTGTATACCCAGACCATCGACCAAATCAAGGACTACTGCGTGTGGCTGAGCTTGTATAGCTGGGGTGAGCCCTTCCTGAACCGCCGGATCCATGAGTTTATCGAATACGCTCACCGGAACAGAATCGCGACCATCATGAGCACCAACCTCAACAAGCCCCTGACCCCGGAGATGGCGGAGAATATTATCACGTCCGGCTTGGACGTCATGATCGTATCTCTGGATGGGGTGACCCAAGAGGTCTACGAGCAGTACCGTGTGGGCGGCCGGTTGGACCGGGTGTTGGACAACTTGCGGTTAATCATTCGGAAGAAGCGAGAACTGGGATACTCCACTCCGCACCTAGAGTGGCAGTTCATTGTCATGCGCCAGAACGAGCACCAGATTGAAGACGCCAAGCGGCTAGCGGCGGAACTGGGGGTGAACTCGCTCATCCTGAAGAATGTGGACTTCCCTCATGGGATGAGCGACCCCAAGGAGGCCGAGCGCTGGGTGCCCCGGGACCATCCTGACTACCTTCGCGAAGACCCGTTTCTGAAGCCCTACCAGGAAGATGGGCGCCGTTGCTGGCGGCTTTGGCGCAGCGCCGTGGTCAACTGGGACGGCGGCCTGGCGCCGTGCTGCTACTTGACCGATAAATCGGAAGATTTCGGCGACGTTACGGCTAACCCGATCAAGCAAATTTGGAATAACGAGAACTACACCACGGCTCGGGGGATGTTCCAAGACGGGTACGTACCCCGGAAGTGGGTGGGATGCACTTCCTGCAGCGTCTATCTCGGAAGCCGGGCCGCCCGCAAGCGCGGTCCCGTGTCGGTCGAGCCCGAACCGGTACTCGTTAGCTCCGGTGGTGGTATCTCCCGTAATAATTTGGAAGAGGTATCCGCAATACAGAACCTGCCCGTTCGTCTAGGAACGGACAATGTCGATGACATAAGCAAGGAGTAGTCGCTAGGTCGTCCTATCACGGAAGCTTCGCCCCCCATGCGTTCAGGATAGGTTTGTATTCGCGGACCAGTGCTCTGGCAGAAGCGCTGATATGAATCAGTCAAGATACTGCATGTCCCCAGAAGCAGTGAATTATGTGCGGCCACCAAGGTTTCTGGTGGTGGTTGGACTGTTGTGGCGGACCTCCTCGAGTGGCTCGCACTCTCTTGGGGCCGGTTGATGGCGAACGGGCGGATGAACCTCCTCCGGCGCGCTTGGGTGCGGTTGGTGCTGCCCCACCTATGGGAGTTGGCTCTAGTCGGCGGCGCTTACCTGGTCTATATGTACGCCAGGTCACTAGTCTTGAGCGACTTCGTTTCTACCGCGTTGGCCAACGCCAATATCATTATCTCCTTGGAAAGGGAGTTGGGCTTCTTCTGGGAGCCCGAGTGGCAGGCTTGGGCCCTCTCCAGCGCCAAGCACATGGTGATCTTCTTCAACTGGGTTTACATCGTAACCTTCTGGCCCGTATTAATCATTACCGGCGTCATTCTTTACGTGGTCAACCGGCAGCGGTATCTGTACTACCGTAACATCGTGCTGCTCAGCTTTATATTCGCGTTGCTCGGCTTCACCCTGTTCCCGTTGGCCCCCCCGCGAATGATCGCCGACCACTTTGTGGACACGATCAAAGCTTTCGGCCCCGCTTTCTACGCTAGCCGCGCGATGGCGAGTTTTTATAACCCCTACGCTGCTATGCCAAGTTTGCATTTCAGTTGGACTCTAATGTTTGGCGTTTTGTTCCTGAGGATGCCCAACAAGTGGATTAAGGTCATGGGCGTCCTGTATCCAACAATGACCTTATTGGCGATTACGATTACTGCCAATCACTACATCATGGATGCAATGGCCGGAGCCCTCTTGGTGATAGCGGCGTTCCTTACTATGGAGCTGGGATTCCGGCGCCGGTTTTTCTTGCCCACTATTTTGGCGCATTTAGGCATGGAATCCTGGGCGCGCCGGGTCCGGTTCCTAAATCAGCCGAGCGAACCAAGCAAAGACGCCAGAGATTCCCGCTCAGTTATTCGCCGCCTAGCCACGGGTTCCAGACTGCTCTCCTTTGGGAGAACCCAAGATAACATTACCGGCGAAACCGGTAGCTCAACGCAGTAGCGGTTACCGGGGGACGGGGTTTATCTGATGGAAGCCAACCATCAACGATTTCGACACTATCTTAGTTTGGTTACTGCTCGAGCCAGGTCCGGTCTGGGAATGACGGGGTCCCGGATGCGGTCTCGCATGGACGGCATACCCCAGGTCTCGGTGGTCTGGGCTTGGAAGCACCATTTCCTCGAGATCTGTCTGATCTTGGGTTCTTATTTGGCTTACGTTCTCAGCCGCGGGGCCATTTATCCCGACCACGGCAGCATCGGGTTGGTCAACGCGGAGCGGATCGTCACTGCGGAAAGAGCTTTGGGAGTTTTTTGGGAGCCGGTATGGCAGTCATGGGTGCTAGCCTATGCCCAACCACTGGCCACCTTTCTGAATTGGACCTACATCTTTACCTACTGGCCGATCATTATCGTGGCAGGCTTGGTCTTGTACTTGGGAAATCGCGCCAAGTATTACTATTACCGCACCGTGGTCGCGATTAACTTGGTGTTCGCGTTACTGATCTTCATGGTGTTCCCGGTTACCTCGCCATTCAACCTTACCGGCTACTTCGTGAACACCATCCAGCAACTGGGGCCCGCGTTCTACGGCAGTCCCGAGATGGGCGCCTTCTATAACACCCACGCAGCGATGCCCAGCCTGCACTTCAGTTGGACCGTAATCTTGGGGGCCTTGTTTTTCCGCTCCTTCAAGGGCTGGTTCAAAGTGGCTGGCGTGGCCTATCCGGTGGCTACTTTCCTGGCGATTATCATTACCGGCAACCATTTCATTCTGGATGCCGTAGTGGGCGGAATGTTGGCGGTTGCGGCCTTTGCGGTTGTGGAACTCGGCTTTCGTGGTGGGGTCTCTAGGGCAAAAACCCAGGCTGCATTGCAGTGGCGCCGCGCTTTTGGGCCGGGAAGGGAGTACCGGAAGGTCTGGCCGGGTCTGAGCCAGAGGCTCATTGGCCGGGCGCGGGCTGGTGGAATGCACTACTGGGAAGCCTGGTCCAAGCCGCGGGAGGCGCTAAGGAAAAAGGTACGGGCCAACCTTTCCCAATACCGCGGAATTTGGCTGCGTATCCAAGAGAGAAGGCCCGTGGCCTTTCGGCGGCGCCCATTTACCCGGCGAAGGACGTCCGCCTGGTAGCTTTCATTGTCTGGGGGTTGTGCGGTAGGGCGATCACAAGGGTCGCCCTTGGTGGCCGAGATGTCAAGGCTCCCACTACCGTCGGCGGCCCCACATGGGGTGCCGGAAGGTAGGCGCCAAGGCCGGGTCCACCGCCACCGGCTCCGGTTGTTCGGACCGGGGGTCCGGGGATGGAGGCTCCGGCTCGGCGGGGGGCGGCGGCCGGTATACGGGGCCGGGCTTGCGTTTAGGTCCCAGGTTGCTTAGGTGCCGGGCCAGTTCGTCAAGGCTGTTCAGGTTGTGGACGGGAAGGAAGTCGTCCACATAGGGCAACGCGGCTTGCATTCCCTGGGTTAGCGGCTGGTAGCCTGGCGCACCTACCAAGGGATTCAGCCAAATTAGGCGGTGGCAGCTTCGTTGCAGCCGGGCCGTTTCCCGGGCCAGTAACTCCGGGTCACCTCGGTCCCATCCGTCAGAGATAATCAAGACCACGGCGCCGCCGTTCAACACCCGCCTCAGCCACTGGAAATTGAACGTCTTGAGCGCATGGCCGATTCGGGTGCCACCGGCCCAGTCGGGCACAGCTCGGGCCACTTCGTTAACGGTCTGGTCTACCCCTCGATGGCTCAAGTAGCGGGTGATGCGGGTGAGCCTGGTGGCGAAGAGAAATGCCTCCACACGTTCGGCATCCCTGGCTATCGAGTGGATAAAGTGGAGCAGCATACGGGTGTAGCGCTCCATGGAGCCGCTGACATCGCAGACCAGGACCAGCGGTCTGGTCTTATCCTTCTCCCGCCGGTGAGACAATTCCAAGGGCTCGCCGCCGTACTTGAGGTTACGGCGCAGCGTCCTTCGCAGGTCCAGGGTCTGTCCGGGGCCCGGCATCAACCGGCGGGTACGGCGTTGGCCCGGATTCCAAGAAAGCCGCTGCATCATGCGCCGGGCTTCCCGGATTTCCCCGGGAGTAAACTCGGCGAAGTCCTTTTCCCGCAGCACCTCCCGAGCGCTGTAGGTCCGGGTAAGGTCGATCCGGTCCCCTAGCCCGCTTCCATCGTCAATTCCAGCACCGTCCGGCCCTTGATCACTGCCCGGCGGCGGCGCTGCTTGGGCTTTTCGGAACCGCCTTTGCTCTCCCATGGAGCGCAAGTCGCGCCTCGCTGAACCGGACGCCGGGGTTCGCCAAAACACTTGAAAGGCTTCGTCAAACACCGGTAAATCTTGCTTCCGGTGTACTAACAGGCTGCGGGCCGCCTGATAAAAGTCTTGCTTTCGGCCCATGGGGGCATATTCGGTGGCGCGCACCAAGTCCAAGACGTTGCCCGAGCCCACATCCAGGCCGAGGGCCCGCAGCACCTCGGCGAAGAGCATCAGGTTGTGGAGAATGTAGCCGGGGGCCTCCGGCATCAACCGCCTCCCCCGCCCCGGCCGCGGCGGGGGCCCTGGTTTCTGGCCCGGTCCAGCATGGTTTGGACCGGTTCCCCGCGCACCAGTTCGATGTCGTCTTGGTACTTGAGCATGATCCCCAGGGTATCGTCGATCACCTGGGGGTCCAGTTGGGTCTGGTTTAAGGCCAGCAGCGCCGCGGTCCAGTCGATGGTCTCCGATATCCCGGGCACTTTGTAAAGCTCGGTCTGGCGCAGCTCTTGGATGAAACCGGTCACCTGCTCGGCCAAACGTCTAGGCGCGCCGGGGACTTTGGCGGTGACTATTTGCAACTCCTTTTGAAAATTCGGATAGTCGATCCAGCAATAGAGGCAGCGCCTCTTTAGAGCGTCGTGAATCTCCCTAGTCCGGTTAGAGGTAATAATCACGATAGGCCGGTGTACTGCCCGGAAGGTCCCTAACTCGGGAATCGTTATCTGAAAGTCCGCTAACAACTCCAACAGGAAGCCTTCGAATTCCTCGTCGGCGCGGTCCAATTCGTCGATTAGCAAGACCGGAGACTTTTCCCGGGTGGCGTCGATGGCTTGAAGTAAGGGCCGCTTGATCAGGAACTCGTCGCCGAACAAGCTGGCGGTGGCCGCCTGCCGGTCCACGTTGCCCGCCGCTTCCATTAACCGCAGCTCCAATAGCTGGCGGGCGTGGTTCCATTCGTAGACCGCGTGGTTGATGTCCAGTCCTTCGTAGCATTGGAGGCGAATCAACTCGGTGTCGAGTCCGGCAGCCAACGCTCGGGCAATTTCGGTCTTGCCCACTCCGGCCTCACCTTCCAGAAATAGCGGGCGTTCCAAGGTCATGGCCAGAAAAATGGGCACCGCCAAGGTACGGTCGGCCACATAGCTCTGCCCTTGCAGCAGGCGTTGCACGTCATCTATCGACGCTGGAATTGCGTTAGTGGTGGTCAAGATGGAGCTCTCCAACTGTGCAGGTGTTCAATGGCGAGGATACACGGGTCGCCGTGCCGGTTCAGGGCAGGCACTATTGTAGCGTATGGAGCGGCTTGATGGAGTGTCATCAACCGTCGAGGGCCAACATGCTGTGCAAACGGCCTTGGACCAGCCCCCGCAGGCTCACCCAGTGGTCGCCCAACGCTTCCCGTTCTTCCATCGAGAGTTGACCGTAGGTCTTGTCAAACTGGGGAAAGTACCACACGGAGAAGGCCCAGAACCCCGACTGAGGAGGCGCCACGCCGCGCCCGTCGGAGATTACCCCGGTGGCGCCGTTCACTTGCCACGAGTCCACCACGCTGTCTTGGCTGGCGATAGCCACGGCTTCGACCCAAGACGCCGCCCGCTCTGGGCCGTGATAAGGCTGCATCAACTCGAGCAAGTACTCGATGCGCCGCGCGTTATCGGCTTCCGGCCCGGCAAACCGGTGGGTGTACCGGCTCTCCCAATTGGGTCCCAACGCGGGTAACACCAGTCCGCCGTCGGAGGCGATGGCCAACGTTGAAGCAGAACCGGAGGCCGCACGGGCCCAGTCCCAAGCCTTGGCTCGGGCAATGGCCTCGTGGGTGTCGCCCGCTTCGTCGGGAATGGGACCTAGCCCAAGTTCGGAGGAGGTAACCGGGGTCAAGGGCAGGCCTTCCAGCAGCCACCGCAGGGCGGCCTGCTTGTCGGGGTTGCTGGTGCCCAACAAAATCGGCGCGCCGGGGTTAAGGCGGGGCGGCGGTGGCATGGGGCAGAGGGGTTTCCTCTAGTCCACTCCCGCCAAGGGTTCCAGGGTCGCCGCGCGCAGGGCGGCCACCCGAGCCGCGGCGGCACTGGTCTGGGCTTCCTCGGGAAGGGAGTCCTCCCAATCGGGGATGAGCACCCGGTCGCTGGGGGCCAACGTCAGCACCACCAGTACTCCCGTTAGGCTGAATCCGATGGACATAATTAGCACCGGGGTAAAGGTAGCGGTCACAAAGATTACGAAGCCAGCCAGAGCGGTCGCTACCGCATGACCCAACATGGCGCCGGTCATCTCAAAGCCGTAGAAGGTGCCAATTGGCCCGGTGCCGAAGTACTGGCGGTTCACCACCGGGTAGGCTGACATCTCCCCGCCGAAGCCGGTCCCAAAGAGGACCGCGAACAAGTAGAAGGCCCAAGGGTCGCTGGCCCCGAATAAGACGAGGACGGTTAGCCCTTGAATGCCTAGAGCCACAGCCATGGCCGGCTTGCCGCCGATTCGCTCGGCCACGATGGGGGTGATGAAACGGCTGGCGATACTGAATATGTTGATCAGGCTCAGAATGAAAGCCGCCGCCGTCAGGCTGATCCCTTGCTCCACGGCTATGGGAATAGAGTAGATGAGGATGATCCCGTGCCCGGCGCAACCCAGGCTGTGTATCAGGGGAAGGTTCCAGAATTCCTTGGTCTTCCGGATGTGCTGGTTAAATACCTTGAGGCGGAGTAACTCTTGGGGCTTGCTCCATTCGACTTCAGGAGGGTCGTCTTCTCGGACCCCGTAGGGTCTAATGCCCATATCCGCGGGACGGTTGCGGACAAAGGGGACCACCACTAAGATCAGCACCCCGCCGACCAGCCCCAAAGTCCAGAAGGTCGTTTGCCAGCCAAAATTCTCCAGCAATGCCCCTACCGCCGGCGCTATGGCCGCGGCTCCCAGGCCTCCGGCGGCCCATAACAACCCAACGGCCAAGCCCAACCGCTTTCGGAACCACCCGTTAACCGCGGATATCATCGGGACCATGGCGATGGACTGGGTGGCTGCCAGCATTACACCGAACACTAGGAAAAAGTGCCAGATTTCTGAAATCATGCCCAGCAACAACATGCTGGAGGCAAAGAGGGCGCCACTGGCGGCTATCATGATGCGGGGACCGTAGCGGTCGGCCAACCAGCCGCACAGCGGGGCGGTAATCGCTCCGACCAGATAGTAGGTCGCTAGACCCGCGCCGATGCTGCCCATGCCCCAGCCGAAGCCCCCATTGGCGTCGTTGAGGGGAGCTACCATGATGCCGGCAGCCATACCGATGGACTGGCCCACTATCTGGACAACCGCCAATACGGCCAGAATCACCCAGCTATAGTGGAACCCGCCGGAGAAGTTCAGCGACCTAAGCGCCGGATAATTCCACAGGGACAAGGCAATGATCACCGCCCCGGCAGCGATCAGAATTATTGGCGCACTGACTGGCATCATCGGCTCACTCGCGGCGTGGCATTAACTTGGGCGTCAGGCCGAAAAGCAGGTGTGTGTTTAGTGCTAATGAGTGTTTCGTCCTTAAGGTGTTTGGGTCTAGTCTGCTCCCTGAGGGGATTACCCGGCCCGGATTATCTGGACCACCAGAGCGGCGATGATACCGCCGCCGACGGCCCAAGACGCCAGAAATAGCCAGTCTATCCTAGCGTTAAGGTCCCGTTGCCCCTCCCGTAGTTCCTGAAGCCCGGCATCCAAGCGGCTGTTGGTTGCCCGGAGTTCTTCGCGGATGTCTTGGATTCCCTGGGCCAGGGTCCCCACCTGTCCTTCCAGCCGCCCCAGCCGGAATTCGTCGGACCCGGTCGCCGTTGTCGTCGCGGCATTAGTGGAACGGGCAGGCTTTTAGGAAAGCATTGCCCCACCAGCTAGCGTCTTGTTCGGTCCCGGCGCCCTCGTCATCGGTGCTCCCCGGCAGGTCCGTTTTAGCCTGGCCGGACTCACCCGTTTCACTACCGGGCGCGACCGTCGCGCCAGCGAACCCGAAGTACAGGCCCCGGTCTTCATCGCTGACCGCAGCAGCGGCAGCCCAAGCGCCAAAGAAGATAATCAGGAACACTACCACGGACACCACCACCAGAAAGGTGGCGGGTACTGGCAGCCGGCGAATAATCAACTAGCTCACCTCTACATCTAGGGGGAACACCATGTTGTTCCCGTACCCGCGCCCGTCCCACTTGTTGGGGAACTCCATCGGCTGGGTTTCTCCCTTATTGTTGGTGGCCCGGGACATCAGTGTGTAGCGGCCCGGACCGGAGGGTTGCCACCGGTACTCCCAACGATACCACGAATAGCCGGAATTGGGGTGCAGTACGTCGACCGGACTCCAAGACTGTCCCCCATCGGTGCTGATATCGACCTTCACCACCTGGTCCTCGCCGGACCAAGCCGCCCCGGCCAAAGTGTAGCCGCTGGCGGGGATAACTTCCCCGGGCGCCGGGTTGGTGATGATGGACTTGACCCTCATCTTGGTGATGTAGGTGTAGGGGATTGGCGATCCCGGCTCATTGGCAGTCATGTACCGTTCGGTCATGTAGAAGCCTTTGAACTCGTGGTCCAAGACGTGAATTCCCACCAGCCACTTAACCGAATTCATGCCGTACCAGCCCGACACCAGCAAGCGCAGCGGAAAGCCGTGCTGTTGCGGCAGAGGCTCCCCGTTCATTTCGTAAGCCAGCAGCGTGTCGGGGTGGGTCGCTTTGGCTATGGGAAGGCTGCGTTCATAGGTGACCTCGGACGGGTCTCCCACCACTTCGTCGGGACCGTGGTCGGCCCCCTCAAACATCACCTCCACCGCCGAGGACTTCACCCCGGCTTTGGCCAGCACGTCGGCCAAAGAGACGCCGGCCCACTCGGCGTTGCCCATAATCCCGTGGCCTTTGATTTGCTCCATCGCCGCGTTGATGCGCAGCGACTTGGTGTAGTATTCCGGGACCGGGCTGTTGCCGCAGCACTCGAAAGTTACCTGGAACCGCTTTTGGGGCAGTTCCTTCAGCTCCGCGTAAGAGAGGCTCAGCGGCCGCTCCACTTCACCGTCTACCACCAGCCGGTAGCTGTCGGCGTCGATTTGGGGAGAGTCTTTCCAGTGGTTCCGGACGTAGTACAGGTCGTTGGGAACGATGTTCTCCTGAAGCACTTGGGGAGGCGTGGCAAACGTCCGCAGCCCGACGTTGGTGGGAATAAGCTGGGGCTTGACCTTCGTCACGACTTGTTGAGTTGCCATAAGGTCCTCCTAAACTAATCTAAGTTGACTATTCCAAAAAGTCGGTGTCCAGCTCACCCGCAGGATAGGTGACCATGAACTGCGCCGGGACCCAGAGGGAGTTTATCAATTTGTGGGGCGTGCCCGGAGGGGCCAGCAAGGTGCAGCCGGAACGAACTGTGCTTACCTCGTCCCCCAGTACCACTTGGACCGCCCCGCCGGTTACCGTGATAGCCATATCCACGGGATGGGTATGCAAGCGGCCCGCGTAACCGGGATGGAGCTCTACTTCCTTGATGGTCAACGAAGCAGCGCCAACCTCAGCCGATACCAGGGTCCGTTCGCAATGCCGCTCTATTACCGGCGGCATCGGGACCTCGGTGTGCTCGATTATGGGCATCGCTTCCTCCCGGGGCCTGTCAACTCCGGCCCTTACCTAGACGCCGGGTCACCTTGGCGCTTCTATTCTACAGTAATGTCGTAGCCGACGATGGCGCTGAAATTCTTCCGCATATTATTATACCGGGGCTCGCGGGACTGTACCCGCCCGGCGGCGTCGGTTGCCCGCGACATCACACTGTACTTGCCGGGCGTTGCAGCCTCCCATACATAAGACCAGCGGACCCACATCCACCGGTCAATGGGCTCTTCCAAGCGGGCAGAATGCCAAGTGTCGCCGCCGTCGACGCTAACCTCCACTTGGGTGATGGTCCCGCCGCCGCTCCAAGCGTAACCACGCACTACGTGTTGGCCCTTTGGCAGCGTGGCGGTGTTGTCGTTGGGCTGGGTGACTATGGACTTGACCCCAATAGTGGTGATCAACTCTTTGTTGGGGTCGTCGGGCGAGTCCCCGTAGTAGTAGAAGTTGTAGTGGTACCAGCAGTCGGGCTCGTGGTCTAAAACCTCCAGCTTCCACAGCCACTTCACCGACCAGTTTCCGGACCATCCGGGGACCAGCAAGCGTACCGGAGCGCCGTGCAAGTGCTCCAAACGCTTTCCGTTTTGGGCTACCGCCAGGAGGGTGTCGGGATGGAGCGCCTTCTCTATGGGCAAGCCCTTGTCGTAGAAGAAGGGATCGGTGCCGGGTTCCGCCGTGGCGGGGACGCCCTTGTCCCACCCTTCGGCCCGGACGTGGGTGGCCCTACCGGTAAGGCCGACGTCGTTCAATACCGCTGCCAAGGGAACGCCCGTCCATTCGCTGGCGCTGAGAATCATGCACTCTTGGGTCCGGGAAGGTTTCGATCCTTCCCCTTTGAAATACTCAAAGTAGGTGGCGTCGCTGCCGGAACATTCCATGACGGTCCGGACCGTGCGGCCGGGATAACGCCGCAACTGGTCGTAGGTAAGCTCCAGCGGCTGCTTCACCTCACCGGTTACGGTGAGGGCCCACCTCTCCGGGGGGACCACATCCGGCACCGCGAAGTGTTGGACCACATAATGGAGTTCAGTGGGGGTCATGAGACCCTCCAACTCGGTTACCGGGGCGCGGACCCTCGTGGTCCGCCCGTCTTCGTCCAACAGAGTAACGGCCTGCAACTCCTTGCTGGGCCAACCGTACCAACTGCCTCCTCCGGAACGGCCGGGGTTCCAAGGATCGCCTTTCGGGCCCTCCATGCGCAGAAAGTCGGGGGTGGCGCTTTCTTGCTGCGTGGCCATGGATTGTCCCTCCCTATCTTGTTTTGCTGCGCCCCACGGGCCAGACTTGATGATGGGTTACCGGGGTTAAACCAACTACGGGAAGCTAGTCCGCAGCGTATTTTTCACCCAGCGCGGTCTCCCATCGCAGGTAGTTCATCATCTCGGCGGGATTTCGGTCGACGCCCAAAATCACCACGTCGGTTGGTGGCGCCATAACGCCGGTGAGGCCGGTTTCCACTTCCAGCCCGGTCTGGGACCAAGCCGCCATGCCTCCCTCGAGCACCACAACGTGCTGGTAACCAAGGTCATTGAGGCTGGCGCCGGCTAGGACCGAAACCTCGCCGTTCGAGCAGGTAACGCCGATGGGCTCGGACTTCGATGGGGCTAGGCCTTCAACCTGGAACTCCAACCATCCTCTAGGCGTCCAGTGGGAACCGGGCAGGTGTCTTCGAGCGAAGTCTTGGCTGCTGTCAACGAACAAGACAGTGGCAGGCTTGCTGGCTCGAAACTCGCTTGGGGAAAGCACTTGGACTTTGCCCAAGGCCTCTGCTTGGTTTTCCGCAGTTTCGCTCACTATGCCTTGGTCAAGCCGGAGCCCCGCCCCGGCCCAAGCGCCGGTCCCGCCTTCCAATACGTATACTTCTTGGTGGCCCAACTGCCGGTACCAAGAGCCGGCGAAGGTGGCCCGGGCGATGCCGTCGCAGCAGAAGACCACGGTGCTGTTATGCACCACCGCCACATCATCATAGCGCTGCACCGCTTGGCCTCCGGGAAACCAGCGGAATCCCGGTATATGTCCCGACGCGAACTCCTCTTGAGTCCGCACATCGACCAAGTAGATGCTTTTCCGGTCTCGTTCCTCAAGCAACTGCCGCAGGGCGGAAACGTCCAAGTAACGCACGCCGTCTTCGGCGGCAAGTTTGGCGGCGTAAGCCTCGGCGGCGGTCAAGCCTTCGGCCGAGGGCTCGGGGAGATTCAACCGGCCGGCGCCGCGCTCGACTGGGTATCCGGCCAGCACCCATCCTGAGGTGCCGTTTTTCAACCCCAAGGCGTTGGTAAACCCCATCCGCTGCAACACCCGGGTGCCGATGATGCTCCGGGTGCGCCCGGCGCAGTTGATCACCACGGTAGTATCCGGGTCGAGGTCTTTAACCACGTCGGTAATACGCAGGGCCAATTCCCCACCGGGCATACTCCGGCCGCCGGGGATGCAAAACCTTTGGTACTCTTCCGGGGTCCGCGTGTCCAGGATGACCACCTTATCACCCCGGTCCAAGCGGCTCTGTAACTCGGGCGCGTCGATTTCCGGAACATGGTGGACCACTTCCATCTTCTCGCCGAAGTCCTTGCTGGGCACGTTGGTGCCCCACTCGGTGGGGTAATCCAAGGTGGTCCAGCGGTTGATGCCACCGTCCAGCACCGACACTTGACTATAGCCTAGGCGCTCCAAGGTATCGGCGGCGGCAGCGGCACGCCGCCCGTCATCGTCGCAAACGACCACTTTCGCGCCCTTGAAAGGCACAGCGGGTCCTATCTGGAACTCCAGACGACGCCGAGGTATCAAACTTGACCCCGGAATGTGGGAACTGTTGTACTCCCCGGCTTCCCGAACGTCGATTAACGCGAATTCGGAATCTCCGTCAAATAAACTTTTCAGGACCTCCGCGGATGTCCTCTCGGCCATCTCCGGCCTCTCCTAGAAGTATGAATCTGGCCCACGGCTTACTGATACGTGAATAAGTTTCTAAACTGTCTCATACCCTGTCATTCCGGCGAAGGCCGGAATCTAGGACCGTTCTCTACCAGCTACGCCTGTCCTGAGCTTGGCGAAGGGTTCTTTGTCCTCAGAATTTCCGGATTCCGGCTCAAGGCCGGCCCTTCGGCAAGCTCAGGAGACGAGGACTGGATTAGGTAATTGTTCACGCATCATTAACAGTTGTCGTATTTCCCGGACTTGAAGGAGATTATCTTGCCGGTCTCCAAATCGTACCTCGCCCGGTCGATGCCTCTAAGGTCGCTGCCGTACACGTGAATCTCGCAGGTGGGCCGGTCGGTGAAGTTGTCCATCTCGTGGATTTCATCCACATCCGGGATGAGGAAGGTAATCTCCCCGGGTTTGAAGTTGGCGCTGCGGTCCTTCTCCAGTTGAGCATAGCCGTCCCGGGAATGGTCATCAACCCGTTGGTAACGAGTCTCGGTCAAGGTGTTGTCCAGAATTCCGACCATGCCCCAAGTGCGGTGGTCATGGGGCCCCAAGTGTTCCCCGGCTCCCCACACCACGGCGGTGACCGAGAGCCCGCTCTCGCTTTGATACAGGAGGTAAGTGCCGTGGTTGGGCCGCCTACCGTTGGCGGCAGGTACGCGATATTCGGGATGAATGCTGCGAGGATCGGCGATTAGCCTCCCCAGCCAAGAGGACCCGGTGTCAAATATCTTTTGGGAGTCGGGCTGAGTGACTAGCAGGGCCTCCATGTCATGGACGAAGTCGTCAAGGGAATACTTTACACTGGTCATAGCTCTCTTTTTGACTCCCCGAAGCCTTGTTGACCTCTTGAAGGTCCGGCGCCCAAATTCCGGGGCCTTCTCCAGCCCCCGGTTGCGCAAGATGCAGCATAGACATGAAAAACCGAGGCTATTATCAATTTGGAGGTGTTCAGTGTCAAGTAACTGCGGTTAATCATTGCCGGCCGCCGCCGCTACGAGCCGTTCGGGCTGCTCCGGACAGAAGATGGCGCCGTCGCTGAAGACCACGCCGTCTTGGCAGTGAGCCTCGATGCGCCCGCCACTGAACTGCTCTGCGTACATCTTGTTATACAGGCCGCAGCGGGTCAGTAGCTCGTGGTGGCGTCCGTGGTCCACGATTCTACCCCGGTCGACCACGTAGATTACGTCGGCGGCGATAATCGTCGACAGCCGGTGGGCGATAACCAGGGTAGTACGGCCATGAATTAACGGCTGTAGCGCCGCCCGCACGGAGCGCTCGCTGGCGGTGTCCAGCGCGGAGGTAGCCTCATCCAAGACTAAGATAGAGGGTTGGTGCAGAATTACCCGGGCGATGGAGAGTCGCTGCCTTTCGCCGCCGGATAGCCGGAACCCGCGTTCACCCACCACCGTGTCGTAACCCTCTGGCAGTTCCATGATCCGGTCGTGGATATAAGCTGCTTTGGCTGCGCTCACCACATCTTCGTGGGTGGCCTCGGGCCTGGAGTAAAGCAGGTTCCTCTCAATACTGCCGTGGAACAGGTAGTTCTCTTGGGTAACGAAGCCGATTACCCTCGACAGGTCGGCTAGACGCACTTCGCGGACATCGACGCCGTCGATGGAAACCGAGCCTTCAGTTGCGTCATAAAGGCGAGGCACCATGCAAGCGATGGTCGATTTGCCAGCGCCGCTGGGACCGACGAAAGCGGCCAATTGGCCGGGCAGAATGCGGAAGCTCACCCCGTCCAAGGTCCACTGGATGGTCGGCTGCGCTCCTTCATTGCCCATGCCACCCGTGCCTGGCAGCCAATTGCCCACTCGTACTGAATCGAAAGCGATCTCGCCGGAAATGTTGCTCTGCTCCAGAGGTCTGGCGCTGGGGGAATCGACTATCTCCGGTTGCAGGTCCAAGTATTCAAAAATCCGTTCGAACAAGGCCAGCGACGACTGTAGCTCAACCGAGACTTGGAGAAGTCTTTCCACCGGGTTATACAGCCGGCTTTGCAGGGCAGTGAAGGCGATGATGGTGCCAGCGGTGACGATGGATGCGCCGCCCCAAGACATTAGATACCCGGCCAATAGATAGACTAGGGCCGGGGAGATGGTGAGAAAGGTCGTTGCCGCCATAGAAAAAGAGTAAGCGATCATCTCCTGCCGCACCGCCAAGTCAGAGAGTTGCTGGTTGTGGCGGTGAAAATGGTGCAACTCCCCGTGTTGCCGGCCAAAGAGCTTGGCCAACATGATGCCCGAAACCGAGAGAGTTTCCTGGGTGACTGCGGTTACTTGGGCCATCGACCGTTGAGCGTCGGCCATTACTTCCCTCCGCCGTCGGCCAACCCGCGTGGTTAGTATGAAAAAGAAGGGCAACATGGCGAGGGCGACCAAAGTAAACTGCCACGACAGGATGGCCATGGCGATGACGGTGCTCACGATGATGACTATGCTGGAGACCGTATCGGTTAGGGTGTTGCTGACTACCGACTGAATGCCGCTGACGTCGTTAGAGACCCGGGACTGAATTTCCCCGGTGCGGGTGCCGGTGAAGAACCTCAGGGACATCCCCTGCAGGTGCGCGTAGACCGCATCTTGCAGGTCTCCCATCACGTTCTGCCCCATTTTGTGGGTGATGTAAGCTTGGACCCCGCCCATTACCCCATTGACGATAGCAATGGCGGCCATTGCGCCGACCAATACCCACAGGAGCATCATGTTGGGCGGTCCGGCGTTGGGGAACAGCGCGGAGTCGAAAACGGCCTTGACCAATACCGGGGTTACTGCCCCCAGACCGGCCGTCACTAGGATCAGGAGGCCAGCGGCGGCCACTTGCGGCCAATAGGGCCGAAAAAGCCGGACCGCCCGGAGCAGTGGACGCTGCCGGGCGGCCGGCTTGATGGATGCCGGAGGTTGAAGGTCGGCGGGTGTTGGCGCGGCCATGAACCTATTCCAGCACGGCGTTAGTATTACAACGACGGTTCAAGGAGGGACGTGTGGGGAGGCACGAAGGGCGGCTCGACGCTTGGCATGGGAGTGTCTGGCCCGCTCGTTGCATTCTTGCGTCTCCTCCAGCCACCGCAGCAGTTCAGCCGGCCCGAACCGTTCCCGGGGCAGCATCTCCCGCACCACCCGGTAGACCTGCGGTCTCGTGATCCGGGGCATCTTTTCCCCCCCAAGCCTGTTGCAGGCTCAGGAGAAACGCTCCGCCCAGCAGGCACAGGGCGACGTGATGATGCCATCCCGCCCAGGTGCGGGTCTCGTACTCGTCCAGCCCCACGTTGCTCTTTTCCGTCTCGAACTCCGTTTCTATGCGCCACCGGGAGCCACCCACGTATGCCAGGGTCTCCAGGGGAGTATCCTCCGGATCGTTGGACAGGTAGTAGCGGGGCTCGCTGCCGTCCAGGTTCCGGCGGTAAATGGCCCAGTGGATTTCGCCAGGCTTCCGCCTGCTGGTTGGACGCACCCTCTGAGCGCTGAACAGGTAGCTGCGGGGACCCTGGCTTCCCTCGGCCACCGTAATCTCACGCCAGGCCTCCTCCGGCAATTCATCGCTGCGCTGCTCCATGGTCCGGCGCTGACCGTCTCGCAACTTGGGTTTGCGGGGACGCCCGAATCCCTGATGCTCCGGCCTGGTCCAGGCTGGCTCCAGCGGCCAGACCGTGGTGCCGCCGGGAACGTCCAGCACGTAGCGCATCCCCAGCGCCGCCAGTCCCTCACGGAAGGACGGCGACATCCCGAAGGCGTCGTCCCCCGCAACCCATCCGGCCCTCAGATGTCCCCGCTCCAAGGCCCGCTCCACCATCTTCAGCGCCAATTGGGTCTTCGACTGGTAGCCCTGCCTCTCCTCCGGAACCCCCGCCGCCTCACACCGGTCTTGGTCCGAGGTCCAGCTCTCCGGCAGATAAAGCCGTTTGTCCACCAGGGCCCGTCCCAGCGGGCTGACGTAGGCGAGGAACATTCCGGCCTGGCAGCTGGCCACCTTGCCCAGCCTCCCGCAATACTGACGGGCCACTCCCACGGACTTCCTGCCCTGCTTCGGGAAGTCGCTGCCGTCCAGCACCCACACCGCATCCGGATGTCCCAGCCGGGGTCCCAAGTACTCTTGAAGGCGTCCTATGACTGTGTCGTCATCCCAGGGGGATTCAGCGAGAAACCGCTGCATCACCCTGGCTGACGCCGGAACCGTCTCCGACAGATTCTCGGCGTTGCGCCGCTCCCCGGACTGTACCAGGAGAGCCTGGAGGTAATGGCGGCTGTGGTCCCGCGCTTCCCTGCGGCCAAACAGCGGAGCGAAGTAAGCGTGAAAATCCTGAAAGGTCCCGTACACCTGCTCGAAAACCGCAGCATCCACTTCCCTGCCTCACTTGCCCAAGCCTTCCCCAACTACCCCGTCATCCTAGCATCCCAACCGTCGTTGTAATATTAGGGGCCTTCTTCCTTATCTGATGCCTCCTCAAGCTATTCCGGTTGTCGTTGGCGGAGCTGTTTGCGGAGTCGCCGCAATTCGGCTTCGGCAGCGTCAGCGCGGCTTTCAGCGGACCGGCGGGCGGCCCGTTCCGCTTCAAGAGCGGCCCGTTCTTGTCGCCAGTTGTCGAGGTAGGTCCCGGTGGCCGGGTCGTAGAACCGGGGCCAGCCCTCGTCCCAGCACAGGCTGAGTTTCAGCACTTCGCTGTATCCCTTGAGGATGCCGTCGGGTTCGGTGGTTAGCTCTACAAGCTGATACGCGCCGCCCACCAGCCGTCCGCCGAACAGCGGCTCCCCGTGGTACTGGCCGCCGGTGGGGTCAAAGCGCCAGTATTCGGGAACGCCGATTCGGGCGTAGATAGCGGGTTTCCGGTTGACATCCTGCGGCCCGGTGCTTTCCGAGGCCACCTCCAGTGCCCAGTCCGGCGGCTTGCCCACTTCCCAAGGCAAGTAGAGCTTGCGCGGGCGGATGGCCTCGGCGTCAACCCCGAAGGCTAGGTACAAGTCCGGGGCGATGCGGACATTGAGGTCGCGCCGGTCGTAGCAGATGTAAGTCTCGCGGCTGAGGAAGATGTCGGGCCGGCTGCCGAACCCGGTGAAGCGGGAAAGGAGGATGCTGAGGATTTCATCCATTTCGTCGTTTTGTTCCATGGAGTCAACCGGCGGTTCTGCTACGTCGGGGTTGAAGTCCAGTCCGGCATAGTCGATTTCCCCTTGTCGGCGATAGGGCAACATGGTGAACGTGGTGGCATTGCTAACCATTGAGGGCCTCAAATCGGCAGCGGTGTATTTCGCGCACTATGTCCCAAGCGTCAATTCAAGAAATGTTAAACGTTCTGTCGGCACGATTCAATTGGCATCCGTCCTGAAAGTCTCCAAATCCGGCAAACCCTGATACAGACGAAGAATCACCCCCGGCTTCAGCGCCGGAACAAGCCGTTGCCCACCGTTGGATCAAAATAGCTGTTGGGGAAGGTCAGCCGCAAAGACGGGTACTTCTCCCCCTCTTCGTCCGGGTACTCGTGATAGGGAAACTCGCTAAAGTAGTAGACTTTCATCTATCTGATTGCTCCTCAATTCCGGCCAGTTCCCGCAACTCCGGCAAGTCCGGGCGCGGGAACGGCTCGATCTTACTCAACGTTTCCGCCTCGGCCTGGGCGGCGTGATACAAGTCCCAAGCCATTTGCAGGTTCATCCAGAACCCCACCGACATGCCGAGATACTTGGTGAGGCGCAGCGCAATGGCTGGCGTGACCCGGCGGCGCTCATTGATAATCTCGTTGACCTGCCGGTAGGGCAAGTGGATAGCGTCGGCCAGTTGCCGCTGCGTTATCCCCAGGGGCCTCAAAAATTCCTCAAGGAGCATCTCGCCGGGAGAAGTCGGCGGGCGGTATTTGGGAATAGCGCCCACGTAACCGAGATAATAATATGGGTCTTTCGTTTCGCCCGATTGCTTCGGCGGGTAGCCGGTGAAAATTTCAATATCGCCAACCCGGACATAGGGGTGAAGGGGTATAAAGCTTTTTTCGTTGGGTTCTTGCGATTCAGTTGTGTCAGCCGTGGTAGTCGACAATTTCCACTCCCTCAGCGCCTGCATCGGTCCACCGGAACACGATGCGCCACTGGTCATTGATTCGGATGCTGTGCCAGCCTTCCAGCCTGCCGTGCAACGCTTCCAGGCGATTCCCTCGCGGCTCTAGCAGCCAATTTAATTCGGTTGCCCGGTGCAGCGCGTCCAGTTTACGGAGGGCTACCGGCCAAATGGCCGAAGGGCAGGTACGCCTGGCTGCGGGAGTGTTCGATCCCTGCAATATATCCGCAGTTCCCTGGCCTCCGAACCCGACAATCACTCAAACAGGATACCACTGCTGCCATGCTACCGCTGTGCTGCGCTCACTCGAACCGCAGCTCCACGGTGTCGACGGGCACGCCGAGTTTCCCCAGAAGAAATCGGGCCAACTCAACACAACGTTTTGCGTTCCAGTTTGCCTCCACAAATAGCCCGGTGGAAGTCTTGTGAGAATTCTTGAAGTTTGTCCCGCCTTTATGCGCTGCCGAAAGGGCTACGAGATATCGAGTCTTTGTTACTGCTATTGGGCCTTCCTGGCTGGTTAGTTTTCCTTCCTGGCAAAGCCATTCAGCAGTTTCGATCAGTGTCCGATTCCATGCAGTAATTGTAAGAGGGGGGCCCTGGTTAAATCTGATTGCGCTTGGAGGCCGTTTGCCTTTCTCAGGATTAACTTGAGAGATAGGCATCCAGCCCGACTTGCTGGGCAGAGGAGGTTCCGGCTTGACTTGGCTGTCCGGCACGGGTCCGGGGGGATGTGACGGTGGACTATCAACTGGAGGAGGGACTGATATGGGTTCATTTGCCCGAGTGGGTTGGCCGGTAGCCAGGTTGGGCCGCCAAAGCAGCAGAAGTTCCAGCGTGCAGTGGTGGGAAGTAGCTTCCACAATGCTCAGTTGCAGAATACGGCGCTCGTCCAGGGGTTTCTGCTGGAACACTTCGTACAGTTCCCAATGGTCGCCGTTGGTCAACCCGGCAAAGGCAACACCCACCGCGTTGGAGTAGTTGAGCATTTGCAGTCGGTGAGGCGCCAACGCCTCGCCCAGCTTTTTCGCCTCGATTAAGGCCGCGGGTTTGCCGTCGGGCGCCACCAGGGCATAGTCGGCTCGGCCGTGAGCGGCGGCGTACTCCGGGAGTACCAAAGCCGGGTCGGAGGTGTCCCACCCCAAGGCAGCCAGCATAGGGTCAACCAACGCCATGCGGGTTCGTGTCTCGTTCTCGCGCAAGGCCGTCCCGTGAGCGGCGATGCGCTCCTTGAGCGTCTCGATTACTCTTACCAAATCGTCCAACAACATGCGGCCTCTATTTGCCAGTGTTTCGGTTACCCCAGCAATTCATCCACCGTAAGGCGTATTTCAGGCAAGGCTTGGATGTTTAGCGTGTCGCCGCGCTGGTACCGCGTGACTTCCCGGTACCCTTCGGGCGTGGGGCCGCGGTAGACTTCGACTGCTTCTCCGTTAATATCGATAAGCCACGTTTCGGGGATGCCGTTGTTGGCGTAATACGGCAACTTCACTCTACGGTCCGATCGTATCGTGGTGTCTGATACCTCTACTATCAGCAAAACGTCGGCCGGCTCGGGATGCCGGGAGCGGTAGGAGCCTTCCCGTCTCCGGAGCAACATTAAGTCCGGCTCCGGCTCGCCGCTATCCCTCAGACGGACCGGGCCTTGCACCCGAACTCTTGCCATCGTTGAGAACCTGGTGACGAACAACTCGGTGATGGTGTCTACATTCTCTTGGTGAGGACTTCCGATTGGAGGCATTAGCACGATCTCCCCGTCTATCAACTCCACCCTATCGTCTTCCGTCAGGATGCCTGCTTCCCCCATAGCGTGGTATTCGTCAACCGTGTACTTGTGAATACAAGCATCCACCTCCTCCGACAGGTCCTCCATTTCATTCAAAAAGCGGGTTATACCACCCTTGAGCGCAGGGTGGGAGCGGTTCCTTACCAGAGGAGCCCGGTCCCACACCACGCCGTCCAGCAATTCCTCCCCGTGTCCCCAAGGCAGGATTCCAACCTCTGCCATCTTGAAATACTGGTCCACGTTGAACTTGTAGCGCATGATTTCCGTTTGTTTGGTTTCGTCGTCCATGTCCCGCCTCCCTCCGGGATGTGTAGCCCTCACTGGTCTACTCTTCCAAGGTCGTAATATCCCCCGGGTCCAAGCCCAACTCTTGGGCCTTCAGCAGGCGGCGCATGATCTTGCCCGAGCGGGTCTTGGGGAGGATGGCGGTGAACTCCAATTCCGAGGGCACCGCAATGGGCCCCAACTCCCGGCGCACGTGGGCTTGCAAAGTGCTCACCATTTCTTGCGAGGGATCATTCCCAATCCGCAACGTGACAAATCCCTTGATGGACTCGCCGCGGATCTGGTCGGGCTTGCCGATAACCGCCGCCTCCGCCACTGCCGGATGGGACACTAGGGCGCTCTCCACCTCGGCGGAGCCGATGCGGTGGCCGGAGACGTTCAGCACGTCGTCGGCCCGCCCCACGACCATGTAATAGCCCTCAGAATCTCGCAGCGCCACGTCGCCGGTGAAGTAGTTACCCGGAATGGTGTTCCAGTCCTGGGAATATCGCTCGTGGTCGCCGTAAACCGTGCGGAAGAAGTGGGGGAAGGGTTGCTTGATGACCAGCAGGCCACCCTTGTCCGGCTCGGTGATCGGCTGGCCTTCCCGGTCCACGATGTCCATCACGGCCCCAGGCAGGGGCTTGCCCACCCGTCCCGGCTTGACCGGGATGGTGGCGGTGGTGCCCAAGCAAGGCCCGCCGGTCTCCGTCTGCCACCAGTTGTCGACTATATGCCCCCAATCTCCGTTGCCGCAGATGTACTCGTGGGACCATCTGAGGGCCTCGGGGTTAAGCGGTTCGCCGGCGCAGGTCAAGAACCTCAGAGAGCGCAGGTTGTACTGCTGCGGGTAAGACTCGCCATAGCGCATCAACATCCGCAGCGCGGTGGGGGCCGTGAATATGACGTTGACCCCGTACTTTTCAATTACCTCGTAAAAGACTCCCGGATGAGGGTAGTCGATGGCCCCTTCCCGAAACACGGTGGTGGCTCCAGCAATCAGAGGAGCGTAGACGATGTAGCTGTGGCCGACCACCCAGCCGATGTCCGAAGTGCACCAGAAAACGTCGTCGTCTTTGACATCCCAGAAGGTCTTGAAATGATAGTAGGTGCCGACCATATAGCCGCCGTGAACGTGGAGTACGCCCTTGGGCTTGCCGGTGGTGCCGCTGGTGTAGAGGATGTACAGCGGGTCCTCCGAGTCCATCACCGCCGCCTCGCAACGAAGGTCACTCTTGGCCAGCAGCTCGTCGAAGTCGGTCTCCTTGGGGCCCAAGGAGGCGCGGTCGGCCTCCCGTCGCCAGACCACGATGTGCTCCAAAACGTCAAGTCCGGCAGTGGCATCATCGCTGATGCTCTTCAAGTCCACCCGGTTACCGCGGCGGTAACCATAATCGGCGGTAATTAGCACCTTGGCCTGAGCGTCCAGAATGCGTTCCCGGAGAGAACCCACGCTGAACCCGGCATAGACCACGCTGTGGACCGCGCCGATCCTGGCGCAGGCCAGCATAGCAATGGCCCCTTCGGGAGTCAGCGGCATGTAGATTACCACCCGGTCACCCTTGCCCACGCCCAAAGACTTGAGACCGTTGGCAAAGCGGTTGACCAGTTGGGCCAGCCTTCCGTAGGTAAAGACCCGCTCCGAACCGTCTTCCCCCAGCCAAATGAAAGCCGCCTTATTCCTTCGGCCGGTCGATAGGTGCCGGTCCAGGCAGTTGTAGGTAATGTTGCATTTGCCGTCCAAGAACCACTTAAAGGTGGGGTAGTCCCACTGAAACACTTGGTCCCACGGCTTGAACCACTCCAGTTCCGAAGCAACCCCGCTCCAGAACCCGGCAGGGTCCTCCAAGGAACGCCGGTAGGCTTCATCGTAGTCTTGGAGATAGGCCTGCTGCACCAAGCTCTCCGGCGGCTGAATTTGACCGCTTTCTTGCAGCAAGTGGTCAATCTGTCCTTGCTGTACCATGGCAGTTCTCCTTATTATTGCCTTCCGATTTCCGGGACCGATAGGTTGCGGCAGATTTTACGGGCCAGCACGTTTTTAATCTCGGTATGCCGTGGTATGGCTTCAACTTCTCCAGTGGCGGGGTTTGTCCACAAAGCATGAGAGCGTCCTTGCCGCAGAAGTTCACAGACGTTGCGCCGGAGATGACGAAGCAAAGAAGTCAGCTTCAAAAGAAATCAGCTTCATACGATATAGTAGATTCCGTCGGGGAGGGCGTCCGGGAGGACTATGGTTTCGGGGTTGATGCCGTAGGGGACGCCCCGCATCCCGCTTTCGCGGCGGTGGTGAAGGATGAGGGCTATAGCTTCGGCCAAGTTGGTGCGGCATTCGTCCTTGGTCTTACCCTGGCCATTGGCGCCGGGGATTTCAAGGCAGTAGGCTATGTACCAGTCGTCGTCCTGTTCAAAAATCGCAGTGAATTCATTGTGCATTGACTCGTCCTCCCTGCGTTTGCCAGTCTACAGGTCGGCCAACTCCCTTGGATTACGTCGTATTACGTCCGTTGCTGTCGTGTCTGCCCTATTCTAAACCCGCCATCAGATGGCAACAAGAAACGCAGAGTTCCTCTGGTTGACCCTCAAAAGGGCGTATCTTACAATCTGCGTGAGCTTGGGCCGGCCCGGTCCAATCGCTCAAAAATCGTTGCAAAACCGTCAAAGCTGGCCAGGAGGACGTATGACGATTTCAGAGGGGTTTGCCCACCCGGAATACTTGGTGGACGCCGAGTGGGTTGACGCCCATAAAGACGATACCAACGTGGTCATTATTGATTGCGACGTGGACGCCGGGTACAACCGGGGCCACATACCCGGCGCGGCCTTGGTGCCGGACAATTTCGAGAAGAACCCGGACACCAATCGAGTCCACCTTATGAACCCCGAGCAGTTTACCGCCATGTGCCAAGGGTTGGGGATTGGCGACGACTCCCTGGTGATCACCTATGACAACGGCCAAAGCCTGACGGCGGCCCGGCTGTGGTGGGCCCTTAATACCTACGGCCACTCCGAGGTCAAGGTGCTGGACGGCGGCTGGCGGCGCTGGGTAAGCGAGGGCCGGCCCGTAAGCTTCGGCCGGCCCAAGCCCCCTTCCGGGGCCAGCTTCACTGCTAAGTCCGATGAGTCGATGTTGGTCAAGGTGGACGAGCTCAAGGCCGCTTGTGATATGTCCGATGCGGTCATCTGGGACGTGCGCAGCGACGGAGAATGGGACGGCAGCCAAAGCCGGAACAACAAGCGGCTGGGCCACATCCCCGGCGCAATCCACTTGGAGTGGTTCAACGTCATGGACCGGGAGACGCACTGCTTCAAGTCGCCCGGCGAAATCCGCCGCGTACTAGCTGAGGCGGGGATTACCCCGGAAAAGAAAGTCTACACTTATTGACAGGGGGGCATCCGTGCGGCGCACGGTGTATTCGTACTGAAGCTTCTCGGCTATGGCGAGACCAAGAACTATGATGCCTCTATGGGGGAGTGGGCCAACCGGGACGACACTCCTATGACAGTCTAAACTAAAGCCAAGGTGAAATGTACATATCGCCAGAACGCCCTGTCGGTGCCCACCAGGTTGGGGCCTAAGGGTGATATGAGGTGCCGTAGAGTCCTTTCGATCCTCGTCAAAACCCCCGAAATGCACATCCCACCTTGGTATTGGTTTAGTACCGGAGCTTTACCTAACCAATACAGAAATTGATCAGGAGGACGTCATGCCCGCTTGGGTTTTTGGCGCGATTCAAAGCATTAGCGACCCCGCCGGATTTGCCGCGTATCAAGGCGCGGCCGGCCCTACCATCGCCAAACACGGCGGGAAAATCATCGCTGCCGGAAACAAGATAGAGGTTGCCGACGGCAACTGGATGCCGGTTGGAGTCGTCGTGCTCGAGTTCGAGAATCTGGAGAAGGCCAAGAGTTGGTATAACTCGTCGGACTACAACCCGTTGGTGTCCCGGCGGACCGCTTCTAGCGACGCTAGCATGGTCTTCGTTGACGGGGGCTAAGGCAACTTATTCCCGCAGCAACTGCCTGGCTATCGTTTGTCGCTGGATCTCCGAGGCGCCTTCATAGATGGTGAGGGCCCGTACCTCCCGGTATAGCCGCTCAATCCGGCTCCCCTTCTCCAGACCGGCGCCGCCGTGAATCTGGAGGGACTCGTTCACGATGCGGGACGCCGCCTCGGTGGCGAAGAGTTTGGCAAAGGAAGCCTCTTTAATCACCATCTCTTGCCCCGAGTCCTTCAGCCAAGCGGCCCGGTGCGACAGAAGGCGGGCCGCATCCAGAGACACGGCCATATCCGCCAGCTTGAACTGGGTAGCCTGGAAATCGCTAAGTTGCTGCCCAAACATGGTCCGGCCCTTGGCGTAGGCCAAGGCCGCTTCGTAGGCCGCTTGCCCCATACCCACTGCGGCGGCGGCTACGGTGGTGCGGAAGGTGTCCAGGGTCCCTAGGGCCAGCCGCAAACCCTGTCCCCGTTCCCCAATCAAGCTCCCTTGGGTCACGCGGCAGTCGTCGAAGACCGGTTCCCCGATGGGGTGAGCCGCCATCAAGTCCATGCGCCGGGAGTCGTCGAAGCCCGGCGTCCCCTGCTCGACGATGAACGCCGATAGGCTGCGGCTGCCAGCCTCGGGGTCGGTCTTAGCGAAGACGGTATAGGTCTGCGCGTCACCCGCTTGGGAGATGAACTTCTTGCGGCCGTTCAGCACCCAGTCGTCGCCGTCCGGGACCGCCTGAGTGGTCATGCTCAGCACGTCGGAGCCGCCGTGGGGCTCGGTGAGGGCAAAGGCGGCGATGGCCTCGCCGTTGGCGATGGCGGGCAGGTAGCGCTGTTTCTGCTCGGAAGTGCCGCCCAAGGTAATGGGGTAGCTGCCCAAGCCTTGCATGATGAAGTTGGTATCTGCTTGGGCCGACACCCGGGCCAGTTCCTCCCGCACGATACACAGGTCCATCACCCGGACGCCGTAGCCGCCGTACTCCTGCGGCACGGTGTAACGCAACAAGCCCGACTCGGCCAGCACAGCCATCAACCCTTGATGCACCCGGCTGGACTCGTCGGCTTCCTCGGCGATAGGCGCGATGCGTTCCTCGGCCAACCGGCGGACGTGGGTTTTTAAGGCCTGCTGTTCGGTCGAAAGGCTAAAGTCCATGAGTCTCCTTTAGATTGGGAGCCTGTGACCAAATCTTGCCCCTTCTCCTGAGGGAGAAGGTCGGGATGAGGGTGGAATGCCTGGGCACATATAAGTTAGGCGTCACCGCCAAACGGCCCTAACCCTCACCCTCTCCCCGCTGACAGGGGTAGGTAAAAGATGAAACAAGGATAGGAACTTGGAAAGCGCACGGGTTTCTGGCATCTTTTTGGTGTCAAACAGAAAGGTAGCCAGAGGTTCGCGATGCGTCTCCCATCTGAATGTTACCAGATGCAACAGACGGTAGAACACTACCTGCCGCACCTCACCCGGTCTCAGGTCAGGGGACTGGCGCCCTGGGTCTATGGGACCATACTGGCCGAGAGCGGCTGCCAGAACGCCGTGGTCACGGCCCTTTTGGCGGTGGGCCGTTGGAACAACCTGCGCCAGCACCTCCGGGAGTGGCTGTACAACGGGCGCGACCGCGCCAGCCCCTGCCGGGCGCAACTGGAGGTGAGGCGGTGCTTTGTTCCGCTGTTGAGATGGCTGCTGGCATGGTGGCAGCCGGACCGGCTGGCGCTGGCGATAGACCCAACCGATAGACCCAACCGATAGACCCAACCGATAGACCCAACCGATAGACCCAACGATGAAGGGGGCCCAGATAAACTCTATCGTCATAAGCGTGGTCCACCGCAGTTGCGCTATTCCGGTGGCCTGGCACATCCTGCCGGCCAACAAACCCGGGCAGTGGGTAGCGTCGGCGGTGAGTCTGCTGAAGTTGCTGTCCGAAGCGGTCCCGCCGGACATGACGGTGCTGGTAATGACTGACCGCGGTCTGAGGAGTCCGCGGCTGTGGGAGCAGATACGCGCTCTGTGGGGTGGCATCCTTACATGCGTCAATCGGTCAACACCGTGTTCTGCCCTGAAGGAGGGACCCGCCTGCCAGCGCGAGCGCTGGTACCGGGACCCGGGCACGCATATGTTGGGTCCGGGACGGCTTTCCGGGACCGCAGCAAGCGCCGCCGTGAGACGATGATTGTGGTCTGGGACATCCGCCAGGACGAGCCGTGGGTGGTGATGGCCAGCGTCCCGCCGGATGCCGCAGGAGCGTGCTGGTATGGGCTTCGCTTCTGGATAGAACCGGGCTTCAAGGCGCTGAAGAGCGTTGGGTGGCAATGGCAGAAGACTCGAAGGACTGACCCGGAACGGGTCTCCGGGCATTGGCTGGTATTGTCCGTGGCGACGCTGTGGGCGCTGGCATACGGGACCCGAGCCGAAGACGCCAACGGCCTGGGCATACCCCCCGGCCGCCTCCGGAAGCCTCCTAAGTGCCTATCCTAAAAACAGAATTCGAGCTAAACTAGTGGTATGACGAAAGCGAAGGAACCCAAGCCGCCACGACCGAAGCGCGCCGGCCCAGCGGCGCCGGTCAACCCCACCACCGGCTCCTTTCAGGTATCCGATGAACTGTGGGAAGTGCTGGCCCCGTTGCTTCCCCAGCGGGTGAACACTCATCCCCGGGGCGGAGGCCGTCCCCGGGTCCCGGACCGGACCTGCGCCAACGGCATATTCTACGTGCTGCGCACCGGCTGCCAATGGAAAGCCCTGGATGCCACGGGCATTTGCTCCGGATCCACCGCCCATCTGCGCTTCCAGGAGTGGGCCGCCGCCGGGGTGTTCCTGGAGCTGTGGCGGGCGGGCCTGCAAGAGTACGATGAATTGAAGGGTCTGGACTGGAGTTGGCTGAGCATGGACGGGGCGATAACCAAATCCCCCCTGGGCGGGGGGAAAAACCGGCCCCAACCCCACGGACCGGGGCAAGAGCGGGGTCAAACGCAGTCTGTTGACCGAAGCTGAGGGCATCCCGGTGGGGCTGGCGGTGGACGGAGCCAACCGCCACGACATGAAACTGGTGCGGGCTACGCTGGACAGTTTCCCGGTGCCGCGCCCGGCGCCCACTCCGGAGCGTCCCCAAGGTCTGTGCCTGGACAAGGGCTATGACTATGAGGAGGTGCGCCGAACCCTGGAGGAATTCGGCTTCACCGCCCACATCCGCAGCCGGGGCGAGGAGGCCCAGGCCATCAAAGCCCAGGCCATCAAAAAGGAGGCTGGCTTCAAAGCCCGGCGCTGGGTGGTGGAACGCACCCACAGTTGGATGAACCGCTTCCGGCGCATTCTGGTGCGCTGGGACAAGTTTCCCAGAAACTACATCGCCTTTCTTCATTTCGCCTGTGCCCTTATTGCTTTCAGGGCTGCCGGATTATTAGGATAGGCTCTTAGTCGCTGCCGCCCAATCACCGCACCAACCAATCGAGGCCCGCAGAGAAGGACCGTCAGTGTGCTCCAGTTGGGAATAAGTTGTCTGACTAGGTTGCTGCCCAAGGGCAGACTGTGGCGGAGGGTCTGGCTGCTTCCTGAACCGTGGCCCGGACCACCACCAAATCTGAAGATAATCTATAGTCCTTATACCTGAAACACCAGATACCTATCCCTGTCAGGCAGGAGAGGGCTAGGGTGAGGGGCGTACCCAACAATTCAGGCATGGCAAACTTGGCTTATTTAGGAAGAATTTCCCCTCATCCCTTCGGCAAGCTCAGGACAGGCCTAACCTTCTTCTCAAGGGAGAAGGGACTTCTAACACACCCTCTTAGGCCCGGCGTTTTCCGGTATTGTTCCCAATATCGACCCTCTTTCTCCACTAACTCCGTAATCGGTCAAATATACCCGAATTGTCTTGACATCCAACCTGCCTGAAACGAGAGTAGGGGGCAATCTTTCCGTTAAAATCCATTGGGTTACGGACAGTTGAGCATCCCTTCTCGCGAGTTTAGACGTCAGCGCTTGGTAGATAGCGCTAAAGAGGCGTTCGCTAACAAAGGCTACCACGAGACCAGTATTTCGGAAATTGTGCGGAGGGCGGGAATTGCGCGTAGTACCTTCTACCAGTACTTCGACTCCAAGTTACATCTCTTCGAGAGCATCCTCGACTCTTTCTTGGAAGACCTCCATGAGGCCATCCGGCCCATATCCTTGGCGCCCGGGGCCGCTACCCCCATGGTCCAAATCCAGGAAAACCTGACCCGGGTACTGGGGTTGGTGCTGGGAGAAAGGGACCTGACTCGCATCCTGATGCACCATAGCGGTTCACCGGACCGCTCGGTGGTGGGAAGGCTGGATGCCTTCTATGACGAAGCCGCCGAGATGATCCAGCGCTCCCTCAAGTTGGGGATCGCCATGAACTTGGTCCGCCCCTGTGACATCAGAGTAACTTCTTATTCCATAATCGGCGCTGTCAAAGAGGTGGTATTCCAATTGTCTCAGTCCCAAGAACCTCAGCCGTCCACCCATAAATTGGCCCGGCAACTCCAAGAATTCGCTATGGCCGGTATCTTGGTCCAGCCTCAAAGCTCTTTGATGCCCACCGGACGTTAAGCCAAATAGCGCCAACCCAATCCTAATTGGATAAACAGAGGTATTGCATTTTGACTACAAAAACCCATCCTGAGCGCAGCGCAGCGGAGTCGAAGGATTCCAGTGCCGGTATCCAAAGTGATTCGGCCCCGGTTCACTCTAGCCCACTCCCCCCATCCAATGAACTCCCGCCCGAGCTGATGATCGGCTTGGACGTGGGTTCGACTACGGTGAAGGCCGTGGTGATGGACCCGCGGACCGACGAAATTCTCTGGAAAGACTACGAGCGTCACCAGACCAAACAGCCGGAGATGGTGTTCCAGTTCCTCCGGCGCATAACCGAAGCCTTTGCGCTGCCCCAAGACAAGTTCCGCATTTTCATTACCGGCAGCGGCGGCAACATGCTCCGGGAGCACATCGGCGCCAAGTTCGTCCAAGAGGTCAATGCAGTTTCCTTGGCGGTCGAGCACCTGTACCCCGACGCCGGGTCGGTGATCGAGTTGGGCGGGCAAGACGCCAAGATCATCATCTGGTTCACCGACCAAGAGACGGGAAACAAGCGCAAGGTCCCCAGCATGAACGACAAGTGCGCCGGAGGGACCGGGGCCGTTATCGACAAGATCAACGCCAAACTCCGGCTCAGCAATGAGGACCTCGGAGCCCTGGACTACTACGACGTTAAGCTGCACCCGGTGGCGGGCAAGTGCGGCGTCTTTGCCGAGACCGACATCAACGGTCTGCAAAAGCAGGGCGTCCCCTCGGACCAACTTATGGCGTCCCTGTTCGAAGCCATCATTCAGCAGAACCTGAGCGTGCTCACCCGCGGCAACACGCTGCGGCCCACTGTCCTGCTGCTGGGCGGACCAAATACCTACATTCCGGCAATGCGGGACTGCTGGAAACACAACATCCCGAAGATTTGGGCCGAGCGGAACACGCCCCTGCCCGAAGGCGTCCCTCCGGAGGACCTGATAATCGTTCCCGAGAACGCTCAATACTACGCGGCCATCGGCTCGGTCCTCTACGGAAAGAGCGAGGACCCTGACGTGGGAGTGTACCTCGGCACCGAAGCCTTGGAACAGTTCATTGAAGTCGGACGGACTCAGATGCGTGAGTCCTCGGGAGATGTTGGGCTGGCCAAGACCACCGAAGAGTTGGAGGAGTTCAAGAAGCTGTTCGCCAAGACCGACTGGAAGGCGGCTAGCTTCTCCCCCGGTCAAGAGGTAGGCGCTTTTATCGGCATCGACGGCGGGTCCACCTCCACCAAGGGCGTCCTGATGGACCCGCAGGGCAACCTGCTGACCACGGCCTACCAGCTATCCAAGGGAAACCCTTTGGCCGATAGTCAGGACATCATCACCGAGCTACGGGAGTACGTCGAAAACCAGGGTGCGGTGCTCAATGTCTTGGGGCTGGCCACCACGGGCTACGCCAAGGACATGCTGAAGGAGACCCTGGGGGCCGATGTGGCCATTGTCGAGACCGTGGCCCACACGAAGTCCGCGCTCCATTTCTACGACGACGTGGACGTCATCGTCGACGTGGGCGGGCAGGACATCAAAGTCATCGTCCTCAACAACGGCAAGGTCAAGGACTTCAAGCTAAACACCCAATGCTCGGCCGGCAACGGCTACTTTCTGCAAAGCACCGCCGCCAAGTTCGGCTACTCGGTGGCCGAGTTCGCCGACGCCGCTTTCGAAGCGGACCGTTTGCCCGTATTCGGCTACGGCTGCGCGGTGTTCATGGAGACCGACATCGTCAACTTCCAGCAGCTTGGCTGGGAAAAACACGAGATAATGGCCGGCCTAGCCAAGGTCCTGCCCAAGAATATCTGGCTGTACGTGGTGGCTGAGCCCAACCTGGCAAAATTCGGCAACAACTTCGTACTCCAAGGCGGCACCCAGCACAATTTGGCCGCCGTTAAGTCCCAGTACGACTTCATCAAGTCCAGGGTGCCGGGAGCCAAGATTCGGGTCCACCAGTTCACCGGAGAGAGCGGCGCCATCGGGGCCGCCCTAGAAGCGATACGGGTAGCGGCGGAAAAGGACTCGGCATTCATCGGCTTGGCCGCCGCCGAGAATCTTGAGTTCACCACCACCAGAGACGAGTCCACCCGTTGCAACTTCTGTAAGAACAAGTGCCTGCGGACCTACATCGACACCGAGACGCCCGAAGGGGATAGCCGCCGCTTCATCATCGCTACTTGCGAGAAGGGGGCCGTCGAAAGCCTGGAGGACATGAAGGAGGTGAAGGCCCGCTTGGAAGCAATCATGGAGGCCAACCCCAACTTCGTGGAGAAGGCTTCGGTAAGGGCCTTCCGCACCACCGACCCTCCCAAGGTGAAGTCGCTGCACAAGGTCGAGGAAGAAGCGAAGCCGCAGAAGAAAGGGCTGTTCGCCCGCTTCCGCAAGCAGGAAGAGCCGTCGGCCCAGCCCATCTCTCAAGAGGTGAGGGTCTTGCGCCGGGACCTCAAGATTGGAATGCCCCGGGTGCTGAACATGTACACCCTGGCGCCTTTCTTCCAGTCTTACTTCGAGTCCTTGGGCGTGGGCGCCCAGAACATCGTCTATTCCGACTACACCGATCCGACCATGTGGTACAAGGGGTCGAGAAGAGGGTCCATCGACCAGTGCTTCCCCAGCAAAGTCGCCATCGCCCATATCCATAACCTCATTTTCGACAAGAAACAGAAGGACAAGCCGGAGGTTGTCTTCTTCCCCATCATCAACAAGCTGAAGACCGAGATGATGAACGTGGAGGATAGCGCCGCCTGCCCCACCGTCTCCATAACTCCCGAAGTGGTCAAGGCGGCCTTCACCAAGGAGGGGGACATCTTTGCCGAAAACGGGATGCAATATCTCAGCCCCTCCCTGGATTTCACGGATTGGCCGATGTTCGAGTACACCATGTTTGACACTTTCCGGGACATCCTCCAACTTACCTGGGAGGAGAACCGCGAGGCCATAGAAATCGCTTTCGAGGCTTGGCGGAACTACTTCGGCTCTATCCGGTCCGAGGCTCGTCAGGTATTGGACAAGCTGGAAGAGGACGGGAAGGTGGGGGTGGTGATGTTGGCCCGGCCTTATCACAACGACCCGGGCCTCAACCACGAAATAATGGCGGAAATCCAAAAGAAGGGGTATCCAATCTTTAGCATCGACTCCCTGCCGCAGGATGAAGACATCCTCCAGCGCCTCTTTGGCGACGAGGTGGAGCAGGGAGTCATTACCCACCCCATGGACATCAAGGATGTCTGGAAGAACAACTACAGCGAAAACTCCAATAAGAAGATCTGGGGGGCCAAGTACGTAGCCCGGCACCCCAACCTGGTGGCCATTGACCTATCCAGTTTCAAATGCGGCCACGACGCCCCCAACTACAACACCATCGAGCACATTATCGAGGCGTCGGATACTCCGTACTTCACTTTCCACGACATCGACGAAAGCAAGCCCTCCGGCTCCATCAAAATCCGGGTGGAAACCATCGACTACTTCCTGCAACGCTACCAGGAACACTTGCAGCGCCAACAGCACTCGGAGGGTGAACTTCAGTACATGGTGGACGCTTATCGGGCCCGGCTGCTCAAGGCCAACGAAAGGGCCGCTTCCAAGCTGGAACTTGTCGGCCATGTTGGGATCAGCGGCAACGACTCGCGCCCCAACGGACACCAGCGCCAACGCGCCGGTGAGCACGCCGAAGACTTCAGGGGTCACCACCAAGACGCCTGGGTGCCGGTTTCCCTTGACTTAGGCACCGTGGACTTGGGCAACAAAAAGGCCGGATCCAACGGCCACGAGTTGAACGCTGGCCCCGTGGAACCAGCCCCGGCTCGTTCAACAGGCGCGCCGGCGGTCTTGCGAGCTAACGGAAACGGCGTAAACGGCAACGTGATGCAATTGGGCAATTCCAATAGCAACGGCGGCGGGTCTAACGATATGGCTGACCCCAACACCTACGACTCCATCAGGAAGGAGAACACCGCCGGGGACCTTCCCGAGGAAGAAACTGCCAGCCCCGCGGCTGCTTGCGGCCTGCCCGGCAGGGATTATCCCCTGAAGGCTTACCAGTCCGACTCTATTGGGCAGGATAGCGACCTCCACGACCATTCCCACCTGGACGACGAACATGACCCCCAGCCGCAAATGGTCCAGCTTGGCAACTTTAGACTGCCCAAAAGGGCGCCGGTTGAGGAAAGAACCCCGGTGGAAGCAGACTAACCGAGAAACAACCAAACAACCTTCGTAGACCCGAGGTATAGCGCTTAGGAGGAATAGTGATGGCCAAAGTCCTTGACGAGACCGAAATTGACGTCCAAGTAAAGCAATACGAAGAACAGCTTCGTAATGAGATGGGGCTGAATGGCAAGGAAGTCGACCACTTCCAAAAACCCCACGAATTCCAATGGACCAAAGACCAGAAGGACACCACGACCATCCTCTGGGGCGGGTTGACCCTAAACCACGAGGAACTGATCAACGAGGCCATGAAGGGCCTGGGTTACAACATCCGCCTGCTGCCCTGTCCCGACAATGAGTCTTTGGCCGTGGGTAAAGAGTACGGCAACCGGGGCCAGTGCAACCCCACCTACTACACCGTGGGTAACTTGGTCAAGCACCTGAAACAACTCAAGGAGCAAGGCGAAGAAAACATCGAAGACCGGTACGTCTTTGTTACCGCCGGTGCCTGCGGACCGTGCCGCTTCGGTATGTACGAGTCCGAGTACCGGAAGGCCCTGCGGGACTCCGGGTTTGACAACTTTCGCGTATTGCTCTTCAAGCAATCCGGCGGCCTGAACCAAGACGACGGGGAATCGGCCCTAGAGCTAAATGCCAAGTTTGCCATGACGTTGCTCAAGGGCATCATGGTCGGCGACATGATCAACGACCTCGGCTACAAGATCCGCCCCTACGAGGTGAACCCCGGCGAGACGGACCGGGTTAACCAAGAAGCCATCAGGATTTTGGGCGATGCCCTTAGGGATGGGACTTCCACTTTCCGGGCGTTGCGGCGGGTGCGAAAGATGTACAAAGAGATCAAGGTCGATTTCACCCGCATCAAGCCCAAGGTCAAAATCACCGGCGAGTTCTGGGCCCAGACGACCGAGGGCGACGGCAACTACCACATGTTCCGGTGGTTGGAATCCGAAGGGGCTGAGGTCATGGTCGAGCCCATCGGCACCTGGATCGAGTATCTGATCTGGGCCGCCCGGAACAACGCCGAACAGCACCTGGTCATCGACAAGTCCAAGAAGAGCTCCATTCGCAAAATCAAGGCGGTCCAAGTCGCTTTCCGGACGTGGTACAACCTGTACCGCTGGGGCCTTGGGTTCAAGACCGATTCTCTGCCCAACCAGAAGAAGCTGGCGGAGTATGCCAAAGCCTACTACGACAGCCACCTGAAAGGCGGCGAGGGCCACTTGGAGATAGGCAAGAACATTATGGCGACCAAGGACAAGCACGCCCAAATGGTGATCTCCCTCAAGCCCTTTGGCTGTATGCCCAGCACCATGAGCGACGGGGTGCAAAGCCGGGTGGTGGCGGACTACAAGGACGCTATTTACCTGCCCGTTGAGACCTCCGGAGACGGAGAGGTAAACGTCAAGAGCCGCACTCAAATGAAGCTCTACGAAGCCAAGATCAAGGCCCGCCAAGAGCTAGCCGAGGTCTTGGAGCACCACGATGTGACCATCGAGCAGGTCAGAGAGTACGTGGACAAGCATCCCAAGTATGCCAGCGGAATGCTGATGTTGCAGCACCACCACGGAATCAGCACCGCCGCTAATTTCGTCTCCATGGTGGCCCCCCACATCAAGAAGTAGAATGGCTCTCGGTCTTACCCTAGTGCGGTGCCCCAGACCAGTGCAGCAGGGGCCTCTGCTTTGAGCAGGGGCCCCGTTGTCTATTACTGATAGGTGAATGAATCTCTAAACCATACCATGCCATCATTGCCGCCCAACCCGTCATTCCGGCGCAGGCCGGAATCCACAGGCGCTAAGGGAGAGAAACGTAACTGTCTGAAAGGACTTCTGGATTCCGGCCTGCGCCGGAATGACGGGGGAACGCCAGAGTTTAGCAATCGATTCACGCATCAGTAGTAGGGACCGTTTCAGGGAAGGCCAAACTGACCATTATTCGTCTGATTCAGACAATTACAGTTGGCATCAACTGGCATCAACTTTGCAATCGTCCTGCCCTTCTTCCAGGGTCTTTTCATTGTCACCCCGAACGGTCACCCCGAACGCAGTGAGGGGTCTAAAATCCCTCTGGAAAGGCGAAGTTGGCCCCAGCAAGAATTTTAGATTCCTCGCGCTGCTCGGAATGACAGAAAGGGGGCTCAGAATGAGAATGGAAAGGCCTGGCCCTTCTTCCCACCTCGGTTGCCACCCCCACTCCCGTTTGGTACACTCCGCCTGAATCAAGCGGGGTCAGTCCAGTCCAACGATTATCTCCCAACAGACAAATGCACTGCGATACTCAAGCCTCAAGTAGCGGCTAGAACCGAAGTTGACCGGACCCAAACTGAAAGATAAGCACGCGATGGTCACCGGGACCAGCCCCAACATTATGGGCGGTATTGCCGAAGGACTGGCGGCCCACGGGGCAAAGACCGTTTGCGTTGACATCAATCCCAACTACGCCTTCGGGTGCGCCCGCTCCATCATACAAGCCGGAGGCGAGGCGCTGGGTCTGGTCTGCGATGTTACCGCCGAAGACCAGGTCAGGGCCACCGTTGCCCGCGCTGAGGAAGCCTACGGGCCGGTGGAAATCCTGGTGAACGGGGCGACGGTGTTTAACTGGAAAGGCGTCTTGGACATGCCGGTGGATGAGTGGCGCCGCCAAACCGACGTCATTCTGACCGGGGCCTTCCTCTTTACCAAGCACGTGGCCCAGCGCATGGTCCACCACCAGCGCCAAGGCAGCATCATTAACATCATTTCCACCGCCGGCCACCAAGGAGAGCCCGGTAACATCGGCTACGGCACCGGTAAGGGCGGGCTGCTTAACTTCACCCGCTCGGCGGCAATGGAATTGGCCCAATACGGCATCCGAGTGAACAGCCTAACGCCTACCGCCACCGACCCGTCGGAGGGGAATGAACGCTCGGTCCGCTGGGGGGTGCAGTGGCCCGCGCCCCGCCCGGGGCAGCGCGCCCGGGGCCTGCTCCGCGACGCCAGCACCGGCTCCCCATTGTTGAAGTTGCCCAGCCCCAGGCACTATGCCAACGCCGCGGTATTCCTGGCCTCCGACGACGCCGAGATGATTACCGCCTTCGACCTTCGCGTCGACGCCGGGGCCGTGTCCCGGTATTGGATCTGGAACCCGGGGGAACGGCTTTAGAATCCTGAAAGGAAGGACTGGTTATGGGAGAGATATTGGGAGTCGGCGTCACTCATTACCCGCCCCTGATCTCGCGGGATGAGGACCGGAGATACCCTTTGCATTTTACCCTGCAACGGGACGAGCGAGTCCCAGAAGCGATGAAAGACCCCGCTAGTTGGCCCGAGGCCATGCGGGTTGAATACGGCGATGACCGGGGCCTAGCCTCCGCCGGGGTCCACCGGCGCCGCTTGGTCGAGGGGTTCCGCCAAGTGCGGGCGGAAATCGACTCGTTTAACCCGGACTTCGTGCTGATCTGGGGCGACGACCAGTACGAGAACTTTAGAGAGGACATCATCCCTCCCTTTTGCATCTTGGGATACGAGGCGGCCGAGTGCGCTCCCTTCAGCGCTCGACATTGGGGCAGCGAGGGCAACGTCTGGGGCGAGGGCCCCGAAACGGTGTTCAAGTACCGTGGACAGCCGCAGGCGGCCCGCTTTCTGGCTGGCCGCCTGATCGAGCAAGGGATTGACATGGCCTATGCCTACAGACCCCTGCACCATCCGGGGTTGGCCCACGCCTTTATGAACACCCTGTTATACTTGGACTACGACCGGGTAGGTTTCGATTATCCCATCCTGCCCTTTGCGGTGAATTGCTACGGCAGCGCGGTTATCAGCAATCGCGGCGGTATCCTGCCCTACACAGTTGATGGCCAGACGTTGCCGCCGGACCCGCCCGGCCCGTCGCCCAAGCGCTGTCTGGAAGTAGGGGCGGCCACCGCCCGAGTTTTGTTGGACAGCCCTTGGCGGGTAGCCTTGATCGCGTCGTCGAGCTGGTCTCACGCCTTCCTGACCGCCAAGAACCACTGGCTGTGGCCGGACCAAGATTCCGATCGGGCCTGGTTGGAGGAACTCCGTAGCGGAAATTACGCGGCTTGGGCCAAGCAGACCACCGGGTCCTTCGAGGCCGCCGGACAGCATGAGCTACTAAACTGGGCTTGCCTATTGGGAGCTATGAACGAGCTGGGCAGCAAACCCCGGATCATCGATTGGATCGAAACTAACGTATTTACCTCCGATAAGTGCTTGGCCGTGTTCAAGCCGTAGACGTTGCCGGTCCAGAAGCAAACCTAGGCTGTGTTGACATTTGCGATATGAGGCGGTCCGGTAATCCCGTATCGTCATTCCCGCGAAAGCGGGAATCTAAAAACGCTATCAGCCAGTCAGGTTCTCTCCTGTTTGAGTTCCTGGATTCCCGCGAAAGCGGGAATGACAGGAAAATGTCATCAGGACCTAATCCCTTCTGTCAGAGGGTGAGCGATGAGAAATGGTTACAAGGTTTATGACTCGGACACCCACGTGAATCCGGTAGCCGAAGTCTTGGAGTGTTATGTTGACCCGGGGTTCCGGGCCAGATTGCCCGAACTGGAGCCTTACAAGGTCCCGGCAGGCCGCCCCGGGGACGGCGAGACCCAAAACCACGTCTATCGGGTAGGCACTAAGCTTTACAAGAGAATCTTGGGCCAAGCCGGGTACGATGACCAGTTTACCGGCCGGGCCACCACTTGGCGGGGCTCCAAGCAACCGCGGCCCGGGGTTAATGATGACAACGCCGAGAACCGGGTCAAGGACATGGACGACGAGGGGGCCGACGTTCACTTCCTGATACCCAGTTCTTGGAATAGTGTGGTGGGACTGGACGACGTTGACTTGGAACTGGGGCTGGTCCGCGCTTTCCACCGGCACATGTCCGACTTCTGCGGCCAGTACCCGGACCGCCTGAAGGGAATGATTTTGGCGTCTGGCCGGTCGGTGGAGGATGCGGTCGGCGAAATCCGGCGGTGGGGCGACTCCAAGTGGGCGGTGGCGGTCATGCCCTTGCTGCCCGAGGGTATGCCGGCCGACCACCCGGACTTGGAACCCGTCTGGCAAGCCGCTACGGAACACGACTTGGCAATAGCCCATCACAGTTTCACTTGGAACCCGCCCTACTTCCCCGGTTATCAGGACTTGTGGGACAACATCTTTCTGGGCAGGTTGGCCTCTCACCCTTGGGGCGCCATGAGGTTCATGGCCTCCTTTATCGGCTCGGGTGTCATGGACCGGTACCCCGATATACGCATGGGGGTGTTGGAAGGCGGCTTCGGCTGGCTGCCCTTCTGGACTAGGCGGATGGATGAGCAAGCGTCCTACGTCGGCGGCACCGCCGAGTTGCAGCGTAACTGCAACGAATATATTACCGGGGGCCGTTTCTTTTGCAGCATAGAGATGCACGAGGGCGAAGACATGTTCAACATGGTCACCAATTTCCTCGGTGACCACGTGCTCATGTTCGCCTCCGACTTCCCCCACTCCGAATGCAGGTTTCCGGAGTCGGCGGACTACGTCCTGGCTTGGTCCAGCCTCAACGAGCAGACCCGAAGGAAACTAATGTGGGACAACGCCGCCCGGTTCTATAAACAGACTTAGGAGGGTACGGCCATGGCTAAGAACATCGCAATCTGCGTCGGGACCATCGGCGCCGGACTCTGGCGAAGCGCCGACGGCGGGGACAATTGGGCTAGGGCTAAAGGCATTTGGGGAGATACCCGCGTCTTCGCGGTAACCGTACACCCCGCCAACGAGAACGTCATCTTTGCCGGGACCGACGAGGGCATCTTCCGCAGCGACGATAAGGGGGCCAGCTTTGAACATCTGCCTTCGCCCATGGACTCGCTGCACGTGTGGCGGATGGCCCCGGACCCGGTAGACCCGGAAGTGATTTTCGCCGGGACCTGCCCTTCGGCCTTGTTCCGCTCCCGGGACGGCGGCGGCCATTGGGAAAAGCTGGCGGTCGACCTAGCCGAGACCTGCCCCAACGTCCGCTTGCCTCGCGTCACCGCCCTTGAGGTTGATCCCACCGACCACAACATTGTTTGGGCCGGTGTCGAGGTTGACGGCGTCCGGCGCAGCGTGGACGGCGGAGACACTTGGACCCGGATTGACGGCGGGTTGAACGACCCCGATATTCATGGCATGGCGATTAGTCCCGCCGGTCCCAAGACGGTGCTCACCAGCACTCCCGGCGAAGTGTTTGCCAGCACCGACACCGGCGAAAGCTGGCAGGGCTTGGGGGTCCGCCAACACTTTTCCTTGCGCTACTGCCGGGAGATTACGGTGAAGAAGAACGACGCCAACGTCCTGTTCGTGGCCGCTGGCGATTCGCCCTTCGGCGTAACCGGGAACATCCAGCGTTCCAAAGACCGGGGTCACACCTGGGAGCAGCTATCCCTGCCGGTGGAACCCAACACCCCTATGTGGGCCTTTGCCACCCACGAGGCCGACCCGGAGTTGGTCTTGGCTTGCAGCCATTACGGCGAGATCTATTCCAGCAGCAATGGCGGCGACCGCTGGGACAAACTGCCCCGGGAATTCACCGAAATCAGGAGCATGGCCTGGACGCCGAACTAAGCCCCGAGACTGGTGAACGAATCCGCTCATCTGAAACCATTTACGAAAAGGCGAGGAGGAAAACCGTGGCCGAAGCCGTAGAGGTTACTGTCTGGTACGACTACACTTGACCCTTCTGCTATATCGGCCTGGCCAGGCTCGACAAAGTAGCTGAAGAACATCCCATCAAGATAGACCGCAAGGCTTACTTGCTCCAGCCTGACCGTCCTCTGGAAGGGGAGCCCCGCCGCCTGTTCGATGGGGAGACCGAGACGGAACTCAACCCAGCGATGCAAGAGCGTGCCCGGGGCGTAGGCTTGGTGATGCGCCGCCCCCGGTGGTCGCCCAACACGGTGAGGGCCCAGGAGGCCACCATTTACGCCAAGGAGCAGGGCAAGGACGGCCAGTTCCATCACTTGGTCGCCGCGGCTTATTGGGAGAACAGTGCCGACATCGCCGACTTGGGCGCCCTGAAGGGCCTCGCGGAAGCGAGCGGCTTGGACTGGGAAGAACTGTCGCCGCTCTTGGAATCCGGGCATTACCGGGACCAAGTGCTTCAAGACTACCAAGCCGCCAGGGAGACCGGAGTTTCCGGGACACCTACTTACTTGATCGCGGGTGAGCTCTTGAGGGGCGATGTCAGTCTGGAAGACCTACAAGCAGCGGTGGCGCAAGCCCGACAAGGGTAGCAACGGGTTCATTCCCCGGCGTGCAGAGCGCGCCAAATCTTTTCGGGGGTCAAAGGGGTGTCAATGTGCCGCACTGCCGAGCCGGACAGGGCGTCCATGACCGCATTGGTTACCGCCACGGGAGCGGCCACCGTGGGGAGTTCACCGATGCCCTTGGCTCCCAAGGGATTTAGCGGCGACGGAGTCTCGATCATGTCCAGAACAATGTTGGGAAACTCGTCGGCAAAGGGAATCGCGTAGTCCATAAAACTGGCGGTCAAAGGCTGACCCTCCGGGCTGTAGACCATTCCCTCGGTCAGCGCTTGCCCTACCCCTTGCGCGATGGCCCCGTGGACTTGGCCATCGACCAAGGTGGGATTGATGATGCGCCCGCAGTCATGCACCGCTGCATAGTGGACAATCTTGACCTCACCCGTGTTCCGGTCCACCTCTACCACTGCCACGTGGGCGGCAAAGGCGAAGGGAGTGCGCGGCAGCGTAAAGGTGCCGCTGAAGTCCAAGCCAACGCTCACCTCTGGGGGAAGGCTTTCTTCGCTATAGGCCGCCGCCGCTACCTCGGAAAACGCTAAAGTCCGTTCCGGAGCGCTGCCCGCATAAACTTCGCCCGGCCCAAACACCACCTCATCCGGCGAACACCGGAGCAAGGGCGCGGCCACCAAGGACAGCTTCTCCCGGGCCTCTTGCAACACCACGTGCAGCGCGTTGGCCCCGGCCACGGTGCCCCGGCTGGCGGCGGTGCCGTGCCCGCTGGGGACGATGGCAGTGTCGCTATGCAACACCTGTACCGCCGCCGGGTCGACCCCCAACTCCCGGCTCACCAACTGGGCGAAAGACGTTTCGGTGCCCTGCCCGTGGGGCGACAGCCCGGTGTAGGCGGTAACGCTGCCCGATGCGTCAATTTCGACCCGGGCGTACTCGGTGAGGAAGTGCCCTCCTCCCCCGGAGGCCTTTACTACCGTCGCCAAGCCAACGCCCAGCAGGGGCTCGTCGGCTCCCTGCTGCCGTGACTTCTCCCGCCAAGCCTGGTAGTCCGCCAGCTCCAAGACCCGGTCCATCCCCCGCTCGTAGTCTCCCGAATCGTAGGTAAGGCCGGTGGGGGTCTCGTGAGGAAAGCCGTCGTTGGGAATAAAGTTCTTGCGTCTGACCTCGACCGGGTCCAACCCCAAGTCCCAGGCGATCAACTCTACGGTGCGCTCCATGCAGAAGGCCGATTCCGGCCCGCCGGCGCCGCGGTACGGTCCGGTAGGCGGCTTGTTGGTCAATGCGCCCTTCACTTCAACCTGCATCGCCGGGGTCTTGTACGGTCCGGCGATGCGTTGGCCGGCCAACATGGGGACCGCAGCCGTGGCGGATAGGAAGTAGGCCCCCAGGTCGGCCACGATCTGCACTTTCATCCCGAGGATAGTCCCATCCTCAGCCGCCGCGGCTTCTACGTCCACCGTATGGCCCCGGGCTTGGAACGCCAGCATGTTCTCTTGCCGGTCTTCCAACCACTTGATTGGCCGCCCCAGTTGGATGGCTAGGTAAGGGACCAGGATCTCTTCCGGGTATACCGCGCCTTTTTCGCCAAAGCCGCCGCCAACGTCCGGGGCGATGACCCGCACCTTGGCTTGCGGGCGGCCCAACTGGCTGGCTATCTGTTCCCAGACCTCATGGGGTTCTTGGGTCGAGTCCCAAACCGTGAGCATATCGTCTTGGCGTTGATAGTGCGCCGCTACACCTCGGGGCTCCAACGGCGCTGGCGCCAGTCGCTGCACCTCATATCGTTGGCTGACGACCCGGTCCGCCTTGGAGAAGGCAGCATCCAGCTCGCCCCCCTCCCGAAAGAGGTGCATCCCCAAGTTGTTGCCCATCTCGGCGTGAATCGGCGTGGCGTTGTCCTGCAACGCTGCGAAAGGGTCCGATAGTGCGGGCAACGGCTCATACTCGACGTTCACCAGTCCTGCGGCGTCCTGGGCCAATTCTGGGGTTTCCGCAACTACAATGGCGACCGCTTGGCCTACATAACAGGCCCGGTCACCGGCTAACACCGGCTGCCCTGGGCCGTTCATCACCAGAATCGACTCGTCCGCCCACAGCGGCATCGTCGGAATCGGGGTCAGCACCCCGTCGAGATCGGCCCCGGTATACACCGCAGCTACTCCAAGGAGGGCCTCGGCCTCGGCGCCGTCGATGCTGCGAATCAAGGCGTGAGCGTGAGGGCTGCGGACCACGACGGCATGAAGCAATTCGGGTAGCTGAATATCGGCCACAAACGACCCGGCTCCCACCAGAAGCCGGTGGTCTTCAAAGCGAGTCATAGCTTGTCCTGAAGTGCTCACCCGATACCTCCTCGCCGCCCGGCATTTGTGGGTCTGGAGAATCTCTGGCCCAGCGACGGCCCTATTATATCAACCCTATCTATGTCGGGCTCAGATGTGATTTGGCTTGGTGCTCAACTAGGCAGTGTTGACATTTGCGATATGAGGCTATCCGGTAATCCCCTCTCGTCATTCCCGCGAAAGCGGGAATCTAAAAACGCTATCAGCCAGTCAGGTTCTCTCCTGTTTGAGTTCCTGGATTCCCGCTTTCGCGGGAATGACAGGAAAATGTCAACAGAACCTAATTCCGGCCCCCTAACCCGTCATTCCGGCCTTGAGCCGGAATCCAGAAGTGTTTGCAACCGGCAACGCCTGTCCTGAGGCTCTCCTGAGCACGGTCGAAGGGCTTGTCGAAGGGTTCCTTTTCCTTGGCATTTCTGGATTCCCGCCTGCGCGGGAATGACGGTTGGGCTTCAGAATGTCTTAAAGGGACCATCATTCGAATACCGGATGTGGCTCTCAGTGAATTCGCCTCATCAACTCTGAACAGTTACTTGAACCAGGGTGCCTCGCGGTAAAGGTGATGGTATAGTAGGGGAGTCCTGGCCGGAAGCGGCAGAAACGGAGGTATCCTGGTGGATTCCATTCTTATAGTTGGCGCCGGGGTCTTTGGCGTCACCGCCGCGCTGGAACTGCGGCGCCGGGGCTACGCGGTCACTCTGGTTGACCCGGGCCCGATACCCCATCCATTGGCTCCATCCAACGACGTCAGCCGCATGGTGCGCATGGACTACGGCGACGACGAACTGTATGTCGAACTGTGCGCCGAGGCGATACAAGGGTGGCACGCTTGGAACCGGCGTTGGAATGAGGAAGTCTACCACGAAGACGGCATCCTCATCGCCAGCAGCCAACCGATGACTCCCGGTTCCTTTGAGTACGACAGTTTCGCCTGCCTGAGCCAGCGAGGCTACGACCTACAACGAATAAACTCGGGCTGGTTGGGGGAACGCTCCTCCCACTGGGACAGCAACAAATACGTGGATGGCTATTTCAATCCCCGGGCCGGTTGGGCCGAGGCCGGGAGGGCCGTAGCCTTATTGGCGGCGGAGGCCAAGGCCAGCGGCGTGGAAGCAATAACGGGAGTCAACGTAACCGGAGTTGTTGAAAACGGCTCCCAGGTTACCGGAGTGGCCACGGCGGAAGGAAACAGGATAAGCGCCGACTTGGTGGTGATGGCGGCTGGTGCTTGGACACCCGCACTGCTGCCCCAACTTGCCGACGTGATGGAGCCGGTGGGCCAGCCTATTTTCTACCTCAAGCCGGAGGGTCCCGGTGCATTCCAGGGCCGGAATTTCCCGCCTTGGGCCGCCGATGTGCCCCGCACCGGCTGGTACGGATTCCCCGCCAACCGGGACGGCATAGTCAAGATAGCCAACCACGGGCCGGGGCGGCCCTCCAGACCCAGCGAGTCGCGGGACCTTACGCTGCAAGAAACTGACCGTTTCCGGAAGTTCATCAACGACAACCTTCCTTCCCTTGCCGAAGCCCCAATCGTTAACCGCCGGTTGTGTTGGTACTGCGACACTTGGGACGGCAATTTCTGGGTGGGTCACGACCCGCAACGGTCCGGCTTGGTGGTGGCCACCGGCGGCAGCGGCCATGCTTTCAAGTTCGCGCCGGTGTTAGGCCAAGTCATTGCCGACGCCGTCGAGCGAGTCGACACCCCTTACACCCGCCGCTTCGACTGGCGACCCCGGGGCGAGGCCAAAGCCGAAGCCCTCCGGTATACTGGTGATTAGGGTGTGTTGATATTGCGATATGAGGCGATCCAGCAACTCCATATCGTCATTCCCGCGAAAGCGGGAATGACAGGAAAATGTCAACAGAACCTAGTTTCTGGACAAATGGCGCAACGCAGGACTAACCAAAGGAGAAGTTATTGTGAGTTCATCAGTCCCGGAAGAGGTCTCCCTGGAAAGATTCAAGATGTTGGCGGAATTGGCAGGGTTGGGAATGACGGACCAAGAGATGGAGGACCTTAAACCTCTGTACGACCTGCATTATGAGTACGTCAAGCAGTTGCACTCTCTTAACTTCGGGGCCGAAGAGAGCGCAGTCTCCTTCCAACCCGACTGGCCCGCTTGATCTATTCCAATAGGTGTTGAGAGGCAGAAAATGGCTGACACTACTACGGATCTACATTTCCTGACTATCCGGGAAGCAAGCGACTTGCTCCGCCGCCAAGAGCTATCCCCGGTGGAACTCACCCGCGCTATGTTGGACCGCATCGATGCCACCGACGGCCAGCTTCATTCTTTCGTTACCCTATTGCGGGACGAGGCCTTGGAGCAGGCCAGGACCGCCGAGGCCGAGATTCTCAGCGGCAGCTACAAAGGGCCTCTGCACGGCATTCCCATCGCCTTAAAGGACCTTTACGATACCGCCGGAGTGCGCACCGCGTCGGGCTCTCGGGTCGACCTAGCGCGGGTGCCCACTGAGGACTGCACGGCCTACGCTAGGCTCAAGGCCGCTGGCACGGTGCTGCTGGGCAAGCTGGCGATGCACGAGTTCGCCTTGGGCGGCCCGGACTGGACCACTCCCTTCGAGCCGGCGCGCAACCCTTGGAACCTGGACCACATCACCGGAGGCTCCTCCAGCGGCTCCGGTTCGTCCGTGGCCGCCGGACAGGCTATGGGAGCGTTGGGCTCCTGCACCGGCGGTTCTATCAGGGGCCCCGCCTCCCTGTGCGGGATTGTGGGGCTGAAAGCGACCTACGGCCGGGTAAGCCGGGCCGGGGTGGTGACCCTTAGCTGGTCCCAAGACCATTGCGGCCCCATGACTTGGACCGTGGAGGACACCGCCTACATGCTCCAAGCCATGGCCGGGTACGACCCCAAGGACCCCACCACCAGCACAGCGCCCGTTCCCGACTACTCCCGGTCTTTGAGAGAGGACGTCAGGGGCCTTACTATCGGGGTGCCCCGCCACTTCTTCTTCAGTGACGACCCCCACGTCAATCCTGAGGTAGTGTCTACGGTCGAGAGAGGGTTGGAGGCGCTGCAGGAGTTGGGGGCCAACCTGCAAGAGGTGACGATCCCCAGCCTGGAATACGTTCGCCCGGCCAATGTGGTGATTATGCTCAGTGAGGCCTATGCCTACCACGAGCCCAATCTAAAGGCCCGGGCGGAAGACTTTGGGGAGATTGTCCGGGGCCGCTTTCGTATCGGCGGGATGCTCAACGCCAGCGACTACCTTCAAGCCCAACGGTGCCGCCAGTGGATCAAACGGGAGGTCGCGGAGGTCATGCGGGGGGTGGACTTGTTGGTCACTCCGACCATGACCCAGCCAGCGGCGGCCTTTGAAGGCTACGATCCCGCCAGTACGGTGCGGGGGCCGAGCTTCACCGCCCCCTTCAACGTTACCGGGCTGCCGGCCATTTCCGTGCCCTGCGGCTTCACGGTCAACGGGTTGCCCATCGGTATGCAGATCGTCGGCAAGCCTTTCGACGAGCCCGCGGTACTACAAGCGGCCTACACCTATCAGCAGTACGCCCGCTGGTACGACCGCCGCCCGCCCATCTAGGCCCGGCGGAAACACGCCCTAAAACTACTGATGCGTGAACAATTACCTAAACCATTCTTCGTCTTTCCGGCCTTGAGCCGGAATCCAGAAATTCTGAGGACAAGAACGTAGCTGACGGAGAGCGGTCCTGGTTTCCGTCCTTCGCCGGAATGACGGAGGAGAGGACAGTTTAGAAACTTATTCACGTATCAGTAATAGCCGCCGGTCACTTCTTGTAAGGCAGCCCGGTAATATTCATATGCCCGGTGGCTAAAGCAGACGAAAGTTACCCGTTCAATCGCGGCCTCGGCCTTTAGGATGGCCGTAGTTTCGGACAAGGCGATCCGGGTGGCCCGCTCCAGGGGAAACCTGTAAGCTCCGGTGCTGATGGCCGGGAAGGCGATGGTGCGAATTTGGCACCGCACCGCCAACTCCATACAGCTTTGGGAGCACCGGGCCAGCAACTGGTTCTCCCCTTGATCGCTGTCCTGCCAGACGGGGCCAACGGTGTGGATAACGTATTTGGCGGGCAGGTCCCACCCTTGGGTAATTTTGGCTTCACCGGTGGGACAGCCGCCCAGCCTGCGGCACTCCTCCAGCAATTTCGGTCCCGCCGCCCGGTGGATGGCCCCGTCCACGCCCGCGCCTCCTAGAAGGGAACTATTGGCGGCGTTTACCACGGCGTCAACCTGCTGTGCTGTGATGTCACCTTGGACTATTTCTACCCGGTCCCGCATTCGCTTCTCCGCCATAGGCCCTAACGTTTCTATGGAACTGTTCAGACTTGATACGTCATTCCGGCCTTGAGCCGGAATCCATAAGCGTTTGCAACCAGCAAAGTTCCTTTTCCCTGGCATTTCTGGATTCCCGCCTGCGCGGGAATGACGGGAGGAGCCGATTAAGATATTTACTCAAGCATCAGTAAATGAAGCAATTCCGCTCAGGGTGAGCGGCGCCGGGACCTAAACCAACTGGAAGTGGGCCTCGGTGGGGATGCAAGCCTCGCCGTTGATCGGGACCATGTCCTGTGGACAGGCGGAAAAAGCCACTACACAGTCCATCTCCGCGCGCAACACTATATAGTCTCCCGGCTTGGAGGGTGGCGGCTCAAAAGTCAGTGTGCCGTCGGCGCCCACTGGAATGTTCATAAAGAGGTTCCACGGACTGGGAGTTTCCGGCGCCGCAAGACCTAATTCGGCCAACGCCGCTGCCAGATTGTCGGTGCAGTTGTCGTGGTACTCGATACAACCCAACTGCTCATACCGGTACCGGTCGCAAGCCGCCAGCAACGTATCGTGGATACCCGGAGACGAGTCCTCCACTACGGTTAGAATGGCCCGACGATGATTAGTGACCATACTGTCGCTGACGCTCGCCATCAGCTTCGCCAAGGCAGTCCGGCTGTGTTCCATGGACATAAATTCCGCCATTAGGTGATGGTTGAACACCCAAGTGTCGATCACCTGCTGGCCGTGGGTGTTTACTACCTTGACCTGTTGCCCGGAGCTAAGGGCGACCGCCTTACCTCTCCGGGCCGGAATCGTGATGAGCGGAGATTCAGCCATTATGGACGCCTTCTAACCACTATAAGCCCAACCTGCGTAAGTCTTCCTCCGTCCAGCTTGCCTGTTCCTGCAGCATAATTCTCAGCAGCCGGATTGAGAAAGTGTCTCCGGAACGATGGTAGGAAACAGTAACCAATCTACCATCGTTGTGATAGTAGTGCTGATGACTACCCTTCTGCCTAATCAACTCAAACCCGTCCCTGCGAAGTGCACGGATAATTTGGCGGGCGCTCAATGATCGCAGTCGCGAGAAATCAATCTCGCTCATACAGTTACAGCGATCCGTTCCTCCGGCAGCAAGACCATCTCATCCGGCGCCTGCGGAATAGTCATGCCAAGTTCAATCATGCTTTCGAGAACCATCTCAAGCACTTCTTGGATGTTTTTGAATGCCTCTTCGCGGGTGTAGCCCCAAGTGGCAGCGCCCTGTTTTACCAGCGCTGGACAGAGCGCAATCCAACGATCCTCATCAGGTTCTACCATCACGCGAAACTGATAGGTTTTCATCGCAATTCACTTCCGGCGCGACTAAGCGCCTATCCTAAAAACAGAATTCGAGCTAAACTAGTGGTATGACGAAAGCGAAGGAACCCAAGCCGCCACGACCGAAGCGCGCCGGCCCAGCGGCGCCGGTCAACCCCACCACCGGCTCCTTTCAGGTATCCGATGAACTGTGGGAAGTGCTGGCCCCGTTGCTTCCCCGGCGGGTGAACACTCATCCCCGGGGCGGAGGCCGTCCCCGGGTCCCGGACCGGACCTGCGCCAACGGCATATTCTACGTGCTGCGCACCGGCTGCCAATGGAAAGCCCTGGATGCCACGGGCATTTGCTCCGGATCCACCGCCCATCTGCGCTTCCAGGAGTGGGCCGCCGCCGGGGTGTTCCTGGAGCTGTGGCGGGCGGGCCTGCAAGAGTACGATGAATTGAAGGGTCTGGACTGGAGTTGGCTGAGCATGGACGGGGCGATAACCAAATCCCCCCTGGGCGGGAAAAAAACCGGCCCCAACCCCCACGGACCGGGGCAAGAGCGGGGTCAAACGCAGTCTGTTGACCGAAGCTGAGGGCATCCCGGTGGGGCTGGCGGTGGACGGAGCCAACCGCCACGACATGAAACTGGTGCGGGCTACGCTGGACAGTTTCCCGGTGCCGCGCCCGGCGCCCACTCCGGAGCGTCCCCAAGGTCTGTGCCTGGACAAGGGCTATGACTATGAGGAGGTGCGCCGAACCCTGGAGGAATTCGGCTTCACCGCCCACATCCGCAGCCGGGGCGAGGAGGCCCAGGCCATCAAAGCCCAGGCCATCAAAAAGGAGGCTGGCTTCAAAGCCCGGCGCTGGGTGGTGGAACGCACCCACAGTTGGATGAACCGCTTCCGGCGCATTCTGGTGCGCTGGGACAAGTTTCCCAGAAACTACATCGCCTTTCTTCATTTCGCCTGTGCCCTTATTGCTTTCAGGGCTGCCGGATTATTAGGATAGGCTCTAATATTACAACGACGCTTCCTCAATTTGGTCAGGCATTGGCCGGAAATCACGCCGCGGAAGGCAAGGCAACCAAGCTGTCAAGCATGTGGGCAGGTCGCCATGAAGAAGTCCTCAAGGTCCTATTCTTGTGAACCGTCGTTGTAATACTAAGAGGGTGTGTGAAATAGGGTGTTAAGTTGGCTTGAGGCTATTGTCACACACCCTTTAAGACTTTTGCCGGGGATGGCGGCTGGCGAAGTCGTCTGCGATTTGGTCGAAGGTGCGGAACTCGACTCCGGGGTGGTTCCTAATATAGTTGGTCAACCGCTCCAGCATTAGCAAGACCTGGGGGCGTCCACTGACGTCGGGGTGGATGGTGATCGGGAAGACGGCCTCGTCGTACTCCCGGTATACATAATCGAACTGGTCCCGCCAGATCTCCTCGATGTCCCTCGGGTTGACGAAGCCGTGGCTGTTGGGCGACTTTTTGATGAACATCATGGGCGGCAGGTCATCCAGGTACCAGTTGGCGGGGATTTCGATTAAGTCAGTCTCCCGGCCTCGAACCAAGGCCCTCATCCAATAGTCGGCCGGTTCGGAATAGTCGATCTTGGTCCACTGGTCACCTACGCGCACGTAATAGCACTCAAAGTCCTTGTGCATCAGGCTATGGTCATACTTGATGCCGTGCTTTAACAGCAGTTCATTAGTGACGTGGCTGAACTCCCACCAAGGGGCAACGTAACCGGTGGGCCGACGGCCGGTCAACCGGGTAACCAGGTCGATGCACCGGGTCAACACCGCCTCTTCCTGCTCGGGCGTCATGGCTATCGGGTTCTCGTGGGAGTAGCCGTGCAGTCCCACCTCGTGCCCGCCATCGACAATCATCCGGGCTTGCTGGGGAAAGGTCTCTATGGAGTGGCCCGGTATGAACCAGGTGGTCTTGATCCCCAGTTTGTCAAAGAGCTTGAGCAAACGCGGTGTCCCGACCTCTCCGGCAAACATGCCGCGGGAAATATCGTCGGGAGAGTCCTCGCCTCCGTAGGACCCGAGCCACCCGCCGACTGCATCAAGGTCTATGCCAAAAGCGCATAGAATCTGCTTGCTAGTCATGGCCTCTCCTTACTTCCTCATCCGGCGCCCAACTTGGAGGAAGCCCTGCAACTCCGGACCCGGCGTGTGTGAGTCCGCCCAAGGAGGTTTCCAGTTTCTTCTTCAGGTTCTTCAGGGCTGGCGACTACAGTCCGGTTATCCAAGACGCTTAGTCGCGCCGAGTGTAGCAGCGGCCCCAAATTCGCGTCAAGGAATTAAGCTTTAGGTAACAGTTCAGAGTTGATGGTCTCACTGATACGGAACCGCTCACCCTGAGCGCAGCGCAGCGGAGTCGAAGGGCCGATTCCCCTCAAGTCTGAACAGTTACAGCTTTAGGCTCCGGGGCCTTTTCAACAACTTTAATCTACTTATAATACCGGTGTAAGGCGTTTAAGCCCTTTCAACTCTGAAGGAGCAACAATGGAATACCGTACGTTGGGTAGGACCGGGTTGAACCTATCCCAAGTCGCTTTTGGTTGTGGAGACGTGGGCGGTCTAATGGTGCGGGGAGAACCGGCGGAGCAGGCGCGGGCGGTTGCCCGGGCGCACGAGTTGGGCATCAATTACTTTGATACTGCGCCTTCCTACGGCAATGGCCTATCCGAGACCAACCTTGGCCTGGCCCTAAAGGAGCTTAACGCCGAGGTGTACGTCGGGACCAAGGTGGGTCTGACGCTGAACGACCGGCAAGACATACGCGCTGGCATCTTCAATTCAATGGACCGCAGTCTGCAACGCTTGGGCATGGACAGCGTGGACTTGATTCAACTGCACAACCGCCTGCGGGCTACCCCCGACGGGAATCAGCCCGACTTGACCGCCGAGGAGGTCTTGGGCCAAGTCGTCGAGGCATTTCAGGACTTGCGTACTCAAGGCAAGGTCCGGTACTTCGGCCTTACCGGATTGGGGGATACCGGGACGCTGCACCAAGTGATTGACGCTCAGGCCTTAGACACCGTTCAGGTCTGCTATAACCTGCTTAATCCCTCCGCAGGGAACAGCGTCCCGGAAGGGTATTACGGGCAAGACTACGGCAGGCTAATAGACCGGGCGGCGGCCAATGGGACCGGAGTAATCGGCATCAGAATCATGGCGGCCGGCGCTCTCAGCGGAGTCAGCGACCGCCATCCGGTTGCTATTCCGTCGGTTGCCCCGATCGGCACCGGCCCGGACTATGCTGAAGACGTGCGCCGGGCCTCCCGTTTCCGGTTTATGGTGGACGATGGCACTGTCGAAAGCCTGGTCGAAGCCGCACTCCGTTTTGTACTCAGCAAACCGGGACTGACTACCGCACTGTTAGGACTGTCTAGTTTGGAGCAGTTGGAGCAAGCGGTCCGGTGGGCCCAAAAGGGCCCATTACCGGCTTCCGCCCTGCAGCGAGTTATCCAAGAAGGCCCTGAATAGGACCGGCCCTCCTGACCAAGACCCGATTATGCCGAAGCGGCCAAGCCGACAGCCTCGATACCCGCTCTGGCCGCATCCTCGTCTTCCTGGGCGGTCCCGCCGCTGCCACCTACCGCCCCCACCAACTCGTTGCCCCGGTAAACGGGCAGGGCTCCTTGGCCGGGGATCATGTGCCCGCCTTCCATGGCCATCAGCCCGCGAAAGACCGGCGCTTGGGCGTTTTCCGTTAAGTCGCCGCTGGGCCGTCCAAAGCAGGCCGCGGCTACCGCCTTGGCGCGGGAGATTGGCGGAGTCCGCCAGGACGCTCCGTCGGTCCGGAACATTGCTATCAAGTCACCCCTGGGGTCTACGACTGATACGCTCATCCTAGCGCCCATTTCCAAGACCTTGGCTTTGGCCGCCACCAGAATCTGCTCCGCTTCTGCCAGTGTCAACGATGCCATCGACTATCCTCCAATTCCACTTATAAACTATCTCAAATCATAGCCTGAGTGGGATTCCGCGTTACGCAAAGATAGGCAGGCGCATCACGCCATGAGATTAGGGGAGAACCTCCAGAGAGGGGCCGGAGAGAGCCGCGTCTTTGACGGTGTAGCTGCCCGGAGTTTTTTGGGTAATGATGTCCAACAATGATGCAGCGTCGTGAGCTGCGACGCTCTCCAAGCCCAAACGGGTGCTGGAGTTCACTTCTCCGATCACCTTGAAGGTGATCGTAGCCACCGCGCCGTTGCCGCTGATACCATTCGCGTCAACCACCGCCGCCCAGACTGCCCCCGGTGTCTGGGTGCTGGCCTCCAAGAGAGCCGCCCCAGCCAGTGGACCCGGTTCTACGGTGAGGACTTGCAGCACAGCGGGGTCGTAGACCAACACAAACTCCAGGCTGCCTATGTTCTTCGCACCCTCCAGATGGACCGGTACCGCGATCTCCGCAGGGAGTACGGGAGTCGGCTCTGGCGTAGGAGTGGGTGATGGGTCCAGTGCCGGGGGTTTGGTAGGCGCCGGTATGGGTGTTGGCGCCAGAGTTGGGGTAGGACTAGGCGCCGGAGTGGGGCTGGGAGTTGCGGTCGAGGTCAACGTTGGGGTAACCTCCGCATTAGCCGCCGCCGGTGGGGAACCCGGTGGGCTGGCCGCACCGGCATCGCCGCCGCCAATCACGCCCGAAGCGTATAGGGAGACGGCCAGTACGCCGGCGATGACCATACCGCCCAATATCCATTTGTAGTTGCTAGTTATCGCAATCCAGGCTACGCTCAGGTACCACTTCATACCCACACCCTACTCAGGCTTGGCCTTAATCAAGATTTGCCGGACATCCTGCGTCGTCACACTTCCGTCCCCGTCTAGGTCCAACACCGGGGTTTCCGGGGCAAGGCCTGCCGACGCCTTAAGCGCGATCAAGGCATCGAGGGCCGTGATCCGGCCATCGCCGTTGCCATCGCCAACCGTGGGCTGCCCGATAGTCAAGTGCCCCTCTCTCAATTGGAGCGGAATCTGCGCCCCGCTGGTGTCACCGGCCAACACGTCGGTGAAATTCAGCAAACTGGTAGTGTCCAGTTCACCGATGGCCCCGAATTCCACACCTACCACCGGACCGCCGTCCCCAAACCCGTCGGGCGCCGCAAATCCCACCCGCACCACACCGGCAACGTCATAGTTGTAGCTAAAAGTTGCCGGAGATAACCGGGGGCCTTTGGACACCCTGATTACTTCCAATACTGCCGGGTCGTAGTGGAGCGTAAAACCAACGCTGCTGAGACCCCCGGTCTCCACCAGGGACACCGGGACCACCACTTTTCCTCCCGGGGCGACGATGCGTGGTTCCACGATTAAACCGGGACCAGGTGGAACGGGAGTTTCGCTGTCAGTAGGGGCTACCGTATCCGCCGGCGCCGGCGGTATGGGGTCGGTCGTGGAGTCAACCAGACCATCTCGGGTAGTAACCGTTATTTGATAAGTCCCCACGGGGTTTTCAATATGTTGGTCCCCGGTGACGGCGACCAGGTAGGTCCCGGTTACGGGCGCAAGCCATTCCAGCGTGTTCCCCTGTCCAAAGTTGGACTTGGTATAGCCCGCTTGGTCTTGAGTCAAGAATAGGTGCACAGCCGGCGCCGTCCCCAACTGCACTTGGACCACATACTCCTCGCCGCGCTCCCCGTCGAAAGCAAAGTAGTCCGTATCGTCGGCTGGGCTGATAGCGGCGGCAGTTGCATTGCCGACAAAGATAGGAGTTGCCTGCGCTGGGGAATCATCATGCCGGTCCCCCAAAGCCGTATCCGCTTCAATCTTGAGAGAGTAGGCCCCCAAGGGGTCCTGGACCGCAGGTGAGGCGGTTACCTCCACGGCATATACTTCATCATCGGGCGCGATCCACATTACGCTGGCGCCATCGCCGTAGTTACTGGCTTCAGCGGGACCATCGCTGTACTGGTAGACAGCTAACGAGACCGCCTCAGCAGTATCGTAGCTTAGTTGGAAATCGTACCGGACCCCTCGGGTGGCCCGAAACCTAAAGTAGTCCTTATCCTTCAAGGGGCTGATCGACCCTTGATAAGTCGTGCCAAATTCTACCTGGGTAGCTGAAACTTTGGTGTCGCCATGGCGGTCCTTCAGCTCATCATTTCCCTCTACCGTGATCGTATAAGTGGCGATCTGACCGGTGCTTCGGACTGCGCTGGAGACAGCCACATAGTATCTACCGACGCTTTGGGCGGTCCAGTTGACCTGGGAGCCTATGCCCCTGTTGGAGTGCACCGTTTTGCCATTGGCCGCTAGGATCTTTATGTCCACCGGGAAGTCCGAAGTGAATGCCACAGCGATGGAGTAGCTGGCGCCGCGCTTGGCGGTAAAGGAGAAATAGTCTAGATCATCAGCGGGGCTTATGGCGCCCGACACCTCGTTGCCCAGTTGGACTCGGCTGGCCGATTGACGCAGGTGTGAATGTCTGTCTTCGAAGTCAGGGTCAGCATCGACCACCAGGGAGTAGGTGCCCACTGAGGTTCGGACTTGAGCCGACCCGGACACCACGATAAAGTAGGTCTTGGTAGCCGGAGCCACCCAGTCCAAGGTGGTGCTGATGCCGCTATTGGAGGCAATGTGTTGCCCGCCGGTCCCCTCTATGGCTAACTCGATGCCGGCTAACTCGATGCCTTGGGCATCGCCCAAATTCGCGGTGATACTGTACTTTATTCCTCTGGATGCTCGAAAAGAGAACACATCCCGGTCGCCCTCTGGACTGATGGCTCCCTGGTGCGCGTTGCCGAAACGCACGATGGTAGCGCCGGCTTGGGAGCCGTCGTGCCGGTCTTCGTAGTCGCTGTCGGCGTTGAGGGAGAGTGAATAGGTGCCGACCGAGTCCTCAACCCGGTTAGACCCTGACACCATAACGTAGTACGTGCCTGAGGATGGTGCGACCCACACCAGTCCCGGTCCCGCGCCGTTGCTTGACTCTTCTTTGCGGCCGCGAGAGTCGATGAGGGCAACCTCGACCCCTTCCGCAGTACCCAATTGGAGGTCGACCGTATATCTAACACCCCTTGACGCTTGAAAGGAGAAATAATCTCGGTCGTCGGCCCCGTGCTTGGTGCCGATCACGGGTTGGTTGGACCAAGGGCTGATTGCGCCCCGGTAAACGTTGTCGATGCTGATGGAGGTAGCGTTGGTCTTAGCGTCGCTGTGACGGTCCTCCAGGGACTTATCCTCAGTGGACGACAACAAGTAGGAGCCCAGGTAGGCAGACCCGTCGGGGGCGTCGCTCCTGACGCCCGAGATTTCTATAAAGTAGGTGTCAGTAGTGCGGGCGATCCATTGGACCTTGATCTGGTCCTCGTTCTCTCCGGGGAGCCTCACTTGGCCAGGCGAAAATTTCAAACCCCTGGCTTCGGAATTCACTACTTCGATCCTGGCGTCATAGACCCCTTTTAGGTCCAAAACGAAGGAATAGCGGACCCCGCGTTGCACTGAAAAGGAGAAATAATCGACATCCGGCTCATCGGCGGTAGGGTCGATCTTGCCGCCGACCAGACGCCCATCGTTATAGATGGTCGTCGCTTCTGCCGGAGAGTCGCCGTGATCGTCGTCGGCAAACACCGATGGAGTGGTATTAAGTAGGAGAAAAACCGAAGCGATGACCAGCGCTATCAACGCTAGTCCAGATGGGGTAGCCAGTTTGTGCATGTCCGCCCTCCCCTCCAATTCCACCCGGCCCTGGCGCTACCGCCGCGGACATTGACCCTTCTGGGTCTTAGTTTGGGTGCATCGAGTCGGCCTAATTACCCAGGATGCCGAGCGTTTAGGATGCGCTAGACAGAATTATAGATGCCCGCCACGGACCGGTTCAACTGTATGGAATGCGGATTATTAGCAAAACCGCGAGACTTTCCATCCGGAGCCACCCTTGGCCGGCGACAGTTTTCTAGTCCCGACCGTAGACGCCGGTAGCCGGGTAGAAGGCGTACCAACCGAACCAGAAAGCGGAACGGCCGGGGAGGCGCCGCAAAGGCACCGTAGGGTCTCCGTGCCGGGCCAGGGCGTCTTCCTCCAAACGCCACCTTAGGCCGTCATCGTCGATGAGAAACACGGACCCTTCTTCTCCTTGCTCGGTCTCCAGCCTAACAAAGGTCTGGCCGGAACGCTGGTAGGCCCGAGGGCCGCCGCCAAGCGGAGTGACCAATACCAAGTCCACCCCGCCTATGGAATCGTTAATAACGGCAGTTTCCTCTAGGACCCCTTGGGGATAAGCCTTGGCTTGCCCGTTGAAATCAAGGCCGAATACCCTGGACTTGGCCGTCAACAGGTCACTTCTTTCCGGCACCGGAAACATCGTCTTGGCGCTTTGCCGATAGGAGGTGTAAATGGAGCCGGGGTCGGACTCGGGACGGTAGGCCCGCGGCGGGTAAACCCCGGTGCGGACATCCAACACGGTGGTATCCGGATGGGTTGCCAGCCAGTCGGCCCAAGTGGTCAACGCGACGGGCAAGACCTCTAGGGTGATACCGCTCCCCGCCAACTCGCCAACGACGGGCTTACCTCTGAATTGATGCCAAAGGGAATTGGCGCCTTTGTCGTACATTAGCTTGTTGCTCCGGTAGAGCCACCCGGAGGTCCCGAACTGTAGCACTTCGCCGTTTATTTCGGTGGAATACACGATTCCAGAGCCGCAGAGGGTTCAATAGGCCAAAGCAAAGGGTACCCCGCCCAGTACGTCGTTCGCCATCTCGTGGGCATTCAGGATGCGGAGCGGGTACGCCCGGTGTTCACCGTTGATGGACACCCCGAATACCCGGTCGGTGGGCTCCAAGAAGTCCGCGTCCTCCGGCGGCAGCACCGGCGGGTTGTTCAACTCCGGTATGCCGTCCTTGGCCACCCCGCCCCAAACGATTTCTTCCAAGCGAATCTCGGTCTTCACGCCCTGATAGAGGAAGCTCCCCAGCCCCGGATCGATTAACGAGTAGAGGTCCCCTTTCCAAGCGTCATATCCTTCCGGGGCTTGGACCTGCGGGTTCCGGCCCAGCCACTCTATCCACCAAGCCCAATCGGTCCGCTCGGGAGCAATAACAATGGTTTCCGGCCCTTCCAGAAGTTTATTGATGAATGAGGCTACGTTAATCCTTCCCTCAGCCTCGGATTGAAACCGCATGAATTCGAGGAGCACCGGAATGAAAGACAGGTTGCCAGCGGCAACCATCTTCTCCGCAATGGCGGCCACGTTTCCGTCAATGGTCGCTCGCATTAGCTGGGTAGGGTCATCTGGAAGCTCGGGAGTCGGCTGAATTCCCGCAGCGGTCAAGGCCTCGGAATCAGGACTTGCCGAAGTCGGAGCCAGCGTAGTCGTTGGGGCCAAAGTGGCAGTGGGAGCAGGGACGAAATTGGCCGTGGGGCTCGAGGTGGGTCCCGGCATCCCGGTGGCCGACGGGGTGCAGGCGGCGGTCAACAGCAGCGCCGCCGCCAAGAATATGAGCACTCTAAAAGGGGAGTTCAAAAGCCCCTTCTCCTTGGGGAGAAGGCTGGGATGAGGGGAAATTCCCGACGACGGCCAAGGTAATTCACAGCTAGAACGCCCCTCACCCTAGCCCTCTCCCCACGGGAGCTGACAGGGGTAGATATTTGTTTGCTCCGTCGTTCCGGCGTAGGCCGGAACCCAGGTGGGTGGGGGCGCACCCTCCAGATGTTCAGAGTATCTGCGTGTACCGGCTAACCCAGTTGTAGTTCACCTCCTCTATCAGAGGTAACACCAGTGTACAGCATTCCGTTTCTCTTGCTGGCGAGGAGGTATACGCAGGGGATTTTTCCGGGTTGCGGGAAGAGTATGTCATACCGCTGGTTCTGCCTCGTAATCATTCGAAGGTAGCCCCGGCGAAGGTAGTCCCGGCCCCGCCCCTGGGTTCCGGCCTGCGCCGGAACGACGGAATGCGGATACCTACCCCTGTAAGCCCAAAGGGAGAGGGAACTTTGCACACACCCTCTAAAGCAACGGATGGGCCGGGAAGCACTCTGGTTCAAATCTGTCGCCGGTCCCGTCTTCGGTCAATGATGCGCCGGGCTTTGAACTGGGTACGCTCGAACTCCCCCGCAGGCTTCAACTCCACCGCGACGCCCACACCGATGGCGCGCCTAAGATCGGCCGCAATCCGTTCCCGCAGCGGCTCCAAGGCCGCCGGGTCGTATTCCCGGTCCGAATAGGACTCTGCATTGACCTCGGTCTGCACCGTCAGGCGGTCTAGCTGACCGCTCTCTCTTTCCAGCACCAATCGAAACTCGCCGCCGAACTCCTTCATTCCCCTTAGAATATCTTCGATGCGGGAAGGAAAAACGTTCTGGCCGCGGACGATAATCATGTCGTCGGTCCGGCCGTAGATGCCCAGAGTCAAGGTGGGATAAGTCCGTCCGCAGGGGCAGTCCACCATGTCCCAGCGGGCGATGTCTCCCGACCAATAACGTATCATGGGTTGGGAAGTCCGCTCCAGATGGGTATAGACCGGAACGCCTTCCGCGCCCAAGGGCAATGGCGCCTTGCTATTGGGGTCAACCATCTCGGTGTAGACCAGGTCGTTCCACAGGTGCATCCCTTGGTCCAAGTGTCGGCAACCGGCGTTGGTCATCCAAGGCGTCATTTCCGCCATGGTGCCCATGTCCACCACGTAGCAATCGTAGGTATCCTCGATTTGACTACGGGTTGAGGGGACGCTGGCGCCCGGCTCGCCGGAGAAGAACATGAACCGAAACCCGAAGTCGGTGCGCGGGTCCAGCCCCATGCTTTTGGCCACCTCCGCTAGGTACAGAGCATAGGACGGGGTGGCGTACAACGCGGACGGCTTTAACATGGCGGCCCACTCCGCCGCCCGCTCCGTCTGTCCCGGTGCGCCGCTGCCAAAGGGGAAGCAGGTTGCGCCCAGCCGCTCTGCCCCTACCAACGCTCCCCAACTGCCGATATACAAGCTAAAGACGGCGGCCACCATTACGATGTCGCCGGGGCGCAAGCCGGCGGCCCATAGGATGCGGGCATGGGCCTCGCCAATGCGGCCCCAGTCGTCCCGGCCGATGCCGAAGACGGTGGGCCTGCCGGTGGTCCCGGAGGTGCCGTGGACCCGGAAGACTTCTTGCTCAGGGATGCAAAGAAACCGCCCGTAAGGAGGATATAATTCCTGCTCTCGCCGCACCTCTTCTTTGGTCAGGATGGGCAACCGGGCCAACTCCTCAAAACTGGAGATGTTAGTGGGGTCGACCGGGGCGTCACGGTAGAACTCACGGTAAAACCCGGAGTTGACAAAGGCGTAGCGTACCTGGCTCCGCAGCTTTTCCAGAATAATCAGGTCACGCTGCTCCGGAGGCATGGTCTCCGGCTCCGGATCCCAGTACTCGGAGTTTGCCTCCGGGATAAAGCCGGGCGAATAGCGGGGCGGCCACTCCATCATCCCCAGCGCCTCTCTCGGCAGGAACATGGGGGAATCATCGCGCAGGGTCTTTCGATTGTCACCCTGAGCGACAGCGAAGGGTCTAAAGTCCCTGCCTTCATGCCGCCGGAACATTTTAGATTCTTCGTCGCAAGCTCCTCAGAATGACCGGGCCTGGAGGTCTGCATCTCCTTAACATCGAGAACCGAATGACCCTGCATCATCGCGGTTGCAGCCGGTCGTAAATAAAATCGATCATGGCCTGAGTGAAAGTCCCCACCGGAAAAACGCCGTCGACGCCCATTGCTTGCAATGGCTCGACATCGTCCTCGGGGATGGTGCCCCCCACCAACAACAGCACATCGGTCAATCCCTGCTCGCTCAAGGCTTGGGTCAACCGGGGAATCAACCGCATGTGGGCCCCGGAGAGGATGCTGATTCCCACCGCATCGGCGTCTTCTTGCAGCGCCGCTTGGGCCACTTGTGCGGGGGTTACCCGCATACCCAGGTACACTACCTCCATGCCCGCATCCCGCAGGGCCCGCGCGACGACTTTGACGCCTCGGTCGTGGCCATCCAGTCCCAGCTTGGCCAAGAGGACTTTGGGAATTAAGTTAGACGAGTTTCCAGTCACCGGACTCGGTCTCCCGAATTCATAGCTCTGCCCGTTCCAGCCTAAAACACGCCCGGGTCCACGTACTCCCCGTATACGTCCCGGAGGGCTCCCATAACCTCGCCCTCGGTGGCGGACACCTCCACCGCCTCCAGCACTAAGGGCATCAGGTTTTCATCCCGCTGCGCTGCTTTGGATAACCGGTGCAGGGCGTCGGCAACGAGGCTGGGGCTGCGGGTCTCCTTGACTTTGGCCAAGCGGGCTATTTGCCGGTGTTCCTCCGCCGGATCGAAGTGGAATAGCTCCAGAGGGCGTTGCGCCTCAGACTGGTACTGATTGAGCCCCACGACTACTTGCTCGTTGGACTCGATGCGCCGTTGATATTCATAAGAAGCCCGGGCGATCTCCCGCTCAATATACCCGGTGGAGATGGCTTGCAGCATCCCCTCGTATAGGGACCCGGAGCCCAAGCCGTCAATGGTTTCGATGTACTCGGAAGCCTTCTCTTCCATCGCATTGGTCAGCGACTCCAGAAACATAGAGCCGCCCAGCGGGTCCACCGTGCTGGCCACACCGGACTCGTGGGCCAGAATAAGCTGGGTAGCCAGAGACATCCGCATGGCTTCTTCAGAGGGTATGTCGTAGGCTTCGTCGTAACCGCTAACGTGCAGCGATTGGGTGCCGCCCAGCACCGCCGCCAACGCTTGGAACGCCCCCCTAACGATGTTGTTCTGGGGGTCTTGGCGCATCAACGTCGAGCCCAAGGTCTGGGTATGGAACCGCAGCCGCATGGACTCGGGCCTTGTAGCGCCATAACGGTCTTTCATTATCCGGGCCCACATGCGCCGCGCCGCCCGGAACTTGGCCACCTCTTCGAAGAAGTCGTTGTGGCAGCCGAAGAAGAAGGATAGCCTTGGAGCGAAGCTGTCTACCGGAAGGTCCCGTTTCAGAGTGGACTCCACGTAGGCCATTCCCTGAGCCAAGGTGAAAGCCAACTCTTGGACCGCATCGGACCCGGACTCCCGGGTGTGGTAGCCGGAGATAGAGACGGTATACCAATTGGGTACGTGGCGGGTGTAGAACTCGATAATGTCGGTGGTGAGCTTGAGAGACGGCCCCGGGCCCAAAGCAAAGGTCTTCTGGCCGTGGAACTCCTTCAAAGAGTCGTTTTGGGTGGTCCCCCGAAGGGCTTCCCAGCCTACTCCCCGCTTCCGGGCCGTGGCCAAGAACATGCTCAGCATGACGATAGCGGGATGATTGATGGTCAAGGACACGCTAACCTGGTCCATGGCTATGCCATCGAAGAGGTCGTGCATGTCTTGCACCGTGTCCACGGCGACTCCCAACCGGCCTACCTCACCCTCGGCTAGTTCATGGTCAGAGTCGTAGCCGGTCAAGGTGGGGTGGTCGAAGTCGGTGCTTATACCTGTCTGGCCGTGCTCCAGTAAAAAACGGTAGCGCTGATTGGTGGCTTGGGCCGTGCCAAAGCCAGCGATCTGCCGCCGGGTCCACAAACGCCCCCGGTACATATTGGGATAGGGGCCGCGGGTAAAGGGGTAGGCGCCGGGCTCGCCCAAGTCCCGGTCGTAATCAAGGGCGGCAGCGTCTACCTTGGAGTAGAGACCCTTGACCTCTAATCCTGATAGAGTCCGGCCCGACAGGGTCCGGTAGTCGGCGGGCTGTGCTTCCGGCCCACCCGGGTTGGCTACCATAGTCTTGTCCTCTCTTATCACTGGCTTATGCCGCCTGAGCCGTCAGGGCCTCTTCATTTTCCGCATTCCGGGCCAGAACGACTTGACAGAGACAGAACCGACGCATCCCGCCGTCGTCCCGGCGAAAGTCGGGACCCAGGACTGCTAAGACAACTGCGACGTTCCTCGTTGCAAATCCGGGGTCCCGGGGGACATTCTGGATTCCGGCTCAAGGCCGGAATGACGAGCAGGCGCCGGTGCTATCCCAACCGCACGTATTTGTCCACGCTCTTCTCTGCGGTTAGGGCCAAGTAAAGGTCTCCGTGGGCGTCGACCCAAGAGCCGTGGGCCGAGCGGGACGCCCAACGGGCCAATACGTTGCCTTCTCCATCCAAGACGCTCATCTGAGGCGGCTTACCGTCTTCGGGGCGCTCGCTGGTGTAGAACATCCCCTCCGAGTCTTGGGAAATGTCCAGCGGGCGTTGCATGTCGGTCCACATAGTTATGTAGTTGCCATCGGCGTCAAAGACCTGCACCCGGCTGTTTTCCCGGTCGCATACGTAGACTCGCCCATCTTGGCCCACCAAGAGGCTGTGGGGCAGGTGGAACTGGTTCGCCCCTCCTTTGCCCGGTTCTCCCCAAGAGGAGATCAGGGACCCATCGCTGGAGAAGCGGTGGACTCGGGCGTTCCGGTACCCGTCGGAAACGTACAATTCACCCGATGGAGCCGGGACCAACTCAGTCAAGTAGTTGAAGGGGCCGGCCGCACGAGGCGCAACCTCGCCAGCGACCTCGCAGCCAGTGTCGGAGTAGACGCCGTGGGTGCCGATAATCTGGAGGGGCCGCCCGTCTAGGGTGTACTTCATAGCTACCGAGCCCTCCCGGTCGGTGAGGTACACGATGTCGTCGGCAATATAAATACCGTGGGGATTGACGAAGTTGCCATTTCCCCAAGAACCCACAAAGTTGCCCTCCCGGTCAAAGATGACCACCGGCGGGTCCTTCCGCTGGAAGACGTAGACCCGGTCTTGGGAGTCGGTGGCGACGGCGCTGACCGTCCCAAACTCCTCTCCTTGAGGCAGCCGGGCCCAGTCTTGCTCCAGCCGGTAAGTGTATTTACCGGTACCTACAGTAGTCATGGCCGATCTCCTTTTGGCGTTGCGATGGGGTTATTCCAGTCCTGGGTTGCACTCTGGGATTGCTTTGCCGCTGGCCACCATACTAACACACCGTTGAATTCGGTGGTTGAGGCGATGGCCTCGGCGGAGCCAGTCCCTAGCTCCGGCCGTTGTAAACGTAATGCGGCGGGCCGTCGCCGGAATGCCAAGCTTCGTAGAACCGCTCGACGAAGGGGACCAGCCGGTTTGCCATCTGCCTAGCCGCCAAGGTCGCCGGTTCCACCGACCGGGAAAACCGCTCTTTCAACTCTTGCAACACCGCGCTCTTATCGATATAGGTAAAGCGGCCGTCCCGCAGCACCACGTCGCCGTCGATGATCACCGTGTTTACATGCTGGGACTTCCCTCGATAGAGGAGGGCGTCGATCATGTTGAGGTCGGGGTCAAGGTACGGTTCCTCAATGTAAGACAAGTCCAACAACACCATGTCGGCCCGCCGGCCCTTTTCCAACGCGCCGATCTTATCTTGAAAAAAAGTGGGGCGGGCTGCGTTCACCGTTCCCATCTTGAGCACTTGGTGGGAATTTATCGCCGGCGCGGCTATCGACGGCTGCCGGTGCAGCTTGGATAGCAAGCGCATTTCCTGAAGCATATCATCGTCGTCGTTAATCGCGGTGCTGTCGGTCCCGACCGACACGTTCACTCCCCCGGCCAGCATCGCGTTTACCGGCGCAATCCCGTTTTTTAGCCGCAAGTTCGAGCTGGCGTTGTGGCAGACGGTGGCATTGTTGCCGGCCAGCAATTCGATGTCGGCGTCGGTCAGCCAGACCGAATGCGCACAGGACACCTCCGGCCCCAAGAATCCCAGGTCTTCCAAGTGGGCCACCGGGGTCTTGGACCAAGTCCGCATCCCGTACTCTTTCTGGTAGAAGCTCTCCACCAAGTGGATGTGGATTCCGGCCTGGTACCTGTTGGCGTAGTCTTTGGTCTGCTCCAGAAAACTGTCGGACACCCACTGGACATTGCTGGGGCTGAGCAAAACGGTGCACTTGCCGTTTGGGTCGGCCCCATACTCCCCGTGCATCTTCTCAAACAACCGGAAATAGTCCGCCATGGGCAGGTCCACCGCGGCCAAGTACTGTCTGACTCCGGCAGCCAAGTCCGTAGGCAGGCCCGACAGGAAGCCCTCGTCGTCGCCATAGACCACCCGGTTCCGCTCCCGGAAATAGACCGAAAAGGCAGTCCGCATTCCCGCGTCTCCAAAGGCCCGGAGAATCTCCTCCAAGTCGTCATCCAGTCCGGTAACCGGGGTCTGGGGATGGTTGTACATGACCGTGGTGGTGCCCGACTCGATCATCTGCATGGCCGTGTAGAGGGTCACCAAGTAGTTGTCGTAGGGACGCTGGCCCCAACCGGCGAGGATCCAGGTCTCCAAGCAGTCGTCGACGCTGCCCAGTTGAAAGGTGGTCACACCCCTGCCGTGGTGGTGAGTGTTGACTAAGCCGGGGAACACCACAAAATTGGGGCCGCCCACCACTTCATCGACTTGAGCGGACTGCCGAAGATTCTCGTAAGGCCCAACGTCCACGATGACGCCGTCCTGCTGCAACACCGCGCCGTCAGAAATCACGGTACTTCCGGCAGCGTCATCGCCGGCCCGGCATATCACGTACTTACCACGGATGAGGGATGAGGCCATGTCTTTCACCTCCGGCTGGGGTATCAAGGGCAATTATACTGGATTCGCGAGGGCACAGGTTAATATGGTATTCTTGGAGGGAACTATAGACCATTTTACCGTTGAAACCCGTCGACTACGCCGGGAATATGACGCACTGCCCAAAAGACCATCGCACGGGCAATCTACGCTGGAGCGGCATTCTTCTATCCGCCCTGAATGGATTATGCGTATCATCAAGCAACCTTACGACCGATGGGAGCAAGTTATGCCTGATGGGGAGCGCCGAACAATTCTTGTTGGGCGAGTGCCACAATTCAGTCAGTGGATTACGGTAGTATTCGTAGGAACCGTGAGCACCGGCGAGTTGCTTACTGCCTATCCAGACAGAAGGCTGGAAAGAAGATATGGAGGAAGGCCGTGGAAGAACGTGCAGTAAATCACCGGGAACTAGAATCTCTGCCGGATGTCGTAGTTTCCTATTGGCCCGAGGAGCGTAGATTATCCATACAAGCAGGAAATCCGGTCTGGGTGGATGAAGGTGAACAGGTCGCGAATGGCTTGACAGCTTTTTACGATAAGGAAGGTAGTTTGGTGGCGATTGATTTGGACTCTGCCGAATTACTGCTCAAACCGTTCTTGGATGCTGCCCGAAGGGCAACTGACACCCTCCCAGCGGAAGTGAATGACCCGGAGCCAACCCCATCACCGTAGAAGGTAGGATTGTATATAGTTCCCAAAAGTTGGAGGTACCTGATGCCCGGACTGGAAGGCAAAGTAGCCCTAATTACCGGAGCCGGCGGCATGAGGGGCGTGGGGCGCGCCACCGCTTTGAAGCTGGCCGGCCTTGGCGCCGACGTGGCCTTGACCGATGTGCAACGGGAAACGGAGGACCTGCCGCCGGCCGAGGTCAGGCTTGGCTGGAGGAGCATCGACTCGGTGGGCGAGGAGGTAGCCGCACTGGGACGGCGCAGTCTCCAAGTGTATTGCGACTTGAGCCGCGAGGAGCAGATCGAGGCCATGGTGGAGCAGGTCGTGGACCACTTTGGGCATATAGACATCCTGGTCAACAATGCCCGGGCAATTATCGGGCGGGACAAAGTGCCGGTGACCGAGTTGGCAAAGGAGGTCTGGGACCACTTTCTGACCATCAATACGACCGCCGTCTTCCTGTGTACCCAGATGGTTGGCCGGGAGATGATTCGAGTGGGGAACGGCGGACGCATCGTTAACATCGCCTCGAATGCGTCCAAGCAAGCCAGCGCCACCGGCGCCGCCTATTCCGCGTCGAAGTTTGCCGTCCTGGGGCTAACCCAAGCGTCGGCTCTAGACTTGGCGCCATACCACATAACGGTGAACGCCGTGTGTCCCGGCCCCATCAACACCGACCGGATGAGTTATTGGGAGCGGGACCGGGCCGAGGAACTGGGCATCTCCCATGAAGAGTTCCGGGGGCGAATTGTGGAAGGAGCGGGCCGCTCCTCGCCCTTGGGACGCATCGCCGAGGCGGAAGACATCGCCAACATGGTGGCCTTCCTAGCCTCCGACGACGCCAACTTCATCACCGGGCAAGCCTACAACGTCAACGGCGGCGTCCTATTTCATTAGGGCCAGTCCATTAACGATATGGGCGGCGCCTCTAAGCTGGACTTTGTACATTCAAGCGGCGTAGGAAAGCAAGTCTACGATGCGGTTGAATAATGGTGTCGGGACTTTCGTGATTTCAGGTTCGATATCCGACATGGAAAAACTTCCAGAGGCCCGCCGGAGGTCCTTTCTGACCAGGGCGATTGCACCGGCAAAGGTGGGCAGGGGCTTGGCATACCAAGCGGCCGTCCGGGGAAGTGGAGCAATTCCAAGACAGCGTAGCTGCTGTCCGCCACCAGCACCGGGGGCGGTGGGGCAGCCACCGGCGCAGTTGGAGGATGATCCGGCGAGCCCAGTCGGTGAGCTTCTGGTGAGCCCGCCCCCTTTTCCGGTAATATCGTTCCGAAGGCGCCAGGGGCGCCAGAAAAGGCAATACCCAAGTCCGGCTGGCCAGGGTATGGTGGTCCGCCACGGCAAGCTGATCCAGCGCAGGCCGCTGGCCTTTACGAAATGGCTCCCGCCGGAGGGCACTCGGTCGCGGTATATTCCCTTTGCCTTGACCCGCTGACCCCACCGCATGTCCGCCGAACACTCAGCCGTTCGGCGGACTGGCGATGTAATCGCGGGCGGCGTTCTCAGCCTCGGTCGCTAGGGCGGCAATGTTGGGAACGGACTCTTCGCGGCCGAGCCGGACGAACAGGTAAACCACCTCGGACACGGGGCGGCCGGTGGCCCGGTTGACCGCCAAGGCGTAGGCCCCGGCTTGCATCCGGTAGTTTTGCAGGCGGGCTGCGGTCTGGTCGGCGTCCACGTCGTCGGTCTTGTAGTCCACTACAACCAGGTGCCCGTTTTCCTCGAAGAGCAGGTCGATGAAACCCTCCAAGACAGCGCCGCCTTCGAGGGGTATTCCAAGGGGGACTTCGCGCCAGTACCTGGTTGAATTGACGGCCCGCTGCACTATATCGCTGGCGATTGCCTTCCGGACCAACTGGGCGACTTCGGCGCGGCGGTGGGGAATGCCCTCCGCCGTGGCCTGGGCGTTGGCGGTGTCGTCGATACCCGAACCGGTAGCCAAATCTATGGTCTGGAGCACCGAGTGGACGGCCCGTCCAACCTCGCTGCTGCCGCGCCCCCGCTTCCAAGGCTCATCGGACTCGGACTCCTCCTTGTCCACGCTGGCCAGGCGGGTAGCGGCGATGGATGTTGGGGCGCTGTTGGCCTTAATCAGGGCCGCTCGCGCCTTGGTCCATTGCTCCCGCTCTTCCAGTGAGTGGCTCTCCGGGTCGATGCCGTCAGCGCCGGATTCATCGGCTACCTTGGGGGGCAACTCGTGGGGCTGTGCCCTTTGCCACAGGTAGTCGCCGCCCTCGGCGAAGTCGGCTACCCGATGGGCCAAGCTAATGCCCCTATCCCGGCGGTACATGCTGACGGCCAAGTGGTCGCGGGCCCGGGTAGCGGCGACGTAAAGCAGCCGGACAGCCTCTTCTTGCTCTAAGGCCCGCTCGAGGCTGAGGGCATCCGCATATCCGGGGGTCTCAAAACGGGAGCCCTCCGACCCAGCTCTGGCCTCGATGCTACCGTTCGTTCGCTCGAAAATAACGGGTCTGGAACCTCCGGTCCGGGATAAGTCGCTGTTAATCCGGGTCAGGATGACGATGGGGAATTCCAAGCCTTTAGCGGCGTGGACGGTCATAATCCGAACAGCGTCTTCGTCGGCGTCGGGACTCGCTGCTTCGGCGACTCGGGCGTTTTCGTCGCGTCGGCGGTCCATCCACTCGATGTAGCCGCGAAGCGATTCGCCCCCGGCGGCCACGAATCCGCGGGCTTGGTCGACCATGAACCGGTAGCGCCGCCAGTGCTCCCGGGTCCGCGGGTGGTCGAGGGCAAGCTGCATCAGATGCCGCTCCCGGATAAACCGGTCGATGAGGTGGGCTACCGAGTCCCAGTTCCGCGCCGCGTGATACCCGCGCAGCTTTTCCAATCCTTGGGAGACCGGGCCGCCAACCGGCCCGTGGAGTGTCAAATAGTCGAACCGGCTCCCGGCCTGATGAAATTCCAGCAGCTCCACGTCGGAGCAAGCAAAGGCCGGCGAGCGGAGCGCGGCGACAATCGCCACCTCGTCCGAAGGGTCGTCGATGGCCCGCAGGCAGTTCATCAGGTCGCGGACTTCCTGGGTGTGGAATACCAGAGACGCGCCCTCCATCCGGTAGGGCGCGTCCGCCGCTTCCAGCGCGTTCTCCAAGCTGGAGAGGCCGGTGCGGGCCCGCAGCAGAAGACAGATGTCCCGAAATTCGGCGGGGCGGTAGCACTCTTGGCCCTCGGCCTCGGTCTTCTCCCGGTCCAGCACCTGCCAGCCATCCTCGACAATGTTCCGCAGCAGACGAGATATGGCTTCGTCCTCTTGCCGCCTGACCTCAGCCGCACTGGCGCTTACGACGACATCGCCCAGCCGCCACACGGCGGGTCTGGGCTTGCCTTCGCCGCTGCCGCGCCCCTGCTTCCAAGGCTCACCTTCCCACCGGTGGACTATTGGTTCATAGCCGGGCTGGGTTTCTCCCTCCGCCATCCATGGACCAAAAATGTGGTTGACCCACTCCGCCACCGGCTGCTGCGAGCGGAAGTTCTGGACCAGTTGGACGATCTCCCCGCCCATCTGCTCGCGCAACCCGGCGACTTGGCGGATGTCGGCACGCCGAAAGCGGTAGATGGACTGCTTGGGGTCGCCTACCACGAACAGCTTGCCGCGTTCCGGGGTGATGTTTTGCCACTGGCGCGGCCGATCACCGGCCGCGCCGCCCAAAGGCGCATCTTCGGACAAGAACAAGGCGATTTCGGCCTGGATGGGGTCGGTGTCTTGGACCTCGTCGATCAGCAGGTGGGTGAAGCGCTGCCGGAAGTAGTCCCGCACCGCAAGGTTGTCCCGCAGCAGGTCCCGGGCCCAGACTAGCAGGTCATGGTAATTGGCGCGGCCCTGACGCTTGCGGCCGGCCGCGTAATCGAGGGCAAAACCGCGCAATTCCTGCAACAGGTGAGATAGCGCGGACTGCCGCACCGCCGCTATTTCATCATCCACTGCGGTCCGGACTTCCTTGACCAAGGCTTTAAGTTGCGTGCAGGCATTGGCACCGGTCTTCGAGTCTTTCCGCCAATCGGCCGTGCGGCCCCGGTTGCCGGGCGGCCAGAGAAGCCTCGTAAGTTGGAGGTAGCTGTCCGGCTCATCGGAAGGCGCTTTTCCCAGTCCCACCGCGATGCGAAGCAATCTCTGGACACCGGCATATAACGGGTCATCGTCTCTCAGGTCCGAATATTGGCAGAGCCTAGCGAGTTCATCGGACTCACTGAGGAGCCGGTCTGCCGCCGCGGCCTCGGGCATGAGAGCTTCGGCGATGTGATAGGACTCCAGCAGATCGTAGTTTTGGTGAAATTCCAGAGCTATATTCCGTAGCTGGTCCGGACTGAGTCCCATGGTGAAAGCCAATCGCAGGTCCAGGATGGTCTCGTCACGGCGCATCGCGCCGTCCAGCCAGTCCCGCCACCGCTCCTCGAAAGCCAACTCCCCCGCTATTTCGTCCATAATTTCGAATTCGGGCGGGAGTCCGGCCTCCAAGGGGCGCTCTTGCAGGATAGCCGCCGCAAAGCCATGCAACGTTTGGATCGAGGCAAGATCCAAGCCCTGCAAAGCGCGGCGGGCGCTTTCCTGCTCTGGTGGGCTGAGGGACTCGTCGGCCCCCGCCTTCTCCAGTCCCTCACGAATCCGGTGGCCCAACTCGGCGGCGGCAGCCTCGGTGAAGGTGATAGCCGCAATGCCGCCGATGGACGCCCGCCCGGTAATGACCAGCCTTAGCATCCGGCCCACCAAGCTGGAGGTCTTGCCGGTACCGGCGCCGGCCTCGACGAACAGCGTCTCGTCCAGTCGGTCGAGAATCTTCTCCCTGGCGCTTTGGTCTTGAGGCTGGAATGGGCCTGCCATGCTCACTCATCCTCGGCGGTAGCAAGTTCCGCGTAGGGCCGGACGGCGCTATCGCCGGACTTCCGCTGCCATAAAAGGTCACGCTTGGAGGGGCACAGCGCGTCGAAGTCACAGTACTTGCAGTTGGCAAAAGAGCCGCGATCGGCATTGCCCGGATTGGCCGGGAAGACGCCGGCGTCAATGCCGGAGACGATCAGGGACATGGTCCGGTCGAATTCGTCCTTGACGTCCGCCAAGCGCATCGGAGACTTGGGAGCCATTGAGAATCCGCCCCGGTTGCTGATGAACCAGTAAGCAGAATTGACATCCACATCCTCGCTCAAACCGCTTTGGACCGCCAGCGAGTAGATGGCCAGTTGAAGGCGCTGCCCGGCCTGTATCGGGTCTTTGTCCATGCCGGTGTAGCCAGATGAACTGCCGGTCTTGTAGTCGCGCACCAGCGCCTTGCGCCCGTCGGGAGACACGTCGACGCGGTCGATGTAGCCGCGGAACTCGATCCTGTCCGTATTGGGAAGCGTAATGGCTGCGGCCGGCCATCCTCCGGCCACCCCGAACCCGGCCTCCAGCCAGGCCGGGGTGACGCCGTGTTCGTATCTGAGCCTAGAGTCTTCTTCCAAGAACCGGTGCAGGTCGGCTCGAATATTGGCTTTGTCCATCTGCCACATCAGGTCTCGGCCGGTCATGCCGCGGGACTCGACCTCGTCGAACCTTGCCTCGGCAATCTCCATCAAGCGACGCCGGTGAGCATCATTCCATGCCTGGTCCGGCCGGGGCGCCGTGTTTTGATTGATGGCCTCGCCAACGAAATTTTCCAGAATGGCGTGTACCAGTGTCCCCCGGTCCACTGGCGAGAGGGATAAGCGGTCTTCGGGCTTTTCCACGGCGCGCAACCCCAGCACTCGCGACAGAAAGTAGCTGAACGGACACGTGGCCCAAGCCTCTAGGCTGGTGGCCGACAAGGGCCGACGGGGCGCCAACCGGGGCTGGTTAACGATGGCGTCGGCCACGTTCCCGTCCCAGAGAGTGAAGGCGCCGCCGTAGCGCAGCCGGGCCAGTTGCACCGGCTTGGCGAGAGGCCCGTCGCCCGCCGCCATTGGATGCCGGTCCAGGCTGGCGCCTGATTTCTGCCACGCCCTCATCGAGTCCAAGTCGTAGTCGTGCAGGTCGGCGACGGAGGTCCGGTCGACGCCGTCCAGCGACTTGTCCATTGAGCCAAGGATGGTCAGCCAGGGTTGCGAGGCCAGCCCACCCAACGTCGATGGGTAAACGGCTTGGCCGCTGAGATTCGAGGCCCGTTCCAAGAACCAGCGGGACGGGTGCTGCTCGCGTCCGCCTATGGGGTCGGAGGCGGGGCAGGACAGCCACCGCACCGGTGCCGAGTGCAGGGCGGCCAAGAACGTGTACCGTTCCTCGCTGGCCCGGTAGTCCCGCAGCGGTAGACCGGCCCCGCTGCCTTGCCCTGATTGAGACGAGGCGGCGCGGGCGCGCTCCGGCAGCAAGGAGTCGTCCCGCTGCGGCGGCGGAAACGCCCCCTCGACCAGGCCCACGATATGGACCACATCAAAGCTCATCCCGGCTGCCGCCCCCACCGGGGCTACGAACACGCCGCGGCCCGTCTCCCCGATGCGGCCCGGAGATACTTGCAGCGCCTCCTGAAAGACCTGCTCAAATGCGGCAAAGTCGGGCTGAACGTCGACAAAGTCCGCATGGCCGACTTCCGATAGGATTTCACTCACCTGACGGTGAGCGGCGTGGCCGGTTTCCGGAGCATCGGGGCCAAGGTCGAGATAGCGGTCCAACAGGCCGCTGGCCCATCCGGCAAGACCGCCCCAAGTGTTGTCGCCGCTGGGCGGTGTTGTATCTCCGGCCAGTGTCTCGACGAAGTCCTGCAACTCCCGGGCCGCCTTGGCCCGGTATCGAATGCCCTCTATCTGGTGCTCGGACAGCTCGCCGCGTGTCGGCGCGTTAGCCGCTGCCTGCTCCAGACCTTCTGCGAAACTGTGGAGCCGCTGCGTCCATTGGTCCCGTCCGCCGACCACACCGGCGTCCCGGGATATTGCATCCCAAAGGCTGGGGTTGATTTTGCGGCCAGCCGACCCAACTGGGCAGCCAGTAAGCCAAGCCATGACCTCGTCGCGCATAAAACCGCCCTGGCACAAACGCAGCAGGCCGGTCAGCGCACGTCCGGCGCCGGTGCTGGCCAGGGTGGCGGGGTTGGGCCCGGTGATAGGAATCCCGGCCAGTTTCAATTCCTCCAGTAGCTGGACGCCGTAGGGCTCCCGGCTGCGGTATAGCAGGGCCATGCGATGGAAGGGGACTCCGGCGTCCGCCTGCTGGACAATGTGGCGTATCGCGCTGCGTATTTCTTGGTGGGGGTCGGGCGCCACCAGCAGCGTCTCCCAGTCCAGCGTCTCACAGTCCGAGGAAGGAACTCCGTCGTCGTCTCGCAACCGCTCCGGCCGCTGGCCACTGGCCACCAGCCACTGGGATTGCGCCGGCCCGAATATGTGGGCCAACCGCTCCGCCACCAAATGCGCGGGCGCGTCGGCGGACTCGTCGCCAGTCAAGTCGAGGTACACCGAGCACTGCCCTGCCGCCGCAAGTGCTTCAATCAACGCCATTTCGCCACGGGTGAGGCGGCGCACCTTGTAAAACACGACGAATCCCAAGTCGGCCAGGCCAAGCGAGTGGCTGCTTCTCACCGCCTCGGCGGCGGCGAGGGCCAGGTCTTCCCGGTCGTAGAAGCCGGTGGCCGTGCGCTCCCGGAAGGCCCGGTAGAGCCGCACCACCTCGGCGCGCAGACCGTCCTCGCCTTCCAGAATAGCGAGGGCATCCTCGGAGACCGGCCGCAGTTCGCGGAAGGTGCGCGCCAGGCTGCGAATGGTCGAAGGGTGAAGACGCTGCTCGCGGAGAGGGCCGGCCGCTTGGGCGCACACTGCTCGCACCGATGCGCTTTCAAGGACCGGCGTTAGCGGGCGCCGTCCTTGGGCGGCCAAAGCCGGGGCCGCCAGTAGCTCGGCTAGGCGGGGCAGCACCATAAATCGCACGTTACACAGGCCGGAGCGCCCCAGCTCTCGCCGCAGCTCAAGGTTGGCAAAGCCCGACGGCCCGATCACCGTTACCGGCCGCAGCGGGTCACCCCGTTGCAGCGATGCCACCGCCTCGCCCAACGCTTCGTTGGCTTGGCCGCGGTTGGTTTGGTCTCCGTTTGTTTGATCAATGAAAAACAGCCCGGCGCCGTCGCGTCTCTCGGTTGCCTGCCCATTTCCAGTATTACTCATACAGGGATTGTACCCCTTCGACGGCCCTTTTGACGCCCAGGGCGCAAGCTAGAACAGGGTCTTTCGATTCTTAATGCAGGTAGCAGAACCATAGAGGCAACCACAAGGGTTGCCTCTACAAGGTAACGCGCCGCCGGGCGTAGGGGCAGCCCTTGTGGCTGCCTTGGTCTGGGAACCGAAAGGCCCTGCAAGCAAGAGAGGGCTTTGAGGCTTGGGGGTAAGGTGTCAATGCGTCACAGAGGCAATACTGCCCCGGCTTCCCGCAGCCGCTGGCGCCGTTGCTGGACGTCCGGCATCACTTGGGCCACCAGGTCCCAGAAATTCCTTGAGTGGTTCTTGACCTTCAGGTGGGCCAATTCATGGACGACCACGTACTCGATGAGTGCGGGCTCCAGCATCATGAGCCGCCAGTTGAAACGCAGCGTGCCGTCGGCGGCGCAACTTCCCCAGATTTGGCGCTGGTCACGGATCAGAAGCCGGGGTTTGATCACGCTTCCAAAGGCGGGCAACCACTCATCGACGCTGGCCTGCAATCGCACGGCGGCCTTGGCGCGGTACCACTCTATAATACTCCGGCGCAGGCGTTCATAGCGCTCGCTGTCGGGGATAGCAGCCGGCATGGTCACCCGGAATTGCCAGTGGTCGAAGCGCACCTCCGGTGACCGGACAGTGTCGCTTTGCTCGATGATAAGCCGAACGTTGCGGCCCAAGTACGGTAGCGTCTCGCCGCTGACCAAGGGCTTCGGCGCGGCCCGGAGCACCGCCTCCTTGGTGTGCTCGAGAATCCAAGGCGCACGCTTGCGGACGATCTCCCGCAGTTCGCTGTCCGGTGTCGCCGCGGGAGCCGCTACCTGCACGCCATCGCCATCCACGGTGATCTGGACCGTTTTCTTGCGCCGCGCGCTGCGCCGGACCTGGTACTCGATGGTAGTACCGCGGAAGCGGATGCAGTCTCGGGAAAACGGTTGCCCGGCGGCGTCCAAGCGGCTCAGCCCCGTGCCTCACGCAGCAACCGGAATGCCGTCGAACCTAGCAAGAGCGGCAGCGTCGAGTCGCTGAGGACCCATACAAGCGGTTGGGTGGTCACTGGCTCGGACCACTCGACGCCGACCCAGTTCCAGAGGACCGCCGCCAGAAGCGCACCGGAAAAATAGAAAACGCCGTTCGCCTCCAGATACTCTCGGGTAATCGATTGGTCGGCCTTCTCGGCGTCCAGCCGGCGCTTCCGGGCGAAGGCGAGGAGCAGCACCATCGACAATCCGGCCACCATAATCGGATCGATGACGCGCCACGCGGTGAGCACCCCGCCCTGCAAGTCCGGATCATAGAACTGGGTTCCGATAAAGTGCACCAGCACTGTCCCGGCCAAGCAAAGCATGAAGACAGCGGCAAGCCGCTTCACCAAGGGCGAATTCAGAATATCCATGAGGAGTCCCTCCAACTGGGCCTACGTTCCATTGAACTGGCAGTCAAATTGTAGGGCACCGAAGAATGGTGTGGCGTCAAAGCCTTGAAAGTTGGTGGCAGGGAGGTCTGGATACTCCGTCAAGGGGGCTCCGAGGCGCCCGGATAACTCTTTGAGCCTCTTGGGACTCAACTGGTATACTCAAAGAGTTCGGGCGCCGGACAGGGTCACGAAATTCATGCACCTATGGACGAGGCCAAAGGGGCTATTACCATGCACATACTACACATACAAATCGTAGATCTGCCACCGCTGGAATATGTGCGCTTCAATTGCGACGAACGGGTGAACCTCTTCATCGGCCCAAATGCGACCGGTAAGAGCACTATCCTCCGAGCAATTAACAGTTTAGACTCCGTGGACAAGGACTCGCTCCCCGAAGATGTTGGCTTCGAATTCTACCACTCCAACGACCAAGCCAGATCATTTTTCGTGGAAGCGACCCCCGATTGGTTGTGGGATACTTCGCGCCCTACCCAGGCGCCATGGGACGAGGTTCCTCTCTTGTACATACCTGCTACCCGGGTCAACCTGCCGGGAGTAGACATTTACGACAAGACAATCGACAGGATGGAGAACGACGAGGCTAATGCTCCACTGAAAGACCTGTTTGATACAGACTCCGGGATCTTCGACGGCCAATACGTAGAACTGGCGATAGAACGGCTTCGTGAGATAATGACTGGAAATCGGAGCCAAGAGACCCAGCTCAGAAAAGCTGTGCAAGTCGGTTATTCTTGTGCCCAGTCCATTTGTCTTGAAGTAATACACGATGATATGCCACACACCTACGTTGAGCTGAGAGACGAGGACGACGATGAAGAGGGATTCCATGTAACGGAAAGGATTGTCCACTATGACATGGGAATCGGGACCACCGACGATATTTTGGGAGAACCCTTATACGCCGGCGCCTTGAGTTCAGGGACGCAAGGCACTCTTTTGTGGGTCTGGGCCTTGGCCCTCAAAATGGTGAACAACTATGGTTGGACAGAGGGTTGGGAAAAGAAGCCAGCCATCCTGCTGATTGACGAGATAGAGAACCACCTGCATCCAACCTGGCAGCGGCGGGTTATCCCGGCGTTGCTGGAGCATTTTCCGGGGTTGCAGATATTCGCCACTACCCACTCGCCCTTTGTGGTGGCCGGGCTGAAAGCCGGACAGGTACACCTGCTGAAACGGGACGAAAACGGTCGCGTCACCGCCACGACCAACACCAAGGATGTTGTTGGCTGGACGTCGGACGAGATTCTGCGGACGATGATGGGCGTGGACGACCCGACGGACGATGCAACGGCGGCGGCGGCGCGGGAGTTGCGGCAACTGCGCAAGGAAGGGCCGCGGAATGCCCTGGAAGAGGAGGAACGACGGCAGGAGCGGATTCAGGAGTTGCGGCAGCACGTAGACCGGGACTTGCTGGCCGGCGGTCCAATGGCGGCGCGGCGCGAGCTATTCGAGCAGCAATTCGCCGAAGCGTTGGAGAAATACCGGCAATCGAAGAACATTAACCAAGAAAACGGTTAACTGTTGCACTCGGTACGACGCTCTCCGGAACCCGACTTTTTCGCCGGACTCATTGCTGTGCATACGGAATGGGACGCTCTGGAACCCTCAGACCGTCCGCGCATACGTCGGGCGTTGGAGCGAGATTTTGGGCAAATTTGCGCCTACTGTGAGCAGCTTTGCCAACTACCAACCCGGTCCGGTGAATCTGCCAACGACGCAACTATCGACCACTTCCGCCCACGCCGCCGGTTTCCGGACCTATGGCTCGACTGGCTAAACTTGATACATGCCTGTCACAGATGCAATCAGGCTAAAGGAGGAAGCTGGCCCGGTTACGACGATGCGGAGATCAACAATAGGCTGACTGCCTTGAATCCTCGGTATACGCCGGTATCGGAGTACGTCAGTCCAAACGCGGTCAACAGTCGGCGGCCGGCGCGTGAATTCTTTGGTTTCGATGTTGTGACCGGCGAGATTGCACCCGCAGAGCAACTTGACCCAGTGGAGTGGTCAATGGCCCGCAGGACTATCAGGGACATCGACTTGAACGACAGCGAACTGGGAGAAAACGATCCTTAATCACCTATGGAACCAGCGTCTGGACCACCTTGACTTGGTGTCACAGAGGCTCGACGCTTTGGAGGATTTTGATTCGAAAGTCCAGATAATGTTCGAGTTCATGTTGCCGGATAAACCCTTTTCCGCGTTTATTTTCGCTTACTTTACAGGCCGCTTTCCTCCGCTTGGCCAACTGTTCCAGCAGCATTGACGCCCGGATTCGCTTGGCGCGAATTTCTCCGTTAGGCCGGAGGCTGTCGAAAGGTCTATCTACCTACCCCCGCCCGTCCGTAACTGTTCAGACTTGAGGTGAATCGGCCCTTCGACTCCGCTGCGCTGCGCTCAGGGTGAGCGGTTCCGTGTCAGTGAGCCCACCAACTCTGAACGGTTATGCTCGCTCAAGCAACTGGATTTTGTACCTGGCCAAGGTGTACATTACCCTCAAACGCAACTTCGATGTCCTCTAGGGGCAGGCGGACTGGCAATAGCAGCGTACCCCACTTTTTCTTCCAAGTTGGAGGTCCCGGTGTACCTACGGCGGCGCCGGTCCGATCACCCGGTTGTCAGCCCAATAGCAACCGCAGGAGGGAACGATTATGACCCCTGGAAACCATCAGACCTACGTCTACGTCGGGGCCGAAACGAGCGGCCTGTACCGGCTGTCCCCCGGCTCCCACCAGTTGGAGGAGTTGACTAACGGGCTGCCCGAGGCCCCGAAAGTACCGAGTGTAGCCATTCATCCGGACAATCCGGAAGTGATATTTGCCGGCACTCAGGACGGCCCCTATCGCAGCACCGACCGGGGCGATCATTGGGAAAGGTTGGACTACCCCGCCAACGGTGAGCCGGTGTGGTCCTTCCTGTTCCGTCCCGGTGACCCCTCCACCATGTACCTGGGTACGGCCCCCGGCCAGATATACCGCAGCACCAACGGCGGCGACTCGTGGCAAAAGCTAAACTCAACCATGGGCTCCAACGAATGTGTCATGGGCTTCCCCACCAGGGTAATCGCCTTGGCCGCCGACCCCAGCCGTCCCGACGACCTTTACGCGGGCCTGGAGGTTGCCGGCGTCATTCGAAGCTCCGACGGCGGTGACACTTGGGACGAGATCACCGGCAGCCTGGCCCCGGCGGAAGGCACCCTCGACCTGCACGGCGTGCAGTGCAGCAGCGCGTCCCCGGGCACGGTGTACATCGCCACCCGCAATGGGCCCTTTATTGGACTGGACCTTGGGCCGGACCGCGGCCGGGAGTGGGTCCCGGTGGACTTCGGCCGGTTCTCCGCCATCACCTACACCCGCGACCTCCGCGTTGCGCCCAACGACCCCAACACGATGTTCGTGTCCATTGGCGCTGCTGCCCGCAGTTCCCAGGGCGCGCTATACCGCAGCCGCGACTTGTTCCAGACCTTCGAACGGGTGGACCAAGGCATCACCGCCGACGCCACCATGATGGCGGTTGCCGTGGACCCGCGGGCGCCGGAGAGCATCTTCTGCATCGCCCGCGACGGGCAAGTCTTCGGGACCCTGGACGACGGTAACTCCTGGACCACTTATCAGCTACCGGATACGGCCAAAGAGCTTCGCGGCTTGGCGGTAGGGTAGCCTGGAACAGTGTGGGCCAAATTGGCTCGCGCGGCCTTTAGACCCCCAGCCTTCTGACCCAAGAGAGGTGCCAGATGCCCATTGAGCAGGTTTCCCCGGAACTGGAACGTATCGCATCGGTTGGCGAGCCCATCGAAGAGTTGGCCAGCGGCTTCGGCAACGAGACCGGCCCCGCCGAAGGGCCGCTGTGGTGGAAGGAGGGGGACTACCTCCTTTTCAGCGACATCGGCAACAATCGCCGGATGAAGTGGAGCGCCAGCGAAGGTGTGACCCTCGCGCAGGAACCGACCAACCACGCCAATGGGCTTACCCGGGACCTTCAGGGCCGGTTGGTGGCCTGCGACCGCACGCCCAGCGTCCGGCGCACCGAGCCCGACGGCAGCACCACGGTCATCGCGGCCCGCTACCGGGGGCTAAGCTTGAACCGCCCGAACGACGTGGTAGTAAAGTCCGACGGCAGCATCTACTTCACCGACCCTGGAGCCCCTGCTCCGGGGATGGCCTTGGACTTCGCTGGGGTCTACCGGGTGTCCCCGGACTTGGGCACCCTTACCTTGCTGGTGAAGGACTTTGTGACCCCCAACGGCCTGGCTTTCTCCCCCGACGAGAGCGTCCTGTACGTCAACGACACCCGCCGGATGCACATCCGGGCCTTCGACGTGCAACCCAATGGCACGCTGGCTTTGGCCAGCGACCGGGTGTTCTGCGACGTGAGAGGCTCCGGTCCCGGATTCCCCGACGGGATGAAGGTGGACTCGGAAGGCAACGTTTACTGCGGCGGCTCCGGCGGTATCTGGATCATCGGCCCCTCGGGCAGGCATCTGGGCACCATCGCCCACGGCAAGGCAGAAACCACCAACATGGCTTGGGGAGGCCCGGACTGGACGACCCTTTTCTTCACCTCCTGGCACACCTTGGGCCGAGTTCAGCTAAAGGTCCCCGGAGTCCCCGTCCCTCCGGCAACGCCCTGAGACCGCGGGGGATGCCCAAAAACTCCGGCTAGAAACGATTGACAGGGTCCACTCAAGGAGTCGTATGCCCAGGTTAGCCGCCGACCAGTACGTGACTAAAGTCAAAAGGCCCGACGACATCGACCAGTTCTGGGATGATGTGCTGGCGGAGACCGCCAGGATTCCCTTGGACCCGGAGGTGGTCTACGACCCACTGCGGTCGAGCGAAGAAATCGACGTCTACGAGGTCTTTTACACCAGCCTCGACCGGGTGCGCATCGCGGGATGGTATGCCCTGCCCAAGCAGCGGGACGGTCTTCTGCCGGGGCTGCTACAAGTCCCGGGATACAACATGGAGCCGCTGGTGCCGAAGGTCTGGGCGCGGAAGAATTACGCGGCGTTCAGCGTTGCCCCGAGGGGGAAGCTGCGCAGCAACCGCCAGTTTAACCCTGGGTATCCCGGATTGCTTACCTACGGCATAGTGGACCGTAACACCTATTCCTACCGTGGTTTTTATATGGATGCCTGCCGGGCCGTGGAGTTCCTCTTGGGGCGGGAAGAAGTGGACAATAGCAGAATCGGCGTGACCGGACATAGCCAGGGTGGCGGCCTGACCGTTTCTACTGCTGCCCTGCGGCCCGAGATCAAGGCTGCGGCTGCGGGCGCTCCGTACCTCTGCGGGTACCTGGACGCCATCGAGCTGACCGATGCCTACCCCTATCAGGAGATTAACGACTATCTGAGGATGAATCCCGGCAGCCGGCAGCAGGTGGAAGACACTCTAGCCTACTTCGATGGCATCAACCTGGCCCACCGGATTAGCTGCCCGATAATCGTCAGTGTGGGGCTCCAAGACAGCACCTGCCCGCCGGAAACCGGCTTTGCCATGTTCAACGCCATCGCCAGCACCGACAAACGGATGTACGCCTACGACGGCCACGGACACGACGCCAATAACCACCAGCACGAGGCTATCATAGATACCTTCCTCGCCAAACACCTGAAGCCTTAGCGGACTTGACGATATGACCACATTGAGCGGAGCAAAGCCGGACGGTTTCGATACCTACTGGCAAGCAACCCTAGAAGAACTGGCCAAGCTGCCGGCCGCCCCGGAGGTGGAGGAGATTCCGTTGCGGTCGACGGATTTTGCGACTGCCTACGGCGTGCGCCTCACGTCCATCGGCCCCTACCGGATATTTGCCTATCTGAGCATTCCGCGAGGCAACGGACCCTTTCCGGCCAAGTACTTCCTGCCCAATTACGGAAGCGTGGTGGACTTGGTGCCCCAGGGCACTTCCAACGGTCAACGCGCGCAATACATCACCTTCTCCGTTAGCGTGCGGGGGCAGCGGCGGGCGGACCAGCCCTATGCCGCCAGTTTCCCCGGGCTGCTCACTGACGGCATCTCCGCCCCGGCTACCTACATCTACCGGGGCATTGTGGCCGACTGCTGCCGCGGCCTGGAGTACTTGGCCGGTCGGCCCGAAGTGGATGGGACACGGATAGCGGCTATCGGCACCGACTTGGCCCTGACAACTGCCGCCCTGGGCCCGCAGATTACCCACGTTGTTTGCACTCCAACCCTTTTTTATGCAACGGCAGACTTAGCCCAGCGCACCGGGGCCTACCCGCTGGAGGAAATCAACGACTACCTCCGGCTGCATCCGTCCCAGCAGGAACAGGTGCGCCACACCCTGTCCTACTTCGATCTCAGATGGTTCGCGCCTCAAGTCGACGCCACGCTACTGCTGATGGCGGGTGCGGATGGCACGGCGTTGGACGCCGCTGCTCTTGACCCCTTGGCCCAAGCCGTCAAGGGTCCCTCCGAAGTGCACAAGTCGGAACTCTCCGGCTACAAGGACGGCGTGTACGTCGAGGAATGGTTGGCTCGCCAGTTTGGCCTAGCGGCTCCCATCCTGCCTCCCCACTGGCAGCCTTAGCGAGATGCTGACGTCATGCCCTTCTTAACCCTTCCGGGAGTGGACCTGTGGTACCAGGACACCGGCGGCCCCGGTACTCCGGTGGTCTTCTTGCACGCCGCTTCGGGGACCGCCGAAAGCTGGGGGCATCAGTTGCCCGCCTTCACGCCGGCCGGCTACCGGTGCATCACCTACGACCGGCGCACCTGGGGGAGGTCCCGGCCCACCAGCCCCGACGATCAGCCGGGCTTCGTGGGAGACGACCTCCATGGACTGGTTGAGAGACTGGGCTTGGAGCGTTTCCACTTGGTGGCTACGGCGGCGGGTGGCATCGCCGGGCTGGACTACGCGCTGGACCATCCGGAGCATGTCCGCAGCCTGGTGGCGGCTAACAGCATCGGCGGCGTGCAGGACCCGGACTACCTGGAGGTCCAGAACAGGCTTCGACCGCCGGAGATACAGCAACTCCCAGTAGAGTTGCGCGAGCTTGGCCCCTCGTACCGGGGTACCGACCCGGAGGGCGCCGCCCGCTGGTTGGAGATCGAGTTGGCCAGCCGCCCTTATGGGAGGGCGCCCTCGCAGCCTTCACGCGACCCGATCACCTACGCCAGGTTGCAGACCATGCGCGTCCCGGTGCTGGTGCTGGTGCTGTCGGGAGAGGCGGACCTTCTCTCACCTCCGGCGCTGATGCGGATGCTGGCGGCCCATATCCCCGCCTCTCGTTTCGTCTCGCTCCCCGATGCGGGACACGCGGGTTTCTGGGAGAGACCGCAGATCTGGAATGGCCTAGTCTTGGAATTCATCGGCCAGCACTAGTAGTCCATCAGTGTTGTATTGATGGGTATAGGGACTTAAGTTTGATGCGGGCGTCTGCGGTGGTGAACCGCCAGTCTACCCGCACCGTGTCCCGGTTGCGCTGACCTTGCCATGCTTCTATCTCCCGCCGAAGGGTGCTTTGGTCTGGAATGCGGCGGTTCAGGCATTGGCGTGCCAGCACCCCGATTTCGATCTCGGCCATATTCAGCCAACTCCCATGCTTGGGCGTGTAGTGGATCTCCAACCGTTCGGCGATGCGTCGCGCTTCGGCGGGTTCAAACGCTTGGTACAGCGAGGCCGGATGATGGGTGTTCAGGTTGTCCATCACCAGCACTATCCGGTCCTTGTCAGCGTAGTCCACGTCCACCAGTTGCTTGACCACCCACGCCCAATCGGCTTTCGTGCGCTGCTCCGTCACTTCCACCCGGCGCCATCCCTCCAACGGCGCGAACAGCATGAACAGGTTGCTCACCCCGTTGCGTTCGTATTCATAATCAAAAGCGCCTGCCGCTCCAGGGCGGGGCGGGCGCGGCAGGCGCTTTTCCTTCACCTGCTGTTTGCTGGTCTCGTCCAGGCACACCAGAACTTCGTTGTCCCTATATTGGCGATGGTAGACTTCCAGCACGTCCTCCATCGCGCACACGAACTCCGAACTGCCTTCCGGCGGGATGCACCAGCACTCTTTCAGCCAAGGCTTGAGTTCGTTTTTTTGAGCGTTTGGCGCACCGTTTCGGTGCTGATGCTCTCCACTATCTCGCATTCGATCAGCCGGTCCGCCAACAATTTCAGCGTCCAACTTACCCGGCCCTCCGGCGGTTGGGAGCAGGCCAATGCAACCAGATGGGCCTCTCCCTGACCGTCCAGCTTCTTCTGGCGGCGGTTAAGTTGCACTCTGCGTCCCAAGGCCGCTTCAACCCCCTCCTCCACGCAACGGCGGCGCACCCGTTCCACCGTCGCACCGCCAATCCGGAGGGACCGGGCAATTTCCTCGTCCTTCATGGCCCCGTCACCTTGGGCCTCATCACTCAGCAGCAAGATGCGGGCGTGGGTCTGCTTGTAGGCCGCCACCCGCCCCCGGGACACCAGCGCCAGTAGTTCCTCTTGCTCCTCCGCACTCAGTTTGACCCGGTATTTCTTCACCGACATCCCCTCCTCCCACGCCCCAATCCTCTTGGTCCTATGCCTGGTAGAATACACCCGGCCAGTCCTCAATTCAAAACTGTTAGGCTACTAGGCCGCGAACGGGTCCGTATTGGGGTGTACTGAAACCTTTTTGTCCAGCTTGGTTGGCCTGAGTGCACGGTAGGTGGTACTGTCTTCGAGATGTGGCTGGGGCACGATTAACCCACTGACGACTTCTGTCCAAATAACGGGGTCCACCTCAGCTATGGAGTACGCCCCGTCCTTGATATCTCAAAATGCGGTGTATTTCGCATCTTAGTTAACTGATGTTACGCAGCCTTAAGGAGTTGGAGTTCATCGAAAGCATGGCGAATGGCCGTGAGATAGAGCCGGGCTCTCAAGGCAAAGTGGTTCATTCCATGCTTCAACCGGAGTCCTTCCAACCGGAAGGCCGCATAGATGGACATGAAACAGTGGTTGCTCTGAGTGCGCTCCGTCCGGGTAGGCGACTTGGCCAGGGCGGCATTGGACTTGAGCGTCTTATGAAAGGTCTCCACTTTCCACCGTTTCTGGCAGATCCCGCAGATGGTTGGTCCATCACAGTCCAGATCGCTTGAGGCCAGATACAATGTCCCGGTGCTGCCATCCTTGTTTGTAAAGACCTGGCGAACGAGTTGGACCGGAAAATCCAACCCCCTCAGCCAGCACTGCACCGCTTGGTGTTCCGGCAACTCCAGCGAGTCTATGCGGGAGAAGTTGCCCTGAAGTTTCCCTTCATAGCTCAGTGCTGCCGTCCGGTTCGGCTTGAGTGCAACAACGAAATGCCGGTCCAGTTCCTGGCGTATGAAATCCAGGTTCTCCTTGGCGGCAAGCCAGCTGTCAGCCAGCACGTAGCGGTATTGCAACTGATTGCGCTGGCAGACTCGCAGCATCCGGCGCATGAGTTCGTTCTTGGTGACCTCGCTCTTGCGCTTGAGCCTGCCGGTCTTCTCATCGTGGTACACCAGCGGCTTTCGGACCAGTTCGTAGGCCACGGGAACCGCTGCATCCCCGGCGTAGTACACGCAGTTGAGCAGGTTGATCCCCTTGACGGAACGGTTCTTGCTATGGTCGAAATGCCAGCTAATCAGTTCGTTCTCGTCCGTATAGGGCTTTTCCTCGATGGTGTCATCGAAGATCAGCGCCCCGTCCGGGTCTTCGATGGCGCGCACCATTGGCTTGACCTGTTGCCACAGGGTTTTGGAGTCATAGTCTGCCCTAGATAGAAAGCGCGTTACCTGGTCATGGCTGACCGCCCCTTCCACTGTGGATGACAACCCGTGTGGATGACAACCCGGTGGCGGTGGTGGCGCCAAAGGAACTCAACAGGTAATCGGTGTACAGTTCTAACATCTGTTTATCCATGGCTCTAATCTACCATTTCCCTCAACCTGTGCGTAACATGAGTTACTTATTGTATACTCAATATCTTTGTCTACTTCAGCCCAAATGTCCAAGGCAAGTTGCACGTCGCTACCGACCAAGCTTGGGAGCACATGTTCTCGCCATGTCCCCAACTCAGGGCTGTTCCCATCTCGTTCGTTGGCTATTCTACATGCCAGCCGCATTTCCAAGGCTGACGGAAAGCCCCACCACCATTGGTATGTTATCCCCTCTTCCGTTTGAGGGAGCCTGAACCCGAAGTCTCTCAATTTCGCAATGACGCACAAAGACGGAATCTTGACCTGCCCCGAGTTACGTAGCTTTAACCGTTCATTTGCCCAGCCTTCAATGAAATCCGTCCACCTTGATCCGTCCGTTCCAATACGATGGACGTAGAGCAAATCCGGTAGTCCATCACAACGCAGCAGGTTTTCGATGTTTCGCCTAGTCCAATCCGAAGCCCAAAAAGCATTCATTGCTTCCGAGCTGGCGGTCAATGGGTCTGATTGCCCAGGGTCAGTCAGTTCGCAAAACGAAAAGCCTGCCATCAGGCCGAGTCGGTTGCGAACGAGGCGCCCCACCATCTCCCGGCTCAGGTTATCGGGCAATAGGACAATTACCAAATTCTGGCCGACACCCCTTGCGATGGCGTCCAAGAACGTTTGAGCAGATGGAAGCGAGTAAGCTATTTCCTCTAAGTCCATCATTCAGTGCCTATCTACGCATTTGAAGGGCTTTGTTGCATGAATATTGGCAGCACATGAAATGTCCCGACACCCTTTGAATCGAGCTATGCTACTCGATAGCTATCCGGCATTCCCAAGTGGGTCATCCGATTCAAAGCGGCACACTTTACCTTGGCTTCCACCTTCTGCTGCGGTAACTTCCTGGCCTGAAGATAGGAACCAAAGATGGTCTTGAACCGAAACATGGCAGTCTCGGCCAGGGAACGCCGATGATAGCCCGACTCTTGTTTCCACCGCTTACGTCCTACCTTCCGAATCCTTCTCAGGTTCTCGTCCCGCACCAGGGGCGGGGCGGCACAGTTCCCATGCTGCCAGATACGGGCATCCTTTCGAGGTGGAATTGCTACCCGCCTGACACCTCTGACAGCGCAGCCCTCATATACCTTCCTTTTGTCGTAGGCCCCATCGCCACCCACCTGCTCCACTGACTCGGTGCTCTGGTCCAGAAGTTCGGGCACCGCTCCCGCATCGTCCAGGCTGGCCTCGCTCAGTACCACGGCCTGGATCTCCTGGGTTTCACTGTCCACGCTTAGATGGAGCTTCCTCCAGGTGCGCCGTTTGGTATAGCCATGCTGACGCACCTTCCATTCTCCCTCCCCAAAGACTTTCAACCCGGTGCTGTCCAGTACCAGGTGCAAGGGCCCAGCAGCTTTCCTGAGCAAGGAAACCCCCAGGCGCTTGGCGCGCTTGCAGAGGGTGGTATAGTCCGGCACCGGCAAATCCCACTCCAGCAAGTGAAACACGGACCGGAGAAACCCTTCGGCAGCCCTCAGGGTCAAGTGGAAGACGCTGCGCACCATCAACAGACACTGGATTGCTCCATCGGAATACTGAAACTGCCCACCGCGCTTTCGGGGGCCGTCGGGCTTCCAGGCCCCAATATCCTCTTCGCTGGTCCATAGGGTTATTGAACCCCGCTGGACCAGGCTTTCGTTGTAGTCATGCCAGTTACGTATCCGATACTGGGATTTCCTGGTGGTGGTGCGTTTCTTGGGACGAGCTTTGGAGGCTTGCGGTGTTCGCTTCATGCCTCCAGCTTAACACTACCTCCCATTCATTCAACAAAGCCATAAAGGACTATTCCGGCGTTTTGCCCACTCTGGGCCAGGCGTCGGATTGCAGTATTGTGCCTGAGCCGATCTGGACGAGCGTCTTCCCATAGGCAAAATACATGGAAAATTCCTTTGGCTAGGGAGCCAAACAACGGAGCCCCTTTGACTCCTTCGACTGCGCTCGGGTCCGACTCGAATGTAAAGTGAACCCACCCGTTGTTATTTCCTTCGTCATGGCGGGTAAACTGGTGCTCGTTTTCATATGGCAACCCAAGAAAGCGCAGGATGGTGCCTACACGATTCTTCGACGTGGGTCCGGTTCGGTCACGAGGTCTCTCTTTCCTTAGTTCGATCCAAGACTCGACTGCTTGCAGGGTCTCTTTAGATTGGGGGTTCTCCGTAACCACCATGACGGCTACCGCACTCCTGCCTTAAGTTCTTGGGCCAGATTGTTCAAACCATTGCTGTCCTGAGCGTGAATCTTCGGGTTGCCTATCTTTTCATAGAATTGCAAGAATTCCTCCAAGGGGAGGAGTTCGGCACCTTCCCGGGTAGTTCGGCCAACTGAAACTTCTTCCCCTGAATGGTGATTCCTGAGCCGGCTAACGCATTCTTCCACGACCCTGATGTCCAAGGAATCTGTGCTACTTGCCTTCTCAAAGGTGGAACTGACCTCCTTCAAGAAATCCCCATTCAAGTCGAGATCTCCTTCTGACTCTTGCATCAGAGATTGCCACTCTTCCAAGAGTTCTTGCCGCCGCTGCATTCGCTCCACTTGTAGTTCGTTCTTGATTGCCTCAAGAGCATCATATACAGGCCTGAAGTTGAGGACTGCCTCTACGTCCAAGTCTCCCAAAGTGTTCTGGAGTTTATTCCACTGGGATCCTTCAAATTCGATTACTCCATCTTTCTCAGCCTGGTCAACAGCAGCCTGAGTCAGTTCAATAGCTGCTCTGAGTGTATTCTTCTCGGTAGTAAGCTCCGCCATGTACCTGTTCTTGTTGTGGTCCAATGACTCCTTGGGCATTCCCGACATCAAGAGGCCGGAAAATCGGAAATCCCGGTGATCCATACGGCTCTGTAGTGCGGCTTCCAAAGAAACGCTTCCTTGGCGCAAGCCTGCTATGGCCCTAGCCAAATCCACCAAAGAGTCCTCTGACGCTAGTAGTCCAACATCTTTGAATTGAGTACTGAGCAAGTGTATTCTACCAAGCATAGGGCGAAGAGGATTGGGGCGTGGGAGGAGGGGATGGCGATGAAGAGATACCGGGTCAAGCTGAGCGCGGAGGAGCGGCAGGAACTGAAGGCATTGGTGTCCCGTGGCCGGGTGGCGGCTTACCAGCAGACCCACGGGCGTATCCTGCTGCTGAGTGATGAGTCCCATGCGGACGGGGGCATGAAGGATGAAGACATTGCCCGGGTTCTCCAGATTGGCCGTGCGACGGTGGAACGGGTGCGCCGCCGTTGCGTGGAAGAGGGTCTGGAGCGGGCCTTGGGGCGCAAGGAGCAACTGAACCGGAGGCAGAAGCGGTTGGACGGTCAAGGAGAAGCCCACCTGATTGCCTTGGCCTGCGCTGAACCGCCAGAGGGCCGGGCCAGTTGGACGCTGAAACTGTTGGCCGACCGACTGGTCGAATGCGAGATAGTGGAGAGCATCAGCCCTGAAACAGTGCGCCAGACGCTCAAAAAAACGAACTCAAGCCTTGGCTGAAAGAGTGCTGGTGCATCCCGCCGCAAGGCAGCGCCGAGTTCGTCTGTGCGATGGAAGACGTGCTGGAAGTCTATCAGCGCCAGTATGCGGACAACGAAGTTCTGGTCTGTCTGGACGAGACCAGCAAGCAACAGGTGAAAGAGACGCGCCGGCCGCGGCCGGCCCAGCCTGGGGCGCTGGGCTCCTACGATTACGAATACGAGCGCAACGGGGTGAGCAACCTGTTCATGTTGTTCGCTCCGCTGGAAGGGTGGCGCCGGGTGGAAGTGACGGACCGGCGCACCAAAGCCGATTGGGCCCGGGTGGTCAAGCAACTGGTGGACGAGGACTACCCGCACAAGGACCGTATTGTGCTGGTGATGGACAACTTGAACACCCACCACCCGTCCTCGCTGTACGAGGAATTTGAACCTGCCGAAGCACGGCGCATCGCCGAACGGTTGGAGGTCCACTACACTCCCAAGCATGGCAGTTGGCTGGATATGGCCGAGATTGAAATCGGGGTGCTGGCCCGCCAATGCCTGGACCGCCGTATTCCCGATCAAAGCGCTCTGCGGCGGGAGGTGGGAGCGTGGCAGCAACGGCGCAACCGGGACGGCATACGAGTGGACTGGCGCTTTACCACCGAGGATGCGCGCATCAAACTGAAGTCCCTTTACCCATCAATCCAACACTGATGGACCACTAGTAGGCCCGCATCATCAATCTCAATAAACGGCACCCAAAGTAGCCATCTCGAAATGGCCGTTTCTAGTTGCTCAAATTCACCAGTTGAGTTCGCCGTCGACCTTCCAAGCGAATTGATTAACTCGAGGCCACTAACGATTGGTAGCGGTTCCTCAGGTGATTCGTGCTGGAAGTCGACGTTCAGGTAGTCAGCCAACTGCCGCAGCGAGCGCGTCGCACATTTTGCAGCAGCGGCAAGGCCTTGTGGGGTCCCTTCGGACCCCAATTCGCGCAATGCTTCAAACACTGTAGGGCACTCAGCTTGGATCTGGGACCGCAGGATTGAAACCTGTTTTGTAGCCGTCTATCTAACCTTCCTGGTCGCGTCGAAGCTTCACGGGATACAAGGTTGCACCAAGTCGTTGCCCGGTCCTTAGCCTCTTCAATTCTCTTTATAAGCCAATCCCTAGTATTACAACGACGGTTCAAGGAGGGACGTGTGGGGAGGCACGAAGGGCGGCTCGACGCTTGGCATGGGAGTGTCTGGCCCGCTCGTTGCATTCTTGCGTCTCCTCCAGCCACCGCAGCAGTTCAGCCGGCCCGAACCGTTCCCGGGGCAGCATCTCCCGCACCACCCGGTAGACCTGCGGTCTCGTGATCCGGGGCATCTTTTCCCCCCCAAGCCTGTTGCAGGCTCAGGAGAAACGCTCCGCCCAGCAGGCACAGGGCGACGTGATGATGCCATCCCGCCCAGGTGCGGGTCTCGTACTCGTCCAGCCCCACGTTGCTCTTTTCCGTCTCGAACTCCGTTTCTATGCGCCACCGGGAGCCACCCACGTATGCCAGGGTCTCCAGGGGAGTATCCTCCGGATCGTTGGACAGGTAGTAGCGGGGCTCGCTGCCGTCCAGGTTCCGGCGGTAAATGGCCCAGTGGATTTCGCCAGGCTTCCGCCTGCTGGTTGGACGCACCCTCTGAGCGCTGAACAGGTAGCTGCGGGGACCCTGGCTTCCCTCGGCCACCGTAATCTCACGCCAGGCCTCCTCCGGCAATTCATCGCTGCGCTGCTCCATGGTCCGGCGCTGACCGTCTCGCAACTTGGGTTTGCGGGGACGCCCGAATCCCTGATGCTCCGGCCTGGTCCAGGCTGGCTCCAGCGGCCAGACCGTGGTGCCGCCGGGAACGTCCAGCACGTAGCGCATCCCCAGCGCCGCCAGTCCCTCACGGAAGGACGGCGACATCCCGAAGGCGTCGTCCCCCGCAACCCATCCGGCCCTCAGATGTCCCCGCTCCAAGGCCCGCTCCACCATCTTCAGCGCCAATTGGGTCTTCGACTGGTAGCCCTGCCTCTCCTCCGGAACCCCCGCCGCCTCACACCGGTCTTGGTCCGAGGTCCAGCTCTCCGGCAGATAAAGCCGTTTGTCCACCAGGGCCCGTCCCAGCGGGCTGACGTAGGCGAGGAACATTCCGGCCTGGCAGCTGGCCACCTTGCCCAGCCTCCCGCAATACTGACGGGCCACTCCCACGGACTTCCTGCCCTGCTTCGGGAAGTCGCTGCCGTCCAGCACCCACACCGCATCCGGATGTCCCAGCCGGGGTCCCAAGTACTCTTGAAGGCGTCCTATGACTGTGTCGTCATCCCAGGGGGATTCAGCGAGAAACCGCTGCATCACCCTGGCTGACGCCGGAACCGTCTCCGACAGATTCTCGGCGTTGCGCCGCTCCCCGGACTGTACCAGGAGAGCCTGGAGGTAATGGCGGCTGTGGTCCCGCGCTTCCCTGCGGCCAAACAGCGGAGCGAAGTAAGCGTGAAAATCCTGAAAGGTCCCGTACACCTGCTCGAAAACCGCAGCATCCACTTCCCTGCCTCACTTGCCCAAGCCTTCCCCAACTACCCCGTCATCCTATCATCCCAACCGTCGTTGTAATACTAGCATTGCCAACGATATCTCCTTGTCTGGAAGGCCGACCTCCTATTAAGTTCTCTGCCTGGTTGATAACTTCGGCGTACCGATCCCGATTGAGACCATCGATGTAGCTCTGCACTGTGTTGACCTGGTCCCTCATGTCTTGCGAAAAAGGCGTCAACATTTGGTAAAGAACACCTTCTCCGCAAAGGTATTGCCATGCTCTTACAGCCCTGGAAAAATTGGTCTGATATTTAGGGGCTTCCTCCAACCACTTTCGAGCCTCTGCGCTTGCCTCCACAATCAAGCCTTGGAGCCGCTGCAGACCCTCATCGCCAGTGATGTGCTCCGGGCGTAGGGAATTCCCTGCGGCGGCGAACACTCTAATCGGAGATACGATTGATTCGATAGCTGGCAGGCAACGAGGGGAGGAAAGCCACGCGAGAAGATTCGTTTCGGGAGCTATTAGTGTTGGCAAGAGGCCTGCAGACAGCCGAAGCAAAGTTTGTGCGTCGTCGTCGTCAATGGCTTCGAATTCGCCTACTATGTCAAATAAGTCCCCCACGTACGTATCAGAATCTGAGGAGAGCCAGCGCCCTCCTTGCAAAGCTTTCAACACTTGAGGTGGGACGGGCGGATTCGACCCCTGAGCGATCATTGACCTCGCGACCCAGTAGGCTCCTGCCAAGTCGTCCTGCGCTACGAGATCCCAAAGGATCGACGGGACATCATGGACAGGGTGTCGCTTGGCGAAAACCGTGTAAGTTCGCGTCGTTTCGTTGTCTTCCGCCGTAACCATAACGTGCAAGGCTAAGTTGTCCTTCCCTAGAGCATCCCCGGCAATTACAAAGCTACCATCATCGGACAATGAGCTATCGACTGTCGTACCGTCAGACAGAACAGCGGCCAAAACAACAGTAGCCTCTGCATGGGCAGTTTCAGGGACAATGGTCAAACTGTCCAACTCTTCAGGCAAGTCTACGTTAATTTGGTTATCTCCCGGAGGAAATTCCAAGGGCGTTTCTTGCAGGTGCAGCCTCTCAAGGCTGGCATTGCTGCTTCGGGTGGGGGCCACCAAACTGTTCGGTGCCCGAGTTACGGCCAACTTGTAGGTTTCGCTGTATACGGGATCTTCAACGACAATGTTGATGGAGATGACAGTCTGGCCGACAACGAGATTCGAGACAACGAACGTTCCGTGGTCGGATTCCAATTCTTCGATAATTTCGCCATTTGGTGTTAGAACGGCTACCTCGAAGGTGACGTCCACATGATCTGACTCTGGTGTAATGGCTAGCGATTCTACCGCATTGTTCAAATTTATCGTGTAGTTCGTCTGCGTTGGGCTAAAGTCCAAAGTCCCTACGGATAGCCCAATTGTGGACAGGCGCTCAGTGTTGTTGGGTTCCTGTTCCGCGATACGAACCTGGTGATCCGGTGTCGACTCAACTGGGTCTTGAAATACAGCATCCGCTGTCGTCAGCGCCTTATCCAATTCTGATTTGAGATCTAGTAGTCCAACATCTTTGAATTGAGTACTGAGCAAGTGTATTCTACCAAGCATAGGGCGAAGAGGATTGGGGCGTGGGAGGAGGGGATGGCGATGAAGAGATACCGGGTCAAGCTGAGCGCGGAGGAGCGGCAGGAACTGAAGGCATTGGTGTCCCGTGGCCGGGTGGCGGCTTACCAGCAGACCCACGGGCGTATCCTGCTGCTGAGTGATGAGTCCCATGCGGACGGGGGCATGAAGGATGAAGACATTGCCCGGGTTCTCCAGATTGGCCGTGCGACGGTGGAACGGGTGCGCCGCCGTTGCGTGGAAGAGGGTCTGGAGCGGGCCTTGGGGCGCAAGGAGCAACTGAACCGGAGGCAGAAGCGGTTGGACGGTCAAGGAGAAGCCCACCTGATTGCCTTGGCCTGCGCTGAACCGCCAGAGGGCCGGGCCAGTTGGACGCTGAAACTGTTGGCCGACCGACTGGTCGAATGCGAGATAGTGGAGAGCATCAGCCCTGAAACAGTGCGCCAGACGCTCAAAAAAACGAACTCAAGCCTTGGCTGAAAGAGTGCTGGTGCATCCCGCCGCAAGGCAGCGCCGAGTTCGTCTGTGCGATGGAAGACGTGCTGGAAGTCTATCAGCGCCAGTATGCGGACAACGAAGTTCTGGTCTGCCTGGACGAGACCAGCAAACAGCAGGTGAAAGAGACGCGCCGGCCGCGTCCGACCCAGCCTGGGGCGCTGGGCTCCTACGATTACGAATACGAGCGCAACGGGGTGAGCAACCTGTTCATGTTGTTCGCTCCGCTGGAAGGGTGGCGCCGGGTGGAAGTGACGGACCGGCGCACCAAAGCCGATTGGGCCCGGGTGGTCAAGCAACTGGTGGACGAGGACTACCCGCACAAGGACCGTATTGTGCTGGTGATGGACAACTTGAACACCCACCACCCGTCCTCGCTGTACGAGGAATTTGAACCTGCCGAAGCACGGCGCATCGCCGAACGGTTGGAGGTCCACTACACTCCCAAGCATGGCAGTTGGCTGGATATGGCCGAGATTGAAATCGGGGTGCTGGCCCGCCAATGCCTGGACCGCCGTATTCCCGATCAAAGCGCTCTGCGGCGGGAGGTGGGAGCGTGGCAGCAACGGCGCAACCGGGACGGCATACGAGTGGACTGGCGCTTTACCACCGAGGATGCGCGCATCAAACTGAAGTCCCTTTACCCATCAATCCAACACTGATGGACCACTAAACTAAAGCCAAGGTGGGATGTACATATGGCCGGTGGTGGGGATCGGTACGAGGGTTACGCGGGAGCCCCTCTGCTCTTGATTGCAGGATGGTCCGGCAGCGGCGCTTGACCTCCTCTTTCCGCCCGGCCAGCCCATCGAAGAAGTTCCCGACCCTCTCCTGAACCAGTTCCTTGGTCCCCAAGCACAGATTTCCGGTGGCCTCCTCTCTCGCCCAGCCCCAGATGGCCTCGTCAGCGTTGAAGTCCGGGCTGTATCCCGGCAGGTTCACCAGCCGCAGGTTCACTCCGGGCTTGCCCAGCCATTCCCGCACCGCGTATCCCCGGTGGGCCGGCGCGTTGTCCCAGATCACGTTCAGCCGACCGCTGTGCCTCTCCCTCAACTGCTCCAGGAAGGCTGCCGACGTTCCTGAGTTGCTGTTCCCCTCCAGTTCCATCCACTCCACCTGGCCGGTCTCCAGGCACACCGCCGAATAGTAGCTGGCCTTCTCTCCGTAGCGCGGGCTAGTCGAGTCCACCAAGGCTGGCTCTCCCCGGAGCACCCATTTGCCCCGCAGTTCGGCGTCCGCACGGAAATGGGCCTCGTCGGCGAAGAATATCTTTTCCCCGGATTCTTGAGATTGGAATGCCAAGGCGGCGTACTCCTCCACGAAGGCCTCCCGTTTCTCCGCATCAGCCTTGAGCAGACGCTTTTTGGGGCGCTTGAACGCGAATCCCAGACGGTGCAGATAGTTCAGGCAAGAGCTGCGGCTCAGGCTGATACTGAAGCGCTCCGAGGCAAACAGCCGCACCACCTTCCAGTTCCAGTTGGCCATGACGATGCCCGACTTGGCGGGCAACTCCTGCACCGCGGCACTCAACGCCGCCTGCTGCGCCTCTTCGAGGGCGGGGGGGAACCACCGGACTGCTCGAAGATCAGGGCCGCCGGACCTCCCTCGCTGAAGGCGGTGGCCCATCTGCCGATGGTGTGAGCATCCCGGCTCAGTGCATGGGCGGTGGCCGAGGCGGTCATGTTCCGGCACAGGAGCCACAGAGCGTGCCACCGTTCTCTTTCCCGAGGCGTCGGCGCCAGGTACATCCTGCTGCGCACACCAGCCAAGTCCAACTGCCACCGTTCCAAGTCCGGTCTTATCCCCCTCATACCCATCACCATCCCCACTCAGTCTGTTCCCCGTCCTGACGCTATACCTCCCTGATTCTAGCCAACGTATATGCAGGTTTCACCTTGGCTTTGGTTTAGTATGCTCCGAGTATCCGCGTCATGCTCCCCTCTCAGACGTTGTGTTTCGCTGAAAGAGGATCCCATCTTGGGAGCAGGATCATATCCCTTTAAGAATCCGCCAAACTGTGTCAATGTCTCGCGAATGTGGGCCACTTCTGCCGAGGACGAGCTAACGGGGACCTCCCAGTTACTCAAATCAAGCTCCAAGTACTCCAACAAACTGGAGAATTGAAGCAAATCAGCAATGATTGCATTGAGTGCTTGGACAGCCGCGACCGACTCGCGGTCGTCATTTTTCCTATCGACGATATCGTTAACCGAAGATACGAAATCAGGGACATCGGCGAACCACTCCGGAGCATCAGAAGGCAGAAGTTCCAAGAAGCGGAGTGCTTGCGCAAGAGCGTCTTTGTTCATCGAGTCCGCCTCAACTTTTGATTCGGCTTTACTGCCAGTAGGGATCTTGTCTGCCGCAAAGCATAGCATCAGGGCCACGTCATCTTGACTTAAGTCCCCGTGAACAGCCAGGACGCCTTCTTGTTCGGACTTCCAGTCGTCTTCCGACCACGTTCCTCTGAACCTATAGGCAACAAAATCAAGGTATTCGACGTCCATGTCCCTGCTGTAAAGGTAACGTTTAACGATAGCGTACAGGGTCTCCTGAGACGCAAACCAAGCGTGTAAGACCGCGTTGGCCAGTGGCTCTGAACGGACCAATTGGTCAATGATACGGTGTTTAAGAAGCGGAGCCGGTGCGATTGCCGGCTGCTTGGGAAACTGTGGCACTTTTACGGCAGAGTTGATCGCGGCGTCGAGCTCACGATGCACTTCGTTAGGCAATTCAGCCTTATGATTGAGAACGTGAACTACAATAGACTCCTCGAATTCCTGAGGCATCAGATCAAGGAGTGACATGTGCCGTAAGTCTGTTGGCATCTTCGGGCTGCGCTCAGCCATCAGGCATAGCTCGCTTTCCTGGGGGCCGCTTCATTGACTTCCCCGACTTCCCCAGAGGTTCAACTCTCGAAGGATTATCGCAAGGCGGATTTTGTTTGGCAATGAGACGGACCGTCTTCAGGTCACTCCTGCGCAACGGTTAGCAGTTTTCCCACAGCGGTTTCCACGGCTTTACCCTCCAGCGATGTGCGCAGCCACGTCCGCAACGGCGGCGTGCAATCCCTGATCAGGGTCGAACCTTGGGATGGGCAGCCTCCACAGGCGCTTGTGCAAGTCCCGTGCCCCAAACAGGCCCCTCGTCATAAGCGGTGTCACAGCATCTCTTAGCGCGGCGCTGTTAATGATTGCCAGCAGATAGTTGGCTTCATCTATGTCCCGGCAAGGAATCCAAAACAGCACATTTTCTACCAGGGCGGTGTTGTCATGCAAAATGGCCGCACTGGGCTCACCTGATTTTGAGTACACCACTCTCACTTGCCCGTCGTCAAAGTTTCTTTGCCATTCCAACTGCGATGACAGCTTATGTAGATAGTCCAGTTGCCCCAGAAGGTTTAGTCTGTTGACCGGCGCCTTGTTGTCCTCCCACAATCCGCTAACCGTCTGCCAACGCTCTCGCATCCTTCGTTCCAGACTCCCCAACCTGATGCCGCCGAGGCCGTTGTCATCAGCAAGTATAGCAGGATCCCCGCGCTTCAGGGGGAGCAAAGCCTTAAGTGGTCAGGGCAACCGCATTCTAAATTACACATTCGTCACTCCCGCGAAAGCAGGAATCCAGAGACCGCAATGTAGCGCAATTGGGAACCGCACCGGCGATTTCAGGCAATAGATTCCTGCTTTCGCGGGAATGACGGGAGCGATCTAATTAGAATGCGGTTGCCCTGCTTAAGAGCCTATCCTAATAATCCGGCAGCCCTGAAAGCAATAAGGGCACAGGCGAAATGAAGAAAGGCGATGTAGTTTCTGGGAAACTTGTCCCAGCGCACCAGAATGCGCCGGAAGCGGTTCATCCAACTGTGGGTGCGTTCCACCACCCAGCGCCGGGCTTTGAAGCCAGCCTCCTTTTTGATGGCCTGGGCTTTGATGGCCTGGGCCTCCTCGCCCCGGCTGCGGATGTGGGCGGTGAAGCCGAATTCCTCCAGGGTTCGGCGCACCTCCTCATAGTCATAGCCCTTGTCCGGGCACAGACCTTGGGGACGCTCCGGAGTGGGCGCCGGGCGCGGCACCGGGAAACTGTCCAGCGTAGCCCGCACCAGTTTCATGTCGTGGCGGTTGGCTCCGTCCACCGCCAGCCCCACCGGGATGCCCTCAGCTTCGGTCAACAGACTGCGTTTGACCCCGCTCTTGCCCCGGTCCGTGGGGGTTGGGGCCGGTTTTTTTCCCGCCCAGGGGGGATTTGGTTATCGCCCCGTCCATGCTCAGCCAACTCCAGTCCAGACCCTTCAATTCATCGTACTCTTGCAGGCCCGCCCGCCACAGCTCCAGGAACACCCCGGCGGCGGCCCACTCCTGGAAGCGCAGATGGGCGGTGGATCCGGAGCAAATGCCCGTGGCATCCAGGGCTTTCCATTGGCAGCCGGTGCGCAGCACGTAGAATATGCCGTTGGCGCAGGTCCGGTCCGGGACCCGGGGACGGCCTCCGCCCCGGGGATGAGTGTTCACCCGCTGGGGAAGCAACGGGGCCAGCACTTCCCACAGTTCATCGGATACCTGAAAGGAGCCGGTGGTGGGGTTGACCGGCGCCGCTGGGCCGGCGCGCTTCGGTCGTGGCGGCTTGGGTTCCTTCGCTTTCGTCATACCACTAGTTTAGCTCGAATTCTGTTTTTAGGATAGGCACTTAGAGGTAACGGTATTGACCCCTTCAGGGAAGGAACTCGCTAGATTCTGTGAACACGAACCGAGTTTAGAATATTTATCATGTTTCGCCAGATATCTAGAAACACAGAATTGTAGCCTGAAACTGGCTCCGATAATTAGCGTGACCCCGGACGGGAGAATGCAGTTCTATGAAAGGGAGTTGCGTACCTTGTGATAAGGATCCTGAGAGTTGAGGTATCCTCACCATGGCCACGACTAATGCTAAGCGTCTAATCGAAGTCGCCTTCCCCCTGAAGCAAGTCTCCTTGGATTCGGTGCATGAGAAGAACGTGCGGCATGGGCACATCTCCACCCTGCACATCTGGCCGGCGCGGCGTCCCTTGGCGGCGTCGCGGGCCGCGCTGATTGCCACGCTGCTGCCGGACCCGGGCGATGCTGAGGAGCGCAAGGACATCCTGGAGCGCATGGCGGGACGGGTCACCGAAAAAGTGGAGCGCAAGCGCGTCAACGGCCGGATGGTCGAGAAGGTGAAGGAGGAGACGGCCGGGGGCATCCTACATTGGGGGCGTGAGAATGGGCCGGACCTGGAGTGGTTTCGCAACCAAATCCGCGAAGCCTACGGCGGGCGGGCGCCCAAGGTGCTGGACCCCTTTGCCGGCGGCGGCGCCATCCCCCTAGAGGCCATACGCCTGGGCTGCGAAGTAACCGCCATGGACATCAACCCGGTAGCTTGGTTCATCCTCAAATGCACCCTCGAATACCCGCAGAAGCTGGCGGGCCAGACTCGCCCCTTGCCGGAGTTTGCCCTGGCCGACCGGGAGTTCATGGAGGCGTTCCTGAAGGCGAAGGGCTTCAAGGGGGCCAGGCTGCGGACGTTCCTCGAACGCCTCGGACACGGTAAGGGTGAGGGGCGTCAACTCGGGGAGTTGTCCCAATACGATTCGATAGCCGAAGCAGACCTGGCCTGGCACGTGCGGGCCTGGGGTTGGTGGGTGCTGGCCCGCGCCCGTCGGGAGTTGGCTTCCTGCTATCCCACCTACGCCGAGTTTCAACCCTTGACTCCTACCGGAGACGAAGAACGACGCCCCTTGTGGCTCCTTGACCTGGACGAAAACGGCGTTGCCCAACTCGACCCGCTCAACGCGGAGTTCGACGACTCCTACCTCAAGGGCCCTCGCAACCCGCGTTGGGTTGCCAAGCCCACGGTGGCCTACCTCTGGGCGCGCACCGTGTCCTGCAAGCAATGCCGGGCCACGCTGCCCCTGCTCAAGACCCGTTCCGTTGGCTGTGCAAGAAGGACAACAAGCGCGTCCTTCTGGCGATGGAGCCGAACTCGGACCGGACCGGCGTTACCTTCGCCGTACAGCCCGATGTGCCCCAACACGGCGGCAACACGGCGCAGCGGCGGGAGCACGATAAGCGCATTGGGGCAGGAACCATGTCCCGGACCGGCGCAACCTGCCCCTGCTGCGGCGCAATTATGACCATGAGCGACATTCGCTATGAAGGGCAAGCCGGGCGTCTGAGTGCGGTTATGACTGCCGTAGTGGTGGATGGCGTTAAGGGCAAGGAAGACCGCTTGCCGATGAACCACGAAATCGAGGTGGCTGAGGTAAGCGAGGAGCAGCTTCAAACCCTTTATGCAGAAATCCCTTTCGGGCTGCCGGAGGAACCTTTGCCCAGCAAAGAGGCTCTCGGATTTCGTGTCCCACTATATGGCTTCGACACTTGGCGCAAGCTGTTCACAAACCGGCAGCTATTGGCATTAGCCAACTTCCTAAAGAGTTCGGAAGCCACCGAGCTAATGATCCAGCCAACTAAGGATCAGGAGATATGGTCAGAGAGCATAGATGCTTGTTTGGCATCGATGTTAGACCGCCTTGCGAATCAAAACAGCGCTATTTGCCGTTGGCATAACAACGGAGAAAAGGTCGAAGGGACGTTTTCCAGGTTTGCTCTGCCGATGGTTTGGGACTTTGTGGAAACGAATCCGTTGGGATTGGCCACGGGTGGTTATCTGAGTGCGTTGGAATGGGTTTCACGAGTAGTCTCACACGCTTGTTCAGCGGCAGACGTTTCTCCCAAGTCTGAAGCCCTTTGTCAGAGCGCTTTAGAATCATTAGGTCAGAAGGTTGACATTATCCTAACTGATCCACCCTATTACGACGCCATTCCTTACTCAGACTGTATGGACTTTTTCCATGTTTGGCTTCGACGAGCGACACACGGGCTTTCTCCTGAAATGGACGCCGCGTTTCAGGAACCCCTTGGCCCCAAATGGAATCATGACACCCGCGACGGCGAGTTGATTGACGATGCCAGCCGGTTCGACGGCAACAGAACACTATCAAAGAAGAACTACGAAGACGGGATGGCCCGTGCGTTCCAAGCCTGCCACGCTACGTTGCAACCCGACGGGCGGCTTGTGGTAGTGTTCGCCAACAAGCAGCCCGATGCGTGGGAGACGTTGGCGGCTGCCTTGATACGCGCCGGATTCGTCGTTGATGGTTCTTGGCCCATCCAAACAGAAATGGGTACTAGGACTCGTGCAATGACCTCAGCAGCCCTGGCTTCCTCTGTCTGGCTGGTCTGCCAGAAGCGGCCTCCGGGCTCTCCTGGATGGGATAACATCGTCTTGGGCGAGATGCGGGAGAACGTCACTCAGAAGCTGCGTGACTTCTGGGACGCCGGGATTCGCGGCCCCGACTTCGTTTGGGCCGCCACCGGCCCCGCGCTGGAAGCCTTCAGCAAGCACCCGGTGGTCAAGAAGGCAAACGCTCCCGACGATGTTATGACTGTTTCGGAGTTCCTGCGCGAGGTGCGGCGGATGGTGGTCGATTTCGTCGTGGGCCGGGTGCTGACCAAGGGCGGTGAGGAGACGGTGACCGGCCTTGACGACGTGACAACCTACTACCTGCTGCACCGCAACGACTTCGGCCTTGAGGATGCGCCAGTGGGCGGCTGCATCCTCTACGCACTGTCCTGCAACCTCTCCGACTCGGCGCTGGTGAACCAGCACGACCTTCTGGCACAGTCCAGGAACGGCTCGACAGCCAACGACCTCGAAGACGACGCCTCCGAGGATGATGAGGGCGAGGACGACAGCGAAGGCGGAAGCGGCGCAAAGGTCAAGCTCAAGCCTTGGCACCGGCGCCGGGGACGCAGCCTCGGCTTGGAAGCGCCGGGAGGGCGGACCGCGCCCCTTATCGACCAGGTACACAAGTTGATGCACCTCTGGCGGGCAGGCGACCAGGTCCGAGTTAACGAGTATCTGGACAGCCGGGGCCTCCAACGCAACGCCCTGTTCCACCAGCTATTGCAGGCGCTCATCGAACTGGCCCCCGCCGGCTCCGACGAGCGGACCATCCTGGAAGCCCTGAGCAACCACGCCGCCGCCCACGGCGACGTGCGCGCGCCACGCTACCGGCAACCCCGGCTGGGAGAGTCGTCATGATAACCTCGGTCTGCATGGTCAACTTCAAGAACTTCGCCGACGAAACGCTGAAAGTCGGCCCCTTCGCTGAAAGTCGGCCCCTTCACGGTAATCGTGGGGGCCAACGCCAGCGGCAAAAGCAACATCCGCGACGCCTTCCGCTTCCTCCACGGCATCGGGCGCGGCTACACCCTCGCGGAGATTCTGGGGGGTAAGTATGGCCCGGGCGGGCAGAGGGAGTGGGCGGGGATTCGGGGGGCGCCTAATGAGGTGGTTCGCTTCGAGAAGCGTTACCCTTATGAGTCTTCTACGTTCACCATTCACTTGGAACTAGATCTGGGAGGAGAAAAGGCGGCCTCTCTGATTAAGGTGGAACTCAATCCGAAATCAGGGTTCGCGGTGTTGGAAGAAGATCTGAAGACCGAATCGGGCACCAATTACGAGACCGTGGATCATACGACTGTGGGCGATCCCAAAGCCGAACAGTACCATTGGGTGTGGCGGTTAAATCCGCCCATTTCCGATGGGGGGGAACCGGCGGTTTTAGCCGGTTTCAACCAGCCCTAACTCAGTTTATCCCGGATGGCCCGCAATCAAACCTTTGTCCGTGCTTGGGAAAATGCGTTTTCTGGAATTTTCGCCGGAACGGATGCGGGAGCCATCTATCCCCGGCGCAACCATGCTGGGCGACAGCGGCGAAAACCTGCCGTCGGCCCTGGAAGCAATCTGCGCCGACTCCCAGCGCGGAAGAAACCTGATGTCGTGGCTGCAAGAGCTTACCCCGATGGACGTAAAGGACTTCGACTTCCCCCGCGACCCCAGCGGGCGGGTGCATCTCTACATCGTGGAGCGCAACGGGCGCAAGGTATCAGCCTACAGCGCGTCCGACGGCACCCTGCGGTTCTTGGGGATACTGGCGGCCCTGCTCAGCCCCAACGAGGGGGACCTCTACTTCTTCGAGGAGATTGACAGTGGCATCCACCCCAACCGGCTGTGGCTCCTAGTGGACTTCATCGAACGTCAGACCGCCAAGGGTGGGGTCCAGGTGATAACGACGACTCACTCGCCCGCCTTGTTGGCTTGGATGAACGACACGACCTTCGAACATACCTCCGTCGTCTACCGCTACGAACACTGGGCCGACAGCGTTATCCGCCCGATAGCGGGGCTGTACAACCTGCGGGAGCTGCGCAATTCCCAAGGTTTAGGACGACTTTTCACCGGCGGCTGGCTGGAAGATGCGATGGCGTGCAGTGAAGGAGATCCCGATTTGGCCCCTTTGGATGATGATGACGAAGATGATTGGGAGCAGGGGACTCTTGAATGAAGGTTATGATCATCCCCGAAGACTTCCGAAATGACCAGTACATTCTGAGACCGCTCTTTGACCGGCTTTTCAAACGAATTGGCGCTGCGTCGGTAGAGGTTTTAATTTGCCGAGACCCCCTGCTCGGCAGCATTGGAGAAGCCTTGAAGCTGGAACGTCTGGCTGAAATAGTCGAACAGAATCGGGGAAGGATAGACATATTCATACTCTGCGTTGACCGTGACGGTGTTGTGGGCAGGCGTCAGAGGCTTGACCGGATTGAACCGAGTTTCAAGGCAACTGCGTTTTCTTCGCCGAGAACGCCTGGGAAGAAATTGAAACCTGGGTATTGGCTGGAGTAAACCTGCCCTCCAACTGGCGCTGGGCGGACGTGCGGGCGGAGGTGGACGTTAAGGAACGGTATTTCGACAGGTTGGCCTTTCTACGCGGACTGGCCGACACCGATGGCGGCGGGCGGCGGGTCCTGGGAGCAGAAGCGTCCCGGAGGATTCGCGCCATCCGCCCAAAATGCCCCGAGGACTTTGACTCCCTTGCCCAGCGGCTGGAGACTGCCGTTCAGGCAATTTAAGCGAGGTCACAATGGCACAGAGAACCGCGTTGAAGCCTTGGCACGAGGTAGTAGAACTGCGTGACGACCTGAAGACCGGCGAGCTTTCGCTGTCCATATTTGCCGCCGACCTGTACGACGTAGTGATGCAGAAGGGTAGGCGTCCGGTCTACGAAGACCCTGCCGAGTTCTTCGCCCTCACCTATCCCACCTACAACCTGCGGGAACTGGTCAGGGACGTTTGCCTGCGCCTGGCTGGCCGGACCGACAAGGCATACCGGAAGCTCTCCGTAAACTACGGCGGCGGCAAGACCCACACCCTCATCGCCCTGCGGCACCTGGTCCACGACCCGGACGGCCTGCCCGACCTTCCAGCCATCCGGGAGTTCGAGGCCCACATCGGTTTCACGCCTCCCCAAGCGCGGGTGGCTGCGCTGTGCTTTGACAAGATAGACTTGGAGAAGGGCATCGAGACCCCCGGCCCGGACGGCGCGCTCCGGATGCTCAAACACCCTTGGAGCGTCCTGGCCTATCAGTTGGCCGGAGCGGAGGGCCTCCGGCTCATACACGCTGAGGGCAAGGACGAGGAACGGGAGACGCCGCCGGCCGAGCCGCTGGTGGTGGAGTTGCTTTCCAAGCCCCAGGAGGAGGGGCTTTCCACGTTGGTCCTGCTCGACGAGGTGCTGATGTACCTCCGCGGCCAGGTAGAAGTCAGCCCGGCCTCCCGTGGAGGACTGGTGAACTTCTTCCAATACCTCACCCAAGCCGTGGTGAAGGTGGACTGATGCTCTCTGGTCGCTTCGCTTCTGGCGTCGGACCCCAAGAAACACGACGACTTTGGCAACGAGATTTACCGGGAAGTGTCCGAGGTATTCGGGCGGCAAATGGAGGAAGATGTCAGTCCCGTGAGCAAGGATGACGTGGCGGAAGTACTCAGGCGCCGTTTCTTCAAACCCGGCTCGATTCGTGACTCCAGCGCCTTCCGGCCTCACGTGACTTCCATCGTGGGGAATATCGCCTTATTGGACGAGCAAACTCAAAAGGGGCGTCCCATCGCCGAAGAGCGCTTCCTGGGCAGTTACCCCTTTCACCCCGACCTCACCGACATCTTTTACACCCGGTGGACTCAACTCGAAGGGTTCCAGCGAACTCGGGGAATTTTGCGGACCTTCGCTATGGCCCTCCGGGATGCTGAGAAGTGGGACACCACTCCGTTAATCGGCCCAAATGTGTTCTTGAACGGACCTGGTGAAAATGGTCTGTCGGAGTCCGCGAGCGAACTGGCGTCATTCGCCAGTGTGGATACCGGCACAGGCGCTCACCAGGAGTGGCGTCCCATCCTGGAAGGGGAGCTTGCCAAGGCCCGCGTCGTACAATCCGAAATGACCGGGCTTCAGCACCGGGAAGTTGAGCAGGCGGTAGTCTCGGTGTTCCTGGGTTCCCAGCCCGTCGGCCAAAAAGCCCTAACCCAAGAGCTTTTAATGTTGGTAGCGCCGACCAAACCGGACAAAATAGAACTGGAAAGGTCCCTTGAATCGCTGGACGGAGCTTTCCTGGTTTTTGGATGAAGTGGAAATAGGCACGGCGGAAACGTCCCAGGATGGCATACGGGGATTGCCCAAGTCGTGGCGGTTGGGAAACCGCCCGAACCTGCGCCAGATGCACGACGACGCTTGCGCCAACCGGGTGGTGCCCGAACGTGTGGAAGCGGAGCTAATCGAACACATCAGAAACCAGCGCTCTCTAACCACCGGCGCATCGGCAGCCGGAGCTAGGGTGCACAACCTCCCGGACCGCCCCCGCGACATCTCCGACGACGGCGATTTCCACTACGCTGTACTGGGTCCAACGGCAGCGTCCGAATCCGGCAAGCCAAGCGCGGAAGCCCGCCGTTTCATTAACGAGACCACCGCTCCAGACCGCCCACGGGTAAATCGGAACGCCATAGTCCTGGCTGTTCCATCGCGTGACGGCTTGGATTTGGTAAGGGACCGGGTTAGGGAGCATTTGGGTTGGGTGGAAGTGAGAGAACTTCTAAAGGGCCAAGCAGTTGACCCAATCCGCGAGCAGATGCTGGCTAACGAAACCGCCTCGGCCGAGAGACGCATCCCGGATGCCATTAGCCAAGCCTACTCGGTGATCGTGACCGTGAATGAAAGCAACGATATACAGGCATTCAGGGTCGCGGTGGACAATGAGCCATTGTTCCTTACCATTAAGGCTGACCGGCGCTCCCGGATACAGGAAACCGCTATCAGCTCCGAGGCAATGATGCCAGGCGGTCCTTACGATCTGTGGCGGGAAGGGGAGAACTCTCGACGGGTCAAGGACTTGGCCGGTTCGTTCGCACAGTTTGCCAAGTTGCCCAAAATGCTGCACCAAAAGGAAATACTGGACACCATCGCTCAGGGAGTCCGGGAGGGCATTTGGGTGGGGCATCTAATGCGCCCGGACCGCACGTCAAAGACCTTCTGGCGCACGGAGATTGATGAGCAAATCCTCAACGACCCGGCTTTGGAAGTCTTTCTTCCAAAGTCTGCCACTCTGAGTGACCTCGATCCTGCGCTTCTTGCCCCCGGAAAGCTTCCAGGTCTGTGGGACACGGATGAGGTCGCGGTCCAGCAAGTCATCGACTACTTCACAGGCGGTCACCCGGTTGTAGTGCCCAAAGAAGGATATGACGATACCGTGTTTATTCCCAAATGCGAGCCATCGGTTGTCGAAGAGACGATTGCCGTTGCCGTGGAGCGAGGGATAGTCTGGTTGATAAATGGCCCTGCCTCCATATTCAGAGAGGCGGTGCCCGCCGGTCTTCTCGGCCCTTCCGCAGCCCTGAACCCGCCTCCGGCGCCAGTTGCCGTGACAGATTTGATGGAAGCTTCAATCCCTGATGCTTGGAGAGACGGCAAGGCTAATGCCCTATCGATTGCCACCGCTTTGTCTGCACAACGGGGGAAGCCACTGCCCTGGATTGCTGTCCGGTCCGCCATCGATTCGGGGATTCATACGAGGTGGATCGAGCTTGCCCCGGACAGTTCTTCCTGGCCAAGCGATTTCGCTAACGCCCAAAACGTCATCATTCAGACGGCGACACCCCAAGGGGTTTCTGGTGGCGACCGGTCCAAGTATAGTCAGAAACGGTTGGGTACAGTCACTGCTGAAGCCACGCTGGAAGCCAACGGAGTCCAGGACCTGGCTGAACAGATACCGGAAATCACCCTGGCAGCGGTAGGACATCAACTCAGATTCAATATCCAGATCGAATTGAGTGGAGACAACCTCCGGAGCCTTCAGTAGTAGAGGTTATCAACTCCCTACTGGAGAAAGTATCCGAGGGCCTTAAGTTGCAGTAGTCAAGTCCCCAAAAGGTGAATACTACATTCGTTCGGTGGCGAAAAACGCTGTAGAGTCTTCCGGTCACACTCTTTCGGCGGCACGTTGAATGGAGACTAACACGGTGAAGGTTTAACCGAAAATACATATTCCATTTTGGCTTTAGTTAAGGTCAAATAATCACAAGATCGGACGAGACCGCTCCCGGTCGAAGAATTGCTGAGATGCCGCCCGGTTGGGGCACCGGATGATCGCGCTATGAGTATGCGGGAGGAGGACGGAAAATGATCATCCTTCACGCAGGCGAGTGCAACGGCACGCTGGTTCTCTGGGGCGAGGAGCCCAAGGAAGGTGGCGGCACGTCTCCAGTGCCGCGGCAGCAAAGGACGAAACCGGCAGTCGCAATCCCCTATCCGTTCGGCGCCAGCGCCAAGGAATTGGCCGAAGCGTTGAAGCGAACGGCACTCGGCCTGAAACCGGCGGGAAGCGGAACTTGCCAGGTAGCAGCCTGGCTGCCGACCAGGGGCCAAAGCCCGGTCCCCTCCAGCCCTATCATTGCCGAACCACCCAGGTCGCGGGCGAAAGAGAGGCTGGCTCCGTGGGGCATATCAGGCTATCGGTTTTCGCCAGCAGAGGCCGTGGAACTCCTGGGCGCATCCGCAGGCAGGCGGACACTGGCAGAAGGCGTTGTCATCGGGGCGGACCTGGCGTACTGGGCTGAAGCACTCCGCTTCGCTGCCTCGATGGTGGCGCAACAACAGTTTCTCCCCGGCCTTACGGCTGCCGCCGACGGACACCGGGCCGCCTGGGACCCGGTCTTCATCGGGATGGACGCGGAACGCCTCGCCGGACTTGCCAGGCGCATGCCGGGGGCGGCGCGGGCCCTTTCAGACCAGTCCGTCGCTGCTCCCCCCGAAAAGCCGGCCATCACGGTACTCAGGCAAATTGTGGCCGTGCTGGTGGACCACCTGGTTCGCACAGCGTCGCCGGGTCCGCCTGCCCCCGCTACCCGCCGCCGCAGGAACAAGCCCGTCTTCGACAGCGTCCACGAATCATGGCTTCACGCATTGAAATCGATGGAGGGCATCGTCTACGGAGACGCCCCCGACCTCTCTGAACTAGCCGCCCAGGTTCTCAATTGGCGGCGGCCCATTGCGGTTTCGGCCAGTTCCCCCTATCGCCTCTGCTTCCGACTGGAGGAACCTGAAGGTCCCGGGATCACTACGGACGAAGATGCGGACAACCCGGGCGACGCATGGTACGTCCGCTATTTGCTTCAACCTCACGAAGACCCGAGCCTACTTATCCCGGTTGAAGGGGCGTGGCAATCTGGGGCCAGCCTGTTCTCCGCGCTGCAGCGAAACGGCGCCAACGTGCCGGAATTCCGGCTCTCCTCGCTGGGACAGGCCTCCAGCATCTGCCCACCCGTCGCGGCCAGTCTTGAGAAAGCAAAGCCCGCCGGATACGCACTTGACGCAGCGCAGGCTCACGAGTTCCTGACCCAGGAGGCCGCCGCCCTTGAGCAGGCGGGCTATGGCGTGATGCTTCCCGCTTGGTGGACCCGCAAGGGCACGAAGGCGCGGCTTTCCGTTCAGGCCAATGCGAAGACCCCGGCGATGCAGGGTGGTAGCGGTTTGTCGCTGGAGACCATCGTCCAGTTCAACTGGGAAGTGGCCCTCGGAGACCAGAGGATCAACCTGGACGAACTGGAGGCGCTGGCGCAGCTGAAGGCGCCGCTGGTCAGGTTCCGGGGCCAATGGGTGGAATTGAATGCCTCAGAGATTCAGGCGGCCATCGATTTCTGGAAGGAACGGGGCACGGACGAGGCCACCTTCCGGGACATCGTCCGCATGGCGTTGGGCGCCGAGGAAAGCCGGCAGGGGCTGGACTTCATTGGCGTCAAGGCTGTTGGCTGGATCGGTATGCTGCTGGAGCAACTGGAGGGGCAGGCGGGGTTCGAGGAACTGCCACCCCCCGAGGACTTCTCAGGGACGCTTCGTCCCTACCAGGTCCGGGGCTACTCGTGGCTTTCCTTTCTGCGGCAGTTGGGCTTGGGGGCGTGCCTGGCCGACGACATGGGCTTGGGCAAGACGGTCCAGACCCTGGCGCTAATCCAGCAGGACTGGAAGACCAACGGCGGGAGGCCCGTACTCCTGGTCTGCCCTACCTCGGTGATAAACAACTGGAAGAAGGAGGCCGCCCGCTTCACCCCGAGGCTGCCGCTGCTGGTGCATCACGGCGCCGGGAGGAAACGGGGAAAGGCGTTTCACCGGGAGGCTGGCAGGAACGCCATCGTCGTCTCCAGCTACGGTACATTGCAGCGGGACGTCAACTTCCTCCAGGAGACGCACTGGGGCGGCGTCGTGCTGGACGAGGCGCAAAAAATCAAGAACTCCGAGACCCGGCAGGCGCTGGCGGCGCGGGCGCTGCCAGCGGACTACCGCATCGCCCTGACCGGAACGCCGGTGGAGAACAACGTGGGCGACCTCTGGTCGGTGATGGAATTCCTGAACCCAGGTTTCCTGGGCACCCAGGGCGCGTTCAAGCGCAACTTCTTCACACCCATTCAGGCCGAGCGGGACCAAGGGGCGGCGGAGCGGCTGAAACGGGTGACCGGCCCGTTCATCTTGCGAAGGCACAAGACGGACAAGTCCATCATCTCCGACCTGCCGGAGAAGCTGGAAACGAAGGTGTTCTGTTCCCTGACCAGGGAGCAGGCGTCTCTGTACGCCTCGGTCCTGAAGGAGATGGAGGAGACGCTGGAGTCGGCGGAGGGCATCCAGAGGAGAGGGCTGGTCCTCGGCGTTCTCTCCAAGCTGAAGCAGGTCTGCAATCACCCCGCCCAGTTTCTGGGCGACAACTCCAGCATCTCCGGCCGGTCGGGCAAGCTGACCAGGTTGATTGAGATGCTGAAGGAGGTCATCGAGGTCGGCGACCGGGCGCTGGTATTCAGCCAATTCTCGGAGATGGGCGGCATTCTCCAGCGCCACTTGCAGGAAGTCTTTGGCAGGGAAACGCTGTTCCTTCACGGAGGCGTGCCGAGGAGGCAGCGGGACCGGATGGTGGAGCGCTTCCAGAACGAGAGGGGAGGGCCGCCAGTCTTCGTTCTGTCCCTGAAGGCCGGCGGCACCGGGTTGAACCTCACCTCGGCCAACCATGTCTTCCACTTCGACCGCTGGTGGAACCCGGCCGTCGAGAACCAGGCCACCGACCGGGTGTTTCGCATCGGGCAGGCGCGGAACGTGCAGGTACACAAGTTCATCTGCGCGGGGACGCTGGAGGAGCGGATCGACGAGATGATCGAACGAAAGCAGGAGGTTGCCGAACAGGTCGTAGGGGCCGACGAAGCCTGGTTGACGGAACTCTCCAACGAAGGACTGAGAGAGATATTGGCCCTGAGCCGGGAATCCGTGGGGACATGAGAATGGCGTATCGCTACTACGAGAGCTTCAAACCTACCCGCCCTCACGAGGCGAGGGGCGGCATCAAGGCCCAATCCAGGAGGGGAGGGTTCGGCACTAGCTGGTGGGCTAGGCGCTGGACCGAGGTGCTGGAGGGCTTCGACCTGGGAGCCAGGTTGGCACGAGGCAGGAACTATGCCCGCCGGGGCCAGGTGCTGTCCATCGATGTCGGAACGGGCGAGGTGATGGCAAGGGTGCAGGGTTCGCGCGCCCAGCCCTACCGGGTTCACGTCAACGTAAAGACCCTGGATGATTCCGACTGGGAAAAGTTGAGCTTGGCGTTGTTGCAGCGGCCGGTCTTCGCAGCAAAGCTCCTGGCAGGCCAGATGCCCGAGGATATCGAGGACGTCTTCAACGACGCGGGACTTTCGCTGTTCCCAAGCCAGAGCGCCGACCTGGAGACCGGCTGTTCCTGCCCCGACTGGTCCAATCCCTGCAAGCACGTGGCAGCGGTGTACCTGCTCTTGGGCGAGGAATTCGACCGCGACCCGTTCCTCGTCTTCAGGTTGAGGGGACTGGAGCGAGAGAGGCTGGTCGGCCTAGTTGGAGGCAGGACGGGACCTGGGAGCGATGCCGGAGAGGATGGCTCTGACCTTGATTTCGCCTCCCAGCAGGCGTTGGAGCATTCGGACCATGAACCGCTTCCCGCAGAGCCCGCCGAGTTTTGGGGACATGCGGACGGGATGGAGGACTCCACTGGAATAGCTACCCTCCCGGCGGTGTCCGCGGCCTTGCCCAAGCGGCTGGGCAGCTTCCCTTTCTGGCGGGGCAAGGCGGCCTTCATGCCAGCGATGGAGGAGATCTATCGCCAGGCTTCTCAGGCCGGGCTGGATGTGGTTCTCGGCGATCGCCACGGCCTCGACCGGTCGCATGACGCTGGCGTGAAAGGATGATCAACGCTTGAGACCGGAGAAAACAGTCGTCGCCCAACAGGGGAAACTGATGACGCAAGAGGGCCCGCCCAAAACGGGTACAGGGCGATTTCGACACTCGCCCTGTATTTTCCAGCCCCAACGTTGACTTGCGCGGCTGCCCGGCTGGTAGCGTCGCCGCATCTCACGCCAGTCAGCCTTCCCCGGCTTCCGGCTCAACCACGTCGTCATTCGACATTTCGTAGGCAGCTTCCATGTGGTATTCGAATGCCGGGTTTCGGGAGAAATCGCACATGGCCCGGCGATTCTCGCCGAGGGCGAGTAGAGACATTCCCCTCTTGTTGTAGGCGCAGGTGTAATCCGGAGCCAGCTCGATAGCCCGGTCGTAGGCCCGTACCGCAGCCTCGTGCTGGCCCAAACAGGCCAATGCCAGCCCCCTGCGGTAGTGCGCGGTTTCAAGGTCAGGCCGGAGGCCGGTGAGCCGGTCGTAGTCCTGGACCGCCTTGTCGTACTGGCCCATCCTGTAGTACACATCCGCCCGGTTGCGGAGGGAGTCCGCGTGCTCCGGGTCAAGGTCGATTGCCCTCCCGAAGTCTTCCATCGCCAGGCGATACTCCCCCACCTGGACACGGGCGCCCGCCCGGAGGTAGCGAGCCTCGGCGTTGCCGGGCTCCAGTTCGATGACCCTGCCGAAGTTCTCCGACGCCCGGCGGTCGTCGCCCAGTACCTGGTGCAGCAGCCCCTGATGGTGAGGGCCATGGCGTCTTCCGGGTTGCACTTGATATCCGCGTTCAGGCGGCTCAGCGCCCTTTGACGCTCCTGGTGGATCAGGCTTTCGAGCATCCGGCGGGCCGGGTCCCCATGTCCGTCTCCCCCGTACCGTCCATTGCGCTCGCTGCGTTCTCGGTTCATGGCTCTACTCCTGTGCTGTCTTATCATTGTGAACACCGGTGCGGCGCCCTTTAGCTGCTGCGACAGGCCTGGCGCTCTTACAATAGCATATTAGTTCTAATCAAGGTTGCGAGCGTCCTACCCGTCAGGATTGGAGTCTCGTCGCACCGGTCGCCTTTCCCATCGGTCCAAGCAGGAACCGGAAAGGAAGCTGCATTTAGGGCGCTGGCGGGGACTCGGCTCGGCTTGGCCTTGATGGGCGGCCGCACATCCCCGGTCAATTGCATGGGGGTCTCGTCGAAACACACTACCGGACGCTCCGGGTTGTACTCTTGGTGGTACAGGTCCAGCACGTCCTCTATCCGCGCCACGAACTCCCCGCTCACCTTGGCGATGCACCACTCTTTCTTCTTCCAGGGTTTGAGCTCATTTTTTTGAGTATCTGGCGCACCGTCTCAAGGGAGATGCTCTCAGCAAACTCCAACTCCACCACCTTGCCGGCAAGCAACTGGAGGGTCCAGTGCGTGTGTCCTTCGGGCGCTGCACGCGAAGGCGATCAGATGCGCTTCCTGCTTGCCGTCCAGCTTGCGCTCCCTGCCCGGCCGCGGTCGGTCATTGATGGCGGCCTCAAGTCCTTCCTCCACGTACCGCTTCCGCGCTCTGGCAACGGTAGCGGCGTTGATCAAAAGCACATCAGCTATGACTGCCTTCTCATATTCTTACAAATCTATCTGGAAACGGTACTAGGGTCTTTCAATTGTCACCCCGAGCGGAGCGAGGGGGCTAAAATCCTTGCTAGGAGAACGGTTTAACCGCCAAGAATTTTAGATTCTTCGCCGCAAAGCGGCTCAGAGTGACATCTGTCGGAGGGCGGCTTCCGGTTTTCACGGAGAATTACTGATACGTGAACGATTACCTAGACCAGTCCTCGTCTCCTGAGTTTGTCGAAGGGCCGGCCTTGAGCCGGAATCCAGAAATTCTGAGGACAAAGAACCCTTCGACAAGCTCAGGACAGGCGTAGCTGGCGGAGAACGGTCCTGGATTCCGGCCTTCGCCGGAACGACGGGGGAGGGGATAGTTTAGAAACTTATTCACGCATCAGTAAAAGACCCTGCTAGAACCCGAGGGCTAGCCAGCAGGTGTTAGCGGGTTGGAAATCTAAGGCTCTTGAGACTTTAATGCCCCCTAGCCAGAGTTAGCCGGCCCAGGGGGAAATAAGAATTTTACAAGTTGGAAAAATCTCTGAAATAAGCAGCCTCTACCATATACTTTCGGAGCATCTCTTAGAGCCTTACTGGAGGCAATCATGTTAAGGAAGACTTTGGTGCTGGTTTTCGTCGGGTTGCTGGCGGCGGGAGTCCTGACCGGATATAACGTCGCCTTTGCCCAAGACATCACCTCGGACGCCAAGAAGTTGGACCAAGGCGTCAACCTTATTTGGATGGTTGGGGCCTTTTTGGTGTTCTTTATGCAAGCCGGGTTTGCCTTCTTGGGCGCCGGTCTGATCCGCTCCAAGAACACCACCAACTACATGACCAAGAGCTTCATGGACTTCGCCATCGCATCCCTGTCCTTCTGGGCCTTTGGGTTCGCGCTGATGTGGGGAACGTCGGCCGCCGGAATTACCGGAACCACCAATTTCTTCCTGACCGATGCCGCCGATGGTCAGACCTACGTGGACTGGGTGTTCCAGATGGTCTTCGCCGGCACCGCGGCCACCATTGTGGCCGGCGCGGTGGCCGAGCGTACCAAGACCCAAGCCTACCTGGCCTATAGCTTCATAATCGGCGCCGTGATCTACCCGCTGTACGGCCATTGGGTGTGGGGCGGCGGTTGGTTGGGTGCTTTGGAGAGCATCAACCTGCCGGCGGCAGCCGACTATGCCGGTTCTGGCGTAGTGCACGCCGTGGGTGGCTTCATCGCCCTCGCCGGCGCGGCCGTGGTCGGCCCGCGCCTTGGCAAGTTCAATGCCAATGGGACGGCCAACGTGATCTCCGGCCACAACGTTCCTTACGTAATCATCGGCACCTTTATCCTCTTCTTCGGCTGGTTCGGGTTCAACATCAACACCGGCGACTCCATCGGCCTCAACGCCATCAACACGCTGTTGGCCGGGGCTACCGGGGCCGTGGTGGCCTTGTACATTCAATTGATACGGACCGGCCACACCGACGTCCTCATGGCCTGCAACGGCGCTTTGGCCGGGCTGGTGGGCATCACCGCTCCCTGCGCCTTTGTGGAGCCGTGGTCCGCCGTAGTCATCGGCACCATCGCCGCCCCAATCATGATGGGATCGGTAATGTTTATCGAACGGGTGCTGAAGGTCGATGATCCGGTGAGCGCTATCTCGGTCCACGGCACTTGCGGACTGTGGGGGCTGCTGGCCGTGGGCATCTTCGCCAATGGCAACAATGGGGTCACCGGACTTGTCGGCGGCGAAGGTCTCCAAATCGTTACCCAGCTCATCAGCATGGGCGTGGTCTTGGCTTGGGCGCTGATTACCGGCTTCGCGCTATTCCTAGCCCTGAAAGCCACCATGGGCGTCCGGGCGACTCGGGAGGAAGAATTAGACGGTTTGGACATCTCCGAGCATGACCTTCCGGCTTACCCCCAAGACACTGCGGCAAGCAGGGCCGCGTAACGGCGCCACCACCAAGATGTAACAAACATTTAACAAGTTGGAAAAGTTGTTGTAACACCCGGGTGGGATAGTAGACTCAATCAAGAATTCGAGGGGCAAATACAAATGGAGATCATCGCAGCAGCAGTCGCATTCGCCGGTCTCTTCGGTCTCTGGGTCGTCCTTCCCAGAAAGTTCCTTCGCAAGTAAGCCCTCGGCGCAAATAAAGGCCGGGACTGTCTTTACTAGCTCAATAATAGGCGCCCGTCCAAGGCTAAGGTCATCAGTCCATGCCGGTTCTACCCCATCCGGTATGGACTGATGTATATTTAAGGAAGTGCCCGAATCAATTACCTCAATCCAGAGTCACCACCGCCAAGAACCAGGGAGGAATAAAACCGATGACACCTTCGGAAGCTGTCGAGTATTGCAAAAGTCAAGGGATTGGCATTATCGACCTGAAATTCACCGACCTTCCCGGCACCCTGCAGCACCTATCCATCCCGCTGAGCGAGTGGACCGAGAGCAATATAGCTGACGGCTACGGGTTTGACGGGTCCAGTATTCGTGGCTTCAAGGCCATCGAAGAAAGCGACATGCTGATGATACCCGACACCACCACCGCGGTGGTGGACCCCTTCTGCCAGATACCGACGTTAAGCGTGTTTTGCAACGTGATGGAGCCGAACACCCGAGAATACTACGACCGGGACCCTCGCTACGTTGCCCAGAAGGCGGAGCAATTCTTGCAGAGTAGCGGCTTGGCCGACCTAAGCTATTGGGGGCCGGAGGCCGAGCACTTCGTCTTCGATTCCGCCAGGTTTGCCCAAAACTCCCACAGCGGGTTCTACTACATCGACTCCGATGAAGGCGCTTGGAATACCGGGGCCGAGCGGGCCCTTTCCGGCGGCCCGAACCTGGCATACAGGCCCGGGTTTAAGCAGGGCTACTTCCCGGCGCCCCCTACCGACACTCTTCAAGACTTGCGTTCGGAGTGCGTTCAGAAGCTGGAACACTTTGGCATCGTGGTTGAAAAGCACCACCACGAGGTGGCCACCGCCGGTCAGGCCGAGATCGACATCCGGTACGATACTCTGACCAAGACCGCCGAGAATGTCATGATTCAAAAGTACATCGTCAAGAACGTGGCCCGGGCCCATGGCAAGGTCGCTACCTTCATGCCGAAACCCATCTTCGGCGACAATGGCTCCGGGATGCACACTCACCAGAGCTTGTGGCGAGACGGCGCCAACCTGTTCTACGACGCCAATAGCTCCTACGGGCTGATCAGCGCCACCTGCCGACACTATATCGGGGGCTTGCTGTCCCACGCTCCGGCCCTTTTGGGCTTAGTTGCACCCACCACCAACTCCTACCGGCGGCTGGTTCCCGGCTACGAGGCCCCGGTTAACCTAGTATACTCTACCAGCAATCGCAGCGCTTGTATCCGCATTCCTACCTTTTCCTCTGCTCCGGCAGCCCGCCGGATCGAGTTCCGGTTGCCTGATCCCACCTGCAATCCCTACCTGGCTTTCGCCGCCATGCTAATGGCCGGTTTGGATGGGGTAATCAATGAGATTGAGCCTCCGGACCCGGTGGACCTGAATCTTTACGACCTGCCTCCGGAAGAAGCGGCCAAGATTAAGCAGGTGCCCGGCAGCCTCGATGAAGTTTTGGACGCCTTGGAGCGGGACTACGAGTTCCTGCTGCGGGGCGGCGTCTTCACCGAAGACCTGATCCAGACCTGGCTGGACTATAAGCGGGCCAATGAACTCGATCCGGTCCGGCTCCGGCCTCACCCGTATGAGTTCTTCTTGTACCTAGACGCCTAGCTCACCTTTTACCGGTTTACCGGGAACCCTCGACGCTGCCCGGCCATACCAGGCAGCGTCTTCCTTTCAGTTCTGCAACGGTCCTCTGTCAGCGCATACGGAACCAAACGGACTACAAATCCCATCTATCAGTCATCGCTTGCCAAACGTTGTTTGATGCTCTCTATGTAATCACCTGTTTCACCACGAAGCAAATAGACATTAGTTCGTGGGGAGTCCTGGTGTTCCCTCGGCAGTTTCTTGTATTCATCAACGAAGTTCGCGTTACACGGACGACACAATAGACCGCGAACGAAACCGGTCTCTTTGTCATGGTCTACCGCTAATCCGCCTCGCCCTTTGCTGGGTCTATGAACATCACAAAAATAGCATTTGCCGCCTTGATCATCGTACATCACCTGGTGAATTTCCGGGGTAATGCCATACTCATGCTTCAACTTGGATTTCCATACGCTGAATGGTTGCCTTTCTAGATAGCACTTCCTACAACGAGCACGTCCTGGAGGGAACGTTGTCTTCTCAAACCACAGTTGACAGTTGTTGCACTGTTTGAGCGCTGGTTCCGAGTTTTCAAACATTATCATTTGCGTCATTGCAATTTGCCTTTCGACAGATACGCATTCAAATACGGCGAGTCTTGGTGTTGAGGTGGAAATCTCTCGTAGCGAGACAACAGCTTGAAATTACAATTCTTGCACAAGAATCCCCGCGGCCTCCCCGTTACGTGGTCATGGTCAAGTTCCAGTTCTTCCAGCGACTCAGGGATTCCGCAGATAGCACACATACCCTTTTGTTCTGAATACAATCTATCCTCATCGAAGTCAGGTCCATATAACTTCCGCCTGTGAGCTTTGCGTGCCTTGGTTCTCAGCACTGCCTTTTGCTCTGGGGATAGATTGGCCTTCTTATCTCTCTCATGCTCGCCTTGAATGCGACGCCTTCTTCGTCGCTCCTCAATGGGCAGAGCTTGATTATATTCTCGAGTGGCATTCGCTTCGCAACTTTTGCAGGTTGAGCCTCTACGATTGTAGTGCCACCGGAATTCAGTGTGCTCTTTGGTCTCATTGCATTTGTGACATGTCTTGGTGTACCCCTCCAACTCCTTCGACTGCTGATCCTTTTGCTTGCATTGTTCACTACAGAATGTTGCTCTGGCCCCTTTGTGTGAAATGTCGATATGGCATACTATGCACGCCCGGGTAGTAGGTGTTGAGCAGGGCACGCACTTTTTGGCGTTATGCCCTCTATCCGAGATATCAGCGTGACAGTCCTCGCAGGTTCTACCTTCTGGGTTGTAACCCGTCATCTCCCGATGCTTTTGCTTTTGACGTTGACGGTATACCAGAATCTTCTCTGGATTCCGCTCTTCCCATTCTTGGCGTAGCTCCTTGTATTCGGGAGTTTGTTGTCGGCTCTTGATACGCTGTAACACACTTGGGCGATTTTCCCAGTAGTAGTTCTCGGAGCGTTCCTTCGTTCGGATCTTTGAGCAAGGTTCGCAACGTTGCGCATAACGTCTTCGGTACGAAATGTCGACACCACAATCCAAGCAAAGATGCTGCTCTTGAGTGCCATCTAGAAACATACCTATCTGTTCTTCGCTCTGCATTAGCGCCCTCTTTGACTATTGACGGTGACGACTGCTCCCTGTCAAAGGGGTTCTGCAACTCAACCCCCAGCCGGTTGAAGTCGCCCACGTTCCGGGTAACCAACGTCATCCGGTGCACTGTGGCTGTCGCCGCGATCATGGCGTCTTCGGTCAAGGACCTTCGCGTTGGGGTTCAGGCTGGTCGTGGAGATTCGGGTTGGCCCCGAGGGATTTTGAAAGCTTGTCGAAGGACGCCGCGCTCAGGGAAGCGTTGCCAGTCCTAGTACATGATGAGGTGAGTGGGAACCAGTCGCTGTTCGACCGGGTCCACCGCCAAGGCCAGGCCTTCCAAAGTATAGGTGCCCAACAGGGCGGGAGCGTCGTCCTCCCCGAAGACCACTAGGGTAACCACACTGTCGCCGTCTATCGTAGCCCAGGCCTGTCCGTAGTCCATCTCGATCCGCCGCCCGTCGGCCAGCAGAAACCTGCGCTGGCCCATCGGCGCAACCCCCAACTCGTGCAGCAGGCGAGTGGGCAGCGTAGTATATGCGGCCCCGGTATCGACCATCGCCTCTATGTCCCGAGCCTGTTTACCGTCCATGCTGGAAATCCGTAGTGGCCAGTTGAAAGTCCCCATATTAGAAACCTCTTCTTCGCACTCTCTGTTTTTCGATTCTAACCGATTGCCCACCCCTCTGACAGAGCCTCCGGCCTGTTCCACCGCCACTGCTGATCCTCTGTCATTGCCATGAAAATACCCAACCCGTCATTCCCGCGCAGGCGGGAATCCAGAAATTCCAGGCACAAGGACCGACACTGGCCGGCCGCGGCGGGCCACCTGCAATTCCGGCCTTCGCCGGAATCCGGGGCCGTTCTCCCGGCAAGGATTTTAGACCCCTCACTGCGTTCGGGGTGACAGTTGAGGTGGAGTTCTTGGGGGAATTAAAAGACCCTGATTCGAAACAGGGATAGGTTGACGGACGCCTACCCCTATGCTAGGCTCAACTGGCTTAATGCTAGGGCAGAGAATTCTATAGGTTTTATCAGGTTCGCTAGTGGTTGATGTTCAAGTCGACGAAAAATCTCGCTGGCTTTCGCTGGGTGACGCCTGCCGCCTCTTGGACGTGAGCCAAGCGACCCTGCGCCTTTGGGCCGACGGCGGGCGCCTCCGAGTATACCGCACTCCGGGAGGCCACCGCCGCTTTCTGCGGGAAGACGTGGTAGCGATCACCAATGGAAATTCCACCCCAGCCGATTCCAACAACCCGGAGGCCTTGGAAAAATCCGCGTTACGGCGCATCCGGCGGGGTTTGCATCAACCAACGGCGGCCAATCAACCTTGGCGCCAAGGCGTAGATTCCGAGGGCAAGTTTCGGATGCGGGTGTTCGGCCGAAGGCTTTTGTCGTTACTTACGGAAGAGCAGCCGCTCCGCACCCGACACCAGGAGGCGGTGGCCGAAGCCTACTTGTTGGGCCGCCAGTACGGCGCCGAAATGGCCGACAAAAGGGTTACCCTCAAGGACACCGTGGAGGCCCTCATCTTTTTCCGCACCATGGTGCTAGACTCGGCCTCTTCCGCTGCGTGGAACCGGATTCTGGAGTTAGCGGACCGGGTCCTCGTAGGCGTTACGGCGTCCTACGAAGAGCGGCTGTCCGGAACAAACAGTACCGGAGAGCAACCTGGAGCGCCCCTACCGGGTGCGAGCCTCACTGTAGAACCAGTAACAACACAGGAAGGATAGATAACGGCGATGGATCTGACTGACCGAAAGCTGTTGAACCTGGTGCAAGGCCCCTTTCCCCTAGTTGACCAACCGTTCTTGGAACTGGGGACGGACCTGGGAATTGACGAGCCGGAAGTGATCGACCGTTTGGCCGAGCTAAAACGGACCAACGTTTTGCGGCAGATCAGCGCCATCTTTGACACCCGCCGACTGGGATATAAAACAACCTTGGTGGCCATGGCCTTTAGCCCGGACAAGCTGCATCGGGGCGCAATGCACATCAACCGGCATCCGGGCGTCAGCCACAACTACGCCCGGGAGGGGTCCTACTACAACCTTTGGTTCACGGTGGCCGTCCCGCCGGAGCACGATTTGGAGACCACGGTGGCGCGAATGGCCCAAGACACCGGAGCCTTGTCGTCCCGAGTCATGCCCACGATTCGCTTCTTTAAGATCGGCGTCAACTTCGACATGGTGAACCGGAAAGGGTCTTCTTTTGACTATCGGCCCGACGGTGACTTTAGGCCCGACGGCGGCAACGAAGTCAAAGACGGCGTGGCTGCTCAATCCCTGGACTGGAACACCCCGGTGCCCCTAACCGAGACCGACAAGGGAGTAATCCGTGAATTGCAGGAGGACCTGCCCTTAGTGCCCCGGCCTTTTGCCGACATGGCCCGCCGGCTGGGAATTACTACTGTGGACCTGTTCGCCCGGGCCAGTGAGTTTCAGCAGCGGAAGCTCATGCGGCGGTACAGCGGCGTGCTGCATCACCGCAGGTCAGGCTTCAGTGCCAACGCCATGATTGTTTGGAACGTACCGCCGGAACGCTCCGAAGAGGTCGGTTGGACCATGGCGCAGCACAAGGCGGTTACTCATTGTTACGAACGCCCCACCTTCCCCGACTGGCCCTATACCCATTTCACCATGGTCCACGCAACCTCGCAGGAAGGTTGTGAGGAGATCGGAAAGGAAATAAGCGAGGCTACTGGCATCACCGACCGGATGATGCTTTACAGCACCCGCGAGTACAAGAAGACCCGGGTTCGTTACTTCGTCGAAGACTACGAACTCTACCGGCAGTCGCAGCGCCTTGACCCGGCCAAGGCGGACTCCTTGGTTGAAGCCTAGGCGCCGTTCCAGCTTAGCTGTCCGACGTTAGAACAATGGCCAAGACACCCACCTACTATCCGGTATTCCTAGACCTGTACGGTAAGCGCTGCGTCATCGCAGGAGGCGGCGCGGTAGCGGATGGGAAGATCGCCAAGCTGCTGGACGCTGGCGCCCGCGTTACCGTAATCAGCCCCGAAGCGACCGCCGCCATCCAGACCTTGGCGCAGGACGGCAGCCTGGAATGGCAGGCCCGGGAGTACCAACCCGGAGACTTGGCCGGGGCGGCCCTCGCTATCGCCGCCACCAACGTCCGTTCGACCAACCAACTGGTAACTCAAGAAGCGGAGACTCTGGGTGTCTTGCTGAACGTGGTCGATGCGCCATCCCAATGCAGCTTTATTGCCCCGTCCATCGTTAATCGCGGCCCGGTAACCGTTGCTATATCCACCGGCGGCGTCAGCCCAGCCCTGTCCCGAAAGATTCGGGAGTCCTTGGCCCATAGTCCAGCGCTTGAGTGGGCCGATTTAGCCGGGATACTGTCCCAGGCGCGAAAGCGAGTAAAGGAGCAACACGCGGTCATCGACCCCCAGCGGTGGCAGTGCAGCATCACTTCCGAGCTTCTGGAGTTGGTCCAAGCCGGGCGGGAGGAGGAAGCATTGGCTACTTTGCTGGCCAAATTGCTGGGCGACCCGCCGGAGGCGGATTCCCAGCTTTGCCCCGAAGCGGCGCGATGTCTGCCCCAGGGTTGCGGGCAGAAACCGGCGGAGCGGCCAGCAGCCAGTGAAGAGCGGAGAGAAGAGCGGCAGACCTCCCGCCGGAGGCGGGCGGGTAATCACTATCCACTATCCACTCAAAACCGGGGGTCTGCGTGACCACAGGGCGTGTTGTCAAGGTCGGCACCCGGGGCAGCGACCTCGCTCTGCGGCAGGTCGACGAAGTCCTTGGCCCGTTGCGCCTTCGCTACCCGGACCTAGACTTTCAGATAGAGATCGTCCGCACCACCGGCGATGTGAACGCGGAGGGTCCTCTGGCAGGAATGGGCTTAGGCGTATTTGTCCGCGAGATAGAGCGGCTGCTGCTGAACGGCTCCTTGGATATGGCGGTCCACAGCCTGAAGGACCTGCCAACCCAACTTCCCGAGGGGCTGGAATTGGGCGCGATGCTCAACCGTAAGGACCCGAGGGATGTGTTGGTAAACCGCTGGGGTTGCTCGCTTAAAGAACTGCCCCAGGGTGCCCGCATCGGCACCAGCAGCCCCCGGCGACAGGCCCAACTCAAGAATCTCTGCCCCCAAGCCGAGGTCTTGCCCATGCGGGGCAATGTGGAGACCCGGCTGCGAAAAGCCGTCGGCGATGAGTACGACGGCGCGGTGCTGGCCGCCGCCGGGTTGGTCCGGTTGGGTTTGACCGAGCACGTGGCCGAATACCTTTCCGCCCAGCGCTTTGTGCCGCCACCGGGCCAAGGAGTGTTGGCGGTCGAGATCAGGGCCGACGACGACCGAATGGTGGACTTGTTGCGTAGCATCGACCACGTCGAGACCCGCCTCGCCGTTACCGCCGAGCGGGCGTTCTTAGCCAAGCTTGGCGGCGGCTGCCAACTTCCCGTCGGCGCCTACGCCCGGTGCCAAGACGAACTGATGATGATGACCGTGTTCATCTGCTCGGCAAGCGGCGACAAAGCGTTCCGGGCCAAGCTGGAAGGGCTGGCCTTGGACCCGTTGCAGATGGCCAGCGATGCTTACCTAGCGGTGATGGAACGGGGAGCCGGAGAACTTCTGGAAGTCGAGTGGTCCGAGCTAAACTAGGCGCAAGTTATGGCCGGTAAAGTTTACCTGCTCTTGGTGGAACGGGGCGGCGAAGACCTGCTCCGCGTCGCGCGGTGATTAAACGCAAAGGCGCAGAGACCCAAGGACGCAAAGATTTTATAATATAATTCCCCTTGCGCCCTTGCGTTTAATCCCTTGCAACAGGAGAGCATGAATCCCTTGCCTGGCAAATACGACAGTAACGCCCTAGCCGTCGGCCAAGCGGTGCTGCGGGATACGGCCGCCGAGGACGTCATCCTGATCGGCTCCCGGGCCCGGGGCGATTATCACGAACATTCCGACGTTGACTTTATTTTCATTCACCCTCGCTGGCAAGACGACGAAATACGGGATAAAGCCCGATGCGCCGCAAGGGCAACGGCCGAAGCTCTCTATGGAGAGTTGGTCCCGGTGGATTTCGTCTGGTTCACTCCCGAAGAGTTCGACCACCGGCGGCGCAGCATCAACAGCATCGCCGCAATTGCCACCGAGGAAGGCATAACCATGGACGGCCACCCCGCCGGGGACGTATACCCCAACGACGACGAGGACTACTCCAACGAATGGACTCAAACCGATAATCGCTGTTACCACACCAGGTCGCACCTGCACATGTTGCGCGCGGCCATAGATAGCGGCCTGGCGGGCATCATGGTAGGCCAGCAGGCCCACCAGACTTTGGAACACGCCATGAAAGCCCTGATTTCGGCCAGCGGACGCCGCTACCCGCATCACCACAACTTGGTCGATTTGGAGCAGACGATGCGCCGGTCCGACCCAGGGTTCACCCACCCGCTGGAGTCCCCCCTAGTAGCCCTTAACGACTACAGCGGAAGATTAAAATACAATGAGCCCTACGCTCCCCTGGGCGACCGAGAGGAACTGTACCGGAAAGTCCTGAACGACACCCGGCAAATCTTCCAGCGTGTCGCCCTGCTCACCGGCAAAGACCCTTGGCAGGAGCGGCCCGAAGACCGATAGCCTCGGCCCTCTCCGCGCGGCACGGGGAATAATTAAACGCAGAGAGCGCCAAAAACAGGTAGGAACGTACTATGAGCGAGATAAGTACGAGCTTTAGGAGAGCGTGAACCCATCGACCGGTAAAGTTTATCTGGTAGGCGCCGGCCCCGGAGACCCGGGGCTGATTACGGTCAAGGGCCGGTGGATGTTGGAGCGGGCGCAGGTGGTGGTATACGACCGGTTGCTTGACCCGTCGCTGCTGAACGTCGCTCCAACCTCTGCGGAACGGATATTCGTAGGCAAGGAACGCGGGCGCCAAGCCTTAAACCAGACCGAGATCAACCAACTCTTGGTGGAACGGGCCCGAAACGGCTTGGCAGTGGTGCGTCTGAAGGGCGGCGACCCCTTTGTGTTCGGCCGGGGCGGTGAAGAAGCTCTGGCCTTGACCCAAAACGGCATCCCCTTCGAGGTAGTGCCGGGCGTGAGCTCCCCGGTGGCGGCCGCCGCTTACGCGGGGATTCCGGTCACCCACCGCGGTATTGCTACCTCGGTCACCGTGGCAACCGGTAGTGAGGACCCTTCCAAGGCGGAATTCTCGGCAAGCTGGGAGTCCTTGGGCGAATACCAAGCCCGGACCGGGGGCACCTTGGTAGTATTGATGGGCTGGGCCGGGATGGAGTCAATTATGCAAGCCTTGGCCCGGGGGGGAGTACCACCAAACACCCCGGCCGCGCTGGTGCAGTGGGGTACTTGGTCCCGTCAGCAAACTGTCACCGGCTGCTTGGACAACATAGTACAGCGGGGACAAGAGGCGGGCGTAGGGCCACCGGTCATCGCAGTTATCGGCGGCGTTGTGGAATTACGGGAACAGTTGGCCTGGTTCGATCAAAGACCATTGTTCGGTAAGAAGGTGCTAATCACTCGGTCCCGAGCCCAGGCTTCCCGGTTCCGGGAACTGCTGGAGGAGTTGGGAGCGCAGCCCTTCGAGATACCGGCCATCCAGACCGCCAGCCTGGAAGACTATACGGAGTTGGACGGCGCGCTCGCCCGGCTCGGTGAATTTCACTGGGTGATTTTCGCCAGCGTGAACGCCGTGGGTTCCGTGTTCGAGCGTCTGGAGACGCAGGGCAGGGACAGCCGGGCCTTTGGCGGGGTGAAAGTCGGGGCCATCGGGCCAGCCACTGGAGAGGCCCTTTCCCGCAGGGGAATCACCCCCGACTTCGTGCCGTCCCGGTCGGTCTCCGAGGTAGTCCTAACAGAATTGGAAGGTCTCGATTGGGCCGGAGCGCCCGTCCTGCTCCCCACAGCCGACATTGGCCGCGACGCGCTGGCCCAGGGCCTGTCCGCGCGGGGGGCGCGGGTCGAACGCATTGCCGCATACCGCACCATCCCTGCCGAAGGGATGGGAGAAAGGGCGCGCAAGGCACTGGAGCAGAAGGTCGATTTCGTGACGTTCACCAGTTCGTCAACCGTCCGCAACTTGCTTGATATGCTGGATGGCGACCGACAAGCCCTGGAAGGAAGCAAGATTGCCTGCATTGGCCCCACCACCGCCGCCACCGCGGAGGAACTGGGGCTGTGCGTAGACCTGGTGGCCACGGTCCACACTGTACAAGGACTGGTGGACGCCCTGATCCAACACGTCTGTGCTAATGCCTGAGACTGACTATAACGAGCGGTCCAGTGTACCGGCAGATTGGATAACCAGGCCCATCAAACGCGGGGCGCACGAGAATCCGTCTGGAGCATATTAGCCCAGTGGCAGTCCGCTTACTTCATCCTGTTCGCCATCCAGAACATAGCGGGCATATCTTTGGTATGCTGGTACGAAATTACGCAGCAGACCCAGGATAGCGTAGTCGAGACCATCCTGGCCATCAGTCAGGGCACAGCTCCAATAGCGGTCGGGTCAGCCGCAGCAACCATCACATTAATGGAGACAGTGAGGTCCGTCATGGTCATAGCAGCCAGCTTGGACAGGTGGCTCAAAGAAAAAGAGGCCAAAAGGATAGAACGCCGACGTGCAGAAGGGCGTGCAGAAGGGCGAGTGGAAGCCCACAAAGCATGGTCTGAGTGGAACCGGCAGCGGCTGGAAGCTGAGGCCAAGGGCGAATCGTTCGCCGAGCCGCCGCCCGACTTCAGCGAAGCTGGGCCATCCCCGGACGGGTAATTCTGCCCTGCTCCGGACGATTGGGTCATGGCAAATCAACCCCTTGCCCTTAGAGACTGTCTAATAAGGAGGTCATAATCATGCCTAGCTTTCCCGACCTGCGGCTGCGCCGGTTGCGCGGCTCGGATCCACTGCGGAACTTGGCCCGCGAGACCCGCCTTTCTGCCAAAGAGTTCGTCTATCCAATGTTCGTCACCCACGGCCATGGCGTCCGTGATCCCATCGAACCGATGCCAGGCTGTTATCAGATGTCCTTGGACGTTATGTCCGAGGAGGTGGACGAGGTCGGCAGTCTGGGCATCCCGGCGGTCCTGCTCTTTGGGCTGCCCGCCGAGAAAGACCCCTTGGGCACTGAAGGCTACGACCCCGAAGGCATCGTCCAAGAAGCGGTGCGGGTTATCAAGAAGACCTCTCCGGAAATGCTGGTGATCACCGACGTTTGCATGTGCGAGTACACCGACCACGGCCACTGCGGCGTCATCGAAAACGGCCGGGTCGATAACGATCAGACCCTGGAACTGCTGAGCCGGACCGCGGTCTCCCACGTGCAAGCCGGCGCCGACCTGCCAGCCCCTTCCGCGATGATGGACGGCCAAGTATGGGCCATTCGGAAGGCGCTTAACGCCGACGGTTACGAGGATGTGCCCATCATGGGCTATGCCGCCAAATATGCCTCCGGCTTCTACGGCCCCTTTCGGGTCGCTGCTGGTTCGACGCCCCAGTTCGGCGACCGCAAGTCCTACCAGATGGACCCGTCCAACGTTCGCATGGCCATGCGGGAAATCGAAAGCGACATTGCCGAGGGCGCCGACATCGTGATGGTGAAACCGGCCTTGGCCTATCTGGACGTCATAAAGGAGGCCCGAGCTAAATTCAACCTGCCTCTGGCCGCCTACAACGTTAGCGGCGAGTACTCCATGATCAAGGCGGCCTCCCAGCAGGGTTGGATCGACGAGAAGCCGGTTACTACGGAATTACTGACCGCTATCAAGCGGGCTGGCGCCGACATTATCCTCAGCTACCACGCCAAAGACATCGCTGGCTGGCTGCGGGAAGAGGGGTAGGGAACTCGCTGGAACATCCCAACCGGGATGAACGAGACGCTTCAAATAATAGTATCTGTTGCCGCGGTGGGCGTCGTGGTCCTGGTCGCCGTGGCGGGTGCTACTTGGAGGCTAGCCGACAGGTTGGCCAAAATGGAATCGAGGTTCGAAGTCCGGTTCCAACGTACAGAGGAGCGCATGGACAACTTGGCGGCTGTCATTGGCGGCCTGAGCCAGCAAGTCGTCGCTTTGACCACCCTCATGTCTCTAGTGTTCACCTATTTTCATCGGAGCAATATAATCACCGATGAGGAATACCGTGAAAACATGGGGCAGTTCACGGCCAACATCTCTCTAGGCTCAAGTCATCTGGTCGATTACCTCATTCAAGGAACAAATCCGTTATCCTCGGATGAGGCCCATAGACTAAAGGAGTTAGTGGACAGAGCCGGTAGGGGCGAAATTTTCCTCCGGCCCGAGGTCCGTGAATACAAGACGTTGATTGCCAAAGTGAAAAGAGACCATCCTTATGATCCGCGAGTATGGCAACTGGTGACATTGGGAACACTCATGTCAGGCGTGTACCTGAACGAACCGGAAGAGGAACCGGAGTAGGAACATAGCCCCAGGCTTAGCGGATGAGCAAGTAAGCCTGAGCCAGACGCCTGTCAGAGGAATAAGGGACAGGGGGCAATGGCCAGAGTGAGTGCCGAAAATCTGATCGTCGGGAAGCGGGCAGAGCACTATGCGGTCAGCGAACTGCTGAAGCGAGACTTGTTGCCGTACCTGCCGGCACCCGGCGCCGCTGCCGACCTCATGGTGCGGACGCCAGCCAGCCAGTGTATCGAGTTGCGAATCGAGTCTTCCATCAGCAATAGCAAGGGAGAGGAACGGCGGTTTCAGACGCCTGACTTCAAACCACGCCCGGAACTTATCTATCTTTGCGTGGAATTTACCGGAGTCGAAATCGAAAGCGTCTGGGTATTACCATCTACCGTGTTCTTTGTATACTCCGACACAGGCGGGGAGAGCGGCCTGAGGGAGCTTAGTCTCGACGCAAAGCGGGACGACCGTTGCCTAGGCAAGCCGTTTCGAGAATACAATCACTTCTTCCGCAACCGATGGGAGCCGGTCACGCAGTTCGACCTTTACCGGCGTTATATGAAGCCCTGGGGTTCCCCAGGACTCGCGGATGGGTGGGAAGATTTTGAAGACGGGATGATGGCATTGGAGGTTATCGAGTCCCGCGATCTGTGGGAAGAAAGTATCCCATTCGAGCCGCTTGTGTTCGGTGACGCCGCGGAGCTATAGAGTTGAGTATGGAGCCGCCGGGTCCAGAGGGAGCTGAGAAGGCTTCCTATTCCACCAAATCTACTAGTAGTGCTAGGTCCAGATATGCAACACACCAAGTCCGAAGCCTTATTCGCCCAAGCGCAGCAGTACATACCGGGCGGGGTAAACAGCCCGGTACGCTCATTCCGGGCTGTGGGCGGCACGCCGCCGTTCATCGCCAGAGGACAAGGCCCCCGGGTCTGGGATGTCGATGGCAACGAATATATCGACTACTTGGGGTCCTGGGGCCCGTTGGTGTTAGGCCACGCCCATCCCGCTGTGGTGTCGGCCCTGGGGAAGGCCGCCGAGGGCGGGACCAGCTTTGGCGCGCCGGTGGAAGGGGAAGTCGAACTGGCCCGGTTAATCTGCGAAGCGTTCCCGTCGGTGGACCTGGTGCGGTTGGTCAACTCCGGCACTGAGGCTTGCATGACCGCCATTCGTCTGGCCCGTGCCTTCACCGGGCGCAACAAGATAATCAAATTCGCTGGCTGCTATCACGGCCACGCCGATGGCCTGCTGGTCCGGGCCGGGTCCGGCGCTCTGACCCACGGCATCCCAACCAGCGCCGGGGTGCCCGAGTCCTACGCCAGCGAGACCCTGGTGGCGGACTTCAACGATCTATCCTCGGTGGAACGTTACTTCGAGACTTTCCCCGACGATGTGGCCGGGATCATCGTCGAGCCGGTGGCGGGTAACATGGGTGTGGTGTCACCGGCCGAGGGATTCCTGGATGGGCTTAGGCAATTGACCAACCAACACGGCGCTTTGTTGATATTCGACGAGGTGATCACCGGGTTCCGAGTCGGCCCCAGCGGGGCGCAGGGCTTGTACGGAATCACTCCCGACATTACGACCATGGGCAAGATCATCGGCGGCGGGCTCCCGGTCGGGGCCTACGGGGGTCGAAGGGAGATCATGGAGCGGGTCGCCCCCTTGGGAGACATGTACCAAGCGGGCACCCTGTCGGGAAATCCCTTGGCGGTCAGCGCGGGAGTGGCCACCTTGACCGAGCTAAAGGCCCCCGGGGTCTACGAGCGGATCGACCGGCTGGCCCAGCGGCTTACCGACGGGCTGAGCCAAGCGTTCGAGAGCGTGGAAATCCCGGCTACGATCAACCGCGTGGGGTCAATGTTCACCGGGTTCATGAATCCGGGACCGGTGGACAGCTTGGCCCGGGTCGAAGCGTCAGACGCCGCCCTCTACGGCCGCTACTTCCACGCCATGTTGGAGAGGGGAGTGTATATTGCCCCCTCCCAGTTCGAGGCCGGTTTCGTTTCCATCGCCCACACAGAAGATGACATCGACCAGACCATCGCCATCGCTGCCAAAGCCTTGGAGGGAATGGGCTGAAATCGGCCAGCTAGCCAGCTCAGGCGTAAAGGTTGATATTTAGTAGCCCAACAAAACCCATAGTTCATGCGCCCCATGATAGGCGCAAATTTGTACTAGCAACGCTCCTTATGATAACCCGGGACCCACAAGGGCAGCCAATACGCCTAACCGCCGAGGGTTGGCGGCACATCACCCGGCCCGCACACTCTTATATGGCGGAGATGTGGGAGTCTGTTGTTGAGACGCTCCAGAGCCCCGATGTGATAAGGAGGTCGAATAGCGACCCGTACACGGTGAGGCTATACTACAAGTGGTTCGTCGATACAGTGGTAGGCGCCAGATGGGTGTGTGTGGTGGTGAAGTATCGTAACAACGATGCCTTTGTTCTCACTGCCTACGCAACAGATGTCATAAAGGAAGGGGAAGAGATATGGCCAAAATAGATAGAGTTAATGTCTGGTTTGATAAAGAGGGAGACTTTCTGGATGTTACCTGGGGAGTTAATACTTGCACCAATCCAACTCAGGATGACCGGGTTATGGCTCACTTGGACAACGAAGGCAATATCCAAGGATTTCACATCCTTGGAGTTACCAGCTTTGAGGGCAATTACATTGATGTGGACATCCACCCAATTGATTCCCAGACTCCGGCTGTCTAACTGTCCTTTTCCTCGGATGAACCTACTTAAGCACCGATAACTTCTAACTTCTACTCGCTTCGCAACTGACCCCAGCTTCCCCAAGGTCCTTCTCCGGCCACCTCGCGGAACTCGACGGCTGCCCCGGGACTGACCTCAAACCAGGCCTCAACCGCCGCCGGAGTTTGTGGCTGGCCGTCGGCTTGGGGACGCCGCACCATCCTTACCCCCAGATTAGCCAGCATTTTGTCCACCTGTTTGATGGACTCGGCGACTGCCTCCGATGAGCCGTTGTCCGCAGATAACCGCATACGAAGTTCCAGCAGGTCGTTGGTAGTTTCAAGGGCCATTTCGACGCCGGAGAGGTTCAGCCCCAGGTCGTCGACGAAGTGTTTGATTAAACGCAGCCGAGCTACGTCTTCGTCGGAGTAGGTGCGCAGCGTCCCCATACGCAAGGGCTCGACGAACCCCGCCCGCTCGTACTTCCTCAATGTTTGGGGATGCATGTCCAAGGTCTCGGCTACCACGCTGATCAAATACATCCCCCGTGTTTGACGCATTCCACTACTCTCGGCTCTGGGATACCCCTCTTATAAACCGCCAGGCACCTGGATGTCAATCCCATGTATAGCCGATGACCTCAGTGCATTAGGATATTGACACGTTTCGTATCAACTGATACACTCGCCCCGTAAAGCTTTAAGGAGGTGTCGCCGTGGCGTCGATAGAGATTCTTAACCGGGACCCACAGGCCGAAGCCACTCTCGAAGGAGTGAATGAGAAAGTCGTCCGCGAGATGGAACGCATCGTGGAAGAGGTGGAACAGGGCCAGAGGACTGACCAGCCTGAGAAGGCCCAGTGGGGTTACCGCATTCCCTTTGCCGGTGTCCGTTACTACTCCTTCTAGGTCCGCCGGGCGCCGGGCGGTAAGAAACGTGGCCGTACCGGCTGCAATTGGAGGAGATTCATAGTGCAGCGTTGCAAGGGTTCCAACGCTTACGACAAATGCAAGATACCATGGCCCGATAGACCCTAGCTTAGGGGCCTATGCCGGGGCTCAACCCGATCCCAGACAGCATAAGACCTCTCTCGGCGGGCTAGCGCCGAGAGAGGTCTCACTTTTCTCACCCGCTTGACCCGGAGTGAGCAACGTTCAAAGGGGCTGGCTAATAAGCCTTAACCCCCTTGGTCCGGGGGTACTCTAGGTCCCGTAGCGGGCCGCCGCATTGGGGTCATTGTACTCCACGTTCTTGGTAGACCAAAAAGCAGCGGCGATGTCGTCGCAGGCGGCCACCAGGTTTTGGGCGTTGTCCATGTTGACCGTCTGCTTGCACTGCCCCGCCAGCTTGAGGGCGGCGTTGAATTTGGCGGCGATTTCGTTGGCGTCGGTGTTGGGCCAAGCGTAATCTGCCCAGAGAATCCGCAATTCTTCCTTACACTTTTCTGCATGTTCTTCTTTGACCTGCACGTAGCGGGAGAAGGTGTTGACGAACGTTTGCCGAGTGGCGGCATCGGCGCCGGGCTGAGGCGCCTCTAGGTTCTGCATCCGCAGCACCATCTTCTGCACCGTCTGCGCCGCGATCTTGGCGACTAGGGGGTCGTAAATCCCGCAAGGGATGTCGCAATGGGCCTCGGCCTTTCGCGCAATTAGCAAACCCAGTGGGTTAAACATTCGCCCTCTCCTTTCTAGCTGAGTTTTCAAGCTGAATCTTCAGGTTGAGTTTTGAAACCGGCATCAGCGTACAAGAAATAGGAGGGCTAATCAAGTCCCATCATCCTAAGGCTGTGGAATCCTGTACCTAGACTTCGGAGGCCTTAGTAGCGTGCCGCCTCACTCCAAAAGTCCGCCTTGTAACCAATAACTGCCCCCGCATATAATGGCCTCGACGTTCAATCCGGCCCCGGCTAAGCCAGCGGCCAATCTGCTGCCTACCTCCGCTTCCCCGTCTCAATCCAGTTATTCGATTGTCTATATGAACCAGGAGGGCCATCGTGACCACCGCCGCCAATAAAACCCTCAAGATGAAGCACCGGAGCCGGGATATAACCGAAGGGCCGGAACGGGCGCCGGCTCGCTCCTATTTGCGGGCCATGGGCCTCACCCAAGAGGACATAGACAAGCCATTTTTGGCTATTGCCAACTTGGCCAGCGATGTTACTCCCTGCAACGTGCATTTGGACCGGTTTGCCCAAGCCGCCAAGGAAGGCATCCGGCAGGCCGACGGCACCCCCTTCGAGTTCGGCACCATTACGGTGAGCGACGGCATCTCCATGGGTACTGAGGGGATGAAAGCCTCGTTGGTCAGCCGAGAGGTAATCGCCGACTCGATTGAGGTGGTGGCCTTTGGCGAGCGAATGGACGGCCTGATTACCATCGCCGGCTGCGACAAGAACATGCCCGGCTGCATGATGGCCATCACTCGTTTGAACCTGCCAGCCATCTTTGTTTACGGTGGCACCATCATGCCCGGCCAGCTTAACGGGCGAGATGTAAACGTGCAGGACGTCTTTGAGGCCGTGGGAGCCTACGCCAAGGGCGACATTACCTTGGACCAACTCCGGGACTTGGAGTGCCAAGCCTGCCCGGGGGAAGGCTCGTGCGCCGGTCTCTTTACCGCCAATAGCATGTCCACCGCCATCGAAGCGATGGGAATGTCGTTGCCGGGCGACGCCTCCATTCCCGCGGTGGACCCCCGTAAGGTGGAGGTTGCCCGCCGCGCCGGACAAACCCTCTTGCGCCTCCTCGAAGAAGACGTGCGCCCCAGGGATATTCTAACCAAGCAGGCCTTTGAGAACGCCATTGCGGTGTCGGTAGCCATGGGCGGCTCCACCAACGTGGTGCTCCACCTGATGGCCATCGCCAAGGAAGCGGAAGTCAGCCTCAGCTTGGACGATTTCGACCGCATCAGCCGCAACACCCCCTACATTGCCGACATGAAGCCCGCCGGCCGCTACGTAATGGCCGACTTGGACCGTTACGGAGGTGTTGCCCTAGTGATGAAGCGCTTGCTGGAAGCCGGGCTTCTCCACGGTGATGCGATGACGGTCACCGGCAAGACTCTCAGAGAAAACGTGGAAGCTACCGAGACCGTTGACGATCAGCCGGTGGTATACCGGCCCGATGCGCCGAGAAACCCCACCGGGGGCCTGGGCATCATCTACGGCAATCTCGCGCCGGACGGAGCGGTCATCAAAGTGGCGGGCCACCAAGAGAAGGTCTACCAAGGACCGGCGCGAGTTTTCGACCAGGAACAAGCGGCTTTCCAGGCAGTCCAACAACGGCAGATTAAACCCGGAGACATCGTTATTATCCGCTACGAAGGCCCCAAGGGCGGTCCCGGCATGAGGGAGATGCTGGCGGTTACCAGCGCCATCATGGGCCAAGGACTGGGCGACGATGTAGCCTTGGTAACCGACGGGCGTTTTTCCGGCGCCTCCCACGGTCCGATGCTGGGGCACGTTACCCCCGAAGCCGCGGTGGGCGGCCCCATCGCTCTGCTCCAAGAGGGTGACATCGTTACCCTGGATATTCCGGGGCGCCGCATTGACGCCAAGCTCACCGAAGAGGAAATCTCCGACCGGCGCGCCAGATGGCAGCCCCTGCCACCCAACTACACCACCGGAGTCTTGGCCAAGTACGCCAAACTGGTGTCGTCGGCCTCTGAAGGAGCGGTAACTGGGTAAGGAGGCAGCCTGCCCAAAGGAGATTAGACAATGACGACTGAAGCGGACGAAATAGTCGAACGGATCGAGTCGGAGGAAGAAGACCTCGAATCCGGTACTCCCGTTTACCGAATCCGGTCGTACCCCTCCGATCCGGATTTGGAGACACTCCACTCAAGATGGAAGCGCGGCGAGATTATCATCCCCGAGTTCCAACGCGGCTTTGTTTGGAAGCCTACTCAAGCCAGCAGGCTGATTGAGTCGTTCCTGATGGGCCTGCCGGTTCCCGGTATCTTTGTGTTCGTCCAGGGCACTGACCAAGGAGCAGGCAGCCAGAAGCAGTTGGTTATTGACGGCCAACAGCGGTTGCGCAGTGTGTTCGGGTATTTCGACGGCAAGCTGCCTAACGGGAGGGCCTTCTCGCTAACAGGGGTCGACGACCGATGGGAAGACAAAAAGTTTACGGACCTTGATCCTTCGGAGCAGAGCGGTTTACGTTATTCAGTGCTTCGGGTTATCAATATCGAGCAATGGGAACCCCAGAACGACAGCTCTAGCATTTACCAAATATTCGAAAGACTGAACACCGGGGGGACTGTGCTCACACCCCAGGAAATACGGAACAGTTCCTACCACGGCCCATTCAACGACATGCTAATGGAAACGAACAATAGTCCTGTGTGGCGAGACATATTCGGTACGCTGCAACCCGACGCTCGGATGCGGGACATCGAGATGCTAGTGCGATTCCTGGCCTTGTACGAACGTTCTGATTCTTATGCCAAGCCCATGAAGAAATTCCTTAGCAATTACATGGGAGCGCATCAGCGGGAATCAACCCCCAATGAATACCAGCGTGTCTTCCTTGATTCTGCGCATCGTGTAGTCGCTTCCTTGGGCAAACGGCCGTTCCATGTCCGGCGAGGCATCAATGTCGCAGTATATGACGCCACGATGGTAGCATTCGCGAAATCCGGTTCAACGCCGCCGGATATTTCAGAGCGATACAAAACCCTCTTGGCCGATGCCCATTTCATCAAGGCGACAACGGCGGGTACGACTGATGTCGACACGGTCAGGGAGCGGTTGGAATTGGCCCGCGAGATTCTTTTCAGATAATGTTCCAAGACGCTTATGTGTCGGGGAGATGTTCCGAAATCGAGCGCAGGCTTCAATACGCTACCGACAAATCAAGCACTGACCCCGAGTTAGGTGCCCATCTGGCAGGTTATATCAGTGTACTAATCTCCGGAGTCATCGAGGATTGCATAGAGTATCTGGTAGTCAAGCGGGCAAGGACAGTAAACGATTCTCAGCTGGAGGAGTTCGTGCGGTCTTCGATAGCTCAGCAATTCAGAAATCCTAAGTCGGAAGATATAGCGAATGTTCTTGGAAGATTCAGCCAAAGCTACCGAGGGCTGTACCAACGTTCCGTCAGCCGAGAAGCACAGGAAGCACTGGGCAGTATCGTCGGGAATCGAATGTCTCTGGCCCACCACGGTGCGCCACAATCGAGCTTTACCGTCAATGATGTGCGGAGGTATTTCGCGCTTATAGTTCAGATACTGGAAATTGTAGAGGACATACTGCTGCCCGGCAACCCCAACTAATGAGATTACTCCCCAAGGTCAGGAATAACCGTCGACCTAAGCTTTTACCCCATCAGCAAAACCGAACAGGACGCCACTCGATGATGGACTACAGAGCCGGAGCAATAATCTGGGATCAAGAGAGCCGCAGAAAGGTCAGCATCGCCTCCGAACGCCCGGTGACGCGGCAAGCACAGGAATGGCCTCATCAACTCGTGGGCGAGAGCGAATAGAAGTAGGTCTGCTATGACACCACCCATCACCGTAGAAATACTGGACCGGATGCGGCCCAATTTGGCCTTCCTTATTCAAGAGCGGGCCAAGACGCTTCCCGGAATGCAATACTGCGATCTCCGCATCTCGGTACGGGAAGAAAAGGGAGCGGTGGCGGAGAACGGCAACGAAAAAGCCAGCGGCGAAGACCGGGTCTTCGACTTTGGCGTCCGCGCCATTGCTGGCGCCCGGGTAAGCGCCGCCGGTTACTTTGGCAGCATTCTGGGCTCGGCCGACGCGGCGCGAATCGAAGAGGTTATCTGGCAAGGAATCCGGGAGGCTCACCAGCGGGCCCGGTCCAGCGCCCGCCATAAGAGCGCCTCCCGGCGCCGCTTCGGAGCCTTGGGTAACAGCATCACCGGGAACGAACTGGCGCCGGTGCCCGCTGCTCAAGACTCTCTATCCGCCGTCTACACCACCGACCCTAGGGAAGTGTCCTTGGCCGACGCGATGAAGATGGCGGTGGACGGTTGTAACGCACTGCGCGGCCAGAGCAACAACATTGTTTACTCCGCAACCTCGGCAAGCACCTTTCTGCTGCGCGAGCTCTTCATCAGCTCCGACGGCGCCGACATTGACCAGAGCTTCGCCCAGACCGAAGGGTTCGCCATCGCCATTTGCGGCGGCGACTATAGCAATTTTGAACTGTATGACTTCACCGGCCATCAGCGGGGATGGGAGGTCTTGAGCGAAGGCTATCAGAACGGCCCCATCGTTCTACCCGGCTTTATAGACTTTTGTAAAAAGCTGGGGGCCGACGCCGTCGAGGTGGCCGCTTCACCGCCTTTGAAACCGCCCGACGGGGATGTGACCATAGTCACCGACCCTCACTTCAACACCTTGCTGGTCCATGAAGTCGTGGGGCACCCGGCGGAGCTCGACCGGGCGTTGAAATACGAGACCGCCTACGCCGGCCGGTCTTGGTTCTTGAAAAACCTCCAAGAGAACCAACTTGGACAGCAAATCGCCTCGCCGCTGGTCAGCGCATTCTCCGACCCCTTGATGGAAGGCTTCGGTTCATTCAAGTATGACCATGACGGCACTCCGGCCCGCCGGGCCTACATCATCCGCGATGGGGTGTTGGAAGAGTTTCTTAACAACCGGCAGACTGCGGCAACAATGGGGGTGGAACCCAACGGCTCGGCCCGAGCCACCGAGTCCCACTTGGTGCCATTAATCCGCATGACCAACACCGTCTTTGCGCCCGGGGAGCAGGACCCGGATGCGATAATCTCCGAAGTGGACTCGGGCTACTACATCGCCGGGCACCGGACACCCTCCATAGCCGAGTCCCGGGAAAACTTTCGGATAACGGCAGTCAAAGTGTACGAGATACGCAACGGTCAATTGGGCCAGCTTTACCGGGACGGCGGCATAACCGGCGAGTCGCGCGACTATTTCATGTCCATCGACGCCGTGGGCAACGACTTGCGGGTGAATCCCATACCGAACTGTGGCAAGGGGCAGCCGATGCAAGCCAAGCGCATGAGCAACGGCGGCCCCACCATGCGCGGGCAAGCCCGCCTTACCGGGCCGGGATGAGGCAGTTGAGGGTGTTTTGATGAACATTGGACAACGAGACGCCTACGCCAACGCTAGCCGGGAGTTTCTCGGCAAGGCCCGGCAGGAACTGGCCCAGGGCGACCTGCCCCAAGCCTCCGAGAAGGGGTGGGGAGCCGTGGCCCAAATGCTCAAGGCCGTGGCCGAGCAAAGCGGCTGGCCCCATAACGGCCACCGGTTGCTTTACAAGGTAGTCGACAACTTGGTGACGAACTCTGGGGACACCCAGATTTCAAGTCTGTTCCAGGTCGCGGGAAACCTTCATATCAACTTCTATGAGAATATCCAATCTGCGGAAATGATCGAGTTGGCCCTCCGGGACGTGCAACTCTTGCTGGAGAAGCTGGAGCCTTTGTTGGAATAAAGTTAAAGGGGTTTGAGCCTTTTTACCGGGTCTTGAGCGGCTTCATCAGCAGGTGAACAAATGAATAACCGTAATGATTATACCGGCGCCAGCCGTGAGTTCTTAAGGAAAGCCTTTGACGAGTTGGCCCAAGGGGACGTGGTCCAGGCATCTGAGAAGGGCTGGGGAGCGGCCGCGCAGATGGTCAAGGCCGTGGCCGAGCAAAGGGGTTGGCCGCATAACGGTCACGCCTTGCTTTATGAGGCTGTTCGTGCACTGGTGCAGGAAACCGGCGACTCCCAATTGGCTAACCTCTTCCACGTCGCCGGAAATCTACATGTCAACTTCTACGAAAACTGGATACCGGCTGATCTAGTTGAATTGGGGTTGCAAGACGTGCAAGTATTGCTGGACAAACTGGAGCCTTTGTTGGGATAAAGTTAAAAGGGTTCGCGCCATTTTAAGGAGCTTGAGCGGCTTCTGCGGCAGGTGAACAAAATCAACAACAACCGTGATGATTATACCGTCGCCGGCAGGGTTCTCTTGGGCCAGGCCTTTGACGAGTTGGCCCAGAGGGACCTTCGCCAAGCTTCGGAAAAGGGGTGGGGCGCCGCGGCCCAGATGGTCAAAGCCGTGGCGGAGCAACGAGGATGGGAACACAATAGGCACGCTTTGCTCTTCGAAGTGGTGCGGCGAATCGCAGGAGAAACCGGTAACAACCAATTGAATACCCTCTTTCATTTTGCGAATAGTCTGCATACCAATTTCTACGAGAACTGGCTGCCTGAGGAGATGGTGCGGTCCGGCTTGGACAATTTGTCAGAGTTGGTCGACACGCTTGAGTTCCTCCTGAACTTACCCGAGGACACTGATTGAGATGTTAGCTGTTTCCAGGCTGCGCACTGCGGTTAGAGAAGCCTTGGCCTACGTTAGGGCCCAACCGGACGTTGCCGAGGCCGAAGTTTTTGCCTCGGCCAACGGGAATATGACCGTTCGGCTTAACTACACCTCTCACATACCCAGCAACGGTGTGGAAGAGCCAAAATCGGTCTCGTCTTTCGGCATCGGCTTGAGGGCTGCTTTCGAGTCCCCCGAGGGTTTGAAAACCGGCTTCGGCAGCGAACCCACCGACTTATCTTTAGAAGGAGTCCGCCGGGCCTTGGATAAGGCCCGGGCCGGCGCAGTGTTGGACCCGGAATTCGTCTCGCTGCCCCACCCTTTGGAGAGGAGGTCTTCCCCGGCGGACACTTCCTACGACTCGGCCATAATGAACCTGAACAACCCCCGGTTGCTGGCCAACGGATGGCACATGATGGACCGGGGTCTGGAAGTCTTTCAAACCTCCGAGGACCTGCTGAACTTGGCCGGTTCAGCTGAGGCACTGCCGGACTTGGGGCTGGTGATCGGCGGCGACGTGGTATTTTTACAAGAGAGAGTCGCCATTGCATCAACCCATATGCCCCGGGTCCAGACCGACGAGTCAACCATGGTGCTGTCCTTCGCCACCGCCATGGTTGAGGAGCAATTGTCCAAGGGCAGCGGCTGGTCGGTCGGCAGCCGTCTCGCCGACTTTACCGGGGACTCGGCTGCCGAGGCCGCTCGCAATGCCATCAACTCTATGAACGGACAACGGGCGCCCAGCGGCAGCTACCGGGTGATCTTGGGACCTCAACCCGTGGCCGAGATCCTGGAATGGGTGCTGCTGCCCGGGCTGCAACTGGACATGTTTTATGCCGGGGCGTCGCCTTTCTTGGGCCGCTTGGGGCAACAAATCGCCTCGGAGCAGTTGAGTATCTACGACGACGGAGCTGCGCCGGGGCTGGCCGGTTCCAAGGGCATCACCGATGAGGGTCTGCCCACCGGCCGCACCGACCTGATAGTAGGTGGGGTGCTCTCCGGGTTGATGGCCGATTACTACGGGTACCAGCGAATGCTGCACGACCCCGATGGGCCGAGCAAACTGGGCATGGCTCCCGCCCGCGCCGCTCAAGCCATCGCGCCGCGCAACGGGTTCCGGCCGGGCAACGGCGGCGGCCGGGACTTCGCCTCACCACCCACAACGACCCCCACGAACTTGATCATCACGGGAAACAGCCGCAGCAGTGATCGGGACCTGCTGCGGACGGTGGGCGACGGAATCTACATCGGGCGTATCTGGTACACCTACCCGGTAAACGGCATCACCACCGGCGATTTCAGCGGCACCGTGGTTGGCGATTCCTACATCATCAAGGACGGCAGAATAGCCGCGCCGATTCAGCCCAACACCTTGCGTATGAACGATAACGTGCTTCGGGTTATCGACAACATCCTCGACATCGGCGCCGAACGCCGCGGCACCGTCCGCTGGTCTTCGGACCAAGTGACTTGGGCGCCGGAGGTAGCCGTCGCCGATTTTCAACTGGAAGAAATCAGCGGGTCCATGGAGAATATCTACTAAAGAACGCTACCGTCACTTTGCCGAGGAGGCAAACTATGGCCGCCAGCGCTATCGAGTTTACTCAGACGGGGAACGTAGCCACCATCACGCTCAACCGGCCCGAGTCCCGCAACGCTTTAACTCCCCAGATGATTACTGATCTGGGGGAAGCAATTCGTTCATGCCGCAGCAGCAGCGTGCGGGCCGTATTGCTCACCGGGTCGGGGGACGCTTTCTGCGCCGGGGCCGACGTCAAAGTCTTCGTAGACCACTTGGAGAATGGCGGCCCCGAGGCCATCTCCCAGCACCTGCAAGAGATGGCGGGAGCTTTGCATGACGAAGTGGTCCTGGGCCTGCTACGCTTGGAGAAACCAGTGATAGCGGCGGTCAACGGCGTCGCTGCCGGCGGCGGCTTCAGCCTGATGCTGTCTTGCGATCTTCGTATTGCCGCTAGTAACGCCCGGTTTCTAATGGCCTACGCCAACATTGGGGCCACCGCCGACGGCGGCTCGACCTACTTGCTGCCCCGGCTGGTGGGCGCCGCCAGGGCTATGGAGCTTTACTTGGCCAGCCAGCCTATGAGCGCCCAAGCCGCCCTGGAAATCGGTCTGGTCAGCCAGGTCTGCCAGAAAGAGACCCTTCAACAACATGCGCTGGAGACGGCCGAGAGGTTGGCCAGCGGCCCCACGGTGGCAATTGGCCGGGTGAAGGAGCTTTTCCAGCGGTCTTGGGAGACCGGGGTCGAAGACCAGCTAGAGGCGGAAACCCAGGGGATTAGCAACATTGCGCTGACCCGCGACTTTGCGGAAGGGGTCCGCGCGTTTACCGGCAAGCGCCAGCCTTGGTTTCAGGGGAGTTAGTTTCTAGTGGCTAGGGGTTAGCAACGTAGGCGACACGGAATGACCGGGGCAGTCCAGCGTCTCCACGAACAGCCCGCGGATAGTATTGGCCCGCTCCGTCGGCCGACAGCAAACACCCGGCCAATCCGCTTCTCAACCATACCGGCATCTTCCCATCTGTGAATGGGCATAATCTCTCCCATCCGATGGCGGCGGCTGAGGACGGACGCGAGTAGACTTAACACCCGCCGGTATTTCCACGCCCTTGACCGTCTTCGATCAAGCCCAATGCCGAGTAGAACGTGGCTAGGAATCCCCCGCCGTTACTACTCACCACAAGGTCCCAAAGTTCTTCGGCGTCACTGGCCTCTTGGTCATCTGGAGTTGTCGAATCGTGGGACGCACTGCCCCTTAGCCGGGCAACTTCTGCCAGTCCAACGTGTAGGTTGACAACAGCGTCCAAATCAACATTAGGGAAGGCGCGGGGGAGGACTGACCGGAGAGAGTCGTTTATACCTCCTTCCGTTGCCGTCTCGAGAATTTGCACCCACCCGGACATCGAAATTTTGTCCCAATCTTTGAGGGAACGTTTCCGAGGCGACCGCTTTCCCCTGCGGAGGGCCAGCTCAAGTTCCTCTGCTTCGGGAAGTTCCAGGATTCCCGGTACAAGTATTCGGTGGAACAACGACTCCACCGATTTGCACAGGGCAACATTGCAATAGTCCAGTTCCTTTGCGAATTTGTGCCTTGACGCACCGATAAGATGTTCAACGGTTGCAGTAGGCAGTCTACCTAATAGGTCAGGCATGTCCTTTTGTAACAACCCATGCCAGTATTCGTCATTTGGCATCACACGATTATTCACGGCTTCCAAAAGGTTATCGGTGTTTCGCTCCGTGTGTAATACGTGCGTGGCGGTGCTGGATGCGATAGTCTCAATCCGTTCCAGGACATCGACAATACCGGTGTGGGACGCCCGCCGATCTCCGGCATTTTGTAGATGGGCGTCGGCGAACCCTACACGCATGGCCCAATAAAGGTCGCTCTGGGCGCTCAGGTGCGGCGGTTGAGTTGCGTTCCAAGGTCGTGGGCCTTGCTGACGATACTCAATTTCAGAGGTGTTGTAGAACTTCAAAGCCCGTTGACGGTACTTGTCCCACGATTCCGGCGGGGTTTCAAAAAGGACTCCGGCGATATGCCAACAGTTTTCCCACTCTCCGGCCTCAATCTCGTCGAGCAAAGACACCCTCAGGGAAGGCATTGCAACCAGCAACCGGCCCAAGGCGTTGCCGTAGTACCAGGCCCAGAACTGCCGCGTTGCGGTTGGGCAATCGCCGAGGTGGTCCCGCTCTTCTTTGTCAACATCGTCGGCTTTATCGAGCCATTCATAAATCAGGTCAAGAAACCGCTGCACCTCAGCTATGCCGCCGACATCGGAGAGTTGTCCCATCCAACCGTTTAACCTGCGAATCGCAACATCCGAGGGTGAAGGGCTGCTTCCGAAACGCTCGAAAGAAGGATATGAAAGGTCGAGCGCGTCCTCGAACCGCCCAACCCCCTCATAAAGGACCCGCAACCGCTCCAAGACCAGGTCCGGGTATAACACGTTATTACTTCCGGGGAGACGGTAGCGGACGTGAGGATTATCGAAAATGGTCTTGACGCTTTCAAGCAGTCCAATGGCCTGTTCAGGATCGTTTTGGTTCACCAGAACGGCCAAGGCAACGCGGCTGTAGTAATGAGTTGCTTCACGGGCGGTCATCTGGTGGTGGAGAAACATTTCCTGCGGGTCGAATTGCGGGGTAGGACGGTCGCCCCGGGTCTCCAACGTTAGGTAGTACAAGTAGTCCTGGGCTTCCTGTTCAAAGCTGGCGAAGATTTTTTGACCTAGCCATCGGTTGTGTTCCCTAGATAGACCCTCGGAATGGGTAATGTGCAGCATTGCAGCCCGCGCAAGGTCCCAGTCGTCTGGGGAGGAATCGGCTAAATCCCGCACGACGTTAATGTAGTCGCCGAGATAGACGGCGCGTTCTTCTTCGATGCTTGCCCAAGTAAGGCCCCTAGAAACGTCTTCTTGATGATATTTTAAGACTCGCTGTTTAATATCTTGGTCTTCCATGTCTTGTCCCTCCAGCTACTGGACACTATCCACTGGCCTAGCCCAGTTCCACCACCGTTACGCCCTCGCCGCCGGCGCCTTCGCCTCCTTCATAGCCAGACGCCAGAGGATGCCCGCCCAGGTACTCCCGGATGGCCCGCCGCAGCGCCCCCGTGCCTTTGCCGTGAATAATCCTGACATTCTCGACGCCGTCCAAGGAGGCGTTGTTGAGTAAGTCCTCCACTTTACCTAGGGCCTCATCGACCCGCAGCCCCCGCAGGTCGATCTCGGTGTTGCTCGCCTTGGGCGCTTGCCTCTGGAAGTATACCCCGTGCTGGGCCGCGGGCTGGTGCCCCGCTGCCGGCCGTTCCAGTTGGTACACCGGTATGGTGGCCCGCATTGTTCCCAGCAAGACCTCTACCTGACCTTCCTCATCAGGAACGGTTATCACCTCAACCGGCCGGGCAATGCCCCGGATAAAGACCCGGTCGCCGCTCTTTAGCCGCTCCTGCCAAGTGCTGCGTTGCACTTGGATTGGCTCCCAATGAGGGGAGGTGATTTCTCGGCGTTCCTGCTTGAGCTCTGCTTCAAGTTGAGACCGCTCTTGGTTCAATCCGGGGTTACCTGTTCCCCGGGTACCCCACTCCATATTGCCGATGGGCTGGGCCAAAGACCTCTCGGCCTGCTGGAGCCTCGCCAAGGTCCCGCTGATACGCTCTTGCAACTCTTGCCTGGTCTCTTCCAAGAGTTCGACTTTCGAGGTCTCGACCGCAGCAAGTTGGGCCTCCGCCTTGGACTGATTGGCCCTGGCTTCCACCAAGGCGGCCTCGGCTTCTTGGCGCAGGCGGTCGACTACGCCGCGCTCCACCTGAAGCTCCCGCAGCAGGTTTTCGGTGGCCTGGCTTTCCGGGGATAGCGACTCACGGGCTTGTTCCAAAATGGAGGGTGGCAAGCCCAAGCGGGCAGCGATGGTCAAGGCGTAGCTACGCCCCGGCAACCCCAACGTTACTTGGTAGGTGGGGTCCAGCGTTTGCGGGTGCAGGTCTACGCTAGCATTGACCATGCCCGGCTGCTCCTGCACGTGGCGGGCCACTTCCCGGTGGTGAGTCGTGGCCACCAGCAACATCCCCCGCTTCTGAAAGTAGTCCAAGATCGCCTTGGCCAAAGCTGAGCCCTCTTCCGGGTCGGTGCTGGTCCCCAGTTCATCCACCAGCACCAGCGAATCGATGGTGGACCTCTCCATGATGGAGAGCAGGTTCCGGATATGGGAGCTGAAGGTGGACAAAGACTCCTCAATGCTTTGCTGGTCGCCAATATCCGCGTAGATGCAGTCAAACCGGGGAAAGCGGGCCTCGTCGGCCGGAACGTGCAGTCCGGCTTGGGCCATCAACGCCAGCAGTCCCACGGTCTTTAGGGTTACCGTCTTGCCGCCAGCGTTGGGGCCGGTGATCAGCACCACGGTCTGGTCGCCGCCCAACTCCAAGCTGATGGGGACTACCGCTCCAGTAAGCAAAGGGTGCCTCGCTCCTGAGATTTTCAGTAGCCGCCCTTGGGTGGCGCCGTCATGGACTGAAGGAGGCGATGACCGGGTTGTTGCGGAATAGCGGCCCTTGGCGATGGCCAGGTCCAAGCGGGCCAGCAGGTCGAGGGTTAGCAACAAGTCCTCACCAGCCCGGCCCACTATGGCCGAAATTTGCCGGAGGACACGCTCCTCTTCCCGCTCTTCCGCTAACCGGGCCTCCCGCCACCGGTTCCCCAGGTCTATGGCCGCCATGGGCTCGAGAAACACCGTGGCCCCGCTGTCCGACACATCGTGGACGATTCCAGGCGTCCGGGACCTCATCTCCGCCTTGATTAGCAGCACCAAGCGCCCGTTGCGTTGGGTAATTATAGGTTCCTGAAGCAGGTCTTGGCGTTGCCAGCGGCGGAGATTGCGCTCCATCACCCCGTTTAGCCGCTCGTGGGCGGTACGCGATTCTTCCCGGAGCCTGCGGAGCGCCGGGCTGGCGTTATCCAGCACCTCGCCCGTGGGACTGATGGCCGAACGAATCTCCCGCTCCACCTCCGTCAAGTCCGGGAGATTATCCGCAATACCCGCCAAGAGAGGGATTTCTTCGTGGCGGGACAAAGAGGTGCGGTCGTGGCGGGACGCCTCCACCAGACCTCCCAAGGAATACAGTTCCTCACCCCGCAACAGCCCCCCCAACAAGGCCCGGTTGACCACGACCCGGAAGTCGACATCGGGGCCGAACTCCAAGGCGCCGCCCCGGTCCAAATACTGGCGGGCTTCCGTAGTCTCCTGCTGCCGGGTGGCAATGTCCAGGAGGTCTACCGACGGCAATAGCGCCAGCGCTTGCTCCCGGCCCATCACGGTGCGAGTGTGGCCGGCCAACTGCTGTCTAATCTGGTCGAACTCGAGCGATTGGACCGACCTGGCAAACCCGGCCGATGCGTCGACTTCTTGGTCCGAGCCGGACGCCATCTCTACGAGGGTTATTTCGTCAGAATCTCGCATATGAGTTTACGCTAGGTAAAGCTAAGCCTGTCCCAGTCGGTATTCACCACGACAAGGGATAGACCCTGCTTTCCCAAAGCATTCCGCCAACTCTCTCCAAGGTATCATGTTTGGGGTCCCGAACGTTTAACCGCCTCTGCAAGACTTTACCCGAAAGCCGCCTAATGTACGTGCATTCGTTCAGGAAGCCCTCCAGGGTGAATTTATCCCCGCCCAGCAACACGAAATCCAGTGGCTTCTCCACGCTATCGAACAAGACTTGGACCGCCTCGCAGGTCTTGATGTAAAGCCGATGGACTTGACCCTCGCGGACCCGCTGAAACCGCTTCTGGGAGGTCCCGCCGGCATGGTGGCGGCCCTTGACGTACCGGGCATCGGTCTTGGAGGACAACAGCCTATGGCCTTGGTAAACTGCCACCGAAAACCGTCCCAGCCGGAGCAACACGACACCCACGTTGTATTGGGCCTCTAACAGCGTCAGCAGGGGAGCGACGTGCCAGTCGGGATGGAGGCTGTTTTCAGAGACCGGAAACGGCGGCAAGATTACCGATGCCCGGCAACCGGCGCGCAACCCCACAAGGCCGGTGTCCGAGCTCAATACAGACCGGTCCAACGGGGAGAGGCGTTCCAGCCAACACCGGCCATCAACGCCCTGCGACTCCAGGAATGAGGTCAACTCGCCAGGGCGCAGGTATACCGCCGACGCGGGCTCATCCGGCAGCGGCCCCTGGTCTTTGACCAGCCGCTCCAAGCTGGACTTGCCCACAAGCTGCCCGGGTCTTACTGATGCGTGAGTAAATATCTTAATCATCCCCTCCTGCATTCCCGCCTGCGCGGGAATCCACCACCCGGTATACTGGACTCCCGCTTTCGCGGGAGCGACGATGAGGAAGCACCGGGTTTAGTTTGTTGTTCACGCATCAGTAGTTGCCCGAGTTTGATTGAAAGAGGGCCGATTTGCTGACTCATTTGACTTAGTCCGGCTGAGATTTTAACACAGCCTGTATAATTAACCCGATGATTTTCGGGCCGCCGGAGAATTTATCGTGTCGAGTAATAACCCCACGCTCCAAGAGCGCCGAGACCGCGCTCTGCAACAGATGGACGCCGGGCGAATGGCCTTGCTGGCGTCTTTGGAGGGACTGGGAACCGAGGAGGCGTTCCTTGGTTCCCGTTGGTCGGTTTGGGAGGTAGTGAAGCACTTGGACTCCCCGGAATTTGTTAACTCCTTGGAAAGAATCGTCGCTGGCGAGATGGAGATGTTGCCCAGCTTCGACAGCCGGGACGCGCACCTGAAGCAGGACTTGGAGCGGCAGGCCGCGACTTCCCAACGGCTGCGGACTCTGATTTCCGGCCTCTCCGAGGAGCAACTGGCGCACCCGGTCACTCCAGCCAACCCCCATAACAATTTTCCCGCTCTGCGAATGATCGACCTGATTGAGCGGGTAGTACACCACGAAGCCACTCACGCCAGGCAGATCGAAGCTACCCGCAAGTACGTAGCCGAGTTCTCCGCCAAGGAACGGGCAGTGACCTTTGCCAGTTTGGGAACGGGCGACCCAGCCTCGGTCAAGCCCGGGGTGCGGGACTTGCTGTCCTACGCCGACTACGTAGCCGGAGGGCGCCAAGCTCTCGACTTGGTTCAACCTTGGCTCCGCGGCGTGGAGATTGAACTCCGGGAAGACAATTCCCCGGAGGTGCTGGCCCGCTTGGGCCGCGAGGCCCGGAGCGGCCAATGGTGCTTGGTAGTGTGCTTGGCAGAGCCGGAGACCGAGTATTCCAAGCTCTTGGAGCTGGCCCGGCAACACTGCGGCCGGCTGGTGGTATACCCAGACCGCAACTGACCCCAGAGGACGCAAGTGGGACTCTGGGGTGGATGGGTCCGGCCTGATCAATGATAGCGATGTTTACTCACTTTCGAAAGGATTCTGCAACTCCACACCAAGTTGGCCAAAGTCACGCACGTTCCTGGTCACCACCGTCAGCCGGTGAACGATGGCCGTCGCTGCAATCATGGCGTCCTCAGTAATGGTGTCTGACCGTCGGTGCATGAGCCGCGCCCACTCCCGGAAAGCGGTAGCGTCCATCGGCAATACACTGTAGGAGGCCAGAACCCGATCGAGCCAGGCTTCCAACTCCTCCGCCTTTGCCTCATCCTGCTCCCGAGTGGTCTCGATCCCCGCTTGTATCTCCCCAACCGTGACTACAGATATGAAGAGGTGCTCTGCTGGCACGTCGGCAATCCAACTCAGGACGGCCCTATGAGGATGGGGGCGTCTCAGTTCCGAAACCACGTTGGTATCGAGGAGGTACACTGGTCTAGTCGACGACCGAAGGTGTTCGGCGGTGCTGCTTCAGACGCGGCGGTGTAAGCACATCAGTCCGCGCTTCCGATGTGAGAAGCAACTCCTTCAGGTCCGGCTTCGTCATCTTCTCCAATCTCCGCCACTGCTCAATGGGAAGGAGTACAGCCGTTTCCACGCCACGCTTGGTTACGATCTGCGGCCCATCTGCCAGGCTGGCTTCAAGGAACTCGCTGAACCTTGCCTTGGCATCTTGGACCTGCCACTTATTGCCCATATTTCCTCCAGTGGCGCCAATACTGACTAGGCACAAGACTAGTCTAGAATTGGTGAATCGTCAAGCTGGGTAGATGCCCAGAGTCAATGGGTTGATTGCCCGCTGTGGGCGATTTTGCTACACTAAAGCGAATCCACTCCCCCGGTAGTTGCCGAGCGTGAACCGGGCTGCCGTTTTCCCAAAGTGAGAAGGAGTCGCCATGATCTACGAAGTCCGCACTTATAACCTGAAACCCGGCCAAGTGCCCCAGTTCGAGGAGAACTTTGCCAATGCCCTCCCGGCCCGGGAAAAGTATTCCAAGCTGGGCGCCTTCTGGCACACCGAATTCGGACCGTTGAACCAAGTCATCCACGTTTGGCCCTACGAGAGCGTGGAAGAGCGCAACGCCATCCGGACCGAAGCCGCCAAAGACCCGGACTGGCCGCCGAAAAACCCTCCTGAGATGTATGAGACCATGGAGTCGGAGATATTTATTCCGGCCCCCTTTATGCGTCCCTTGGGCGGCGACCAAGAGTTGGGCAATATCTACGAAATGCGCACCTACGTTTATCAGGTCGGGGCCATGCCGGAGGTTATCAAACGCTGGGAAGCCGCCATACCGCACCGGGAGGAGTACTCGCCATTGGCGGCGGCTTGGTATACCGACATCGGCGGCCTGAACAAGTGGGTCCACATCTGGCCTTATAAGGACCTAAACCATCGGTCCGAAGTACGCGCCGAGGCCCAAAAGAACCCCAATTGGCCGCCTCCCACCCGCGAGTTCTTGGTGAGACAGGAAAACAAGCTAATGGTGCCCGCTGCCTTTTCTCCAATGCACTGAGCGTTGCACCCAAATCCGACCATATTACTGATGCGTGAACAATTACCTAAAACGGTCCTCGTCTTTCCGGCCTTGAGCCGGAATCCAGAAATTCTGAGGACAAGGAACGTAGCTGGCGGAGAACGGTCCTGGATTCCGGCCTTCGCCGGAAAGACGGGGGAGGGGACAGTTTAGAAACTTATTCACGTATCAGTAAAGCAAGAGGCTCTTAGCCCCGGCGTATAGGGTCTCCCCCTCTCTCTTCACCAAATGAGAGGGGGAGAATGTTTCTTGGGTATGACTGAACTCGAAACAGCATTACAAGACTTGGTGACCGCCAACCGGATTTTGGCGAACGAGGGTGTCGTCGACGCCTTTGGGCACGTCAGCCTGCGGCACCCCGGCAATCCGGACCACTACTGGCTGTCCAGGTCGCGGGCGCCCCAGTTGGTGACCCTAGAAGACCTGATGGAGTACACCATCCAAGGGGAGCCGCTGGACCAACAGGGAAGGGCCATGTACGCCGAGCGGCCAATCCACGGGGCCGTTTACGAGGCTCGCCCCGACGTTCAAGCCGTGGTCCACAACCATTCCCCCGCGGTGGTCCCGTTCAGCGTGACATCCGTTCCCCTACGGCCCATATTTCACTTGGCGGCGGTGATTGGCGCCCACGTACCGGTGTGGGACATCCGCGACCGCTTCGGCGACACCGACATGCTGGTTACCACCATGGAGCAAGGACGCGACCTAGCTAAGACCCTGGGCCAAGGACGCACCGCTCTGATACGGGGACACGGCTGTGTGGTCACCGGCGATTCGGTAAGAGCGGCGGTGATGGCCTCAGTGTACCTGCAATTGAATGCCCACCTATTGTCCGAGTCCCTGAAGCTGGGGGAGGTTACCTACCTATCTCCCGGAGAAGTGGCTAAGATGGCCGAGACCCAGCTCCGTCCGCTATCAGGAAACCGGGCTTGGGAATACTGGGCGGCCCGCACCGGCGGCTAGACCGCCAGAGGAAAATATGCAGTCCGACGGCCCTGACCTAGAAGCGATTCGCGAAGCCAATCAACGGTTCTACGACGCCTTTGGCGCGCTGGACATCGCCGCGATGGAAGACGCTTGGGAAACCTCGGAGCGGGCGCTCTGCGTTCATCCGGGCTGGCCGCCCATCGTGGGTTGGGAGCGGATCAAGGAAAGCTGGCAGCGCATCTTCGATAACACCAGCCTGATGCACTTCAACGTCCACTACGTGAACGTCGTAACCACCGGAGACTCCGGATGGGTCACTTGTGTGGAGAACATTTCCAGCGTGTTGCAGGGGCGGGCCAGCAACTTTGGGATACTGGCCACCAACATCTTCGTCCGCACTCCTCTGGGCTGGCGCATGACCGGACACCACGCCTCGCCCAGCGCCTAAACCGCCACCCTCTCCTTGGCAACCCCGCCTGCCGACATGCCCTGGCACACAACCGCCAGACCCCTTAAGTCACGCCTGTTACAATATAAAGTGGAGTAGCAGAGCGGTTTGCTTCCGGCTAGGGAGAGGCACCCATTATGTCACTAGACGCTTCAACGCTCACCAAGACGCAGCGGAATCTATGGAACGCCATCGTGTCCGAAGCGCTGGCGTACCTGAAATACAACGCCTACGCCCACAAGGCCCTTGAGGAGGGCCTGCCAGAAGTGGCCCAAGTGTTTCAGGAAGTGACCGGGGCCGAGACCATTCACGGCTTAAATCATCTGCGGGTGTCCGGCGACATCGGCACCACGGCAGAAAATCTCCGCAACGTGACTACCGGAGAGACCAAGGAGTATAGCCTCATCTATCCGCGGATGATTCAAGAGGCCTTGGACGAAGGAAATACTGCGGCGGCCGACTCCTTCGCGATGGCCCTGGAAAGGGAACGCCACCACTTGGAGATTTTTTCCCAGGCGTTGGAAGCCCTGGAGGCCCGAGCGCCGGCCGCTCAACCTCTTGTGATAAGCCCTCCGCCGGAACCGATTATAGACCTTCCACGGGAGCCGAGGGGGGACGCCGAGGAGGAACCGGTCGGGGTCCAATTCCTGGAAGGGCGCGAGTTGGAGACCTACGTCACCGCCGCCATGGAGATCGACCGGGAGCGGTGGCGGGTAGCATCACTGGGCCGCCTTAGAGAGGTGGTGTTCGGCGCCCAAGATGGTATCCTGAGCACCCTCGCGTTGGTTACATCCGTCGCGGTGGCCGTTGACCAGACCTCGCTCGTGCTGGTCGCCGGACTGGCCGGCGCCTTGGCGGGCATGATATCAATGGCTACGGGGGCCTATCTAGGCTCCCGGGCGGAGCAGGACGTCAAACGGTCGGAGATCGCTCAAGAGGCGGAGGAACTGGCGGCCAACCCAGCGGAGGAACTGGCGGAGTTGACCGTAATCTTCCAGCGAGAGGGCCGAAGCTACCCCGAAGCCCGGCGCCTTGCCGATGCCATCGCTGAGGATAAAGACCTCTGGTTACGCACGCTGGTAGAAAAAGAGTTGGGCATCAGCCCGGACGAGACCGCCAACCCCATCAAAGACGCTCTAGCCATGGGAACTTCCTTCATTTTAGCCGCTCTGGTGCCCATCATCCCCCACTTGGTCCTGAGCGGATGGCCCGCCATCGGCCTTTCGATAACCGCAGCCTTGATCGGGTTGTTCATCTTGGGTGTGGGCAAAGGCCGGTTGGTGCAACGCTCTCCCCTGTTGCAAGGTCTGGAGATTCTGGGAATCGGGGTGGTATCAGCCGCTATCGGCTACGGCTTGGGCAACGGCATTCCCCGGTTGATTACCTGAGAAAACGAAATTAAGTCACAAGCGCTGAGGAGAGGCTGCGTTTAGAGTACCCGGCTTAGCAGGCCCTGAGCCGCCGCGACGAACTCTGCCGGATTGTCGCCTTGGACCAAGTGACCGGCGTGGGATATAGTCACCGTCTCGCAGTCGGTGATGGCCGACTGCATCCGTTCCATCGTTTCTTCCAAGAACAGGTCGCTCCGGTCTCCGCGCATCACCAGGGTGGGACAGCCGATTTGCCGGATGCACTCCCAGAGCTGCTCCGAGGTCCAGCTTGACTCGCGGCGGGCCGGGTCCCGCATGGTCTTGTCGTACTTCCAAGTCCACTTACCGTCCGGGCGCTCCCGGATGCTGTATTTCAGAGCGCCCAAGACCTGCTCCCGGGACCGGCCGGTGTATTCCATAACTCGTTGGGCAAACTCCTCGAAGGAGTCCAACTCGTCGGGTAGCTCCCGAAAGCGCCGGATCCTGTCCGAGCCGCGGCGTTGGACCTCGGGTCCGGTGTCGACTATTACCAGACCCTTGAGGGTTGAGGGATTACGGGAGGCCCAGACGTAGCTGTTCCGGCCGCCCATGGAATGGCCCATAAGCACGAACCCATCAATGCCGCTGGCTTGTACAAACCCATCCAAGTCTCCAACTTGGGCCTCGATAGAGTAGTCGCCATCGCTTGCCCAGTCGCTATCGCCATGCCCGCGCTGGTCCAAAGCCATCACATGATACCGGTCGGAAAGGGCCAAGCTTACGAAGTCCCAACTATGGGCCTGCTGCGAGTTGCCATGGAGCAGCAATATCGTCGGATCGGCGGCTTTGCCCCACTCCAAGTAATGGAAATTCATCCCATTGACTTGGATGTTTCTATCGGTAGGTCCGTTTTCTTGGGTGAACGGTACGCCCATTCGACGGGCGGCTTCGTGAAGGGTTAACCCTTGCCCAACCTCGGGAGCTTGCGCCATTTTCAAACCTCTGGGTTGGTCTCAGACCATAATACCCTGAGTGTCAAGAACTCTCGCAGCGCTCAGGGTATTTCAGTTTTCATGTTGGAGTGGTGCAGTAACCCTCTAGAATGTCATTCTGAGGAGCTTGCGACGAAGAATCTAAAGTTTTTCTATGGCAAAACGGTTGGTATGGGCAGGATTTTAGACCCTTCGCTGCGCTCAGGGTGACAACTGAAAGACTCTGTCGCAGCGCTGGCCGATGTTCCATTTAAGGGTTGCTGGTGCTATGATAGGCCGGATTATTCGGCCGAGGCCCTCTCTCCTTAACCATCGTTGGGAGAGCCGCCCCAGCCGGGGCCAAACTAGGAGCAACTACACCCATGACCACTGAAGCCATCAAACTGGAACTGGAGCACCGGGAGCTACTGGGCAAAAAAGTGAGGCGATTAAGGCGCTCGGGGATCATCCCGGTCCACTTGTACGGGCCGGGCATTGATTCCAGGTCCCTCCAGTGCCCAGCGCAAAGGTTGATCCAAGTAATGTCTCTGGCCGGAGGGAATACTCCGGTCTCCGTCTCCATTGCGGGTGAATTGGGTAGCCATATCGCTTTTGTCCGGGAGATTCAGTGGGACCCCAGACGGGACGGCATCTTTCACGTCGACCTGCTGGTCACTGAGGCCAACCGCATAGAGTTGCCACGAGTTGAGATCGAGGAAGCCGCCGAAGGTGAAGAACCCCCCGCCGACAGCGCCGCACCTCCGGAGGAAGCAACGGACCAAGGGTGAGGCTTCCGCCAAGTCCGCATCGAACGCCCAGTCCTTCCCGGCGCCCCCGTCACTAGGCTTCGACTTTCGAGCCACCCGGCCCGGCCCGCCCATGCCCCATTGAAGCAAGCAAAGAAGGAAGGAAGCGTCCTTACGTAAGGAGCGAGGTATGTATCTAGTCTTCATGGGCGAGTCGGGGAACACCGGCAATAGCCTCAGCGACCCCAATCAGCCTCACCACATCCAGGTTGGTCTGCTGGTGCACGAAAGCCAGTCGATTTCCATTAACGGGGAATACAATGCCCTCTACCGGCGGCACTTCGGCCGCCCGCCTGGGGAACCCGGTTCTTCCAAGGGGCTGCGCCCGGCGGACATTTACCAGGGTGTGGGGACCTTCTCCTCTTGGACCGTTGCCAAGCGGCACGAGTTGATTCAGGACTGTCTGAATATCCTGATTCGACGTCAAGTGCCCGCCATCATCGCCTACATCAACAAGCGGGACTACGCCCAATCTCAGGCCAACGACGACGACCCCAACTTGGTCTGGGAGAGTCCCGCTGAGCCCGTGATAAGCCGGTTCTTGATGGCCCTCAATATGTACTTGGACGAGCTAAGCTTGCGGGGATTGGACGAACAACAAATAATGAATTCGGCGTGGCCTATCAAAGATTTCGCCTTGGTTGTAGCCGGCGACGGCCGCTCGTTGGAACCTCGATTCATGGACCAATTCCTCAAGTCGGAGGATGGGCAAGACGCCTCCGGACTGCTGGAGAACATGTACTTCGTGGGTTCGGACCAATCGGTAGGCACCCAACTGGCTAACATCTGCGCCTACTTTACGCGGCGCTGGCTCCAAAATCCCTCCGCTCCTCATCCTTACTTCGACGCTCTTCGCGAGAATGAGGTGGTCCAAGTCATTTACCCAGTGCAACTCTAAACCCGGTAGCTTCCCCAACTTCTGCCACCCGTGTCGTCCGCCCCGAGCCCAACAACCGGCACACCAAGCTGGACGCGCTACCCCACAGGGTTTGAGCGCCAGTATTAAAGGCTCCCAAGCTGCAATGCGAGCCTCGTACACCTAGAATCAAGGCCGCGGCGGGTCAGCTTGGGGTAGTTTACAAGCAGGTACAGCGGGAATACAATCTTTGCGTAGGGAAGTGGTGGGCCTGCCTGCCATTTCCCCTATCTATTTTGTCTCTAATGGTCCCGGAGGGACGACCATGGCGCAGCCCATATATCTTTCACGGGAAGGGCTGGAGAAGCTGCGGGCGGAGTTGGAATATCTCCGGACGGTGCGGCGTCACGACGTGGCCGAGAGCATTCAGCAGTCCCGCGAGCGGGGCGGCACCGTAAGCAATGCCGAGTATGAGGAAGCCAAGAATGAGTTGGCCTTTACCGAAGGCCGCATTCTTACCTTGGACAATCTGATCAACAACGCCATCATTATTGAGGAGAGCGACGGACTGCGGGAAACCGTCGAAGTCGGAGCCACTGTCACCGTCGAGAACGAGGAAGGCAAGACTTATCAGTACACCATTACTGGCAGCGCCGAGGCCGACCCTTCCCACGGCAGAATCTCCAACGTATCTCCCATCGGCAAGAGTCTGCTGGGCAAGCGAATCAAAGAAGTAATTGAAGTCAGCGCCCCATCGGGTAAGATCAAGCTGGAAATCCTGGCGATAGATTAAGCGCCGGACCGCCGCTGCGGAACCACCACCGGTTAGTCCCGGCCAATTAAACCCAACATAACTGGACAAGAATGCCCGACCGAGAAGAATACCTGCTGGGCAGCCGGCAAGCGAAACTGGATAACCTGCGCCAGCGGGGAATAGACCCCTACCCACCCCGAGTGCAGCGCACTTGTGAGGCCGCTGCCGCCATCTCCCGGTTTGAGGCCGTGGAGCGCGGCGACGAGCCGGAGTCCAGCGTCAAGGACGTTACCGTGGCCGGACGCATCATATCCATCCGGACCATGGGCCGGGCTGCTTTCTTGGACCTGAGGGACGCATCAGGAGGTATTCAAGCCCTGTTGCGGCAGAACCAGCTTGGCGAGCAGTTTGATTTAATCAAAGACTTGGACGTGGGCGACCATCTGGCGGTGACCGGCTCGTTGATGCGGACCAGGACGGGCCAAGCCACCATCGACGCCCAAATTCTCACCTTGGCAGCCAAGGGGATGCGCCCCCTGCCGGAGAAGTGGCACGGCCTGAGGGACGTGGAAATCCGTTACCGTCAACGGTATCTTGACTTGATCGCCAATCCCGAGATCATGCAGGGGTTTACCCAGCGCAGTAAAGTCATCAGGAGCTTGCGACGGTTTCTGGACGACCGCGGGTTCCTGGAGGTGGACACCCCGGTGTTGGTGCCGGTGGCCGCCGGGGCCCATGCCAAGCCCTTTGTCACCCACCATCATGCGCTCAACCAGCAGCTATACCTTCGCATCGCCACCGAGCTTTACCTGAAGCGGCTGATTATTGGCGGCTTCGATAAGGTCTACGAATTAGGAAAAGTCTTCCGCAACGAGGGTATAGACCAGGACCACAACCCCGAGTTTACTCTCTTGGAAAGCTACGAGGCCTTCGCCGACTACAACGACGTTATGGCAATGGTCGAAGAACTGGTCTCTACCATTGCCCTGCAAGTCCATGGCGCCACGGCGGTCCCCTACGGGGAACACCTGCTCGACTTCAATCCGCCGTGGAACCGGGTAGTGTTGCGCGACGAATTGATGCGCCGCAGCGGGATCGACATCGACGATTACCCCGACCACACGTCCTTGGCCCGCCGGGCCAGTCAAGCCGGGCTGGAGGCCGGCCCCAGGGATAGCCGCGGCCGCTTGATCGACCAATTGATCTCAGCCTTTGTAGAACCGCACCTTATCCAGCCCACCTTCCTGCTGGATTACCCCGAGGAGATGTCGCCGCTGGCCAAAGCCAAGCCCGGCGCTCCGGGTTACGTGGAACGGTTCGAGGCCTTCGCCGCCGGGATGGAAATTGCCAACTCTTACACCGAGCTCAACGATCCGGTAATTCAGCGGGAGCGCCTTGAGGCCCAAGAGGAGATACGCCTACTCCACCAAGACGACGAAGTAGACCGTATGGACGAGGACTTCCTGCTGGCCCTAGAGTATGGGATGCCCCCCACCGGGGGCCTAGGAATGGGCATCGACCGCTTGGTCATGTTGCTCTGTTCCCAACCGACCATCCGGGACGTCGTCTTGTTCCCGCAAATGCGTAGTCTCGGCAGAGTCGAGAGCGCCCCGGAGCGAGTTGACCAATAATATACCGGGTAGCCGCACCAATGCTTTCTATAGAACAAATACGAAATGACCCGGAACGGTTTAGGCAGGCCCTGGAAGCCCGGGGCGAGACCAATCCTTTGGGCCCTCTCTTGGAGTTGGACGGTCAACGGCGGCGGGCCATAACCGAAGGCGACGAATTGAGGGCCCGGCGCAACCGCGTCAACCGGGAACTGGGCCACGCCCGGGCCTCGGGGCAAGCGCCTTCGCCGGAAGTCATTCAGGAGATGCGTGACGCCGGTGAGCAGGTGTCCCGATTGGAGGCCCAAGTCCGGGACTTGGAGGAGCAACTAAACAGCATCCTGTTGGGTCTGCCGAACCTGCCCCTGCCCCAAGTCCCTCTAGGTGAAGACGAGACCGCCAACCTCGTGGTGCGAGACTGGGGCGTGCCCCCAACCTTCGATTTCACTCCTCGGCCCCACTGGGAATTAGGCGAGGAGTTGGGCCTTATTGACTTCCAACGGGGGGTTAAGGTCTCCGGTAGCCGGTTCTTTACCATGTTTGGTAAAGGCGCCAAGCTGGAACGGGCCCTTATCTTCTGGATGCTTGACCTCCACACCCAGGAACACGGCTACACCGAGGTCATGCTGCCCTTCATAGTGAAGCAGGAAACTATGGAAGGATCGGGCAACCTACCCAAGTTTGCCGACAACCTCTACCACGACGAAGAAGACGATCTGTGGCTCATCCCCACCGCCGAAGTGCCGATAACCAACCTGCACCGGGACGAGATACTGTCTTCGGACCAGTTGCCCCTCAACTATGTGGCCCACACCCCCTGCTTTCGGAGGGAAAAGGCCGCCGCCGGACGGGATACCCGGGGGATCAAACGGGTCCATCAATTCGACAAAGTGGAGATGTACAAGCTGGTCACCCCGGAGACCTCGGTCTCCGAGTTGGAGCGACTGGTGGGCGATGCCGAAGACGTGTGCCGCCGGTTGGGGCTGCCCTACCGGGTGGTGCAGCTTTGCACCGGGGACTTGGGGTTTGCTTCCGCCATGACCTACGACATCGAAACCTGGGCCGCCGGGTGCCAGGAATGGTTGGAAGTGAGTTCCTGCTCTAACTGCACCGATTTTCAGGCCCGCCGCACCCACATCCGTTACCGGCCCGATCAAGACTCCCGGCCTCAATTGCTCCACACTTTGAACGGGTCCGGACTGGCGCTGCCCCGGGTGGTGATCGCCATCCTGGAGAATTACCAGCAAGCCGACGGCTCGGTGGTGGTCCCGGAGGTCCTTCGGCCCTACACCGGGTTTGACGTTATCCCAGCCTAGCCCGGGCCTAACAACTCCCCCTCGGCTCAGCTTCGGTCAAATAAGGAGGAAAGTCATGTCTGGAATTTGGCCCGGCAACATACAGTGTGTAGCGATGCTAACCTTTGACGTCGATGGGGTTTCCTCTTGGTTGAACCGGAACCCGGAGTTCAAGGACCACCCCAGCTTGATGTCCATGGCCGAATACGGCCCCAGCGTGGCTACGCCCCGGATCCTGGACATGCTGGACCAGCAGTCCATCAAGGCCAGCTTTTACATACCCGGATACGTGGCGGAGACTCACACCGACCTGGTAAAAGAGATCGCCCGCCGCGGCCACGAGGTGGGACACCACGGCTACATGCACGAACCGCCTTCCACCCTGTCCCCGGAGGAGGAAAAGGGAATCCTGGAGAAAGGAATCGAAATCCTCCGGGGTATCACCGGCCAAGCCCCCATCGGTTATCGCTCACCAAGCTGGGAGCTTAGCGAACACTCTCTGGGCTTTCTGTCTTCCTTGGGATTCCTGTACGACACCAGCTTGATGGGGGATGACGCCCCGTACATCGTCCCGGCCGATGACCAAGGCAACACGCTGGTGGAGCTTCCCATTCACTGGCTGCTGGACGACGCTCCCAACTTCGTCTACGCTCCGGTGGCCAACCGCTTGGGCCCCATGCGGAACCCGGACGAGGTCTTCGGGGCCTGGGCCGCCGAATTCGAAGGGCTTTACCGCTATGGCCGCACCTTCCATCTGACGATGCACCCTCAATACATCGGTCGCCCCGGCCGTTTGCTGATGCTGGAACGGCTGATCGACCACATTCGCCAGTTTCCCAACGTGGAGTTCATGCGCTGCCAGGATGTGGCCGAAATGTGGGCCAACAAGTAGTACTTGCTTGGCTTAGCTCCTACAATTAGGTTAAGAGTGTTGAAGCAGAACTAACCCACGTAAAAGAAGATATTGCTGAAATTCAAGATGATGTAAAAGAGATTAGGAACATATTGCTAGTATTACAACGACGCTTCCTCAATTTGGTCAGGCATTGGCCGGAAATCACGCCGCGGAAGGCAAGGCAACCAAGCTGTCAAGCATGTGGGCAGGTCGCCATGAAGAAGTCCTCAAGGTCCTATTCTTGTGAACCGTCGTTGTATTACTAGGAGGATGGAATGCCGAAAGTCCATGACCGGGGCGGTTGGCCCACCGAAGAGCCTATCGACCGCAGCGAGCACCAGTACTTGGACTGGGAGGTGCGAGTCGACGCCCTCCACATGGTGCTGGGCGAGAAAGGGATTCGGACCACCGACGAGATGCGCCGGGCCATCGAAAGCCTCGATCTCCAGAAGTACGAATCACTGAGTTATTACGAAAAGTGGACCGCAGCCTTGGAAATCCTGGTTGTGGAGAAGGGCATTCTGAAGTCCGGAGAGATTGACCGCAAGATGGCCCAACTGGAAACGGGGAGTTAGTCATGGCTGCCGACGCCAGCCCGGCCCGCTTTCGCCAAGGCGACCTGGTCACGGTCCGCGTCGGCTCGCCGCCGACCCACTTCAGGACTCCGGAGTATATCCAAGGAAAGACCGGCGTGGTCCTCACTCATTACGGCGAGTTCCGTAATCCCGAGTCCTTGGCCCACGGCGGAGACGGCCTACCCAGACAACCCTTGTACCGGGTCGAGTTCCGGCAGACCGACGTTTGGGCAGATTACCGGGGTCTGAGTAAAGACAAAATTCAGGTGGACATCTACGACCACTGGCTAGAGCGGGCATCCGCTTAGGAGAACTCCATGAGCAATCAGCACGAAGACCACGGTCATCCTCACCTGGGGATGGAGGAAGATTGGGACCCCGGTTATTACGCCCTCCGCGCCCAGGCCATCGAGTCCCTCTTGATCGAAAAGGGTATCTGCACCACCGAAGACATTGAGCGTATGCTGGACACGGTGGAGAGCCGCTCCCCTGCCGACGGCGCCCAAGTGGTGGCCCGCGCTTGGTCCGACCCCGAGTTCAAGTCCCTTCTCTTAGCTGATCCCGACGCCGCGCTGGGTGAGTTGGGGTACAAGCTGCCCAGTACCACACCTAAGCTGGACGTGGTGGAAAACACCGATCAAGTACATCACCTGGTGGTCTGCACGCTGTGCTCCTGCTACCCTCGCACCCTGTTGGGGCGGCCCCCCGACTGGTACAAGAGCCTTTCCTACCGCTCCCGGGCCGTGGCGGACCCGCGGGGCGTTATGAAAGAGTTTGGCCTGGAATTGGAAGAGGGGGTCGAAGTTCGGGTGTTGGACAGCACCGCCGACATGCGTTTCTTGGTGCTGCCGCAGCGGCCCAAGGGGACCGAGGGGATGAGCGAAGAGGAGCTAGCCAAGTTGGTTACCCGGGACAGCATGATCGGCGTCACCCAAGCCCGCACCCCGGAACCGGTGCCCGCTGCCGATTAGCCGCTTCCAGGGCTGCCCAAGCCAACCGGGTAGCAACTATTCAGACTCGATACGTCATTGTTATGAAAATAGGCTATTTTCATCCGCATACGTGGCCTCAGCAAGGCCATTAGCAATTCCAGCCTTGAGCCGGAATCTATAAGCGTTTGCAACCAGCAACGTTCCCGTTCCTGGGCATTTCTGGATTCCCGCCTGCGCGGGAATGACGGTTGGGCGGCAAAGTGCCGTGGGGGCATTGGCATTGCGGAGGCCGCTCTCAAGCAATTCTCACCATCAAGTCTGAACAGTTAGACTGGCTGGCAGCTCCGCACTTACAGGCGAACTTACGTCAGGAGTTCACCCCTGGGGGGTAGCAACTGCCCGGCAAGCCCCGCTAACAAGCTCTCAACCTCCGGCATTTGTTCCGGAGACCCCAAGCTCATTTGCATGGGGGAAATCGAGATGTAGTTGTTCTTCAGCGCCCAGATGTCGGTGCCTTCCGTTGGCACGGTGGTGATGGGGCGGTTCCGAGAGATCCTATACCGCTTGTCTTCCCCGAGACCTTCTGGCCGCACCGATTCCCCATAGGAACGGTTTCCCGGCCGGGTCACTTTTATGCCAACGATACGTTCCGCCCGGAGACTGGGTACGTTTATATTCAGAAAGGGGCTGGAGGCAAGGGCATTGTCGCGCAGGCGCTCGGCCATCAGCTTGAGCACTTGGCTGGCCGTTTCAAACTGCGGGTTGAGCACCGCGCCAACCGAGATCGCAATGGTGGGATAACCGCGTACATACCCTTGTATCGCCGCCCCGACCGTGCCCGACACTAACACGTCCCAGCCAAGGTTTGACCCGGCGTTTATGCCCGAGACCACCAAGTCGACCGGGCCAACCACGCTCTCCAAGGCCAAGATGCAGCTATCGCCGGGCGTTCCCTCCACGGCGAAGGCCGTTACTGCCTGAGTTGCAGACCCTTCACCACTTGAATTGAGGTCTAAAGAAGTCTCGTTCACCCGGACGGCGGAGTGAAGGGTCAACGATGCGCCGACACCGCTTTGCTCCCGGTCCGGGGCCACCACAAACACTTCCCCGACCTGGCGCAATGCCTGGGCAGCCGCCCGCAGGCCGGACGCCTCAATCCCGTCATCGTTGGTAAGGAGTATCTTCAACTGGTGTTTAGTGGTGGGCCAGTCCGATAGCGTGGAACAGGGCGTGCTTGACCTCCACTCCCACCACCGCCCGGCGGTAGTCCGCCGAAGCGAACACACTGTCGCCAAACACATCGTCACCCAGATCGTCGGCTATCCGGTCGGTGGCGGCGGTAACGTTATCCGCGTTCAACTCTTGACCAGCCAGCGCTTCCTCCACCGCCCGGGCCCGCAGCGGCGCTGGCACCAAACCGCCAACGGCCACGCTGGCCGAGGTGCACCGTCCGCCCTCGACACTCAGCACCACGCACCCGCCGACCACAGCGAAGGAGGTCGCCGGGTGGGCCATCTTGGCGTATTCCGCCAATTGGTCATGGCCCAGACGAGGGACCTCCATCGCGACCAGAATCTCGTCGCTTTCCAACGCGGTGGTCAGCGGCCCGGTGAAAAACTCCGAGGCGGGCACCGTGCGCTCTCCCTGACCTCGGACCACGAATTGGGCCCCCAAGGCGGTGAGGACCGTTGGCCAGTCCGAAGATGGGTCGGCGTGGGCCACATTGCCGCCGATGGTGCCCCGGTTTCTCACGTGGGGGTCGCCGATCCCGCCGGCTACCTCCGTCATCAGGAAGCAAGCGTCGCTAATCTCAGGCGAACTCTCTATTTCCCGGTGGGTGGTCAACGCGCCGATGCGGACCGTGCCATCGTTGACCGTGATACCCCGCAACTCGTCGATGCCGCCGATGTCGATCAACGCCGAAGGGCGGGCTTGGCGGAGTTTCATCAAGGGCAGAAGGCTGTGGCCTCCGGCCAGCACCTTGGCCTCCGGGTTGGCACTGAGCAGTTGCACGGCCTCCGCCACTGAAGATGCCCTATGGTAGTCAAACTGTGTTGCGAACATTTCCTATTCCCTCTCCGGGCGGCCTTACCGTTGATTTACCGCCAGCCACACCCGTTCCGGCGTGATAGGCATTTCCAGCCGGTTCACCCCGAAAGGCTTCAAAGCGTCGATCACCGCGTTGTAAATAGTCGGCGTGGAAGCGATGGCGCCGGTCTCGCCAATGCCCTTGACACCCAGGGGATTGTGGGGCGAGGGGGTCACCGTCGATAGAGTTTCGATGTCGGGAACCATGTGGGCCCGTGGCACCGCATAGTCCATCAGGGAGCCAGTCAGCAATTGGCCGCTGTCGTCGTAGACCGCGCCCTCCCATAACGCCTGACCCGCGCCTTGGACCACCCCGCCGTGTACCTGGCCTTCCACTATCATCGGGTTGATCTGGGGGCCGCAGTCGTCCACCGCCACGTAGCGGGTCAGTTCGATGTGACCGTTGTCCGGGTCCACCGCCACCACCGCCACGTGCGCCCCAAAGGGGAAGGTAAAGTTCGGAGTGTCGTAAGAAGCGGAGGCTTCCAATCCGGGCTCCATGCCTTCCGGCATGTTCCAAGCCACATTAGCCATTAGGGCGATGTCCTGGATGGTCTGGCTCCGGTCGGGGGACCCTCGGACGAAGAACTTTCCGTCCTCGTACTCAATGTCCGCCTCGGCCGCTTCCAGCAGGTGGGCGGCCAGTGCCCGCGCCTTGTCTTTGACCTTGCGGGAACTGAGGGCTACCGCCGCTCCGCTGATGACCGTAGTACGGCTGCCGTAGGTGCCCCAGCCCATGGGCGTGTTGTCGGTATCTCCGTGGATAACTTCGATGTCGTCTACCGGCACCCCCAGCTCGTCGGAGATAATCTGGGCGAAGGTAGTCTCCTCTCCTTGGCCGTGGGGCGAGGTGCCCACGAAGACGTTGACCTTACCCGTAGCGTAGAAGCGGACAATGGCGCTCTCCCACAATCCCCCACCAAAGCCCACGGCGCCAGCCACTTGGGAGGGACCGATGCCGCAAATCTCGTTGTAGCAGGTGACGCCGATTCCGATGTATTGGTGGTGCTCCCGCAGGTGGGCCTGCTCCTCCCGCAGTTGCTGGTAGTTGACGTGGTCCAGGGCGGCATCCAACGCCGCCGGATAATCGCCGCTGTCGTAGGTCAACCCCAGAGCGATGTCATGGCCGTCTTCAAACCGGGGAATCAGGTTAATGCGGCGCACCTCTACCGGGTCCATGCCCAGCTCATCGGCCAGCAGGTTAATCATCCGCTCCAGCAGGAAGGTCGCTTCCGGCCTGCCGGCGCCCCGGTAGGCTTCCACCGGCGTGGTGTTGGTGAAGCAGCCATAAACGTCGGCCTTCACGTTGGGGATTTCGTAGGGACCGCAGTACATCAAGCCGTGCAATATGGTGGGGATGCCGGGCCCGGCGGTGGAGAGATACGCTCCCATTCCGGCATACACCGTCGAGCGCACACCGGTGATCTTTCCATCCCTGGTGGCCGCCAACTCGACGTGTTCCACGTGGTCCCGCCCGTGGGTTGAGGACTGGTAATTCTCCGACCGGGTCTCGGTCCACTTCACCGGGCGGCCCAACTTCATCGAGCAGAAGATGGTGATCATGTCCCACGGGTATACCGGGACCTTGCTGCCGAACCCCCCGCCGACTTCCGGAGCGATCACCCGGATTTTATGTTCCGGCAGCCCGGTCACCAGAGAGGTGACAAATCGAACGATGTGCGGGTTCTGGGTGGTGTTCCAAAGGGTCAACTCCCCCATGGCTGACTGGTAAGTGGCCAAGGCGGAGCGCGGTTCCATGGCATTGGGGATCAATTTTTGCTGAATTATGGTGTCTCGCACCACCACTTCGGGCGATGCGAAAGCGGCGTCGGTATCCCCGCCGGCGGCGACCCAGTGGAAGGCCTGGTTGTTGGGAGCGTCTTCGTGGAGTTGAGGCGCCCCGTCTTGTAATGCCGCCTCGGGATTGACCACGGCCGACAGGGGCTCGTAGTCGACGTTAATTAACTCCAGGGCATCTTCCGCTTGGTACCGCGTCTCGGCGACGACCACGGCTACGGCGTCACCTACGTAACGGACTACCTCGGTAGCTATCGCCGGGTAGGCCACTGCCTTAACGTCGGAATCTGGCGGTATCCAGGCACAGGGTATCGGGTTGAGGGCCTCAGCGGTGTCGGCGCCGGTATACACCGCCACCACCCCGGGCGCGGCCGCTGCGGCAGTAGTGTCGACGCTCCTTATCCGGGCGTGGGCGTGGGGACTGCGCAAGATCGCGGCGTGGACCGTGCCAGCCAGCTTGATATCGTCCGTATAGGTAGCTTGTCCGGTGATCAGCCTCGGGTCCTCTCTCCGGCGAATACCCGAGCCAAAAATCCTGGTCGTCATAACCTAACCTCCCATTGCCTCGGCAGCCGCCAGCACCGACTTCACGATGTTATGGTAGCCGGTGCACCGGCACACGTTGCCTTCCAATCCTTGGCGGACCTGCTCGGCAGTTGGCTGGGGATTGCGCTCAAGTAACTCCACTGCCGTCATAATCATTCCGGCGGTGCAAAACCCGCACTGCAACCCGTGATTGTTCCAAAAGGCTTCTTGGAGCGGGTGCAGGTTGCCATCCTGGGCCAGCCCTTCAATGGTGGTAACCTCCGAACCGTCGGCTTGCACCGCCAGAGTGGTGCAGGACTTAATGGCGGCCCCGTTCATAGTGACCACGCAGGCCCCGCACTGGCTGGTGTCGCAGCCCACCTTGGTGCCGGTTAAACCTAGCTCCTCCCGGAGGTAATGCACCAACAGCAACCGGGGGTCCACCTCGGCGCTCCGGGCTTGGCCGTTAACCGTTAACTGTATCGGGATTTGGGCCATAACACCCCCACGGCCTGGATTTATAGATTGACATCACAAAGAGAATCTTGGGGTCAAATCGACCGGAGTATATACTTGGCTTGTAGCGTAGTCAACGGAGTACCGGCGGCCGCATTGAATTGAAAGGAAAGCGTGGGTACGATGCTGCTTACCCAAATAAGCGGGCTGGCGTTACCACTTCGACTAGGTTAGCCGGGTTGCTCGGAAGGCTTGGTTACAGCTATCTAGCCCCTGTAGGGTAGGCTTCCTCGCCGTGCTGGGTGATGTCCAGCCCCTCTTCTTCCTGCCCCTCGTCCACCCTTAACCCTATGGTGTATTTCAGGACAACCAGTATGGCGAGAGTGGTGACGAAAGCCCAACCGAAGGAGGCGCCGATGGCCATCAGTTGCCTGACGATCTGGGCCCCCCGGCTCAGGTCGGTGAGCTCGCCCAAAGTCATGAAGCCGACTCCGATGAAGAGACCGACGGCCAACATGCCCCACATTCCGCCCACTCCGTGGATCGCCCAAACGTCCAGAGAGTCGTCCAGCCTCACCCGGGTCTTTATCCAAACGGCGGTGTAGCACAGGGCGCCAGCGCCCAACCCAATGATCAATGCGGGCATGGGGCCGACGAACCCCGAGGCCGGGGTAATGGTTGCCAAGCCCGCCACGGCCCCGGTCGCCGCTCCCACAACGCTGGGTCTTCGGTTCAGTATCCAGTCCAGTGCAACCCACACCACCGCGGCAGTAGCCGCCGAGATATGGGTTACTACAAAAGCGGATGTGGCCTTGGCTGCCGAGGCCAGGTCGCTGCCAGCATTGAAGCCAAACCAGCCAAACCAAAGCAGGGCCGCCCCCAACACCACGAAAGGCACGTTGTGGGGCATCATTTCTACCTGACCCAGCCCCAAGCGCCGCCCAAATATGATTGCCGCCGCCAGAGCGGCGGAGCCGGAACTAATGTGGACCACCGCGCCGCCGGCAAAGTCGAGGGCGCCCTCCCCACCCAGCCAACCGCCGATTCCCCACATCCAGTGCGCCAGCGGTGTGTAAACAATGGTCGACCAAGCAATGATGAAAATCACGAAGGTGCTGAACTTAATGCGCTCGGCGAAAGCGCCGGCAATCAGCGCCGGCGTGATGATGGCGAACTTGGCTTGGAAGACCATGAAGGTCTGGTGCGGAATCGTGGCGGCGTAGGGCCCGGCCGCGATGGCGGACACCCCGTGGAGTCCGGCCCACTCCAGGTTTCCGATAAAGCCCCCAACATCGGGGCCAAATGACAGGCTGTATCCCCATAGGACCCAAGTTAGTCCCACGATAGCGAGGGCGATGAAGGACTGCATGAGGGTGGCCAGTGCATTCTTACCGCGGACGAGTCCCGCGTAAAAGAACGCCAGCCCTGGGACCATAATGAATACCAGTGCTGACGAGGTCAGTACCCAGGCAACATCTCCGCTATCTATCATGCTGTCCCATTGTTGTCTGACCGGCTCGAATAGCTTGCCCAGAAACTTCATGCTAGATTAGCAGAATTGTGTCCCGATGTCACTAGGGGAGGACGGACTTAACGGACTACCAGCTTGCGCGGACCCGCCCGGCGGCTCTATGATGCGGCCAGCGATTACCCTCGTAAAAGAGTCGGCGAGCAAGCGGCGGCAGGCCAGCTTCCGAAGACTGGAGAAGGTTGTTGATGTTCCCCCACACCGTGTTTCCCGACACCGCAGAAGTTAACTCCCAAGGCCAGTTGGTCATCGGCGGGTGCAACACCCTGGATTTAGCATCCGAATACGGCACCCCGGTTTACCTCTTGGATGAAGCTACCATCCGGGCCCGCTGCCGCAGCTACATCAGCGAATTTCAGCAGCGCCACCCGTCGTCTCAGGTCAGCTACGCCTGTAAAGCCTACATCAATCCGGCTTTGGCCCGCATTTTTCAAGAGGAAGGGCTGGGTCTGGACGTGGTTTCCGGGGGCGAGTTTGCCGTTGCCCGCAGCGTGGACTTTCCTTTGGACAACGTCTACTTCCACGGCAACAACAAGACACCGCAAGAGTTGGTTGAAGCGGTAGAGCATGGCATCGGCTACGTAGTGGTCGACAGCTTCCACGAGTTGGAGCTATTGGACCAAATCGCCGCTGCCGCCGGGGTAACCCAGAATATCCTCATCCGGGTCTCTCCCGGGGTGGACCCCCATACCCACGTCTACACCACCACCGGTATCCTCGACTCCAAATTCGGTTTCTCGATCCAGACCGGCCATGCGGCGGAAGCGGTGCGAAAAGCTCTGGCAGCCAAGAACCTGCGCCTACAGGGCCTGCACTTCCATCTGGGCTCACCCATTTTCGAGCTGGAGCCCTACGCGGTGGCCACTGATGTGGTGCTGCGTTTCGCCGCCCAGTTCCGGGAAGAGGGCTTGGACCTCCAAGAGTTCAGCCCCGGCGGCGGGTTCGCCATCCCCTATACTCGAGACCAAGAGGCCCCCAGTATCTCGGAATATGCCGACGCCATCGTTTCCACCATGGTAGCCACCTGCGGGGAGTTGGGCATGGCTACTCCCAAGCTGGTAATCGAACCGGGCCGGTCCATCATCGGACCCGCCGGAGTGGCCCTGTACCGGGTCGGCGCCATCAAGGAAATCCCTGGCGTGCGCAAGTACGTCAGCGTAGACGGCGGCATGGGCGACAACATCCGCCCCGCCTTGTATCAAGCGTCCTACGAGGTAATAGCCGCGGGCAAGGCCGACCGGGAGGCCAACGAGCAAGTAACCATTGCCGGGAAATATTGCGAGTCCGGGGACCTTTTGGCATCGGACGTTATGCTGCCAACCTTGCAAGCGGGGGACATTATTGCGGTGCCGGCAGCGGGGGCCTACTGTCCTTCCATGGCCAGCAACTACAACTCCAACCCAAGGCCGCCGATGGTCTTGGTTAATCAGGGAGCAAGCCGCTTGATCCGGCGGCGGGAGAGCTACCAAGACTTGATGCTGTGCGACGTGGTGTGAGGGGTTGGGACAGGGGAAAGGCGTTCCGGAGGACTCTTGATAATTTGATCGAGGCGACCATCAGCTAAGATAAAGACTGCAAAGGACAGGCGCCAAGGCCCAGTGTCGTGCGGCGCATAAAAGTGGTGAATTATGGCTTCAGCAAAGGAACAAATGGCTAAAATTGTTCAGGAGCACCCCGATGATAGCTCCTTTGATGAAATCCTCCGCGAACTAGCATTTGCTCGTATGATTGAGCGGGGATTGGCGGAGTCTCAGGCAGGTCACACCATCTGCGACGAGGACATGACCCGTAGAATCAAAACATGGGCCAAATAAACTGGACATTCGAAGCTGAGCAGTGGCTTAGGGACATCTACAACTACATCGCCGCAGACGGTCCCGTAGCAGCAACTCGAGTCATCGAGGGTATTTACGATGAGGTTCAGATTTTGCGCCAGTTTCCGGAATTAGGTCATAGATACGACAGGCACCCGGACCGGCACATTCGTATTCTGCTATAACGGGACTGAAAAGCGGCCCAGAAACCAACATCTTTGCAGCCCGGCAGCCTAACTAACCCGATGTGGCAGGTATACGGGCAAGACCATCTGCTCCGGCAGCTCGAAGGTAGTCTCAAAGCGGGCCGCCTCGCCCATGCCTACCTGCTAGTTGGCCCCCCTCACGTCGGTAAAATGACCTTGGCCCTAAATTTTGCCCAAGGTGTAAACTGCGCTGAAGTTGTTCTCCGGGGGGCGGGCGCGCCCTGCGGCCGGTGCCTCCAGTGCACCCGGATTCAGGGCGGACACCACACCGACGTGCGGATCCTTTCTCCCGGAGGCAACGCTGCGGCCTCGGCTCAAACCGTCATTGGTATTGGAGAGGTCAAAGAGGTACTGCGTCAAGTCAACCTCAATCCCTTCGAAGGCGCCTACAGCGTAGTGATTTTTGATGGCGCAGACGCCATGAGCGAAGAAGCGGCCAACGCGCTGTTAAAAACCCTGGAAGAGCCGCCGCCCCAAGTGCTCTTACTGCTGCTGACCAGCAACGAAGAGGCGGTGCTGCCCACCATCCGGTCACGTTGCCGCCGCCTGCTGCTCTTTCCGTTGCCTAAGGACTTGATGGTAGAGCGGCTTATACTGGACCACCAAGTGGCTCGAGAAGAGGCGGAGAGGTTGGCCCGCCTCTCCCGTGGCTGCTTGGGCTGGGCAATAAACGCGGTCAAGGAAGAATCGGGCTTGCTGGAGCAGCGGGCGGAAGAATTGGACCGCTTGACTCTGGCTTGCCGGGCCGGGCTCGACGGGCGTTTTGGGTTCGCCAATGAACTGGCAACGGAGTTTTACCGAGACCGTGAGGCGGCGAAACAGAAGCTGTTCTTGTGGTTGCGGTGGTGGCGAGACCTGCTACTGATCAAAGAGGGGGCCGAGGACTACGTCCAAAACACCGATTGGACCAACGAGTTGCTACTTCAAAGCAGCCAACTCTCCACGGCGCAAATTGTGGGGTTCAGCAAGCGAATACTGGAAACTCTGGAGGCGTTGGACCGAAACGCCAGCGCCCGGTTGGCGTTGGAGGTGCTGATGCTAGACCTGCCCCTGGGCTAAGTGCAATGGGGCCGCCCCAGGGTAAACCGGGCAGGCGCCAATCCCAAAAGCCCTATCCGCCGGGAGTCCAGGGGATGTAAGGCCGCCACTCTTCCAAAATTGACCGGTTCTGCAGGATCAGGTAGGGATTGGGGTCCGGCACCCGCGGCTCTTTTACCAGCTTCATGCTGGCCTCCACCGGGGTGCGTCCGGCTTTCCGCAGATTGCACTTGGCGCAAGCAGCCACCACGTTATTCCAAGTGTGACTGCCGTTCTGCCGTCTGGGGATGACGTGGTCGAGGGTCAGTTCTTGGCCCTTCTTTCCGCAATACTGGCAAGTAAACCTATCGCGAAGAAAGACCTCTTTCTTGGATAGCTTGCGGGGCAAGAAGGGCCGTTTGACCAAGTAAACCAAGCGGATTATGGAAGGCGCTTCAATCACCGCGCTGACGGTGTGCAGTCCCCCCCGGTGGTTTTCCAGGAGTTCGGCCTTGCCCTTGCCCAGCAAGATGATCGCCCGCCGCACCGTACAGACGTTGATCGGCACGTAGTTAAGGTTCAGGACCAATACCGGAGCGCGTGTCAGCCAAGTCCTTGGCTTTGCAGAATGCCCATTGTCACTAGCTACGGACTGGTCTGGTGCATCCGCCGTTTCGACTTGTAGGTCGTCGACTGCCACCTGAACCTCAATATGAACGGTACGTTATTCCCCTTGCCCTCATCAGCGATCACGGAAACCGGTGTCATGGCCCTTCACCAGGTCAACAAAACCCCGGTGGCTAACGGCGCAACTTATAGCGCTACTGTGCATTATAGCAGCACCGGCAGGGTATTGGCCGGATTGTTCAGTTATCGGGGTTGCGGTGCCTCTACCGGGTCAAGAACCAGGCAACCCGCTCGTCCTCAAGATGCCATCCTGGGTTGCGCCAAAGGCCGAATAGCCGATGTTAGACCAATTGGGCAAGGCTGCGTAAACCAGGTCTCTAAGCTCGTCATCCCAGTCGCCGGGAACCAGCTTCACCCCCCGGAGGACCACATCAAAGTTGTCTGCTAGCAATGTTCCCAATGTCGAGCCGTGGATATCGTCATCGACCCGGTCGGTATACTTTTGGGCGCCGGTCAACAGCCCGGAAAGCACCACGAATCCTATGACGACCCCCAAAGCCAGTCCGGCCAAGCGGTTGGCAAGTCCAAAGATTGGCAAAAACCGGAGCACTTGGCTCAACCAGAAGCTGAGTAGTGCGCTTAACAGCAATGCCCCCAGAAAAATGAGGGCAAACCCCGCAATCGCTTGGGTTCCTTCACTGTCGGTTATCACGGAGAATATGTTGCCCACGGTTTCACCAAAGCGGCTGGAAACAGCCAAGCCCGCTATGACCACCATCAAAGGGATGGCCAGTCGGATGGCGCCGGTGGAAAATCCCCAAACCGCCGTGATGATCCAAATGATTACGATGAGCGCATCTATCCAGTTCATCCGCCCCCTCCCCCGGTAAACCAGTGTAATGCTGGCTCCTCCAAAACAGCCAACCAAGGCATACCGCCGGGGCTTATTCCAGTCTGGCTTAAGCCCCGGCGCAGCGTATTGGACAAATACCAGTTTAGCAGCGAGACTGCGTTAGCAGCTATCAGACTGGTGCGGGCTTAGGCTCATTTTGGCCCCCGGATCGACCGGGCTTAGGCCGTAGCGCTGGAGGTCTTAGTCCGATTGTTTATCAGCCGGGTACGGATCCCAATCAAGCCGATTAGCGCCATCCCGCCGAACAGATACCCGCCTACCACGTCACTGGGCCAATGGACGCCCAGGTATACGCGGGATGCGCCGACCGCCAGGACTAGGAGTACAACTATAACTTGCATGGTCCGCCGTATTCCCTTCTGCGCCACAAGCTCGTTGGTCCATAGCACCAACAGGCCGCCAAATATCATAGCGAATAAGGCATGGCTGCTGGGAAAGCTCAGGCTACCCGGTTCGGCGCCCGCTAGGAAGTACTCCGGGCGGGCCCGCCCGACGACATCTTTGAGCAAGAAACCCACCACGCAAGGCACCGCACTGAAGACCAAAACGAAGGCATCGACCCGCAGCCGCAGGGCCGCCAACCCCGCGGCCGAAACCAGCACCAAGATGGCCGACACCTTCCACTCGCCCAACCGGCTCACGGCCAGGGCTGCCCCATCTAGCCACCCGCTCCGGTTGTCCTGAAACCCCTCCAATGCTTCGCGGTCACCCGGCAGTGGGGTATAGGTTGCTGCCAGGAGGAACAAGGCCGCGGTAAGCAGCAGCCCGCCGCCCGCCGCCCAACCCTTCCGAGGAATTTTGTAGCGAGAGACCTTGGCAATTAATGGCATGGCGGTAATCAGGTTATATCCAAATCGTAGGGCTGGCCGACCCTAACCGGGGTGTTATAATTCGCGGTACACCCAATTTCAAGAGGGAACACAATCGCTGGTATCAGTGTAATCGCCATTGATGGGCCGGTAGCCGCCGGAAAAACCGTGGTGGGTCTGGGGTTAGCCCAAAGATTGGGCTTTAAATATCTGGACACCGGAGTCATGTACCGGGCGGTCACTTGGCTGGCTCTAGAGCGAAAGGTCAGTACTGATAACGAAGAAGCTTTGGCCGCGCTGGCCGAGGCGCATCCGGTGCGTCTGGCAAGCGGCAGCAGTGACCGAGTCGTGATTGGCGGCCACATCGTCGGCCCGGAACTAAGAGATGCCCGGGTAACGGGCGCCGTTTCCTTGGTCTCCCGGGTCCCATCGGTGCGCCGGGCCTTAGTCCGCCAACAACGCTTGCTGGGGGACGAGGGTAACATAGTCATGGCCGGACGGGACATCGGCACGGTGGTGCTGCCCGACGCCGACCTCAAGATATTCCTTTCCGCCTCTCCGGAGATAAGGGCCCGGCGCAGGTGGCATGAAATGGCGGCCCGAGGCCAGCCGGTGGAGTTCCAACAAGTGCTGGAGGAAACCAAGACCCGGGACAAAATAGATTCCCAGCGGTCCGACTCCCCTCTTAGACCCGCTCCGGACGCATTTCACCTGGATTCCAGCGGTCTAAGCGCGGAGCAGGTTATCGACGTTGTTTTGAAGCAAATCGGCAAGATGTCCCAACCAGGCGCCCCATGACCCTTCTCTACCTCTTGGGCTCGTCGCTGGCCCGGTTCTGTTTCCACACCTTCGGCCGCCTGAAAGTGACCGGCCGCGAGAGTGTACCGCCTTTCGGCCCGCTCATTGTGGTGTCCAACCACCTATCCTTTACCGACCCGCCGGTATTGACCGCCAGTATCCCCCGGCCGTTATATTTCATCGGCAAAAAGGAGCTATTCGCCCACCCGGTTGCTCGCTACCTCCTGACGAAAGTCCACGTTTTACCCCACGACCGTTCCGGGCCCGGCACCGGCGCCTTGCGAGTCTTATTCCGAATGCTGGCCCAAGACCGGGCGGTGGTGGTATTTCCGGAGGGGCATCGCAGCCCCGACCACACATTGAAAGAAGGGTTGGTCGGCGTCGTCTACCTGGCGCTCAAGTCTCAAGCGCCGATCTTGCCGGTGGGGGTGACCGGGACCGAAAAAATCCGCGGATGGCGGATGCCCATCCCTCTTTGCCGTTTCAGCGCCAACATCGGGCAACCCTTTTCCCTCCCGGTGATAGAGGGGCATCCCAGCCGGGAGGTCATGAACAGTATGCTGGACCTGATCATGGGCCGCATCGCTGCCCTACTGCCGCCGGAATACCGGGGAGCCTACGCGGACCAAGTTTCCCGCGCTCCCACCTCCACTAATACTGCTACCCTCGGGCTGCCCGCCGACGGGCCGTAGGCGTTACTCTTCGGAAACTGGCTAAAGCCAAGATTCAGGCTTTACAATAACCGCAGGTGAGATGGCGCCACGTGGGCCGCTGCAAGAACAACCGGGAGAAACGTATGCAACAGGCTTCGAAATTCGGAATCTATTTCAATGCTGCTGAAAATCAGGTGGTGCGGATAAACTCTCCCTACTGGATACCCGAGGAGCCAGACTGGGTGTTTTTGACCCCTGAAGTCAACGCCACCCTGCTGTCAATCCGGGAGTTAGCCAAGGAGCAGGGGGCCTCCGCCGACCCCGACTCCATTAAGTGGGGCACCATACCGCTGCGGGACTAGGTTATGTTGACATTTCATGTCATTCCGAGCGGAGCGAGGAATCTAAAATGACCGCCGACCAAACCGGCTTTCCTCGCCGATGCGTTTACTCCGCAGCGACGCCGGGCAAAGAAAAGGCATCGGCGGCCAGGATTTTAGACCCTGAACGGGGACAGGGTGACAGAAGGATAGTACCCCGGGCCATCTGGCAGCATGGAGGGGCTATACAGTGTTACCGGGCCCTGCCTTCGACGTTTCTTAGGTGGAAAGGGACTCTTGGCGTCCCTTGGCCCAACCGGGGAAGGCCGGCATGACCTCTTCCGCAAACATGGTCAACTGGTCTTTGAAGACCTCCAGCGGCATACCCATCACCGCCCCCACGTTGACCCGTTCCACTCCGGGGTATTCCTCTTCCACCTTCTTCAGATGTTCAATGATGATTTCGGGAGGCCCGCACAACCAGGTGTGGTTCTCCACCGCCTCCTCCAGCGTGGGCAATGCAACTCCCCTGGTAGTGCGGATGTTGGCCACGGACTCGATCTGCTCCGGGCTAAGGGCGGTGAGGCCCAAGGGGGCCGCAAACTTCAACGCTTCTTCAAAATAGGTCTTGGCCTGCTTTATGGCCTTTTCCGTGGTTTCGGCAATGAAGAACCGGTAGCCAAGGGCCACGTCTTCTCCCCGGCCCAACTCCCTGCCATAACTCGCCGCCGCTTGTTGAAAGAGTTCCACCCGTTCACTGATCCGGGGCTCAGGGGTATTGGAGATCAGCGGCTTTATGCCCATCTTCGCCATGAAATCTATGCCCCTAGGGTTGCCGCTCACCAGTGGCTGCCAGACCTCCACCGGCTGATTGACCGGACGGGGCACCAACGACAGCTTCTCCAGGGTGTAGCCCCGGTAGGGGACCCGCGCCGGGATGCGAAAGTGTTTGCCTTCGTGGGAGAAGGACTCTTCGCGGAAGGCTTTAAGGACGACCTCGACCTGCTCCTCGAACAACTCTCGATTGGCGTCGCCATCCAGCATCGGTGAGCCAAAGGTCTCCACCTCGCGGGTGTGGTAGCCCCGGCCGACGCCGAAAATCACCCGGCCTTTGGTCAGGATGTCCGCCATGGCAAAGTCTTCCGCCAAGCGCAGCGGGTGCCACATTGGGGTGATGTTGAACCCGCAACCATACCGCAGCCGCTCCGTCTGGGTGGCCAGGTACAAGCCCAGCATCAAGAGATTGGGGATTCCCTCGTACCCTTCCGGCTGGAAGTGGTGCTCAGCCATCCAGAACTCGTTGTAGCCGTGGTGCTCCAGGTGCTTGGCGATCTCCAGCGCCCAGTTAAAGGTCGAGGCTAGCTCGTCATTGGAATACCAACGGTCGTTGGCGGGCGTGCCGTCGAACCCGATGTCATTGGTGACTACATGGCCCGCGTAAGATGCGGAAAAGTTGGTGAACATCTCTGTCCCTCGTTAATTGTCTTGATTCCGGAGCACTCGACGCCAAGGATTCCAAGCGGCTCGAACCAAAACGCCAGCACAATCCTTGGCCCGGAATTACTAGCTGGCAGTTTGGCCTGGGGCCGGGTTGAACAGCTCGAAACCCAAGGTAACCGGCGCCACCCGGACCAACTCCTCGACCGTCCAGCGGCCCTCCTTGTTAATGGTCTTTACCGGCTCCGGCTCGTTTAGCAGCGTTATCAGTCCTTCGGTGACGTGGAACACGTGACCGTTAACGTGGGCCGCTTCGTCGGAGGCCAACCAAGCTACCATGGGAGCAACGTCCTCGGGGCCGCCCCTCAAAGTGCTGGAGGCCCCGGTGATGCCGCGGGCGGCTCTCAGTTCCCGGGCTTCATCGGGTACGCTCACCGTCATGCGAGTGGCGGCGCTGGGAGAGATAGCGTTGGCGGTGACGCCGTACCGGCCCATGTCCCGGGCAACTACCCGGGTGAACCCGGCGATGCCATCTTTAGCTGCGCCATAGTTGGCCTGCCCCGAGTTGCCGTACAACCCCGAGGTGGAGCTAAAGGTAATCACCCGGCCGGACCGCTGCTGCCGGAAGAGGATACAGGCGTGCTTTACCACGGTGAAGGTGCCCTTCAGGTGCACCGCGATAACGTCGTCCCACTCCTCTTCGGACATGTTAAAGACCATCCGGTCACGCAGGATGCCGGCCACGGTAACCACGATGTCCAGCTTGCCGAAGTTGTCGACGGCGGTTTGAACGATTCTTTCCCCGCCTTCCATGCTGGTCACCGACTCGGTGCAGGCCACCGCGGTGCCGCCGGACTCCCTGATGTCCGCGACCACTTGCTCGGCGATGGAGGTGTCAAAGCCGCTGCCGTCCACATTCACGCCAGGGTCAACCACCACCACGCTGGCGCCTTCTTCGGCCATCAGCTTGGCGACCCCTTGGCCGATGCCCCGGCCGGCTCCGGTAACGATGGCTACTTTATCCTGCAACAGGTTGGCCATTTAGACGCTACCTCATTTAAGATCGGGATACACGGTCAGATTGGGTTAGGCGATGAGATTAAGCTAAGCCGGGAGACCGCGCGGCGCGGAAAACCGGACTACCCACTCCGTTCCCAGACCAAGGTTAAGGTTAGCCGGTTTCGCTGGCCCACAAAGGGCGGAGTGGTTAGGGTCAGCTTGCCTTCGGCGAAGCTGTACAACCGCATTTGGTCTTGACCCACCCAGTTAGGGAATAAGCTGCCTTGCACGTGATGAGTGACCTTACTCTCCGCCTCGTCAACATCGTAGGTGCCGTAGTAGGCCACGTAACCCTCGAAAGCAGCCTTGATTTCTTCCGGGGTCCCCCGCAACAGATTGCCGGATTCAAACAAGGGGCGCCCATCGCCCTGAATCTGTCCGCTAAAATGGCCCGCCCCGTCGTACACCAACAATCCCGACGGGTTCGATCCGTAGGGATTGGTTACCCGTCCGTCAGACCACCGCCCTTCGCAACAGAGCAGCCGCCATACGCCAATAAAACGGTCGATAGCTTACCCCTCTTCCCGCATCAAAAGAGCCCGAGTGGGAGCAAGGCGCCGGCCCACTGGATCGACGACCATCGTGACTCCTTCCAGGGCGTGAGCGCCCATTAGCGGGGGGGCGTTATCATCAGCAAACACAACGATGGTCGGAGCTGTGACGCCGTCTATTCGCACTGTTGCGAACCCGATTTCCTGCTCGATTACGCCTCCGTCAGCCAACTCAAACTCCAATCGGCGTTGCGGAACTATTCCCAACCGGCGCAGCATCGAGGCCGACAGCGAGGCGTAAGAAGCGCCAGTGTCAACCAGCGCTTGCACTGTCTCCTCGCGGTCTCCATCGGCGCTCAGCACCGTCAATGGCCAGTGGAACGTTCCCATCGCAGCCTCCATTCAAGCCTTCGTCAGGGCCTCAGGCAAAAGGCTACTCCCACGAGGGAGTAGCGGGCGCCGGGTTATTACGGTCGACAGCCTTACCACTCTTCTCGCATCAAAAGCGCTCTGGTGGGCGCCAGGCGTCGGCCCACCGGGTCTACCACCATGGTGACACCTTCCAAAGTGTCGGCCCCCAACAAAAGGGGCGCATTCTCGGCGCCGAATACCACAATTCTAGTGGCCTCTACACCCTCGACCCGCAGCCTGGCTTCACCTATTTCCTGCTCGATAACCTCCCCGTTGGCCAGCTCAAACTCCAATCGGCGTTGCGGAACTATTCCCAACCGGCGTAGCATCGCGGCAGGGAGCGAGGTATAAGTAGCGCCGGTATCCACCAGCGCTTGCACCGTCTCCTCGCGGTCTCCGGCGGCGCTCAGCACCGTCAATGGCCAGTGGAACGTTCCCAAGGCTACTCCCTCGGGGGAGCCGCGGGGGCCGGGTTATCGATGCCTCTGGTTAAAACGTCCCGGGCCAACGGCGCCAGGTCCTCCAAGGACCAGTGCCCCTCGGGATTGTAGATGGCTTGGAGAGGCCTGGGCTGGGACATCAACGACACGCGGCTGCCGTAGACCAAGAAGGTCTGGGCGTTGATGTTGACAGCATAGTCGCTGGCCAGGTAGCAAACGAAGGGGGCTACGTCGTCGGGGTCCATACTCTGAAGTTCATCTTCCCCGGAAATCGGGGCTACGCCGCCGCGGGCCCGAAGCTCCGCCGCCGTGTCGGGAATGGCGCCGATCATGCGGGTACTAGCCCGGGGAGCGATGGCGTTGGCGGTTACTCCGTAGCGTCCCATGTCGCGAGCGACTACCTTGGTAAAACCGGCGATGCCCGACTTGGCGGCCCCGTAGTTGGCTTGCCCGGAGTTACCCACCAAGCCCGACTCGGAGCTAAAAGTGATGATCCGTCCGGAGCGCTGCTGGCGGAATAGAATGCAAGCGTGCTTTACCACCGTAAAGGTGCCCTTGAGGTGCACTGAGATAACGTCGTCCCACTCCTGCTCCGACATATTAAAGACCATGCGATCGCGCAGGATGCCGGCGCAGGTGACAACGATATCCAGCTTGCCGAAGTTATCGATGGCCGTCTGAACGATTTTCTCTCCGCCCTCCATGGTGGTCACCGACTCGGTGCAGGGCACGGCTTCTCCACCGGCGGTCTTAATCTCGGAGGACACCTGTTCGGCTACCGAGTGGTCCAGTCCGCTGCCGTCCACATTAACGCCGGGGTCAACCACCACCACCTGGGAGCCTTCTTCCGCCATCAGCTTGGCCACCCCCCGGCCGATGCCCCGCCCGGCCCCGGTGACTATGGCCACCTTGTCTTGCAATATATTTGCCATATCGCCTCCTGAGAAGCCCGGTTGCCTGATAATCCCCGGTGCCAACTCCCGATGGCTACGCTCTCAACTGAGGGTAGTCGACAAAATGAAACTTAGGTTAATCGTCAATTGGCCTTCGCGCCAAATCATACTTGGGGTAAGAATTGCACCCAATTACCGTAGTCTAGCCACCGGCGCCGCTGATACATTAGGTAGACTGTAATCCCTTATAATAGGACGGCCCTCCTTTCAGTTAGCCAAGAGCACGGGTTTCGAGTAATGTCTCTAGCGGACTATTTTCTCGGTACCGCCCCGGTGCATCGCAAAGGCAACCCGAAGCGGGTTGCGTCGGGGAAGGAGGGACGCCGCCGGGACTAGGCGCCTCGAGAAGGTAGGGCCACCGTCGCGGTGCCGGGAGTCGTTTTTTGGGCGTCCACATTCTCCAACCAGATTTCGCAGTCGACCAAGTGCTGCCCGCCTTCCTGGTACTTTCGGGTAACCGTACCCTTGGCGGTTATCGGGCTGCCGGGCACGTCCATGCCCCGGTACTGGCAACCGAGGCGCTTCAAGTACCCCTGGGAGCCGATCCATTGCGTGACCAACTGGCCCAAAAAGGCGTTCTTGAGAGCGCCATGAATAATCACGTTGTCCAGACCGGTGCCTTGAGCGAAGTCCTTGTCGTAATGAATTTCGTAGTAGTCTCCCGAGGCCCCGGCATACTGCACCAGTTGCCTGGTGGTGGGGTGCTTGACCATTGCTGGCAAGTCCATCCCCTCATTAACGTCTTCCCAATATAGTTGGTCGCCCATGATGAACTCCCTGGCAGCCCTTACGGCACAGTCTTTGTTCTAAGGCTGAACACCGGCCCTGGTACCTACCGGCCCTAGTAGTGCAACTACTTTGAAATGATGGATTGCTTTTCCAGCCGGGTTCTCAGTCTGATGCTTATCCACGTAATCCCACCAACCAAATCACCCATCAGTTCAAAGATTTCGCACCACTAGTACCTAATAGAAGTGTTGGTCTGGGTAGCCACCACTTGGTCTAAGTGGTTGCTATAGGTCACTACGACGGTGATGATTACCATTACGCCCAAGCGCCCGGTGCGTTCCGAAATATTGGTGATTTTACCTACGGCAGTGATGCGGTCGCCAACCCTGACCGGCTCAAAGTATTCCCAATCGCTGCCGCCATCCAGAAGCCGCTCTAGAGGCAGATCGAAGGGCATTTCCGGGCGCACGTTGACCATGGTGCGTAAGAAAGTAGGCGGCGCAATCAAGCCCCCGTAGGGACTTCTTCTAGCCTCTACTTCGTCATTGAACAACGGGTTGTCGTCGCCAATGGCGGTGGCGAACTTGAGAATCGCCCCTTTTTCGACCTCGATGGTCGTTGGAGGGCTTTCGACACCAACCCCCCGCTCGCGCATCTCTTCGGTCAGTATTGGCCCTGCGTTGGACACGAAAATCCTCCCTGCCGGTTCGCAGGCCAAAGTCTACAATTCAGCAGTTAGCAGTGTCAAGAAGCCGCGCCTGAGCCTCGCCGGGTAGCTTGCGCCCCTTCCGTTAATCACGCTATAGTTTTAAGGGTTAGTAGGCAGAGAGCCAAGCCGCGTCCGGCAGTCTTTCTTTAGCAACGCATTGTTTATTGACTAGGAATGTCTGCCAGGGACCCGGTGCTGCGTAACTGTTCAGAGTTGATGAGGCGAATTTACTAAGAGCCACATCCGGTATTCGAATGATGATCTCTTTACGACATTCTGAAGCCAATCGTCATTCCCGCGCAGGCGGGAATCCAGAAATGTTGAGGGAAAGAACCCTTCGACAAGCTCAGGACAGGCGTTGCTGGTTGCAAACGCTCTGGATCCCGGCTCAAAGCCTGCCCCGTACTGGATACAGGGGCCGGAATGACGGGTTCGGGGCCGGAATAACGTATCAAGTCTGAACAGTTACTCTGTGCCAGTCCTCCGGGATACCTAGAGGAGGAGTTCTATGCAATTCGGTTATTACCTGCCGAATTCCGGGCCGACCGCCCATCCCGACGCCTTGGCGGAGATCGCCCGCCGGGGAGACCTGCTGGGGTTCCACTGCTTGGTGGCTCCTGACCACGTCATCGAGCCCAACCAGATTAGCTCTCCGTATCCCTATACCGTTGGCGGCGACTTTGGCGGTGGGCTCAGGAGCCAGGGAGAATGGCCGGAGCAACTGACCACCTTGGCTTTTCTAGCCGGCGTCACCCAGCACATAAGGCTGGTAACCAGCGTGATGATTGTCCCCTACCGCAACCCCATCCTGACCGCCAAGATGCTGGCTACGGTGGACGTGCTGTCCAAGGGCCGCCTTACTGTAGGAGTGGGTGTCGGCTGGATGGAAGAGGAGTTCGAAACCCTAAGCGCGCCGCCGTTTGCCAAGCGGGGCCAGGTTACTAACGAATACTTGCAGGCGTTCAAAGAACTTTGGACCAGTGACGCGCCCGCCTTTGAGGGCGAGTTTTGCCGCTTTTCCGGGATTACCTTCCTGCCCAAGCCGGTACAAAAACCGCACCCTCCCATTTGGGTTGGAGGACAGAGCCGCGCCGCCATTCGCCGCGCCGCCCAGTTGGGCGACGCCTGGCACCCCGTGGGGGCCATCCCGGCGGCCCCCTTAGAGCCCGAGGAGCTATCGGAAAACATCGCCACCCTCCATCGTTACGCCGAGAGAGCCGGCCGGGACCCCGCCAACCTGGAAGTAGCAATGAAGGCCCCCCTATACGATGAGGCCCTAACCCCGGCCGGGGTTAGGCGGCGCTTCTCCGGCTCAGCGGACCAAGTGTGCCAGGACGTTCAGGTCTACAGCGACCTTGGGGTTAACCACTTGATCTTCGATATTCGAAAGCCTGAGTTGAGCGCGACGTTGGAGCGCATCGAGTGGTTCGCCAGTGAGGTGATGCGCGAGTTTTAGAGCATCATCCAGGATAGCTCAGTCCAGTCATATCGCACCAGGTGATTCTCAGCAGTTGACTAGGAGGCGCTAGTTTGACAAGTTTGCAGGACCGTTACGAAAAAGGGATGGCTATGCGGGCCCAGATGGCTGGCGGCGACCCCAGTCATTACACGGTTCCGGGCATCGACCAGATGGCCCCCGACCTCAAAAGAATCATCGATGAAGCCCTCTTCGGATCGATTTGGACCCGTCCGGTGTTGGATGTAAGGCACCGGGGGCTTTGCACCATTTCGGCATTACTCGCCTTGGGGCAGCTACCCTTGCTCCGCCGGCACGTTGAACGTTCTCTGAATCTGGGGGTGTCCCCAGAGCAAATCGTGGAAGTAATCGTATTGCTTACTTTCTACGTTGGCGTTCCGGCAGTGGAAGCGGCGATGCGGATCGCCAAGGATGTGTTCGAGGAGCAGGGGGTAGATTTTACCCCTGCCGAGTTTTACAACACCGAGCAGACTCCGGAGCAGCTTTACAGCGCCGGAGCCGCCGCTTACGAGGAGAACATCGGCGAGAATGTCGCCTACTACACCGAATACCCGACGGCGGCCGAGATGCAACAGTTGGTTTTCGAGTATCATTGGGGCGCGATTTACACTAGGCCCGGCCTAGACAACAAACTCCGCGCCTTGTGCTCCTTGGCCGCCCTAACGGTGCAAGGGCGCCATGACCGCCAGATCCGCCTCCGCATCGAGGGCGCTTTACGGGTGGGAGCCACTCCCGCTGAGATTATGGAAGTGTTTGTTCAGGTGATGCTTTACGGCGGCTATATCGCCACCAGCACCGTGATGCAGATCGCCGGTTCGGTGTTCAACGAGCACGCCCGGGCCCAAGGAGCGGCAGACTAGACCAAGGCCACCGGAGATGAACATGAAACTACAGTTGGACGACGGCGCCGAGCTTTTCTACACGGTGGACGACTTCACCGACCCGTGGACCACTCCTGAGACGGTGGTCCTCCACCACGGGATGGCCAAGAACCACAAGATGTGGTTTGGCTGGGTCCCCATCCTGGCCCGCCACTGCCGGGTGGTGCGTTTCGACATGCGGGGGATGGGTCAATCTTCATTGCCCCCGGCCGACTACCCTTGGTCCCTGGACAACTTCGCCGGTGACCTGCTTGGGGTGTTGGACCGGCTGGAATTGGACAAGGTGCACCTCATCGGCGAGACCGTGGGCGGCTCCATCTCCATGCGATTTGCCACTCTCCACCAAGAAAGATTGCTGTCGTTGACTACCTGCACCTCGCCCACGACTTTCGATAGCCATCATGCGGAAAGCGCCGACCAGATAGATAAGGAAGGTGTGGCCGCTTGGGTCGAAAGCAGCATCCTGCGCCGGTTGGACCCTGACGTAGTGGACCCGGCTTACATTCGTTGGTACGCATCTCAGATGGCCGCCACCTCGGCACAAGTAGTCAGCGGCTTCCAACGGCGGGCCGGCGGTGACCTGCGCCCCCTGCTGAAAGACGTGCAAACCCCGGTGCTGGTGCTAGCGGCGTCCAGCTTACGAGAGGAGGTCCTGGGGGACTTCCGAGGAGCGGCCGACCTGTTCCCCAACGGGCGCTTGGTCATGTTCCCGGGAGTCTACGGGTTTGTCCAACATGTGCTGCCGGTGCCTTGCGCCCGGGTGTGGCTTGAGTTCGCCCGCAGTTTGAGCGAGTAGGAGTCAACCGGGAGGCCGATGCACCAGTGTTCAACTTGGGCGCCGGAGGCGAGCCGGAGCCGACGGAGTTATTAGACAACCCCGGGAACAACGGCGTTGGGCGGCGTTTGGGGTCTTGGTTACCCCGGTCTAAACTGGTCGACCCAAAATTCTCCCTTAACTTCAGCCGTTACCTGTTGCAAGCAGGGTTAGCCTCGGTCGCCATGCTGGCCCTGTTTCTCTTTGTAGACTCTTTATCCCAGGCCGCTTTGGCCGCTGCGCTGGGCTCCAGCGTGATTATCCTGTTTGTCAATCCTTCGAGTCACGCTGCCACTCCCCGATCGGTTATCGGCGGCCACGGCTTGGCTCTAGTGCTGGGTTCCTTGTTTGCGGTCTTGCTGTTTGCCGGGCCTGTCGACTCATTCCTCGACGAGATGTCGGCCTTGCACAACCTGGGCTTGGCCCTATCCGTCGGGCTACTGATTCTGGCCATGGCGGTCACTGACACCGAGCATCCTCCAGCGGCCGGAACCGTGCTGGGCTTGGCCACCCGGCCCTGGGAAGTGGAGACCGTTGGCATCATCATCGGCGCAGTTCTTCTCTTGGCCGCAATACAGCGATTGCTCCGCTCCCGCCTGCGGGACCTGATGTAGAGAAGCTTCCAGGGTCATTCTTCCAGTCAATAGTCAACGGCCCCTGATGGGGTCGCGGGTCCGGAGTTCCGGGAACGACGAGAAGTCACGGTCCCGGGTCAACAATGCCTCGATGCCGTGGGCAGTGCAAATAGCAGCGATCCGTGCATCGTGGACTGCCCCTCCGATCACCCTGGGGCGGTGCGCGAATCCGCTTAGTATCTCCAAAAACTCGCCAGTCTCACCGATTAAGCGATTGGACGGTGAAGCGGTCCACGCGCGGAGTTGGCGCCACGCCTGCTCCATGCTGGTGGCGTCTCCACTCCAAATTCGGGGGTTCGTGACGACACTCAAAAACTCGTAGCAGCACGGCCACGGAATCGCCCCAAACGTCGTTGCCCTCGGCGAGGGAGCGCAAAACCGCCAGGGCCGTCTCGTGGGCCCGGGACTCGCGGCGGTGGGCATATACGAGGATGTTCGTATCTACAGCGATCATTCGCGGTCTGGTTCGCCGTAGATCATCTCACGAAGGTCTTGCCATGAATAGGCCGCGGTGGGATCGGGTCTGTCGGCATTTCCCGCACTCAGGTCGGGCAACCGGTACCGGGGGCGAGCCGCAGCCTCAGCCAGCACTTGGCGAAGGCCTTCTTCAACCACTGCCCGCAGCGAGTGCCCTGTCTCCCTCGCATGGCGTTTCGCCCGGACAAGCAATTCATCCTGGATCTCAATCGTTGTCTTCATGGTTCCCATATTAACCATATAATATATTAGGGACGACTCGTATCATTCATTGTTAAATCGTCCCCCATTCCCCGGATGCGCCCCACCACTGCCTCAAGCCATTCCATCAGGGCAGCCAGTTCAGCTTCCTCCAGCCCGCTGATTCCCACTATTACCCAGGTGGAGCGATTACTTCACAGGTGGGGCCGCTGGCGCGGCTTAACCTCCGGTCTAGTGTCACTAGCGGGCAATTGAGCGCCTCAGCTAATGCCACGTACCAAGCGTCGTAGCTGGTCAGGTTAGTGCGCAGTTCCCATACTCTCTCAGCAAATGGGACAAAGGGAAAAAGCTCAATTTCGAGTTGGAGCAACTCGTCGTGGGCGCTGGTGGCTTCTAGTCGTGAAAGCTGGTTGGCCTGTTCAAGCCGACGGAGAATGTTGCTGGCCTCAGCTAGGGCCAATTCTGGACCAGCTAAAGCCCCCTCGGCGATTATCTCCTCCGCCCATTTTCCTTCGCGACCCTCGTCCACCAAGGCCGCAACGAGTACAGAGGCATCGACGACAGCCGTCACTTTCGGTCTGAATCACGGGCGCGCAAGATGCTAACAGGGGTGACTCGCGTTCCGGCTGATTGCTTGCGACGCCGGACGCGCTCAAGCCACTCCCCTAGTATTACAACGACGGTTGGGATGATAGGATGACGGGGTAGTTGGGGAAGGCTTGGGCAAGTGAGGCAGGGAAGTGGATGCTGCGGTTTTCGAGCAGGTGTACGGGACCTTTCAGGATTTTCACGCTTACTTCGCTCCGCTGTTTGGCCGCAGGGAAGCGCGGGACCACAGCCGCCATTACCTCCAGGCTCTCCTGGTACAGTCCGGGGAGCGGCGCAACGCCGAGAATCTGTCGGAGACGGTTCCGGCGTCAGCCAGGGTGATGCAGCGGTTTCTCGCTGAATCCCCCTGGGATGACGACACAGTCATAGGACGCCTTCAAGAGTACTTGGGACCCCGGCTGGGACATCCGGATGCGGTGTGGGTGCTGGACGGCAGCGACTTCCCGAAGCAGGGCAGGAAGTCCGTGGGAGTGGCCCGTCAGTATTGCGGGAGGCTGGGCAAGGTGGCCAGCTGCCAGGCCGGAATGTTCCTCGCCTACGTCAGCCCGCTGGGACGGGCCCTGGTGGACAAACGGCTTTATCTGCCGGAGAGCTGGACCTCGGACCAAGACCGGTGTGAGGCGGCGGGGGTTCCGGAGGAGAGGCAGGGCTACCAGTCGAAGACCCAATTGGCGCTGAAGATGGTGGAGCGGGCCTTGGAGCGGGGACATCTGAGGGCCGGATGGGTTGCGGGGGACGACGCCTTCGGGATGTCGCCGTCCTTCCGTGAGGGACTGGCGGCGCTGGGGATGCGCTACGTGCTGGACGTTCCCGGCGGCACCACGGTCTGGCCGCTGGAGCCAGCCTGGACCAGGCCGGAGCATCAGGGATTCGGGCGTCCCCGCAAACCCAAGTTGCGAGACGGTCAGCGCCGGACCATGGAGCAGCGCAGCGATGAATTGCCGGAGGAGGCCTGGCGTGAGATTACGGTGGCCGAGGGAAGCCAGGGTCCCCGCAGCTACCTGTTCAGCGCTCAGAGGGTGCGTCCAACCAGCAGGCGGAAGCCTGGCGAAATCCACTGGGCCATTTACCGCCGGAACCTGGACGGCAGCGAGCCCCGCTACTACCTGTCCAACGATCCGGAGGATACTCCCCTGGAGACCCTGGCATACGTGGGTGGCTCCCGGTGGCGCATAGAAACGGAGTTCGAGACGGAAAAGAGCAACGTGGGGCTGGACGAGTACGAGACCCGCACCTGGGCGGGATGGCATCATCACGTCGCCCTGTGCCTGCTGGGCGGAGCGTTTCTCCTGAGCCTGCAACAGGCTTGGGGGGGAAAAGATGCCCCGGATCACGAGACCGCAGGTCTACCGGGTGGTGCGGGAGATGCTGCCCCGGGAACGGTTCGGGCCGGCTGAACTGCTGCGGTGGCTGGAGGAGACGCAAGAATGCAACGAGCGGGCCAGACACTCCCATGCCAAGCGTCGAGCCGCCCTTCGTGCCTCCCCACACGTCCCTCCTTGAACCGTCGTTGTAATACTAGGGATGGGCGCGACGCAATGCGTTCCAGTTCGCCCCGGAGAAACTCCTGCATAGATTGGCGTTGTTGCGCTGCGCGCACGGCGAGTTGGTCGCGGACTTCTTCGGGGACTCCTCTTATCGTTATCTGCACTGGCATGACAGCATTGTGACATTCGTGTCAGCGTTTCGCAATCACACCCAGGTCCAATTACCATGAAAAGGCCCTGTCCGGCGGGCGGGTTTAGATTGACCCCACTAAACGTGGGGCATACAATCTGCCCTTGAAACCGGCGTAAGTGCGACCGGCCGAGGCGCCGAGGTTACTCCATATCTGGAATCTGTTACCTGCGCCGGGCAGTTTTCGCAGTTGGTAGGTAGGGTCCACGAGACTCTGGGACAAATGATGCACTGCGGGGCTTTGAGATGGCCGAATCCTTGACCCGAAACTTCGCCCGGTTCCTGTCAACTCTGGACTTCGAAGCTTTGCCTGCCGTGGTGGTGGACAAGGTTAAGGCCTCTTTGCTCCATGCTCTGGTCGTATCCATCGTCGGCGCCGGCACCAGCCACGGCAAAGCCGCCATCGCCCTAGCCAAGGAGGAGGAATCCAAAGCGGACGGGGCGACTATTCTGGTCGACGGAGCCCGGGCAACCAGAGCCGGGGCCGCTTTCGCCAACAGCAAGCTAATGCACGCCACCAACCAGACCGACTCTTACCGGATGTTGATTCATCCGGGTCCCTGTGTCATTCCGGCGGTCCTGGCCACCGCGGAGTTGGCCGGCAAAAGCGGGTCAGAGTTGCTAACCGCCATGGCGGCGGCTTACGAGGTCGAGGCCCGCATCGCCGGGGACTTTATCCCCACCACCCAGGCCCGGGGGTTTCGCTCCAGCCCGGTCTACGGCACCCTGGGTGCGGCGGTGGCCACCGGAATGATGCTGGAGCTGGACGAAAACCAGTTGGTAACCGCGCTGGCCTTGGCTTGTACTTTTACCGGCGGGACCACCGAGGGTCCTCGGGCGGGGGGCCGGGAGATGATGTACCAAGAGCCCAACGCCACCCGCAACGGGATTATGGCCGCCTTGCTGGCCCGGGAAAACCTTCAAGGCTCCGAGACCGCGTTGGAGGGCGCCGCCGGGTTTTACCACGCCTTCACCGGCAACAACCGCGGCGAGTTAACCTACGCTTTCGGGGGGCCGCTCCAGACCTCCCTGGAAGAAGTGGTGACGGACTTGGGACACCGGTGGGAGTTGCTGCACGTCACTCCCAAAATCTACCCCACCGCCGGATACAATTGCCCGGTAATCGAGCTAATGACGCGGATGCGGGCGGTCCATTCCTTCGAGCCCGCAGATGTCGAGAGCATCCGGGTGGAAATGAACTGGTTGGAGACCCTTTACCCCTCGCCAGCCTTCCCCAACCCCCAGCGGGGCGCCCCGGGCGTGGGCAGCACTCACTATTTCGCTGCTTACACCTGCGTCCACGGCGCCTACCCGCCGCTAAGGGAGCGGATCGATCCGGGAGACGCTTCCGCTCCGGGAGAGCAGCAGGTGGCCGACTTGATGAGGCAGGTAGAGGTGGTGGGGCAAGAGTCCCGGGGTTCCTTTGCTCCCCGGATTACTATCGCGCTGCGGGACGGGACCCGCTATCAAGACGAATTCCAAGGGGACGAGCTGAAGTGGGACCTAGCCACCGAGACCCGGCGCATCCGGGAGCTATTCCCCAACCTTGGCTGGCCCACGGAGCGGCTGGAAGCCATTGTCCAAGCTGTCGAAAGTTTGGAGAGTCAGCCCAAGATCGACCCGCTGATCGGTCTTTGCGTGGGTCCTTAAAGATAACCAGAAAAGATAACCGGAGCGGTGAAATTTTTGACTCCGGCCCCCTAAAGTAGTAAGCAACGAGGCAGGTAGCAAGTGACGACAGCGCCAGAATCTCCGCAGGACATCCCGCCCGCAGCCCTGGCTACAGCAGCCCTGGCTACAGTAGAAGAGCGTATCCTTCAAGTCCTCCAGCACTTGGGAGTGTCCCGCGCCCATTTTGCGGGCCGGGCCGCCCAAGACTGGTCCACGTTGGCGGAATCCCATCCGCAAGTCATCGCTTCCTTGTCCCTGTTGTTCCCTCAAGGATTCGATCCCGAGGTCTTGGCATCGTTAGCCCCGCGGCTTCTGGTCTTTTCCGGGGATCGGGGCGAGTCCGCCGAGTTGTTGCAACGAAATTCCGCCATCCTAGCCGGAGCACGATTAGTCCCGCTCTCCGGGTATGCCAGCCCCAATACCTACGCCGATGTGGCTCGGGACCGGGCTGAGGACATCGGACCAGGGTTGTTGGAGTTCCTGGGACCGCTGGACCCGTCGGACACCTCCACAGCGGCGCCCATACCCGAAACCGAAGGACAGGTTGCGGGGATTTCTTACCGGGTACGCGGTTCTGGACCTCCTCTAGTGTTGCTTCCCTTGGGCGCCGCGCCGTCCCAATGGGGGCCGTTGGAGCCCCAGCTCAGCCGGTCGTTCACCACCATCGTCTTGGGTGGGCCTGAATTGGGAATGGTTGCCAGCCTGGAAGGTAGGGGCCGCACCCCAGGGTATTTGGGAGCCGTCCGCAGTCTGTTGGATGAAACCCAACTGGGCCCGGGAGAGACCGTGTTGGAAGTGGGCTGCGGCACCGGAGTATTGGGCCGGTGGCTAGCCCAGCGCACCGGAGGGGAAAACCCGATCGTAGGCGTGGACATCAACCCGTTTTTCTTGCGTGAAGCGGAAGCCCTGGTCAGAATAGACCGGCTCGAAAGCGTGATACAGTTCAAAGAAGGAAGCGCCGAAGAGTTGCCCTTCTCCGATAACAGCTTTGACGTCGCATTCTCCAGTACCGTAATCCAGCGGGTTAACGCCGACCTGTTACTTAAGGAAATAGTCCGGGTAACCAAGCCGGGTGGCAGAGTCGCGGTGCTGGGTCACGCCCACGACATGCCGCGGTGGATTAACCTCCCCTTGCCAGAGGATTTAAAGCTCAAAATCGAGTCTCCTCCCTGGGTCACCGACCGGGGTCACGAAAGGGGATGTGACGACGCCGGCCTTTACCGGCGCTTTAACCAAATCGGACTGTCCCAGATCAAGATGTTCCCCTATATGGCAACCTTCGCCGACGGCTCCCGGCTGCAAATGCTGCAAACCGGGATACTGCCCACCCTCAACGCTGAAGAGACCGAAGAATGGCGACGGGCCGTTGCTCAAGCCCAAGAGGAGGGCACGTTCTTTATCAGCACGCCCTTCCATTGCGCCGTAGGCGCCAAGCCGTAGGGCCCGAAGCGAGTCATATCCTATAGCAAGGGATTCCTGCCTATAGCCCAAGGCAATCGCATTTGAAATAGTACCCTGACCTAAGGGGCCAGGGCAGGAGGCATCCCCTTCATTATAGATAGCTGGATAGATAGCTGGATAGATAGCTGGTTATTGATGCTGGGTATGCCATCAGATTCTTCCTTTGACTTTCGGGTAGGCATCGGTTTTGACGCCCATCCCCTAGTGCCGGGCCGACGGCTGGTATTGGGCGGCATAATAGTCCCTCACCACACCGGCTTGGATGGGCATAGCGACGGCGATGTGTTGGTCCACGCCATCATGGACGCTCTGCTGGGCGCGGCGAACCTGGGGGATAAAGGGGCCCACTTCCCTTCCAGCGATCCTCAGTACCGGGACATTAACAGCCTGCGCCTCCTTTCCACCGTGGCCGACATGGTGCGGGCCGCCGGTTGGCGCATCTCCAACGTCGATGCTACAATGTTGGCGCAAAAGCCAAGGTTGGCGCCATTCGTAACCAAGATGCGGGCACAGGTGGGAGAAGCCCTCGCCACACCTTCTGACCGGGTGGGGATCAAAGTAACCACCACCGACTTTTTGGGGTTCGTCGGTAGGGAGGAAGGGATCGCCGCCTATGCCGTCGCTTCGCTGATCACAGGTCTATGAGGCTCTACAACACGCTCACCGGCCAATCCGGGGAATTTGTTCCCGCCGATGGCAAGCGCGTCAAGATGTACGTATGCGGAGTAACTCCTTACTCCGCTACCCACGTGGGCCACGCCCTTAGCTACGTAGTATTCGATGTGCTGCGCCGGTACCTGGAATTCTTGGACTATGAGGTGCACCATGTCCAGAATTTCACCGACATCGACGACAAGATAATCCAGCGGGCCCAGGAACGGGCGCTGGAGACCAAGGAACTGGCCGAGCAGTACATCAACGACTTCTTCCACACCATGGACGCGCTTAACGTGCAGCGGGCCCACGTTTATCCGAAGGCCACCGAGGAAATCGCCTCCATCATCGAGACCATCAAGACCTTGGTGGAGAAGGGTTACGCTTACCCCGCTGCTGGCGACGTGTACTTCCGGGTGACCCGGAGTAAGGGCTACGGTAAGCTGAGCCACCGCACCCTTGAGGGCATGATCGCCGGCGCCCGGGTGGAAGTGGACGAGCAGAAAGAACACCCTATGGACTTTGCCCTCTGGAAAGGGGCCCAGCCCGGCGAGCCCTCTTGGGAGAGTCCTTGGGGCCCCGGGCGGCCCGGTTGGCACATTGAATGCACCGCCATGGCGACGGCCTACTTGGGGGAAACTCTGGACATCCACGGCGGTGGGCAAGACCTCATCTTCCCCCACCATGAGAACGAAATCGCTCAAAGCGAGGCGTCCTCCGGCCAAGAGCCCTTCTCCCGGTACTGGGTGCATAACGGCTTGCTCAGGTTGGGGGAAGACAAGATGAGCAAGTCCCTAGGCAACTTGGTGTCGGTGGAAGAGGCCTTGGCGCAGTTCAATCCCGACACGCTGCGGCTCTACTTCCTCAGTTCCCACTACCGCAGCCCGTTGCAGTTCAGCGACGAAGGTTGCTTGGCTATGGAGCGAAGCGCCGCGCGTTTGCGCCACGCTCTTACCCGGAACACCGGAGGCTCTGGTGAACCCCTTACCGCCAAGCCTTACCAGGAACGGTTTCTGGGGGCGATGGACGATGATCTTAACACGCCCCGGGCCTTGGCCGCCTTGTTCGACTTGGCCCGGGAGATCAATCGGGCCCACGATGAAGGTCGCAGTGTAACTGAAGCCCAAGACACCTTGCGCCGCTTGGGCAACATTCTGGGCCTCACCTTCGAGGGACGCGACGGCGCGGACGGTGAGCAGCTAGCCGCTACACCCTTCATTGAGCTACTGCTGGCCACCCGGTCGGAGCTTCGGCAGGCCCGGCAATACAACTTGGCCGATAACATCCGAAAAGGGTTGGAGCACCAAGGCGTAGTCGTCGAGGATAGCCCTCAAGGGACCCACTGGGAGTTCCGCCCCCGGCACGAGCCGACGGAATAGGTATGCCGGAACGAGTCGTTATGCCCAAGCCGGTAAATATCGAATTGGCGCCCCCCGCAACCTTCTGGCAGCACCGGCGCCGGTAACGGACCGCCGTGCTGGATAGCTCTACTTACGACTCTCTAGCCCAAATCGTCGGGGCCGACAACGTCCTCACCAGCCACTACGACTTGGACCGTTACTCGGGCGATGCTCTTACCCCGTCCCGGGCCTTTGGCACTGAAGAGTCCTTCAACCGGCTGGCCGACGCCGTGGTGCTGCCAGCTTCAACACAGCAGGTCTCCGAAGTCGTCAAGCTGGCGGCGGCGGCGCGGACGCCCATTGTTCCCTACGGGAGCGGCACGGGGGTTATGGGTGGAGCTCTGCCCATCATGGGCGGGCTGGTGGTATGCCTGCAACGGATGGACCGGGTCTTGGAGGTGAGTCCCACCGACCTGACCGCGACGGTGGAAGCCGGCGTCGTGGTGGCAGACCTGGTGGACCGGCTGGAGAAGGATGGGCTCATGTTCGGGCACGACCCCTACAGCGTGCCCATCGCCTCCGTCGGGGGGACCATCTCCACCAACGGCGTAGGGTACCGGGCTGCGGCCCACGGCCCAATGGGCAACCAGGTGGTGGCGCTGGAGGTGGTGTTGCCCGATGGTAACGTTTTGACTACCAGACCGGTGCCAAAGTATTCGTCGGGGCCCAACCTGAACCACCTGTTCATCGGCAGCGAGGGCGCCCTCGGGATCATCACCAGGGCCACCGTGCGGGTGTTCCGAAAACCGGAGGCCAGCGCGTTCGTCTCCGCGGCCTTCGAAAACTTCGACCAAGGATTCGAGGCTGCCGCCGAGTTGCTGGCCATCGGGATGCGCCCCGCGCTGTTGGACGTCACCGAAGAGGATGAAGGGACCACTCTCTTCCTCCTGTTTGAGGGATTCAAGGAAGGGGTCGCCGCCCAAGAGGCCCGGTGGGCGAGGGTATGCGCCGAATTCGGTGGGACCCAGACCGGGCCCGGACCGGCGGAGGACTACTGGCGCTACCGGCACCAGTCGGGCGAGAACTATAAACGGACGTTGTTGGGACGCCCCCGGCGCGACCGATGGGACCGTTGGGGAGGAGGCCGGGGCTTCGATTACCTGCACATGGCCCTCCCCGTCTCCAGGGTCCTGGAGTACCGTGACCGCTGCAAGCAGATCATGGCGGGTACGGGCGTGCGTGTAGTGGAATACTGCATCTGGAGCCGCCCGGAGCTATTTTCCATGATGCTCAGGTCAGACGGCCACACGGAAGATGAGACCCGCAAACGAATGGCCCAGGTGGTTGACCAGGTTTTGACCTTGGCCCAAGACATGGGCGGCGTCATGGAGTACTGCCACGGCGTGGGGGTGAAGCTAAACCATTTGCTGGCCCGGGAATTGGGGGTGGGCCAAGATGTTGTGAAGGAAATCAAACGGTCCCTGGACCCCGCCAACATCCTCAACCCGGGCAAGCTGGGGCTTTAGTTCGCCGCTACTAGAGTGTGTTTCTTTTGTTGTCGTCAAGGGAGTGAAAATGACGGCATGGGAATTCCGGTTACCGCCTTGTTACCCCTGTCGTCATTCCGGCCTTGAGCCGGAATCCAGGAAGTCCTTATGAGAGGTCCTCCTGAGGATGGACAACCGCGCCGCCTGTGTTTTCCTGGATTCCCGCTTTCGCGGGAATGACAGGTTGGGGATCTTTGGGGGCTATGTAATGACAACACAGTATGATCGGGAAAAGGCGCTTTGAAAAGCCCAAGCCGACGATGCCGCAGGGCCTTTTCATTGTCGCCCCGAGCGGAGCGAGGGGTCTAAAATCCTTGCCGGGAGAACGGTTTAACCGCCAAGGATTTTAGATTCTTCGCCGCAAAGCGGCTCAGAATGACATCTGCTGGAGGGCGGCTTCCGGTTTTCACCAAGAATGAAAAAGCCTTGGGCGATGCCGGTGTCGGCTTGGAACAGGGATCCCAGCGATTAGAGAGGGCTAACCAGCCATGTCGAGCCCCCAAGTGTTCGTTACACGGGAGATTTTTCCGGAAGCCTTGGAATTGGTTCGCGGGGCGGCCCAGGTAGAGGTATGGCCCCACGAGTTCCCACCCAACTCCGGGCAGTTGGCCGACAAGCTGGCCGACGTTGACGGCGTGTTGACCACCATCATGGACCGGGTGGACGCCGCGTTGCTGGAGCGGGCGGGACGGCTAAAGGTCATCAGCCAGTTGGCCGTGGGACTCGATAACATCGATGTGGCCGAGGCAACTCGCCGCAATATTCTGGTGGGCTACACTCCGGGCATCCTCTCCCAGGCTACGGCGGACGTCGGGTTTGCGTTGCTAATGGCGGCGGCCCGGCGCATCACCGAAAGCGAAAGGTGGGTGCGGGCCGGCGGCTGGGAGATGGCCTTTCATCCCATGTACTGGCTAGGCGCGGAAGTGCATGGGTCCACCTTGGGGATTGTCGGCTTGGGCCAGATCGGGCTGGAAATGGCCAAGCGGGCCTTGGGCTTCAGTATGAAGGTAATCTACTCTTCGCGGACCCGCAAACCGGAGTTGGAACAACAGTGGGGGCTGGAGTATGCCGGACCTGACGCCTTGCTAAGCTCGGCGGACTTCGTGTCGCTGCACCTGCCCCTCACCCCGGAAACCCGTCACTACATCGGCGAGCGCGAGCTGCGGATGATGAAGCCGGGGGCCATCCTGATCAATCTGGCCCGGGGCCCGGTGGTTGACGCCAAGGCTTTGTATACTGCTCTCAGTGAGCGGTGGATTCGGGCCGCCGCCTTGGACGTTACCGACCCGGAGCCTATCCCGGTCGACGACCCTCTGCTGACGCTGGACAATCTGGTGGTTACTCCCCACATCGGCAGCGCCTCGGTCGCCACTCGCCGGGAGATGTGCCTGATGGCGGCGCGGAACTTGGTGGCGGGACTGCAAGGCGCACGCTTGGAACACTGCGCCAACCCGGATTTGTACGCTTCCAGAGGTATATAACGGGGCACGCCGACGGTTATCTATCCCTCTCGGCCAAAGGGTTGCCACGACAAGACAACAATAACCGGGCGGGGGTCAGAGGCGTAGCGACGGCGGAGAGGGCGGGATTCGAACCCGCGAGAAGCTGGTGGCCTCTACGCGATTTCCAGTCGCGCCCGTTCGTCCACTCCGGCACCTCTCCGTGAACCCAAGACGTCAGAACCAGCGTTGCCGAACGAGAGCCGGTCCCGACGAAAAGGGGCTCAGTAGCCATTATATTCAAAGGCCAAGCCGACTGTCCACCAACTCAAGCAGCAAGGAGAAACGGCCAAGCATTGACAACCCGGCGTCGATTCGGAAAGAATTGGAAAAGCAAGTTTGCCAAGTAAGGAGTAGAGGGACCTATGGCCGAGTCTGGCTTTGTTAAAGTTGCTCAAGTCGGCGACCTTTCCCCCGGAGAAATGATGTCGGTGGAGGTGGGTCAAGAACGGGTGTTATTGGCCAATGTGGACGGCAACATCCACGCTATCGACGACATTTGCTCTCATGCCTACGCCGCGTTATCCGAAGGTGATCTGAACGGGGAAGAAGTGGAGTGCCCGTTGCACGGATCGGCCTTTAACTTGCTCACCGGCGAGGCGTTGACCCCCCCGGCCGACGAGAGCCTTCGGGTATATCAGCTACGCATTGACGGGGACGACATCCTGATCGGCCCGGCCAATCAATAGGCCCTGAATAAGGGACGGTAGCGTTAGCGCCGCAGCCTAAGGTTTCGCGTTAACGCTACCGCTAGGGGCGCCGCATCAACTCCGCCGCTGCTGGAGGACTCCAGGGTTACCGGTCAGCCGAAACCGGACCCAACGGGACTAGCGTAGCGAGTCCCTCCCCAAGGATGTGGCCGTGTCTAGTACCTGAAGCGCTGAGAAAGGCCAATACACCACCCATACCTTGCCCCGGACGTTGCCCACGTGCAACGGGCCCCAGGTGCGGGAGTCGTTGCTATTTCCCCGGTTGTCCCCCATCATAAAGTACTCACCCTCCCCCAGCTTTATCGGCGCCCGGTTGGAGTTGTCTCGGCGGTCCAGGTACGGTTCTTCCAATGCCGAGCCATCAATATACACCGCTCCATTCCTCACTTCTATCTCTTCGCCGGGCAGTCCTACAACCCTTTTGACAAAGTCCTGATCGGGTTGTCTTGGGGAGCGGAATACGATTACCTCGCCCCGCTGGGGGGGATGAATTGCGAAGCGCTGGCTAGGTTCCTCCACATTCCAAAAGGGAATCATCCGGGAAAGACGGCCGGTATCGACCTTAAGATAGACCAGCCTATTGACCAAGAGGTACTGGCCGTCGTCCAAGGTGGGCGCCATGCTGGAGCCGTACACTTGGAAGTTCCGGACGCTCCCCTGAATTATCAGGAATACAATCAGGGCTAGGATGAGAGCTTCAGTTGTGTCCTTGAGGACGCGAGCTATCAAACGCGAAGGCCCTTGGTTCCAGTATCGATTCTCAAGAAACAGGCCCGGGCGACATCGGCTGTGCTACCCGGGCCTCGCGTCAAGGTTATCTTCGGCTTTCTGAGATTATAACACCCGCACTCTGCTGAAATAAGCCGCCCGGTAGGGCCTTTTCATTCTCATTATGAGATCCCTTTCTGTCATTCCGAGCAGCGCGAGGAATCTAAAATTCTTGCTGGCACCAATTTCGCCTTTCCAGAGGGATTTTAGACCCCTCACTGCGTTCGGGGTGACTGCGTTCGGGGTGACAATGAAAAGACCCTGAGCCGTCCGGGCTCTGCGTTGTGTCCGATTCTCCATCCTGTTAAAATCGGCGTCAATCGGACGGCGGAGTGAAACCGGGGCGGACAAGCTGCACCTTGTTTATGACTAGGCTGTGTTGACATTTGCGATATGAGGCGATCCGGTAACCCCATATCGTCATTCCCGCAAAAGCGGGAATCTAAAAACGCTATCAGCCAGTCAGGTTCTCTCCTGTTTGAGTTCCTGGATTCCCGCTTTCGCGGGAATGACAGGAAAATGTCAACAGAACCTATCCTCCAAGGCCAGCTTTTCCGCGCCGAGACCGACCGAGTAGGCTGGGCGCTCTATCCTTGGTCCCGGCGGGAGGGTTATCCATGACCCTGGGAAATCACGGAATCTCCAGGCGGGACTTGCGCCAAGGCGGCGGCAGAGGCACCGGGGATGACCATCTGGACGGGTTGCTTGGCAGCACGGAGTTGTTTATTTACCAGACGCCCAACTCCCGGCCCAAGGGCTACGAGAGTCTCAAGTCCTTCTTGGAGGCCCAAGGCTGCGAGATAGCCTTCACCGGGGAGGCCCCGCCCGAGTTGCGCCGCTACGAGTCCCTGCGCATTACTCACCGCAAGGCCGAGCCCATTCCCATCCCCGTGCTCCGTCGCGCCCACCGGTGGGCCCACCAGCGCAACTACCTCCACAGCTTCTTTAAGCCAATGTACCGTTAATCTGGAAGCTGGTAAATGAACGCCGACTTTCGAGTCCCTTGGCCCAAGGGGTGTGACTTTATTTCGGTTTATTGGCCGCCGGTCCTTTAACTCCGCTCAGAGTCGGCGAGTTTATTCCGCTTACCGGCACCCGGTCCTTCCTCCCCGCTGCGCTTCGCTCTGGATGAGCGGTTTGGTCATAAGTTCTCAGATGACGTCGAACCAGTCCTCGCTGATAAGCTCGATCTCCCCGTCGTCGATCTGTACGTAGTAAGTGCGCGGAGTCCCCGCCTCCACCGCCAGCCGGGTCCCGGCCCAGTCCGACATTATTTGCTCCGCAATCGTGCCTTCGGAGCCCCTAGCGGCGGTCGAGGGCGGACGGTGTCCGGAGCTGGCGGTCTTTATCCGCACCCGCTGGTTGACTGTGTATCTGACCGGTTCTACCCCTGCCAAGTCGTCCTATGCTCCTGAGGGTAAGTTAGGCAGGCCGCCTGCCTTAGTCGCATTCAAATATATCAAAGCTGCCCTCGCCCCAAAAGCTCCTAGCGTTGGAGCAGCACTCAACCATCCGCCCTCGGCGCCGGAGAATCCGGCGAGTATCATTCGTGTCCGATTCGAGCCCCTGGGAGGTATCGAGTTGGACCTGCCGCCCCGTGAGCCCATGCGCCAACCGCCACGATTCGGTTGAGGTGGTGATCTAGATGACTTTGAGGAGTGGGGGATTATAGCAAGCCGCCAGTCGTTGGGTTACCGTGGCGGCGCTGGACCCAGATGAGTCCCAGCATCGACCATTATGGTTTCCCCGGTGACGTGGTCCGCCCCTTCGAGGAGCCAGACCACCGGATCGGCCACGGCTTCGGTGGTTCCGGCAGTCTTTAACGGTGCCGATTCGGCGTAACGGTTGATGAACGCGTTGTAGTTTTCCTCTCCCAGTCCTTCCCGCCACCAATGGGTCTGCATCACACCGGGGCACACCGCGTTGACTCTGATCTCCGGGGCTAGGGCTCGGGCCAAGGACAGGGTCATCACATTCAAGGCGGCCTTGGACGCCGCGTAAGCGATAGAGCTGCCCGACCCGGTAATCGCCGACACTGAGGAAATGTTGACAATGGCGCCCTTGCCTCGGTTTTTCATGGCCGGGGTTACTGCTCGGACCATTTGATAAGGGCCGACCACGTTCACCGCGAAGATTCTTAGAAAGTCCTCCGAGGAAAGCCCTTCCAAGTTGGCGTGAGGAACAATCTTGGACTGGGCCGCATTATTTACCAGTCCGTCGACCCTCCCCCACTGGTCCAGCGCTGCGGCCACCATCTGGCGGCACTCCTCGTCCACGGAAACGTCCGCCCGGCACACGATGGCCTCAGCGCCCAGGCGCCGGCACGCCTCCGCCGTGGCTAGGGCCTCGGCCTCGCTCTTGGTGTAATTGATGACCACCCGGGCGCCTTTAGCGGCCAAGCGTTGCGCCACGGTGGCCCCCAGACCGGTGGCCGAGCCGGTTACTATGAATACCCCGCCTTCCAGGTCCATCGCTATTCCCCTATCCCCATCTCATTGACGTGGCCCCAATTATAGCCGATTAGCAGTCTCCGCACGGAGCGGCCAGGGCACCACCCAGGGCAACCACCAGGGTTGCCCCCCTACATTTCGGCATTGTGACCCGGCATTGTGACCATCGTAGGGGTGTCCCTTGTGGGCGCCCAGTGGTCGTGCCTAGTCAAAATGCGATTGCCCTGTAGCACTTTGTCAAAAACTTGACCGTTCGTGTGGGCGCTGCTAGACTGCGGACGAGCGCCACTGGGTTAGACGTGAAGGGGAGTGCGGCAGCTAACGGGCCAATTTGGCCGGACGTGAGCCATGCATAATTTCCCTAGCAGACCCGAAGCCGGGCGTCTTATTCCAAGGGGCGCACATTACCGCCGCCGCCAGCGATATACCCTCCCCTGCGAACCTTAGCTTCCCCACCCAATCATCGGGGACCTGCCTACTCCTCTCCCTGAGTCTTCCGCCCCGAGTCTCTCCACTGAGCTCCTTCGCTCCCTTATTTGGCAGCAGTATTACTTTGTTGCCTTGACTCGCCGGTAGACTACAGCGGACCAACGCAGCAAACAATACGACTGCGGGCAACGCCTTGCAGAGCAACAAAAATGCAGGAGACTGAATCATGCGAGAAGTACTGAGGTCTAAGATTCACCGAGCATGGGTTACCGACGCCAACCCGGACTACGTCGGGAGCATCCTTATCGACGAGGACCTGATGGACAAGGTCGATCTGTGGAACTTTGAGAAGGTGCTGGTCTGCGATATCACTAACGGCAACCGCTTTGAGACCTACGCCATTGCTGGCGAGCGGGGCTCGGGCGTCATTGCGGTGCAGGGAGCGGCCGCCCGTCTCAGCGCCGCGGGCAACTGCGTAATCATTATGTCCTTCGAGGTTACCGATCTGCCGGTGGACCCTCAGATGATACTGGTGGACCGCGACAACCGCTTCGTGGAATACCTGGAGGGAGCCAAACATGGTCAGCAGGTTTTCTGAGCAAGAAACCGAGTCTTACTACGACGCGGAAGACGCCATATACCGCTCGGTCTGGGACGAGGATGGAAGCGTGCACTGGGGCCTCTTCGACGAGAGCACCGGCAACGACTTTCTCAAGGCCTGTGCAAACCTGAACCGGACGATGGTGGAGAAGGGCCGTATTGGCCAGGACTCGACAGTATTGGACTTGGGCTGCGGCAACGGCACCACCGCCATCTGGCTGGCCGGACAGAGCGGTGGGCGGGTCACTGGCATTGACCTTAGCGGCGTCCGCGTAGCCAACGCATTGGAGAAACGGGCCGCGCAAGCCCCCGCATTACGGGAACGGCTGGACTTCGAGAAGGCCTCGGCTACCGATATACCCTTTCCTGATGGCGCCTTCACCCATGTGTGGAGCCAGGCCGTCATCTACCATGTGCCGGACAAGCGCACGGTGTTGAGCGAGGTCCACCGGGTCTTGGCGGAGGGCGGGACCATCGTATTCGATGACCTCGTCAGACCAAAGCGCGAGATCACACCAGCAGGCCAGACCTACGTCTACGACCGGCTGTTGTTCGATACCGAGTTCACTTTCGAGTCCTACCAGCAGGCCCTAAAGGCCCAAGGCTTTGAGGTGTTGGAGGCCTTGGACCTTTCACCTCACCTGAAGCAGAGTTACTTGTGCTTGTCCGAGCGCACGCCGAAGGACGACACTTTGGATGACGCCGAACATTTCCAGTGGCTGACTACTGCCTATATTGAGACTGCCGCGGCCATCGATAGGAACGAACTGGGCTGGGGTCTCTTCATCTGCCGGAAGTAACATGCAAGATAGTCATAATAGGGTCCAGTGGGTGTACTCCTCCTCCACCAACCAGGAACTGGAGGAACGCTACGACCAATGGGCCGCCGAATACGACAAAGACTTGGCCGAGGAATTCATTTGGACCGCCCCGCAGACCGCGGCCGACCTGTTCGCCAAACACGTCCCAGCCGGGGCGAGGGTCCTCGACGCCGGCGCGGGCACCGGCCTGGTAGGTGAATGCTTGGCGAACTTGGGCTACCGGGACCTCTACGCCATGGACCTCTCCCTGGGGATGCTGGAGGAAGCCCGCGGCAAGAGCCTCTATCAAGAGTTCCACCAGATGACCCTTGGCGAGGAGTTGGGTTTCGACACCAGCTCCTTCGATTCGGTGATTAGTGTGGGAGTATTCACCACCGGCCACGCCCCGGCCCACGCCTTCGATGAACTGGTGCGTATCACCAAGCCCGGCGGGTTCATAGTGTTCAGCTTGCGGGTGGACCTGTATGAGGAAGGCGGTTTCAAAGAGTACCAAGCGGGCTTGGAGGACGCGGGTAAGTGGAAGCTAGCCGACCTTTCCGAACCCTATTACCCGTTACCCAAGGGAGAACCCGACGTAGTCCACCGCATCTGGGCCTACGAGGTGACCGCGTAAGGGACATCCCGAGTTTCTATGGCCGAATCCTTGTAGCTGTAATTCCGGTCCCGGCCGGTATATAGCCAGTAAGCCTACTAAGGCGCGACTATTTCTTGACCGGCCTGCCATTCCGGGCTGGCGCAAACTTTGGCGAGTGTGTCCCCGAACTCCCGCCTCTGCCATTGCCGGACTTCGGGTGTGCTTTCGCCGAATAGTTCTTGGCGCCAGTCCTCGGGCGCCAATGCCATTCGCTCCAGACTGACGGAGGGCCAGAGTACCGAAGGGTCTAGGCCAAACTTCAACCCGCAGTCCGCAATCGGGGTCTTGAGCATTCTCAATCGATTGTTCTGCTCTTCGGTTCGCGCCTGACTGCCGTTGGCCCCTTGCGGGAGATAAAACTCCGGCCCGCTCCATCCGCGCTCTATGGCGTCGGCAATCTCAGTGACCAGCCATCCCGGAGTTTCGTGAGGCAACCCGGTCTCCTCCACTAGCTGCGACGCCTGCGAACGACTGCCGGACTGGCGTGGATACCGGGCCAGCATCACAAGCGTCTCGTTGTTCATCACCTGGAACGGCGGGCGGTCCTGCCGCTCGGCTTCATTCTCCCGGAGTATGTATAGTTCGCGCATCACGGCTAGTTGGCGCGGGTCTAGCTTATCGATGCCTTTCACCCGCAAGAATTTATCCTCGGGTGTCCCAGCGGCCACGTACCGGACCTGTTGCACTCGCCGGAACTCCTCCAGCGCCCATCCCAACCGCCCCGCAGCCTGCAAGTCCCTCTTCAGCGACACCGCCAGACCGGTCAGAAAACGCACGTCCTTGGCGGCGTATTCCAGTTGCGCTGGCCTCAGCGGTCGCGCTCTCCAGTCAGAACGCTGCAACGACCGGCTTTTGGGAATGTCTACGTTCAGGTAATGCTTCACGAGCGCGGCAAGATTAGGCCGCCGAAATCCTAGCAATCTCGCAGCCACTTCGGTATCAAATAGAGACTGGCACGTGAAGCCGAAATCCCGGTCAAGCCAGCTCAGGTCATTTGCCGCAGAATGAATCACCTTCAGAATCGAAGAATCCCGCAGCGCCCGGCCCAACAGCGACAAGTCTTTGACCGCCAAGGGGTCTACGATGTACTCCCCGGCAGTCGTTCCTATCTGTATCAGGCATATTCGGTGGTGATATGCGTGTGGGTTGTTTGCTTCCGTATCCAGCGCCAGTACCGGCAGCTTCAATAGCTCCACTGCTGTCAGGTCCCATCTGGGCTGGTCGTTGATGAAATGGACCATGTTCAAGTCACCGCTAGGAGTGTCTCTCCGTCAAGGTTAAATCGGCCCGTCCGGGTCCAGCCCCAGGGCCACCCGGCCGTATTGCTGGCCGCCCAGGTCCATGATTAGGCCGTCCCGATGGGCCACAGCTTGGGCGTCCCGGTGAAAGCGTTGCAGGGCCACCGAATCGAAGAGCGCGTGGCCGCCGCTGAGGTCGAACAGCCGGTTGACTGCCTGGAGGCAAAGCTGGGTGATGAACGCCTTGTCCCGCCGGAACCTCGCCCGCTCCAACGGCGTGAAGCTCTCGCCTTCTTTGCCCTTCCGGAGAATCTCGTGAATGTCTTGGTCCAGCAGTGCCCGCGCCCCGTCCGCTTCGGCGGAGGCTTGGGACAGGCGAAGGTGGACCGCCGGGGAGTCGGCGGTCCTGCCGGGTCCGGATGTCCCGGCCAACATGGCGATGAACTCCTCGATCATTCCCTTGGCGATCCCCAGCATGGGCGCCACCAAGTCCCATCCCAACAACACGGGAATGGGTACCCGGTACCGGGCCTGACGGTGTAGCTCCCAGCCGCTCCAATCGCCGTCGCCCGCAGTGGTCACGTCCACCACCCGGTGGGAGGGCACGAAAATGTCGTCAACCACGATATCCTTGCTCCCGCTGCCGCGCAGCCCGGAAACGAACCAGGTGTCCACAATCTCGAAGTCGCCGCGGGGCACGAGGACCCAATTGCGCTCGCCGATGCCGGACACCCCCAGCATCAACCAGCTTGCGGAGTCACAGCCGCTGGAGAACTCCCACCTCCCGGACAGGCGGTACCCGCCTTCGACGGGTACGGTGTTGGACTTGCCGACGTTCAACGAGCTGGAGCAGAGGGCGTCCGGACTCGGCCCGAACACCTCCTCCTGCGCTTGGAGGGGCCAGTAGCCCACCAGCCAAGCGTGGGCGGCCCAGAGGCAGTAGCACCAAGCGGTGGAAGCGCAGCCCCGGCCGAGTTCGGCGGCCACGTCCAAGACCAGCCCGTAGCCTAAACCAATACCAAGGTGGGATGTGCATTTCGGGGGTTTTGACGAGGATCGAAAGGACTCTACGGCACCTCATATCACCCTTAGGCCCCAACCTGGTGGGCACCGACAGGGCGTTCTGGCGATATGTACATTTCACCTTGGCTTTAGTTTAGGTCCAAGCCGCCGAACCTCTTGGGCACCCCGGTCCGGTAGAGCCCCGAGGATAGCAGGTCTCTGACCGTCTCGTCGGGGACTCGCCGCAACTGCTCGGTTCGGGCCGCCCGCTCCTTGAGAACCGGAACCAGCTCTGAGGCTCTTCCCAATAGCTCCTCGGTGGTCAACATTTCCGCGCCGATGTCAGGTCTTACTGTCATTGGCTCACCCTGGCTGGTCTGGGGATTGCTCGCTGGTATAGCTATCTGGCTGGTGTACTGCGCAGGTCCGTGGTGCGTGTTTGAATAAACAACATCCCATGGGCAGACCAGTCACCGGGCCCATTCTATTCCCGCAGTGACCAAACGTCTAATACTCAAGGGGAGTGGATTGAGCACGCCAACGACTTCGTTCGATTCGTTGTAGTCGAGGACCACTTTCGGCGAGACCTCATCAGACTCGACTATTGGGGAGTCGTCGAGGCGCAGGTAAAGGGCGCCGGATTCCCTATTGACGTTGAGCTTCATAGATTTGCAGCTCTGTGTGGCGGGCAAGCACGTCAAAGTCGGCGTCGTTATGTAGAACCGGCGCCCCGGCGAGCACTTCCATTCGCACCGCATCGCAGATGGCAATCTCGCGCGCCAGCAGTTCGTCAACGAGGTCGCAGACCGTGGATCCGGTGTTCCGCAGAAACTCTATCCAGGCCGAGGTATCGACCGGAATCACGGAGAACGGCTGGAACGCATCGCGTCGAGGTCGCCTTCCCAACCGGTCCCGCGAAGCGCGCGAGCCGCATCCACGGACACAGGTTCGGCCGCCAGAGTTCGCAGAGCGAAGTTGATTGCCTCGCGCTTGGTCGTGAGTTGATAACGCCGCATCACCTCGGCGCACGCCTGATCGTCGATATCTACGTGGTGCGTGACATACACTTTCTATACACCAAGAGGTCAAGGACGGCTTGACCACGATGGTATTGCCGTCTCAAATTCCAGAAGGATGCCCCCTTCCGGCTTCTTCATTCTTCAATTGAGGGAGTCCCTGAGTTGCTCGTGGGGCGACCGCTGCATCCCGATGAGCACGCGGCACTGGCCGCTGCCCGAATCCCAGCGGTCCACGTAAGGCGCTAGACTTTCCCAACCCCCGGAGATTGAAGTAGCCGACGCAGAAATCCGCCCGTGAAGAGGGGGCGAAAGTCTCCTGCAAAGCTGGGAGTAGCTTGGCGCCGGATTCAAGATTATCGAAGATTCGCGGCATAGGCATAACCCTTACTCGCTATTCCGGTGCGGCGAACTCCCCTATCCAGCGCACGTTTTGGGCAATGGGGACCGCCGCTCGGTAAAATCTCTCGTCCGCGGTCCAGAAGTCGCAGCCGAGGGTCTCCGCCAGCGCCAGATAGTGGGCGTCATAGACTGCCCCCTGGCGGAGTTGACTTGCCAGTTCTAACGCCCTGCGATGAAGATTCGGCGTCTCATGCAGCTCGAGCCGTGACGAGAGCAGGCTCTCGATGAGGTCCGCGGCCACTTCTACACTCATCTCGCCCCGCACCACCCGACGGTGAAGAGCATTGGTTACTTCCACAAGCATGAGATGCGGGGCTGCCAACCTCATGTTTTGGCTATCCCAGGACTGGAGGATTTCGTGGGCCTGGTCAGAGTCCTCCTCTTCCACCAGCCACTTGAACGCCAGGCTCGCGTCCACGACGACCACGAAGCCGTTCACATGATGTCCTTTAGTTGGGCGTCCCTGGTCTCGCGGGCCTCTCTGATCAGGTCAACCGAGTTTCCAGGCAGCATTTTGTCGCCAAATATCTCCTTCCGCAGGGCCGCGAACCGCTCTGCGTCAGAGGGGCCGGAGCGCTGGCCGGATACGCCGTTGGCCTCGTCTCTAGCCAATTCCTTTTCTATGGCGGTCAGGCAGTACTGGCGCATGCTTATGCCCTTGAGCGCGGCAACGACCTTCAGTTGCCGTTGCATGGGAGGGTCCAGGTCCAGGGTGAGTCTTTTCTTCTTGACTTCCATTGCTGCCCGATCCTCAAGATGAATTACCTGAAACAAACATAAGTGCAAACACAGAAACACGTCAAGCTTCAGCCCAAAAAGAGACAACAAAGTATTCCTCAAGGCTGGCCTCGAAGTAGGCGCTCAGATAGGGCAGCGCCCTTCTAATCCGCCAAGTCCCAGCGTACTTCGGCCCGGACCGGAATCTGCCACTCGGCTAACTGCCCACCAACTCGATACGGTCGCCGTAACGGCGAAAGTCTGCGGTGTTGAACGTCAGCAGCCTGCGCTCCCCGTGCGCCAGCATGGTTGCGACGATGTTGGCGTCGTGAATCTGCCGTCCTCCAACAGAAACTTGGCGGCACAGCGCGATCAGCGACTCGGTTACCCCGGGGCCGTCTTCAAGTATCTCGAAGATGCTAATCAGTCTGTTCACGTCATCGAGCGCCTCATCCCGCGTGATCGCGATGGGCCAAGTCTGCGGCCAAGTGACAACAGACAGGTACTCACGTACAACCTGACGGCCGGTCCTCATCGGTTCAAGGTCTAGAAGGGCGCGTTCCAGTCTTGCTCTGGCGATGTCGTGGTCTGGGGCCTCAAGGATACGGGAGTTTAAGAGGACATTGGTGTCTATGAACATCCGGCGGGTTAAATCCTGTCCCGGTAGATGTCCTCTCGCCGGAGACTCAGGCTTTCCGGCCACGCCTCGTCAAGATTGAACTTGCGAGCGGCCTCCGGGGGTTTCCGTCTGAGCAACAGCGTCTCAGCATCCATATCGACATCTGCCGTCTCCCATCCGGCGACACTCCAAGCAAGGGCGTGACTGTGCCCATTCCCACTACTCTGATTTGCCCACCAAGGCCGGTGAAGACGTGCAGACGCCGGTAGCCCGAAACCTATGATCGACTCGATCTCGCCGAAGGAGGTCCTCCACTCCTGGGCCTGAATACCGGACAGATACGTATACAGTCTCTGATACTTGCCCCGGATTACCATCTCCCGGTACTTTTGGTCTCTATCTATAGCCATACTGGGGCCTCGTGTTCGAAAAGTGATCGCTAAGTACTGATGTAGTTAGTTAGTGTACATTGCGCAAGCATAGGGACCCGTCGATTAAACAGCCAAGGCAGGTGAAACGAAAATGGCGGCCAGCCCCCAACCGTCACTCCCGCTTTCGCGGGAGTCCAGGACCTTACCCGCCAGTGGCGGCCCTTGTGCCTGGAATTTCTGGATTCCCGCCTGCGCGGGAATGACGGGTTGGGTATTTTCATGGCAATCATAACGGCGGTCCTCGACTATAAACTGTCCGCCATCGCCTCCTCCGGCGCCAAGTCCCCGGCGATTTCTTCCAGTTGTTCCAGGGCGGCGCGGAGGTCTTCCAGGATTTCCTCGGCTATCCGGTCCGGGGGCGGCAGGGTGGCCGAGTCTTCCATGCTTTCGTCGCGCAGCCAGAAGATGTCCAGGTTGGCCTTGTCCCGCTGCATCAGGCCGTCGTAGCTGAAGCGGTGGAACCGCTCCGTTTCCTCGCGTTGCGACCGGTTGTCCGGGTTGTAACACGCAACGAAATCGTCCAGGTGGGTGCGGGTCAGCGGGTTGGTCTTTAGCGTGAAGTGCTGGTTGGTCCGCAGGTCGTAAATCCACAAGTCCCGGGTCCAAGGAGTCTCGCTGGCTTACGGTCGAAGAACAGCACGTTGGCCTTGACTCCTTGGGCATAGAACACGCCGGTGGGCAGCCGCAACAGGGTGTGAACGTCGCACTCGGCCAACAGCTTGCGCCGCACCGTCTCCCCGGCCCCGCCCTCGAACAGCACGTTGTCCGGCACCACGATGGCCGCCCTCCCGTGAATCTTCAGCAGGGTCCGCACGTGCTGTAGGAAGTTGAGCTGCTTGTTGCTGGTGGCAGCATAGAAATCGGGGCGTTCCACCACCAAGCTTTCCTTCTCCGATTCGCCCTCGGTGTTGACAAAGGTGAGGCTGGACTTGCGTCCGAAGGGCGGATTGGTCAGCACCAGGTCGAAGTTGACCCCGGGATGGGTGCGCAGGCTGTCGTCAACGATGATGTTGGTCTCGTGGCCGCCGATGCCGTGAAGGTACAGGTTCATCACCCCCAGCCGGGCCGCGCTGTCCACAATCTCCCAACCGCAAAGGGCTTGGTCCCGCAGGTAGGCCAACTGGTCTTGGTTCATGTTCCGGTGGTGGTTGACGATGTAATCATGGGCCGCCAGCAGGAACCCGCCGGTGCCGCAGGCCGGATCGCAGATGGTCATATCCGGCGCCGGGCGCATGACGTCAACGATGGCCTGAATCAGCGGGCGGGGCGTGAAGTACTGTCCGGCGCCGGTCTTCACGTCCTGAGCGTTGCGCTCCAGCAGGGACTCATAGGCCTCTCCCTTCACGTCGGCGCTGAGGGCCAGCCAGTTCTCGCTGTCAATCAGGTCCTTGATGAGCCGGGTCAGCATGGCCGGTTCCTGTATTTTGTTCTGGGCCTTGCTGAAGATGACCCCCATGGCGCCGGGCTGGCGGCCCAACTCGCGGAGAGTGTCCCGGTAGTGGGACTCCAGCGCGTCGCCGTCTTGGGCCAACAGGCTGGGCCAGTCGCAGCCCTGGGGGATGGGCGGCGGCCGGTAGGCGGGCAGTTGGCTGACCTGGTACATCATCTTCAACTCGTCCATCATTTTGAGGAAGATGAGGTAGGTCAGTTGCTCCAAGTAATCGCCGTAGGAGAGGCCGGCGTCCCGCAGCACGTTGCAGTAGTTCCAAAGTTTCTGCCCAACGGTGGAAGAAGTGGTCATGACGTTCCTTTAAGCCCTCACCCCGGCCCTCTCCCTCCGGGAGAGGGAGTTAGTGTAGGGAGTCTCAATCGATCGGCGGCTGGTCTTTCTGTCCCCTCTGTTTGGAAGTGAGGGCCTCTAGAATTCGAGCGAGGACACCTTCCAGGTCTTGCGTAACCTCGTCGTTCCTGAAGACCAGCAGCCTTACTCCCATTTGGTCTATTGTTTCCCGCCGCACCGCGTCATATTCTCGTTGGCCTGCTTGGTCGTGGACATCCCCCTCAAGCTCCACCGCCAAGCCCGCCTCATGGCAATAGAAGTCGGGGATGTAGCGGCCCAGCGGATGCTGACGACGAAATTTAGAGTTGCCCAGCCTTCTGTTCCTCAGACAGGTCCACAGCGCCTCCTCATGCGAAGTCTGCCTTCGACGAAGTTGGCGCGCCAGCCGCACTATATAGCTTGGAGTATCGGACCTTTGCATATCACCTTCCCACGGTGAGGCCCTCACCCCGACTCTCTCCCAGGGGGCTGACAAGGGTAGGCAAAGTATGAAATAGGCATAAGAACTTGGAAAGCGCACAGCTTTCTGGCATCTTTTTGGTGAGAATCAGAAAGGCTGCCAGAGGTTCGCCATGCGCTTCCCAACCGAATACTACCAGATGAAGCAGACCATACAATACTACATGCCGCATCTCAGAGGGTCTCAGTTGAAGGGACTGGTCCTGTGGGTGTACGGCATCATAATGGCCCAGAGCGGCTGCCAGAACGCGGTCGCCGCTGAGCTTTCGTTCATAGGCAACTTTAACAGCATACGGCAGTATCTCCGGGAGTGGCTGTACAATGGGCAGGACCGCGCCAACCCGTGCGGAGTGCAGTTGGATGTCAGACTGTGCTTCGTTCCACTGCTGCGATGGATTCTCAATTGGTGGAAGTCTGACAGATTGGTGCTTGCCATAGACCCGACGATGAAGGGCGACCGGATAAACGCCATTGCGATAAGCGTGGTCTATCGCAGTTGCGCTATTCCGGTGGCCTGGCACATCCTGCCCGCCAACAAACCCGGGCAGTGGATAGCGCCGGCGGTGAGTCTGCTGAAGTTGCTGTCCGAAGCGGTGCCGCCGGACATGAGCGTGCTGGTGATGACTGACCGCGGTTTGAGGAGTCCGCGGCTGTGGGAGCAGATACGCTCTGTGGGGTGGCATCCTTACATGCGGCAATCGGTCAACACCGTGTTCTGCCCTGACGGAGGAACCCGCCTGCCGGCGCGAGCGTTGGTGCCGGGGCCGGGGCACGCATATGTTGGGTCCGGGACGGCTTTCAGGGACAGCAGCAAGCGCCGCCGCGGGACGGTGATTGTGGTCTGGGACCAGGGCCAAGACGAGCCGTGGGTGGTGATGACCGACCTGCCGCCCGGCGAAGCAGGGGTGTGCTGGTACATGCTCCGGTTCTGGATAGAACTGGGCTTCAGAGCACTCAAGAGCTTGGGGTGGCAGTGGCAGAACACTCGCAGGACCGATCCCGAACGGGTGGCGAGGCACTGGCTTGCGTTGTCGGTGGCGACGTTCTGGACGCTGGCGTATGGGACCAGGGTAGAAGACGCCAATGAGCTTGGCATAGCGCCCGGCCATCTCAGAGCACCGCCGAAGGCTCTGGCGTCCACTCACCGCAGCGCTTGGAGCGCTCCCAAACGGACTATCAGTGTACTGCGGCAGGGCATCATCTGGCTGAGACGGCTGCTGCCCAAGGGCAGACTTTGGCGCAGGGTCTGGCTGCTTCCTGAACCGTGGCCGGAACCGTCGCCCGATATGAAGCTCATCTACCATGCAGAAACCTGAAACAATCAAATGCCTACCCTTGTCAGCTCCCAGGGGGGAGGGGTTGAGCCTAGGAGTTTTTGCTTTTTCTTTAGACGGCAGGAGGTTAGGCATGGGCGGCAACTTGACTAGGCTCCCCTCTCCCCTTGGGAGAGGGGTTGGGGGTGAGGGCGACCCCTGGGCTTGCGACCCTTGGAAGGAGCGGCCGCCTTTGCCGCTTCCCGCTGGGAGCGGATGCGCTCCAGCAGCGCCGAGGCCGGCTCGTCGTTGGGGTCCTGGGGGACCAGTTGGCCGGAAAAGGCTTGCTTGAGGATGCTCTGCCGCAGCCGCTCCGCCCGCTTCAGGCTGGCCGCCACGGTAGCCTCCGCCTGCTGGGTGACCGACAACCGCCGCTCCACCTCGGCCACGATGCGATGCTGTTCGGCGAGAGGCGGGAGGGGAATCGGGAACTGCGATAGCACAGACAGGTTTATTGAGGCTAGATTAGTGGTTTGCTTCCCGACACGTGAAAAGAAATCCTGCCCAAATGAATTTCCCCACCAAGAGACTATTTCCGGTATTACGCTTCCCATTAACAACCGCGAGCGGAATACGTGGTTTTGATGGATACATTCATCTATTTCACCTTTCCAAATCCATCCGCGACCAAGTTTGTCCCTGTCGCCACCCTCCGTAAACAGAACGTCCCCGGGAATCAATCGAAGTTGGTCAATAGTATCTTGTGTGGTTTCAATCGTACTAATCTGGTCCAAATCAAGATAGCCTCGCTGCACATTCGCAACTCTCAAATACGGGATTTCCTTGAGCGTTTGCCCGTTCCGATGACGCTGCCCTTTGGTTACGCCACCCTTCAACTCCGATATTTGAGACAGCGTCGCCCACACCCACCCCTCCGGCAGTTCCGGCAGGTCTGACGTATCCGGCGGGGCGGGTTCCTGGTACTTGCCCCGGCGCTTTTCCTAGGACTCCCAGCGGGCGCGGCGTTCGGCCAGGATGCGCTCCAAGAGCATATCGGCGGGTTCGTAGTCGCAGCCCTCGGCCCGGGCCAGCTCCGCCTCGGTGGTGACCAGACTGCCCTCGCAGGCCGCCTTGAGGACGCTGGCCCGGTAGCGTTTCAAGTTGGCTTGCGCCCGCTTCAGCGCCACAACCGAGGCGTCCAGCCGGGTAAACTGCTTCTCGGTCTCAGCCACGATGCGGTGTTGTTCGGGGAGGGGCGGGAGGGGGAGAGAGATGTTCTCAACGTCGGATTTCCGTACAGAGGGGACCGTAGTTGCTCGCGACGAATCTCCCAGCCTGATAGTCCACATGAAATAAAACAGAAACTTGGGGTGCAAAACCCCTGGAAATGGGTGAAGACCCATTACGTTATTGTCTACTAAACCAATACCAAGGTGGGATGTGCATTTCGGGGGTTTTGACGAGGATCGAAAGGACTCTACGGCACCTCATATCACCCTTAGGCCCCAACCTGGTGGGCACCGACAGGGCGTTCTGGCGATATGTACATTTCACCTTGGCTTTAGTTTAGGTGGCGTCGTCAAAATGCCGCCCCACCAGCATCAACCCCACCGGCAGGCCATCGGACTTACCGCAGGGGATACTGATGGCCGGGTGTCCGGTCATGTTGAAAGGGGCGGTATTGTCCAACATGTCCCAGCCGTGGGCGATTACGCCCTGGGTGCCTAATCCGGGCTCATACCGGTGGGCTTTCATTGGGGTCGACGGCATGGCCAACACGTCGAACTGCTCCAGCGCTCTATCGTAGTTGGCCCGTAAAACGCGGCGAAGGTTCTGGGCCTTGGCGTACATCCGGCCGTGATACCGTTCGCTCATGTAGCTTCCCATAAGCAGCACCAGCTTCACCGTCGGCGGCAGGTCGTTGCTCTGGGCCTGCAGGAACCGGCCCAGGGTCTCCACCAAGCCGGGATTGTACAGGCCGGCCCAGTGGTGGCCCATGCCGTTGCTTTGCAACAGCGCGGCGCCTCCCTCGGCGATCAGCCCCCAGACCACCCCGCCGGCTTCCCGGTGGGAAGGGATCGAGACCTCGGCGACGCTGGCGCCCATTTCGGAGAAGATGGCCGTGGCCTTCCGTACCGCGGCGTCAACGTCGGCCTCGGAAACCCGGTGGCCAAACCCTTCGGTGAGCACGCCAATCCGGAGCCCTGCCGCTCCACCGCTCAAGGCTTCAGTATAGGCTTGCACCGGCACCTCTCCTTGGCGGGGGTCCATCGGGTCTTTACCGGCGATGACCTCAAGGGTCAGGGCGGCGTCGGCGACGGTCCGGGTCATGGGACCGGCATGGTCGAAGGTGTTGTCGATACCCACGATGCCGGTGTAAGGCACCAGACTGTGGGTAGGCTTCAACCCCACGACCCCGCACCAAGAGGCTGGGATGCGAATGGAACCCCCTTGGTCGCCGCCGATGGTGATGTCAATATCGTCGTAGTACAGGGCCGCCGCCGAACCTCCGGAGGAGCCGCCTGCCAGGTGTTGGTGACTATGGGGGTTAAGGGTGGCTCCTTGAGCGCTGGTGTCCCCGGCGCCCGAGAAAGCAAAGTTATCCAGATTGAGAGTGGCGACGACTTCCGCTCCGGCATCGAGGAGCCGGGTTACGATGGTTGCGTCGGTGTCGGGCACGTAGCCTTCCAACACTAACGAGCCGCAGTTCATCGGCATCCCGGCCACATTGATGTTGTTCTTCAACCCGAAGCGCTTCCCCGCCAACTTTCCGGTTGACGCCCCCGGCAACCGGCAGCGCCGCACGATGGCGTTAAGGGGGTCGTCCTCCCGCGACGGCCGCTGTCCTGGGTCCCGGTCGGGGTACTTCAACTCCTCTTTCGGCATGGGCATTTGGTCCAAGACCTCATAGGACTCGAACAGACCGGGAATCAAAGCCTGGAAACTTTCTAGCTCCTCTTCGTTTAGCTGGAAATGGTTTTGTTGGGCCAGCCGTTGCAGGTCCTGGGATGTAGGCAGGCGTATAGCCATAAGGGGTAACCTCCTTATTAACCATCTGCGGCGTAGTGGTAATGTCTTCCAATGGTCATAGGGCCAGGATATCGTAGGCCAAGGCCAACATGATTTTGGTGCCGCTAACCAAGCTAAGGACTCCCACCGACTCGTCGGTGCCGTGCACCCGGTTTAACATCGGATCGTCATCGGGGTGAGAGCCGTTAAAGCCGTAGGTAATCGTCCCCAAGGGCCTGGTAAACCTGGAGTCGGTGAATCCGGTACTGATCGCGGGCACCCACTGGATGTCTTGGCGTTGCAGCGCGCGGGCGGTGTTGGCTTGGATACGCTGAGCGAATTCGGTATCGAAGGGTGACGAGTTGGGCACCGCCATGTAGTCAATGTCAAACTCCACGCCGGGAATACCCTCCAACACACTGGTGAGTTGCTGCCGAACGTAGTCCTCATCCTGGTGGGGCAGCGTTCTGACGTCGCAGGTGAGCCGGATGGACTCGGGTACACTGTTGGACTTGATGCCGCCCCGAATCATTGTTGGAGTCAAGGTCATCCGGGAAAGGGCCCGCATTAAAGACGCGAAGCGGGGGTTGCCGGGCTCGGTTTCGGCAATGATGTCGTCGATGTTGGCCGCGGAGGGTTTGGCTTCTATGGCGAAGTTGGAGAGATGGTCGAACAAGCTGGTGGAGGTGTCCCGCTCGGGCTCGTAACCCTCGATTCGCTGCACCACCTGGGCCAACCGGTAAAGGGCGTTGGTTCCTTGCCACGGTACGGAAGCGTGGGCGCTGGTCCCCTTTACGTCGATTTCCACTTGAAGCCGCCCTTTCTCCCCTACTCCTAGAATATAGGTCAGCCCACCTGCGGCTTCGATGGGGGTGCCGCCTCCCTCGTTCACCGCCAAAGGCGCATTCAGCTTGTCCGGGTGGTGCTGGGCCAACCACCCGAAGCCGTAGCGCCCGCCATGCTCCTCGTCGGCGCCGGAGGCCAAAATCAACCCATCCCGTAGCTCCACGCCGTTTCTCTTCAGGACCCGCATCGCCATTAGCTGGCAGGTCAGCAGTCCCTTGCAGTCCGAGGAACCCCGGCCGTACACTCGCCCGTCGGCCACCGTGGCGCTGAAGGGAGGAAAGCGCCACTTGTCCTCATCCTCGACGGGCACCACGTCGGTGTGGGACATGAACATCAGGCCGTTCTCGCCGGACCGGCCTTCCAAGCGGGCGAGAAGGTTGCCCCGCCCCGGCGCGGCCTCCAATATCTCGGATTCAATCCCGTCCTCGGCCAGCCACTCCGAGACATACTCGCAGACCAGAGACTCGTCGCCGGTGGGCATGAACCCGGTGTTGACGGTCGGTATTCTGACCAAGGCCTGCTCTAAAGCCAGGATATCGTCGAGGGCATCATCGGCTTGCGCCAGAAGGGAATCAAGGTCCGGCATGGCTACCTCCAGAGATTAAGCTTCGTGGATTTTATAACGTGGATTTTACAACGTGGTGTTCAGCCCGGCGATAAAGATAAGTGAGGGTGCGAGACGCTAGTCGCCCGGCGCCGCGGCGGGGGTCCCCCTAGGGGCGCTGGCCCGGCCGAAGCGTAGCGTGAGGCCCGATACGCACAGGGACAAGGAAGCGAAGCTGATGAGAAGCAGCGAGAGCTTCAGGTCACCGGTAGCCTCTTGCAAATAACCGGTAATCAGCGGCCCCAAAGATGTGCCCACCGAGGTGCTCATTATAGTGAAGGCCAAGGCTACCGCGACTTGACGCGGTTGAATCCCCGGAAGCTGGAAAGGCACCGTTATCAGGATGGGAAAGAAGGCCCAGGCAACCCCGTTGAAGAAGGACAATATCATGAGGGCGGGTATTGAACCCGTTAACAACATACCCACGTAGGTCACGCACATCAAGGCACCAAGCACCAGAAGGAACGAGTTTTCCTTGGCCATTGCCGACGCCAGGTAACCTACTCCCAAGCCCAAGATTCCGCCCACCATGACCCCGAGGGCCAGGATGCCGCCCGCCCACCGCAAAGACAGGTCGTAGGCATCCAGCATCAAGGTTGGGTAGAAGCTAAGAAAAGCGGAAAAAGAAGTCGTGGCGCCCAAGAAGCCGAAGGCTCCAAGCCACAGGTCCCGGTACTTTAGCGCCCCTTTTAGTACCCCGGCCTCGTCCGAAGCCACTCTGGTCCGGAATTCCTCGGTGACCCGCTCCTTCCCCAAAAGCAACCAAAGGAGGGTCAACACCCCGAACAGGACGCCAAAAACGCGAAACGTGCCTCTCCAATCGTCCCCCAGCGCGCTGAGGATAAAGGGAGCAAGCGCCAGTCCTCCACCGACGACCACTCCAAAAAGGACGTTGGAAAACCCGTTAACTATGATTATTTCCCGGGCGCGAAACCACTGCTGGGTAAGGAAGGCCCGGGCCGGCTGCTGGGCGATAAGAGTGATACCGAAAGCCAAGCGCCCAAGCAGCAAGACGGCGAATGTGGGCGCCCATCCTTGGATAAACAAGCAGGCGGTCGACAATGCTATGGTGACGGCGGTGAGTTTTTTCGCCCCAAACCGGGAAGTCCACCAACTCAAGGGTATGGCTAAGGCAATGTTGCCCCAATGGGAAGCAGAACCCAATAGCCCTTGCTCGCTGGGGGATAGGTCCAAGTCGCGGCTGATTACCGGGAGCAGGATACCCAGGGTGAACAGCACCATGAATCCGGAAACGCTGCACAGCAGCCATAGGCCAATAACCACCCAGCGATACCTGGTTATCTCTTGGGCTTGGGCGTCCGGCCTGCCGATGAAGAGGGACACGCCGATAGCTATGGCGCCACCGGCAATAAGGACTATCGATGCATTGGTTCCCAACGGCGCTTCCTTTGGACCATCTGCGGCTCCTTGACCATCTGCGGCTCCTTGACCATCTGCGGCTCCTTGACCATCTGCGGCTCCTTGACCATCTGCGGCTCCTTGACCATCTGCGGCTCCTTGACCATCTGCGGCTCCTTGACCATCTGCGGCTCCTTGACCATCTGCGGCTCCTTGACCATCTGCGGCTCCTTGACCATCTGCGGCTCCTTGACCATCTGCGGCTCCTTGACCATCTGCGGCTCCTTGACCATCTGCGGCTCCTTGACCATCTGCGGCTCCTTGACCATCTGCGGCTCCTTGACCATCGACAACTCCATTTGGAATGTGGTGGTGACGTTTACGGCGGAGGCCGGGTGCCGATCAGCCGGACACCGATAAAATACGGGCCCGGGCTTGATGGGCCCTGGGGGAAGCCCCCTTTGGCGATGGAAAGGTAATCATCGGGAGTGTAGTTGCAGCTCTTGAGGCCGTACTTCAATGGGGCCATCGCCAATGGGGCCATCGCCGCTGGGGTCTTTTGGTTGTTCGTCTGAACTGTGCTTTCTCTGATTCCTGGATTTACAGGATAGGGCTATAATACCACCGTTGGATCTAGGACGAACTGCTTTCCAGATATGCCTTCCCCAAAATGCTGTCCGGTAGACAGCCTAAAACACGGAGAGAATTGATATGGACCGGATTGGCGTGGCTTTTTCCGGGGGCTTGCAGCCTACCGAGGTGGTGGAGTGCATTGAACTCGCGGACCAGCTAGGTTATGAGTCAGCGTGGATGGCCGAGGGGCACGGCGGCGATCAGTTCAGCATTCTTACGGCGTGCGCCCTCAAGACCAATAACATCCTCCTCGGCACCAGCATCACCAGCGTTTTCGTTCGCAGCGCACCTACGATAGCCATGGCCGCGGCTTCCGTGGACCATTTTTCCCAAGGCCGGTTCGTCTTGGGTCTGGGCACCAGCCACAAGGTCCAAGTAGAGCCGGAGCACGGGCTGGTCTTCGCTCAGGCGGTGCCCCGGTTGAGGGAGTGTATCGACATTATCCGCAGCCTGCTGCGGGACGGCGAGGTCTCTTACCAGGGAAACGTTTATGACATCCGGGGTTTCGATTTTTGGTTCGAACCCTTCAGGCAGGAAATTTCCATCTACGTCGCGGCGGTATTTCCCAAGCTGTTGGAGGTATGCGGCGAAGTCTCCCAGGGCGCTCTGTTGACCTGGTGCACTCTGGAGCACGCCAAAACCGCCGCCAGGCACGTAGCCATCGGCGCCGAGGGGGCCGGACGGGATCCCGCCGAGGTGGAGGTTGCCACCCTGTTGCCCTGCGCGGTTACAGATGCCAGAGACCAGGAGATCGACGCGCTGCGGTCCAACATCGCCAGGTACGCGGCCCGTTTCCCCCGTTACCGCCGACTAATGGAGGAAGCGGGCTTTACCGAGGAACTGCAAGCAGTCCGGACTGCTTGGCAAGAGGGCGAACCCGATAAAGCCATTCGCTTGGTGCCCGACGCTCTGATCGATAAGATCGCTTTGGTGGGCACCGCCGGTCAATGCCGGGACCGACTTGAGGAGTACCGGCAGGCTGGCATCACCCAGCCGCTCATCTCCCCAAGGGTCTCGGGCGCCGATGCCAAAGAGAAGGCGCTGGAAATTATCCGGGCCTGCGCCCCGCGTTAATACCGGCGTCGGCCGAAAGCTCGTGGCACGCTGACAGGCCAACTGAAAGGAAGTAAGCTTTGCCTGGCTACCTCAAGCGGTTACAGCAATAGCTTCGATTTCGATCAGCAAGTCCGGGTTGGCCAGGGCCTTAACTTCGACCAAAGTGCTGGCCGGATAGTCCTTCTCGAAGTATTGCGCCCGCACCTCGTGAATTTGCGAGAAGTGTTCCGCCAAATTGGTTACAAAGACGGTGACCTTGCAAACGTCGTCCATCGTCGCCCCGGCGGCTTCCAACACCGCTTTCACGTTCTCCAGGGTCTGCCGGGTCTGGGCTTTAATGTCTCCCTTCCCCACAGCTTCTCCCTGAGCGTTTCTGGAGACCTGCCCGGACACAAATACCAGGTTTCCCGCCGGGACTTTAACTCCCGGAGAGAAGATTCCGCTGGGCTTGCTAAGCTTAGAGCTTTCCAGGATCGTTTTTGGCACGGCGCGCCTCCTTTAGGGGCATCTAGAATCGGTCACGACAAGCCTTGAATACCCGCCCAACGACCGGGTGACGCGCGCCCCGCGCATCATCAGGGCGTCCGTGGGGACCAATCGCTGGCCCACCGGGTCCACGGCTAATAAAGCGCGTTCCAACGTGTACACTCCGAGCAATGCGGTCCCGTCGTCATCGCCAAATACGACAATGGTTGAGAAGGTCTTGCCCTCTATTCTAACTTGAGCCTCACCGATGGCGCGCTCAATGGTGGAGCCGTCAGCGATGCGAAACCTGACCGTTTCCGTTGGTACAACACCCAAGCGTTGAAGGAGAGGCGATGGCGCGACGGTGAAGGTTGAGCCAGTATCCACCAAGGCTTCGACGGTTTGGAACGCGCCAGCGTCGGGGCTGCCTACTTCCAGTGGGTATCGAAAGATGCTCATGCCGTTCTCCCTTGGATGGGAACATCAGCTAGAGAACCCCTGGTTCTCAGTATGCTTTCCGGCGGGATACCCAGTTTCCACCGGCAGAGCTAACGATCGGGTGCGGTCATCTGGTCGTAGTTAACTTGCCGGTGGGCCTCTATCGGGTCAACACCTCGGGCAATAGCGTCCTTGACCCGTTCTTCGGTGTCGGCAAACTCCTGGGCCAACTTAAGGGCCTCGATGGCTTGAGCGCCCGGGACCACTACCACCCCATTGGCGTCGGCCATGACCAGGTCGCCGGGGGATACCGTAACGCCGGAGAGTTGGACTGGCAGACTGTGGCCGCCAAAGGCGCAGCGGTTTCGGATTGACTGCTGGATGATACCCTTCCCGTAGACCGCAAACCCCATAGCTTGCATATCGTCAACGTCGCGCGTAACCCCGTCAATGACCGCGCCGATCAGCCCTTGGCGCACCGCCGTGAACGTGGCTACGCCTCCCAAGCTGTTAACGTCGTTTCGCCCACCTTGGTCGATTACCAGAATGTCCCCGGGTTGCCCCGCCAGAATCGCCTCCAACGTCCCCAACACAGGAGACTCGGAGCCTTGGTCCAGCGGAACCAGTTTCATGGTCACCGCCCTCCCCACCAAGGTCTTGGCACCCGGCCACAAAGGCAAAATACCGTGGGGCGCTCCATCAACCCCGAGCCGGTCCAGAGCGTCGGACACATTGGGGGTGGACAACGACAAGTAGGCTCGGATCAAGGGGTCTCGGGCCGAGGGGGGTAGAGGCGGCATCTCAAAGCTCCGTGAGTTAGCCGATAGCAACCGGAGAAGGTACGGATATGATGTCCTCAGGCGGTAGCGGCAGTCTATTATGGGCGTCAAGGGCTGTCAACCAATACCGGGCCTTGCCCCAAGACGATTGCAAAGTCTGTAAAACCACACGCCGTCTTTCCGGCAGAGGCCGGAATCCAGGATTTTTATCGGAAAACGGTGCAGTTGTCTTAAGGGGTGTCGTCAAAGCAATCTAGTCCAGATGACCATCGCCCGAATCTGGCAGATGGCCAAGTAAGAAAGGGAGTTTTTGGCATACCGGGTGGTCACTCCCCGCCACTGCTTGAAGTCCAGGAAGCCGTTTTCCACCAGGTGCCGCAGCTTGTACAGCACCCGGTCATACTCCCGCTTTTCCCGGCGGTTGCTTTTGGGCGGTATTACCGGGTTCATCCCTAACTCCGAGGCCGCAGCTATGATTTCATTGGTGTCATAGGCTTTGTCCGCCAGCAGACACTCCGCACTAATACCCTCAATCAGGGGCAAGGCTTGGGTGCAGTCCGCCGTCGTGCCTCCGGTCACTATTACCCTTACCGGCATTCCGTGGGCATCCACCGCCAGATGCAATTTGCTGTTCAGCCCCCTTTTGTGCGGGCGATGGCCTGGTTGCCGCCCCGGGCGCCGGTGCTGTGGGGATGGACTTTGATGTAACTGGCGTCAATCATCAGCCATTCAAAATCAGGATCGTCAATCAGGGCATCCAGCAGCATGGCCCATACTCCCCGGTCCCGCCAGCGGCAGAAGCGTCGGTGGGTATTCTTCCAGTCCCCGTAGTCCGGGGGCAGGTCCCGCCAGGGGGCACCGGTGCGCAAAATCCAGAACACGGCGTTGATGAAACGGCGGTTATCCTGGGCGGGCCGGCCCGTCTTGCCCTTGCCGCCGGGGAGAAGGGGTTCCAGGATTTCCCATACCCGGTCTGAAATGTCGTGGCGCCGGTGCGCCGGCGCCGCAATTGCTGCTGGCATAGACCAATCCTGCTACACTGGTTGCAATGTCAGCTTATCATCACACTCTTACTTTGACGACACGCCCTAGTGCCCAACCTGCTGAGCCGCACCAACGGACAGGTGGAACTGGTGGTCACTTCCTTCCCGGAACTGGGACTGGCGGGGCCGGACACGAGCGAATAGTGCTCGATGCCACCGGCGGGGTGGTGGTGAACCACAACTGGTACGCCGGAGTGGACCAGTTCTTCTTCTGCCACGACAAGATCACCACCCTGGAAGAGTTCAAAGGAAAGAAGACCCGCAGCCACGGGGCCGCCCTCTCCGACTGGATCAACGGCATGGGCGCCACCGCCCAGTTCGTGGCCTTCTCCGAGGTGTACACGGCCCTGGAGCGGGGCATCTTGGACTGCGGCGTGACCGGCGCCGACGCGGCTTGGGGCCAACGGTGGTACGAGGTAACCAAGTACATGAACGGTCCTCTCTCCACCTTCAATGCGACCAACAATGTTATCAATGACAAGGTCTGGGCGAGCTTGCCCACAGACTTGCAACAAATCCTGCTGGAGGAAGCGGCCAAGAGCGAACTGGAGGCCCTCCGGCTGGCGGCGGCGCAAAACCAAGTCGGGGTTGCCAAAAACGTTAGAGACGGGCTGGAGTTGGTACTGTTCTCCCCGGAGCTGCAAGCCCAGAGCCGGGTAGCCCTGATGGAGAATGTGATACCCAACTTCTTGAACCGGGTGGGTAGCAACAACGACCCGATAGTCGGCATCTTCAACGAAAAAGTCGGCCCGCTGGTGGGCCTCACCATCAACCCCGACGGGACGGTCTCCGAAAGGTAGAAACTTAGTCCCGGTTAAGCCGGGAAGCCGGTAACGGCCAAAATCCAATAGTCGCCTCTGCACGCCGCCTTCGTTAGGCTTGAAGGCGGCGTGATTTTTTGTCTTGTCCGCTCCTCTACCGGCGGGTTGTCAAAGACGATGCCGCCACTGTGCAACCCTTACCACCAGGTTGCTGACAGGGGTAGGTATTTGTTTGCTCCGTCGTTCCGGCGTAGGCCGGAACCCAGGGGGTGGGGGCGCGCCTCCTAGTAAACCCTGCCACGAGGTCGTTCTTGTGTTGCCACCCACGCTGTGCCAGGTCCGAGGTAACGCCAGTGTGCAGCGTCCCGTTTCTCTTGCTGGCGAGGATGTATATGCAGGGAATTTTTTCCGGGTTGTGGGAAGAGTACGTCATACCGCTGGTTCTGCCTCGTATGCATTCGAAGGTAGCCCCGGCCCCGCCCCTAGGTTCCGGCCTGCGCCGGAACGACGGAATGCGGATACCTACCCCTGTCAGCCACCGGGTTGTCATAACGAGCTAACGGCTACGATGGTCGATACAATCTTATGCAGGACGTTATGTTGAGTATCCGTGGACTATACGACTTAATACATCAACATAACCCGTAAGACTTACGGAACGGTGCTACCAAGTGATGTAAATACAACTTCTATTTTGATTCGCAATTCCGCATTGCGCTTAATATCATGCTTCTAGGTGTTGACGGTGATATTAGGTAACGAATACTATTTCGCACCGTGTTGATTGGCTCAATGATAGCGGGTGTTATTCGAGGATAACAGCCACTGACGCTGGAAAAGGGCAGCGATAATCTTAGCCTAATCGCCGCATCAGGGCCGGAGCCAAGTCAATCCGTCAAGCCTCGGAACAGGAAAGTCGACCATTAGGTAAAGGGGTGTATTCATGGCAAAGTTTCTAGTCTTGGGACTGATAGGTATTCTGATCGGAGTGTTGGCCGCCTGTGGAGGCAATGGTGACGGTGGAGACACAGGGGGCGGCGGCGGTGGCGGGGCCGGCCAGGCCGCAACAGTGGCGCCCACTACGGCCCCCGCGACTCAGGCGGCGCCGGAAGAAGCCACCAAGCCCGCAGTTGCCGAGACCACTGCAACGTTGAAGGACGTCGCGGCCAAGTTGGCCGGCGGGCCAGGGGCAATCTACGCCGGTGACGTTAATCAACTGGCCGGGGCGGCCGTTGACCCGGAGTTGGGTTGGCAACCGACGGGCGGTGACATACCGGCCAACTTGCTTAAAGAGAGCGAGTGGATCTACACGTCGGACTACTACAACAAGCTGTTGGAGAAGGCCAACCTGGAAAATCCGACGAAGTTGGTAAGCTCGGGCGAATCGTTCAAGATTCAATACGCTTGTATTAACCGGGCCCTCTTCCCGTGCAAGATGAAGGAGAAATACTTCATCCCCAATGTTTACGAGCGTACCAACGGGCAAGTGGACATCTCGGTGGTCGGGTACCCGGAACTGGGCATTGCCGGGCCTGACACCATCTCTTTGGTCGCCAATGGCACCCTCAGCTTTGCCGAGATTACCGGCGCCTATGTGGGCGGGGACTTGCCCGTACTGGACATGTACTATTTCTGGGGCCTGTTCCAAGACCGGGAGACGGACTTCAAGGCAGTAACCGCCGTTCTGGAAGACCTAGACGGCTACATCGAGGAAGCCACCGGCGGGGGAACGGTCGTCACCCACAACTGGTACGCCGGGCACGACCAGTGGTTCTTCAGCCGGGAGCCGCTGAATACGCTGGGCGACTACGAAGGCAAGCGGACGCGCAGCCACGGCACCACCATGTCGGACCTGATCAACGGCATGGGAATGGAGGCCCAGTTCGTGGCCTTCGCCGAGGTATATACCGCCCTGGAGAGGGGCATCCTGGACGCTGGCGCCACCGGCGGCGGCGCCGCCTTCGGCCAAAGGTGGTACGAGGTTACCAACTACATCGTGGGTCCCATCATCTCCATGCCCGCCGACCTGTTGATCTTCAACGGCAAGGTGTGGGACAGCTTCCCTCCGGACATTCAACAGATCCTGTTGGAAGAGGGCGCCAAGGAAGAGCTGGAAGAACTGAGGATCGCGCCCGTCTGGAACGCCCGGCGGCTGCAGGACAACATCGATGCCGGAATGAAGTTGATCGAGTGGGACCAAGAGACCCGTGAATACATCCTGAACGAAATTGTCTTGGACACGATGATTCCCAACTGGGTCGGCCGGGTGGGCGGCTACGACACCGAAGAGGTCCGCCTATTCAATGAGAAATTCGGGCCGATTGCGGGGGTCCAAGTCAACCCCGACGGCTCGGCGTCATTGACCGGCGCCATGGCCGCAGCCAGCCCAGCCGGGTCGCCCCTAGCGGCCTATGCCGCAGAAAAAGCGGGAGGCCCGGGCGCGATCTACGTAGGGGACCTGAACCAGTTGGTGGGCCCGGCGTCTCATCCCGATCTGGGAGACGCCGATGGGAACGTCCCGCTTAGCTCCTTGGAATACGAAAGCTGGATCTTCACCTCGGACTACTACCAGGAACTTCTGGAAAAAGCCCGGATCGACGATCCGACGCCGCTGGTAACCAGTGGAGAGAGCTTCGAGATTCAATATGCCTGTATCAACCGGGCGTTGCTGCCCTGCAAAGCCGTGGAAACGTTCTTGGTACCCAACGTTCTGGAACGAACCAACGGCCAGGTAGACATCCAAGTGGCGGGTTATCCGGAACTGGGTATAGCCGGGCCCGACACCTTGGAGTTGGTGGAAAATGGCACCTTGAGCCTTTCCGAAATAACCGCCTCGTATGTGGCCGGTGACTTGCCAGCATTGGAAGTGGAGTTCCTTTGGGGGCTATACCCGGACCACGAGACCTTCTATGAGGCCACCGCGGCCATCGTTGACGATCTCGACGCCCTGATCGCCGACCGTACCGACGGTGGTAAGACTATCGTCCACCTATGGTACGCCGGAGTGGACCAGTTCTTCTTCTGCCGCGACAAGATCACCTCTCTGGAAGACTTCAAAGGCAAGAAGACCCGGAGCCACGGCTCGGCCCTGTCGGACTGGATCGATGGCATGGGCGCGCAAGCCCAGTTCGTCGCTTTCGCTGAGGTGTACACGGCCTTGGAACGCGGCATCTTGGACTGCGGCGTGACCGGCGCCGACCCGGCCTACGGCCAGAGGTGGTATGAGGTGACCGAGTATATGATTGGTCCTTTGCCCACCTTTACCGCGAACCACCTGGTCTTCAACCGGAAGGTATGGGAAGAGTTGCCGGCCGACATCCAGCAGATCCTGATTGAGGAAGGGGCCAAGCACGAACTGGAGTCCCTCAGACTCTCACCGATCCAGAACCTGGTAGGGGTACCCAAGAACGTCGCCACGGGCCTGGAGTTGATCGAGTTCACCCCGGAAATCAACGACTTCATGGTTAACGAGGTGGTGCTGAAGAAAGTGGTGCCCAATTGGGTGAAGCGGGCCGGAGGACCCGACTCCGACGCCGTGAAGTTGTTCAACGAGAAAGTAGCACCGATTGTGGGAGTGACCATTAACTCTCAGGGCGAAGTTGAAGGAGAACGTTGCCCTTCGGTGTGCCGATAAATCAGACTCTTAGCCAAACGGCTGGCGGCGGCTGTCTTAAGACAGCCGCCGCTGCGGGTAAGTAGAGTCTGGTGGGGAGGGGACGGCAGCGGGCCGCCGCTGGGGCACAAAAGGGACTCCACAGGTAAAAAGGGCACCGTCACACACAACCCACGAGTAGACCAGCGCGAAAAGAGGAGAGGACATGGGCAAGCTTCTGATGCTGGGACTAATCGGGATACTGATCGGGGTGTTGGCGGCCTGTGGCAGGAACGGGGACAGCGGGAATGGAGGAGGGGCCGGGGCCGGGAGCACCGGAGCAGGCGGCGGCGGGGGACAAGCAGCGCCGCCAACAGCAGCGCCCACCGCGGCGGCAATGACCGGGGGCAGTGAGCAGGAAGAGACGAAACCGTCGTCCTCCTCAGCCTCGGAAGCCTCGGCCAGCCTCCAAGACATCGCCGCCGGGCTGGCCGGCGGGCCGGGGGCCATCTACGTGGGCGACCTGAACCAACTGGTGGGGCTGGCCCCGGACCCGGAGTTGGGCGACGCCGACGGCAACGTCCCCTTGGACGCCTTGGAGAAGCACCAGTTCATCTTCGAGTCAGAGCATTACCAGAACCTCTTGAAGAAGGCCAACTTCGAGAACCCCACCCAGTTGACCTACGACGGCGACACCATCGACCTCCAGATAGTGTGCATCAGCACCAGCGTCACCGCCTGCAAGCTAAGGAACGCCTTCTACATCCCCAACGTGGAAAAGCGGACGAACGGGAAGGTGGAGTTGCAGTTGGTGGGCTACCCGGAGTTGGGTATCGCCGGGCCCGACATGCTGAGCCTGATCCAGAACGGCACCGTGGGCTTTGGCGAGGTGTACGGCGGCTACGTGGCCGGGGACCTGCCCGCCTTGGAGATCCAGTACCTGTGGGGGCTCTACCGGGACCACGAGGAGTTCTACAAAGCCACCGTGGCCGCCTTGGGCGACACCGACCGGATGATCTCGGAGCGCACCGGAGACGGCCAGATAATGCTGCACAACTGGTACACCGGCCAGGACCAGTTCTTCTTCTGCAAAGAGAAGATCACCACCCTGGAAGAGTTCAAAGGGAAGAAGACCCGCAGCCACGGGACGGCGCTTACCGACTGGATCGAGGGGATGGGAGCGACGGCGCAGTTCGTGGCCTTTGCCGAGGTGTACGTGGCCTTGGAGCGGGGGATTCTGGACTGCGGCGTGACCGGCGCCGACGCGGCTTGGGGCCAACGGTGGTACGAGGTAACCAAGTACATGAACGGGCCGCTCTCCACCTTCAACGCCAACAGCAACATCGTCAATGACCGGGTCTGGGCGAAGCTGCCGCCGGACCTGCAACAGATCTTCTTGGAAGAAGCGGCGAAGAGCGAGTTGGAAGCCCTAAGGCTGGCGGCGGCGCAGAACCAGGTGGGCGTGGCCAAGAACGTTAGAGACGGGCTGGAGATGGTAGTGTTCTCCCCGGAGTTGCAGGCCCAGAGCCGGGTGGCCCTGATGGAGAACGTAATACCCAACTTCTTGAACCGGGTGGGCACCAATGACCATCCGATAGTCGGGGTCTTCAACGAGAAAGTCGGGCCGCTGGTGGGACTGATCATCAACCCCGACGGAACGGTCTCTGAAGCCCCGGTAACCAAGCAGTAGGGAGCCTCTGGGGTTACTTACTCCGCCACCACGATACAAGATTAATCACGGCCAAATGTTAGGCCCGCTGGAGGATGAGGGTGCTCCTTCTTCCGGCGGGCCTAATGATTTGAACCAGAGTTGGTGGTTTTATTGGGTTGACCGCATTGGCAGTTAAGTCTGGCGGAGAGAGTGGGATTCGAACCCACGATACCCAGAAGGTATACCGGTTTTCGAGACCGGCGCTTTCGTCCGCTCAGCCATCTCTCCCATAGGAATTCTATATCTAATCCCACATATTTTCCATGCTCGTAACTGGTCAGGCTGGGAGTAACTGTTCAGACTTGATACATCATTCCGGCCCCCGAACCCGTCATTCCGGCCTTGAGCCGGAATCCATAAGGGTTTGCAACCAGCAATGTTCCTTTTCCTCAACATTTCTGGATTCCCGCCTGCGCGGGAATGACGGTTGGGCGGCAAAGTGTCGTGAGGGGATTAGCATTGGCATTGCGGATATGGCTCTCAGTCAATTCGCCTCAGCAAGTCTGAACAGTTACGGCTGGGAGTGGGGGTTGATAGTCAGGAAGAATACGGTTATAGTGGCAACGATATACAGCTATTATTGTAATCACCCGTGTTTACCACCGGGATGATTCCTTCGGCAAACCTGGAGTATCTATGTTGACTCAGCAAGAGCTAGTGGACCGGTTGCGGATGTGGTCGGTGCGGGTCACGCCGCAACGGCTAGCCATCGCCGAGGCGGTGCTTAACTCGTCCGATCATCCCACGGTACAGCAGATTTACGAGAGGGTCAGCGACGGCTTCCCCTCGATGACCTTGGCGACCATTTACTCCACTCTAAGAGTCTTGGAGAGGAGCGGCCTTATCCAAGAGTTGCCCTTCGAGAAGATGTCTAGGTACGAACCCAACATGGACCCCCACGTCAACCTGGTCTGTATCGGCTGCCAAAACGTGATGGACGCCGATGCCGGGCAAGAAGCGGTGGTTGGCCTCCGAAACCGTATACTTAACGAATCGGATTTCGAAGTGGCCTGGCAGAGAGTCGACTTCTACGGTTGGTGCCCCACCTGCATCGCCAACAAACGTCGAGAAGAGCCGTCGAAGGTCTGACCGCGGCGACCGGGCCATACCTGTAGGGCGATAAGTAGCCCCTTGCCCCTCTCTTGAAGGGACGCAGGGGGCTTTGTAGTTTAGTGGGAGGCAGAGGGCTATGATCACCGGAGTTGTGGGCGTGACCATCTGGACGGATAACCTGGATGGTATGTACCACTTTTATCACGACATCATGGACTTGCCCCTTCACTCCCGCCACGACGACTGGATTGCTTTCCAGTTGGGGGAAGTCCGCTTCAATATCGGCCTCCACGACCGGGTGCATGGCGCTTCTCAAGACCCCTTCCGCTTTATGCCCCATTTGGGCGTCGACGACATCCACGCGGAGTGCCGTCGCCTAAGTGAAGCCGATGTGGAGTTCATCCGGCCTCCGGAGCAGGAGCACTGGGGCGGCTGGGTAGCCACCCTAAAAGACCCCGACGGCAACGTATTGCAGTTGCTACAGTTGACCTAGGACCACCGCTACAAGACTAAAGCCAAGGTAAAGGTGCGGAATGGCCCAAGAAAGCAAGAATCAGCAAGTTGCCCAGTTCCTACTGGAAGAACACCAAGCGAGGAGACTATACCGTCCGCTGCCGGAGCATTTATCCCCCGAATCGGTTGAAGAAGCCTACGGGATGCAAGAAGCCTTCCAAGCCTTGATTACCGGAGAGCGGGGCCCAATCGCCGGTTACAAGATTGCCTTGACGACGCCGGTGATGCAGCAACTGGTGGGTTTTAACGAGCCGTGCGCCGGAGGGGTCTTCGCCAACGGCATCCACCGGTCTCCCGCCACCATCTCGGGGGCCGACTACGTCCACTTGGGCGCCGAGTGCGAGATAGCCGTCCTGTTAAAGAGCAGTCTGCCGGCGGCTTCGGCGCCTTACGACCGTTCCAGCGCGGCCGAGGCCGTTGGTGCGCTGATGCCAGCCTTCGAGTTGGTGGACGACCGCAGTGCCGACTACTCCGATCTCTTCTTTCTGGGAGTCGTTGCCGACAACACTTGGAACGCTGGCGTGGTGTTGGGCCCGGAGGTCACCGACTGGAGCAATATCGACCTAGCCGAGGCCCGAGGGACCATGACCATCAACGGTCAACTGGCTGGCGAGGGACGGGGCGGCGACGTAATGGGCCATCCCTTGGAGGCTCTGGCTTGGCTGGCCAACACCTTGGCCAAACGGGGCGCTAGCCTGTCCGCCGGCATGATCGTGATGACCGGCAGCATCGTCACCACCAAGTTCCTGAGCCCGGGAGACGCGGCGGCGTTGTCGATCGAAGGCTTGGGAGAGGCCAGGGTTAACGTGACCTGAAAGTATCAGGTCCCCGGAGAACTGATTGTTATGTACAGTCGTATCTTGGTACCGCTAGACGGGTCTCCCCTTAGCGAACAGGTCCTGCCCTACGTTCGTCAATTGGGGCTGGGGTTGTCGATACCCTTGACCCTCATAACAGTAGTCGCACCACCTCATCCCAGCATCGGTCGAGACCTGAACCCACGGCTACACGAACACGAAACGCTGGAACACCAGACTGAACATGCTGCGGTGTATCTGAATGCCGTGGCCCAAGGTCTGCGCGCTGAAGGACTTTCGGTCGCTACCGTTACACCATCCGGTCTGCCTTGGCAGGTAATAGTCGAAGAGGCGCAACAAACTCCGGATACTCTCATAGCTATGTCCAGCCACGGGCGTTCGGGCACGGCGCGGTGGTGGCTGGGCAGCGTTGCCGACCGGGTACTCCACCTGACGACTGGGCCAATACTGGTGGTGAGGTCCCATCACGCAAAGGAGGCCACTCACTCGGAAGGGTTCAACCGGGTCATAGTACCGGTGGATGGATCGCTCTTGGCCGAAGAAATCCTTCCTCACGTGGCCCAGACCAGTAAAGGATTGGGCTTGGCCGTGGACCTGGTAAGGGTTATGCCCACCAGTGAACACCTGGGCTTGGCCGTTCCTCGCGGCCTCCACAGCGATGCTTCGTTCGAAAGCGCCTCGAGACAGGCGAACGAAGAGGCAACCGAGTACCTTGAGCGGCTAAAAGAGGGCCTGTTGAAACAGGGAGTCGGCCCGGTGGAGGTCCATCTGCTCCATGGCGACCCGGCATCCTTAATCATCGACCTAGCCAGCGAGACCCCCGACCGGCTGGTGGCAATGACCACTCATGGGCGTTCCGGCGTAGGCCGTTGGATGCTGGGCAGCGTGGCCGACCGGGTGATACGCAATTCCGGTGACCCGGTGCTACTGGTCCGCGCCGCGGAATCAACGACATCCCAAGGCCAGGCCATGAGCCCAACGGGCTGACCTGACAGGCAAATTGGCCGATCCCCGGAAACCTGCACGGCCATGGTAGTCTTGGGTTCAGTGGAGAGTCTAACAGACAAAGCGCAACGCATTTCTTAACCTCAAAATGAACCTACAGCTAAACCCCGCGGTCGCTTCCCATTACGCGAGCCGAAGCCAACAAGCCCGGTTGATTACCGAGGCTTGGGCGAATGAGAACCTCTTTTGTGTCGCTTGCCCTTCGGAACATTTGGTTACCGACAGACCGAATACGCCGGTGCGCGACTTCACCTGTTCCGTTTGTAGCGCGATATATCAACTTAAGAGTAAACACCTTAAGCATGGGCAGGTAGTCCAGAACTCAGCGTTTGGCCCCAAGATTGCAGCCATAGACTCAGGACGAGTGCCTCATTACGTTTTCTTGGAGTACAGCCGGAACGATTGGGTTGTTACCGGCCTATTTGTCGTTCCGGGGCCTTTCTTCACCCGCAGCATTGTTCAGCCCACTAAGGCGCTGAAACCGACCGCACGACGAGCAGGCTGGATCGGCTCTAAAATCCTGTTGGGAAAGGTGCCATTGGAAGGGCGAATTAGTCTAGTTTTGGCACGTACTCCTCGAGATCCGGCCGTGATACATCAAGAATGGAAGCGCGTCGAGTTCCTACGCAATGATAAACGTGCATCGGGAGGTTGGGGCGCTGAGGCCCTATCCTGTGTTCGCACTCTGGTAGCAGAGACGGGGGAGACGGAATTCACCCCTCAACATTTCTATTCTCGTTTTGTCGAGCAGTTGTCCCGTCAACACCCTGAAAACCACCATATCAGAGACAAAATTCGCCAACAACTTCAGGTACTCAGGGATGGTAATTTATTGGAGTTTCAGAACAACCGCGGTCGATATCGAGTATTGGCTTAGGTAGGCTAACCTAGGGGAATCCACGATAGTTGGCCCGTTTCCCTGTATAGCTAAATTTCCACGAAGAGCCTGACGCGCCCTTGACACTTGCTCCTATTCGATCAACGATCCCGGCCCGTAATATTGGACAGGACTGGGAGCGGTGATGAATGACCAGTGCGAATGGATAGAAATTAGGTTAGTCCACGAAATAATTGCAGATCTACAAAGTTTGCCAGGAGTCTGGATCGACTGGAAAATCTTGGAGTCTGAACGGCAATTACAAGGACTCATCAAAGTATCCATCTGGAACGGACAAGTCTACCGCTTGAGTATCGCACTAATTCGTGAGGATGAAGCAGACGCCTTTGACGATTTATTCGAGTGGACGTGAGTGCAACCTACCCTTCAAGCCCTAGCCCGATGCTCCAATCAGCAGTTTGTGCTCGTGATGGAAGGCTTACTGAACGCAGCCATTCCCCTTTGTTTACTGGTACCCGTCTACCAGCGACGCATGTAACCCCGTCGTTAGAAAGGTGGTATAGTGGATCAGTCCAGACACAGTCTACGCTGTCGGATGGTATTGATTTCAGATCGCTCGGTGTCAACGGGTGTGACTAAAAGTGGTTGGGGTTAATGCCAAAGGGCCTGCCACCGGCCGTTGGCCCGCAGGGTCCGCACCGCTCCCGATGGGCAGACCTTCCTCCCGGGCGCCGGTATAATCCGTCTGTCCCTGCCGGTCCCCAGGTAACCGGCCAACCGGTACAGGGGATGCCCGGCGCTTGCTCCCGCCCGGCTCCGGCATTCCGCCACTACGCCGGCCGCCTGGCCCTGGTCAATACGGCCCGCCTGCTCCATTACCCAAGCCTTGGCGGATTCCGTGTCACCTTCCGCCAGGGCGGACGCGCCCTCCTGCAAGGGTTCCAAGAGATGGCAGCGGTCCGGCAGGAAGCGCTGCCTGGGAAAGACCGCCACCACCCCGGACTTCGCCGGGGCAGGCTCTGCTGGGCAATCCAGGGCGCGCCGTCTCCCACGCCAAGCACCCGGGGGTTGTCCCCGCAGCCCGGCTGCAAAGCCCGGGACAACATCTGCTGGCCCACCCTTTGGGGCGAACCCGGCGCCGCCGCATACTGCCGCTCCCCGGCGCTTCCGTCAAGCTCAACCGCACTTCCCGCCACCGGGTCCGCCGGATTCGCTTGGGGCGGCCGCGCACCGGACTCACCCCTCCCGCCGGGTGCGGCGCCAACTCCCCGGCGCGCACCATGGAGCCGTCACTCTCCATTATCAGCCACGGTTCCCCAGACCGGAAACTGATCTGACTCGCATAGCTATCGATAGTCTCCCGGCTCTCCCGGTCCACCAATGCGGCGGCTCTTTCCGCCCGTTGCACCACTACTTCCCGGACGCGGCTACGGTGCGACTCCACTCCGTAGTGTTCCTGGAGTTGCCTGCTGGCCTGCTCGAAGGACTTTTCCGCGCCAAAGCCGGTCAAGGCCCGTTGCAAAGCCAAAGACTTGCCTTGACCTTGCAGACGGGTCAACTCTTGGAAAGGCCGCTGGCTGCTGTGGTCCTGGGGGCAACGCAGATAAGAGGCCTCGCTTCAATCCGTCCGAGGGCGCTCAGCCGCCACAGGGGTTGCCACCGGTGCAAGTGGCGCGCGCCGCTCATCCTGAGCCTGCCGAAGGGCCCCGCACCGGGGACAAAGGAGGCCTGAGCTTTGGCTTGCTCAGCTTTCACCTCAGCCCAGGTTTGCACCATCCGCCAGCCCAACTGCCGGGTAAACCGGATAACCTCTTCTTCCCAGGCGTCCGGGTCCCACTGGCCGGCCCCGTCTTCCCCGGTCTCCTGTTCCAGGACCTCCTGCATTTCCCGGGTGGCCTGTTCCATAATCTCCTGGAATGATCGCTTCACGGCCCTCTCCGCTCCGGCGCGCTCAGCGCTGGCATCCTCAATCTACTGGGAGATTGTCATCCTTTGCCTTCCTTGTAAACTCCCCCGTATTCCAACCGGTTTTAATCATACCCCCTCACACCAGGGCATGACGAGGAATGAAAAGTTGGTGGAAGGTGTAGCTTGGTTCCAGGGCCTCCGGGTTGCGCCAAGCCGCTCCCAAGGGTCCGGCTTCTTCCAGTCGTTCCAAGTAAGACACCCACAGCGGCACCTCGACCTGGGCGGCGTTCCATTTCCCTCCGGGCGACGCCAAGGAAGTTCCCCTCGGCAAGGAAGTTCCCCTCGGCCAGGAAGTCGTCGAAGACCACCAGCACCAGGGGCCGGTGTCCGTGGCAGGGGTTGGTTGGAGGAATAGTAGCGCAGGTAGGGCGCCAGCCGAGCCGACATGGTGGAGGGGTTCAGGATCCGGCGCTCCCATTCCGGGAAGAGAGGGAGGGTCTTTCCCCAACCTGCACCACGCCGAAGCCGTCGGGGTGGATGGTGTGCAGCCTGCCTCCGTAGCGGAAGTAGTGGGCGGCGTGGTGAGGCGGCCCCGCCTGGAGGACCCGGTAGCCGGGATTCCCCTGGGCCTGCCGCGTCAGAGCCGCCATGAATCGGTGGACCGCCTCGGTGTGCTCGATGGTGCGGACCAGGGGACGGCTGCGGGCTCCCGGTACGTCCCGCCAACAAGAGGGAGGATGCCCATCAACGGTTTCCACGCTCCATCGCCGGACGGCCCTGGGCACCGAGGCCCAGTCCCGCCGGGCCAGAACCGCCACTCCCCGGCGGCTCAGGGTCAGTCGCCTCCGTCCGGCAAGGCGCACGCCGGTTACCAGACCCAGCCGTCCAAGCGCCAGGTCAGCTTGGATACGCCGGAAGGCGAGAGTCCCATCAATCGCAAAGGGGCGTCGCTGTCTGCCGGCGCTGAGATTGAGGACAACTTGGTCACAGCCTTAGAATGGGAGTTGTGGGTGTGCCCGGTTTACCCCAGTTCTACGTTAGAGCCTTGGCTGCCCAAGATTTATGGAGGAAAGTTAGAGGGCCTGAGCAGAGGGACAAATCCAGCCTGTTCAAAATCCTGATCGTTCGCAAGAGCTTCAGGGATATTCCTCTGTTTCATTACGGCAAAACTCGCACAGTCCGTCAGGCTCCAGGTCTTATCCAACCGGGAGGAATACAGAGTTAGCGCTGATTCGAACTGGACACTCGATTGCGGAATTATCTCCACATCGGGATCCTTAGGGCGTGTCGTCAAAGTAAGAGTGTGATGATAAGCTGACATTGCAACCAGTGTAGCAGGATTGGTCTATGCCAGCAGCAATTGCGGCGCCGGCGCACCGGCGCCACGACATTTCAGACCGGGTATGGGAAATCCTGGAACCCCTTCTCCCCGGCGGCAAGGGCAAGACGGGCCGGCCCGCCCAGGATAACCGCCGTTTCATCAACGCCGTGTTCTGGATTTTGCGCACCGGTGCCCCCTGGCGGGACCTGCCCCCGGACTACGGGGACTGGAAGAATACCCACCGACGCTTCTGCCGCTGGCGGGACCGGGGAGTATGGGCCATGCTGCTGGATGCCCTGATTGACGATCCTGATTTTGAATGGCTGATGATTGACGCCAGTTACATCAAAGTCCATCCCCACAGCACCGGCGCCCGGGGCGGCAACCAGGCCATCGCCCGCACAAAAGGGGGCTGAACAGCAAATTGCATCTGGCGGTGGATGCCCACGGAATGCCGGTAAGGGTAATAGTGACCGGAGGCACGACGGCGGACTGCACCCAAGCCTTGCCCCTGATTGAGGGTATTAGTGCGGAGTGTCTGCTGGCGGACAAAGCCTATGACACCAATGAAATCATAGCTGCGGCCTCGGAGTTAGGGATGAACCCGGTAATACCGCCCAAAAGCAACCGCCGGGAAAAGCGGGAGTATGACCGGGTGCTGTACAAGCTGCGGCACCTGGTGGAAAACGGCTTCCTGGACTTCAAGCAGTGGCGGGGAGTGACCACCCGGTATGCCAAAAACTCCCTTTCTTACTTGGCCATCTGCCAGATTCGGGCGATGGTCATCTGGACTAGATTGCTTTGACGACACCCCTTAGGAAAAGTTTTCCATGGCCTTCGAACCGGAGCTATCAGATTCTGTCGGCGTTGCCTGTCTCCAGCAAAGCCTTCGCACTATCGACAACTTCGGGTGATCCCGGTCCACCATCTCCCGCCGACGGCCCGGACTCATGGACCGTACCTCTTCGACAGGAAATCCCGTTCCACCTTCAACCGGCCGATCTCCTGGTACAACCGGGCGATCAGGGCGGCGTCGTTCTTTGCCTTGTGTTCCTGAACGTTGCCGAAGACACCGGAGGCGCCCTCCACAAGAGCTTTTTTTCAAGCCTGAATCTGCCCGGGGTGGACCTCAGACCCGGCGGCCAGTTGGGCCACCGTCTCCTGGCCTTTGACCGCCTCCAGAGCCACCTTGGCCTTGAAAGCGGGGATGTGCTTTCTGCGTTCTTGCGACATTTCCCACTCCTTCCCGACAGCTGCCGCTGCCCTTAGTTTAGGAGAAGGACTCTCACTTGCCTACCTGTCGGAATTCCGGGGTCCACCTCACTTGGCGACCCGACTTGCCAGCCTATAATACGTTTGGCTAAATGCGGCAGCAACGCCGCAGCAGATTCCTGTAAGCAGTTCAGGGAACTGAGAGAGGAAGAGCTATGAGTGCGGGCATAAGCGGCGAGTCAGCACGGAGGTCTTTCGCCGGAAATTTACGACGGTACATGGAAAGATGGGACGGTTTCAAACACCCGGACCCTCCCTACTGGCTTCACTGGACTGGCGGGATTTATGAACCTTTCAGGACCGTTGCCCGGGAAATGGTAAAGGCGGATTCGGTGTCATTGCATAAATATGCCAGGCATCTGCTCAGCTCCCAGATATTCGCCTTCAACCTCTTCCTGCCCTTTCGCGAGGGTAATCGGCAGCATCTGTCAGAAACTATGGCCGAATTCATCGAGGAGGACATCCTGGTTGAACGTGTGGCTTTTGAGTGGGTGCCTCCGGGACACCTGCTTTGCGAGATCGACGGCGAGTGGCCGGCGCCGGAGGAACCCGCCACCGCAGTGGACGTCCTACTGTGGTGCCGCCTCCCGAACGGTCGCCGGGGGGCAGTCCTGCTGGAAGTGAAACTCACGGAGGCCAAGTTCACCCATTGCAATGGGCGGGAGAGCCGGGGCAACCGACGTAGGGATGTCTGCCAGTCCGCGCAGATCTTCTTCGGCAACCCAGGCAACTGTTACCTCACCCGCCCATACCGGAAGAGTCGGGACCGGAGGTACTGGGAGATATTCACCGACGGTTACGGCGGAGTGCGCCCAGGCTTTCCCGAATGCAGACCTCTCCGGCGGGTGTCCCTTTGCCTATGATATGCAGCAGCCGATGCGGAACCTGGCCATCGCGCGGGCCCTGGAGCAAGAGGACGTGGTCCAGAAGGCCTGGTACGGACTGTGCGTACACGACCAGAACCCGGATGTTACGGGGCACTGGTCAGCGTGGCAGGATTTGCTGGGGCAGACTACACCCGCGCCCCTTATTCCGGCATCAACGGTGGTTAGGGCTGGCGAGGAAACGGGCCTTACCGAATGGGCAATCTACATGCGCAGCCGCTACCGGATCTAGGGAGTTATCATGCCCATTCCAACACCAGCTTACGACCGAGTTCCCTCCCTGGCATTGCAGGAACTGCTTTCACCGGGTGGATTCCTTTCGCCCCTGGTCGGGCTGGCTGACCGAGAAATCGACTCTTATCGTCACGATGTGCATTTCCGGGACCGTGACGAGTTCCACGTTTATCGCGGGCTTACCCGGCTGTTCACGGCGAGACTGGTCTCCGGAACTGAAGTGAACCTGACCGCACACCCCTCATACTGGGCCCAAACCTGTGCAAGGAATTTCCTGCGCCGCTGGAACACTTACGAGTCCGGCTTTTCTGAAGGACTGGACTGCTACGTCAATGAAATAAAGGTGTCTCCCAGATTCCTGTGCGCAGAGGGAGCGGTGCAGGACCGATGGTCCCGGGTCAGTTTTCCATGGACACCCTTCGACCATGAGGGAGTTCTTGGCGGACCTCACCGCGCCAGCAGGGATTTTGCCCAGGTGGAGTCGGCTCTGGCCGAGTTGACCGAACTGGCTACAGACCAAGTTTGGCCGGCCCTCAGGGCCACGGGAACCAAGGTCGATCAGCTGGCGGTCGATCCTAAGGGAAGCCTGGTACTGCTGGAGCTCAAGGACGCTTCCAAGTCAACAAGCGAGGTTTACTACTCGCCATTCCAGTTGCTGCAGTATGTCTGGGAATGGAAAGACGCTTTGGAAACGGTCAGAAGCAACTTACAGGCTGTAATTGACGCCCGTGTTGAGGTCGGGATTACTCCCGTCGGACTTCATCCGCTGGCTGGCGGAATCAGGGCCGCGGTCGGCTTCGGAGCCGACCTTCGCAGCCCCGAGGTGAGGCGCCGGTATTTCCTGGTACTTGACGTGGTTAACCGGTATCTTCCAGATAACATTGCTCCACTAGAAACCTGGGCCATTAACGAATCGGGACCTGTCCTGCTGGTTTGACACCATTAATATGTCATGCCAACCGAGTGGAAGGTGGGGATAGTTTGCGAGGGTTTACAGGAGGTCTGGACATGGAACTGACCGAGCTTATTGGGAATGTTCCCTGTCGGGAGGCGGTAACCTACCGGGACACCTGGCCTCACGAATACGTGCTGCTGCAAAAGGACGGGCAGAGGGCACTGATGGAGGCGGTGCGCGACCGGATGAAGGCAGGTGAGGATCTGTTGGGCCGTTTCTTCCACACCACGCCCACCTACCTTTTCATCGCAGACTACAAGTACTGGTTCATGACCCACCACGACGACATTGACTAGAACCAGTACCACACGGAGCACGTTTTGAATCGCGTCCGCCTGTACCGGGACCGGCGGGACTTTGTTATTCAGCCGGGGGACACGGGGATGCGGGAAGACTACCCGGCGGAGCCGGCGCGAGAGTGATTTATCCACGAAGGAGACGAAGGGGCACGAAGATATTTGGCAGTTGGATGGGGGTGAGTTATGGCTATGCGTGAGTTAGGCAAATTGGAAACGGTGCCGGTTACCGAAATATGGCCGCACGAAGAGCACAACTTCACTAAGTGGATGGCCGAAGACCTTAGCCACTTAGATAGAGTTGTAGGAATGGAACTACAGTTGATTGGGCGGGAGTACCGCACTGAAGACCGCGGAAGGGTAGATATCCTGGCGGAAGACAAAAAGACCGGTGGAAAGGTCGTAATAGAGAACCAAATTTATTGGTCCGACAACGACCACTTTCTAAGGATGATTGGCTACGCGGCATCCACCGAAGCCAAATCCATTATCTGGGTTGCCTCTGACTTTCATGATGCCCACATCAAAATGATAAGGTGGTTGACTGAGGCAGGGGTAGACGTATTTGGTGTCAAGATAAGCGCAGTCAAATTGGGCGAAGTATATGCTCCGCTATTCGAGGTTGTCGTCGGTCCCGAACAAGCAGCGGACCGTGCCGACGCCAGCACAAACGAAGGCCCTAACATTTATGCGCGTTTCTACCGCCCATTAACTGCCCGCTTGAGAACAGAGGGAATTTACGCCATCGGCGGCCGCCAGGGAGGATGGACCGGAAGGTATCGCAGGTATAGGTTCGGAGCAGTTTGGGAAGACTCTGGGGTAACGTCTTACACTGTTCTTGGCAGGTATGATCAGCCTTGTCAGGTCGGGCTGCACCTTTCCGGAGCTGCCCAGACGCAAATTTACGATGCCTTGTATGCTGACCAAGACGAATTGGCAGAATCCATGAGTCACACCGGCATCGTCTGGGAAAGAGATGAAAGGACGTCATACATTTCGATTCAAGGGGACCCTATTGCCAACGATGAGGAAAACACTTTCGAAGATGCCAGAAATTGGATGAAAGACGCCTTGTTGACTTTCAAACCGGTATTTCAGCCAAGACTGGAAGAAATCACCCGTAGTTTGGAGCAATGACCTTTGTTCCTATGGAGAGGAATGGCCCAGAACCCTAACCTGTGATGGTCATGCTGGAGGACACGGCGGATTTGGACCCCGCCGAAATGTGCCAGTTTATTCGCATCATCTTCGACCTGGTCATCAGCATGCCCACCCTGGTCGGCGGCCTGTAGGAGGTGGCCAGCATTGAGACGGGTATGCTGGCGGCGGACCCGGTGCCGGTGGCCTTTCTGGTGGATCTGGACAAGAACGCCTTCACCTGCGCCCAGGGCAGGAACCCTCTCGCAATTGAGATAGAGACGAATATACCTCTGGCGATGGCCGACCATGGGCAGGTGATCCGCTCCCCGGACACTGGCCCAGCCTAAATGCGAGTCTTGTGAGATGTAGTCCTGCCCGATTTCGCCGCGATGTTTGCCGTCTCATAGGCTAAAGCCAAGTGACGTGCCCACGCAAGTGCCGCATCTCTTAGAGGAGTAGCCCCCGCCATGCGAGCGGGGGCTGGACGACTGCATCCTTCAATTATAGGCGGAAAGACGACTGATCACATTGTTAGACTGAACCTGATCAGGAAAGTTCTTGATTTTATCCAGCTTGGTGGGCCTAAGTGGACTCGAACTAGCGGCCAGTGCGCGGACCGCTAGGCCCGAGAGGAGAGCAATGTCTTCTCGATCTTGGCGACGCTTCAGGCGGGATTGTCTTCTCCGTGTCTGGCCGGTGATTGCCACACTAGTTTTTGCCGTAACTGCATTGGATTTCATCAGCGGCGTTGATCCGATTGGACAGGATAACCTGTGGTTCTTCCAGTCCCGATATTCGAGTGTAACAAGGGGTGAGGGCAGTTCATTTTTGGGAACAATTGGCAAAACGATTTCCGTCGCGCAACGAGCGATTCGCGGACCCCCGGGACACCATTGAGCGAATAGCGAAATCCCCTCATCACTTCAGGCGTGCAGCACTTGGCGTTGACGCTGCCGCGATTGCCGGTGTTTCTCGGCACAGTCAGTACAACGGGTTTGGCCCGGATGGCGCGCTGTCGGCAATCCTTACAGAGGCCGAGGGCCTTGAGCTTCCGCCGTTGGTCGGCAGCGCGTGCCTTCCGCTCCTCCGGGGTGAGACGCACTTTCTTGGGTTTGTTGGATCTCTTCAGCTTGGCGGTCAGTCGTGGCGGGCTTGGATCCGCTTTGTGCCGAGGTGCGGGATTTGCCTGCATTGCGGGTCTTCTTGGCCTTGTGCTTCGGCTCTGGCTTGGGCTGATAGGCCGAGTTGACGGGCATCGGTAGGTGGAATTCATACTCGAAGGTACCCCTACTACCCACTTGTGGGGGAAAGCGCGTGAGGCAGGGCCCAGCTTTATCCGCTAATCGGATGGTCCCCGCATGTGCGGGCAGGCGGTGATTCCATGGGTTGGTTCTTGGTGCGGTCTTCTCCGCTTAGGGCTCTGCAGACTGTTCTGTGGGGGTTGCCTTGTTAGCGGGATCGGCTTGGTCGTGGACCCAGGGAATCAACAGTGAGAATAGAACGTTGATTACGAGTACCATGGCAAGGGCGGTCAGTTGCACTCCGAATAGTGAGTAGACTGTTGATGCCTGCGTTCGTTTTCCTTTTGGACGCTTCCCCCTGTGATTGATGGGTGGGAAGATGGTCCTTCCGGCCACGACCATGAGGCTCAGGTATACTGCCGTCGCTATGCCCGCGATTATTCCCTTTGCTACCTCCGGCGTACCGGGTGATGCGTCAGTTTTTGGAGTGGTCACGTTCGCTAGGCCTGCAAGGATTATCGTGGCCCCGAGGGCTGCTGTTGCGATTGCCATTAGGCTGAGGCAGAAGTTCTCCCAGTGCCGGTCATCATCTCTCCATTTTCTTGGGCCCGCGCCGGGCCGACGACCTTGATGCGTTCTCCGGCATCTCGACCTTTTCACTTCAACGCCAGGTAAACTATTGCCGGGGGCAACAGGATCAGTCCGAACCCGGTGATGAAGTAGAGTATGGCAAGGTCCTTGAAGTTCGAGTCGAGGGCTGCCAACCCTGAGGTGATGAAGATGCTGCCGATCAGGGTGCCTCCAAGGAAAGCCAGCAGTAATGGAGTTCCAATCCCTGCGCAGCTGTCCTTGAACCGTTTTGGGAGCCCTGGGAACTTTCGGAGGGCCGGTACGTGAGTATTTCTCTTTTGATGTTCTTCGGGGTGCGTTTCCTGCAATTGCTCTGGTTCCAATGCGCACCTCGTGGTCCGGCTCGACGGCGCGGGTCGCTTCCCGGAAAGACGTATGGCAGCGGCTTTAGTGTTCCGGCGTTGCTGACATTGTAGCGGCTGGCGTCCCGGCTTGCAGGGCTGTTTCCGTCCGGGGATTCAGGCTACTCAGGCTGAGGGTTTCGCTATGCTCATAGTTGTCAGTCGCCGGACCTTGGATGCGCAGCGCCTTCCATCGTCTCCCAGAGTCAGACTAACGCCCATCCGAGCTGAAAGCTGACGCAGGCTTACGGCGGCAATGTGCCGCCGTTGATCTGCATCGTCATAGCCGCAGTGTCTGCGACTGCGGCTCTATGGCATGTCAGGTTCGGGAACTTTAGGATAGCCATAATTGCTGGCGCAGCAGCCGGGACTGCCTTCGCTCTCGCAGGAGCGCCAATGCCGAGATTGTAAACAGGACATACCCGGCTATTCCGGCGTACAGGGCCAATATCGTCATGGCGGTCAGCATGGCCTTACTCCAAGGGACTGCTTGTACCGCATCATATCAAAGTCCTTTGCCCCTCCGGCTGCGGTGTTCCCGTTTACATGCAGGAATGGCGGTGACGGCCGGGGATGAGCGGGTGGTGCGCCGGAGGCGGCCTTGCTACGGTGTCTCAATCCCTGTAATCGAGAAGGATAATGGCGGATCTCGTTGTACAGCTATTGGTCGCGGCAGTCCTGCTGGCGGTGACTGCGGTCATGCTGGTCATAAAGATTGTGCAGCACGAAATGACCAAATCGGAATTGGCGCGACTCCGGGAGCAGGTAGCCGGACTTCAGGGTAACCCGGTCCCCGGTGTTTCGTCCGGTCAGCAGGCCACACCGGAATAAGCCGGAAATTGGAATCACTTCCCGCTTCTGCTCATAGGTCCGCCTCGCCGTTCCCGGTTGTTCCCAATCTGCTCTGCATGCCCCGTTGTCCGGGTAAGCCCGGCTTCCTTCACCCGCCCAATCCGCCGGTTTTCCCCTTTCAACTTGGTCCGGTGGGCGGTCCCCGGCCTGGGTGCGGTCAAGCTGAATGAACTTGCTCTCTGATTGCCTCCGGCATTCTAGCTTCCTTTATGCCCAAGCGGCGCGCGTCGCCGCGGGTCTCGTGACGAAGGCCCGGCGCCGGAGAGGGGCCGCTTCCCGCGGTGCAGGGCCGCTTTCTCATGGCCTTCGCCGTTGCTCTTGGAGCGTTCCTACCAGTCCCAGTCGTCCATCTCGTACTTTTCCCATGGGCTGTAGTACTCAAATTTCCCCTTGATGTACCTTGCCGCTTCGTCGCCCGGGCCCGTCCCCATCCCCAATGTCGCGCCCTCCGGGGCGGTTCCGTTGATCCTCTTCGTGGTCAGGACATGCCCCGGCAGCGGGTAGTTGGGGTTGGGGCTTCCTCCCACCGGTAAGCCGGCAAGCCAACGCCAGCCCCATTCCCTGACTTCGACCCCTTCCAGCAGCTTCGAGTCTTCGGGAATGACGTAGCTCGGGGCTTCCCAGTGGGTCACCCGGGGGACGGTGCTGTATATGCCCGGTTTGACCACCTCAGATTCGTAGACCTGCACCACCACCGGACCGATGATACGGTGCTGCATGTAGTCGCTGGTGTGCCAGTAGTTGGGGAACAGGTGGTGGATGTCTTCGTCGATGCCCCCTTCTCCGGTCCCCTTATTTATTCCAGTGTACCTTCTTTCTCCGGTCTCCGTTGTTATGAGCTTCTGACCTCTTATGTCTTCTCCGAACCGGGTGAGCCAGCGGTTGGGGTCGTCGAAGGATGTCCAGCGGTTCTGGAAGGAGATGACGAAGGAGACGGCGAAGAATGTGGGAGGCGTATTTCTGATCTTCTCCGCCAGCTCGTTCCCCGTCGCTTCCTGGGGGTCCACGGTCAGGGGGAGGATTGTCGAGCTGTAGGAGGTTATCCGGATGATGGGCAGCCGGGGGTGGACGAATTCCCAGTAGGTGACGGGGAGTCGGTGGGTGCCGGTAGGCCTCCGGTATCCGTCGCTTATCATATTCTTACCCCACCAAGACGATTCACTGTGTTTGAGGTCCACCGGGGTGCGGAGGTAGGCCTCCAGGTCCCAATTCTTTGTCGGTTTTTTGTCCCATCTCCGTTTCTTGTCCCAGTCTCTTCCCTCGGCGTTGTCCCAGAAGGTGGGCATCCTTCGCGTTGCCGGATACTTGGCGTCCTCCAGGACTTGGGCCACGGCTTGGGCCAGGACTCCCCGGGTGGAGTTGTTGCCGAACCAGTATTCACCGGGGTTGCTGGAAGAGCTCTCGTTGTCCCTTATTCCCTCGAACCAGGGGTTGTAGATGAACCGGGTGATCCCGTCCCTTGGGAGGAACTCAATATCTCTCCCCCATTTTGCAGCCCCTGAGATGTGACTGTAGGGGCTGTAGGCTATCTTTTCGTCGGGGCCTCCACCTTTTCTGGCGGCGTCCTCGGTCTCTTTGTCGATGAAGTACTTCAGTCCGGGGAACAGGTGCAGGTAGGGGTGGTCTTTGGTGTCCTCGTAGTGGAAGGCCTGTTGTTGCTGGGACCCCTCTTTCAGTTCTCGGATTAGATACTGTCTCTCCGACTTCTCCATCTTCTCCGGCTCGCCGTAGTTGTTCTTCCGTTCCATGAACTCCACGTATTCGTACAGCAGTTCCGTGGGGAAAGGGATGGGGGCGGCGGGGTCTAGGGCGAACTGCTCCAGGTCCATCCGGGCGTAGATGTCCTGGAGCAGGACCCTGTCGTCGGTCTGCGGGTTTTCCGGTATCGGAAGCGCGGTCGTCGAGGACGGGCCGCTCTCCGTGGGCTCCGGCTCCTGGGTTGCGGGGGCTCCGTCTCCGGGGGCCGTCTTTGCCGGGCTCGGCGGCGGGGTGTTTTCCCGGGTCGGGCCGGGCTCCGCCGTTGGGGTGGTCAGTCCCTCCAGCCGCTGTGGCCGGGTGGGCGCCGGCACCGGGGTCCCGGCCGGCGCCGCGGTGGCTGCCGCGCTGGAGCTCGGGGTGGGCGGTCCGTCGCCGGCGGCCGGCTCCTGGGCGGCGTCTCCGCCGCATGCCACGGCGGCGAGGACCAGGACTGCCAGGGTCGTCACCAGGAGTAACAGCTTCTTCATGGACGTTCCTTTCCTCTTCTCGATTCCGGATTTCCGGTCCGGTGTTTGGCCGGTAACCACCGCCTCAGGTCTTGGGGGCTGGCCTCCGGCCTTGGACGAGAGGCCAGCCCACTGAAGTGTCAAAGGCAAATCCAGGCCCGCCGGATGGACCTGCCGTGACGCCTGGCGATTTCGTCTTCGGCCCACGCGGCCAGTGCGGAAGGACTGCCGGGAATACGGAGGGGCGGTCGGACCGTTGGTGCGGGCAGAAGCGATGGCCGGAGCGTTGGGGTCGGCCTGGCCTGGCGGCCGGGTTCGCGTGCCGCACGCCCGTTGGATGCGGATGGGGTGTTGGCTCCGGCGCCCGGAAGGGTTTTGACTGAGGGCCCGGAGGAGGGGCCGGAGTCGGGTTGGAAGGAAAGGCGCAGGCGAGGGAACTTACAAGGACTGGGAAGGTGCGCAGGCGCAGCATGGAACCCCCTTGCATGGCATAGGATGGGTCCACCTGCCAGAGCAGCCCAATCCCAATGAGCCGGAACAAGGGGGCACGACGGCCTATCCCGTTGTGCCATGCAACGACTCATTTGGCTGGAATACTGGGCGGCTCTGGCGGATGGATTATAAGCGATTCCTGCGCCTGCGGGGCAGATCATGGTTGACATTCAGGCGGGCATCCCGCCAGGGCAATCGCATTTTGAATCCAATCCTTGTTCTGAACAGGTGGACCGGTCCCTTGAGGACCATTTTTCAGGGATTATCCAGTTCCGAACGTGCCGAAAATGCCGTCCAATCAACCAGAGTGATCGTGATTTCACAGCGTCGCCGGGAGTGAATCACTGCCAAATCCGCGAGAAAATTGAAGTGCGATTGCCCTGTCCGCAGTGGCCTTGGCCTGGAAAATGCGCTCTGAGGGTCTGAAACTTTATGCGCTGCCCGCCCTGTCAGGAGTCATCCGGATAATCATATCGGGGTGGAAAGGCGTCTTGGGCAATGACCGCCGCCGCCGTCCTGGCGCTATGTCTTCTGGCTCCGATAGCGGTCTCCACCACCAATGCAGCTATGGCCTGGCTGGATAAACTCCTCTGCTGGTGTGGCGGCCTCGCCGGTAAGTGGGACTGAGTTATGCAATTCTCTCTCACTAAATGGTAAAACGGGCCTCGACGCGGCTGGTGTAGGCTGGCCCCATGAAGCTGCTGTGGCGCTGGAAGTCCCGGGTCCTGGTCCTGGCCTGACTGGTCCTGTGCGGCCTGCTGGGCGCCACCCATGCGCCGCCGGACCCCGTCCGCGCCCAGGAGCCCCAGGAGGTTCCCCAGGGTCCGGTGGCCTGCTGGACCACGGGGGATCTTGGGGGGAGGGCGAAGGAGAATTGGGGCTGGAATGAGGAGCTCAAGGACTCCAGGGAGTTCACCGTGGACCGCGTCGGCGACCTCGGCAACCGGGTGCCGGATATGGGCAGTTATCTGCCCCTGGCTTTGCTGGATGAGATAGATGAACTAGGCGAATGGGACTTGGATGATCTTCCTCCCTACCTGATTCCGTTCAGCTCGTTTCCCGAGGCCATCGACTATACCTTCACCATGGACCCTCATGGCCGCGATGCCGGTATTGACGATAAGCGGAAAGAGGCGCTGGAGAACCTGCTCGCCGGTGCTCCGGTGGGTGACGAATGGGACCCGCCCTGGAAGCTCAAGAAGGAATATTTTGCTCGCCGTTCGGTGGGCGCCCGCTCCGGGGAGCGGGTCACCGTCTCCCGGGCCAAGTGGGACGACGACCAGAACCCCGGCGGGGGGCTCACCACCGACTTCGCCAAGCTTCTCCAGGACGAGCGGGCCAACCTGTTCTCCGGCACCCGGAATGAGGCCGGGGACGGCGGCCGGGTCATCCTCGAGACCTCTGAAATGCCGGCCCTGGAAATCCAGAGCAGCGGCACCATGGTCTGCACCGGGAACAGTTGCAGCTATACTCCCAACCTCACCGCCACCACGGTCAACGTCGCCGTCACCTCCTCCGCCGTTGACATCAACGACGGCGAGTCCTTCCGGAATATCCTGGACAAGGGCGAGCGTCCCATCGTGGTGGACCAGGACGGCACCGACGTCATCGAGTCCCTTGAGGTGGACCTTTCCAATGTCTCGGAGAGCGCCCTGGAGGACCACCTGAAGACGGACTACAGCTACGCCCGGTTCCTGCAGCCCGACTTGGACGACGATGAGATCAGCGTGACCCTCGCCCGGAGTTCCGCCGGGACTACCAGTGGGACGGCTCCAGGGCCCTGGGCAAGGTCCTCATGCGGGGCTTGGGGGCCGGCAATTCCGTCTGGACCTACGACGCCTATGGTGATAATTACCTCAGGCACCCGGACCTCAATGACTCCATATTGGCGCATTCGGGGCAAGGGTCTTTGGGTCTTCATGCCGGTTACCGTCAGCCCTCCCTGAGCGCCGTTTACGACCTGACTGCTTCCTTCCTCACCCCGGAGCCGGTCAGGCACATCCGGTGGCCGGTCAACATCCAGGACCTGAACTGGTACCTCTACGAACTGCCGGGGAAGAATCACGAAGACCCTTGGTGGTTTCTCTGGCTCACCGACAAGGGCGCCGAGCGGGTGGTCGAGGAGGGCTATGGAGACTCCGCCGTCCCGGCGGGCGTTAAGCCCGATTGCGAGCTTGACGGGAATGAGTTGCTTGTCGAGAAGATTGAGTGCAAGGACCTTCCCGGCGGGGCCTATTTCCCCTTTCAGGCCGGTGACGGCAGCCCCGGCCTGAACCCGGAGATGCTGGTCCGGCAGGGCGTCGAGAGTCCGGTTGACATCGACGACCTGGGGCCGCGCAATCTGTCCGTTTTCTCCTTCGCCGTCAAGGAGGCGGAGCCGATGGGGCGGGCTTCCCAGTCGGGAGAGGCGGTGATGCGCCGCTACGGCGTGCCTCTTCACCGGGAGAAAATGGAGAACTATTTCGAGGAATGGGCGCGCAAGCCCATCGATCCCACCCGTTCCTACCTGATGGTGTTCACCTACTACGAGTCCCTCAACTCCCACGCCATCGGCGGCCGGGGGATCATGTTTCAGAAGTCGGATAAGGGCGGGGACCGGTACCGGTTGCCGAAGCGCCATATCCGGCGGGTGGTCTGCCGGATGCTGGTGTCTCCGTCGGGGTTCACCCCGGCGGCGGACCAGGGCTTTAATCCCATTCGGGACTTGAAGGATAAGGTGAAGGAGGCAATCGGCAGCGGCTTGGACGTGATGGCGGGTTGGGTCGGCGGCCTGCTCCGGGGGGTGCTCCATTTCCCCGGTTGGGCGGTGAAGCAGGGCGGGGCGCTGACCTGCGGGGGCTTGGAGAAGGTGGACGAGCTGACCGCCGCCGCCGCGGTGGAGCGGGCCGGAGCCCGGGTGGGTTGGGAGGACGGCGAGCCGGTCATGTTCGTCAATGCGGCGGTCCGGAGCCGCACCGAGGGATTTGAGGACTGTGTCCGGGTCTCCGCCCCGGTGGTCCCCACCTGCGAGAGCAGCACTGACGTCATCTTCCAGGGCCGCTGCGTCCAGCTGCCCCGGGTGCGCCTGTCCCCGGAGAAGGTCAGGTTCGTCGACCTGCATGCCGAGGAGGAGTACCAGAGGTGGGAGACGGTCTGGGAGAAGCCGGAGAGCGAGGTTGGCAACCCGGTCCTTTCCTACGGGGAGGAAGAGAAGTCGAGGTCCTTCCAACCCTCGTTCGACGTGGGTCTGCACACCATCAATCCGGTCCCGCAGGGCCAGGACCTGAAGCCCCCGGCCCCGGACAACGTGGGGCTGACCCGGGTCAGCCTGGGCTGGGAATTCCTGGGGGGCGACGACTCTCCCGACCTGCGGAGGGCCATCAAGGGCTACGTGGTCTACGTCTGGCCCGACCCGAAGTCGTCGGACTTGTCTGAAGGCGAGGGCTGGGCTTTCATCCTCCCCTCGTGGGTGAAGGAGAAACAGACTGACAGGAGTACTGGCGGCGATCATTACCACAAGATCGAGGGGTTCAACGTGGGGGACCTGGACCATTACGGTTCCCGCGGCTCCAAGCCGACGGGTTCGACCACCTTGGTCTCGGTTGAGAATAATTATGTCTTCGTTAATGATGTCATTCCCCTTGCATTCGACCCGCTGGGCTCCGAGGTGGTGCAGAGCAACTACGGTTGGTTTGTCGAACGGGTGGGGAATCTGCCCCTAGCGCCGGGGTTCTCCCACCGCTTCGCCGTCGCTCCCTACATCGGGGAGCCGGGCTATTCCAGCTTCGCCTTGGGCCCCGTCTCGGAGAGCGTGGTCCTGGACGGCGACAAGGCCGCCTGCCTGGCTGGGGAATCCGCGGCTGAGGGCTCCATCTCCCCGGAGGAATGGCGGCATATCCAGAAACTGTACGACTGCCGGGGGGCGGGAAGCGGCTTGGACGGCGGCTACGTTAATGACACGTTCCGGGTCGGTCTGCTGGGTCTCACCGGGACCCGCCTCTGCTACGACATCTTCTCCAGCACTCCGCCGGAGTTCACCTGGGACAACCCCATAGTGAGACAGGTCTGGGCCCTGGTCTGGATCATCGCCGACGGGGTGCTCTTCGCGCTCCTGGTGTGGCAGGGCATGCGCATGACCTATGACGTCTGGATCGAGCCCCGGCCCTCCGTCGGGTTCAGGGAACTGGCCCTCCGTTTTCTCCTGGCCGTCGCCCTGGCGGCGGGCAGTTTGTACATCGCCCAGTTCGTCCTGATTCTGGCCAGCGACCTGACCTGCTTCGTGGCCCAGGTCACCAGCATGACCATGTGGGGGCTGGTCGGGAACACCTTCGGGGCCCTGCTGGACGGGTTCATGGCCTGGCATACCTCCTTCATCGAAGACGTCGAGGGCATGCACCTGGCCGAGCTCCTGAAGTCGGTGTTCTTCGCGCTGGCGCTGGCCCTAGTGCTGGTCATCTTCGTGATAGCTCTTCTGGTCCTTTTCATCAAGGTCAGCCTGGCCATGCTGATGCGCATCGCGCTCCTGGCGGTGCTCATTGCCCTGTCTCCTCTGGCCTTTGCCTTCTACGCTTCGGACACCACTGCCCACTGGACCAAGCGGTGGGTCTCGATGTTTCTGGGGACCACCTTCCAGCAGGTCTTTGTCCTGATAGTCGTCTACATCGGGGGCCACCTGGCCGGGCACTACATGGAGGTGGGGGTGGAAGGCAGCGTGGGGGAGATGGTGATCGGGTTCCTTTTGGCCTTCCTGACCCTGGCTTTGGCGGACAAGGTCCCGTCCATCGTGAACCCGTCGGGGCAGGGACTGTTCTGCTCCTTCTCCCAGTTGGGGAGCATGGCGGTGGCGGGCACGGTGATGGTGGCGGCGGTGGGCTTGGGCGCGGTTGCCGGGCCCCTGGGTCCGGCCGCCGGGGCCGTGGGGCGGCGGTTCACTGGCGGTGGCGGCGGCCCCGGGTCTGGCGGCTCCGGCGGATTGGGAATGGCGGTGCCCATGCCGGGAGGCGGCGGCCCCGGCGGGGGCGGCCCTCCCAGACCGTTCTCCAGCGTGCGGGGCACTTCCTTTGGCGGTGTTGGAGCCGGAGCTGGCGGCGGGGTCTCCCGCCGGGCCTCTCGGCATGGCGGCGGGGACGGCGGCCGGGACGGTGGCCGGGGTCTCCTTTGGGGCGGCCCAGGCGGCGGGACAGGTTGCTGCCGCCGGCGGACGGGCTGGGGCTGCCAGCGCTGCCAGCGCCGCCGCTCCTGGCCGGGCGGGGGTTCCCGGGTCGGTCCCTTCCAGTGGTCCCGGGGTTCCCGGGTCGTTTCCTCCCGCCGCGCCGACTCCCGGCGCAGGGGATCCCAGTGCGTCCAGTCCCGGTACAGTGGCTCCTTCCGCGCCGGGTCCCGGTGCGTCCAGTCCCGGTACAGTGGCTCCTTCCGCGCCGGGTCCCGGTGCGTCGGCTCCCGATACGGTGACTCCTGCTGCGGGGGATCCCGGTGTGCCGGCTCCTTCCGTGTCAGCTCCCGGTGTGGGGGATCCTGGCGCAGCGGCTCCCGGTGTGGGGGATACTGCTGCGCCGGTTCCTGGTGCGCCCAGTCCGGCTGCAGTTGTTCCTTCCGGGCCGGTTTTCGGTACGCTTGCTCCTTCCGCTGCAACGGCTTCCGGCGCCGGTGGACTCGGCTCCAGGGTTCCTGCCGGTCCCGTCCCTGGCGTACCGGGAGCTCACCCAGTGGTTCCCGGTACGGTGGTCCCTTCCGGGCCGGCTCCCGGTACGGCTGCTCCTTCCGGGGCAACGGCTCCCGGCGCTGGTGGACTCGGCTCCAGGCCTTCCGGCCCCGGTCCCTTCGCCGGCATGACTTCTCCTGGCGCCGGGGCTCCCGGCACCGGGCCGGCTCTTGGTGCAACGTTTCCCCCGGCGCCGGCTCCTGCCGCGCCGGGTCCCGGTGTGGCGGTTCCTGCCGCTCCGGCTCCCGGTACGGCGGCTCCCGGCAGGGCGGCTCCTGCCCCCGCCGGCGGTCTCCGCCGGAGGATGGGTCAGGTTGCCCAGGGCGCCGCCTGGTTGCCTCAACAGATGCTGGAGGGCGCCCGCCGGGGTTACCGCTTCGGCGGCGGCGCCAATACCCGCTTCGCCGATATGGCCAGCGGCAGGTTCCTCTACCGCCACGGCTCCCGGGGCGACGACGCCGCCATGCAGCTGGAGCGCGAGCGCCGCCAGACCCGCGACTCCTATGAGCGCATGACCGAGGTCATGGAACAGATCAGGGATAAAATCTAAACTCTGGGGGAACGCCATGTTCATGGGGTCCTACGACTCTCCCACCTTCCTGGGCCAGAAGGACAAGTACATCCTGGGCCTTTCTCTCCCCCAGCTGATGGGGTCGATGGGAATCGCCTTCTTCTGGTTCCTGGTCACCATGATCTTTCCCTATTCCACCATAGTGCGCATGCTCCTGGTCGTCCCGTTGACCGGGGCCAGCCTTACCCTGCTGTTCGTCCGCGTCTCGGGAATCAGCATCCCGCTGTACTTGGGGCTGATGGTGGTCCGGCTGTTCAGCAGGCCCAGCTTCGAGGATACCGCTCCCCTGGTCCTGGACGGCCAGCCGGACTGGCTGGAGACGGAGCGCCAGCGGGTCGAGCGGACCGGCCTCGGTTCCCGCCTGCGGCGGCGGCTCCAGTCCCGGAAGGGGGACATCGAGGCCCGCCGGGCGGAGATGCAGGCCGAGGTTGACAGCAGGTCACCTCCGGCGCCGTGGCGGCGGAGCAGTGGGTCCGGGACGGGGTGCGCACCATTTTCCGCGGCGGATAGACCGATGAAGGCCCCGGTCCTCCTCTTTTTACTTCTGGCGTCCGCCCTCCTGGGCCAATTGGCCCTGCCCGGGGGCCTGTTGGCCCAGGAGGCGAAACTCTTCGAAGATGAGGCCTGCCGGCAGAACCCGCATACCGAGCGGTGCGTCTGCGCCCGGGTCCGGGCTTTCTCCATGTATCCGCTTGAATATGACGGGGGCGCGGCCGCGGACGTGGATGGGGACGGCCACTCTCCCGTCTACAATGAGGATGGCGGTTACTGGGAGTCGGGGGACCCGGATGACCCGCAGGACGACCTGGGGCTGTTTGTCGACGAGAGGTACGGGCAGCATTGCTCCCTGTCCTACTTCCGGGAGAACCTGCGCCGGACCTGGTACTTTCTGGCGGCCCTGGGGGCGAGCTTTGCCGCCATCAGCATGACCTGGGCCGGGGTGGCCTATATGCAGGAGTCCTCCTCGGGGACCGACCTCTCCCGGGTGCGGGGCATGATTGTCCGGGTGCTCCTGGGGATGATCATCCTGTCCTGCGCCTTCCTGGTGTGGGAGGGGCTGAGCGGCTTCATGCTGGGTCACTTCGAGTCCTGGACTCTCGAACGGGGCGTCTTCTACGACTCCTACGACTAGTACTACAACGACGGATTATCAGACACGGCCATTTTTGACGCGAAATTGAATCTGGGGAATTACTACCGCAAGCCTGTTACCACAAGTGATTCGGAGTCAGACAGGAAGCATCAGCCGTCTTTTTCTGCAAACCGTCGTTGTAGTACTAGAAGCCTGATGTTATCGAACTACCCGTTAACAACCTCTTGTCTGGTCAATCGCCCATCGGATAACCCGCATGGGAGGCCGCTGTCAGGTATTTGCCTTCACTGACTTCCGGTTCTCAAATAGTGGCGGCTCCACGTAGGCGCTGGGTGACGACAACGCCTCGTCGATAATCTGCAACACCGTGGCCACAGCCGGGTTATTCAAGACATTGGCCCGCTTCTCCGGTGTGTCCATAAGGGGAACAAAATCGGGCTGAGCTGCGTTCTGCTCGTCCACGACCTCCGCGGCCTTCTTCAGGCTTTCCTCGATGTCCTGCTGACTCACGACGCCGTGCAGCTTCCAGTTGGCTATTATCGCCCCGTCGATCCGCTCTGTAGCCCGGTCTTTCATCTCCTCGATATGGTCGAAGTTGGGGACGCCGCTGCATCCAATCCCACGATGCACCCACGGTTCCACGTAGGCCAACATGCTGTGGGCATAACGAAGGAGTTGGTCCTGGACCTTCTCCGGCTCTTGCACTTTGTCCCGGTCCAGCAGCGGGAAGGTGAGGAGCGCCTGCCTGGAAATGTTGGCGGCCGGAGTATCCTCGATGGACCGTTGGACCTCATCGACATCAACCATGTGGTAGTGCATCGAGTGGATGTCGCTAGGGTACGGTGCGGGCACCCAGGCCGTGTTTCCTCCGGTGCGCGGATGGTCGATCTTACGCTCCAGCATCTCCGCCATAGCTCGGTTGCGTACCTGCATTCCCTTGCCAATCTTGCCCCGCTTGTGCAGGCCGGCCCTTATGCTCACGTCTACGTTGTGGCGCTCGTAGCTGGTGTTGAAGGCGCCCTGGGTCAGGTCGTCCTTGAGGTCCACCGGGCCGGCCTGCATCTGCACTCTGATCTGGGAACCCGTGCGGTCCAGGAACCCGGTGTTGGTGAAGAAGGTCCGGCTCTGGCTGGCCCTGAGGGCTTCCTGAAGCTGGAGAGTCATGCCCAACTCTTCGTTCATGATGCCGATTAGTATTGTGCCCTCCGGGACGCTTAGCTTGCTCTCGATGGACTGGAACAGCCTCACCTGCTCGGCCACCTCTTCGGCAGTTTGCAGTTTGGGGGCTACCTGGTAGACGTAGCCTCCACTACTGTTGGGACCCCTTACCGGCATCGGAGTGTCCCCCTGCTCGGCGGCCTCTCCGTTGGAACCCTTGTCGTGCAAACAGGCGATGAGGGTGGTCAAGAACACGCCGAGGACCCGCTCCGGGACCTCCCGGCCTCCGACGGTTACCATGTCCGTATACATGTGGAGCGACACGTTGCGAACGGACATCAGGCTCGTGGCCTTGAGGCTCTGCGGATTGCCCTGGGTCTCGGTGTAGGGTTTGTCGGAGTTGATGGTCTTCAGGTTGCCCCTGGAACCGAAAGCCTTGAGGTCTCCCCGCATCAGGCCCAGGTAGTTGCGCAAGGCCAGGACCATGTCCCCGGCGTCCACGATGGCGACCGCGTCTTCAAAGTCGACGATGTTGGTGATAGCGGACTCGACGATCAGGTCTTGGAACTGCCCGTTATCTTCATTTACCTGGCCGCCTTCATAGAGCTGGAATTGCAGCTTCAGGCCATTGTCCTCCAGAAAGAACTCCGAGAGTTGCCCCTGCCCGTCCAGGTTGAACCCGATGAACTTCTCACTCTCCTGCAGGCCAACCTGCCGGCCATCCGATGTGTGGCCCACTAACTCGTGCCGCCCCTGGGGGTTGAGCGCCACCGAGTACCGGGTGATTTCGCCGAATCTCGCCCCCTCTTCCCATCCGGTGACATAGCTATCGAGGAATGCGTTGGTGTCTTCAACCACCATCCGCAGCCGCTGGGGGCGCTGCGTGTCCCGGTCAATCTCGGGGTGGATGTCACTGAGGAAATAGGCGTCGTAGAGGCTGCCCCAGCGGGCATTGGCCCCGCCGACGGCCATGCTGGCGTTGGTCACGGGAGTAACCAACTCCGGGCCGTTCTGGTCCATTTCGGGGTCCAACTGGGGCACCGTCATCTGGAAGTCCAGGGGGCTCTCGGCTGCCAGGTAATCTATCTCGACGAGATGCTTTGCAAAGTCCGCGGCGTCCTGCCCGGCGGACTCAAGGCTGGGAGTCCAGCCGGCCTGCCTCTTCCGAGTGTAATAATCGTCGATTTTTCGCTGGAAATCAGTGCGTTTGGCCAGCAACTCCCTGTTTCTGGGCTCGAACTCCTCTATGAGACCGCCCAGCATCCGAAAGACCTCATCCGCTGACCAGCGGGCGCCCTTCACTGCTTCGTCTCTAACGAAGTCGTAAAGGACCTGTGCAATCTCCAGCCTTGCGCCGGATTCAAGTGTTATGGTTGCCATGTCTCTGCTCCGAATGAGATTAGTGAAATCGTAGAAATACCCCTAAAACTCTAGTATTACAACGACGGTTCAAGGAGGGACGTGTGGGGAGGCACGAAGGGCGGCTCGACGCTTGGCATGGGAGTGTCTGGCCCGCTCGTTGCATTCTTGCGTCTCCTCCAGCCACCGCAGCAGTTCAGCCGGCCCGAACCGTTCCCGGGGCAGCATCTCCCGCACCACCCGGTAGACCTGCGGTCTCGTGATCCGGGGCATCTTTTCCCCCCCAAGCCTGTTGCAGGCTCAGGAGAAACGCTCCGCCCAGCAGGCACAGGGCGACGTGATGATGCCATCCCGCCCAGGTGCGGGTCTCGTACTCGTCCAGCCCCACGTTGCTCTTTTCCGTCTCGAACTCCGTTTCTATGCGCCACCGGGAGCCACCCACGTATGCCAGGGTCTCCAGGGGAGTATCCTCCGGATCGTTGGACAGGTAGTAGCGGGGCTCGCTGCCGTCCAGGTTCCGGCGGTAAATGGCCCAGTGGATTTCGCCAGGCTTCCGCCTGCTGGTTGGACGCACCCTCTGAGCGCTGAACAGGTAGCTGCGGGGACCCTGGCTTCCCTCGGCCACCGTAATCTCACGCCAGGCCTCCTCCGGCAATTCATCGCTGCGCTGCTCCATGGTCCGGCGCTGACCGTCTCGCAACTTGGGTTTGCGGGGACGCCCGAATCCCTGATGCTCCGGCCTGGTCCAGGCTGGCTCCAGCGGCCAGACCGTGGTGCCGCCGGGAACGTCCAGCACGTAGCGCATCCCCAGCGCCGCCAGTCCCTCACGGAAGGACGGCGACATCCCGAAGGCGTCGTCCCCCGCAACCCATCCGGCCCTCAGATGTCCCCGCTCCAAGGCCCGCTCCACCATCTTCAGCGCCAATTGGGTCTTCGACTGGTAGCCCTGCCTCTCCTCCGGAACCCCCGCCGCCTCACACCGGTCTTGGTCCGAGGTCCAGCTCTCCGGCAGATAAAGCCGTTTGTCCACCAGGGCCCGTCCCAGCGGGCTGACGTAGGCGAGGAACATTCCGGCCTGGCAGCTGGCCACCTTGCCCAGCCTCCCGCAATACTGACGGGCCACTCCCACGGACTTCCTGCCCTGCTTCGGGAAGTCGCTGCCGTCCAGCACCCACACCGCATCCGGATGTCCCAGCCGGGGTCCCAAGTACTCTTGAAGGCGTCCTATGACTGTGTCGTCATCCCAGGGGGATTCAGCGAGAAACCGCTGCATCACCCTGGCTGACGCCGGAACCGTCTCCGACAGATTCTCGGCGTTGCGCCGCTCCCCGGACTGTACCAGGAGAGCCTGGAGGTAATGGCGGCTGTGGTCCCGCGCTTCCCTGCGGCCAAACAGCGGAGCGAAGTAAGCGTGAAAATCCTGAAAGGTCCCGTACACCTGCTCGAAAACCGCAGCATCCACTTCCCTGCCTCACTTGCCCAAGCCTTCCCCAACTACCCCGTCATCCTATCATCCCAACCGTCGTTGTAATACTAGCGGGCTGGTGCGGAAACAGGGTGGTTGCCGGTCCGGCTGCCGGGAGGCCGCGCGACGGCCTCAGGCACCGGTAATGGGCGGCCCTTGGGCCTCCAGTGTACGTGCCAATCGCTCGAGTCCCGCTTCCGTTAGCTCCGCCTTTATCCGTTTCTTCAGCGCGGCGGCTTGTTGCAGTTCTCCAAGCTCTTTGCAGATGTGGCCGGTGTCCAATGCCGCAAGCGGCACGGTCCTGTCGTTATGCCCCTCATCCCTGAAGACGATTTTTGCTTGGCCAACGGTTATGCTCTCCGGCCGGTCTTTCAGTCTCGTGGCCAGCAGCGCCAGATGCTCGCTGGCCTGTGCCAGTGAGGCTTCCAGCCCGGCCGTCCGGCTCTCGTTCCCGCAGTAGTCCCTCACCAGCTTGCCCAGTTCTTCGTCGCTTATGGCCACGTCAATTCTCTCCGGCTTGGTCCGCGCCTGGGGACGGCCTGTCCGTTTGTTCTTCTTTGTTCTTCATTGTAACGGCAAGTGGGTAACGGCAAGTGGCCCGCCGGCTTTTTCGTTTTGGGGGATTTGCCCTGGGCTCCTGCGGTCGTTGCCCTTCGTCTGCTCGTCTACCTTGTCTTGGACTTTGAAAAGGCCCTGCCGGCAAGTGGCGCATGCGCGTCACATCCGGTCCGCGCATCCAAGCCGGGAGACCGCGTCTGTTAGAATGTTGCCAACAGATAGGCTGAGGGAGGCTACACTATGACCACCAGCCCCATCGATCCCAACCGGGTGTTGCTGACCGGAGAGAACCCCTACATCCGTCTAAGCGAGACCGGCGACGGGCCGGCGACTGCCGACGCCAGCTTCTGGCGCATCCTCTTTTCTCCCGGCGGCCCCGGTCACGTGCTTTTTCTACAGAGCGAGCTAACGGCTAACCAGCCCAGAGTCTATAGCGATAACATACAAATGACCCGCTGGCTGCAAGAAGCGGTCCAAGGCAGCATCAACCCCACCTTCGGCAACTTGGAGCTGCCGGTCACTGCGGCGGCCTTCAGCAGTTCGGGGGACTTGAGGTCCTCTTGGACGGAGAACATCGTTGCCCAAGGAGAGCAGACTGCCCTGACCTGGTACTCGTTGGGAGAGCCCTTTCTGAGCCATAGCTTCCCCGGAAGCAACCCCGACCGGCCTTACGGCGTATCCACGGTATTGATTCCCGCCAACGGAGCCCAATTGACGATCAACGGAAACGCCGCCTCGGGCCGGCCCTTCCCGCGTCAGAGAGACGCCCGGGCACATAGCACCTGCGCCTTGGCCTTCTCGGAATCTTGGCTCCTTCCTTATTGAGCTTCATTGAGATTCATTGAGGATGTTCTCTTGTACCATCGTGGCCACCTTTCCTGTGTGGAAGTCGTTACCGCTCGCATACTACAGCATCGCTGTCCCCGTCCGGCCACTGGGGACCATTTCCTTCGGGAACGCTGACCGCCGCCACGACGTTCACGAGTGGATAATTCCGGAGCCGGAAAAAACAGCAAAGGGTGTTCGGCCACTTTACTTACTCTCAGGTTCACCAATCCGGGCACTCAGTTGGCGCAAACGGTCTCTAACGATTTGGCAAATGTCAACGTCAGGTTGACTTAGCACTGCCCGGCGTACCACGTCCAGTCCAAAGTCTTCAACTTCGGCAAAACTTAAGCCCCGCAGCTTCGCTGCCAAGCGGTCAATCGGGTAGCCCATTTTGTATCCCGACCGGTTTTCGAAGAGACGGAGCCACTGTCCGATTTCTTCCTGCCCAGGCATCGGCAACTCCAAACGGACTTGAAAACGGCGCCATACGGCCCTATCCAGCAACTCCGGATGGTTGCTCGCCGTTACGGCAACGACGTAACTGGGAAGCGCATCAACCTGCAGCAGCAGGGAGCTCACCACTCGCTTTATCTCTCCAGTCTCGTTGGGATCGCCTCTCTCTTTGGCAACCGTGTCGAATTCGTCGAAAAACAAAACGCACCGGCGGGAGCGAGCGGACTCGAAAACTTGGGCAATGCGTTGGGCGGTCTCACCCAGATAACTGCCAATAACCGCTTCATAGCGGACGGCCAAAACCGGTACGCTGAGCGCATTGGCAAGGGCATCGGCCAGAGAAGTCTTACCATTGCCGGGAGGGCCGGTCAGAAGAACCTTATTCCGCGGTTCGATGTTGTAGGACAGTAATAAATCGGACCGCAACTGCTCTTCCACCAATTCCAGCACCGCAGTCTCGACCCCTTGAGGCAATATCAGGCCGTCCAAGCCGCTCGACGGAGTCCGTTCGAAAACCAGTGTGTTTGGTGCGGAATCTTTGGGTCTTCCGGCAAGGGGCTCAGGCTGCCTGTTGCCGTTGAGGGAGAGACTGCCAATGATGCGGTCAGCCAGAGCCGTGTGCTGCTTGGCTCGCTCATCGGCCGCCAAGGCTTCCACAGCCTTACGAAACTGGATCTGGTCACCCTTGGAACCGGCCCTCACCAGGTTGAGGATCAGATCAGCGCGTGCCATAACAACCGCCTAACTCACGGGAGCAACCGTTTGGCTTAACCCAGGCCGCGACCGTCGTTGTACTCGGGACGATTGTAGCAAGACTATTCGTGGCTTCGTTTCCCCGGCCCTCGCGGGTGAATACGGAGAGCTTGGTCAAAAGCGGGCGGCATTACTACGATGCCGCCTTCAAGAAGTCGCTAGCCTGAAACACCTCGGCCGGGTGGCGTTCAGTATTCATCTTCTCCTCTTCCCCAGAGGAGTACTCGTCAGGAGGGCGAACAAGGCTACGGCGAAGAAGCCTACATGGAAGGCTTGGCGGAATTTGTTGCTCGGAAGCTAAACGAAGGATTCAGCCAAGAAGTCATCGCTGACGGTCTGGCATTAACCGGAGTTGATCGCACGGAAGCGGTGGCCTTCGTGGCCGAGGTTGCTGAGGCAACAGAAGCGGCAGGCTGGAATCACGGACATCGGGGCTGGCATCTTGGCAGCTGTCATCGGCGGCGGGGCGGCATTCGCAACCTTACACCGGTCCGGCCCCGGCGGAACTTTCGTCGTCACGGTGGGCCTGTTCATAGCAGCGGCTTACTACTTTCTGAAAGCAAAGTACTGAAAGGAAAGTCGGAGATTTCATCAGCGGGCGCCGGAAAGACGGGACACAGAAGGTAGCGGGAAACCGCAGGGTGGTGCTGCTTGTAGACCACATGCCGGGTGCTGGCGGATTCGCCCCCGGCGTGATATTTTGAGACCTATGTACATAAAACAAAAGCCCGCGCCTGGCAGGGCGCGAAGCTTTTAGAGGAACCGCCTATGTAGAAACCGAGAGCGCCACCGGCGCAGTAGAGAACTTGGAACCGAATAATTATTAGCTTTGGCGGGAGGCCAAAGGATACAACACTCCCACTTTACTCCCGATAGTGGAGCTTTGTCAACGGCCTCTCCGCCAAGTAACTGTTCAGACTTGGTGAGGCGAATTTGGCGAAGCCCGCCGCCGGGCTGAAAAGCACTGGCGGCCGGGGCGGAGTTGTGGCATAAAGGAACAATGGAAACGGAAGTGGACCTGGACCTGGCGAGCCGGGAAACCCTGCTGGCGGTTATCGCGGAACAGCAGGGGGTCATCACCGGGCAACAGGGCATGATTGCCGAACTGCGCCAGCGGATCGAGAGCCTGGAAGCCCGTCTGTCCGGTGGCGGACCGGGAGCCAGGATGCCGGGGCACAAACCGGTCGCCAGGCGCAAGAAGCCGGCGGCGGAAGGAAAGAAGCCGCGCAGGAAGCGTCAGCACGGCTTTGCCCGGCCGCGGATGGAACCCACCGGGCGGGTGGTCCACGCCCCGGAGTCTTGCCCCGATTGCCATACCACCCTGACTGGGGGATGGGCGCAGCGGACCCGGGAGGTCATAGACATTCCGGTAGTCCCGGCGGAAGTCACGGAGCACGTATTCATAGCCCGGACCTGTCCATTGTGCCGGAAACGGCGGCGGCCCCAGGACCCCCTGAAAGGTCTGGCCGCGGGCCGTCAACGCCTGGGGGCCAACCTGGTGAGCCTGATCGTGACCCTGCGGGAAGAGGCCCGGTTGCCCGTAAGGACCATCCAATGGTATCTGCGAACGTTGCATCAGTTGAAACTGAGCGTTGGGGCCATCGTCCGGGCTGTCCACCAGGTTGCCAGGCAGGGAGGGCCGGAAGTGGGCGAGATTCTGGAGCGCATCCGTTCCAGCCCGGTGGTCCACGCTGATGAGACGGGCTGGCGGGAGAACGGGAAAAACGGCTACGTTTGGACTTTCAGTACGCCCACGGAGCGGTTCTTCCTGCGCCGGGGCCGGGGCAAGGAGGTGGTGGACGAGGTCCTGGGCGAGTCCTTCGGCGGGATTCTGGTGAGCGATTTCTACGCCTCCTACGATCACTACCCCGGATTGAAACAGCGGTGTTGGGCCCACCTGCTTCGGGACATCCACAAGCTGAAGGCGCTGTACCCGGAAGACGGCGGGCGGGCTCAATGGGCGCTGGGAGTGCAGCGGCTTTACGTCAAGGCCCGGGCATGGGCGGCGGAAGGCGGACGGCCCCCGCCCCGGGGACAGTTGCTCTTGGAAGAGCGGTTGCTGGCGCTGTGCCGCCCTTTCCTGGAAGACCCATTGGCAGTGCAAGCCAAGCTCTGCCGGCGGATTGAACGGCACATCAAGGAACTGTTTGTCTTCGTGTCTCATCCGGAGACGCCTTCGGACAACAATGCCGCCGAACGCAGTCTCCGCCACCTGGTAGTCAGCCGGAAAATCAGCGGCGGGACCCGCTCCGAACAGGGCAGCGACAGCAAAATGGCTCTGGCCTCCCTCTTCGGCGCTTGGCGGGCCAAGGGCCTCAATCCCTTCCTGGAAACCCGCCGGTTGCTCATTTCCCCTCAAGTCTGAACACTTACTCCGCCAAAGCGGGGAGGCTTTTATGTTTTCTCCAGACCTCAACGGGATTTTTAACGGCATCCTGGCCTGCCTTGGATTTGCCGTTATGTGCAAACTTTCAGTCTGGGCGCAAATTGCCTTTCTTGCTATTCGGCCTGTGGTTGCCAACGGCCTGACCGCTACGTGTCGAGCAGGTAGCAAAGTTCTTCTATTTTTCACCCGTGACTGTTGGGCTTTTGCTCGCACTCCCCTCGGCGCATTCTATTACCTGCTGGTGATCGCCAACTGTACTTTCGGAACGTGGGGCGAGATAGCAGGCTCGTCGCAGGTGCTGGAAATAGGACAAGGCGTCACTGTGCTGGGCTGGATGACATTCGGCAGTATCTTGGCTTGGATGATAGGCAAGGCGGTGGTCAAGGGAATTAAAGGTAGTTTCGGTCGCTGACTCAATGCGGGACCTGGATGCCCTCCTGCCGCTGTCGGCAGTAGCCTACGACGCCTGCGAGAAACAGGTCGGCCGGGTTAGTTCCCTGTCGCTCATCGATAGCGTCTCGAATCGCCTGTAATTTCATTCGAAACGACTTGACGGTCCTCTGTGGACAGCCCCCAGTGAACGTTGGACCAGTCTCCAGCCTGTTGAGACATTCATCTCCGGACCACACTTCCATCCATCACACTCCACTGCCGCCGCACTCTGCGGCGTGACCAAGATTTTTCTAAATGATATGACGATACATGTCATCGTATTATCAAAGTCATATCGAACAGTACCATCCTTGGTCCACCGCTGTGGCGCGGCCAGCCTGCGTCAGGGAAGCCTGGCTCCGCCTGAGCCGCGGGAACATATTCGGGGCAGTTGATGAGTCCCAACCACTCTGGTTTGGAATGATGGAGGCAGCCGGCTGAGGGTACGGATACTCTGACAACGAGCCCCCGGGGTCTCGGTGGGTTCCTCCGGACCGGATTCGGGTTGGGCAATCCCGCATTTTTCGGCCTCAAAGGCTGGGTGTGGGGCTTTTTGTTTGGCAGCAGGTATGCCCCGGCGATGGAGCAGTGGGCGGCCGCCTTGACCCAGGCTGCGCTCACCCGGTCGAGGTCACGGATACCAGCCTGCGGCCCCTTTCTGCCGTTGCTTCCAAGGCTGTCCGCCGCCCGCTATTGCTAAAACGTGGCCGCCGCTTCTTCCCCTATCCTCGGACCATCCGCGTTGGAAGTCTCCGGTGGGAGGGTGAAGATGGTCCTCAGTCTGCTGGTCCTGGCTGCCCTGGCGGGCCTGGTCCTCCTGGTCCTCTTCGTTCTCTTCCGGGCGGCCGGCGGCCTGGTCTCGGCGGCGGTCGGCGTCGCCCTGGTCCTCGGGGTCCTGGCCTTCGTTCTCCTGGACCCGGTTGGCCTGTTTTCCTCTATCCCCGCCCTTGGGGAGTGGTCCGACGCGCTGAGGGACGCCCTTCGGGAATTCGGTATTTGAGGTGAAGCGGCATGGGTATTTTGGGCCGCGGCAAGAAGAAGCGTGAGGCCCCCGAAAAGAAGGTGATCCCCTCCCTGGGGGTCCTCTCCCAGGTGCGTCGGGTGAACGGCGACACCGTGGAGGACTACGCCGGCAGCCGCTACGCCGTCTGGCGGGTGGCCGGCTGCGATCCCACCAGCGTCCACGTCGTCAACGGCTGGCTTTTGATGTTGAACAGCTTGGAGTACCCGGTCCAGGTGCTCATCCGGCAGCACGCCCCGGACCTTTCCGAGGTGCGCCGCAGCTTCATCGATTCCCGTCCCGACTCCATGCGCCAGGGCCGGATCAACGAGGTGGGCAACTCCATGCTCGACTACCTCCAGTCCATGGAGGAAGGCGGCCAGGTCGTCGACCGCCGCTGGTACGTGGTTGCCTCCGAGTCCCGGGCCATGGAGCTCACCTCCCTCATGACTCAATCGGGCTTCGAGGTCTCCCGGCTGGGCTACGAGGAGCTGGGCCTGCTGCTCCAGGCCTGCGTCAGCGGCATGTGCTACGGCCACACCCAGGAGGTCTACCAGGTCCGGGAGCAGGCCGACCTGGAGTTGAACCACCGCTACATGGCGGTCTACGACGTCCACAAGTGGCCCCGCCGGGTCTCCCTCCTCTTCCTGGAGCAGCTGCTGCGCACCGGCGATGAGATGGACCTGTCCCTCTGGCTCTGGCCGGTGACCCAGCGGGAGTCCCACTCCCGGCTGCTCATGCAGCGTTCCCGCTTCGAGGGGGCCCGGCTTGCCGCCGAGCAGAAGGGGAAGCTGGTCCCGCCGGAGGTCGAACTGGCCATCGCCGACACCATCCGGATATCCGACGAGGTGGAACGGGGCGTCAGCCGCCTTTTCCGCCGGACCCTGACCATCGCCGTTTACGGCCGGGACCAGGCCCAGCTCAAGGAGACCGGCGAGAAGGTCGCCAGCCACTTCCGGTCCCACCTGTCGGGGGTGCGTATGCTCAAGTTCCGCCAGGGCAAGGGGTTGGGCGCGATGATGCCGGCCCTGCGCCGGGGCCTGGGCCAGATGGACCTCACCGACAGCGGCACCATGCTCCGGATGTTCCCCTTCGGCCCCCAGGACCTGGACCAGCGGGAGGGCACCCTGCTGGGCATGGACCTCCGGAGCCGGACCCCGGTGATCTACGACCCCTTCAATCCCCGGGCCATGAACGGCCACATGGTGGTCATGGCCCGGTCCGGCGCGGGCAAGTCCTTCTTCACCAAGCTCCGGGTCCTCCGGGAAGCCCTCCGGGGCATTCCCATCTACCTCATCGACCCCGAGGGCGAGTACGGGGTCATCACCCGGGCCCTGGGCGGCGAGGTCTTCGTCCCCGGGTCTCCCGGCTACGGCCTCAACCCCTTCGCCGTCGGCTATACCGATGAGGGGGACCTGACCAAGCGGGTCTCCAGCCTCTGCTCCCTGGTGGGGGTGATGCTGGAGGGGGAACTGGACTCCAACCTGAAGGCCGTCATCGACCGCTGCCTCACCGGGTTCTATGCCCAGGAGTTGCGTACGGCCGGCAGCCACACGATGCTGGGCCGGGGCGGGATGGCCGCTTTCCACCAGTATCTCCAGTCCGATGAGGCCGCCGACTCCGGGGGGAAGGAGCTGGCCCACCTGCTCTCTCCCTTCGCCACCGGGTCGGCCCGCTTCCTGATGCGGGGCGACGCCCGGGACCTGCTGGCCAACGAGGCCCCGGTGACCTCCTTCAACCTGAAGAACCTGTCCGGGTCCCTCAAGCCGGTGGCCACCTCGGTCTGCTCCGAGGTGGTGTGGGGGCTGGCGGTGACCGCCCCCCGCCCCCGTCTCCTGGTGGTGGACGAGTGCTGGACGGTGCTGGCGACGCCCTCCGGCGCCGAGGCCCTGATCACCATCGTCAAGCGGGCCCGGAAGTACCAGTTGGGGCTGCTCACCATCACCCAGGACGTGCAGGACTTCCTGGCCGAGAACCCCGGGATCGGCGCCATTGCCGGCCACGCCGGCCGGTCCCTGCTCCAGAACTCGGCGATGAAGCTGGCCTTCTCCCAGGACCCGGCGGCGCTGCCCCTGGTGGTCGACGCCCTGGGCCTCACCGGCGACGTCAGCCAGTTCCTGGCCGGAGCCCTCCGGGGCCAGGGGGTGCTGGTGGGAGAGCAGGGAAACTTCTTCCCCATTGAGATCGTTTCCACCCTCCTGGAGCGGGAGCTGGTGACCGACGACAGCTGGCGGACCGACGGCGACATCGTTCCGGGCGGGGACCTGGAGGAGGGGGAGCGGGAGCTGGAGCTGGCCGAACTTTTGCAGTACCGCTTGGAGCGGGAGCGGGAAGCCGATGCCGTCCCGGCGGGTTAGTCTTCCGGCCCTGCTCTGCCTGGCCCTGCTCCTGCCGCTCTCCTGCGGGGGGCGGGAGGCCGCGCCGCCGGCGTTGCCGCCGCCCTTCTCTCCGGCCCCGGTGACGCCGGCGCCCTGGCGTTACGTCGAGCCGGGGGGCCGGTTGACCTTTCCCACCGATACGCCGGTCCCTGCGGCCACTTCCCGGCCGTCCCGTCCGCCGCCGGGGGCGGGACCTCCCTGGTGGACCCGCCGCCTCCGGCGGACCTGAAGGGGCTCTCCTGCCGGGACCACTACCGGCGGATGCTGATCGGGTATGACGAGCGGGTCCCCTTCGGGCCGGAGGCCGCTTGGCGGCTCTCCGGGGAGTTCAAGGAGGCCCGCTCGGACTGCGCGGCGCGGGGTTGGGCCCCGGAGTTCGGGCTGGAGCGGGCCTGTTTTTCCACCAGGGTCGGCGGGCTCTACCTCAGCTACGATTTCCTGCGGCGCGGGGGCGGTTGAACCGGGCCACCACCCTGCCCACGGGACGGGACGGGGCCGGCAACATCCTGGTCCACTTCCGGAAGCTGCCCTTCCGGCCCGAGCCGGGCTGCTGGTACTACGCCGCTTCGCAGCGGGCTTGGGGCTGGCTGGCCGCCGGGGTTGGCGGGGGCGTCGACCGCCCCGTCTTCCCCCTCTGCGAGGACCGCCTGCGGCAGGCCCTGTCCGGGGATGAGAGTCCGGACCTGGGGCCTCTCGGGGTGGCCCGGGCCATTGATGCGGTGCGGGCCGAGCTGCCCGGACAATGCCGGACTCCCCTCTGGGACCTCTACCCCCGCCGGGCGGGGCATGACGATTGTGGGGTGGTTGGGGACACCGGCCGGGGGGAGGACGGCGTCCTGGTGGTCAACTGGCACCCGGAGCACCCGGCCTCGGGGGGCGCCCTCTGCTGGGTCTTGGCGGGAGGGGAGTGGGAGGAGTTCCATCCGGCGGAGGATGAGTGATGTCTTGGGCCTGGCTGCTCCTTCCCGGCTTGGTCCTGCTCTTGGCCTGCGGCGGCCCGGAGGTCCTGCCCGGCGAGACGGCGGTCCCGGCGGCCCGGTCCGGGTGGACCTATACCCCGTCTCCCACGTCGACGGCCTGGCCGACCTTCACCCCGGTCCCGGAGTCTACCCTGGCGCCGGTGTTGCTCTCCACGCCGGTCCCGGCTCCGTTGCCGGCTTCCACGCCGGGTTCTGTTCCGGCGGCGGTTTCCACACCGGTCCCTGCTCCGGCGACGGCTAGGCCGGAGCCGGCTGTATCCGGGCCGGAGTCCACGCCGGTCCCGGAGCCTTCGCCCACGCCCTTCGGGAAGCTGCCCGGCGCTCCCGCTTTCTTCCGCCAGCAGAGTCTCTTCCCGCTGCAGGAGTCCGAGTTGCCGGAGTACCTTCAGTCCGGGGACTTCGAGTTGCAGCTCGAGCAGTTGCCCGCCCCGGCGGAGGTGATCAGCCGGGTCACCCGCTACGTGGTCTGGGTGGTGGTCTTCGACCTGTCCCGGGCCCCCGGTGACTTCGTCATGGACGGTTACGTCCGCTGGATTGACCTGGCTTCGGGCTTGGAGCCCCTGGTGATGCTGGAAAGCGCGGTGCAGCTTTCCAGGGCTCAGCCCCTCTTCTACTACGGGCTGGGCCGGGACTCCACGGGGTTCTGGAATCCCGGACTCTACCGCTTGGAACTCCTGGACGGCCGCTACGAGCTGGTCCTGGACTGGACCTTCGAGGTGAGGTGATGCTCAGACGTTGCCTGCTTGGCTTGGCGTTTCTTTTGCTGCTGTTGCCCCTCGCCCTGGGCCGGGACGGCGGGCTGCCGGGCTTGACCGGAAGGGCGGTCGCCCATACTTGGGAATGTGATGAACACTATACGAATACCGATTACTCCGAGCTTTGCGCGCCGGGGAATACCCGCTGCGCCTCCTTTTGCTTTTTCGCCGAGTGCGTGAAGTGCACCGACGCTTGGCATTGCCATTGGCATCTGCATTGCTCGACGGATGCGGACGGCAATACATCCTGTTGGTCGCATTGCCACCGGGTCCGGCACGGGATTTCTCCCTGTCTCAAGTGGGACTGGTACCTCAACCCGAAGGAGGGGAATCAGAGCCGGTTCGGCACCTTCCACTCTCCCAACGTGCTTACCGCCCTTGCCCTGGTCCTTCCGCCGGGGGTGGATGACGGGCTGGGTCCCACCCAGTGCGAGGACGGGGACGGGGCCGTCGAAGACATGGACGTCCTCCCCATCGCCGCGGTGGTGCCGGTGGACTCCTTTGGTCCCAGCACGCCGGGAAGATGGCGTTCCGGCTTCAAGACCACCGGTCCGCACCGTCTGGAGGAAGGCTTCCTCCTGACAGGGCCGCTGGATTCCGGGGGCTGTTCCAAGCTGGCGCTGGCGGCGGCCGCGGAGCCGGTGCGCGGTCATCTGGAGCAGCTTGAAGACCTGGGGCTGAACTCCGGCCATCTGGACCGCCTCAAAGCCCGGGGATTGAAGTATTGCTCCGAACTGGCCGTCATCGCTGGCGGCGAGGGGGCCCCTTCCCTGGACGCGGTGGACCTCGCCGGCGGCTTGGCGGTGACGCTCCGGGTCTGCGGGAATGCCGGGGCGGAGGTCGAGTACCGCTTTTGGCCTTACAACGGTCTGGTCCCCTTGGAGATCTGGGCCCCCTTCCTGCCCCTCGAGGGGAACGTGACCGTTCCCCGCTCCGGGCTCTATTCCTTCCAGGTGCGCTCCGTTGACGCTGAGGGAGAACCCTCCCTGGGCTCCAACGTGGTGCACCAACTGGTGGACCCGGAGAACCTCAACCCTCTCGACCGGGAGGCCACCATTCCTCAGCTGACGCCCCAGCCCCCGGTGATGACGCCCCAGCCCACCCTCTCCTCCGGGGTGCGGGCGGCGGCCCCCCGGATCGTGGGGGTGGCCCAAGCGGCGGACTCCAATCTTCAGCCACTTGAGGGGGTTTCGGTGGAGGTGGCGGCGGGTTACACCGGCAGCTTGGAGTACCGCTGGTGGCCGCACAGCGGCTTCGGTCCCACGGTGGAGCACCGGGAGTACTCCTGGTGGCCGCACCGGGAGGAGTCCGATTCCACGGTGGAGTACCGGCAGTACGGCTGGTCTCCGGACAGCGGTGAGGTCCGGCCGGAAGTGGACTACCGCGCCTGGACGCCGGTTGCGCCGGTTGACGGGGTGTTCTCCATCAACGATGTTCTGGGCCCGGTGGAGGAGGTGGACGGGGAGCTCCGGGGGCTGCCTATGTTGTTCGACTTCCAGGTGAGGTCGGTTGACGCCGGGGGGGTGTCCAGCGAGCTTTCGGAGGTCTTCATTCTCCTGGTGTGGGGGGTCCCGTAGGGGCCGGGGTTGATGAGTTTATCCGAAGCTGCCGCTGTGGGCGCCGGTCTTCACCGGCGTGACGGTGGCGTCGTCCTCGTTCCGGACCGGCTGACTGCCGGTCCCGGTCCAAACAGGAAGTCAGGAGGTTTTTCGATGAATGAACGTCTTGTTTTCAGGTTCCTGGTCTGGCTTTTCCTGGCGAGCGCCAGCGCCTGGCTGTTGTCGGCGTTCGAGAAGAGCGTCGGGATCGCGGAGGCGGTGGTGAGTGATCCGGGCTTCCCCGGCAGGTATACGGGTTTCTTCGGACTGGTGGTGGTCATTGCCGGCGTCATTGCCCTGGCAGCCGTCGTCATCTCCATGTCGGTGAGCTACCGGGGCGCCGGTCTCTTCCGTCAGGAGTCCGGCAGCATACGGGACGAGTTGAAGGACATCCGGGAGCACGTCGGGATGGGCGGCGAAGCCGGCTGATGTTGTGTTGGCTTCCAGCCCAAGCGTCTGCGGTTCAGACGGCGGATGCAGCTGTTGCCCTGGGGCAAGGGCCGGTCAACTTGACTTTAGTTGCGGGGGGTGGCAGGTCTTCCATTGGCTCTGCACAAGCCAAACTCACGGACAATGATGCAAGCTATGGCGTCGGAATGGGGGAACTGTTGCCCCCTTACGGCTTGCTTTGTCCGTGGCAACTTGTGCAGAGTAGCCCGACATTCCGCTCTATCTCCTATCTGTGTGTACTATTCGATATAATTCCCATATTTTTCATTCGCGATACCCCCGCCAACGGAAGACTCCCGAAAATCGCCGCCTAGTCGATGTGCGCCTTGTAGTAGTTGTCCAGGTCGGAGTGACGGGCGATTTCGTCCGGGGCGACGGTATGAGTGATGATGTACCATGCCGTTGGCCATCCCAATCCATGCCTGAGCATGAGCCAGAAGAAGTAACTGTAGTGGTTACTGTCCACGTTCACCGAGTGGTGCTCATTGTCCAGGTAGATTCGCCACACTAACTTGGAGCAGAAGAATCTGTCGGTGCTGTCCATGTCAAAGACGTTCCGGGTAAAAGGCGTCTCGCAATTGGTGCCGTACTCCTCTTCTGCATCCTCCAGTGCCCCGGCTTCGCTCCAACGCCAACTCGCATTGTCCAGTTGAGAGTACATGACGTCGCTGCCTTCTTCGTAGTATCTGCTGAGTGGTCTGAGGGCCACGCCATCCTCTCCGTTCGGGCACTCGTCGGGATCGGCCTCGTATATAAAACCGCCCCCGGCGTACACTCCGACGTGGGTCCAATCCTTTGCGTACAGGATGCTGAAACCGGTGCTGGAACCGGGTATGGTGCCGGCGGTGAAAACGCCGTACCATAGCGTCAGCGTGGGACCATCTTGCGTCTAGGACATGATGCTGATCAAGGCAGACGGGTACGGAAAATTCGATACCCCGCCCTGCTGGCCTGTGGAACTATAGGGTAATACACTAGTTGACTACGAAGGGGGCGCCATGTCACAGGTCTTTGATGGAATCACCGTCCTCGACTTCACCAGCGGCCGGGCTGGTGGCGTCGCCACCATGGTGATGTCCGACTTCGGCGCTGAAGTCATCAAAGTTGAGCCGCCGGGTGGAGAAAAATTCAGGAACTCGCCAGGGGCCATCCAATGGAACCGCGGCAAGAAGAGCGTCGTCCTCGACCTGAAGACCCCGGAAGGCCGGGATAATGCCCGGGGGTTGGCGCAACTCTCCGACGTTGTCGTCGAGAGCTTCCGGCCCGGGGTCACCCAACGCTTGGGCATCGACTACGACAGCCTTCGGGGCGGTCATCCCGGGCTGGTATATGCCACCCTGACGGGTTTCGGACGACAGGGGCCCTACGCCAAATACAAGGGTTACGACGCCGTGGTGGCCGCCAAGAGCGGCCGGATGATGATGTTCGCCGAGCAGACCCCCCGGCAAGGCCCCAACCACGTCGTCGTCCAGGGCGTGTGCCACTCCGCCGCCACGGCGCTGATTCGTGGCATCACCGCCGCCCTTTACGTGCGAGAAAGGACCGGCAAGGGTCAGAGGGTGGAGGCCAGTATGCTCCAAGCCGTGACCACCTACGACCACGTCTCCTGGGTCCACGGCCAGATGATCGAGAACCTCCCGGACACCTATCCACCCGACCCCAGGGTCGGCATCGGGCGTCCCAACCCTACAGGCTACCTGCCCGCCCGTACCAAGGATGGCTACTGGATTCAACTGGGCAACGTCGTGGAAAGGTTGTTCCGGTCCATGATGCACTCGCTGGACATGGACTTCATATACGAGGACCCGCGATACAAGACCGCGCCCTTCCTGGATGAAGAAGCCGTTGCGTCGCTAGAACGCATCATGCTGGAGAAGGTCCAGGAAAAGACCTTGGATGAGTGGATGTCCATATTCCTTGGCGAGGCAAACAACGTGGCTGCCGAGCCCTACATCACCTCTGAACAGGCTTTGGACCATCCCCAAATCGTACACAACGGCAACGTCCAGGAGGTGAATGATCCGGGAGTGGGCGACACGCGCCAGCTTGGCCCCATGGTGAACATGAGGGTGACCCCGGCCAGCACGCAGGGGCCAGCCCCGGCGCCGGGCCAGCACACCGCCGAGGTCCTGACCCGCCTCGGGGGCGACTCCAAAAGGCATTCCAACGGCGCCAAAGACGCGATGCCAAGGCATCCTTTGGCAGGAATAACGCTTCTGGACCTAGGGACGGTAATCAACGGCCCCCTGGGTTGCGCCCTGGTAGCCGAGCTTGGCGCCAGGGTAATCCGCATCGAAGCCCCCGGCGGCGATTGGGGCAGGCAGGGGCTGGCCATGTCGGTCCACCGGACCATGGCCGGCTCCGAGGGCATTTGCCTGGACCTGAAGACCCTGGAGGGCCAGGAGATCATGGGCAAGCTGGCGGCCAAGGCCGATCTGCTGCTTCACAGTATGCGCCCCGGCGCACCCGAGCGCACCGGTATCGGCTACGAGCAGTTGTCCAAGATCAACCCCAACCTGGTCTACCTGTACGCTGGCGGCTACGGCTCCACCGGCCCTTACTCTCACCGGCCATCTATGGCCCCGATTGCCGGCGCCGTCTCCGGCGGCGGAGTGGCCCAGATGGGGAGGGATTCCTTCCCGCCGCCGGGCCAGCCAATGTCCATCGACGACATCGCTGCGGTAGCCAAGCAGCTCAAACGGGCGAACGACGGCACCGCCGACCATAACACTGCTATGGTCAATGCCGTAGGTCTGGTTCTAGGTCTCTACGCCCGGGAGCGCACCGGCATGGCGCAATACGTCGAGTCCACTATGATCGCCGCCAACGCTTATGCCAACGTCGACGACTTCTACTGGCACGAGGGCAAGCAGCCTCGTCCGCTGCCGGACCGGGACGGGTACGGGCTGCACGCTCTGTACCGTCTGTACCGGGCAAGAACCGGGTGGGTGTTCCTCGCTTGTCCCTTCGAGGACGAGTGGGAGGCCCTGTGCCGGGCCATCGACCGTCCGGACCTCCGGGATGACCCCCGGTTTGCCACCCATAAGGCGCGAGAGATGCACGACGACGCGCTCATCGACGAATTGGCCCAGGTGTTCACTGCCGGGGACCCACTGTATTGGGAGAAGCTACTCACCGCCGCCGACGTGGCCTGCGTCAAGGCCGAGGACCGGGGAATGTACTTCTTTTTCAACGAAGATCCCCACGTGAGCGAAAACGGGCTTCTTACCAAGGTGGAGGCGCCCCGGTATGGCGAGTTCTGGCGCTACTCTCCAGTGGTAAGATTCTCGGAGACCTCCGGCCGGGCGGGCCCGGGTCCGCTCAAAGGCCAGCACACCCGGCCCATCCTCATGGAGCTAGGGTATACCGACGAACAGACCCACGATCTGAAACAACGGAAAGTGGTGGACTGGGAGGAGGAATAACAGGCCATGGTGCAGACCATCATCCCCGCCGACAGCAACGGCATTAGGGACAAGGCCGCCATCGTCGGCATAGGCGAAACGGAGTTTTCCTGGAACTCGGGCCGTAGCGAGATACAACTTGCCTCTGAGGCAATCAAGGCAGCCTGCGACGATGCCGGTATCGCCCCGCAGGATATCGACGGCCTGGTGCGGTATGAGATGGACTCCAACCATGAAACGCTGCTGGTACAGTCGTTGGGCATCAAAAACCTGCGCCACTGGGAATCCGTTGCCTACGGCGGGGGCGCGGGCAACGCCGTGGTAGGCCATGCCGCCGCCGCCCTGGCCGCCGGGTTTTGCAACTATGTGGTGTGCTTCCGCGCCGCCAACCTCCGTTCCGGGTTCCGGTTGGGCCGGGCCAGGGGACCGGAGCGAATCGCCGGGGGCCAGGCAAGCTTTGCCACACCTTGGGGCAACATGGCCCCGGCGCATAATTTCGGAATGTTCGCCCGCCGCTACATGCACGAGTGCGGGGCCACCAGCCGCCACTTCGGTTGGGTCGCGGTTACCCTGCGGGAGCACGCCTCCCGGAACCCTCGCGCTCTTCGGAGGGACCCCATCACCATCGACGACCACCAGAATTCCCGCATGGTGGTGGACCCGCTGCACGTCCTGGACTTTTGCCAGGAGAACGACGGCGCCGCTGCCATTGTGATGACCACTCCCGAGCGCGCCAGAGAGCTGCGCCACTCCAGCACCCTGACCCTGGTTGAGGCGGCCGCCCAAGGCTCCGGGCCCCGGAACGACGGCATTATTTACCGTCCCGACCTGGCCGCGGCCGAGTCGGCGAACACCGCCCGCGACCTCTGGGCACGGGCCCGCTTGGAAGCCAAGGACATGGACGCCTGGATGTTCTACGACCACTTCACGCCCTTCTGCCTGTTGAACCTGGAAGCCTACGGTTTCGTGCCCCGCGGTGAGGCCAAGGACTTCGTGGAGGGAGGCAGGAACCTCCGGTTCGATGGTCCATTGCCCACCAACACCCACGGCGGCAATCACTCCGAGGCTTATATCCATGGCCTCACCCATCCCCAGGAGGCCGTCCGGCTGATCCGGGGCATCTCCACCGCTCAGCCGCCACACAAGACCATAAACCTGGTCCTCTCCTGTAGCAGCACGGCCCAACTGAGCGCCGCCGTAATAATTCGCCGGGGATAGCCCGGGACGGCCCGAGATAGCAAGGAGCTTCAATGACCCAGGAAAGAGAACAAGCCGCCAGGTTGCGGCCGATGACCGCACCCTTGGAGGGCGTGCCCCTACCCGACCTGGAGCGGCTGCCGGACTATGAGCGGGGATTCTGGGAGGGGTCCCGGAACGGCGAGCTTCGCATCCAACAGTGCTCGGATTGCCGGTTGTTCCGGCACCTGCCTACGCCAATGTGTCCCCAATGCTCGTCACTGGACTATATCTGGACCAGAGTCAGCGGCCGGGGCTTCGTCTACTCCTACGTAATAGTCCGCCACCCAGTCCACCCGGCAATCCATGAGAAGGAACAGACGCCCTATAACCTCTGCATGATCGAGCTTGAGGAGCAGGAAGGCCTTCGCATTTGCAGCAACATCCTCAACGTGGCCCCCGAGGACATCCGCATCAATATGCCGGTCCGGGTGACTTTCATTCCTTCGGCCGACGAGCCGGAGGTGGTGCTGCCGGTGTTCCTGCCCGCCCCAGAGCCATAGGCAATAAGCGCCTGACCGAAAGCCACCGGTCCTCAAACGCTTTCAAGCTCCATGGCCTTCAGGCCCACCATTTCCGGTCTTAGGGGACTGTACGCAGTACCCATTTGTGCTCTGGCGGTCGTAGAATCCTCGAACGAAGTCCCTCTGACCTGCCCCAGTGGTTGCATCAGTCTGAGTGAGAGTTTTGTCGGTCAGCCCCCGCATATCCCATTGGGCCTGCCCTACCGCGGCGCTGACGGAAACGGGTCGTTCTCGCTGACTAGGGCCTGCGTCTCCCTTTTCATCAGCCCCAGCCCTTGGGCCACCTTGTCGCCCCAGAGGCTCTTCAGGTACTCGATGACCGCGATGATCTCCTCGTGGGAGAGAATCTCTCCGAAGCCGGGCATCCCGCTCTTGAAGCTGGGCAGGTCGGGGGACTCGAAGGCATTTCCTCCCTTGTTCACGTAGGTGTAGAGGATCCCGTCCCCGTGGTGCCAGGTGTGTCCGTCCCCGTTAAGGGGCGGTGCGGGCAAAATCCCGTCCGGTTTCTTCACATGCCAGTCGGGTTGGCCCTCTCCGTTCGACCCGTGGCATACGGCACAGTTGGCCCGGAAGATTGTTTGTCCCTTGGGCGTGCCTGAGTCTCGGGCCGGGAAGCTCGTGGCTTCAAGCTCCTTTGTTGCTGGCGGCTTGGCTGGCGTCGTTGTTGGTGCGGCAGTGGGTGATGGCGTCCACGTTGGCTCGGCCGTCGGGGACTTCGCAACCGTTGCTGTCGGTCCTGGTGCGAGCGGTGGCTTCGTCGGCGTGCTGAGTTGCTCTCCCCCGCAGGATACCGGGATGATAAGCGCAGTGATAATCACCAAAACTGCAATAGCTACCCGTCTTGCCCGTCTTTGGTGTGTCTTTGGCAGCGGCCTGCTGTCCGCCCGTTCTTTAATCCTCACTCTCCCAAAGCCCGATCGAGGTCTGCAATAAGGTCATCGGCATTTTCCAAGCCCACCGACACTCGCAGCAGGTCCTCCGGAGTGGAACTACTATAACCCTCAATGGACGCCCGGTGCTCGATCAGGCTTTCGTAGCTGCCCAAGCTCGTGGCACGGGTGAACAGAGACATCCGGGCCGCAACCCTGAACGCAGCCTCCCTGCCGCCGCGGACCGGCCACCATTGAGTTTCGGTCTGAGTTTTGGTCCGCCACCAAGGGAGCGTAGGAGACCCGCATTCCGGAAGCCTGGTAGGCACTAACCACCTTGTCGGCGACTTCAAGGCACCGGTCCGTATCCCCGCCCGGTCGAGTGTATCGCCTGCACCGTGGTAGTGCCCGTCTCGATCATCTGAACCGCACCATAAAGCTGGTCCAAGTAGGGATCGATCAACCGGGTGCCGATGCGGGCCAGGCTCCACATTTCCAGCGGCAGGTCGGGCGCGCCCATCTGGAAGGGAGTGAGGCCTACGTGGAAGTGGTCGTTGACCAGCCCTGGCATGACGATATGGTTGCCGGAACCAATGACCTCGGCGTCGGGATGCTGGCGGCTGAGCTCCTGGTAGGCACCTACCGCTTCGATTTGCCCGTCCCGCTGCAGCACCGCCCCGTCGGTGACGACCTCCGCCGAATGGGGGCCGGTAATCTTGCTGACGACGTGCTTTCCCCGTACCAGAGATAGTGTCATTGCCGCCTTCCCGAGCGGATGTCCCGCGTCATTCTGGATGAATTTGGAGTATCCCTGTGGTCCTGCCCCAATTTCTGTACCAAGCTTAGTGCGCTTAGTGCGAGTTTGGCAGTTTTCTCCCTGGTGTGTGGACGAGTGCCGCCGCCACGGCCAGTCCACAGGTGCTAAAATCCCCTCGGAGTCTGGCAACCCAGAACTGAATATCGGCTGCTGGCGATCGGGCGCCGGCCAACCGGAGGTTTCTTGGCAATTACAGATTTGGAAATCAACAATCGCACCAGCCTCGCGTCCGGCGAGAGCTTCGGCGACGTGGGCGCGTATGAGCTTCTGGAAGGCACGGCCCACTACACGGTGGACCCGTTGCACGCCCGGAATCACGGGATTACCGACCTGGACCTGGCGCCACGCAACTCCGCCGGCAGGGTGGAGTTTTCGGCGGACTTCGCCATGCTCCAGCCGGTGAACATCGACCGGGGCAACCGCCGCATCCTGTTCGACGTGGTGAACCGGGGCCGGAAGACCGCCCTGACCATGAACAGCGTCCCCATCGCTACCGACGCCACTGCACCCCTGGAGGCGGGCAACGGCTACCTGATGCGCCGGGGCTACACGGTGGTCTGGGGCGGCTGGCAGGCCGACGTGCCGCCTACTCCCGGACTCATCGGACTTCACGGGCCGGAAGCCATCGGCCCTCAAGGGCCCCTGACCGGCAAGATTCTCTGCCAGTTCCAGTGCAACGAACCCACCCAGGTGTTCCTGCTGGCAGACCGGCAGCACCTGCCCAATCCTGCCGCCGACCCTGAGGAAGCGGAGGCCACCCTGACGGTGCGGGACCTGCCCAACAGTCCCGCTACACCTGTTGACCGGGGCCAGTGGTCCTTCGTCCGGGTCGAGGATGAGGATGTGGAGCCGCAGCACAGCTACATCTACATGTCCTCCGGGTTCGAGCCGGGGAAAATTTACCAGTTGGTCTACACCACGACCGGCAGCCGGATCGTGGGACTGGGGTTTGCCGCGATGCGGGATGCGGTCTCTTTCCTGAAATACGCTCCGGCCTCCGCCGGGAACCCCTGCGCCGGGGCTATCGACTACGCCTACGCCATGGGCCGTTCCCAGAGCGGACGCTTCCTGCGCCAGTACATCCATGTGGGCATCAACGAGGACGAAGAGGACCGGCCAGCCCTGGACGGGATCATCCCTCACGTGGCGGGCGGGATGCGCGGCGAGTTCAACCTGCGCTTCGGACAGCCTTCCAAGGACGTCTGCTACATCATCCCGGAGATGTTCCCCTTCACCGACACCCCACAGACGGACCCGGTGACCGGCGCCCACGGTTCCCTGCTCGACGCCATGAAGCGGCGGGGAAAGGTGCCCAAGATCATGTTCACCAACACCTCCGCCGAGTACTGGCGTGGGGATGCCGCATTGATCCACACCGACCTGGAGAGCCTGACCGACGCTGCGGAGTCGCCGTCGGTCCGCTGCTACCACTTCGCCGGTTGCCAGCACGGCTCGGGCGAGTTTCCTCCGCTGCAATTCCGTGCGAGTGACGGGATCAGAGGACAGCTTCCCTTGAACAGCGTGGACTACGCTCCCCTGTTGCGGGCTGCGCTGGACAACCTGGACCGCTGGGTTACCACGGGCGAGGAGCCTCCCGCCAGCCGTCATCCCAGCCTCAACGACAGCACGGCGGTGGAGTCCCATACGCTGCTGGAACGGTTTGCCCAACTCCCCGGCGTGAAGGTCCCGACCCAGACCACCAGGGCGATAAGGCTGGACTATGGCCCGGAGTCGCACCTGGGGCGCACCACCAAGTTGCCCGCCGATGAGGGAGCGGAGTTCCCGGCGCTGGTCGCCGACCTTGACGAATCCTTCAACGAGCGGGGCGGCATCCGCCTGCCGGACTTGACAGTCCCGGTGGCCACCTACACCGGCTGGAACCTGCGCGACGAGAGCATCGGCAACCCCGGCCTCTTTATCGGCATCACCGGCGGCCTTGCCGGCTGGACCCTCCCCCTGCCCGCCACCCAAGCCGAGCGCGAGTCCGCCGGCGACCCGCGAGCATCCATCGGGGAACGCTACGCCAGCCGCGAGGACTACCTGGAGCAGGTGACCCGCGCCGCAATGGACTTGGTGGCCGAGGGCTATCTGCTGGAGGAAGATGTGCCCGAGGTGGTGGACCTAGCGGGGCGGAAGTACGATTACTTTGTGGGAGACGGCGGGAAGTGCTGAATTTTATTGGGGACTGGGGCAATGCAGGCGTGGCCATTGCCGTCCCTTTGCGCCGCAGTTCAGGTAGCGTTGCCTCTCAGGTGGTCTAACTGACCGGTGCCACCGCCGGGCGTGCCAGCTGCCGCGCGATAAAGCCCTTCATCAACTAGATGGCCCGTTCGGATTCTGCTCCGGGCATATTGCCGAAGCGGTGAGGCATCCCCGGGAACAGTTCCAGCTCTATGTGGCCTCCGGCGGCCCGGTACGCGGCCTCGAACTTCTGGGGAATGAACAGGGGAATGTTGGAGTCATTGGTTCCCTGGATGATTATCGCAGGGGGCAGCTCCACCGCCTCTCCCCGTTCCAGGGCCTTCTGGGGGTTTCCTTCGTGGAGGCTGGCGTGGGCGGGAAAGTAGGACTCGGTAGGGCCTATAAACCGCTCGTCGCCAATTTCGCGGGCCCACAGGTAGCGGGCGTGGGGGTCGAGGACGGACCAGCAGCACAGCATGAATCGCAGTGAAGCGTCCACGTCCTCTCCTCCGGGAAGCGGCAGCGCTGCATAGTGGGGGGCCTTGGGGCGCATCCCGTTTAGCACTACAGTATGGCCGCCGCTGGAGCAGCCCATGGCGCCCACCGATGCCGGGTCTATTTTGAGCTGTCCGGCTTGGGCCTTCATCCAACGGGTAGCATAGTTAGTGTCGACGATCTGGGCCGGGTAGGGGTGTTGCGGGGCCAACCTGAAGTCCGCGGCGACGACCACTATGCCGCTGGCCGCTAGTATTACAACGACAGTTTGTGGAAAAAGCTGGCTGATGCTTCCTGTCTGACTCCACGCCAGCTATCGTGGGAGCCTTGCGGCACTACGTCGCCAGGTTCAATTTCACACTAAAATCACGCCGCCAGATAATCCGTCGTTGTAATACTAGGGCTAGGTTCATGGGATGGTCGTCGGAACGATCGTTCAGGAACCATCTGCCGCCGTGAACGTCCAGCAAACCCGGGAAAGGACCCTGGCCCTGGGGCTGGTAGATAGTGGCCTCCAGGCTGCCGCTCTCGTGATCCAAGTAGACCCGGTCGGTCATTTCGACGTCGAATCGGGCTGCCGGATTGTATCCAACGCTGTTCATGGTCTCTCCTTCGCAACTTACGGGCGCTCATTTCCAGAGAGTGTATGAGGCTCCGGACAGCGGACCAGAGGTCCATATCAGACTTCTCCAGCCGTTTGGTCTGTGAATCTCTTGGCCAAGGCAAGGAATCGCTACACATGGGTTAAACTGGTGGCAAGACTATTTGTCCACAATCCTAACACCCGTGCGGCCCACGGCGAAAATCCCCAAAACTCCCATTGGAGAGCAAAGTTTTGCCTAAGAGTGCCGACGTAGTTGTCATTGGCGCCGGTGTGGTCGGTTGCTCGGTCGGTCGCCTATTACCTGGCCCGGAAAGGGTCCAACGTGACTCTCTTGGAGCGGGAAGCCATCGGCAGCGGGGCCTCCGCTCACGCCACCGGCTCCCTCAGCCTGCTGGGCGCCGAGTTCTCCCCCGGGGAGTCCTTCCAAATTGCCCGAGAATCTTACTCTGAGTTTCGACAGCTCATCCCCGAACTGGAATCCGCCACGGGTATGGACCTGCTCTACCAGCATCGTCCCTCTCTACGGTTGGCTCTGGACGACGAAGAAGCCGATCTGATTAAAAGCTTGATGGCCTGGCAGCAACCTCACATCAAGATGCACTGGATTGACGCCAGGGAAGTCCGCTCTATCGAACCCCGCCTTTCCCCTTCCATCATTATTGGCGCCGTGTATGAGGACGAGTCCGCCCAGTTGGACAGCTACCGCCAACCTGGCTCTGGGCCGGGGCGCCGAACTGAAGGGCGCCAACATCCTTTACCGGGAAGTAACCGGCCTTGCCACCAGTGGACCCACGATTTCCGGCGTTAAGACCGCCTCCGGGGACATACCCTGCGGCACGGTAGTGGTGGCTGCCGGCACCTGGCTGGGCTTCCCCCTTCCTGTCCGGCCCATGAAGGGAGAGCGCCTCTTGCTCAACTATCCCGGCGAACCCCTTCCGGTGCTGATCAGCTCTCCCAAGCGCGGCCACATGATCAGCCGGACCGACGGTTTCACCAGCGTCGGCAGCACCAGGGGCCGGGGCTATGACCAGAAAGAGCTTTTCTGGGGCGGGGAGTTTGCCGCCAGCCCGCGGAAACTGCCCGCTTGGAACTCTTCCAGAGGGCCATGATGTCTTTCCTGACCTGGAGCGTGCCGAGTTGGTTCAGCAACTTGCCGGTTCCCGTCCCCTGAGTCCCGACAGCAAACCTATCATCGGCCCGGTCCCCGGCAGGGAAGGCGTCCTCTTGGCTACCGGCCATACCACCAAGGGCATACACTTGGGTCCCATCACTAGCCGCATTATCACCGACTATATCTGCAGCGGTTCAACCCAGGTCGTCTCGGACTTGGCCAATTCCTCCCGGACCGCTTCGCAGATTTCGCCGACGCCGACTTCCTCCCAGCCGCCCAAGCCGTGGATGAATAACCCCCGTCTTTTGCGCCCATCTGTGCACTTGGGAATGTGCATAGCGGGAAACGAGGGCAAGGCGGTGCTTCATCCCGGTGCCTGCGCTGTTGTGAAATCGAGACCCCCCGTGCTCGAAACCGTTGGAGATACCGTGCATAACAGCATCTTTTGGGGCAGCCCGCCCTCTGTAATGGTAGCCGCTGGACGATCGACCTGAAGACCGAGGGGCTACAGGGATACCTCTATTTCAAAAACTGTACTGCTTACAGTACCGCTTGGCCCGGCATACCGGGCAGCGCCTTTCCGTCACCTCCTCGACCGGGTAAATCTGCCAGCAGGGGAGACAGTGCCACATCGTGCGGACCACGGCCTGCCGCCACCGCTTGGGGCTGGCCTTCTGCCGCACCAGCAGTTCCCGGAGGTAGTTCCCGGAGGTGTTCCCGTCGGCGCCGGCGTTCGGCCATCTCCACCCGGACTTCCAGGGGAAACTCCGCTTCCTTGGGGCGGACCGGCGGGGGGATGCGCTCGCCGACCAGTTCCCAGAAGGCCCGGTCGCCGTGGCGGGGATAGCGGGAACGGTAGATGCGGTACCTGAGCTTCCAAGGGAGGGTGACGTTGTCGTCGCTGCCGAAGAAGTTGCCCCTTTGGGCGTGGTTGACCGTGCTGGCCAGCTTCCTCTGCCCCTCCTCGGTGTTGACCTTGCCCGGCGTGTAGAACTCCGGGACCTTGGCGTTGATTTTCTCGTGGAGCTGGCGGGTGATGTGCCGGCGGGACTCCGCCCTGGTGATGACGGTGCACCAGCCGGTCCGGGTTTCGCCGGACCGGTCTTGGCGCTGGGACTTCAGGTGGGCCTTCAGGTGGACCAGCTGGGCCCGGTGGTCGCCGCCGGCCGCAGTAGGGGGCGCTTCCGGCGCTTCGTCGAGGGCCCTTGCCTGCATCGTTGTCTGCCCGGCTTGGCGGGGCACCTCGCGTTTACCTGCCATTCCGGTAGCCTCCGGCGTTCCGCTCCAACAACCCTGAGATGGCTTGGTCGACCGTCTCCCCGAGGTCCAGTCCCCGCGAGAGCGCCAGCACCAGGCCGGCGGTGGCGGCGTCCCCGGCCCCGATGAAGTCCGTGCCTGCGGGCGCCGGGACTGCTGGGTGGGTCTCGGCTGAACCGTCGGCATGGTGAATAATCCGTCCCCTCCGGCCCAGGGTGACCATGACCGTGTTGGCCCGGAGCGCCCTGGGAAGCCCGGCATGGGATTCGGTCCCCAGATGGGCCATGAGTTTCCTGGCCTCGTCCCGGTTCATGGTGGCGAGCTGGTGTTCTCCGGTCTTGGCCATCCGGACCGCGAGCCCTTTGGATGTGGCGTTCACCGCGAGGTTGGGCGCCAGCTTCCTGGCCGCCTGGAGGTCCTGCGGCATGATGTTGAGGCTTATCAGGGTCCAGTCGTGTTCCGGGGCCAGTTCGGTTATCTGCTTTTGAAGCCCGCCCATCCTGGGCCAGGAGCCGCTGGCCCGCACCGGTCCGCCGCGGCGGGTGATGATCTCGGCCCAGCCGGCCCAGACCCGGGCCGGCTGTCCCGGGACGACTATGGGAGTCATCCCGTGTTTCTCAAGGTCTGCCTGGATCTGCCGGGCGGCGTCGCCCTGGGGTGCGGTGGTGAGGAGGGTGACTCTGGCCCCGGTCAGGGCCAGTTCCCGGGCCATGATGGCGCCGACGCCGCCGGTATGCTGGCGCTGGGCGCCGTCCTGGGAGCGGATGATGGTCTCGGTGAGGGCGTTTCCCACGACGAGGTAGCTCATGGAGTTTCTCCTGTTCGTGCATGGTAGTCCGGCGCGGGCCGGGCCTGCTTTGTGTCCGGCCCGCCCGCTGTTTCCGGCTGCATTCGGGCAGGGGCGGGCACACGGCTTTTGGGAAACGGGGCCGCCTACGGCATTCCTGGGGCTTCAGCCGGGCGTTTGTTGTGTCCGGCGACGTTGTGGCGGCTCTCGCAATCAGAGGGTTAAGCTGATGGGCGGAAGGTCCGTTACCCGCTATCTCTTGGACCCGGCGCCGAACCCGGTTTTCGCTTGGTCATCCTCGAACTCCCGGTGGAACGGCTTTCAGGCCGGGCAGTTCTCCGGATGTTCCGGTGTGGCTCCGGTGTGGCCTTGTCCCTCTTCTTTCCGGGTTTCCCGTGGACCCCGCTGCGGACTTTCTCCGATGTCCATCTCCCGCATGTCGGGGTCCGCCCTGGTCTGCTCCGCGTAGTAGCCGCTCCTGAGCCTTCGGCTCAGGGTGTCTTCCGCGCCGTCCTCTTCCCTCCGCGGCAGGAAGCACTTCCGGCACTCCGCTATCCGGAGGTTGCCCACGTGGGCCGCGGCCTCCCAGCTGTGCCGGCACGCCGGCGTGTCCGCATTCATGTTGTTTTCTCCTTCCGGCCCCCGGGTTGTCCTGGCGCGGCAAGGCCCCGGAGGGGAGTCCCCGGGGCCCTGCTTTCTTCCCGTGTCCTGGTCCCGCCTATTCCTCGGGTTCGTTCCAGGCCTGGGCGTAGGCCGCCGGAGACGGCATGCTGACGCCGCTGGGATACGAGTCCCGGCGGGCCGCGACCCCGTAGGCGTAGGCCTGCCCGGTTGTCATGCTGTCGTCCGTGTACGTCCGGGAGGTGTTCCCGGTGTTCACGACGAGGACCACGCCCTGGCCCTGGTCGATCCTCCCAGTGTCTCCCCGAACGTAGGGCTTCCGGTAGATCCGGTAGCCGTTGATCTGGTCCGCCCTCTCCCGGGGCGCTGCCCAACTCAGCTGTGCCGTGCCTGAGTCCAGCATCCTGACGTGCAGCCAGGCGGGGGCCATGCCGTCGAACCTCCGGGGCTCCGGGACCGCTATGTTCCTGGGGTCGTTCCCCAGGGGACCCCTCTCGTCAATCGCGTTCACGGCGATGACCCGGAAGCTGAAAGTCCTGCCCGTCTCGCCGGTGTTGAGCAGGTAGGTCCGCTTGGACCCGTCCGTGTACCGGCTCACGCTCCTGCCGCCCTGTTCGGTCCGGTATATCTCGTACCTAGGGGCGGGCCCGCCCTGGGGGTGGTCCCAGTGCAGTCTCACCCCGGCGCCTCCTTCCAGGTTCACTCGGACGTTGGGAACGGTTTCCGCCGGAACGGTGAAGTCCAGCCTGAGGCCCGGACCACCGGCCTTTGGCCTCGCCCCTCACGGCCCGCACCTGGTACTCGTGGAGCCGGTCTTCGCCGGTGTACTGTGTGAGGATGGACTTGCCGGTCCGTTCGGTCTCGGTCCAGTCCCCTCCGTCCACTCTCTGCCGGAACACGTACCCGGTGACTCCCGGCGACTCCGAAGCCGTCCAGGTTACGAAGAGCAGGTTGCTTGCGAACTTCTGGTACCTGGTCCGCTCCGGCGGCAGGGGCCCGGTGTACCGGGTGGCCGTGACGCTGTCCGTCCAGCGGCTGTTCCCGGCCTTGTTCTTGCTCCGTACCTGGTATTCGTAGGTTACTTCGACCGTGGGTTCCGGGTGGGTGAAGGACGTGCTGGACTGGTTGACCTCCGTCCAGGCCCCACTGCCCTGCTGCCGGTACCTCAGGTCGTAGCCGTCGACGATGCCGCTGGGCGGCGCTGTCCAGCTCACGCTGATGTTTTCCTCGCCGGCCTTCGCCGTCAGCCCGGCGGGAGTGAGAGGCAGGTTGATCCGCCTGGCGCTGGCAGCGGCGGTCCAGCCGCTCTCTCCGGCGCCGTTGTGGGACCGGACGCGGTACTCGTGGAAGACGTCAGCCAGCGGGGCGTCGTGGGTATACGCCGTCCCGTCTACCCCGGTCTGGTTCCATTCCTCCGTACCCTCCTGCCTGTGCTGCAGGTGGTAGCCGCCGGTCACCCCGGTCTCCGGCGCCGTCCAGCTCACGAGGACGTCCTGTCCCTGCACCGTGGCGGTGAGTCCGGTGGGCGGCTGGGGCGGGTTCAGTATCCGTGCCGTCACGGGTCCGGCCCATCCGCTCTCCCCGGCGGGGTTGCGGGTCCTGACCCGGTATTCGTGGAACACGTCCGGTACCGGGCCTGCATGGGTGTACGAGGTCCCGTCCGTCTGCACCTGGGTCCAGTCCCCGCCACCTTCCTGGCGGTGCTGAAGGTCATAGCCGTCCACCAGCCCCTGGGGCGGGGCCGTCCAGGTCACGGCTATGTCCGTCCCGCTGACCGCGGCCGTAAGGTCCGCGGGCATCTCGGGCGGGTCCACCCGGATGGCGGATGCGGTCTCCGACCATGCGGACTCCCCGGCGCCGTTCCGGGACCGGACCTGGTACTCGTGGGTCACGCCGGGCGCGGCGTTCTCGTGGGTGTGGGAGTTGCCTTGGCCCGCCTTCAGGTGTTCGATGACCTCCCACTCTCCGCCCGCGATGCGGTGGCGGACGTCGTAGCCGTCGTTGTAGCTGTCCTCCGGGACGGTCCATCTGACGATGACGCTGGTCCCACGGACTTCCGCGCCCACCGACTCCGGGACCGTCGGCGCCGGTGTGTGGGTGTCGGAGGCTTCCTCCGACCAGGGGCCGTCGCCGGCCGCGTTGTAGACCTGCACCCGGTAGCTGTGTTGGACCGTGGGCTCCACGTCCGTGTCCATGTGGGAGACGGCGTCCGCGGCCAGGCCGTCCTGGATGGTGGTCCACTCTCCCGGGGCGGTCGCGCCCCGGGCCTGCAGCCTGCGGCTGACCCGGTATCCGTCCAGGTATCTCCCGGCGGGCCGGGTCCAGCCGACCCTGATGTCTCCGTTCACGGCTTCCGCCGTCACGCCGGCCGGCGCTCCGGGCTTGGTCATCAGGATGACCGTTCCGGTCTGGGCCCAGACGCTGCCGATGCCCAGTTCGTTCCGGGACTGGACGGAGTAGACGTAGGGGGTGTCGTGGGCCGGCGGGCCGGCGAACGGGTTCAGGGGGTCCGCTCCGTCGGCGTAGTGGAGCGAGTCCATGACGTGGACCATGGTCCACTGGGTCCCGTCGGCCTCCCGGCGCCTGACGATGTACCCGTGGTACCTGGTTGTTTCCTCGGGGGCCGTCCAGGACACGCCGATGTGGTCCGTGTCCGCTTGGGCGGCCGGGTCCAGGACGGGCAGCGGGGCCCACACGCTGAGGGGTCCGGACTCCGGGCTGGCGTTGTCCGTGCTCAGGGTGGCGGCGGTGTAGATGTACGTCTCCCCGGCACTGAGGCCGGAGTCCGTATGGGCTGTGTCCGTGCTCCCGGTGTTCTCGACCAGCACCCGGGGCTGGGCTCCGGTGTCCTGCCGGGTGATCCGGTACCCGGTGATGGCTGGCCCCTCCTGGGGGGCGGTCCAGTCGAGTGTCACGGTCCCGTCGAAGGGATCGGAGGTGGCCGCCTCGTCCACGTCCAGGTCCGTGGGGGACGGCACGGGCCGCTTCGGCGTGCTGACGGCCGCCGTGCTGGCCGTTCCGCGCCCGATGCGGCTCACGGCCTCGACGTGGTAGGTATAGGCCGTGTTGAAGTCCGCGGTCTCGTCGGTGTGGAAAAGTCCGGCTCCTTCCGGCACCACCGCCATCTCCACGGGGGCTTCGTTCCCGGAACTCCGGCTCAGCCGGTATTCCGTCACCGGGTAGGATTCCTCGCAGGCTTGGGCCTGCGGTTCCGGGGCCGGGTCCCAGGTCAGGGTCACGTGGACGCTCTCGTGGCCCGCCTCCGGCGTCCTGACCGCGGCGCTGACGTTTTGGGCTTCGGCCGGCGGGTCCGGGAGGCTGATGCTCGCCGCCGCCGAGGCCGGGCTGTCTCCGCCCGCAGACCTGGCGGTCACGGTGTAGGCGTATGAGCTGCCCGGCAGGGCCGACTCGTCGGTGTACGTCGTGGCCTGCCCGGAGGAGTCGAAGCTCCGGCCGTCGGACCGGGACACGGTGTAGCCGGTGATCTCCGGGGCCTGGGGGTTGTCCCATCCCACCCTGACGCGGGCGTATCCGCCGTCCGGGAGGACCAGGGACGCGGTGGGGTTCAGGGGCGCTGCCGGGGGCCCTGCCTGCGCGGCGGCGTTCCCGGCGGCCGCGGCGATCAGGGCGATTAGGATGAGGGCTGCGAGGACTGCCGGGACTGTCCGGGGAATCCGGGTGCGTTCTGAGGTCTTCAAGGGGCCTCCTCTCCTGATGGGTGGATATTTCCACCGTAGCCCAGGAGCCCCTTCTCCCGTTTTATCAAAATGGAACGGCCCGGTCCGGGGAAGGGGAATCGGACTCATCTGCGTGAGAACGCGGGCGCCTACCCTGGCTCCCAATCGGGGAGTTCCCCGTGGCGCCAGTACCGGGCCAGGTCCTTGCTGAAAACAAAGGCGGAATACGGGAACACGATGGTGCCCCAGATGAGCGCGAACGAGGAGGCGGACACCACCGCCAGGTCGAAGAACCGCTCGTCCCTGAACCCCAGGTAGGCGCCGCCGGTTACCCAGCCGCCGGCGAACACCGTCACCGGCATCAGGACCGCCAGGACCAGCATCCCTCTGCAGAACCGTTTGCCGAAGCAAAAGGGACGCCAGGAAGCCAGGATGAAGGTGAGGGAAAGGTACAGGACCAGCATAAGGTGGTGGACCCACACCTGCCAGGCTGGTGAGGTACGGACGTCGAACTCCAAGATGAAGACCAGGACGGCGACAACAACGGTCACCAGGGTCCCGGTGAATGCCGCCAGCTCGAGGGCGGACCAATTATTTCCCCAGTCTGGACGATCCAACATGAAACTGACCTCCCTGTGGTTTTCGTCTTCGGGAACCCCGTCCACCCATCCGGAACCCGGCAAGGGACCCCCGTCAGAGGGAGCAGCACATTCCCGGAACAATACTCTATGCCAAGTTGCCCAAGACACGTTTTGCATTGGGGGAACACGAGAACGGCACACATTCCCGCGCCGGGCTTCCCAGAGGAAGGAAGCGCTCCGGGTCTGGGAAACGGGCCGCCTACGGCCTTCTGTGGGCCTCTGCGGCGGTCTTCTTCAGCCGGGCCGGGGTGTCGCCCGTTGATGCCGGAAGCCGCCTCAAGTAGACTGGGGCCGTGCCGCGGAGTGGCTGGAGCCCGTCGTCCCGCCAAGCGGGTTGGACGCCGGACATAGCCGCGGTTTCTTGGTCCGGGTGCTGTGGTTCCGGTTCCCCGGGTCCATCTGCGGTCTGTCCCTCAAGAAAAGGGTATTGCCGGAAATTCCGGACCTGAAGGAAGACTGGGGGTTGATATTGGACATGGGTGCTTCGGAAGGGCGCGGCAGCGAAAGTCACAGCGTCGCGGCGCCTTGCGAGAGGTCCGGAGCGGTTTTGCAGGAATAGGACCGGGAATGCTCGTTGGCCCGGGGTGAAGCGGTTGCTGAGTTCAGAGACGTATACTGTGAAAATAGGGCTGCGTCGTAGACTGAAGTTTGGGTAAAGGCGCAGATAGTGGTTTCCACCGCCGAAAGGCGGTGGCCCCATTGAAGCGCGGAGCGGCAGATAGCTCAGCTCGAGGGCCTCACCGTTTCCACCGCCGAAAGGCGGCGGCCCCATTGAAGCTACACTGAGACGACGGACCACGAGCCCATCGCTTCAAGTTTCCACCGCCGACCGGCGGCGGCCCCATTGAACCTCTCCTTCAACTGTACGTTTTGGTCGTACACTTCAAAGTTTCCACCGCCGGAAGGCGGCGGCCCCATTGAAGCTCGATGCCGCACCGGGGGCACTCGGCCGCCGGGAGCAATTTCCACCGCCGGAAGGCGGCGGCCCCATTGAAGCTCGATGCCGCACCGGGGGCACTCGGCCGCCGGGAGCAATTTCCACCGCCGAAAGGCAGCGGCCCCGTTCAGGAAGAGACGCGGCAGGTCTGGAAGTTTTCCGGATTCCTTCGATTCACCCTTTCCTCTCACCCTTTCCTCTTGGCCTCAGCCGTCTTCGCCTTCTATCCTTGATGCCCGGTGCAGCGCCCCGTGGATGAGCAGGCTGGCGTGGCAGATGCTCACCACGATTGCTCCCGCGTGGGAGACCGGAATCCCCAGCACGTCGTGGTTGTCGCTGGAGGTCACCGGCTTCGACAGCACCAGCAGGACCAGCGGCAGCGCTGCCCCCGCCGCGTTCATCAGCAGCGGGTACTCTCCCCGGATGGCCCTGATGAACCCCAGCACCGCCAGGATGATCACCGCCGGCGGTATGAACAGCAGGGCCATCGTCCCCGGGAAGGATACCCGTACCATCGCTCCCCGCTCCGGGTTGGTCAGCCCGTGGGCCAGCAGCTCGGCGGCGTTCAGGGATGAGCTGTCCCCGTCAAGCCACACCCAGGGGAGGAACATCCCCGCCAGGGCGGCCAGGGCGGCCAGGGCGGCCAGGGCCACCATGGTCCGGGCCCGGGTGGTGTTGTCAAACCCCGGATCGCTCAGCTTCAGTTTCTCCAGTTTCTCTTTCAGTTCTTGCATCGCTGACTGCCCCTTGGAGCCCGGGCCCAGCGGGCCCGGGCTTTTTTATCGCCCGTCCGGGCGGTGGCCGCTAATCGGCGGCCACTCCGAAGGTCATCTGGATCCGGTCGGACTCCTCCCGGAACCGGGCCAGTTCCTGGTGCAGCAGGGTGATGGCCGGCGGTATCGCCTGGAAGTCCTCGTAGAGGGCGGCGAAGTGGGCCGAGAGGCTCTGCTTGGTGATGATCACGTTCATGTCGTGGAGTTCCAGCATGATCAGCTGCGCTTGGCCCAGGGTCCGGAAGGCCTGGTCCCGCCAGTTCAGGTAGATCTCCTGCTCCTTGGCGTCGATCAGCTCGGCCCGTTGCCGGTCCTCCCGGCTGGAGATCTGAGCGGTCAGCCGCTTCTGGACCTGGAAGTACTCCCCGGCCATGGCGTCGGCCCGGTCTATCCGGTAGGCGAACCGCTTGTACTCGTCCGCGGCCTGCCTGTAGCGGGGAGTCCAGGCCCGTTTCAGTTGCTCCACCGCCTGGATGTACTTGGTGGGCGACGGTTCCAGCTCGGTCTGGAGCCGGTTCAGGTACTCGACGGCGTCCCGCACCGCGTGCTCGCTGGGGTGTTCGTAGGGGGCGTACTTGTCCGGGGTCGGCGAGGGTTGGGGCTGGCCCGGCGGCGCTCCGCCGGGGCCCGGCCCGGTCCCTTCACCGGCGGCGGGCAGGATGAACTGCTGCGCGCTTCTCGGCGGGCCCGGGGGAATGATGTCGGTGAAGGAGTCGTTCAGGCTTTCCGCCTTGTTGTTGGTGCGGCTGGTCGCTTCCACCAGCTGGGTGGCCTCGTTGGGCCCTCCGCCGAACACGGCGGACATCAGGGGCCAGCCGATGGCCAGGACCAGCGCGGCGGCGCCGGCCATGAGAGCGTATTTGAACATGGGACTCACCTCCGAAGTTCTTCTCCCTTGGGAGAGGCTATTGCCTGCCGCGGGAGCTCTTGCTTGGGCTTCCCGCTTTACCTGGGTTTCTACCTGGGTCTTTCTATGAGTGACGCCGGGGTTGCTGCGGCTTCCGCCAAGCGGCGCAGCCAGCCCGGCAGGTGGGGCATGTTGGCCCGGGTCTCCGCCGCGCTGCGGCAGGCCTCGGCAAGCATCACCTGGACGGCTCCCCAGGGGACGGCCAGGGCCGGCAAGACCTGGCGGGTTGGGCGCCCGGCGTGATGGGGTCGGTCGTTTCTCATTCTTTCATCCTCTCTTCACCCCGGTTGGGTCCGGCGGGGCGGTTGCTTTCCCGGCCCGCCCCGCCGGTCTGTTTGGGGTGGATTGAGGACGGTCCCGGCATGGCGGGGCCTGGTTGAAGTTTGGGAGTGCGGAATGGGCGGCCAGGTCGAGGCGTTGCTTCTACCCTGCCGGCCGGCCGTTGACCGCCAGCGGCCCCAGGTCCACGCCCTCAAGGAAGGCGCTGGCGGCCAGGGCCGCATCGCGGCCCTGCCGCCGGTACTCTTCCCGGAGCTCCGTCAGCAGCTTGCCCAGCACGTTGTGCCCGGCCAGGCAGGGGCCCTGGGGTTTCGCTCCCCAGCAGGTGTCCCGGTGTGACATTTCAACTATTGGCCGGTTTCCCGTCTGTTCCAGGGCCCTTCCGAATGGCTCCGGGTGCTGCCGGAGCTTGACGCTCAGGCAGTAGGCCATCGCGGCTGCTTTCACCTCCTCCCAGTCCTCCCGGAACCCGCTCCTCTGCGCGCAGGCTGCCCGCTTGGCCTCCATGCCGGAGGGATGGGAGCCTATCGCCCGCTGCGCCCTCCGGCCGGCCGGGAAACTTCAGGGCCTGGTACAGGCCCTCGGGTCCCTGGAAGGTCAGGCCGTTCACCGTCAGAGGGTATCCCCAGGTCATGTTGGATAGCTGTCCGTGCCGTTCCTTCGAACGCATGGACCAGGCGGCTTCGTCTTTCCGGTAGACGGTTGCGTCGTACTTCACCATGTGGCTGATCTCTCCTGGCTTGGTGCTGCCCTGTTTTCCGTGTCCCGCTCTTACCGGAAGGGGAAGAGTTCCCCGGTCACGGCGCTGGCGCATTCCTCGAGTTCCCGCTTGGCCTCCAGCCAGGCCAGGGCCGCCTCTTCCGGGGCGCCGGCGACAGCCAGCGCGGCGGTGTGCTTTTCAGTCTCCCGGCACCTCCGGTAGGCGGCGGCGAAGTTGGCGAACTGGGGGTTGTTCCGGGGGTTCACCTCCAGCCGGCGCTCCGCCGCCAGCCTGGCTGAGACCATTCCGGAGGGGTCGGTGCTTTCCCAGAGCAGCGCCAGCGCCCTCCGGGCCCGCGCCTCCCTCTCCGCAGCGCCCAGGTCTTCCCACCGTTGGCTGCTCTCCGGGGCCGCGCCGCCGGCGGCGCAGTCGAGGAGTTGTCCGATGATTGCGCCAGCTTGTTCCGGGTCCCAGGGTCTCCCGGCGCAGGCCCGGCCCGGTTCTCCCAGCAGCACCCGGTGGAAGTTTCCGGGGTTGCTGATGGCGGTGCGGTGGCTGGTCTCGGCCCACAGGTTCAGCGCCAGGTATTCCCGGGCCTTCCGCTCCGCCTGCTCCCGGGTCAGGGTGTCCCGGGACTCCGAGGCCACCGTTTCCGGTCCCCTTCGGGTCTCCGGGGTTGCCGTTTCCGGTCCCCTTCGGGTCTCCGGGGTTGCCGTTTCCGGTCCCCTTCGGGTCTCCGGGGTTGCCGTTTCCGGTCCCGTTTGGCAGCTTGGGGCCGCCAGCAGAATGGCTGCCAGGATGATTGCGATGGCAGCCGGCAGTCTTGTCCTTTTCACTGTTGTCCTCCTCCCGTTGTCCTCTTCAGAGAAGCCGGGGGTCGACCCGGCGTTGGAACCTCTCTTGGGCGATGGCGTCCGACACTTCCCCCGAGGTCAGCCGGTCCGCCCCGGAGGGCGCTCCGGGGTGGAGCCGCCGCCAGGCGCTCTTCTGCGCTTCCGAGGCCGGGCCCAGCCGCCAGGGGGCGCTTCGCTCCAAGCGCGGGGCCGCTTCCCCCAGGGTCCTCCGGACCAGGACGGCGGCGTCTTCCGCCGTGGCCGCCAGCGTCTGTTGCCGCCGCAGGGGCGCCGGACCGCTGCTCTCCAGCGTCACGGTGGAGACTTTCCAACCCCCGCCCGCCGCCGGCTCCACGGTGACGTAGCCCGGCGGTCCCTCCCGCCCGCTCCTGGCCCTGGCCCTGTGGAGCGGGCGGCCGTCGAACGGGCTGAGCCAGGGGTACCGGGCCCGGGCCCCGTCCAGGGGCGACAGCCGCTTGGGAAAGTCCGCCGCCAGCTCCCTCAGCTCTTCCCGGGACAGGCCGGAGGCTTTCCGCTTCTTGTCTTCTTTTGCCCCGTCCAAGCGCCAGTAGTGGATGATCCCGTCCATGTCCGGCCTCCCGGTGTAGTCCAGCACCAGGCAGTCCCGTTTCCCGGGGTGCTTGCGCAGGCCCCGCCCGATCATCTGGATGATGGTGCTCTCGGAGGCGGTGCGCCGCCCGATGATCACGCAGTCCACCAGGGGCAGGTCGGTGCCCTCGGTGAGGGTCAGGTAGTTGACCAGCACCGAGACCCCGGCGGCGGCCCGGAACCGGGCCAGCGTTGCCCGCCGCCGCCCGGCCGGGAGGCCCTCGGCAATGGCCCCGGCGGCGACGCCGCTCCGCCGCAGGACCCCGGTGGTCCGCCGCACCACCTGCGACGGGGTGTATTCCCTGGTCGAGGACACGTAGAGCAGGATTTTGGACCGCCCCTGGGCTATGGCGTAGCGCACCGCTTGGAGGTAGACGTTCTCCAGGTTGCTCGCTTGGTTCACCGGCTGCAGCTCGCCGTTGTGGTCGTGGACGATGGGCGACTCGATCACTGCCGGGCAGAGCAGGCCCTGCTCTATCAGCTCGTGCGGGGTGATTGGCCGGATGACCCGGGCGAAGGGGTCCGGGCAGAGCGGTTCCTTGTCCTGGCGGAAGGGCGTGGCGCTGAATCCCAGCAGGTAGCGGGGATTCAGCCTCCTGATGGTCCGGAGCCAGCCGGGGGCCACGGTGTGGTGGGCCTCGTCGACCATCAGGAGGTCCAGGCGGGGGAAGTCCGGGGGTATCTCCCGGTGGGAGACGCTGTCCTGGGCTATTATGGTGAAGGGTTGGTCCCACTCCCGCCGGTCCTTCCAGACGATTCCGGGTTCTTGTCCGGACTGGAGCAGGATGAGGTCCCGGGACTGTTGGACCAGCTCTTGGCGGTGTACCAGGAGACCGGCCCGCCGGTTTCCGGCCACGGTCTGCGCCCCGATTTCGGCCAGGATGACGGTCTTGCCGGACCCGGTGGGCGCCGTCACCAGCAGGGACGGGTCCTGCCGGAGCAGGCTCCGGGCCTGCTCCATGGTCTCCCGCTGGTAGTCCCGGAGCTCCAGCCGGCCCTGGGGCATGGCCGGCCCTCTAGTTGGCGGCCCTCAGCAGGTAGAGGGCGCCGGCGGCCAGGAGAACGAGGGTCAGCCCGATGAGGATGAACTTGGTCCCGCGGCTTCTTCGCGCCTCCCTTTCCCGTTGGGCTTTCCGGTAGTCCCAGGGGGCGGCGGCGTTCCGGTCTTTCCAGATTCCCCGTCCCTGGGAGCGGGCGGCGTCCTCGGCTTCCTGGTACCGCTCCCGGTCCTCCGGTCTCGTCATGTAGCAGCGGGCCTGGCCGTCCCGGACCATCCGGTAGTTGTAGGAGTCCTCGGGCCGGCCCTTCTTTGAGTGGATGAGCCCCACCGTCCGGCCGTACTGGTCGGTGTCGATTGAGGTCAGCCACATCCCGGTCCGGCCGCCGATGATCCGGCCCAGGTGCTTGGTGGACTCGGGTCCGCCCCGCTGGGAGCTTTCCGGGGCGTCGATGCCGTAGAGCCGGATGCGCCGGGTGCCGGGGCCCCGGAACAGTCCGCCGCCGGCCAGCACCTCCACGGTGTCGCCGTCGATGACCCGGGTCAGCCGCACTCGCTGTTGTTCAGGAGAGGGCATGACTGGTGGTTCCCGGACCAGGTGGCGAGATGGGACGCGTAGAGCCGGCGCTTGGCGCTGTCCGTGGGCCTTTCGTCTTCGTCCGCTCAGTGGATGATATTGTTGTCGGCATCCCGCCAAGCCCGTCTCTGCCGTTCACTTTCACGGTTTCCAGCTTGGGCAGGCCGTCGAATTGCCCGGTTTCCGGGGCGGGGGTCCAGCCTTCGATGTGGACTGTCCTGAGATTGGGCATCGGGTCGAATTTGGGAACGGATAGCCCTTTTTCGGGTCTTGTGTACATGTCGTGCGTCTGGATTATCAGTTCCTGCAGATTGGGCAGCCCCTGAAACGCCCCCGGTTCGATGGCCCCTTGGGGGTGGAATGAGATTGTCATTTTTTTGAGGCTGTCCAGTCCCTGGAACGCTCCCTTGGGTATTTTGAACTCTTCTCTTCCTGTGAGAGTCAGCCGGGTCACGTTGACCATCCCGCTGAAATCGCCGGCGCGCAGGTCTGTCCATATATCGGCATGGAAGTGTGTCAGCCGGTACAGTTCATCGCCGGTTATGCTCCGGCAGGATTGTATGTTCAGGGTTCTCGTGATTCCCCGTTGGATGCTGGGGCTGCGCCCGCAGATTCCCGGGCTGGCGGGAGCGGGCGTTGTCTTGCCCGGTAACCTCGGCGATGCGGCTTGCTCCTCGGACGGTGTGGAGAGGCTTTCCATTACCAGGGCCAGTCTCTCCATTTCTTGGGTCAGCTTCTTCATCTCCCCGGCGAGTTGGTCAACGCTCTCGGCGAGGGCCTGTACGCCGGAATCCCTCTGGTCCGGGGTGACGGCCGGCTTGAGCAGGGCGTCTGGGCCGGAGCAGGATACGGCCGTGATTGCGGCTATTACCAAGCCGCTGACAATCAGGCATAGTATCCAAGCCGTCTTTTTCCTCGGTGGGCCCCATTCCGGTGCGCGTTTGTTGCCGGTCTTTTCCTGCATCTTCTGTTCCGTGGGGGGGTTGGCTGCTGGAGTCCTGTTGCCTTTGCGCGAGTCTCCCGGTTTGCCGGCATACCTTGAGGTCTCTGGGCTTTCTTGAGGGGTTGTTCACACTTGATGTTGTGCCGGTGGCTTACCCTTTCGCCGCCGATGATCGACGAGACCGTGTAATTGGTCTCGTTCTCCCGGGGCGGCGTCGGGTCCCTGTGGGAGGTGTCCGGGTAGGACCGGGCTACGGATTTTGTGTTCGGACCAGCGTTGCTGCCAGCAGCGTCTGGGCCGTTGCTTTTCTCATTGACCCGTTCACTTGTTCTTCCCGGCGGGCGCCGTCTTCAGCCCCTCGCCATGGTTTTCATCCTACTGGCGGGTCTCTCCCCTCCGTTTTGTCATTAAGTGCAGCGTTGCTGCGGGCGTGTCCGGATGCCGCGGCGGATGTGGGTCCTGGTGGGCTAGCTCCGGTCCTTTGAAGCTCATGGCCGCTTCGGCGTCGCGGGGTTGGTTGGGGAGATGCCAATGGAAGGGATTGATGGGTTCTGTTGCCCGGCGTATCCGGGGCTGTGCGTAATGTTCCTGGGGCGCTGGATCAATTTTGAGGGGGAAGCCGCTGCGGTCCGGGCGGTCCCTCGACGGCGGCGGTTGTCGTCCGCGGTCGGGAGGGGTTCGGCTTGGATGAGTTGCCGTCAGGGGCGGGAGACTGGGATGGCAATAGCTATGGCCCGGTTTCCGGGCGTGTCGGGACCGGGAGGTTGAGCCAGGGAACTGGAGGGTATCCGGGGTCCGTGGACGGCGCTTGCCTGCGTGCTGGCAGCTTCCTGCCGGGTCTTATGCTGCTGCGGAGCCCGGGTTGGCCGCCGCGGGCTGGTTGCCCTCTTCGTCCGGGAGCGGCGTTACGCCGGCTCCAGGTCGCGGTCGGGGATGCGGTGCCAGTGCACCTGGCCGCTGCTGATCAGTTCCGTCACCTCGTTGTCGTTCCGGACGCTGGCGACGGCGGCGATGGCGCGGTGGCCGGTGGCATCGGTCAGGTACCTGGCGTTGCGCCGGGCTCGCCCCGAGTCGCGCCGGTCCGCCGTCCACGATGTCTCGACCGCGATGTATACCGTCTGCCCGTCGCCGTCGGCGCCCTCGATGACCAGGTCGGCGTTGATGAAGCTGTCCCGCTGGTCGGGGTTGGCGGCGCTCGGGTCATTGATGTTCCTGGCTATCTCGTGGAGCCGTCTCGGGGTGAGGGTTCCGACGAAGTCCAGGTCCAGGTTGGCCGCTATGATTTCGGTGAAGTCGGCGACGCGGGTGCGGGCGTGGCCTCCCTTCACGACGCTGATGTCGGACTCGATCCGGTTCATCCGGGCGTCGGCCCGTTCGTTGAACTGAGTCTGTTGTTCGTTGAACTTGGCCTGTTGTTCGTTGAATCCCTTCTGCTCCTCGATGAAGCCCTCGATTCGTTCGTTGAACTGGAGTTGGCGTTCCATGAAAACATCAAACCGCGTGGGCAGCTGAAGCAGCTCCTCGCCCAGGATGCGGGCACGGACTGCTTCCCGCCACGAGGGGTTGGCGTCCAGGGCTTGGAGGAAGTCGTCCAGGGAGTTGATGGTCATCATTTTTTGGCGCTCCTGCTGTACTCGGGATTGTAACGCCGGGCCGACGGAGTGGGCAAACCGGCGCCGCCGGCGCTCTGTCCGGCCGGGCGGCCCCGGCGCCCCGGACGCATCTGCTTCCAGCGGATTGGTGTGGGGTCAAGAGCGGCTGTTGTGGACTCGGGGTTGGTCCCGTGTTGTCGCCGGAGGAGGTGCTTGTTGGTCCCGGTTCCCCCTGCCGGGGCCCATTCCCTCGGCTGGTGGATGAGCCGCCGGGCCCGATCTCCGCGATGTCCTCGCGGGGTTCAAACCGGGGAGTCTCTTCGTACTCGGAGCGCCGTTCCGGGGTTTTCCTATGGACGGCTAGGGTGAACGTTTGCCGGAAGCGCCCCTGCGGGTAGGGGCCTCCGGGCGCCGCTGCTTCCTCTGCCGGTCCTCCCGTCTCCCGTCGACAGCGGTCTGCTCAAACAGCCTGCTGCTTTCCGCCAGCCTGCGGGTGGTTGCACTTCCAGGTGGTCCTGTCCTGGAGACCGGCCCGCCGTTTTTCAACCCGGTTCATGCGGATCTCGGCCGGTGTTGCCACGCCGGGCGTTGAGTTGAAAAGGACTGCCTCTACGTCTGTGAACTTTCCTTGCTTGTGGAGTTGCGGTTGAGTCGGCTGACCTCGGGGACCGGATGGATTGGCCCTGGGCCGGTGCTTCTTCCCGCCATTGGGATGGAGAGAATAGCGGCGTTGAAGCCGTTGCCGGTCTACGCGCCGGCAGCGGCGGGCATCTGGCCGGACTTCTCCTCCAGGGGTTCCGGCGGGAGTTGCTTTGACGTGGATACCGGGGTGTCGATGCCTGCCAACTCCGGCAGCGCGGCCTCGTCCCCTTTGACCAGTTCGGAGAATCTACGGCCCCTCGGGGCCACGCGGGAGTCGAAGGTCCCGGCCGGCTTGTTGTACGCCGTGACGGCCCGCTCGAGCTGTTTGCCGGTTTCCAGGTAGTGGGCTAGGAAGGTCTGCATGCTTTCGTGCAGGTTTTCCCCGGCTTTCTGTATGGCGCTGGCTTCATCGGTGAGACGTTGGTTCTGCCAGCCGTTGGCCACAGCCCACAGGAGCGAAATCAGCGTTGACGGCGTGGCAATGACCACGCGTTTGGTCATGGCGTATTGCACCAGGCCGGGGTCGGCTTGCAGCGCCGCGGACAGGAACTGGTCTCGGGGCACGAACATCACGGTGAAGTCCGGGGAGCCCTTCACCTGGTCTCCGTACTTTTTCCTGGCCAGTTCTTCCACCTGGGCTTTCAACGCTGCGGCGTGGTCCCGGAGGGTCTTGTCCTGGAGAACGCTGCCGGTCTCCCCCTGAGTCTCCAGGAAGGCTCCCATCGAGGTCTTGGCGTCCACGATGATTGTCCTGTTGCCCGGCAGCTTGACCGTCAGGTCCGGGCGGCCGGACGCGCCGCCGGTGGTTTCCTGTTCGATGGTCTCCTGTTCGGTGAAGTCGCAATGGTCAAGCATGCCGGCGAGTTCCACCAAGCGGCGGAGTTGGATCTTGCCCCAGCTTCCGGTCTGGCGGTTGCCGCGGAGCTTGCCGGTCTCTGTGGCCAGGGCTTGGCTCTGTTGCACCAGGGTCTCGATGTTCGGATTGAGTTTCCGGTAATTCCCGCTGAGGGGTTTGACCAGGTTCTCGAACTGCTCGTGGCGCTGGCGCAGATCGCTCCGGGCCGACTCCAGGGTCTTGCCCAGGCCCTCTTGGGCTACGCTGAGGAAGGTCTCGTTGTTGTTCCTCAGAGCGGCGGCCGCCGTGGCCTGGAAGGTCTCGGTTAGCTGTTCTTTGGCGGCCTCGATGATGCTCCGGGCGGTCTCGGCCCGTTCCAACCGGCCCCGGAGGTTGGCGGTTTCCTCACGGTGGCGGGATTCGGCTTGACCCAAGCGGTCCCGGCCGGAGCCGTCATCGCCGGACTCGCTTCCTGGATGGTCCAGGAGTTCCGGCACCGGGACCGCGGCGATCATTTCCATGCGTGGCTCCCCGCAGTCCTTGCGCTCTCTGCCGGATAGATGGCCTTTCCCGCCGTGGTCATTCCTCTCGCGCCTCCTCGAGGACCTCGTGTCTCGTGATGTCTCCCAGCGCGTCCAGGAACCGGCTGGGCGCCGCGTCGAGCTCCTGCTTCGAGCCCTCGGCGCTGCAGAAGTACAGCCGGTCGGCGGCCCGGGTCGCCGCCACGTAGAAGATCCGCTGCTCCTCCTCCAGGTTCCCGGCGGCCTCGGGCGAGTCCCGCACCGGCCCCGGCATGAGGTGATCGCTGGCGTCCAGCACCCACACCACCTTCCACTGCAGCCCCTTGGCGCCATGCACCGTGCTGAGGCTGATCCCCCGGTGGTGGGCAAAGGGGTCGTCGTTGTCCGGGGACCGGTGGTCCGGGTGGGACGCCGCCGACAGCAGTTCCAGGAACCGCGACAGGTGTTCCCGGGCCGTCTCCCCGGGGAGGCGGGCGGTGGTCTCGCTCAGGGTCAGCAGCCGGGCTGTCTGGGGGTCCGGCACCGGCAGCCCCCGGCCTCCCCGGGCGTCGTGCAGCAGCCCGTGGGCCCGCCGGCACAGGTTGTACAGGCTGACCTCCGGGCTTTCCAGCATCCGGTCCAACTGCTTCCAGGCGTTGACGATGTGGCGCAGGTCCCGGACCACCGGCGGGCTGTGCCGGCCCCCGGACAGGTGCTGCCCGGCGGCCTCGATCAGGTTCACGCCCTGCTCCCGGGAGATGCGCGCTATCTCCCGGTCGACGTGGGGGTTCAACCGGCGGCGCTGGGGTTGGGTCCCGGTGGAGGCGGCCACCGAGAAGGCGTTCCGGTCCAGGGGGTTCAGCACCGAGCCCAGCAGGCTGGCGATGCAGCGGGCGTCGCCGTTCTTCTGCGTCCGGTTTTCCCCCAGCAGGGTGTAGGGTATGTCCCGGTGGACCAGCTGGGTGATTATCCGGGCGCCGGTCAGGTGCCGGCGGTAGACGCAGGCCATGTCCTCCCAGGCGCAGCCCTGGCGGTTCAGCTCCTGGGCCATGTCCAGCACGTGCCCGTCCATGTCCTGGGGCGGCCCCGGGAAGCTCAGCAGCGTTGGCGGTTCTCCCTCCGGGCGGACGGCCGACTGGTAGGCGTGGTGGAGGCCGCGCATCCGCTCGTGGTCGGTGATCCGGGCGGCGGCGGCGGTCAGGGCCCCGGTGCTCCGGTGGTTCACCCGCAGCAGGTGGGTGCCGGCCCGTTGGTGGTCCAGCTGGAATTGCTCCAGCAGCCCGGCTTCGGCGCCCCGCCAGGTGTAGATGCTCTGGTTGGGGTCGGTGGCGATGGCGATGGACCGGGTCGGGCCGGTGATCAGCTGCAGCAGCCGGTACTGGGCCGGGGTGACGTCCTGGAACTCGTCCACCAGCAGGTGCCGGGAGCGGCTCCGGTTCCAGTCTGCCCGCAGCCGGGGGTCTATTTCCATCGCTCTTACCGCCAGGGGAATCAGGTCTCCCAGGTCCAGGGTGTCCTGGCGGCGCTTCTCGGCGGTGTAGAGTCCGGCCAGCCGCTGCCAGCCTTTTCCCGGAGCGGGCAGCGCGTCCTCCGGCAGACGGGTCCGGTCCAGGTCGTGCCAGTGGAGCAGCTCGTTGATTTCCTCCTGGCTCATCTCCGGGTCCTCCGGGCCGGTCCGCGCCAGTTCGGCAATGGTCTCCGCCGCCTGCTGGGGGTCCCAGATGGTGTAGTGGGGCGGTATTCCCAGGACCGCCGCGCCGGCCCGGCGCAGGAAGTGGCTGGCGTACTGGTGCAGGGTCCCCACGAACAGGTCCGGCGCGGCCTCCGGCTCCAGTTCGTTCAGCTGCCGGCACACCTCGTGGGCCCCCTGGCTGCTGAAGCTCAGGTAGGCGATGGTGCGCGGCGGCGCTCCCTCTCTCAGCAGGACGGCGATGCGGCCGATGAGGGTGTGGGTCTTCCCCGAGCCGGGGCCGCCGATGATCAGCACCGGCCCCTCGGGGGCCTCGGCCGCCGCCCGCTGGAGATGGTCCAGCGGCAGCCGGGGAATGATCAGGGTCGTCATGTTCTCCTCCGGTTCAGGCGGCGACGGCCTTCAGCTTGGGGGCGACGCGGTTCCGGTGGGCGCAGATGGCGCAGGTGTACACGGTGTTGCCCCGGGGGTCCACGCCGTCCCGGCCCAGGTTGTGCCAGGGAGCGCCGCACTTCCGGCAGGGGGCGTAGCGCTGGATGAATTCCTCCGGGAGCGGGAAGTCCAACCCGGCCTCGTCCTCGTCCTCTTCCTCGGGCAGGCTCACCGGGTTGTCCCTGCCGCAGGTCCGGCAGGTGTACACCGGGATGCCCCGGGCGTTGCGGCCGTTCTCGTACAGGTGGGTCCAGGCAGCCCCGCACTTCAGGCAGCCCTGGCCCGGACGGATGCCGTCCCCAACCCTCTGCAGCAGCCCGGCGGTCTCCAGGTCTTCCAGCGTGGGGCCGGCCTGGCGGGGCGGGCGGCGGATGAGGCTGCGGTGCACCGCGGCGATGATGCCGGTCTCGGCGTCTTCCAGCCGCTCCAGCATCTCCCAGGGGCAGTGCCGGGGCCGGCCCGGGACCTCCCGCCCGGTGATGTCCGCCAGGGTGCGGTGGGACATCCGCAGGTGCTGGGCGATGCGGTTGTGGGAGAAGCCCTTCTCCTTCAGCGCGCCGATGCGGTCTTTCAGCCGCTCCGTCGCCCCGGCGTAGGTCTCCGTCTCCGGGTAGCGGCACAGACGCAGGTAGACCTTGAGCAGGACCTGGAGGATGCTCCGGAGCCGGTCCTCGTCCTGGCGGGGCCGCAGCGGCCAGGCCTTGGGGCTCCAGCAGCGCTGGGCCTGGGCCGGCTCTCCCATTTCCAGGGCGGCTTGGTTGAAGTAGAAGTTGGGCAGCCTCTTCTCCACGACCAGGAGGTGGCCCAGCAGGTTGGCGTGTTCCGGCAGCGAGTAGCGCATCAGCCGCCGGGCCGCGGCCTGAGCTTGGAGCAGCTCGTGGGCGGCGGCCTGGGCTTGGAGCCGTTCGCCGGTGATGTCTTGGTCCTGGAATAGGTCCAGTTGCACCAATCGCTTCTGGCTGGTCATCTCGGGTCGCTCTCTCTCCGGGTGACGGGCTTCTCTCCGGCGGTCCCGCTGTCCGGGAGCGCCGGTGGACGGACGCTGTTCCGTCCGGCTTGATGGTAATCCGGGGACTGTGGGAAATGTCAAGCGTTTGTTTGGCAGCTTTGGCTGGGTTGATGGCGGTCCGGGGTGTCCGGCGCGTGCCGGCTCTGGGTGAGGTCTGTTCCGGGGGTTCAAGCGTTTGTTTGGCAACTTCGGTTGGCAGCCGGTGGGTTCTCCCGTCTTGGGACCTGCTCCGGGGGTCCCACAGCCAGTGCGTTCTCCGGTCTTGGGACCTGTTCCGGGGGTTCCACAGCCCGGCCGGTTGTGGAAACCGGGCCTTGGTCCCGGTCCATGGTGTTTTGGTGTCCGGAACCCCGTTTTTCCAGTCCAAAACCCCGTTTTTTCAATCCGGAACATTGTAATTTTTGTCTTTTTTTGTCCGGACGACTGCAATTTTTGTCTTTTTGCAGTCCCAAACCCCGTTTTTTCCGGTCCGGAACCTCGTTTTTCCCGGTTTTCGGGGTTTCCGGAATACATTTTTTTCCGGTCCCTTCCTGCTCCGGTGCCTTCTTCCACCCTTTTTGGCGCGTCGAATCCCGTTGCCTACAGTCCCTCTTCTACCGTGTTGCGCTCTTCCCCTTTCCAACCCCCCTGTTATAGGAGATTTCATGTGTATTTATAAACGCTTCCGAAATTGCTTAGGCGTGCGCTCCTGAATAACAAGAAATAACGGGAAATCCGGAGAAGTTATTCAGCCTGTAATTGAGACTCAGGGTATGAATCAGGTACGAATCCAGTATCAAAAACCTCATTTCAGAGGGGGCTGAATAACGGCATAACATCAGAGTTCACTTTTCAAATTTTTTTCTCTACTTTTTTCCTATAACAGGGTTTTTCGTTTTCCGGGGTTCCGGAGGGCCCCGGAACCGGTCTGCACGGGGCGCGCAGCCGCCGTTCCGGGGTCCTCCGGCGTGGCCGGCTAGCAGCCCTCCGGTCCGTCTTCCAGGGAGTCGCCGTCCGGCTCCGGGCCGGCTTCCGGCCCTCCTTCCGGGCTTCCTTCCGGCCCTCCTTCCGGGCTTCCTTCCGGACTTCCTTGGGGAAGGTGGCGGAACTCCTTGGCGGTCACCTCGTGGCTGGTCCCGGTGGACCCGTCCCGCCGTTCGTACTCCCGGCTGGAGTAGCGTCCTTGGACGTAGACCAGATGCCCCTTGCGGCAGCGGGCGGCGGCGTTCTCGGCGTGGCGCCGCCACAGGGTGACGTTGACGAAGAGGGTCTCCTGGTCCTGGCCGGGCCCGTGGTAGGTGTTGACCGCCACCCCGGCGGTGACGAAGGGGACCCCCTCGTTGGGGGAGTACCGCAGTTCCGGGTCCCGGGTCAGCCGGCCGAAGAAGGTCATGTGGGGTCCGTTCATGGTCTCGCTCCTTTCAGGTTGGTGTGTTGGTATCTTCCTGTCTTCCGGTGTTCGGACGTTCCAGCGTTTCAGACTGTGGATGTTCGTGTGCTGGTACGTTCGAATGTCTCGTATGCTGGTACGTTCGAACGCTCGTAGTTTGACTTGTGTGTTTATACGTTCGAACGCTCGTAGTCTTGTGTGTTTATACGTTCGAACGCTTGTAGTCTCGTACCTCCGGGCGCCTCGCTTTGAGCCCTTTCCTGTCTGTGGATGTGCCGGAATTTTCTAGGGTTCGTATGTTCATACGTCTGAACGTTCGTATGCTCCAACGCTTGAACTCTGGTATGCTTGAACGTACAAGCATACCAGTCTCTGAACGTCCGTACGTTCCAACGTCCGGATTTCCCGGGTCTCTATCCCTCGGGACGCGGCCCGGCGCGTCCCTTCCGGAGGGTCTCCTGAAGATGTCCGCCATTGCTCTCTGCTCCCTGAAGGGCGGCGCCGGCAAGACCACCCTGGCCTACAACCTGGCGGAGCGGGCCGGCTCCGGCGGCCTCCGCGCCGCCGTCATCGACTACGATCCCCAGGAGGGTTCCATTGGCCTGGCCGACCTGCGCCGGGTCCCCGGCTGGCCGGTCCTCTCCGGCCGGGTCGGCGTGTCCGGGACCGACTATCTCGCCGCCGTGAAGGCCGGGGGCGAGTATGATTTCCTGGTCTGCGACCTGCCCGGCTCGGACAGCATGGCCCTGGGCCGCCTCCTCATGGAGATGGACCTGGTCCTCTCCCCCGTCGGCGCCGGGGCCGCCGACCTGATGACCGCCGCCAACTTTGCCTGGATGGTCAATCGGATGGCCCTTCCCGTCGTCTTCGTGCCCAACAACGTCCCGCCGGGCCGGTCCCGCGGGGAAGCCATGCTGCGGGAGCTGGAGGCCCTTTCTCTGGAGGTCTGCCCGGTCATGCTGCGGCGCCGGGTGGCCCATCTCGACGCCCTCCGGGCCGGATTGGGCGTCTGCGAGGCCTTTCCCCGATCGGCGGCGGCCGGTGAGGTCGCCGCCCTCTGGTCCTGGCTCTGCGGGCGCCTGGGCCTTCCATGTTGAGTCCCGCAGGAGTTGTTCCCGAAGGAGTTGCTTCCGCAAGAGTTGTGCCCGTAGGAGTTGTGCAATGACCCAGTCCGATCAGCGTCCCCTGCGCTCCCGGGAGGAACGGGCGATGGCCGCCGGTTCCGGGCCGGAGCCCGGACCCTTGGACCCGCCGGAGGGCCCGGAACCCCCGGAATCCCTGTTTCCTGAGATGGAGGAGTTGCGCCGCTTGGCCCGGTCCCAGGGGCTTTCCCTGTCCCGGGAGAGGCGTGCCAAGCGGGTCCGTCCCGACTCGGAGACGGGCTATGTCCGCATGGCCTGCCGCGTTTCTCTCCCGGTGCGCCGCGCCCTGGAGACCGCCCGCTGGGAGCTCGGCCTGACCTTCTCCGAGGTCATCGAGCAGGGAGTGGTCCTCTACCTCGAGAGCCGGGGGCTCCGGGTTGACGGGGTCCATCCCATGGCCCCTCCGGGAGGATAGGCCCTTCCGGGGCCGCCCTCGGGTCCTTCCCCGAGTTCTTCAGGCTGGAGTTCCTCAAGGTCTTCCGGGACTTCTTCGGGCCCGAGTTCCTCAGAGTCTTCCGGGAGTTCGTCAGGCTGGAGTTCCTCAAAGTCTTCCGGGACTTCTTCAGGCCTGAGTCCTTCAGGCCCGAGTCCTTCAGGCCCGAGTTCCTCAGAGTCTTCCGGGAGTTCGTCAGGCTGGAGTTCCTCAAAGTCTTCCGGGACTTCTTCAGGCCTGAGTCCTTCAGGCCCGAGTCCTTCAGGTCTGACTTCTTCAGGCCGCTCTCCGGAGTCCTCTCCGGTGCCGTCGGCCTCCGGGCCGGTGAACCGCTCCAGGTCGCGGGTGTGGGGCGCCAGCGCCGCCATGATGGCGTCCTGGGAGCGCACCCGGATCTCTCCTCCGGGGACCAGGTTGGCCAGGGCTTCGGCCAGGTGTTCCCGGTGCTCCCGGTCGTGGACGGCGATCACCGCCCGCCGCAGGCCCCGGTCCCTCAGCGCTCCGGCCATTCTCAAGCACTGTTCCCGGGCCTCCCGGCTGTTCCGCCGGCGTTGGGTGATCAGTGCGGCGGGAGTGTTGTTGACCGCCAGCACGGCGTAGAGCCGCAGGTCGTCGGTTACCACCGTGTTGGGGTTCCGGGAGGTGATGCTGTGGAGGTTCAGCAGTTGGGCCCGGCGTCCCGGGACCCCGTAGGCGCCGGGGCGCCGGCGGCGCCAGGCGTGTTTCTCCCCCGGTTCCTCCGGTATGGTGGAGGTCATCCACAGGGCGGCCCCGGTGAAGTCCTGGTCGGCCAGGGTGATGCGCCCGGTGAAGTTCTCCGTTCCGGCCACCGGGTGGAAGAGGGGGGAGCTCTCCGCTTCCCGGGGGCTGACCCCGTGTTCCAGCAGGTATTCCCGCAGCCCCCGGCCGGGGCAGTAGCCCACGCCGGCCCCCACCGCCTCCTCGGGGCGGAGGGCCAGCCGGGCCAGGAAGTACAGCGCCGGGTAGCTCCGGTAGAGCTGCTGGCCGTAGTAGCGGGCGGCCAGGGTCAGCACCGCGGTGTTCTGGAGCGGGGGCTCGCCGCCGTCCCGGCGGTAGCTCTCCGGGTAGGGGGGCCGGACGCAGCCGGCCTCGCCGCCGGTGCTCAGCAGCAGCCGGCGGGTGTCGCTGGCCGACACCCCCCAGACCATCGCGGTGAAGGCGATGGGGTTCCCCTGGGCCGGGCAGACCTGGCACCGGAACCGGGTGCTCCGGGTATCCACCTGCAGGGTGCGGGCATCGGACAGCCGTTCCGCCGGGTGGAAGGGGCAGAGCCCCCGGAGCACCGCCGGGTTGGCCGGGGTGGGCTCCAGCTGGCAGCCCATCTCGCTGGCTATCTTCAGCATGACGGGGAAGTGGTCCGCCGGTGTTTGTTGGCGGGTGGCTGCGGTCATCACGCGGGACCTCCTGTTTCGAAGCGCTTGGTCTTTTCTCTTCGCCTTTTCCCTTTGCCTGTGCCTTTTCGCTGTAGCCTTGGCCGTTCCGCTTGATTTATTCTATGGGGGTGATTCTTTTCCCGTTTTGGCGTTAGCGGAGGGAATATGAGACTGGGCTCTTTGACCGGACGTGGAGAGGAGCTGTCGGTGTTCAAAGTGGTGGCTCCCCAGGACGGCGGCTGGTCCCTGACTCCGATGGAGAACCTGCTGCGGGGCTTGCGCAACGGCCATGAGGCGGTGTCCCTGGAGCTCTACGGGGCCGCCGGCGTGGTCGGCTACAGCGTGCGCAGCAACAACCCCAACAGCCTGGCCGGGGTCCTCCACTCCCACTTTCCCCAGGCCCGGCTGGAACGGCGCGCCGCTGAGGTGAAGGGCGAGTTGGACCGCGGCGATTGGCTCCACCTGGACCAGGAGGAGTCGGCCCTGGTCCAGCCCCTGTCTCTGGCCGGGGAGAGCTATCTGCCCCTGCGGGTCTTCGACGACGGCGCCATCGAGCGGAGCCGGGTGGCCCCCCTGGCCGGGGTCATCGGCCTCCTGGCCGGCAGCACCCGCTCCGGGGGAGAGAGCGCCGGGGACCGGCTGGGCCTGCGGCTGGTGCTCCGCCCCGCCCGGGAGAACTGGAACGCTCCCTGGCAGGACCGGATGCAGCGGCGCCGGGACGGCGAGGACCGGAGGCAGGGGGCCTCGGGGTCCGGCCCCCAGGCCGGCGCTCCGAGCATGGGGACCATTCTGACTTGGAGCGTCCTGGGGGGCCTGGCCCTGGGCAACTGGTGGCTGTGGGACCGGGGCAGTATCCCCGGCATGGTCCTCTTCAACCTGGCGGCGGCGCTGGCCGCCGCCGGCGGTTTCCGGCTGTGGCGCGGCCATGGCGGTGGCCGCCAGCGTCCCTACCTCGACGAGGAGTTGGTCGAGGCCAAGCTCAAGTCCCTGGCCTTCTGGACCGAGCTTCAGATCGTCCGGGTCTACCGCCACCCGGCGGACCAGCTGGCGGCCCGGGAGAGCATGGAAATGCTCTTGGACTGCCTCCGCGCCTTCGACGATCCGGCCGGCAACTCCTGGAAGCCCGGCCAGGTCCGAGAGTACACCGGCGAGGCGGTCCTCCGGGGGGACGGCCGTCATCCCTTCCTCGGGGGCAGCCAGGCCCTGGGCTGGATCGACCCCCGGCGGGCCCGCCGCACCGCCCTCTCCGCCCGGGAGGTGGCTTCCCTCTGGCACCCGCCCCTGGGCGCCGACGAAATGGCCTCCATGGAGCGCACCGCCGCCGGCGTCCTGGTGCCCTACCTGGCCGACCTGAGCGTCGAGGGCGAGGACTCCGGCCCCCTGGTGGGAGTGCTGGACAGCACCGGCGATGAGATCCGCCTGCCCGAGTCATCGCTGCGCAAGCACGCGGTGGTCCTGGGCCGTTCCGGCGTGGGCAAGTCCACCATGATCAAGCACGTGCTGGCCCACAAGCTGGAGCGCAAGGCCCAGGGCCGGGACGATGGGGCGATTGTCGTCATCGACCCCCACGCCGACCTGGTGCGGGAGGTCCTCCGGATGGTGCCTCCGGCCATCGCCCACAAGGTCCGCCTCCTGGACTTCGGCCGCATGGACCGGGTGCCGGGCATCAACCTGGTGGACCCCTACCTGTTCCCCGACCGGGACCGCTGCGTCGACACCATCATCGGCACCCTCAAGCACCTCTGGGAGCACTGGGGCGGCCGCTTGGAGGACCTGCTCAAGCGCAGCCTGCTGATCGTCTACGAGTTCAACGCCCATCCCGAAACTCCCCGGGACGAGATGCTGACCATGCTGGACATCCTGGCGCTGCTGGAGGAGGGCCGGGAGTCGGGCAACGGCCGCGACGCCCGCACCGAGATGAGCCCCTTCCAGCGCCACGTCCTCTCCCGGGTGAACGATCCCCGCCTGAAGCAGTGGTTCCAGGCCTTCCTGGGCTGGGACCGGGCCATGCGCAGCGAGGCGGTGGGGCCGGTGCACAGCCGCATCGGCGCCTACGCCTCGGACCAGCGGGCGGCGGTGATCATGGGGCAGCGGGAGTCCACCATCATGCTCTCCGACGTCCTCTCCGAGGGCCTGGTGCTCTTGGTGTCCACCGCCCAGGGCACCATCGGGGTGGGGCCCGCCGCCCTCATGGGCGGCACCATGGTCAGCCTGGTGGAGTCGGCCCTGCGGGACCAGGAGAGCCTGGCTCCCGCCGACCGGGCCAAGTGCCTCCTGGTCTGCGACGAGTTCCAGACGGTCACCGGGGCCAACTGGGAGGGCCTCCTGGCCGAGATCCGCAAGTACGGCTGCAGCCTGATGCTGGCCACCCAGTCCCTGGCCCGGCTGGACACCCCGGAGCGCAAGCTGAAGGCCGGGGTGCTGGGCAACGTGGGCTGCATCGTCGGCTACCAGATGGCGGCGGAGGACGCCCGTATCATCTCGGCGGAGATGGACGCCGAGCGGGTCCAGGAGCGTTACCTGGTGAACCTGGACCCCCACCATTGCTACGTCCGGATCAACTCCGACTCCCGGTGCTATCCCGCCTTCTCCATGAGGACCCTGCCGCCCCCGGATGACGCCCGCGGTTCGGCCGAGTCCCAACGGGCGGTGCTCGAGGCCTCGGCGGCCTACACCACCGATTGGGCCGAGGCCCGCGCCCGCATGAACGACGAGTTGCGGGAGCGGTTCGACTTCGGCAAGGTCGGCTCCGGGGAGGATGGGGAGGAGGCCAGCCCCTTCACCCAGGCCCTCCGCAAGACCGGGAAGCAGCGGGTGGAGTCGGGGAACCTGCGGGGTGTCCGCAGCAGCGCCGTCGAGGACAGCCAGGTCTCCGAAGAGATGCTGGAGAAGCTGATGAAGCTGGCTCCCGGCGATCCGGGGATGCGGGCCATGCTGGACAAGCGGCTGGGGGACCAGGTTGCCGCCGAGCGGCGCAAGACCCGCAAGGAGGAGCAGGACCGCATCCGGGAGGAGGCCCGCGCCGAGTTGGAGAAGGAGCGGGCGGAACGGGAGGAGACAATCAGGAAGGAGGCGCTGGCCCAGGCCCGCGCCGAGTTGGGCGCCGGCCTGGCCGGGTCCGGGGCTCCCCGGGACGTGGGCCGGTTGCGGCGTCCCTCCTGGATGGAGGGGGAGGGCCGGTGACCTCCGTTCCTGCTGCCGGGGACCTTCTCCTGGGCGGCCTGCCGGTGTCGGAGGGGGCCCGCCGGGTGGCGGCGGCCCTCCTGGAGTTCCCTCTGTCCAGCGCCGGGGATATAGCGGGGGTGAAGGGCGGCCACCCCTCCGGGGTGTACTCCCGGCTCTCGGAGCTCCGGGAGGCGGGCCTGGCGGCCTCGGCGCCCCTGGGCTGGTCCTGCCAGCGGGCGGCCCGCTGGTGGCTCACGGCCCCGGCCCTGGCGGCGGCCGGCGTTGCCGGGGGCAGCTGGCATGAGGAATGGGGGCGCTGCCGGCTGCTGGAGCGTCTGCCCTCCGTCGAGTGGTTCTACCGGGTCGCCGGCTCCCTGGACGGCCTGGGCCCGCTGGAGGCCTTCCAATAGCTGGACGGGGTGAGCCTGGACGCCGCCGTCCGCGGCGGGCGGGGCTGGGCCGCCCTCTTCTGGAGCGGCCTGTGGCAGACGGAGCAGACCCTTCTCGAACGCTTGGAGCGTTTGGGGCCCGACCTGGAGGAGCTGTCGGTGTCCGGCGGGCCGGCCAAGCCCGGGCTCCTGTGCTTCGTGGTCACCGACCGGTGGCAGCGGGAGCTGGTCTACCGGGCGGTCCTCCGATACCGCTTGGAGGACTCCCTGGCCGTCTGGTGCGTCGCCGGCGGCGCCCGGTCCGGCGTCCGGGAGCCGGGGGTCAGCCGGGGCTGGGTGCGCCAGCCGGCCTGGTCCCGCGGCCTGGGGGGCTGGCCCTGGGAACGGCGGCTGGAGGACTCCTTCTGTTCCGTGCCCGGGGGCCTGGCCGTCGGCCGGGTCCTTGAGGCCGCGGCCGAGTGGCCCGGCATGGGATTGCCCCTGGGCCGGCTGGCCCTGGGCGAGGCCGGCGGCGCCCGGAGGGTCCAGAACGCCTGCAAGTGGCTGGCCGGCCGGGAGTTCCTGGAACGGCGGCTCGATGGGGCCGGGTACCGCTATGCCCTGGCTTCCCGGGGCATTGACCTCCTGGCCCGGCGGGACCGGGTGAGCTATGCCCGGTCCCGGGGCCGGAGCAGCGTCTTCTCCTGGCAGGGCCGGCCCCGGCTCCAGCTTCACGAGGACGGCGTCATGTCCCTCATGGGGGAGTTCATGGCCGCCGGGCTGCCGGCGGCCGCCGGTTGGCGCTCCTGGGAGCACCTGGGGGGCGGCGGCGGCATCGCCCCCGACGGGATGGTGCACCTGCGCCGCAGCCCCTACGGCCCCGGCTGGCACTACGTGGAGTACGAGCGGTCCGCCCGGGGGGAGCGCCGGGTCCGGAGCAAGCTGCGGGGCTATCTCTCCGGACGCCGGCAGGACCGCTGGCCGGTCTTGATGGTGACCTGGGACGAGGGGGCCGAGGGAGTGTTCCGGGAGTTGGGGCGGGAGGGCAACCTGCCGATGCTGACCACCACGGTGGGGCGGCTGGCGGAGTGCGGCGCGGTGGACGCTCCGGGCTGCTGGTCGGTGTACGGCCGGGACGCCGTGATCGGCTAGGTCCGCGGCCTGTTTCGCAAGCGGGATGGCGGTCTTGGCTCCGTGAGCTTTCCCTAGGCGCTTGGCGGCCGGTGTAACTTGAAGGTCCGGCATTGTGGCGCTGGAGCATGGGGTCGTTGGATGGTGGGTCAAGCAGGTTGGTTTCCAACCTGCTGGTGAGTGTAGCCAGGGTGGTTCGGAAGTCTGCTGACGAAGCTGGCGCCGGGTATATTCCGGCTAGCTTTCAGGGTTCAGGATGCGGCCGGCGGTCGTGATCTTGGCGGTTGCAGTTGTGACTTGGCTGATGCCGTAGCTGGCCGCGATGGATGCTGAGAGCCAATAGTCATGCCGACTCAACCTATCAGGTAATGTGCGACTGTAATACTAGACGTAGCCGTGCTCTTCGCCCCATTGCAGCCAGGAATTCTGCATCGCCGCAATGTTGCCGAAGTCGGCTGGCGATACCGGATCTTCTCCTGTTATCTGTTGCAGGGCTTCAACCAATGTCCCCGGTGGGAACGCATTCGCTTTAGCAACCAGTCGGTATTGCCGGCACTGGCCCAAGTTGATGATGTCCTGGATCGGACCGGAAGTGCAATTTCACGGCTTGAACTGGACCAGAGCCAAGTTTCCTCTTCCCACTGGACCACCAATTCTTGGAATTTCTCCCGTTCGGCAGGTAAGATTTCCTCCGAAAGACACCGTATTACTGGCTAGTCCTGCATTCTTTTCTGGCCTCGGCTCAGCCTGCCTGGCCTCAGATACGAGTGGCGTTACGGAATTGTCCTTTCGCCTCGCTTTCTGCTGTTGAGCCTGTTGGATAGCCCCGTAACCGAGGACGAAAAGGGATACAGCCAACAGGGTTAGGCCAATGTAGGCTCCGAACAAAAGCAGGGTCGCAATCCCTTGTTCGCACTCCATTCATTCACCCCGATAGCAGGTTGATGGCGAGAGACGGCACTGCGACGACCCCACCTCCCGCCATGAGCTTTATTGCGAGTCCGCGGTCGTCCTTCAAGTATGAGAGCGCGAAGCCTATGCCCGCGACGCTTGCCCCGACCAAAAATAGCCCGGAAAGTAATCCTTCCTGCCCTCCAGTGATGAAAGACAAGGCGAGGAACACAAGCGCTCCCACAGGGATGACAGCGAGCGCGAACAGGCGCTGGCTGGTTTTGAAGGCCCCAGCTTTACCGGATCGCCCCCGCGGTGCAGGACCAGACCCCTAACGGAAAGGCCCTGCGGTCGCGTCCCGGAGTGTAACACCCAGCCCATGAAAGTTCACGGCTGAGCAGGGCAAACGCAGGGCAACCGCATTCTAAAATCGGAGGTGGCGGTTGCCCTGCGTTTGCCCTGACGAATCACCGTTGAGAGGGGTCCCAGTGTGTTTGGCGATTTTCGAAGGACTGGACCTTCGTAGCGCCTAGCCGGGAGGTCCTCCGAACATTTCAAGTTTGCAGCCCATCGCCGCGCCGAATAGCGCGATAGGAGGTCCCGCCTCGGGCTCCATGAGCGCCGCCAGTCCTTCCGGCCCGCCCAACTCCTCCAGCAGGCATTGCAAGCCCTGCCGGTCTTCCGGGGTCATGCCAAGGGCGGGACCGGCAGCCCGGAATTCCTCCTCATTCAGGCACGAGAGGGTCACGAAAAAGCTTACCATCATGCTGGTCATCGCGGCCTCCGAGTCTTCACCGGACCCGGACTCGGCAGCAATGGCGGCCATCATCATGGCAGGCAGGTCTGCGTCGGCAAAGCCGTTGCGGATGCAGCTGGACGACTCGGCGCTCAGCGGCCCGGTCTGTTCCAAGACAGGGGTTAGGAATAACCTGAGCAGCGTCTCCTGCCCCAGGCATCCAATCAAGGCCGGTCCCTCCTCGTCGGTGGCCAGGTCCGGGGCTCCCACCAGCAGCATGAGGCGGTCCGGGTCGATATTTTCCGAGAGACACGCCTGCTCGGCGTCCGGCATACCGGACATGAACGCTTCTGGGTCCGTAGTGCCAAGGGGGGCGAGTGCTCCCGGCGCTGGGGCCGTCTCCTGGCTGCCTTCGCTCCGCGGGGAGTGTCGCCGTGGGCGCAGGAGCCTCAGTAGGTGCTGTTGTGGAAGTAGGAACAGTGGAAGTAGGAACAAGTGTAGGCGCCTCGGTGGGCGCCGGAGCGAGGGTAGCCGTGGGAACCGGCTCTGTGGTAGGCGCTGATGTGGAAATCGGAACGAGGGTAGCCGCGGGGAGCGGCGTCGCCGTTGGGCTGGAACACGCCAGCAGCACCGATAGCACGAGAAAAGCCGCGCAGGACAGCAGTTTCGACATGAAAACACCACCACGCTTGAGATTGGGCGACTTCAGCCAGCGGAATGAGGCTGCCTCGCCAAAGATTGTACTTCAGACCTGAAGGTCTGACCCGCGTTCCGCGGACGAGTTTCAAGTGGTCCCAGTGGGGTTGGCAATTTTCGAGGAACGGGACCTTCTCCCGCCGCTGCAGCCGGAGCAAGGTATCCGGACCTGGTGATTGAACCCCGGCAGTTGGGCGGCCCCTTCGCGGCCGTTCCGGCATTGCCGGAGTGGACCGGGCCCGGCTTGTTCTCCGGCTTGTTCTATAGCTCCTTCCCGTTTGGGTTGCCCTGCTGCTTGCGGTATTCCCAGGGGCGGACGCCGCCCCCGTGCTTCCACACCCCCGCCCCCATGCTCCGGGCCGCCTTTTCCGCCTCCTTCAGGCAGACGTTGCTCTCCGACTGGAATCTGTCCACGTGGTAGGCCTGCCCGAAGACCGTCACCTTGACGTTGAGCGCCCAGCCGCCGGGGTCTTCCGCCTTCCCGATCACCGCGACCACCCGGCCGTAGCGGTCCATGCTCACCGGGTGGACGGCGATCCGGCTGTCCGGCGGGGCCAGTTCTTTCAGGTAGCTGTGGGCCCAGGCCCCGTTTGTCTGGCCCATCTCCGGGGCGTCGACGCCCCAGAGCCGGATCTTCAGCACCGTCCCGCCGACCCTGGCCTCCAGGGTGTCCCCGTCGATTACCCTGGTGACCGTTCCGGTGAAGGGTTGGTGCTGCTCTTGGGGGAACAGGGCGGCGGCGGTGCAGTCCTCCTTGCTGGGCTGCGAGTTCGGCTCGGGGGCCTCCCGGATGGGGACCGGGGGTATGGTTTTCCCCTCTTTCTGAGCGGCTATGAACCTGGCTGCGGGCATCGGCTCGGGTCCGTCCGGGATGAGTTGGTTGATGCCGGCGAAGAGGATGAGGGACACCACGACTGCGGCCATGAAGATTCTCATTGCTTGGCTCCTGGGGACATTCGGGTTTTCAATCGCCATCCGGCGCCGCGCCTGGGTTCCAACGGCGCCGGATGTTCGTGGATGAGGGGCCCGGTCCGCTGCCGGTCTGACGGAGGCCTCGCGGGAGCCCCTCCGGAATTCCGCTATCAGCCCCTTTCACCCTGGCCCAATGCCGCTTTCACCAATGCGGCGGCCAGGTTCACCGGGACGGCGTTCCCAATCTGCTTCGTGACTTCGGAGACGTTGCCGGTGAACTCGTAGGCGGTTTCGCCGTCGTCGAACCCCATGGCCCGCGCCAGCTCGGCGTTCTGAAGCATGCGGAACCGGATGTCGAGCAGGTACGGGCGCCCGTCCAGCAGGACGAGTCTCCTGGGGTCCACCCCGGCGTTAGCCAACTTCTCCGGGGAGGGTTCGTCCAGCAGCGGAAGCACCGGGTTGCCGGCGCCCCGGCCGGCGACTGCCGGGACCGGACCGTTGATGTCGTGGACCCTTGGTTCCTGGCCGGCTCTTTCGCCGGAGTTGGGGATGATACAGGGTTCGGCCGACGGAGTGACGACGGTCATGTCGTTCCGGGTGGTCAGAGTGGGAATGGGTTGTCCGGTGGACCGGGCGTAGGCGCCGTTGCCTCCGGTCTGGCCGGTCTGCACCAGCACCGGTTGGGCCAGTCCGAGGCCCGGGGATGTGGTTATGGACGGCAGCGGGTCTTCCACCGGGTGGGCCCGGCGGTTGTTGCCCCGGTCTCCTTGGGCGCCGTTGCCGTGATTGACCTGTATCAGCGTGGGGTTGGCCAAGCCGTGCCGGGCTTTGGCGGTGACGGTGGGCAACGGTTTCTCTATGTCGGCGGCGCCGCTGTTGCCGTAGTACTCGACCAGCGTGGGCTTTACGATGCCGTGCTTGTTCATTGAGGTGACCGCCGAGAGGGGGTCGTCTGGGTCTTGGGCATAACTCTGGCCGTTGTACCGGATGATGGACGGTTGGAGGAGGGAGATGGCGCCGCTGGCGGCCACGGTTGGCGCGGGTTCCCCGGTTGGCCGGGGGGCTCCGCCGCTCTGCTGTCCCAGGAGAAACGGCTGCATCTCTGGCTGGACCAAGTAGCTCACGTTCTCCGTCGTCATCGTGTGGAGCGGTTCGTCAACGCTTCTTTCAACCGCGTTCTGGCGGTAGACGCCGTGGAACGGCTCCGCCTCGGGTTCCGCGACGGAGGAGTGCACCCGGTCCGGGCCGTTCTCACCATGGCGGTTGAGAGTGAACGTCTCCGGGTCTTCCGAGTGGCCATTGGGCTCGACGCCGTCTTGGGGAAGGTCCAACAGGCGGATGTATAGGGGCGCCAATGGGCCGCCGAAGCGTTCCAGGCCGCGGGCTATTCTCCGGCGGGTCTTCTCGCTCAGGGGCTTTTTGATGTACTTGGGGTCGTCGAGCAGGGACCGGCCGGGGCTGGACCAGTCGATGATTTCCCTAGCGCCGCGCCAGGGAAGCCTGCCCGGGAACATCCCGGTGTCGCCCTTGGCGTGGGAGGGTTCCGGCCAGGTGATGGGGTGGCCGTCCTTGCGGGCCATGAGGAAGAACCGGACCCGGGTGGTGGCGTCGCCGTAGTCGGCCGCGTTCAGCATCCGCCATTCGGCTTGATAGCCGAGGGACAGGAACGTCAGAAACCAGGCCTGGAAGTGCTCGCCCTTACGTGCTTTGTCCGGCTTTCCATTTGGCAGGAGAGGGCCCCAGTCTACGAACTCCGGCACGTTCTCGATGAGGACGCAGTTGACTTCCAGCCTGGTGAGCCAGTTGTGGATGGCCCAGGGGTTCATCCTCCCCTGGCCGTGGACCGGCTTTCCGCCCCGGGCCCGGGAGTAGAACCTGCATTCCGGGCTGGCCATGAGCAGGTCCAGCCGTCCTTCCTCGACCATCTCTTCCGGGTCCACGAGGCTGACGTCCTCGACCAGGTGGCGGGCGGTGGGGTGGTTGGCCGCGTGGGTGGCGACGGCGGTGTTCCAGTGGTTGACGGCCACCAGCTCCATCGTGCCGCTGATTGCCTCGATGGCCCTTCTTGCGCCGGTTGACGACCCTCCGGCTCCGCAGAACAGGTCGGCGACCAGATATGGATTGGCCGTTAGATGGTTGTCGCTTGTCATTCGCAATCCCATTGGACGCAACCCCGTTGGGAGGTCCGCTTTTCTTGGTGCTTGAGAGTTTCCGTCCTGTGAATTTCGACAGTTTCTAGGTGAGGACCCTTGCGGCCAGCAGGTAGATGACGTTCAGGATGACGGCTATTATGGCTATTCTGCCATAGGGGTTGTTCCAGATTTTCCGGACCCGGCCTCCGGAGGAGTTGGCTGGCTTGGAAACCCGGGTCCTGGCCGGTACGGCTTCCCTCTCGGGGTCTTGGCTCCGGACAGGAGCGGTTTCCGCTTTCAGGGCCTGCCTCCGGGCGAGGACAGCTTCCCTCTCCGGGTTCTGCCTCCGGGCCGGAGCGGTTTCCGCTTTCGGCTTCTGGCTCCGGGCCGGAGCGTTCTCCGCTTCCGGTTTCGGCTTCCGGGCCGGGACGGTTTCCCTCTCTAGGTCTTGCCTCCGGGCCGGGGGGTCATTTTCCTCCGGTTTCTCCGGAGGCCCTTTTTCGGTATAGCTGATCTTCACGTACCGCCGGCCGTTCCGGTCCCGGACCACCCGTAGGTCTTTTACGTCGATCTTCTCGAAGTCCATCTCTTCATCTCCGCGCTCACTGCGCCTTCCCCTACCGGGAGAAAATTGAGGGAAAATCAAGAGGCCCTGAGCATTCAGCTCAGGGCCTCGGGTCTTGCCGGAGAGTTCCGGCCTCTATTGTTCCGGGCCGCTTGAAGCGGCCGGGACTTCCGCCTGCAGGGCCAGCAGGTTTGCGCCCTGCAGCCAGTGGCCGGTGGGCCCAATCCTGGGCAGCCAGCCAAGCACCGTCAGGTTGTGGCCGGCGTAGGACCGGGCTTCCTTTTCCAGGGTGGCGATCACCTCGCCCTCCGGGGTGACCAGCTGGCAGCACACCTTGGGCTGGCCTTTGGACCCGGGCCTCAGGGTTTCCCGGACCCGGCATGGTTGTCCGGGCTCGGGTCCCGCTCCGTTCGTGGTCCGGACCACGGCGGCTCCCACCGCCGTGCCCCCGGCGTAGTACCCTTGGTGCTCCTCCAGGGGCAGCACGTCCAGGCTGTGTGTGGAAATGGGCTCCAGGGCGCTCTGGAAGCGTTTTGCCTGTCCCAGGCAGAGTTGCACCCAGAGGGCCATGAACTGGCCCCGTTGGTATCCGGGGGCGTTGAAGAAGGCTTCGGCATAGGCCAGGCTGATGATTTCCGCCTCGGCCTGCTTGGCCTCTTCGATCAGTTGCGCCGTCCGGGCTTCCCGCTGGCGCCGGTCCAGGGTCTCGTCCTTGCGGATCCGGTGGCGCTTCTTCCCGCACTCCGACCAGGCCGCGTAGCGCCGGCTGAAGGCGTCGGCGGCGATGGCCGTCAACTCCGGGCTGAAGCTGGCGGTCAGCCATTCCGCCGGGCCGTTGGCCAGCAGCTTGCGGCGGCGGAGCCGCTCGCTGAGCAGCTGGGTGGCCCGGCTCATCCCGGCCTTCATCCGGTGGTGGCGCGGCCGGCACTCCAGCCTGACCTCCAGCGCTCCGGCTTCCGGCGCGGTTTCCCGGTGCAGCTTCTCGATCCGGCCTTTGACCCGGTCGAAGACGCAGGGGTCCATCCTCTTTCCCTCCTGCACCGCCTGCAGCAGACGCTCCTCCAGCGGCCTTATCACCGGGGAGGGGTCCGCCGAGGCGTTCAGGCTGGGGTCGATGATGGAGTCCGACAGGTTGAACTTGTGCTCGCCGGGGTCGTAGAGCCCGGCGTAGTCCAGGTTGGCCGACAGGTTGGTCACCTGTCCGATGACCGCCCGGTACCGGGTCAGTTCCAACAGGGACGCCAGCGCGTCCTCTTCCCGGGTGGTCCAGGCGGGCTTGGTCTCGAAGGGCTGGGCTTCCAGCCGGTAGGGAAAGACGGGCTTTCCCTTGATGAGGGTGTAGAGCCCGGGCCACTGGTGGTCTCCCTCCTTGCGGTAGAAGTGGTAGCCCAGCTGCTCCAGCTTCCTGGCGTCCTGGCGCTTCAGCTTCAGGCATATTCCCCCGTCGATGCTCAGGGGGAGGCGCAGGACCAGCACGTGGGGCTGTCCCCCGCCGTCCCGGAGGAAGACCAGGGTCAGCTTGTCGTCGCAGTCGACGGTGTCCAGAGCGTCCCGGTGCTTGAACAGGTCGCTCCGGTTGAGGCTTACGCCGGTGAGCTGGTCGGGGTCCTCCCGGTCCCACACCAGGCCGGCGTACTTCGGTCCCGGCGCGGGGGACTGGGCGTAGCCCGGGTGCATCAGCCACACGGCTTCGCCCGAGGCCATGATTCCGGGCATCGGGGCGGACCTTTTGGCCCGGGACTCCCAGTGCTTTGCCGTTCCCCCGGCGAGCCGGTCCATGACCTGGGGCGAGGCGAAGGGGCTGGAGCCGCTGGCCAGGTAGGCGGCGAGGGTCCGGTCCTCCGCGCTTCGCCGGGATACGGCCTGTTCCAGGTGCGGCCGCTTGGAGTCCGCTGGCGCCGGGCCGGCGCTCTCGCCGGTGAACCGGTCCTCCTGGCCTCCGGCCGTCGCATGGCGCCAGGTCTCCTTGTCGGCGCTGTCGGCGAGGATGAGGGCCTGGCTGGCCAGTTCCGCCGGGTCGATGAACCGGGAGACCACTTCTCCCAGTATCAGCGGCTCGACGTAGACCTGCCGGGTGTTCGGCTTGTGCCGGATGGGAGTTGCCTTTCCCTTGGTGAACCTGGTGCTGAGCACGTCCCGGTTCACCGACTCCCGGTCGATGACCAGGTCGGCGTCCGGCGGGCCGGGGAACTCATGGTCGTCCACCACGAGGAACATTCCCTTGGCCGCGTAGTCGGCCCCCAGGAAGCTCATCTGGACGGCGATGATGTCCTTGGTCCACGAGGCGCCGCTGGCGCGCACCAGTTCCTCGGCGGCGGACTTGCGGTAGGCCCCGCTGCCGTCGCCGGCGGTCTTCGAGTCCTCCACCGTCACCCGGTGGGTCACCCCGCCGGGGAGCCTTATCTCCGGAAACCAAGACGGCTCGGGCACGAACCACGCGCCCTCGGCCTGGGTCCTCGCCCGCAGCCGCTTCATGGTCTTCCCCGGCTTGGCGTCCGGGTTGAAGACCAGCCCGGAGAGGGAGTCCTGCTCCCGGTTTCCGGTGTTTTGGGGCAGGTATTCCGCCCCGGTGCACCCTGCGGCGAAGAGGGTGAAGTTCTTGGCGGCGGTCCAGTTGTAGGCCCGCAGGTCCAGGACTTCCAGGAATTCGTTGACTTCCCGGATGAAGCCCCGTTCGCTTTTCTCCCGGTCTCCGGCCTCGCCCGGTTCCGGTGGTCTCCAGGTGATGATGCAGGGGTGTTCCAAGCCCAGGTGCCGGGCTTCGCCGTACCAGTTGGACCGGGCCTGGTTGTCCGCTTCTCCGCCCAGGGTGACCACTTTCTCCGGGGTGTAGAAGGCCGAGAGGCTGCCCTTCAGCATGTATTGCCGCACCTTCAGGTTGCGGACCCTCTCGTAGACCGGGTCCTGGGAGTGGCGCCGCGCCACGTGTTTGGTGATGTGCCGGTCGCAGTATTCCTTTGGCCCGCAGACCGGGCAGTCGTAGCGGGGGGCGGCGCTCTTTTGGCACTCGCGGCAGGAACCGGCCCCCAGGGCCTGCTCCTCTTCGTACCCCCGGATGATGTCCTGGACCAGTTCTTCCAGGAAGGTGTTGCCCGGAGCGGTGTTGCCCGGGACCGTGCTGCTCTTTACCGGAGTCATCTCGTGCTCCTTTCAGCAGTGTGGGTTGGTGGCCGGGCCGGCGTTGTCGGCCGCCCGGTCCTGGGGACGGTGCATGGCCGTCCGGTTGTTGAGCCCTTTGCGGGAAGGGGGTCTTTCGGGGTCTTTCTTGGGGTCTTTCTTGGAAGGACTGCTCCGGCGCAGTCCGGGGATAAGTGAACGCCGTCCTGGTGAGGAGACGACGTTCGAAGAGGACTGTGGACGATGGTGCCTGCTGCCACCATCCGTGGAATGGCCTTAGCCGGTCAGGGCCGAGGCCATTTCGTCGGCTTCCTCTTTCTGGCCCCGGGAACGCTGCGGTGCGGGTCCTTCGCTCTCGCCTTCCGCGTCGGTCTCCGTGTCCGGGAGGAAGTTTTTCCAGGAGAGGTCCAGCATTCCGCTGCCCTCGATGATGTTGTAGTAGGAAGGCAGGTAGAGCACCGTCTGGAAGGTACTCTCATCCAGGAGATGGAGGACCGGGATGGCGCTCAGTACGAAGACGGCCTTCGTCTGGTTGAAGGTCTCGTCCTCGACGATCTGCCGGCGGAACTCTTCGTTCCTGTCGTACCGGGCCTGTCGTTCCACCGCGGTTTCCGGTTGGTTCGGCGAGCGGTTCGGGGCCTGGTTCTGGTGGGGAGCAACGATCACCCGGGTCCACATGGTACTGGAGCCGCGTCCTTCGGGGGAAATCGCTCCCATGCCGATTGCTACGGGATACACGTTCCCGCTATCGGTGTGGCTTACCAGCTGGGTCAGCTCGCACATGATGATCTGCGAGTTGGCGACCGGCTTTCCGATGGTGTACTTGGCCGCGAGGAGCTCCTTGAGCTTTTCCTCATCGTCGGCGTAGATCCTCTCGAGGCTGGTCCGGGCGTTGGCCACAAACCGCTCGACGGGAGTCTGGCTTGCAAAGAAGCGTCCGTTGTTCCTGCGCATGGCGCTATTTCTCGTTACCACGATGATTTTACTCCTCTTATACTGATTCATTTGGGATGCTCCGCTTTCTCCGGTCCGCTTGCAGGCTTTGGTCCGGGTAGTTGGGGAGACATCGAATGACCCTTCCAGTATCGGCGGGGTTGGCAAGCCGGGCAACTTGTTTATCATTAACGGCAAGGCCGAAATCCGGGATCGCGGGGGGTTCACGCCTGAAGGTGTGAACAAGTTTTCTAGGCCGGTTTCCGGGCAGCCCGGCCCGGGGGGACGGGGCCGGGCTGCTCTTTCTCCCCCGGGGGCGGCTTTTCCGGCTCCGGGCCTGCCGGCTGCCGGGCGGGGCCCACAGCCCGAATCTCCATCGGGCAACCGGCAGAGTTCCGGCAACTGATTTGGCAATTTTTCGGGCAATTTTGCCGTGGCATATATTCCGGCATAAATTCGGGAATAATTTACGCCATAATTCACTTGCCCTATTCAGCAGGCTGAAAGGAAAGCCCGCCGGACGGCGGGCCTCTTCTTTTTCCTTGGTCAGCTATCTCGAGCCAGCGGATACGTTGGCCGCCGTCAGATGGTCCTCGGAGGCTTTGGTGGTTTTCTCCGGAGAATGCCCCTTGACGGCGGCTCGGGAGATGTTTTACCATCGAAATGAGGGCTGTGACCACAGCAGCTCCTGATATACTGACCCCCGTTGGCCGAAAGGCCGGCGGGGGAATTTTCTTGGGAGTCTTGGGCCCTTCCGGCCGGCTACCTGGGCCGGGTCAGGTAGTCGATCCCCTGTCCCATCTGGTGCAGCCGCCGGTAGTCCTCGCTGGAGTCGGTGAGCGTTTCCGTCTGCCCGATGAGCTCCAGGGTGCGCTGGAAGGTTGCCGTCATCTCCTTGGCGGCGGCGTAGTGGGTGGGGTTCATCCCCCCGTTTTCCCAGTTGACGCCGTCCAGCGCGTCCTCCATCCGGTCGGCGTAGTCCTGCGCTTGGGCCACGTTGGCGAACCGCTCCGGTAGGCCGGGGTGTTCGTAGCCCGCCGCGTTGACGAACCCGGTGTCCTCTCTCACCGCGTTGGTGAACTCGGCGCTTCCCGACTCCGCCTGTTCCATGATCCGGTTGTAGCCGTTCTCGTTGCTTCTTTCAACGGCGTTCTGCAGCCCGCTGCGGTAGATCTCCGCGATGGCGTTGGACGCCTGCCACGCCCCCTCGGCCCGGGGGCCGGCGGCGCCTTGGAGCCGGTCGATGGCTTCGTGGGCCGGGCTGAACTTGCTGTCCACCTCTATCCCTATCGCCAGCTCCCGGAGATACTCGTCCCGCTCGTCTCTCACCGACCGGAAGTTGACCCGGCCGCTGCTCTGGCTCTCTCCCCTGGCGTAGGCGTTGGAGTGCTCGAGCTTTTCGTTCAGGAGGCCGGAGTAGACCGCCGGGTCTTCGAAACTGTTGTAGAGGGTGGCGGCGAACTCCTCCCGGTGGCGCTCCAGCCCCTGGGTGGAGGCGGTGTAGCCGGTCTGTCCCTGGGCCTCTTCCAGCTCGAGGCGCTCGTACATTGGCCGGTAGACGGCCAGGGACAGGTCCTCGGCCGCCTCCCACCGCTGGTTGCCGGTGGCGGGGTGGGCCAGGTTGAAGCCCTGGGTGTAGGCGCCGACGATGCTCTTCCGGTCGCCGGGGTCGTACCCGGTCAGGTCGTGCTGTTCCGTGAAGGCGGTGGCGGCGGCCTCGTTGATGTGCCTCAACTCGCCGGCCAGCGCCCTCTTTCCGAAGTCGTTCGGCTCCTGGCCGTCCCGTTGTCCGGCCCCGGGATAGTGGACCTGGCTGGACCCGGAGAGGTCCTCGTTCCGGTATTCGTCTTGGTGGTCCAGGCGGGTCCGGTTTTCACTGTATCCGGCGGCGTTTCTGGTTGACATTTGTTGCTCCCTCTAGCTCCCGGCTGGTCTGCGGGGTTGCATCAGGTAGTCGATTCCCTTGGCGGCGTCGTGGGCTGTGTGCCGGATGGTCTCCACGGTTCTTTCGTACTCCGGGCCCTTCTCCCAGTGCTCCAGGTTTTTCCGGCAATGCTCCGCCAGGAATTCGACGGCTCCCTGGCTGGTGGACTTCATGTTGCCGTTCCGGTGGTTGACGGTTTCCAGGGTGCTCTCCACCTGTTCGATGTAGTCTCTGAGCTCGCTGGAACTGCTGAATTCCTCCGGGAGTTCGGGCGGCCGGTAGTCCTCCCCGGTGACGAAACCGGTGTTCTGCTTCACGCTGAACGCGAAGGCGTAGTTCCGGTCTGCCATGTCTTCCGCGATTGAGTTGTATTCCTGCTCGTTGCCCTTCTCGATGGCCCGGGTCATCTCCCGGACGTAGCTGGTTCTCAGGGCTTCGTAGGCCTGTGCTGCCGGTTCCAGGGCACCGCCGTTGTAGGCGGCGTTCCGGGCGGTGTACCAGTTGCTTTCGATCTTTTCTCCCAAGGCCGACTCCAGGTAGACGCCGAGTTCCTGGCCGGTCTGGAAGTCGATGTCCCCATCGGCGTTGTAGTCGATCTTTCCCTGCAGGTAGGCGGCCGCCTCGTTGAGGATTTCCTCTGTGGGATTGTAGCGAAGGTCCGGGCCATCGGAGCCGCCGCTCATTTTGCTCTCGTACAGGACTTCAGTGAACTGTTCCCGGTAGTGGTCCAGCCTCCCGGCGGAGAGGGTTTCCGCGAGGTTGACTGCCGCCTGGATTTCCCGGGAGTGCCCTTCGGGCTCCTTCTCCAGAAGCGATTCCAGGTATTCCAGCCGGTGGTACATGGGCTGGAAAACGGCTTGGGCATACTTTTCCGCTTCTTCGTATATTTCCTTGAAGGTGCCTTTGTACTCCATCTGGTGGAATTCGGCGATGTGGTTGATGTGGGGCTCTTCCGGAGCGTCCTTTTCCTCGAAGTTGACGGCGGCTCCATCTCCGCTGGCGGCCGCTTCCTCCTCATGGGCTTCCCGGCCCTCCGGGTCATGGGAATCCCTGAAGACTGCGGCCCGGTTTTCGGCGTGTCCCAGGTATTTCTCCCTGAGTCCCTCCAGGAACTTCAACGGGTTGACCCGGTGCTCTTCCGCTCCTTCCGCTTCCTCCCCGGAGTGGCCGCCGGACTCGTCCTTCTGCGGCTCCCGCCATTCGTGGAGCCCCGGTCCCTCCCGGACCTCTCCCCTGGAGTAGGCGATGGCCTCGTCGAGTATCCGGTTCAGGGTCTCGCAGGACTCGGTGCGGTCCTTCTCTCCGGCGCTGTCGTACAGGGCGCCGGCGAACTGCCGTTCGTAGTCCTCCATCGTCTCCCGGGAGACGAGGTAGGCCTGGCCCCCGGTCTTATCGATGATCCGTTGGGCTGATTCCATGTCGTCCACGCTGAGATAGATTTCGCTGATGCCGCGGTGGCCGGCGGCCTCGCCGGACCGGTAGGAGACCTGGCTGACCCCCTCGGACTCCAGGGCCTGCAGCGTCTCCGGGCTGAAGCTGCCGTTCTCCGTCAGCTCCCGGAGACCGATCTGCTTGTAGAGGGGGTTGAAGACCGCTTGGGACAGCTCCTGGGCCGCTTCGTATCTCTCTCTGGGGTTGTTGAACTCGACGCCGTTGAAGCTCTCCGCATAGGCGTCGATCACGCTCTTCCGGTCGCCGGCGTCGTACTCGGCCAGGTCGTGCTGGTACTTGAGGACGGCGGCGGCCCGGCCGTCCAGCTTTTCCAGGAGCTTCTCCCGGAACTCGTTCCGGGCTTGGCCGTCGCGTTGGTCCGCTCCGGGGTAGTTGTCCTGTTTGGACTCGGAGGCGTCTTCGTCCCGGTGGTCCTGGTGCCGGGTCCTCTCTCCGGAGTGTTCGAGGGTGTTTCTCCCGGTCATTGGCGCCTTCCTCTGGCCTGGCGGAGTGGGTTCCTGGGATAAGTGTGCCACCTCCGGGGGGTTGTGTCGCCTGGATTGTCATTAGCGGCAAGGCCGGGAGGCGGGATTGTGGGGTGTTCACGCCTGAAGGTGTGCAGGAATTTGTCGAGGGGCCGGGCCGGGCTGCCCGGCGGGTGCGCCGCCTCGGCCCGGGCTGTCCTGTCCGGGAGACTTCCGGGTCCCGGCGCGGGTCCCGGACGGCCCGGCTTGTCCTGGCGCGGCGGGCCGGGGGCCTTCGCTGGGTGGAAGCAGCGTCCCGGAGGCCGCGGCGAGGGGGCTGGGAAGAGGTTGGAACCCGGGCTCCGGAGGGGTGGGGAAGAGGTTGGAACCAGCGCTCTGGAAGGGGACTGGAATCAGGGCTTCGGAAGGGGTGGGAAGGGACCGGAATCGGGGCTCCGGAGGGGCCTGAAAACGGTCCCTTGGGGACGGCGTTTTTCCGGGGTTTCCGGAGGCCTTTTTTCGCCCTCCGGGGGGTGTATAGGGGGCTGTTCCCGTAGCTAAACCGGTGCAGAAATTTTCTAAGGGGTCTCCAGCCACGAGTTTTGGGGTTTCCACGCCTGCGGGTGTGCATTGAAATTCACTAAAAACGTTTGTTCTTGGCTCCCCCGGATTTTATAGCTGGGGTTGTATCTGAGGGTGTGCACAAATTTTCTTTTCTTGTCCCGAAGGGGGTACGTACCCCCTCCTTGTTAAGGAAAATAGGCACGAAATGAGTCTGAACCTATGCAAGAATTTTCTAAGGCGGCTGAAGGGTCAAAACGGCCCTGAAAATGGCCCCGGAATGCCCGGTCTCGGGGCCGTTTTCGGCGGCCTTTGCTGCCCGTCTTTTCGGCCCTGCCCGGGGTTGTCCGGAGCGGCTCTTGGCGCGGGTTTTTTGGAGCGTCGGCCGGGTGTTGGGGGCCTTCGCGGCGGGTCCCCGGGCCGGGTTGACGGGATAGTGGACTCTCCCCGCTAGCGGGGAGAGTTGTTGAAGACGATGGCGTATTCTTCCGCGATGTTCTGCCAGCCCTGGGGGCAGATTTCGTCCCGGAAGGATGGCCCTGTCCGCCGGTGGGCCCAGGAGAAGTGGTGTGCTGCCATGGTCAGCAGGGCGGGGCGTTTCCTGCCGGACAGGTGGCGGTTGATCGCGTCCACGAGCTCGGGGATGTCCTCCCCGGTGAACTTGACGGCGTGCCGGGGATGGCGGTTTAGGGCTGAGATTTGGAGATCGGGGTTGAAGGGGATTCCCGGGCTGGCGAGGAATTCGGTCAACTGGCCGACCCGGCCGGGGGGCGCGCCGGTGTCGCAGGTGATGGTGGATTCGGGGTTCCACCGGAAGGGTTCCACGCCGGAGTCTGTCCCGCAGAAGGAGGTGGCGCCGGTGTTTTCGCTGGTTGTCATGGCCTGCATTTCCTCCTGCCGGTTTCCTGGCGGGGCCGCCCGGGGCGGGCTCTGTTCGGCCCCGCCGTATCCTGTGCGTCCCGGCGGTCCGTGTTCTACTCGGGCGGTGGCCTCCGGCCGGTCCCTGGGCTTCAAGCTGATGGTGCAGGGGCGGATGGTGCAGGGGACGGAGGTTCCCGGGGTGGCGTCAACAGGAGTGCGCCGGACAGGAGTGCGCCGGAGCTGGTGGAGAAGCAGGACTTCCTGGTCTTGGGCCCGGTACAGGGCGGCGCCGGGGGGTGAAGAGGCGGGTTGCCTTGTTCTCAGGGTGTTCCAGCCGGCCTGGCTGACAGGCCGGGCTGTTGGGAGCGCCGGAGCGGTCCGGCGTAGAATCGCCGTGCGGGCGCGTGGGCGGCCTCTGGGGCCGTTTTCCGGGCTGAGGTAACCAACCCCCCCCCCCCCAAGGGGCGGTTGGGGGAAAGGGGCCGGAAAGGGCCTTCAGGGAGCCGGAGTGCCGGTCCCGGCTTGCCGGGCGGGTCAGGATTCCCGGAGGCGGCGGAGCTCCTCTTCGAGTTCGCGGACGCGGGCCTCGGCGGAATTGGCGCGGGCTTCGGCTTGGATGCGGGTGGTTTGCTCGGTGTCGGCTCGGGCCTCGGCTTGGATGCGGGATCTTTGCTCGATGCCGGCGAGGCCCGCGGCGATGATGCGTTCGTCATCCACTTCATCAAAGGTCGGCAGGTAGCGCCGGGCCGCGGGGTCCCACCAGCGCAGCCGGCCTTCCTCCCAGCACAGGTCGAGGTCCAGGACATCGCTGTGACCCCAGTGATGGGCTTCGTCCACTCTCACGATGCGGATGGGCTGGTATGCGCCGTCCACCAAGCGGTCTCCGGCCAGGGGAGCGTCGTGGTAGCGGCCTCCTGACGGGTCGAACCGCCAGTATTCGGGTATCTGGTATCCGGCGTAGTCGTCCCTCTTTTCGGTGTAGCCGGTCTGCCCAGTGGTCTCGGAGGCTATCTCCAGGACGAAGTCCGGCGGTTTGCCCTGTTCCCCGACGGAATAGCCTCGGTGTTCGATGATGCTGGCCCGGTCGACGTTGAAAGCGACGAGCAGGTCGGGGATACGGTGTCCCTGTTCCTGGTCGGGGCGCCATCTCACGGGGGCCTCGCTCAGGACGGCGGTGGAGTTGGACGTGCCGAAGTGCCGGTCTAGGGCGGCGGCGTGTCCCGGCCGGTTGAGGTGGATGTAGTTCTGCATATCGTCCCTAGGGGGAAACTCCGGGAATTTGCCGGCCGTTAGGCCGGTTGGCGCTCCGGTGCTTGGGTTGTTGGTCATGATGGGCCTCGTCTGACCGGGTGGGAGAGTATGGGCGTGGTCATTATAGGGCTCCTGGGCGGCGGGGTCAGTGGCCAGGGGTCAGTGGCCAGGCGCCGGTGACCGGTAGCCAGTGGCCGGTGGTCAGTGGCCGGTGGGGCTGGCCGGGATTTCGGTGTGATGGGGGTTGGGCCCCGGCGTTCCGTGGCCGCCGTGGCGCTCTGGGGCGGCGTAGAGCGGCTTTTGCCGGTTGACCGGGGAAAACCCACCTCTGCCGGTGAAAGGGGCGGAAAATAGCTTCAGGAGCGTTTTGGGGGCCGGTGCTCAGTGGCCGGTGGCCGGTGGGGCCGGGATTTCGGTGTGAGGGGGTTGGGCCCCGGCGTTTGGTGGTCTCCAGGGCGCTCCGGGGCGGCGTAGAGCGGCTTTTGCCGGTTGACCGGAAAAACCACCCCACCTCTGCCGGTGAAAGGGGCTGAAAACGGCTCCTGGAGCGTTCCTGGGGCCGGTGGATAGTGGCTTCGGGCTGCCGGGTGTGCCCGGCGCGGACATTTGTGGACCGCGCAGTGTCAGCGTGGTGTCGGTGCAATTGAATTGGAATCAAGCAAGGTCGGCTTGATTCATATCTCGTACAATTCGCCCCCACGCTCTGGTGCGTCTGGCGCCCAATACACGCTAGCGACCGCGATAGTCGCCGCATTGAGGAAAGTGTAGGTAATCCAGAACCTTCCCGAAGAATAGCTGATTACTCCGGGTTGGTATGGGAAAAAATCAAGGGCTACCTTAGACCTGCCGTCCGGATGAGGGTCCTGAAGAAGGTCATTGAGCGCCCACCGGAATTCGGCCCGCGCAAACGGCGTTAGGGATTCCAAAAAGCGCTGAGCCGATTCAGAGATTACAGCATCAAACGTCGCCAAGCGCCCTGCTGACATCCTTAAGGCTGGAGTACCGGCCGGCTGATATGTCAGCAAGCCCTCTTTCGGTTAACTCCATGAAAAGCCGGTCGTTGGTCATCTCTGTGGCGAGCGCCAACCCTTCTTTGGCCTTCTTGTCAGGTTGGTCAAGGGGCGTCATGTTCCAGATGAGCGGTTCGAAGTGTTTACGCATTGCTTGATGGGTAATTGCGGCCCCATCCGGCGTATTGAGCCAAGGTGATTCGGAGTGAGTCATGTTGCGCAGTTGTAGAGCTGAGAGGCGCGCGTAACGTGTGAAGACCTCATCCAGCAGCGATCTAATCTCAGGGGTGTACACCCGGGCATTGAAAGGCCCTCTTAAGGTTATGGGACCAGACTTGGCTCGATTATAGGTTCTCCACAATGGTGGGACAACCGGGCCATGTTGCCAGTGCTCGATGTGTTCGAAGAACAATGGGCTCCGCAACTTTACCAGAGCGAACCCCTGAGCATAGTAGCAAAGTTTTTGAAGCTTGAGATTCGTAATGTGGCCGCCAATCCCGGCAACATCTTGCTTGGCCAGAAAATAGCGGGCGACGTCTTCTGCACTTAAAATTGCCATACAATCACCCCACCATTTTGTCAAGGACAATAGTACATTTGAAGTTATTCCTTGACAAGTCTCAAGTGACAGTCCGGGGATAGTTCTGCCGCTGGGGCAAGTCCTATCTACTAACTGCTAGCCACCGGCCAAGGGCCGGTGGCTGGTGGCCGGGAGTACTGCTGTCAACGCCTTCTGCTGGGGCGCCGTTTGGCGGCCGGACCTGGGGCAGCCTCGGGCAACAGTTCGAGCTGCTTTGGGGACGGGTCCGGAGCCAGCGGGCCGGTGTCCTCCGGCGGTCCTTGGGCGGTATCCGCCGGTTGTTCCGGGGCAGCGTTCTCCGGTTGTCCTTGGGCCGCGTTCTCCGGCTGTCCTTGGGCGGCGTTCTCTGGCTGCGGGGCGGTATCCGGGGCTGTTCGGGCCTGGGGCAATGGTACCGCCAGTAGCCGGCGTAGACGCACCAGCGGAGGTCTCCGGCGGACTCGGGGTAGTAGCAGCCTTCCTGGCCGCAGGGCAGGGGTCCGCGTCTTTGCCTGGCTTGACTGGACATGGTCCTCCTCGGTGTGGTCCCGGCATTTCTGCAGGGGTTGGCCTGGTGTACCGGAGCGCTTCCCGGCTGCTGGCGCCGTTTGGGTCCGGGCCGTGGATGAGGGACCGCCGGTCCTGTTCCGGGCGGGATTTCACGCCCGTCCCGGAGGTGATGCGTTCTCCGGCCCATTCCCGGCCTGGGTTTGCGGGCCGGGTTGCAGGTACTGGACCGGGGACCCCAGGCTTGTGCCTGGCCGCGGGCGAACCTGGCCTGCAACCGCCTCCCCGTCCAGCAGGTCAAGTTCGGGGAGTTTTCGCTTTGCTCCTTGGCCCGGACGCGCTGCACGTTGAGGTTGCCGGTGAGGGCTGGGAGCTCTTTCCGGAGGTCACGGTTGGGGACGGGTTGGTCCTTGGAGTTGCGCCGGCCGCATTTGGTCCAGCCGGAGACCCGTTTCTCGTTGAAGGCGTCCACGGCGTACTGGGGCCGGAATGGACGGTGACCTGGGCTTCCTTCGAGCCGGGGACGGAGTTGACGGCCTCCATGGCCTTGATGACCGCCGTGAGCTCCATGCGGCCGTTGGTGGCGCCGGGGTTTTCCGCCGGAGAGGGTGAGGAAATGGTCTCCGCTTTGGCTTTGGATGCTGGCGGCGGACCTGCCGGGGCCGGGGTTGCCCCGGCAGGAGCCGCCGGTATGGATGTTGACAGGGTGCATGCTGGGCTTCCTGTCTGGAGATTGGGTTGTTCCGGGTCCCCGCGGTCTAGGCGGGTTTCCCGGTTACGGGTTTCCGCCGGGAGCGGTTTCGGCCCGGGGCAGCCTGGCGGCCAGGGAGCGGTAGACCCGCCGCATCTCCGGTTTGGGGTAATGGGTTGAGAGATGGCGCATCACGGTGGCGGGGCCGGAATGGAACTTCTGCGGCTCGAACCTTTCCAGGAAGCGTTCCAAGACCCGGTCCTCGAAGGCCCGCCGGGTCAGTGCTTCGTTCAGCACCCGTTCGGCGGTCTCCATGGAGCGGCCGATCTGTTCGTCGCTCCAGTCCTCGGCCAGCATCATGATGAAGCCGGTCAGGTCCGGGGTGTCGGAGGTCTCGAAGATGTTGCGGGCGGTGGCTTCCAGTTCACTTCGGGGGACGAAATCGCTGGCTTGGTGGATCTCCTCGATCTCGGGGGGCTTGAGCTTGATCAGCCGGGTGAAGGCTCCCGGCTCCGAGCGGGCCCCGCCGGGAAACCGGACGTAGAGCATTTCTCCCTCGTGGCCCAGGAAGGTCCTTTCCCCCTCGCGCAGGAGGGGTTCCAGACTGCCGCTGTAGACAGACTGCCGCCGGAGGTATTCCTCCCGGACGTTCTCCCAAGCGGACGTGGGGGTTTCCTGGGCCAGCGGGCAGTCCAGCCGGGAGAAGTTGACGTCGGCGGGTTCGGCGGGTTCGATGTCTCCGGTGTCCTGGTTCCGGCGGCAGAGGGCGCGGAGCTCGATGTCCACGGGGTACTCGATGAGCATGGGGTTGTTCCGGCCGTAGAGTTCGTAGACCATCGCTTCTCCCGGCGTCAGCTTCAGGCGGGCGGCTTCGGGATAGCGGGCGAGGGTCCGGTCCAGGAGGGCTTGGAACCGGGGCGGCACGAAGGGCCGGGCCCGGAGCTTGAACGAGGTGAACTGGTTGCCGTCGGCGTCGTGGTAGGAGTATTGGCAGATGTTGGTCCCGTCGTACTTCAGGAACGACCGGACCGGCCCTGTCCGCTCCAGGAGCCAGGCGCGGTCTCGCCGGTAGGGATAGCTGGCCTTGGGAGTGCCCAGGACTTGCTGAGGGGCGGGGCGGCCGTTTACCTGGGCGATGACCAGGGCGCCGTACTGGTCGCCGCCGGCCCGTTGCACCCAGCCGGAGAGCCGGTTGCCGTGGTTGTACGGGTCGGGGGCGTCTTGGAACGCTTCCCACCAGTTGGGCCGGGTTACCGGGGAAGTGCGGCGGTAGTGGTTGTCGTGCCAGGTCCTCAGGTCGAGGTTGGTTGCGGTGGGTGTCGTTTCCCTGTCGGGCATGTCTGTTCGTCCTCTCCCGGTTGGTCTGTTGGTCTTCCTGAATTGTTGTTCCCCGGCGGGTTGGCGGGTTGTTGCACCGGATGCCCGGCCCGCTTGCCGGCTTCTTCCCCAGCGGTGCGGTTTCGGCTTGGGGTGCTTCCGGGCTGAGGATGCCCGTGCGGCAGCTCATCCGCAGGCTGGCCCCGCGTTTTGGCGGGCTCTTCTCCTTTGGGGTGCTGCCGTCGAGGCCGGGGTGCTCCAGGCGGCAGGGGCTTCGCTGGTGTTCATGGCCTTCTCACGGTCCGGTCCGGCTCTGGTCCTGTCTTGGTCCATTGATGTTTCTCCATGGTCGTTCCTCCCGGTCCCGGGCTGTTGGCAGATGGCGGCGGCCTCTGGGGTCCGGCCGTTTTCTTCACCCATTGCGCTGCCTCTCGGGGACCTTCCCGGGGAGGGACCAGTGAGCCGGTTGCGGCGGGGACCGTGATTTTCTTTCCCAAACGCGAGTCAAGGTCCCTGGGTGAGAATGGGGCTCAAAAGCGGGTGAGGTGTTGGCCATGACGGACAGCGGCGGGAGACAGGCGGCGGCGCGGCGGCAACTGGCGGAACTGGTGGAGCAGAGGGGGCGGCCGGTGATGGATGACCTGGGGGTTGACGAGGGGGGTCTGGCGGCGCTGATGGATGGCGGCGTGGAGCTGGACGAGGAGTCGTTGTCCAAGCTGGAGCGGATGGGCGTCGGCTTGGGGGACGGCCGGGTCCTGACGGATGAGGCCCCGGCGAAGGATTCCGGTCCGGCGCTGGGTCTGAAACCGGACGGGGAGGGGAAGCCGGAGGGGGTTGGAGCGGCGGGTCCCGGGGTGGGCTGGAGCGAGGAGATGGAGCGGAAGCGGGAGTCGCTGCGGAGTGCGCGGGCTCTGGCGCTGATCACCCAGTTCCGGCTGGGGATGCCCTACCGGGAGTACCTGGCGGCGTTGGGGATGGTGACGCAGGTGGAGCTGGCGCTCATCTCGTTCTTCCGGGAGTCGGTCCCGGAGCCCGGGGTGGAGTGGGACGGTGAGCGGCGGGCGCGGGAGATCGAGCGGCGCTTGGCGCGGCTGCGGTGGGTGGAGCGGGAGCAGGAGCGGGAGTTCGGGGGGTTGAAGGGAGTTTGGAACCGGCTGGCGGGGCGGGGGAAGGTGAGCGGGAAGGACCTGTACCAGCGGATGCTGAACGAGGCGGACGGGATGAGCCGGGGGCCGCAGGGGCTGGAGGAGGTGATGCGGTCCAGCGGGGTGGACGGCGGGGGGTAGGGGCCGGTGGCCAGTGGCCGGTGGTTAGTTGCCAGTGACCAGGCGTCGGTCCGGTCACCGGTCAGCGTATCCGGCGGCGGTTCAGCCTTGGATGATCATTGTCGCAAGCACACCGATGAGGGTGGCGGTGACGGCGCTGCCAACGGCCAGGGTTGTGAGAAACAGCTTGTCGAGCCGGGCGTTGCTCTGGTCGATTCTGGCGTTGGTCTGGTCGATTCTGGCGTTGGTCTGCTGGAGTCCCGCGTCGATTCTGGCGTTGGTCTGCTGGAGTCCCGCATCTAGCCGGGCGTTGCTCTGGTCGATCCGGGCGTTGGTATGTTGTATTTCTTCCCGGATTCCTTGGAGCTGGGCGGACTGCTCGGCCATCCGGCCTTCAATTTGGCCCAGGATCCGGGCTATGTCCAGTGTCGGGACGGGCTCGGTGTTCTGGGTGGTCATTACGTCATCCTGTCTGCCGGGTGGTTTCTCACCGGCCTGATTCTAGCACAATCGTCCGGGCGTTCAGGTCCGCCCCTGGCGAATGCGCCGGGGTTGGGGACCTCTCCCCTTCGGAAAGCCCCGAGCAGGACAGACTGGTCCATCAGGTCCGGACCCAGGTAGTCCCACCGGGTGACGGCTGTCCTGATGAGGTCCCACCGCTCCCTTTGCGGCCACTGGTCCAGGGGCGTCTCTGGCCAGCCGGAGGAAGCCTTCCTCCTGGGAGGGGGTCTCGAAGGTGAAGATGTACTGGTCCATGGGTCTCTTGGGTCTCCTTAGTGTCTTGTTGCTGCGGCCACCGCGGGTCCGGCAGGGGGGATTGTCCGCCTGAGGCGGATTGGATGGGCGTGCTGCAGTTGCGGGGGCCTCGGCGGTCTGCGGCCCGGTTTCCCGGTCTTCGCGCCGGGTGGGGGTGAATATGGTGATGGTCCTTCATGCTGCCGGGGCAACGGCTTCCGGGGCAACGGCAGCCGGCGGCGAGGTGCGGGTCCAGACCGGGGACCTGCCGTCCCTGGCGGACAGGCTGGTCCCTTTCCTGCCGGAGCCGGGCGGCAAGTAGAGGCGTCTCCCGCTTCCGGCCGTCGCCTCGCACCGGTTGGCGGTCCGGGGGTGAAAGGTTGGGGCCTCGTATGTTCTGCCGTTTATCTCTCCGCCGGGACTTTCGCGCCGATCAGCCAGTAGCCGGGCAACTCGCCGGTTTCCACCAGCCTTTTGCGGCAGTGGAAGCAGAGTTGGTCCCGGCGCCGCATGGACCGGGTCAGGGCGTCAGTGTCCGGGCCGTCCGGGCGGCACAGCGCGCCGCCCTGGGGGGTTTCCCGGAGGGAGCTGAGCTGCTCCAGGCGGCCTGCCCGGGCAGCCCGGCCGCACCAGCTTTCCGCCGGCGCATCGGGGTTGGCTTCCTGCTGGACGGCGATGCAGACCGCAGGGGTGTAGCTCACGATGCGCCATCTCCAGAGGTATTGGCCCGAGGGGGGCTTGGAGGCGCAGGCTTCGGCTTCGAGGTAGACGTTGACCGGCTGGTAGAGGAAGTCGTTGGGGTCGACGTCCCAGCCGGGGTCGTGGTTTTGGGGGACGGGATTGATGACGGCGGCTTGGAGCCGGTGCAACTTCCCGAAGTCCCGGAACGTTTCGGACTCCAGGACGGTGAACTCGCCGGTTGCGGCCCCGGGGAGGTAGCCGTTGAAGATTCCCTGGGCGTGGCCGGCGCGCCGGAGGGCGGGTCCGCCGGGTTGGAGTTTATCGGGCATCAGTCTCTCCTTGGCTGGGGCGGACGGCGGTCCTGCCGGGCGGGGAGGGGCAGCTTGGCGCCGTCCCTGGTCAGGGTGTCCGCCATTATGGTGCGGCCGGCGGCGACCCGGCGGAGCTTCCGGATTCCTTCGGCGTCGTTTGCGGCGATGAGGCTGATGACCTGGAGGCCGCTCTGGGAGGTGATGTGGACATCGTAGCGGTGATCGTTGCGGCCGGGATTTGGCATTTTCTTCACCTTGAGTTGTAGTGGCCGGTGGCCAGACAGTGGCCAGTGATCAGTGCCGGTAACCAGTCCCCCTGGCCCCCACTGGGCACTGGGGAGTGGCTAGTGGCCGGTGATTAGTGGACAGTCCCGGCCCCCACTGGGCACTGGGCACTGGCGCCTGGCCACTGGCTAGTCTCCCTTGACGTTGAACATCTGCCGGAAGGTGTGGACGATTTCCACCAGGTCCTTCGACTGCTCCATGACCAGGTCCACGTCCTTGTTGCATACCGTGGGAGGCCCGGTGTGACCTTCGCGGGAAGTCATCCCGGCGTCCGGCTTTGCGCAAAACAGGTATTCTAGTTCCGGTCTTTATGCAGAATTCCGGGTTTCCGGGTCCTGCCCGCTGGGACGTTGCTCTGTCCGCCGGTGATGGTCAGGTACGCTCCCGCCACGGCAGCAGCGATGAGGGTCGCCAGGGTGACCGTCGACAGGGCTGCCGCCATCCAGTCCGGTTGTCGAGTCTGGATTGCCGGAGGTTGGCCTGTGTGTTTCATGATCTCCGTCCAGACGGCCGGCTATCTCGCGCGCCGTGAGAGGGATGCCGACGCATACGGCGCAAAGGAGTGACGCGCTGATGATTCCGAACCAGCCGAGATCGTGTTTCGCAGCGATGGCTATGGCGGGACCAACGCTCACGCCCAGTCCGATGATGAGGATGACCGGAGTCTTCATGAAGAAGAAGTTGTCGTTGTTCCTTCGCTTACGCCGCGAGGGCATGGGAGCACTCCCGTTCATTGGTCCCAAATGTTTGTATTGCCGGAGGGATGAGCCCGGACGTCCTTCTTGCTATGGATTCTGGCGGTCAAAGTTCTTCGTTTAGGGACCCTGCCCGCGGTTCGGGCTCATTCAGGGTGTCCGTCCTGTTCTTTCTGCGGCCGGGTTGTTGCCGGTCAGTCCGGCCCTTCAGTGCCGGGGGCTCGTGAAGATGGCGGGACCGCTTCTTCCCGTTCTCTGGAGGGCCTCAGGTGGAGGGGTTTCCCGAAGTATCCGTACTGCCGGATGGCGGCGGCTCTCTTTTTCCCGCGGTCGGCTTTCTTCCTGCCCTTGGCGGCGGCCCGCCTTTTCTTGACCCTGTCCATAGTCCTGTCCTTCGGGTTGTTTGAGCGCCGGTGTGCTTGTAGGTTCGAACGTTTGAACGCTGGTGTGCTTGAACGTTTGAAGACAGGAACGCTTGAGTGCTTGTAGGTTCGAACGTTTGAACGCTGGTGTGTTTGAGTGCCTGTAGGTTCGAACGCTTGAACGTTGGTATGCTTGAACGTTGGAACATAGGAACCTTTGAACGTTGGTATGCTTGAACGTTTGAAGACAGGAACGTTTGAGTGTTTGTACGTTCGAACGTTTGAACCTCTGAGCCCGGAGGCGTCTTGACGTTGGTACGCCGGTATGCCCCGGCGACCCTGGGCGGCCAGGTTGCTTTCGCTCCGCCGGGTCCAGGGGCGTCGGCGCCCCTGAAGGGGCTTCTATGCGTTGGGAAGCGCATCCTGGGCGATGAAGGTCCTCCACTCGCCGGGTGCTGCCGGGTCAAAGTCCCCGAATGCGTGGAGAGTTCTGCCGGACATTGGATGCTGGAAGGGCTTTGTCCATGGGATGAGGTTGTCCATGAGGTCCTCCCACTGCTCCGGGCCAAGGCCCCAGCGGTCGAGCAGCGCCTGTTCGACAACGGCCGGGTTGTCCTGTTCGTTCTCCTCCAATTCCATGACGTGCGCCGCCAACTCCAGGTATTCGTTCATCGTCCTCTCTCTTATTCTTGTCGTTTATCGGAACATGTAGACCGCGGCCTCTTCGCCGCCGGCATGGCCGCGGTCTTGGTTTCCCTGGTTGCTCTGCCGGTTGCAGGCCGTCTTGGCGTTGACCGCGTGGGCCGGCCCGTCAGGTCCACACGCCGGCGCGCAGGGACGTTCGGACTTCCGGACGCCTGAGTGCAGGGACGTTCGAACGTCCGGAGTGTTTTCCCCTATCCGGGGAGACTCTCGATGCGCTCCTTGAACCAGGAGAAGGGCCGGCCGGGGCCGCCCCGTTGGGCCCAGTCCTTGAAGTGGGCGTAGACCGTCTTTTCCGGGACGGTGGCCGGGACGCTGCCCAGCAGCACCACCCGGCCGGTGTGGTTGTGGATGGCGTAGAAGTCGCCGGTATCCTCCACGTGGCTCACCCGGAAGACCGCGGTCAGGGGTTTCGGTCCCGCCCCGGGGCTTTCCGTGTCGTCCCAGTTGAAGCTGCCGTAGTCGGACTCCGGGGAGTATGTTCCTCCCCGGACGCGGTAGAACTCTTCCATGCCGGCGTAGTCGGTCATGCTTTTCTCCTTAGCCAGTGGCCGGTGGTCAGTGATCAGTGGCCAGTCCCCCCGGCCCCCACTGGTCACTGGCGCCTGACCACTGGCGTCTGGACACTGACCACCGGCCACTGGTCATACGGACTTTCCGGGCGGTGTTCTCCGGGTCCTCAGGGGGACTTCTTTCCGTGGTTGCGCTGCCGGTAGTAGGCCATCCTGGCGGCAATCGCATGGGTCAGGTCGATACGGTGGCGCCAGCCGATGCCGAAGACCCAGATGACAGCTTGGGCCAGCCCGTCGGCAGCGGCCGCCGGTGAGCTTCCCGTCCGGGCGGCGCCGAGCGCGTCGGCGAGGGGCCGGTGGGCCAGGGCAATCAGCTCGGCGAAGTGGGGCTGTTCGCCCGGCCGCAGTTGTTCTTCGACCCACTGGTGGGCCGCTTGGCAGAAGGCGCGGGACTCGCCGGCGCCTTGGGCCTCCTGAAGGCCGGTTTCCAGGTGTTCGTCCAGGGCTTCCGCCACCGGGATTTCGTAGTGGCGGGCCAGGGCCGCGGTCCCGGCGACGGCGCCGGCCAGGTCGAAGGGGATTCCGATGGGGTGGCCGCTGGTGGAGTACAGCAGTTCCGGTTCCGGGCGCATGCCGAGCCGGTAGGACTCGAGGGCCTTGGACAGCGCGGCATGGACCATGGCGGCGTATTCGCCGAAGGTGGCGGCGCCGGTGTAGAGCCCCCGGGCTTGGGCAATGGCGTAGGCTTCCTCCTGGAGGGTGCTGAAGTCCATTCTCTCTTCCTGTTGAAGAGTGTTGCTGCCCGGCATGGGCCGGGGCGCGTTCAGCGTAATCTGCCGGGGCAGGTTGCGGTTTTGACTTTAGCGGGAGGGTTGTGAGGAGAGGCCGGCGGGGTCCTGCTTCCAAGGGGTTGTGCGGAGTGGGCTCTCAGGGTTTCCCTGTGTGGCGGTCTGTTTACCTGCGTCTGAGACAAGACGTGGATGCGGCACTGAAGGAGCGGCGGGGTTGCCCGCCGCAGGTGAGGCAGGTATAGCGGGCTTGCTGCAGTTCCGGCGTTGGCTGGACTCCCTGTCCCTCTGACGCCTCTTCCACCTGTCGCGGTTGCCTGATTTTACAGAGACGGGGAGCTGCTTGCTGGTCCCAGTATCTCCAGCAGGGTGTATTGGGGCAGGCCCTGGCCCACCTGTATCCGGCGTATTCTCGCCCTCACTTCCTGGTCCGCGTACCTCGCTGCTACCCTGTAGGGGTCGTGGACCTCCTGTCCTATTCTTCCCTCGATGGATTCACCGGTGGATTCGCCGGTGCCCGGCGCTCTGAATTCGAAGGACCTTCGGTCTGGAACCATCCCGGTCAGGGTCCCGTCGATGGTCTTGGTCTCTTCCCTGATGTTCTGCACGGCCAGCCGGCTTGTTGCCCTTTCGACTTCGCCGGGGTTTCTGAGGGCGGCCTCACGGCCGTTGAATCCTATTGCCGCCTGGGCACGGTTGGCCCTCAGTATTTCCAGAAACTCGGCCACTTTCCTGACTGCCCTTGGGTGCATCTGACCAATCAGTTCTGCGAGTTCTTCGTCGGTTCCTGACAGTGAGGCCTCCAGCAGGTTTTGGACCATCTCCACCGCTCTTTCAGCGGGGTTGAAGGTCTGTCCGGTCTGCTCATCAGTTGCCGTGGAAGGCGGCAGCTCTATCTCGAAACCGAAGGACCCGTGGGTCACTCCGGAGATGAGCTGTTGGCCGAGGTCCCGGTGAGGGATCGCGCCTGTATCGTGTAGCTGTCCGGTGACCCCGGCGGTGGTTATTGCCGTTGATTCGGCGAATCCCGCCGTGGCCTTGCCGGCGAAGCTGGCGTCAATGCCCACACCGTCGGCTACGGGTTCTCCCTGGAAGGCCAGGTGTACCGGGTTGGGCCTTGGGGGAATGGGTACTCCCTCGAGTTTCTTCCTGGCTTTATCCAGCCGGTATTCCAAGCCGGTGCGTTCCACCTCACGGTCCTCGGGCATGATGCTCAGCATGTATTCCAGCTGCGTGATTTCGCTGGCGGTGAAAGCGTATTCCTTGTAGTCCATCTTTTCTCTTGGCTTTCCTTGACGGCGTGAAGTCTGCTCTTCCGCTGCCGGGAAGATGGTGAACTGGTAGTTCTTGCCGCCGGTCATCACCGCCCGGGGCGGAGCCGCTCCGCTGTCCTTCAGCAGCCCGTGGTTCGCTCCCTCGCAGGAGCAGCGGCAGACGTTTCCTTGGGCGTACCAGCACCGGTGGGAGCAGCTCGCTTCGGCCATTATGCAAAGGGTGGTCATCTTGGTGTCCGCTGTCCCGCTTGGGGTTACCCGTTCTCCCGGAGTTTCCGGGCCGCGGCCTGCACCAACTGCTCGAACTGTCCGGCCGGCAGCCGTTCGATGGCCTGCCCGGCCAGGAGCTGCTGCTCGGCGTCGAGTTGGACCAGCAGGTGTTCCGGCAGGTCGTATTCGCCGAAGGCCTCCCGGAGGGCCCGGTCGAGGCCGGGGGTGTGGGCCAGGCTGTCCTGCTGGTCCAGGAGCGTTTCGTACCCGGCCTCCTCTCCCAGGCGCCGCCGGGCCTCCTCCTCGGCCCGTTCCGTCACCGCGTTCCGGACGCTTTCGGAGTTGGGCCAGTCCAGCATGGCGTGGACCCTTCTTGGGGAGTACAGATACGCCGGGAGGGAGGAGTACTCCTCCGGTCCCAGGGCCGCAGGGCGGGTCTGTGTCTCATGGACGGACCTGCCGTCCTGCTTCCCGGCCCAGGAGAAGATGTGGAGGTTGCCGTCTTGTCTGTTAGCTGGGCGGGGGCTGTGCTGGACTATTGTTCCGTCTGCGAGCAGGTAGAACCTGGTTTCTTGTTTGTTAGCTGGGCGGGGATAGTCCTTTTCACCGCTTGGCGGCTCTGCCCGGTTTTCGGCCAGGAACTCGAGCATGGCTCTCTCGCCTTCCTGGTCGTAGACTTGGAGCGCCCGTTGGGCCAGTGGTTTTTTGTCTGTTAGCTGGGCGGGGCCGGTCATGGAAGTGGTCCTCCTTGTCTGTTGACTTGGCGCACCGGGTTCCGGGCGCCGGTCCTGTTCCCGGCTGTCCGGGGCGAAGTATTGCCGTCTCCGGATGGGACTCTTTCGCCTCTTTGCCGGCTATGCCGTCATCGGGCTCGGGCCGCACCGGCGGGGAGGGACGAGCATCGGAGTGGGGTCCTCTGTTCCGAGGGCTTCGAGGGCTATGTCGAGGGAGTCCTTGAGCTTTTCGATGACTTGGGCCTGGAGTTCGAGGGATTGACCGGCTTCCCGGAGGCCGGCCCGGTCCTGGGGAGAGGAGTCCCCGCGGCGAAGAACGCCGTCCAGGGCGGTTTGGGCGATGAGCCGGGCTTGGTCGGCCTGGCCGGCGAGTTCGTGGGACAGGACCAGGGACCGGTGGACGAGTTGGTGCCTGGATGGCGCCTGGGAAGTCATTGGTTTTGCTCCTTCGGAGGCGTGTTCCGGGCAGTCCGCGCCGGGTGGGGCTGGCGGCCGTGCCGTTTCAGTTAGGGCGCATTGGGGATGCCGGCCCCGGACGCGGGCCACGGCGCCGGACTCCTGGTGGAAGCTCCAGACGGTTACCGGGGTGTCGGGCTGGAGGCCGTCTTGGTCCTGGGGGCGGACCAGGGTGAAGACGGCCCCGCCGTCGACGGGTCCGTCGATGATTCCCACGGGTTTGATGCAGGGTGCGGTCATGCGTTTTCTCTCCGTCTTTTAAGAACGTGGACTCCGGGGGTTTCCCGGGCGCGTCCTCTGGCTGTGGGCGGGGTCAGTGGGTTTTTCTCGGGCTGGCGGCGCAGCGGGCCCGGCTGGGCGCGCCGCCGGGCAATACGCCTGCTCCCCGGGTGACGGCGGCGGTGGTCTCACTGGCCCGGGTATCGCAGGGACCTGCCGGAGGGCCGAAGCTTCCCGGGCCGGGCTCCGGCGTTCCGGTTGGTGCTTCCCGGGGGTGGAGACCGGGCGGCGCCGTTTGGCCGGAGATGCGACCTGAGGCTCGCGCCGGTCCGGTCATTCCTCTTCGAGGGGTTCCTGCCGCTCGCATTCGGTGCGCTCGAGCCAGTGCTCAATCCGCCTGACGAATTGCTCCAGGCATGGTTCGTGGTCAGGACACCACTGGTCATTCCGGCCCAGTTCGGCGTTGGGCGCTTGGAGGTCCATCCAGTAGCGGAACTGCCGGGGTTCTTGGACCTCGTACTCGTCGCAGCGGTGATGGTAGGGCGTTCCCGCCTTTTCCAGCGTGGCGGTGAGCTTCCCGTCGCAGACGGGGAAGGTCCTGATGATCAACCCGGTGTACGGGTCGTACCTGGGTCCCTCTTCGGTAATGGGGTGAACGGCCAACTTCGGTCCTCCCTGGCGGGTGGCTTGGGGCGGTCTTGGCTCCGGGTCTGGCGGGAGCCGGCCGAGGCATGGGGGTTAGAACTGCAGGCCGCGGTCCGGGCTCGTCCTCTCGCAGCAGTCCTTGACCTCCGTCCGGCGGAGGTGGAAGCCGGCGGCCTGGGGGTGTCCGCCTCCGCCGAGCCGGCGGGCGATCTCGGATACGTCGAAACCGGGCCGGCTCCGGAGGCTCCACCGTTCCCGGACCTCTCCGTCCGGACCGGGCAGCTGGGAGTAGGCCGCGGCGAAGGGGGCGTCCGGGAATTTTTCCAGGAGGGCCTCGCAGGTCTCGGACACGAGGACCGGGGTGTTCACCGCGGGAACCGGGAGCCCGCCGACGGTCCGCCATACGGCGAGGTCTATGAGCTTTTCCACCATGAGCCGTTCCCGGCGGAGGATGGCCTCTCCCTCCAGGGCCAGGGCGTCCACGGCCAGGGTGTCCCACATCTGGAAGTCCTTGGGGTAGGAGTCCAGGGCGGCCGCGACCTCGCGGGAGTTGGGGAGTTCCCAGCGCCAGAGGTCCCGGTCCTCGATGTAGCGGACCAGCTCCGGGATGGTCTCGCCCGGCCCGGCCCACCACTTCCAGGCCAGGCAGGCGCCGGAGTGTTCCGGGTCGAAGCGGCAGTTGGGGACGGCGCCTTCCAGCTCGTCTTGGGCGGTTTGGTGGTGGTCGATCAGGGTCACCCGGCCCTTGTGCCGGCGGTGAAGCTCCCGCATGGTCTCCAGGGGGTAGGAGAAGTCGAGGATGTAGACCTCGGCGCCGGGGTCCATTTCCGGGGGCGGGTCGCCGTAGGCGGCCGGGTGGTAGGCCACCTGGAGTCCCTGCTCCTTTCCCAGGTGCCGGTGGGCGGCCCAGGCGGCGCCGGACCCGTCGGCGCAGTTGGCGTGGTAGATGACGTGGACCTGGGTCATGGGCTCGTCCTCCTGTGGCTTGGATGCTGGCCGCGATGCTTGGGCTTGGCTTGGCGTCTTGGTTCATACGCGCTTTTGGAGGTTCCGGGCGACGCCATGGTTCGACGGCAATCCGTTCGCCGCCCTGCGGGGTCTGCGGTTTCCGGGGCCGGGCCGTTCGGGTTTGCGCTGTGTCCTCAGTTCCCCGCCCGAGGTCCGGTCCGAGGTCACCACTCGATTTCCCGCTTCTCCAACTCCCTGAGTTTGTCCCTGAAGGACTCGAAGTTGAGGGAGTCTTCCAGCTTGCCGAAGGTTGCTTCGAGTATCGACATCGCCCTGTTGGCGCGGCTTTCGGCCTCTCTGAGGCGCGCCTCCAGGACTCTCTCCCTTTCCTCCGGGGTTGGCTCCTTCCTGGCCCTCGGCATGCCGACAGTGCGCCACGGCTCCAGTTGGGTGCGGGCAAATTCGGCCTGTTCCCAGGGGATTTCAGCGCAGCTGGCGTCCGGTCCTCCGTCGAGGAGTGCCGGTTTCATCTCTTTCCAGACTTCCCTGAGCTGGTCCCACCGGGGACTTGGGGGGAATCCCTGCCCGGCGGCCCGGGCGGCTTCGGGTCCGGTGTGGACCAGGGTCCGGACGCCCTTGGCCTCCTCCCGGCGTATCATGGCTTGGGCGATGTTGAGGGCCTTGGTGAGGGCGGTGAGCTCCATGTCCAGGGAGGTGGTCTCTGGGTCTCCGCCGGAGACGGTCATGTGGTCGGAGCCCCAGATGTTGGCGGTGGCGCAGAACCCGCCGGGGCCGGGTTCCCCGCAGCAGGCTCCGGCGGCGTGGATTATCACTTGCTCTATCATTTTGTTGCTCCTGGGCGTCGGCCTTTCTCTGGAGGTCCGGGTGGGTGTCTGTTGCTTCGGGCAGGCGGGCTCTCTCAGCGGTGCACGATGGGGTCGGGCAGTCTGCTGAAGGTAGCCGGGTGGTACTTTGGCGGGAGGGTTGCCAGCTGCTTCTGGAGCGCGGCGATCTCTCTATCTCGCACCTGCGGCGGAGGGGTCCTTCCCGGCCGGACCGGCCGCCGTGCCCCGTGGTGAAGAAGGTACGCCCTCAGTCCGGCGTGATCCGGGTGACGGGCTGCCCTCAGAGGCAGTCCTCCTGCCGGAGATATACACGTTCAGGCCGTCGAAGGGCCTGGACATGTCCCGGTATCCCCTGGTGAGGTGCATGTTCTTCCTCTCTAGCTGACGGGTCCGGCCGCCTGCCTGCGGTCCCCGCAGGCGCAGAGGCATTTGCGGACCTTCTCCCCGTTCTCGGTGTCGTCGCACAGATGGTCGGCGATGTCCCGGCCCAATTCGGTTGCGATGAAGGCGGTGCTGTCCGGGTCGAGTTCACCCCCGGCCTGGTTTGGTCAATGGTCCGGGTGCACGGCGTTGGTGCAGGAATCGCAGATGCAGATGCCGTTGTTCATGTTGGTCCTCCGTTTTCTTGAGTGTCGGGCGCCCGGTTGCGGCGCTTCGCGCCGGTGGACAGGAGAGGGCCCCGGGACAAACCCCGCGCCTGCGCTGTGACGCTGGCGCGGCGGCTCTTGGCGAAAGCCGGGACTGAGGCTGAAAACGCCCGGCAGGGCGGCGAGGCCCAGGTGGGATCCAAGGCGGTGATTTCAATGGGCAGGGCGAACGCGTCCGCCGGCACGAATTCTCCGGGGGTGGCGGCGGCGGTGGTCATGCGATGCCCTCGCCTTGACAACGTCCTTGGTACGTCCCGGCGGGGGCCGCCGTCATCCGGAGGCTCTCCGGGTTCTTGCCCAGTCAGCCAGGGGTTGCCGGGATGCCTTGGAACAGGTCCGGGTCGGCTTTCCTGGCCAGCTCCAGCGCTTGGCGCACCGGCCCCCGGATGGACTCGTGGGCCCGGGCGGACGTCCGGAGCCGGAACAGATGATAGCACTCCCTGAGGTTCATCCTGGCCAGGACCCGTTGACGGTGGCCATGGGTGACCGTGTACTGCGCCAGGGCCGGGCAGTGTTCTTGGATTTCCCCGTAGGCGCGCTCCGCGTTCCTGGCCGCCCCGGTGAACACCCTCTCCAGTCCGGCCTCGACCATCAGGTCCGGGACCTGGACGCCGTGGGCGGTGGTCAGGGGTTGGGACAGGGGGGTCAGCATCCGGTGGCGGCGGAACTCCCGGAGGGCCCCGTAGTCCATGGTGAACTCGAAGGTGTACCCGACGGTCTCGAACTCCCGGGGCGGGGCGTCATGGTCTCCCATTCCGGCCAGGGCCTGGGCGATTATTCTCCTCTGCCCTTCCCTTCCCGCCTTCCCGGCCATGATGGAGGCTCCGGCGTAGTCATGGCCGGAACTGCGGTAGAGGATCGCCGCTGCCAGCTTCAGGGCCGGGTCCTGGTCCCGTTCCACTATTCTGGCCTCCGGCGGGGGGCCCGGCGGGTCCTCCTCCGGCTCCGGGGCGGCGTCCGGCCGCGGCTTGGGGACCAGGTAATCCCTCCGGTTTGCGTACTTGATCAGGGTTGGGGTGACGCTTCTGCCCTGCTCCCGGAGCTTCAGTCCCAGCTCCCGGGTCTCGGCGAGTTCCGAGGAGAGGAGCTTGGATATGGCGTGTTCCAGGGTGCGGGCGTTGGCGGTCATGCCGGCGTTGGTGAGGGTGGCGGCGGGCAGAACTCCCCGGCAGGCGTCGGTGGCCCGGCGGCGCAGCCGGAGCGAGTACCCGGCGTCCGTCTCGTTCCTGTGGCGGGGGGTGGTCCTTCCGAGATGTGCTATGGTCCGTTCCAGCAGGTCGTGGTAGGAGTTGAAGAGGCCCCGGCAGGTCTCCTCGAACCTCCGGCGGAGACCGGGGCGCTGCTCCAGTTCGGCCGGGGTGTGGAAGTCGTCCCGGTTGATGATCTGGTAGCGGCTGGACTTCTCGGTATAGGAGGCGAGCCGGTTGTCTTCCAAGGCGTCGCAGGCCAGCCGGGAGATGTTCTCGACGGCCAGGTGGACCACGGCGTGCTCCGCCACCGAGGCGTGGCCGTAGTCCAGGACCCAGCGTTCGTGGAAGCCGGCGGCCCTCTGTTCGCTGACCTGCTTGGCGGTCTCGTCGAAGGGCTCGGGGTTCCGGGAGGTCATGGCGAAGGCGACGGCGATCTGCTCCTCGGTGAGTTCCCGGTTGTCCAGGGGGTAGACTCGTCTTGGTTTCGGCTGGGCCATCTTCGTTTTCTCCTGTTGGGGCGGCCGGGGTTTTACCCCTTCCTTTGAGCTTCTTCCTTGGCCTTGGCTTCCAGGAACTCCTGGTGGGTGATGGGCGGCAGCATGAGCGCGGCCTGCGCCGCCATAGCGCAGGCCGCCGCCACCGCCCGTTCCAGGTCCTCCGGTCTTGGCCGGTTGGTATAGCCCAAGTAGGGCTGGACCCAGAGGTCGGCGTCCAGGCCGGGCCGGCAGTAGTGGATGTGGACCGAGAGCCCGGAGAAGGCCTCCGGGTTGGGCAGCGACGGGTAGACGGTCCTGCTGATCCGGTCTCCCAGGACCTGGCATTCCCAGTTTCCCGGGGAGAGGTATCTGAACCCCTGGAGAGGGGCGGGTCCGTCCTGCGGCTGCTCTGTCTCCGGGGCTATCCGTCCTTCGATCATGGCGTTTTCTCCTTGACCTTTGTTGCAGGGGTCAGAAGGTGAGGCCAGTTTCGGGGCTCATCCGGTCCAGGAATTCCCTGACTTCCCGGCGGCATTCACCGAAGCTGAGGAAGTGGTCCCCGAAATGAGGCGGCGGTCCCGGCTGGAGGTTTTGGAGAAACCGCAAGAGCTCCGTCCGGCAGGCCTCGTAGCCAATGACGAAGTCCGGGTCGGTCCCGGCGGTCTCCTCCGGTACTCCGGGGGCAGCTGCCGCCGTAGCCGGGTTGCCGGCGCTGACCCACGGCGCCGTCCGGGAGCAGGCGAATGCTGCCTGTTCCACGGCCAGCCGGTCGCAGGCTTCGTTCACCGGGTCCCCGCTGTGCCCTTTGACCCAGACGTAGCGTACGTCGCGCCCCTCCACGAGCCCCAGGAGCCGTTTCCACAGTTCGAGGTTCTTGACCCGGCCGTTGGCGGTGCGCCAGCCCTTCTTGGTCCAGCCGGAGATCCAGCCCTCGTTGAAGGCCTTGATCACGTACTGGGAGTCGGAGTGGACGGTGACCTGGGCTTCCTTCCAGCCGGGGACGGAGTTGACCGCCTCCATGGCCTCGATGACGGCCGTGAGCTCCATGCGATTGTTGGTGGTATCGGGGTCACCGCCGGAGACGGTGAGGGAGTCTTCCCCGGCCTGGATGATGGCGGCGAACCCGCCGGGGCCGGGGTTGCCCAGGCAGGAGCCGTCGGTGTGGATGGTGATGTTCATAGCGCTGTTCTCCTGTGGAGGATGGAGTTGCCCGGGCCGGTCTACTCTGCGGCCGGGGCCTCGCTGAGGCAGATGCTGCCGCCGCAGAGTCCCGCGTCGGTCCGGGGGTCGCAGTAGTACTCGTTTCCGCAGACAGAGCAGTAGCTGAGCCAGTTGCCCCGGCGGACCAGGTCCTCGAAGGCCTCCGGGTTGCAGTTGAAGCAGAGGACGGCGGAGCCGTTGCCGGTGGTGTCGGAGAAGGTTGTGCCGCAGTCCCGGCATGGTTTCCGGTGTTCCAGGGGGCGGTGTACGAAGCTGTTGAGGTCCATGGCGGTGGTCATGGTTGTTCCTCCTGTGGACGGTCCTGCCGCCGTCACCGCCTTGGCGGGACTATGTTGCCTCGCCGGGAGGCGCCGGCCGGCAGAAAACGGCGCCGCCCTCTCCCGCCGGGGCGGCTTCGCTGAGCATTGCCGCTTGCTCCTGTTCCGCTTCCCTGGCCCTGCGGGCGTCCAACCGGCAGGACTCTCTTCCGTCCAGCCCAGTGGTCCCGTACTGCCTGATGCCCGCTTCGCAGTTGGGGCAGTAGCGGTCCAGGGTGACGGCCGGGCTCCAGCCCTTTCTCCGGCGCCACTGGTTGCAGCCGGCGCACTGGCATTGCCATCCCTGGGCGAGGGCCAGCCTGGTCCCCAGCCCGGTGAGACGGAAGCTGTCGCAGGCCCGGTGGTCATCGCTCATCTGCCAGTTGGGGTCGTTCCGGGTGACGAGGCCGGCCTGGACGGCCTCGGCCCCGCCCTCCGGCAGGCTCCGGAAACCCCGGCGGGCGGCGGCCATCCGGATGATGGGCCCGTGCCGGTTGAAGAGGTCCTGTTCGTCCGGGGTCAGGGCGGTTGCTGTCTGGAGGTCCATCGGTCTTCTCCCTGGGGGCGGATGCCGGGGTTGCTGGCGGTCCCGGATGGTGATGTCGAGGGCGTCCCTGGTTTTCCGGATGGGGCGGTCCTGGCTGTCCAGGGCTTGGAGGGCGCTCTCGTTACCGGCTCTGCTGCGCTGGCGGAGTTTTGGCGCCGGTCTATGGTATTTTCAACTGCCCATCAGTATTGCCTTGTAGACCTGTTGGCCGTCCAGGACTTCCGGGGGGTCCGCTTGGAACTCCAGCAGTTTTCTGAGCAGGTCTTCCTGGTTGACCACCGGGTACGTCAGTTCGTCGGGTTCGGTGTTCCCGGCCTCCGGGTCGAAGGTGATGGTCTGGATATAGACTTTTATGTTGCGGCCCTGCGTCAACTCCCTTTCGCGGGACACCTGCCCTTTTATTAGGTTGTAGGCTCCGTCCTGACGGTCGAGCCGGCTTTCCTGGTCTGCAGCCGGACCCAGGTCTATCGCGGTCACCTGGCCTTGGTCCGAGACGAGCACCGCGTCGCAGGCGAAGGCGCCCTTCTCGCCGGGGAGGTTGGGCCCTACGGGCCAGCCGAAGATGAGCCGGCCGGTTATCTCCTCGGAGCCGTCGAGGAGTTCCTTGAGCATCCGGGCGGCTCCGGGCTTTTTGATGCTGCCCCACAGGGTGTCTCTGATGGCCATGGCTGTTTCTCCTTGTTCCTGCCTTTGCGGTTTATTTTGCCGGGGTTGGCCTCCGCCGGGATTGAACGTTTGCCGCGGCTGGCTGGCGTCTTCGCTCACTCCTTTGCTCACTCCTTTGCTCACTCAACGAAGCAGTCGAGCCTGGCCCGGCCGGTGGGCAGGTAGATGAGCCCGTCCACTTCCCGGATGGTCTCGACCGAGGCGCTGCCGTTCTTCCGGTGGACGGTGACCCTGTCTCCGGGTTCCGGGAGGGGTTCGTTGTCCGGCCAGTGGGCCGAGACGCCCCAGACGCCGCTGCCGCGTCTCCTCCAGGTCCAGTACTTGTTGGCTTGCTCCGGGTTGTCCCGGAGGTACCGGCATTCGAGGCATGTCCGGTCTTGGGGAAAGCCTTCGAAGGTCCGGCCGCATTCCTCGCAGTTTTTCCGCTCCATCCTGCCGATGGCTGAGAAGTCGAAGCCCATGGCTTTCCTCCTGTTGGGGCTGTGGAGAGGCCGGTACCGGAGTGATTGAGGTTGCGGCTTCCGCCCGCCGTGGGCTGGAGTTGCCGGGATGTCTTCCGGCCCCCGCCGCAAGCCTGCCGGAGGCAAGGCGGCGGGGGCCCGGTCCTTGGAGCCGCTGTCTTGGAACGTTGCCGTCAGACCGTCAGGGTCAGGAGCAGGATTATGCTCAGGAGGGCATTGTCGAAGATGGTCCACCTTTTTTTCTCGGGCCCTTCGCTTTCCTCGTGTTCCGGCCTTTTTTCCTTTCTTTTTATGTCGGCTAGGCCGGCCCTGACCAGGGTTATGGCGGTGAGTGCGAGGATTGCTATGATGAGTCCTTTGACGAAGGCCGAGTCGCTGCGCAGGACGAGCGCCGCGTTGATTCCGATGACCAGTGCTGCCAGCAGCTTGGTGGTGGTTTTTGATGTTGCGGCTTGGGTCAGCTGTCTCATGGTCCCTCTTTTCTTCCTTGAGTAGTTCTGGAGTATTCCACGGTTGCTTGGCGCCGGTCTATGGGGGTTGTCCGGGAGGCTGCGGATTTCCGCCGGTAGCCGTCAGGATGGGCTATCTGCCGTCCGGCGGGACTACGCGATAGGCCGGATTGGCCGCCGTGCTTTTGCTGAGTGAGGAAAAGTTGCCGAATACCAGGGGTGTGCTCCGGCGATCGCATCAGATGTAACAGACTTGACACGGAACCAGTCAGCTATCCTGCTCCCGGAGGGGTTGAGGACCTTGAGATTGACGTCCAGGTTTGACTGGAATCGAAACTCAAGCCTAGCCCGTTCGACCATGCAGAGGTCTTGGGACAGCCTGAGTTTCCACACTGTGCCCGGGGAGTTGTTGCGTTTCGGGGGGCGGGGCCGGCCTCATGGACCTTTGCCCGGTCTTCCGTTGGCTGCCGGCCCTGCGGCGCAGCCGCTCCGGTGGTCCACCCGCCCTTGGTTGATGTTCACGGGGCAGGCGCAGCCGCCTTCCGGCGTGCCGGGGAACCAGAGGTATTGGCGTTTCGGGCTGAAGCCCTGCCGTTTCCAGTGCCCGCCGGGGCAGCCGCAGACGAAGGAATCCGCCGGTCCTCCGGGGGTCAGGGTGAGCTGGCAGTTGGGGCATTTGACCGGGTTGCCGACGGCCTCGAAGTAGCTGGTTTTTATGGGTTGTGACATCTCTCGTCTCAGGACTTACCTTCTGCTTTGGGTTGCTTCCGCCGGACGTGGGCCATCCTCCGGGCTTGGCGGTCCATGGCTTCAGCGATCGTATCGTCCTTGGCGCCGGTCAGGCCGCCGCCTGCGGGCAGCTTGAATAGACCGGTGAGCCGGTCCATGGCGGCGGCGTGGCTCTCCAGGCTGCCGTCGGCCAGGATGTGCTCCATCTTGATGCCCCGTCCGGCCAGCGCTCTTGCTACCAGCAGGGTGCGGTGGCACTCCAGAGGGTCTCTCTCAGTGCACAGCAGGGCGGCGCGGCTGCGGCCGGCTTCCCGGACCACTCCTGGGTGCCGCGTTGGAACGCCGGGGTCTCCGCCATCAGGTTGTACCGGGCGCGCCCGTTCTCATCGTAGTGGGCCGGGTCCGCGGGCCGGCCGCCTAACTCCGGGCCCAGGAAGGCGTATTCCATCCGGGCCCGGCCGAGTTGGACTGCCAGGTTTTTCCGGTTGAACTGAGGAGCGAAGCGGCTGAAGGGAGTGGAGCGGACGTCGACGGCCTGGTTGACGCCGTGGCGTTCGAGCAAGGCCAGGAACTTTTCCAAGGGGTGGTTGGAGTGGCCGATGGTGAATACGGGGGACCTTGGCGTGTCTGACATGAGGCTTCTCCTGCCTGGTTGAGGGAGTTGGGGCAGGCGTCGGCGCAACTGCAGAGTGGTCGCTGTTCATCTTTGCTTATCGCGGAATTCGATCTCGAGGGTTCCTGATACGGGATCGCGGCCTGCTGGTCTCAGTTTGGATGACCTTGTGGTCGGTCATCCTCGCCGGAGGGCCGGGCAGGGTACTCCACGGCGCCGGTTTCCTTCGTGATTTCGACCAGCTCGACGCGGGAGCCGTGCCGTTCGTCCTCCACCCCTACGTGGCAGGAGGGCCCCGGGTCTATTCCTACCCAGTACAGTGAGGGAGTTATCCGCCCGATGTGGACTCTTGACCTGTCCTGGTCGAAGGCGGTTTCCGGTCCGGTCTTCTCCCGGAGTACCCCGCTGATCTCGATTCCGGTTCTGCTGTTCTCCGGGTTTCGGAAGAGGAACTCGTGTCCTCCGATCTCCGCCCTTATCCGGTGCCGGTCCACTCTCCGGAGCCGGATGGGTCCTTCCTCTTGGAGGATTTCCCCGATGATTTCCTGTTTGTGCCGGATGTACTTGATGTCCGTGATCATGGATTCCTCCTGCGGGTTGGCTTGGTCCTGCCGGGGGGACCGGGCGCAGCGGGTCCCCCGGGACCCCTTACCCGCTGGCCCGGAACGCTGTCTCCGCGTCCCTCAGGATGCTCTCCTCGCTCCCGAAGGGATTGTTCAACACCGCGTCCAGCGGGCGCTTTCTCATGGTCCTATCGTCCGGAGGCTCGGTGGTCTCCCCGCATCTTCTCCGGAAGCGCTTCGAGAGCTCGGTCCGGGTCCTCCACCTTCAGCTGGTCATCTCTTGGGGGTCCGTGCTGGCCGTGATTCTCCGGGCTTCCTCGCCGGTCACCACTTCCGGCATCGTCTCCGTTGTCGCCTTGGAGAAGTCAATTTCCCCTGCTGCTTTGCACGAAAAAATCACCTTCTGGGGCGGTTTTTTCGTTCAGGGTTGTTCGAAATTGCGTGGTTGCTGTGTATGGGGAGCTTGGCTGTGGCGCGTTGGACAGGTCGTGTGCTTTTGGAGGGGTTACGGTTCGAGCTGTCTTTCCGCGGAGCGGGTAGACTTGTGGTGGGCGGTGGGTGCTTCTGTGCGGGCGCTTTACTCGACTTCAGTGAGTCAGGCGGGGATGTCCAAGACACGGGTGTTTCTTCCTTCCGCCTCGGAAGGACATTGCAGCAAATCAAAGCGACACTTGAGTAATTGTCTGTTCTTAGGATGAAGAACTGTCCCATCCGGCCCAGTATTTACTAAGAACTCAATTGGACCGTCAACTTGGAGTCGTTCAATAATAAGGCGACCTTGTAAATAGGGCCGCCCGTGTCGGTCGAAATAACCTTCGATCACAGAATCATCCGGTGGGGAGTGGTGGCCATGAATCGAACTGCCGCATCATTACTTTGAAGTCCCTTTCTGTCGAGCTTCTCCACCATCTCCGGCATAGTGGAAGCAGCCACCACGGTTCCATTCGAAGCGAGTGCCACCCACTGATCTGGATACTCTTTCTCCAGTCGTGGGCACAATCTTTCAAGCAGGTGAACCCTGTCCCGGTACTGCTTCAACCCGTAACTCACCTGTCTAGAGTTGCCCACCACAATCACTCCACTGGGACGATCCCAAATCAGGTCACCTTCCTCAGTCTCCCAAAAGTCCACATCAAGGACTTCGTTTGGTTCAATCTCAGCCATGGCATTACCTTCTCCCACGATTGCTGCACACCCAAATCCCCCTTCCGCACCAGGCTTGGCGGGCGGGCGCCGGGCTGCCGGGTCCCGTGGCCTGTTGGTCATTTCCACAGGCTTCTCTTCGTCTTCGGGGCCATTTGCGTTTTTCGCTGCTGCTCGGTGAGTTCCTCGGTGAGTCTCATGTAGTCCTGCACGCTCTTGCGGTTCACGAACCCGTCGATGGTCCCCTCGATGTTGCGCTTGGCCTCGTCAACGGACTCGGCTTGGCCGGTCTCTTGGAAGAGGTCGGTGATGGTCTTGGAGACGGCGGCGCCGGCGATGCTCCAGTCGATCTCGATGTCCTCGTTCCGGGGCCGCAGGTAGGCTCTTCCCTCCACTTTGCGGAACCCCCATTTCTGTGGTTCGTCGAGCCGGAAGGAGAATCCCTCGCGGACGGTCTGGTAGGTGACGATGGGCTTGTCCATTGGTCCTGCCTCCCTCGGTGTGGTGACTCCATTTTATCAACGCAGGATGTGCTGTTGTTGGACGGTTGGCCGGGGTGAAGCTCCGGAGTGGGCGGATGGCCGTCTTCCGGGGGTGTTGGGGACTGGGCTGGAGAGCGTCAGCCGGAGTTTTCCCGGCCGCTTTTGGGTTGCCGGCCTATTTCCTGTCTCCGGGGATGACCGCGGCGATCCGGTCGGCCAGCCGGCTGAACGGCAGGCTCTGCAGGTAGACCGGGCCCGGCCCGGTCATCGTCGTCAGGAAGAGTCCCTCCCCGCCGAAGAGGGCGTTCCGGAACCCCCCGACGAATCCGATGTCGTATCTTACGCTGGGACTGAAGGCGACCAGGGACCCGGTGTCGACCCGGAGGGTCTCTCCGGGACCCAGCTCCTTCAGGACCACCGCCCCGCCGGCGTGGACGAAGGCCATCCCGTCCCCCCTCAACTCTTGAAGGATGAACCCCTCGCCGCCGAACATGCCCGCGCCCAGCTTCCGGGTGAAGGCGACGGTGATCTCGGTGCCGTCGGCGGCGCAGAGGAAGGCGTCCTTCTGGCAGAGGAAGCTCCCGCCCAGCCGGTCCAGGTCGAGGGGGACGATGCTGCCGGGGTAGGGGGCGGCGAAGGAGACGCGGGCTCGCGCGTGCCCCTCATTGGTGAAGGTGGTGATGAAGAAACCGTCTCCGGAGACCATCCGGCCGATTCCCCGGAATATGCCGCCGCCGGTGGAGGTCTCCATGCTGATCCCGTCCTCCATGGCGACCATGGCGCCGACCTCGGCCTTGACTCCTTCGCCGGGGTCGAGGGCTATCTCGATGAGCTGCAGGTCGTTGCCGTAAAGCTGGTAGTCGATGACGTCGGCCATGGTCCATCTTCCTGCGTGGTTGGATGACGTCAGTATATCGCGGCTGGGGCCGGGTCTGTTCCGGCGGTAATCCGCCTTTGGTGTGTCCCGGCCCGCAGGCGGGGAATGAGACGGGCTGGGGGGTTGTCCGGTGGGGCCGCGGGACTCGAGTAGGCGTGAGGCTGGCGGTCCAGCCCTGGATTTGGGCCAGGGTGGCAAGCCCAGCGTTGTTCTGACCAACTCCGGCAGCCGGCCGGCGGTTTCCTGCGCGGCCCGGCCGGCCCCATCCTCCATCCACGGCAGCGCGGACCGTTGACTCGCCGCGTTGTCCGGTGCTTCCTTCTCGCTCCCGTGCGGCGTACCCCTTCGGGGGTATGATCCCGGTGCGCCGGGCCGGGTCGTGCTCGTGATCGCCGATGGACGCCGTGACATGGTAGGGTCCCGGTGTGCCGGGCCGGGTCCGGGGCGTTGCCCTTGGTGTGGTTGGGGTCCCGTGCCTCTGGTCAGGCCGGATGGGGACCGGTCTTGCGGTGCTTTCCGGCGGACGGCGCCTCGGGCCTGAGCCGGAGGCGGCCCGGTTTATTCTTCCCTGTCTCTTCGCGCCAGTTCCGCTTCCAACTCTTGGACCCGGGCCTCGGCCGCCAGCCTGGCTTCCCGCTCCTGCTCGAAGGTGGGAATGTGCTCTCCCGTCTCCGGGTCGTGCCACCTGAGCTGGTCGTGCTCCCACCTCACCAGCAGACCAAGCACGGCGCTGTAGCCCTGCAGGATGCCTTCGTCCACTTCTTCGATTTCGATGGGCTCGTACCTGCCCTCCACCAGCCGGTCTCCGGCGAGCCTGGTCCCGTGGAAGTTACCGGTGTGGTCGAAGCGCCAGTACTCGGAGACTCCCAGAGCGGCGTACCTTACTGGTTTGTTTTCCACGTCGTTCCGGCCGGTCCTCCCCGAAGCTATTTCCATGACCAGGTCGGGCGGCTTGCCCTGCCGGGAGATGACGTAGCCGTTGTCTTGGTCGTAAAGGGCCGGGTTGGCGTTGAAGGAGACGAGCATGTCCGGGTAGATCCACTGGCTGGGCGGCGTGCCGAGTTCGGGGATGATGAATCTTTCCCCGTCGACGATGGTGGTGTCCGGGTTGCCGAGGTAGTTGGTGAGCAGGTAGACGTTGCCGGTTTTGGTGAGGTTCCGGAAGCTGGTCATATCGTCTGGCTCGTGCTCCGGCGGGTCCGGGAGGGGGAGGAGCGTTTGGGGTTTGGTGGTCATGTCTGGCCTCTTGGGCTTGGCGGTTCTGGTGGGTGGATTCTAGCCTGATTTGGCGGGTGGCGTAAGGGTGGGGAGTCTGCGGTGGGCCGTATTCGTCCGTTATCTATTTCGGTGTTGGCCTTTCCTCCTCGTTTCAGCCGGGCTGGTAAGTCTGGCGGCATCCGGGGTGTTCGCGGCCCAGGATGCCGGCCTTCTGGTTACAGAAAGGGCAGGAGCCGGCGGCTGATTTCAGGAGGTTGGAGAGGGGCATCAGTGATTTCTCTTCCTCATCGGGGCTAGGTCCCCACTACGAATGTTGGTGTTCTGTTGAGAACATCGTGATGGGCGTCCCTACTGAGTGATTCCGCGTTCCTCCAACTTGTGCCATTCATCTGTCCTGATGCGTCTATCTATTTCCAAGTATACGAATCCCTCGAACGGCATTGGGTTTTCCCGTCTCTTATACCCCGTGATTTCGGCCATAGGGAAGTCGTGCATATAGTAGGGGTTGTTTTCGGCCCTAACAGCCCTCTCTCCACATGAAGAGCATTCTGCTCGTGCCTGTTTGGGGATCCAATGCAGAAGTCGCAGCGATGACAGTAGCATAGTATTTTCTCGATTTTGTACCCCGTACTCGTTTGAAGGTAATCCCATCGGCAGAGGACCCCGTCGAACACGTCCTCGCGGTAGTTCAGGAAATTGGAGGTTGTGTTAGGGGTTGGGATGTTAGTTGTTCTTCTGCTTGCTCGAACCCCGTACCACGACAAAGCTAAGAGCGCCACAATGATGAGCAATGCCCATATTGGGGTCCTATATGTTAAGGCTTCTGTCACACCTTCGGATGTTGCCACCCAAGCTGTGTTCGTAATGCTCGCTAGAGCTGACCACCATTTTGTAAAGGAATTGACTATTAGTCCGGCGATTACGGCAGCGGGTATTCCTACCACGATTGCCCAGGTCTGCTCGTAAAACTTCTTTTTCATGGACGTAGTGTCGCTGACGCGGTGTTCTTCCTATAACGTTGCCGTTTGCCTTTCGGCTAACTGTGGCTTTTCCGAGTTTCTGAGCAACTTAGCAAAGGCGGCTTCAATGGTTTCCAGACGATCTAGGCTGAAATCACTTCGGCAATTCCGACTAGTCGGTCGTCATGTTGACCTGCCCGTCCAGTTTCAGGTCGGCCAGGGCTTGTCGCACCTCGTCTTCCAGTCCCTTCAATCTGTCTGAATCCACTGACACTGACAGGTCTACCCCGATGCTCAACCCCTCCTCGCCCCTGAGCTTGGTGAGTAGTTTCACACCCACCATGTTCCAGCTCTCCATGGGTACCTTGCCTGCAAGCCGCAGGGTAGCCTTCTGGGGTGTGGGCAGAGGCTGTTGTCCTCCGAATGGTTTTGGGTCCGGGTCTGGGTCAGGCACTGGCGGAGGATCCGGTATCGGATCAGGTTCAACCTTCGCAGGAGCCTTGATCTGCTCGGCTCTCTGCCTGGTGAGCAGGTAGGTGTTGGAGTCAAACGTCACGTCGTCAGCTGGAGCGAATTCCTTGTACCAGATCCTGGCTCCCTGCCCTTGGTCCAGGTTTCCCGACGCAAGCCCGAATTCTCCGCTCTCGACGAATTCCAGGATTTTCTGTCGCAGCACTTGGTCTGGGTCCAACAACCTGGTGAGGGACCCGTTCATAAAGCTCTGCCTCAGGCTGCTGAGCGGCCAGGTCCCACTCTCCCGGAGGGCGGGAGGCCAGTTCCTGTCGATGTACCCCGGCCCCACTGATTCGTTCAGGAGGGCGTTCTGTTTCAGAGAGGATATTACCCGTCCCGTCAGGGACTCGTTCCCTGTGGCGTAACCGGCGCCCAGATCGATGGTCCTGATCTTGTTGGAGTTCTGGGAGTCATACAGGCTCACGAACCGGTAGCTGGCCCAGACCTCGTCGACGGCCTCTTCTCCGGCGTTTCTGACCTGCTGGCTCAGGGCGTCCAGTTCCGGCTTCTCGAACTCCGGGCCCAGTGTGCCGGCGTCTATCTCGCTCCTGACCTTCTGCCAGGCCAGCCATGTTTCCACCCGGTCTTGTAGGTCCCTGCCGGGTTTCCTGGTACTCCAGATCAGTGCGGCTGGGTGGAGCCTGTCGGAACCTCCCCGCTTCTGCGTCCATTCCGCTATCTGGTCCGGGGTGTGGTTGTTTTCTCTCCATTCCAGGTCCGGGCTCATCACCACCAGCGTCATCCTCGAGACGTCCGAGACCTCGCTGCTGTCTCTCGGGAAGAAGGCCTTCGGGATTCCGTTTCCCTTGTTGAACTCCCTTTCCACCAGTCTCCTGATTGCGGGCTTCACCTCGTTCTCTTCGTCCAGGGACGCCCGGAGGTCAGCGACCGCCTTCCTGAGGGTTGCTTGGTGGTGGATTCGGTACCCATCCGTTCCGGCCCTCCGGACAAAGAACCCTGTCTGCTCCAATGCGGCGGCCGCACTGTCGATGGTCGCGGTGTCCACGTCGGGCTCGCCCAGGGCAAACCTGAGCTCCGGGAGGTGGGCTACCTTGTCGACCATTCCGCCGGAGGACTCGAAGAGCATCGCTGTTCCGACCCTCTTGTGGATGTCCCTGAGGGCGCCCTTCGTGTCGGCGTCCAGCGGCTTGGCTCGGGCGTTCTGCCCTGCTATGTCGGCGTCTATGGCAGTGATCAGCCGCTTCTCTCCTAGTTGGGCTAGGACTGTTTCCCGGAAACTGGGGACGTGCAGTGGTGCGGACCCGAGGGTGATCACAGGTTCATTCCGTGCCTGCTTGAATTGCTCGCTGGACGCTGATGAGATCCACTGGGCCAGCATTGCCAGTGATCCCCGGGTCTTCTGGAACTGAGGCAGAGCGCTCCACTTTCTCTGGAAGACCGAGAGCGTTGCCGGGTGGAATGGATAGCAAGCCTCGAACCTCTGCCTGAGAGCTTCCTTGGCCCTGTTCTCGTTGGTGGCCGTATCCACGGTGGTCCATTCGGCGGGGAGTCTGTTGGACATATCGAAGCACCAGTCCGCGTAGGCACGAGCGACTCGCTGCCGGGTTCGTGGGTTTCCGAGGTTCTCGAAGAGGCGGCGCCTGACCACCTCGCTGATCTCCGACTCGTCGTTGGCGATGAGGTCCTGGGCTACCCGGTTCACCACCTTGGTGATCCGTTCCTGCCATTCCAGGTCGCTCGTGGTCATCTCGGTGTGGCTGCGGGGTAGACTGACGACTGCGGCCGCGTGGGTGGTCCCTGCCACTGCGACAGTGAGGTTCTGGAGGAAGGCGTAGAAGTGGTCGGCCATGCTCCCGTGCCGGTTGATGAAGTTCAGCACCTCGTCGAAGAGGATCAGGATGGGGGCCTCCGCTGCGGCGAACATATCCCCCAGTGCCCTGGTGCCAGGAGGGGATGTCCTGGCGGTAGCTCCCAGAGCGTCGACTCCCCTTTCCCCGGCTATCTGCCGAGCAACGTCAATCCAGGGGTTTTCAATTCCGTCCTTGGGGTCCCAGGCGTTGCCCACGAATGTCGCCACCCGCACATGGTCCGGCACGGTGGCGCCGGACGCCTTCAGCAATTCTCCGACCCCGGTGAGGTCTCTGGCCCCCCTTCCGGCTCGGGCTATGTGGTACAGGCTGGTCAAGGTGTGGGTTTTCCCGCCTCCAAACTGGGTGATAAGGGACAGCACCGGAGCGGCGCTCTCGGTCCTGCCAGACAGCCGACGCAGGACTGTCCCTGTGTGTTCGGTCAGGGACTGGGTGAAGTAGGTCCTTGAAAAGAACTGCTCCGGGTCTTGGTAGTCGACGGGAGCTTTTCCGTCCACTACTTGGTCAAGGGCAATGGCAAACTCGTCAGGGTTGAAGGAACGGCCCTCACGGACTTCCTTGCGGGGAGTAACTATTCTGTACCAGGGTTCCATGACCCATCACCTCCCGTAGCGGATTCGTTGAGACGTATTCTAATCCGGTTCGGCGTGACGACTATCATCGCGCCCGATTGCATTTCAGCGGCGTGATTGTTGATCAGGTATTCCATGGCCGAGGCTTCCTCCGAGGATTCCAATTCGGCGAATCTGATGATTCCCGCGTGGGGCAGTCCGAGCACAAATACCAGGTTGCCGAGGTTTTTGTCTTCAGTGACCAGAATTCTTCCCTGCTCTGCTGACAGGGTCAGCAGCGTTTCGTCGCTGGCCTTAGGGTCTATGTCGGCCGCGAAGATGGCGTCGTGCCCGAGCTCCGCCAGAGTCTCACGCATATCCCGGGATCCGGCGCAGACGTCTATTAGGAATTTCATTCGGGCTGCCGTATCTTTACTCGCTCATACACCCGTTCACCGGATATGGAACGGTGGGCAAACACCAAGCATGCTTGGATGTCCTCAGGTTCCAGGAAGGGAAATTGTTCCAGCAATGTGTCCGCAGTATCTCCGGCTGCCATTTTTCCAAGGATGTGTTCCACAGCCATGCGCATATCTCTGATGATGGGTTTGCCGCCAAAAACATCCGGGCGTACGGTGATGCGCTTCAGCAATTCCGCTTCGGTTGGCATACTTCACCTCCAGTGGGAAGAAATTATCTCGGCGCAGCCAGCAGCATCCCATCTAGGAGCCTCTTTTCCTCGCTGCCACGGGGATAGAGGGCTGACAGGGCGTTGGAGAGCCGGAGGAAGTCCGGTCCTCGGTCCTGTTCGGTACGGATGAGGTTACGGAGCGCCTCAGTCCGTCCAGAGGCTTGGAGTAGCATGGCGGCGTGGACCCGGTCCAGGGTCGTTGCGTTCCGCCTGTTTTCCGTGTCGTCAACAGCGGCCACTGCTGCTCGTCTGCCTCTCCTAGCTCGTCCCCTGATGGCGGGGGCTTCGTCCGGGAAAAGGCTGAGTTGTCCTGACGATGCAGCGTTCGACTCGATCTCGTCGGCCATGCTGTCCGCGCCTGCTTCCCCGAACAGTTCGCTTGCCCGGTCGGCAACGGGTCGCAGTCGGACGACTCCCTTGTCTGTGTGGATGATACGGTTCTCCCATTCCTCCATGTGAATGCCTAGAGGCTGGGCGAACCGCCGGGCTACATCGAAGGGCATACTGAACCCGGAGAGGCGACGGGCCGGAGCTTCGTCGTCTTCGTCGGTTTCCTCCTCTTCATCCCCCGAGCCGTTAGAGGGAGACATACCGTCGCCGGTGCTTTGCAGCGTCCAGAGGAACAGGGCAGTCAGGCGGGCGTCCTCCTCCAGCGCGCCGGCGGCTCCGTTGCGGGCTTGGGCCTCCGCCGTGCCCAGCACCTGCTCCAGCGCTTCCCGGCCCACTACCTCCCAGACCCTTTCCAGGTACTCCGGCAGTTCGACCTTGCGGCCCTCCGCCGTCTCTACGCTAGAGTAGCGGCTGTAGATTTCCAGGGCCGGCCCGACGCAGGCAAACACTAGGTCGGCGCCCCGGACGCCCTCACCCTGCAACCGCTGCATCCAGCCGCCTACCTGGACGGGTAACTCCCGCAGCACGTCGGCCCACTCGCCAACGGGCGCGTCCTCCGGCCGCGGACGGCAAACCAGGTGGACGCTCGTGGCCAGGGCAGCCGAGTCCCTGGCGCGTAGTCGCGAACCCATCTCTGTGGCGATGGGCCAAGAGCCCGTGATGGTCCAACCTCCGCGAATCATGCCGGAAAGCAAGGCTTCCCAGCCCTCGGTGGTCTTGTGTGCGAAGACTACCGAGCCAATGCCGTCGTCATGTAACACACGGCGTCCCTCAGCAAACGCCTCTGCCATGCCCTTTTCATAAAAATCCCAAGTGTGGGCACCAACAGCTTGATTTCGGGTGTCAACGGCTTTGTTGAATGAATGGGAGGTAGTGTTAAGCTGGAGGCATGAAGCGAACACCGCAAGCCTCCAAAGCTCGTCCCAAGAAACGCACCACCACCAGGAAATCCCAGTATCGGATACGTAACTGGCATGACTACAACGAAAGCCTGGTCCAGCGGGGTTCAATAACCCTATGGACCAGCGAAGAGGATATTGGGGCCTGGAAGCCCGACGGCCCCCGAAAGCGCGGTGGGCAGTTTCAGTATTCCGATGGAGCAATCCAGTGTCTGTTGATGGTGCGCAGCGTCTTCCACTTGACCCTGAGGGCTGCCGAAGGGTTTCTCCGGTCCGTGTTTCACTTGCTGGAGTGGGATTTGCCGGTGCCGGACTATACCACCCTCTGCAAGCGCGCCAAGCGCCTGGGGGTTTCCTTGCTCAGGAAAGCTGCTGGGCCCTTGCACCTGGTACTGGACAGCACCGGGTTGAAAGTCTTTGGGGAGGGAGAATGGAAGGTGCGTCAGCATGGCTATACCAAACGGCGCACCTGGAGGAAGCTCCATCTAAGCGTGGACAGTGAAACCCAGGAGATCCAGGCCGTGGTACTGAGCGAGGCCAGCCTGGACGATGCGGGAGCGGTGCCCGAACTTCTGGACCAGAGCACCGAGTCAGTGGAGCAGGTGGGTGGCGATGGGGCCTACGACAAAAGGAAGGTATATGAGGGCTGCGCTGTCAGAGGTGTCAGGCGGGTAGCAATTCCACCTCGAAAGGATGCCCGTATCTGGCAGCATGGGAACTGTGCCGCCCCGCCCCTGGTGCGGGACGAGAACCTGAGAAGGATTCGGAAGGTAGGACGTAAGCGGTGGAAACAAGAGTCGGGCTATCATCGGCGTTCCCTGGCCGAGACTGCCATGTTTCGGTTCAAGACCATCTTTGGTTCCTATCTTCAGGCCAGGAAGTTACCGCAGCAGAAGGTGGAAGCCAAGGTAAAGTGTGCCGCTTTGAATCGGATGACCCACTTGGGAATGCCGGATAGCTATCGAGTAGCATAGCTCGATTCAAAGGGTGTCGGGACATTTCATGTGCTGCCAATATTCATGCAACAAAGCCGGTGTCAACTATCAATTCACGTCGCTTGGGCGTGACAGGATTTGAAGGTTCTAAAGGGTCACGTAGCAACGGGTAATTAGGCAACGTGCGCTTTAGCCAAACATAGAAGAAATCGGATAGCCCTGAGTAGGCAACAGCATCGTAGTATGGCGGATCGGTAAACCAAACTCTGGCAGATTGACTAGGCAAAGGGTGATTGGTGGCATCCGCAGATTGTACTTGCCCAGCATCTTCAGATGAAATATATGCGGATTCGACAGCGTCTGCGATCCGGTTCGCTTGGCTGACGACGGAGCCTGTTGCTTCGGTCCAAGGGTTAGCTTCGGTAAAATCCCAGGTTAAGGGGAGCGCTTGCCGGGCGAGTGCTTGGACTGGGCACTCAGCATCTGCTTTCCACCTCGCTAAGGAAACAAGAAAATCAGCCATCCGGCCAATCAACAAAGACGCTTCGTATGACTCTCTCTTTTGCAGGACAACCGATAGTAATCGCCCCAATTCCACCAACGCTGCTTTTTGGCGAGAAGTAAATAACTCCCCGAAATTAGTCGGACCATAGTTGGCAACCCAGAAATTACCCCTATTGTCTTGGTGAATGGGCTCGTCCGGCACCGGGCATAGGCCTTGCTTCCCATCCCGCTCCCATTCCTCAAGAATTCGGGCAACCCGCTCTTGTGCCAGGCGCACCGCCTTGTAGTCGCCATCGGTGGGCAGGCGGTAATGGCGTCCCTGCTGGCCCGGCTTGAGGGTCACCACCGCCGTCATCCGCGCTCCGCCGGTGCGGTTGCCCTGTTCGTCAAACACGGCATCGGCCCCGCCGCGCTGGGCGGCAAGTTGGGTACGCACCCGCTCCGGAGGCAGCACCGCCCGGCAGCAGGGGCAGGTGGCCCGGGCACGGGACACGGTGCTGCTGGCTATTTCCCTATCGGTCTGCGGCTCGAATATCTCGAACTCCACCCGGGGCGGGACGCCGTCATCCCGCACCACGTTGGGGCGCAGCGCCCATTTGCGCTTTGGCTTCCGGCACAGCCACATGGAGCGCATCAGGGGAATTTCTGCGCCGCAGTTGGGAGCCTCGCAACGCACGGTGCGCGCCCAGAGGTAAGCGATGGGTGTGGCCCCGTCTGGGTCTTGAGGGTACAGGCCAGCCAGTTCTTTCTCGGCCTTCGCCTTGATTTCCGCGCCGGCCTTGCGCAGTTCGACGGCTAAGCCCGGCCCGTGGCGGGGGATGTCTTCCAGCATCACCTTGAGGATGAGGCAGGCGACGGGGTTGAGGTCACTGGCGAAGGCTTCGCAGCCCAGGCGTAGGGCCTCCAGGGGGATGGAGCCGCCGCCGGCGAAGGGGTCAACCACTAGGGGCGTCTCCTCCGGGTGGGCCGCCTGCACCAGCCCCCGTCCGGTTGCCAGGTACTCGGGCTTGGCGGCGTTGTCCCAGTTGGCGAAGTCGGCGATGAACTTGAGCAGTGCCCGGCGCAGGCCGCCGTCGGTCTCAACCGCCGCGTCCAGCCCCGACGCCCGCTCCCGCATCCCAAGGAGCAGCTCCCGCGCCCGTGCCTTGAACTCCGGCGGGCAGTACGAGTCGCACGGGTCGGGCATCAGCAGGGCCATCAGCACGGCCCTTGACGATGCCAGAGGTCGGCGCGCCCACCACAGGTGCAGCGTGGAGGGATGCCCGTGCCGTATGGACTTCTCCCGGGCGGCGTGCCGGGATACCTCGGCGATAGGGAAGTCGACCTCTGCCAGGCGCTTGCATTCTTTCGGGATCATGTCATCCTCACGGAAATTCCTTAAAAGTCGTCACCAAAATCGTCAAAACTGACCAATCCTGAGATCCTCCGCTCAAGGGAATCCCGCTCTTCCGTAGTTTGTCGATGCCTAGTAACACGTCGGCTATGAGTGTCAAACTTCACGCTCTTGATACCTCGTACCTCTATGCTCACTATATCCAGTTCCAAGGTATGGGAGACGTTAATCTTGTGCTCCTCAGTGTCATCGTAGTCTGTGGTTCTATCGTAATCCCGTTGTCCCCTTTGGGTATCGGCATCCTCCTCTGGAACGGCCGATGGAACAATTTCAGATATAAATATATCGTCGTCATCTTCGTCATTAAGGTCAGAATCAACGTATACAGTCCTTTCGCTCCCTTCCGGAATGCTATACGGCTTGACGCCTCTCGCGGAGTTGAAAAGCACAATGTTCTGTCCGTCATCCGCCGTTTGCGAAGAGGGGAAGATAATGCCGTCTAGGACCGGTTCCGCCCTGTGAGCTAGATAAGAGGCGACGAACTGGGTTGGCAGATATTCTCTCTCGACGTCCCTTGGCATGACCGGGCGACTTATTTCTGTCACAAAGTGTCGGATAAAGGAAGCCTTGGCTTTCTTGAAGCCGTATGTCGGTTCGAAATAACTCGGCTTGGCGAAGACTTTCGAAAGAGCTCCAAGGTCGAGTAATGTAACCGCTCTTAACAGTCGAAATTTCCCAAGGACCACATGACTACCTACAGGTGGGCGTACTTCGGCGACGCAAGTTTCTGGGTCCATTGCTCCGTAGAAAACTGACACACCCCTGGGGTTCATTCGGCTAACCTCAGAGAGACCTGGCGGTGGTGGGCCTAGTTGATGGTCTGGGGACTCTAGAATCTTCTTTAGTTCCTCATCCGATTGCGCGGTTCTCGCTCTCCAGATCGAAAAGTCCGAGTCGAGGGGAGTAACTTCACGGACTACAGGCGTCCCATCGTATGTCGTCAGGCTGGGGAGATCTTCGAATATTTCCCCTAATACCGGCTCGGCACTCCGCGGAAAGAATCTTTCCTTGTACATTATCTCGTAGCAGAAAAGTTCCCAGCTGAGCCGAAACCTTGAGTCGTTCGGGCCGCGTTCCTCGTAATGGGTCTCACTATCGTAAGGGTTCTCATCTCCGTATTTCTTGGCCCGATGTTCGTAATTTGCAGAGAGAATGTCAGCCACGTCTCTAGCTACTTCCTCTGCTGTGTCGGTTATGTCCATGATTAGGTATTTGACCTGTTGGCCATCTGGCAACCAGACGTCTATCATTCCCTCCCGTATGAGAATGGAGTCCATCCAGTTTGGTTCACTGGGCGTCCGTTCAAAATGCTCCTCAATCACACATTGGACACGGTTCGCCAGGTCATCTAAGCTGATTGATGCTTCTGCCGAGATGCAGTAACTGCATTTGATGGGCGTCCCGTTTGCTTCGACCTCTACGGATAGATACCCGTTACCAATGCACCTGTAGCATATACGCTTTTCGGCGTCCTCTTGTGGCGTCAACTTGATGCTCTCTTCCCGGTGATGAAAGTCGTTTTGCCAGTTCGTTGGGCCGGAGTTTCGTTGGGCCGGAGTTAGGTTATGCGGAGCCCAAAGGCTTCGTCATCGCGTCCACCTGCAGCCAGTAGTGCTGGACCTTGCTGACCTCGTGCCAGGGGAACTTGGCCGGGTCCGGGATCGGCTCCTGCATCACTGGCGCCCCGGCACAGTTGGTCACTATGTACAACCAGAAGCAGTCCCTCCGGTCCTCCGCCACCCTCCGCTCGTTGGGGGTGAGGAGTATCGTCCCCGTCTCCGCGGCCAGCCCCTTCACCTCGATGAGCCTGAGTTCCCCCGATACTAGGTCTAGGCTGGTCACGTCGTACCCCAGGTTCATCTCGTGGACGTCGTACACCTGCTTTCCCTGGGCCCGCTCGTGTTCCATGACCGCGTTCATGGCGGTCATCTCCGTCTCGGTGTTCGGCCGGAGTTTCTTCACCTCCGGGTCATTGCCCTCCGGATGGGGCAGTACCAGGATGCTGGCCAGTTTCTCGACTCCCTGGAGCGTCAGGGAGCGCTGCTGGACCAGTTCCGTGCTCCGGAGCTCCCGCCGGTTCAGGACCTCGCTGTGCCGGTTCTCTGCTTGGGCCCGCCTTCCCTCCGCTCCCACGACCTGCCTGTCGACTTCCTCTTGGGCCCTCCCGATCTCCAGGTCTACCCTTCCCAGTACCTCGGTGAGGGACAGCTCCACGTGTTCCGCAATCCGGTCGATCTCGGGAATGCGTTCCTCTTTCACTTCGTCCAGGAATGGGTTGAGAGCCTGCTCATACAGCCACTGGTTGGGTTCGGGCTGGGATACCACGGCAGGGAGTTGACCGGGGCGCTCCGCCGCGGTTAGGTCTCCCAGGACCTCTGGCCCCCGCAACGTCGGCTCAGAGCCATCCGAGATTTCCACTGCGAACAGCCTTTCGTGAATCACCTGCCCCAGACCGTCGGTGACCTGTGCCTTGTAGAAGTCCAGCCGAGCCGGACTCTCGTAGCCCAGTGAGTGAAAGCATGCTCCCTTGGCAAAGGACTCCCTTCCCGATTCCAGGCTGCTCCGCCGGAGCGCTTCGAAGAGCGGATGCCCCGGCGTAACCCATTCCAGGTTGCTGTTCTCCGCCGTGTCCCGGTCAGTTGAAATCCTCTTATACCTGTTGGCCAGTGCCGGCAGTTTCCAACTGGGGGAGAGTTCATGCCGCTTCAAGTGTGAGGGTGTGGGGCCCGGGTCGTAAGTGTGACTCCGGTTGCTTACTGGCCTGAGGGTGAATCGTGCGTTCTTCGCACTCTCCTGCAGGAACCTGGCGATGGTCTCGGGGACTATCCGCCTTTCTTGGGCCCGGGCCCGTCTTTCCACCAGCATTTCTAGGTTCAGTTTCTTGGACGCGAGTCCTTCGAGTGCGTGCTGGCATATCTCTCTGAAATGGCTCTCATCCACATCCTTGAGCAGCCTGTCCTCCAGGTCAGTGTCTCCCAGTTTCCCGGCATAGTAGTCCCTCAGGACCCGCTCGACTTGGTTGGCGGGAAGGACCTCTCCGACCACGTTGAACACGGCGTCATCGTCCAGGGCGTCCCTGATTTCCTGGAGCTTGCTCAGGAGGCGGTCCAGCACCTTTCCTTCTATGGTGTTGGTGGCGACGAAGTTGAAAATCAGGCAGTCGGAGCGCTGTCCGTACCGGTGTATACGGCCCATCCGCTGTTCCAGCCGGGGTTCCACGGGATGTCGAAGTTGAACAGGATGTGGCAGCACTGGAGGTTTATCCCCTCCCCGGCGGCTTCGGTGGCGACCAGGACCTGGATGTCTCCGTCCTTGAACTGCTGCTCGACGTAGAGCCGCGTTCCTGGTTCGTCCCGGAAGCCGGGGTTCATGCCGCCGTGGATGCTGTCGGCCCTGAACCCCCAGGCCTGAAGTCGCTCCATCAGGTAGTCCAGCGTGTCCTTGAACTCGGTGAAAATCAGGAGCCTCTGGTCGGGGTCGTCAAAAAATCCCTCCTCTTGGAGGATGCGATGGAGCCGCTGGAGCTTCGCCTCCATGCCTGACTCCTCGACCTTGCCTGCTTGGACAGCCAGAACTTGCAGCTCGGAAATCTCGTCTCTGACCTGGTCCGCACTTTCTGCTAGGGTGACGGCGTCAAGGAGTTCTTCGAGCCGCTCCCGCTCGTGGTCGTCCATCTCCTCTATGTCCTCGAGGTCCGGGATTAGAGGTGGCGCGTGGCTCGCCAGTTCCTGGGCGTGGGCCAGTCGGTCCTCAAGTCTTCTTGCCCGGTTTTCCAGGGACTTCTTCATCGAGCGGGTGCTGGAAGCGAGCCGTCTCTGGTACATCGACATCAGGAACCCGATGGCGTGCGCCCTTCGGTCGTCGCCCTGAGCGGCCGCTCTGCTGCTCTGCTTTTTCACGAAGTCCGTCACGGCCTTGTACAGCTTCAGTTCGTCGCCTTCGATGTTGAAGTCGGCAGTCCTGGGAATGCGCTTGGTGAAGACGGGCATGGTGGCCCATTCCCCGCTCTTCTGCCGTTCCGGGAAATAGACCATCGCTTCCTTCGTCCGGCGGAGATAGAAGGGTGCCCGCCTCTTGGCCATCGCCTCTTCTATGGACTTCACGTCGGCGTAGGCGTCTTGGTCCAGGAGTTGGAGGAAGAGGGTGAAATTCCTGGGGTCGCCCTTGTGCGGGGTGGCGGTCATCAGGAGGATGTTGTCGGCGCTGTCCCGGAGCAGTTCTCCCAGCCGGTATCTCTGGCTCTTGTGGGACTCGTCGCTGGCCGACATCCGGTGGGCCTCGTCGATGATGACCAGGTCCCAGGTGGCCTGCCTGAGCCCTGCCAGGATGTCTTCCCTCTTGGCTAGGTCCAGAGAGGTGATTACTTGGCTGTTGTCCAACCACTGGTTCATCCCGAACTGGTCGCGGATGTTGCTGCCCCTGAGCACGTGAAACTGCTGGTCGAACTTCTCGAACATCTCCCGCTGCCACTGGAAGGTCAGGTTGGCAGGACATACGACCAGGATTCTTTCCGCGAGTCCGCGGAGTTTGAGCTCCCGGACCAGCAGGCCGGCCATGATGGTCTTTCCGGCCCCGGCGTCGTCGGCCAGCAGGAACCGGACGCTGGGCAGTTTCATGAAGTATTCATAGACGGCTTCCAGTTGGTGGGGTAGCGGATCCACCCTGGAGATGGACAGTCCGAAGTAGGGGTCGAACTCGTGGGCTATACCCATTGAGTAGGCTTGGAGGCCTAGACGGAGGAGGTTGCCGTCCCCGTCGTAGGTCGGGTGTGGGTCTGTGATCTTCAGGTTGGCGATATCGTCGGACGTGAGGGTGACTCTACGGAAGCGGCTGGTTTCCAGTCCCTCCAATCCAACTTCGATTGAGGCCGTACCGTTCGGTCTGACGATGACGACCCGCATGGGTTCGTTGAACAGTGGGCCGGTTATGACCTGGCCCTCCTCTAGACTCGTTACTGTTGCCAACTTGCCTCCGAATCGCTCTCTAGTTGGCGGTGTTTCGCCAGGGTCCTGCCACGGCGTTTCATCGGTGCAGGGTGGAATCAGGTCTGACTCGGTAGGTCGTCAAAGAGCGAGATTCCCGTCTTCCCGGGTGGCGCGGATGCCACCTGCTTTGTGAGCAGCATGAGTGCCTGGTTCACCAGTTGGGATTCGCTCATACGCTCCAGTCCTGGCCCGAACTGCTGGATGAATTGGGGGTCTTTGAAACCCGAGACCGACTTGAAGTCTCCGGCGTCGGTGAGGACCGGTTCCAACCGGGGGCTCAGCTTCTCTATGAGGGTTGCACGAGCCAGTTGGAGTAGAGCGGGGTCACACTTAACTGGTTTCATGGACCGCCTCCTTGACACTTGGTAACCAAGTTACTTCGCATACGTCACCGTGTCAACGTCAACCGTCATTAAGTCAAGGGCTTTGTGTTCTTTAGGAGGGTCGGTCTTTACACCTGTGAATTCCTCGTGTTAGACATAAAGTAGGGTTTTGAATTTTCTCGTCGGGTATGGGCTGTATGGCTTCTTCCGTTGACAATGCCGAGAGAGCCGAACGTGCCTAGGAAGATTCTTTTACTGGAGTCAGCCATGTCCATTTCCAGGTGTACTCGTCCCATCGGGAAGGTGAACTGTTGACTTCCCTTAGCTTCTTGAGTTCGGGCATTTCGCTCTTCGCGGACCTAGCGATTTGAACGGGTGCTGCCAGTCGGTCATCAAATACAATCCTTTCCTCTACCCACAGGTATTTTATCTTTCCGTTAGCACTCCAATAGAACACGACCTCCGGGATGCGATTTCTGGAATCGAAGATACTCCCCCATTCTGAGAATTGCTTCGGGGGTTCTTCGCCAGCATCACTCAGGCACTCGCTTACTTCGACGGGCGGAGGCAGTAGCGAGAACTCTATCTTCCGAGTGGAGGAGTCTGCCCCGGTCAGCTCGGCCACCAGCACGTATCCCGGCCTTTTGAGTGATTCCCCATAGGTGGTCCAGGCGAGTTTCATGACGCTTTCTTGATAACGCCAGAGCCAGAACAGTTCGGACCTTTTAACGAAGTCCGGCAACTCTGATTTGGTTGCGAATTTCTGTATCTGCTCCGTCGGCAGATAGCCGAAGAGCATCTCCTCCATCTCTGTCCTCTGAACATCATTCAGGGGTCGCCGATTGGATTCCAGTATGAAGTGGGCTGTGACAATCATCACTCCAGCCGTTGATAGGATTCCGACAGCTGCGATTGCCCAGAGGAGGGGAAACAGACCGAGGGAAGGTATCGCGCTGATAGCACCTGCAAGGCTGAGGAACTCCACGAACATAGCTGCTAGTAACCATTTCTTGGCCCGTAACCCCCGATAGATCTCCATTGCCGGAGCCGTAATATTCACAAAAGTGCGATCTGGCATGGTTGAAAATTCTTCCTTTGCTGTGTGTTGACTCGTGCTTTTATCGTATTGCCCTTATCCTACCGCTCGCACACTACCCCGTCTCCATCCCCATCCCGCGCTGATGGCACCAGCGCCTTTGGAAACCCCCGTCCGCCGCCTCGGCTCCCCTGCACCCGCTCTTCCCCGGCTGCGGCAGCTTCCCTCGCATGATCCGTACACTGATGCTTCCACCCCCGGCTTATGCTCCCCGGTCACGGTTCCCAGGAAGCCCCAGCGTTTCCACCTTAAACTCCGGCGGGTGTTCGCACGTCCCCAGCATGTCCATGACTATTTCCGACTCAACTGGGGTCATGGTCAGCCCCCACCGCTCCTTAATCTCCGTCCAGTCCAGGGCGTACTGGCACCAGAGGGCATTGCTTGGCGGCGCCCACTCCTCCGGACCTCTCGCTCCCTTCGACCGGTTGTACCGGGAGCTGATCGCAATCAGGTGGGCGTCGTCCTCCAGGTAGTTGGCGTATTCCTCTTTCGTTGCAGCGTCCCAGGACCATCCGCCCGACAGGTGGGCGTTCTTGAGCGGGACGTGGTGGTCAACGTCGATGTGGCTCGGGTTGCCCAGGTGATGCCCCAGGTGGGGCGCCCACCACCGGCCTGCCTCCACCCTGCACTTCCTGTCGGTCTCGAAGGTCACGGGTGCCAGGCTTTCGGCTATCAGCACTTCCTGCCTCGCGTCCTGGCAGTCCCTGTCCTCGTCGGTCCAATGTTTCCAGTCGCCCCGGTCGTACTCGGGGATGTTCGCGGGGACCGGGGCGACGGTGATCACCAGGGTGGTCGCGGGCGTCGGAGCTGGCGTTGACGGCACCGTCGGCGCGGTTGCTGCCGGCGTGGACCCGGTTCTCTCCGGTGTGGAGACCGGCGTGGGTGTTGCCATGGTCGCTGTCGCCGGCCCGGCTGCGGGTCCCATGTCCAGTCCGCACTCGGGCCCAGCCTGTGCCAGGTCGTCGATGTTTCCCTCCTGTGCTGCTTGCACCGCCGTTGCCATCTGCCCTGGTCCGCGCAGCGTTTCCATCAGGCACTGCATTCCGTCCCGTATACCGGATCCCCCTCCCAGCTGTGAGGCGTTTGCCTCCCACTCCTCGTCGGTCAGGCAGGCGATGGTTACCGAAATTCCTGCCATGCTCCCGGCTATGGCCTTTTCTGGGTCGCCGCCGGCGCCTGCGGTCATTACTGCCCTGGGGTCGATAACCTCGAATGCCGCGCGGATGCAGTCGGACGTTTCCAAACTCAGCGGGCCTGGGCTTGGTACGAACCCGGCGAGAAAGATTCTTGCCAAGTTCTCGTCGTTGATACATCCGATGAGTTTGGCCTGTTCGTCCTGGGATGTGGGTCCTTGGCCCGTAAGCGCCCGGGTCAGGGTCTCGGGGTCATCGCCGATGCACGCGAGCTCGGCATCGGACAGGGCGGATTGCAGTACCCCGGGGTCCTGTAGCCGGAGGGGTGCGAGTCTCCCGTCGGGAGCAGGGGTCGTTGTCGGTTCGGGGGTCGGAGAACTGGGCGGCGTCACTGTCGACGATGTCGTGGGGATCTCAGTCGGCGACGCCGTCGGGGCGCCGTGGGTCTCTCCGTCGGGTCCTCCGTGGGCACCGGGGTCTCAGTCGTCGTTGTGGCTGCTGTTGGTGTCGGTATCGGGTCCGAGCATGCTGCCAGGGTCGCCAGGAGTACCAGGATGATGATTGCCGGGAGGAACGGTTTCAGCACTGGGGGTGTCCTTTTCTGTGTGGAATCCACCTCCTATTCTACCTGTCACTCATCACATTCCTCTGGCTCCTCTTTCAGGAATCTCGGGGCCCTGGCCACATTGAGTATGTCTTGTCTCCGTACTTCCGGTTCGTGTTCTCCGGGGCCGGTGGAAGTGAAAATCCCCGCCGGGGCTCGGCGAGGATTCTGGGCTGTCTGCTGCAATGCTCCTGAGTTGTTCAGGTCTGTTGGCGTTGCTGGATCAAGAGCACCTGTACCCCGTCCCTGTTCAGGTCTGGGTCTTCCCTTGTGCCGATGGCAATGGGGGTTACCTTCCCGCCCGTGGCCTCGGCCAGTATGGCAGCCCATTCCGTGGCCCTTCGGACGTCCTCCTGTTGGACGGTGATGGAGATTTCTCCCAGGATGTATTCGTCACCGCCGTCCACCGTGAGGACGATGTCGACGTCGTCGAGCTTGTCGTTATCCTCCGGGGTGATGTTCCCCTGCCCTTCAGCTCTGTCAAGCAGTTCGATGAGGGGTTGCCTGTTCTTCTGGGTGGAGAACACGGTGGCTCTGATGTTGAGTTCCCGCCTCAGGGACCTGTGGATGTACGCGGCGACGTGGGACTCGTAATCGCTTCCCATGAGGTTGCTGACGTTACCGCCGATCCTGCCGACGTCGCCTTCCAGCCGCGCTTGCCCCTCCTTGATGGTGCTGACGTCCTCCTTGAGGGTGCCGATGTCCTCGTTGAGGGTGCCGATGTCCTCTTCGATTCTCTCGAGCCTGACGGGCATCTGGAGCAGTTCATCGGTGAGGATATGTCGGCGCAGGGCGTCCCTGAGTGCGGGGTTGCGCTCGATGGCATCGAGGATGTCTTGGAAGTCGTTGATGGGCGTGGCCATGTCCACTCCTGTGGTGTAATTCTACTGCTTGTCGGTCCTCTGGGACAGTGGGGATTTCCCCTGCCCTTCACGGTCTGGGTGAAAGTCCCCGCCGGGTTTTGGCGGGGACTGTTGCTGAATCTGCTTATGAGCCGGGATTGGCTTCGTTTCCTTCCTGCTGGCGGGTAGCTGGCGTCAGTCTCGCTGAACCGGGGCCCGTATTCTCGTCTCCTTGGGTGCCGTCGTTGGTGTGGGCATCAGCGTCGCGTCCATGATCGGCGTCGTCATGGTGCCGGTCTTGCTGGTTTCGTCGGTGTCGGTGGTTGCCGCCCCGGTCGGTCCTGGGGTCGGTGTTGCCTCGGTGCAGGCCAACAGAGCCGCCAGGATGACGAGGATTGTCAGCATCACGGCCTTACTTTGAAAGAATTCCCTCAAAGCCTTAGCCACTTGATTTCCTTCGATTTTGCAAAAAACTCCTCGTAGTCGGTCGGTAGCAGAAGGAGATGCTCGGGGGGTCTTGGCTCCATCTGCTCCAACACCAGCCTGCGACGAGCTTCAATCAGTTCCTCGTGATCACGGATGAGTCCTGCGATGTCGGTCGCTTGGCCGCCGGGAAGGTAAGGGCGGAAAATTTCGATGTTCTCGTTCATGCGGCGAATCCTCAGTTCATGGGCGACGAACTGGAATTCCTCATTCACGGCGTTTTTTCGGGTTTCCTTTTCCCAGACCTCAAGAAAACTTCTGAGATCTCTGACCGCCACTCTGCGGTTCAACCTCTTGTCGATGAACCGCCATTCGAACTGGAGCGACAGCAGGGCGATTCCGGCAAGGAAGCCTCCCGCTATGTTCAGGAGAATGGACGAGGTGGCGTCGGGGAAATTCCACGGCATCTCTGCATCCAGTGTCTTAATCTTATAGAGCGTCCATAGCTTTCTCTCAGATTACCTTGGGGAGACTTTGGTTGTCCCCCGTCTGCTGTCATCACCGGATGTTCCTCCTTCAAGCTTGATGATTTCAAAGTTCGTCGGGACCGGCGAGCAGGTCTTCGACCGGACGTTCCAGGACCTGGGCGATGGCCCTGAGCGTGCCCAGCTTCGGCGCGTGCTTTCCGTTCTCCAGCCGGACCAGCGTGACGCGCCCTATGCCTGAGGCTCTTGCAAGAGCCTTCTGGGTAAGCCCAGCGTTCTCCCTGAGTGCCCGGACTCTTGCGCCCAGGATCTGCCTCCCCTCGGAGGCTATCATTTCCATCCTGGGCCGGTAGGTCTGGTCGCAGTAATGCCTGACGAAGTCCCAGGGAAGTTCCACCCTTTCGTCTCGGGTGGTCGTCAGTATGACTTCGTACGGGTTCGGCAGTTCGATGGCGTTCAGACTGGAGTGATCTCCGATCTCCGGTATGTCCGCGAAGGGCACCGTCCCGGTGTAACCGTCCGCGAAGCTCGCGTCGATGCCCTCTTCGCCCGGCGTGACGGCGATCATCATCCGGTCCGCGTTTGCGACCTTCACGGTACTCATTGCCTACTCCCCGTGGATGGTTTCCCAGATTTCTCTAATTTCTTGGGAGTTCTTCCTGTATGCCGCCATGATGTCGCGGTAGGTGCCGGGCGGGGGCCTTTCGATGAAGGCCCCGCTGAGCAGGTTGATGCGGCACGTGTCCTGGTTGTCCACTCAGACATGCACGTGAGGCGGTTCGAACCGGTTCTCCCTTGTGTTGATGACGAAGCGAAAACGACCTTCGATTACTACCGTCGGCATCCCTGGTCCTTGGAGAGCAAGGTATCACGTCGTGATACTTCAGGCAAGACCTGCTTGGGTAGCCGCAGTTTCATTCACCGCGGCCTTTCTGTTGGCGTCGCTGCGCCTGCGGGACTGCCGGTGGTTCCCGGCGCAGGTTTCGCACCGCGATTGGCCCGGAATCGCCGGCTTGCTGCAGTTCCGGCATAGGCCGAGTTCCTTGGCTCTCTCACGCTTTTTCTGCTCATGGAGGCGTTGGTATTCCTTCCGTTCGGGATGTTGGCTTCTGACCTGATCGTACTCCCGGCGCGCTTCCCTCGCGGTTTCGGGGTCCTTGGCCTTGGTGGCAGGAGGTCTCTTCCTGTCACCTTTTGGTTTCGGCTTGGGAAGTTTCTTCTTGGCGTGTTTGGTCTGCTTGGTTCCTGCGCGTGTCCTGCCGGGTATCGGGAAGGTGTGCTGGAACAAAATTCTTTTAGGAGAGAGTGGGCGACAGACCTGTAAGGGTATGCGGAACGCTGAGACTGGAGGCGGTTCCCCCGGCAGGCGCGGGGATAGACCTAAATGACGAGGGTGGATCCCCTCGCCGGCGGGGACCTTGCACACGATGAGGCTCTTTTCCGTTGCCCAAGCGATATAGCAGGCGTTAGGATAGCCCGTCTCTACAGGTTTTGCTGCCTGTTGAGAGTCACGTTCTGCTGGTTGCAGGCAAGGCTGATAATTGCGGGGATGCCGTATAGCGAGTTGTTTTGGTCGGCTGTCGGCGCACTGGCCATTGGCGCCTTTATCTGGCATCTGGCCAGTCGTCCGGGTCTGCCGTGGTGGCTGTATCTTGCGGCTGCGGTTGCGCTCGTGACCGGAGCTTTTCTTCTTGCCGCTTGGATTTGGCGAGCCTTAGAAACACTGCAGCTAGTATGAGGGACTCTGCTGCCAGCAGTGACGTCGCTGCCAGCAGCATGACGATAAGGTTGTCCATTCTGTCCCTCTTGGGATATTGCAGGTTGTGGTCTTCGGGGGTTGCCGCCTCCGGTTGATTGTCTCGCGTCCTCTGTTCTTCGCTTTTGCTTTGAGTCTTTCAGGTCTGTTCCCATTGGCTGCGTCAAAATGAATGAAGATTGACCGCTCTTGGCCGCGTGTGTCCTTTCGTCACTGGTATCCCTCAGCGTCGAAGGGTCTATCCCCGCGCTTGCGGGAAACCGGAGAGGAGGCCGGGACCGGCGGCGGTGGTCAAGGTCTATCCCCGCGCTTGCGGGGAAACCGATGTAGAAGCAAACTGGCTCGCCGACGTGACGGGTCTATCCCCGCGCTTGCGGGGAAACCCGCCGGACTACCCGCCTCCCGATGAGCCCTCCGGGTCTATCCCCGCGCTTGCGGGGAAACCTCGTCGATCTCGGCCTGCCGGGCCCGCTTGATGGGTCTATCCCCGCGCTTGCGGGGGAACCGCCTTCTCCCGTTCCACTCGGTTTCGTACCAGTCAGAACCGGTGGACCGGAGTTCTTGCTAGGGCGGGACCCGTGAGGGTGAGGAGGTCCCGCGTACTCGGAATCGGCCCCGGTTCTTGATTTTGTCCAGCCAGACCTACCAAGCTGGACAAAATCAAGAACCTTCGTGCGTGCGACGCAATAGCAACGGAAAACTGAGGTACTCGTGGGCGGTCGAACTAGGAGGCAGTTGATTGGAACGGTAGTTTAGGAGACAGCTTTGTAATTCGACCCCACGCAAGTGGGCCCGTCTGCATGCACCCTCGCTATCGCAGAGCGCTTCGCGTATTCCCATCGGAACTACTTCCGTTGACCACCGCTCAGAACTCTGTAACCATAGTTCTCTTCTGTCCTCTCTGCGTGAGGAAGGACTTCAACGACCACCCTGGAGAGGCCGAGCACCTCGCCGTTTTCGTCGAAGCTGTAGTTGTTTCCGATGGCGCCACTCCAGGTTATATCGTAGAGACAGTCCCGAAATCCGTCGGCATCCTGGTCGTCGCTAGTCTGCCTGAGGCACTCAGCCGTGATGTACACGTCGTCGTAGGCAGACCCAAGGTGCCAGGGAAGGGTGATGTACTGGTAGCGCTCCCTGAAGTTGGCAAGGACTTCCTGGGACTTCTCGTTGTTGGGGTCGGGAGCGGCAGTGATGGCCTTCAGGCCGGTGGCCGCGTCGCCGGCGATGTCCTGGGCGGTGGTCCCGACCGTGACGGTTTCGCCGTAGATGGGGCCTTCGTAGCCCAACTCCCGAGCCTGCTTGACGATAGCACCCGCTGCAAATTCCGACTGGGGGGCTATGTGGAGGGCGTCAGGGCTGGCCGCGAATAGCTTGGTCAGCTGGGTCTCGAAATCGGTGACGTCGGCAGTGTAGCGCTCGGCGGCGGCGACGTGGCCACCGTTCTCTTCGAACTGGGCCACTGAGGTGCGCCTCACACCCTCGGCGTAGTCGGTCGCTTCGGTGATGGTGGCCAACCTGCGGATGCCGTCGGCCCACAGGACATTGCCGGTGTTGATTCCCACCTCGATGTCGCTAATCTGGGTGCGGAAGATGTAGTCGCCCGCGTTGGCGATGTCTGGGTTGCTGGCCAGCCCCGAGAACAGGACCACCCCATCCTCTTCGGCAAGGGGCGCGACCCCGAGCATCGCCCCGCTGCACGAGGTGCCGAGGATGATCTTAATCCTGTCCACGTCGGTGAGCTTCTTGTAGGCGGTGATGGCATCCTGAGCGTTGCACTTCGAGTCTTCGACGACGAACTCCAGTATGCGCCCATTGACTCCGCCGACGGCATTGATCTCGTCGAGCGCCATCTTCTTGGATTGCAGGGCCACCATGCCGTAGGTCTCGCCGGCGCCCGTCAGGGATTCCATCACGCCTATCCGAAAGGGAGCACTGTCGCCCTCACTTCCACTTCTTTCACAAGCCATGATAGCCAGCACAAGGATAACTATCAATCCTAACCCGGCGAGCCTTTTCCAGGACGATATTTGCATGAAGTACTCCCTTAACGTGCGGTTTGATTATGCATTTTGGCCGTGGCTTGGGTTCTGCTTTAGCCGCATCTGGTTCAGAGATCAATTTCAGTCACCGATATCAAGTGTATAGTCTAACCAGCGTTTGCAACATGCGATAGGGACAGGGAAATGGACTTCGATCGTCATCACGATGCGCGAGTCAGGAGAGTGACCTTCGAGTGGCTAGTAGTCCGAAATTTTTGAAACGATGAGTAGCTGAGATTGGCGTGACTCCCCAGAGTCTTTCACTCAATAGTTCCCTCTCCCTCTGAGAGAGGGTTAGAGCCTGCCTCTGCGAAGGCAGGGGGTGAGGGAATTTATCCCATCAATGCAATGCTGTTGGACTACTAGCCCAACAAGTCGAGATTCATGGCGAAGTTATTCCCCGCACAGTTCGCTGCAAGGCTGGAGAGCTTTCGGGAGGCCTCGGAACTTTCCTGGCGAGGTCTGACACCGGAACTTCGCATCGGCGTTTGCCTAGTGAAGCGGTGGGGGATGGGCGCCACCCCGATTCGGCCAACTTGATCGCCCTGTTCAACTTGGCCGCTGAGATGAGCTCGCTTTACCTGCTGCTACAGGTCCAGGACGAAGCGCAACACGTTCACGATTGGGTTTATCCTGTCACCGGATGTCGAAGTCTGCCCTTGATTTGCCCTCGGCGTGGCTCATCTTGTCGTGGGACTGTAGTAGGAGGGCCATCTCACAGCAAACTCCGCGGCACGCTCTCCCACCCGTTGTCGGCATTGTACAACCAAGCAAACTTGACGTCCCAGAGCTGCCCCCGCAGCGAGGCCGACAGACCACAAAAGCTCTCACGCCCCACGTGGTCCAGGTACAGCCGGTCCGTTTGCCAAAGGCCCCTCTGATTAGACTTCTCTCCCGGAACTGTCATCTATCGTTATGCTTGATGCCCCCAAGTGTAGCCGATCACCCGGCTACCCCCACTTTCCGGCCAAACTTCTAGTAGAATCAGGCGGGCCGCCGGCCAGCGGCATGGGTGGCTGGTGTGGAGGACACGGCCTCCGGTATTCCCACAACGAATCACGGCGCAAGGAAACCACGTCAGGAGAGCGCGTTGGAACGTTGGATCGCCCTGCTGGGACTGGCTGTCATCATGGCGCTGGCGTGGCTGATTGGCGACCGCAACCGGAAGGTCGATTTTCGGGTTATCGGCGGCGGACTTGCCCTCCAATTCGGCTTGGCGCTCTTCATCCTGAAGACGCCGGTGGGCGTTGGCCTGTTTCAGGGGATGGGAGATTTCTTTGCCGCAATCCTGAAGTTCACCGACTCGGGCAGTAGCTTCGTCTTTGGCGGGGAATACTCCCATCACTTCTTCGCTTTCAGAGTGCTGCCCACTATCATCTTCGTTTCGTCACTGATGTCGGTCTTCTACTACTTGGGCATCCTTCAGAAAATCATGGGAATATTAGCTTGGGTGATGCGGCGGACTCTCGCCACCTCCGGCTCGGAAACGTTAGCGGTGGCGGCCAACGTTTTCCTGGGCCAGACCGAGGCGCCGCTGATGGTGCGTCCCTACGTCGCGGGCATGACCCGCTCCGAGTTGATGGCGCTGATGGTAGGCGGTTTTGCTACCATCGCGGGCAGCGTCTTCGCAGTCTACGTCAGTATGGGAATCGACGCGGGGCACCTGGTGTCGGCGTCGGTCATATCGGCGCCGGCCGCCCTGTTGATCGCCAAGCTGATGGTCCCCGAAACCGGCTCTCCTGCAACACTGGGCCGCGTCGAATTGGAGGTGGAGAAGAAGCATGGGAATGTGGTGGAGGCGGCCACCGAAGGGGCTTTGGACGGCTTGCGTCTGGCGCTGAACGTGGCCGCCCTGCTCATCGCCGTCCTGGCGTTCGTGGCGATGGCCGACGCGCTGCTAGGCCTGTTGGGGGGATGGATTGGCGGCTGGTTCGGGCAGTCGTGGAAGTGGTCCCTGTCGGCCATCTTGGGCTACGCCTTCGCCCCGTTCGCTTGGCTGATGGGAATTCCGTGGCGTGAGTGCCTCCCGGCCGGTGAACTCCTGGGCACAAAGATGGCCCTAAACGAGTTCATCGCCTACGCGAAGCTGGCCGAATGGTCGCAACCCGGCTCGGAAGTCGTCCTGAGTGAGCGCACCAGGACGATTCTGACCTATGCGCTGTGCGGGTTCGCCAACTTCGGCAGCATCGGTATACAGATAGGCGGCATCGGCGGGATCGCCCCGGAGCGGCGGCTGGAACTGGCCAAGCTGGGACTGCCGGCGATGCTGGGAGGCACCTTCGCCATGATGATGACCGCCTGCGTGGCGGGGCTGCTCACATAGGGGTCTGTCCTGCCAGCGCAGCAAGCGGGATCAGGCGAGCGTAGCGCGACCGTGGAAGCGGTGGCGGCCATGCAGTGGCGTTTCCTCAGGCTGGGCTTCGTATGCGGGGGAAAATGGAAAGCCCCGGAGAGGCTGCCCTTCGGGGTCTGGGAGCCGGGGTTGGTCCGCGTTTGTTATCTCCCCTGCCCGGTGTCCGGTTGGTGCACCGCGGGTCAGGTTGGCATTGGAGTGGAAGGGGCTTTCCGCGGTGGTTCCTGCAGGTTCCGGGTGCTTCGGAGAAAAAGGGATTGCCTGGGGCCCGGAAGAGGTCCCAGGCAATCTTGGTCTACTGGGGAGCAATGCTAGGAGTCGTCTTCCTCTTCGCCGGTGTCCTCCCCGGCGTCCTCATCTCCCTCTTCGTCGGCGCCGTTTTCGGCCTGTTCTTCCTGCTGCTGGGCCTCTTCCTCGGCGTGTTGCTGGGTGTCAGTCACGTCCATCGGTCCCTCTCCTTGATTGAAGATTGTTTGGGTGACGCTCCGGAGCGCCGTCTGCCGGGCTGGCCGCCGGGCTCATGCCTTCCTCCCACGCCGCCTGCCTCGGACTTGGGGAACGGCCCGCAGGCCGGGCCTCCGGTCAGGATTCACCTGTTTTCAAGGTTAGCGTCTTCACCGGTCCGCCGTTTTGGCAATAAGTGCGAGGGGAATGGGTTGATGGGCAGGTGCGGGGGCGGGCGTATCCGGCCGGGTCTGGACCTCAGCCGGGCTGGAGATCACGCCCGGCTGTCCGGCGTCAGCGGACCGCGCCGGTCAGCTCCGGTACTCCGTTGCCGTTTCTGACGCTGGCGGACCGGGCCAGGTGTCGTGAAGAGGGACCAGCCTGCCGGTCTCCGCGCACCAGTCCAGGCCGTGCAGCGGGCAGGTGATGATCCCGTCCACCGGCTCGATGCCGCTGAGGTCGGCGCCCCGGTGGGGGCAGATGAGGCCCGGTTTCAGCCGGTGGTCCCGGTAGGCCGCCTCCAGGTCGCCGAGCCAGGGCACCATGGGCGGGTATACCGGATATTCCGCCCTGTACCGGCTTTCCAACACCCGGAAGTAGCTCTCTTGGGGAATGCCCTTGTGGGGCAGGTCGTCCACGTCCACCCAATTTTGGGTGTGGTCGTGGTGCGGGCAGTCGATCTCTCCCGGCAGGTCCGGGATCACGCGGGAAATCGGGGTGACGAAGACCTCCGGAATCAGCGTGGCAAAGCGGGTCCGTTCGCGGTCCGGTCCATCGAGAAACCGGAAGTCCACGTGCCAGTGTTTCGGTTCGAACCCGATGATTTCCGCGTCGTCGTGGGCCGGGCCGATTACCGGCCACCATCTTGGCTGGCCCGTGCCGTCATCAACCCAGAGGGCGCGAACGTGGGGTACTTGATAGAGTTTTCCCGGCTCCATTTCTTTCTCAGGTCCTCCTGCTTGGTTGCCGGGCCGCGTATTCTCGACCGGCCCGGCCTCACGGGGCTACTCGGGTTGGCCTGTCCGGAACATCTTGGTGTTGCAGTCAGGGCATGTGCCCCGGACGGCGTGCCGGTGGTTCTTCATGATGACCCGTTCCGGGTTGGCCATGGTCCTGGGTTCCCTGCACTTCATGCAGTAGGCTTGGACCGGCTGGGTGATGGGATGCATGCCTTGAGCGTTGGCTTTGGTGTTCATTCTTCATCTCCTTATGAATAGTGGTCAATGGCTGGTGACCAGGGGAATCACCGTTTTACCGAATCCGTCTTCCGGTCCTCGGCTGGGGTGGCTTGTGGCAGTATTAAGCCGCTGGGGCGCCTTCTTGGTTTTGGAGTCGTTCGATGAGGGGTATGACCTCTTGGAACTCTCCGGGGAACTCCTTGGCGGTCCTGAGGGCGGCTTTGTTCCAGAATGAGGGGTCGCGTTGCCGGGGGTCGTACCGGAAGCATGAGCCGACGATTGCTTGGTCCAGGTGCTGGAAGGCGAAGGCCATGGCGACGGGCAGTTGGCAGTCTTCCTCCGCCCAGCCCCCTCCCCATGGCTGACAGGGGTAGGTAACTGCTGTTACGAGGGCGCATGATGGGTGACTTCCAGGTTGGGCTTGGGTTCCGGCCAGGGTTCGGGCAGCAGCCAGACACGGCTCCAGAGGCGGCCTCGGAGCAGCAACCGCCGCAGCCAGTCGATGCCGTGGCGGATGACGCTGACGGTCCGTACCGGCCTGCCCCAGGGGTCGCGGCGCCTGGGAGTCGGTGCTCTGGGCGGTGTGCGCAGGTTGCCTGGGGCGATCCTGCGGTCATGGGCGTCTTCCACCCTGGTGCCGTAGGCCAGGGTCAGCAGGGTCGCCACCGACAGCACCAGCCAGTGGCGGGAGATCCGCGCCGGGTCGGAGCGGCGTGTCTTGTCCCACTTCCAGCCCAGGCTCTTGATGACCTTGAAACCCAGTTCGATCCAGAAGCGCAGGGCGTACCAGCTGGGTCCGGCGTCCTCCGGCGGCAGGTCGGTGAGGATGATCCAGGGTTCTTCCTGCTCGGCGTACCAGACCACCAGGAGAGTGCAGCGGCGTTTGACCTTGGGAGTGCTGAAGGCGGTGCCGCGGCCAATCCAGGCAGTATCGGGACGGCACAAGAAGCGCTGGGCGGGCAACCGGCGGCCGTCCTGGGCGCAGAAGCTGACGTTCTTCCGATACCTCATGTAGGGATGCCAGCCCTGAGCGCGTATCTGTCGCCACAGCTTGGGACTGGCTATGCCCCGGTCGCAGAGCACGATGACGGTCATTTCCCTGGGAACCGCCGGGGCCAGTTTTCTGAGCAGTTCCACCGTGGGATCCATCCAGGAGCCGCGCTGGGTGGCCCGGTGGATGCGCCAGGCCACGGGAATGGCGCAACCCCGGTAGACCACGCTGATGACGATGGCGGTGGTTTGGTCGCCTTTGAGCGTGGGATCAACGGCCAGGGCCAGGCGACTGGAACGCCACCAAGCCAGGACCCACCGGAGCAGTGGGGCGAAGCAGAGGGTTACGTCCAGTTCGGTCCGGCAGGGACGGGCCCGGTCGCTGCCGTCGTACAACCACTCCCGGAGATACTGGCGCAGGTTGTTCCATCTGCCCCAGGGAGAGAGGGCTGAGGCCACGGCGTTCTGGCAGGCGCTGCCGGCGAGAATGGCCCCGCAGACCCACAGTACCAGGCCGGTCAACTGTGGCCGGGAGAGGTGAGGTAGATGCGTTTCAATGATCTGCTGCATCTGGTAGCATTCTTTGGGAAGGCGCATGGGACACCCCCGACATCTGGTTTGGTAGCAATAACCAAGATGCCGGAATCCCGTGCGTTTTCCAAGTTTTCAGACCATTTCAGCCCTTACATACCCTTGTCAGGGGATGACCCCCCAAGTGTCCTCCTCAGCAGCTGCATGGACCTACATCCCCACAGCAGGTCAGCATATGGGCAAAAATTCACCAAGCAAGCGAAAATATTGGGACCGGATACGCCTCCAGTGGGCGCCCGTGCTCCGGGCGGTCAGGGAGTTCGCCATTATCTCCCGCAAAGTTCCCAGGGAGGAGGGGCAGTCACTCTTCAGGGACCCTTCGGTCCGCCAGGCAGCGCTCGACTTGATTTCAGCAGTGCAAACCTGGCATTCCGAGTGGTCGGTCTACAGAATAACTTCGGGGAAAGGGTTCAAGACGTCGGAAGGTCCGGCCAAACTCCCGAAGGACGATTTTCACCGGCTTCAACGGGCGTGCAAGGCATATGGGTATTCGCTGAGAACAGAAGCCGGGCAGACGGAAAAGGCCAAGGCCCTGCTGGAGCTTTTGAACTGCGCGCTTGAAGCGCCCTTGGGGAGTGGGGTGTTCAGGCAGGCGTTCAGCGCCGAGGAATGGTGCATTGAGGCAATGAAGCGGCTCCCGGAGTTGAACAAGGATGAGAAACTAGGGGTATTATAATCCTGACTATCATAAAAAGCGAGAGGCCGGTGTTGACAGCACCGGCCCGGCGGGGTACCAGAAACCCTCCTGAATCAGGGTTGATGGTACAAGTCTACGTTGAACCTTGTCAACAAGGCCTCCGCCGTTTTCGCTGGCGGAGGTCTTGTTTTGTTCAACCTGCATCCATAGGGGGGCCGAAGATTGTATTATCTCGTGGAAATAACCTCAAAGACACGTGCGTCGAACGGACGTCGTCGAGAGTCGGCCTCTGACCTGTCAATGGAAGACCTAGATGCGCGGTATCTAGATCCGTACCGCAAGGGGCAATCGATTGTCATTAATGGTCGGATTATAACGGGTGATGATCTCGAACGGGTGGAGATATTTGAATCCGAGAGACCTGCAGGTCACCTAAGCAGTATTCCCGACGGCATGATGCGAGACGTAACCTCGAATTTCATTACTGGCCCTCCAGGATCGTTGGTAGACCCCAATGTCCCACCCGACCAAGAGTTTCGTCCCGCCGCAAATGCCCGGGAAGTTTTTGTTGTGCATGGGAAAAACCTAGACGCCAAGGATGCCATTTTCCAATTCTTGAGAGCAATTGGCCTTGATCCATTGGAATGGTCCGTCGCGGTCCAAAGTACAGGACGACCTTCACCATACATCGGTGAAATCTTGGAGGTTGCATTTTCACGAGCTCAGGCTGTTCTAGTCCTTTTCACTCCGGATGATGAGGCAAGGCTCAAGGAAGAATTCCGCCTAGCTGCCGATCCTGTTCATGAAACAGAGTTAACGGGCCAAGCCCGGCCAAACGTGCTGTTTGAGGCTGGGATGGCGATGGGGCGGTCAGAAGACCGAACGGTTCTTGTGGAACTTGGGACACTTCGACCATTTAGCGACGTCGCCGGCCGTCATGTTATCCGTCTCAATAATGCCACTCAACGGAGACAAGAGTTGGCCCTGCGGCTTAGAGCGGCTGGATGCCCAGTTAATTTGGATGGGACCGACTGGCATAATGTTGGAGATTTTGATGTGGCAGCGCAAGACGTGGTTCCCGCAAACACCGAAGTCACAACCGTCAATTCAGAACGGCATGCCGTTTACGAGTCGAAGGTCTCAGAAGACGCGAGGGAACTTTTGTTTGACGCCGTGAAAGACGTGCGAGGGAACAGCGGTCACATAAGAAAAGACTCAACTTTGGGGGGAACATTTATACGAACATACAACAGAAGTTGGGGAGAACCTGATGATCGTCGGTCCATCGCGAGATGGGAAGCGGCAATAAAGGAACTAATTGATCTGGGGTACGTTGAAGACCCATACGGACAAGACAGCTTTTTCCAAGTGACGTACCCAGGATTCCAGTTTGTGGAGGCGATAGAGGCAGAACTAGGCCATACCGGGGAGTTGAATGGAAAGAAACGGGATTAAGGCAGCGCTCTACCCTACACAGTATGGCGTCGTTGGTGGGGCAGGGTTATTTGCTGGTGAGTTCCAGCTAGGCGTGATGGAACGAAAAGGTGTGTCGTGGTGCTACACAAAAGGCAGGAGGCCCGGGTGCCAGCATGGCATTCCACATTGACATAAACGACCCCAGATATCGTGATGCCGCGGCGAAGATCCTGCTGAGGCATGACAACTTTCAGCCCGAGGCCAACATAACCAGCGCGGTCCGGGACTTCCTCATCCTCACCAACCTCGCCCAAAGCGAAGAGATCGTCGAGGAAAATCCGCCCTCGGACTCCTCCCGCCGGGCCGTCGACCTTACCGCCCTCGACACCTTCATCGAGTTCAAGCGGCGGATCGGCACCGCCCCCAACGGCGAACCCGACCCTGAGAATGTCCGGCAACTGGACAACTACCTGGCTCAATCAGCGGGGGAGGGACGGGTCCGCATGGGCGTTCTCACCGACGGCAGGCGTTGGCTGCTTCGCTGGCCCGGCGCCGGCGAAGCCCAGTTGACCCGGCCCTATGCTTTCACCCTGAACGGTCCGGAGGGCTGGTTCCTCCTATACCAATGGCTCCGGGATTCGGCCCTTGGATCTCTGGAGGGCGTCAGCCCCGACAGGGATGGCATCGCCGGGCATTTCGGCCCCGCCAGTCCCTCATACCAGCGGGACATAGCAGTTCTCAAGACCCTGTACCAACAGAATGCTGGGCTGGAGGCCATCCGGGTCAAGCGGCAGTTGTGGCACGACCTGCTGCGCACCGCCCTGGGGGAAATCGCCGGCGGCCTTGAGGGATTGGACGACCTGTTCATCCGCCACACCTACCTGGGCGCCGTGATCGGCATGGTGGTCCAGGCCTCCTTCGGGATTGACATCCGGCGACTAGCCGCCACGGACCCCGACGACCTGCTCCAAGGCCGGGAGTTGTATAGAGCCACCGGGTTGCAAGGAGTGCTGGAATCGGACTTCTTCTCCTGGCCAATTGAGGTTGGCGGCACCCCGCTGCTGCAAACGCTGGCCCGCCGGGTGGCCCGGTTCAACTGGGCCGATGCCCCGCCGGACACGGCCGCAACGCTATACGAGACGGTCATACCTCCGGAAGAGCGGCGTCAGTTGGGTGAATACTACACTCCCGCCTGGCTGGCCCGCGTCATGGTTCGGGAGTTGGTGACTGACCCGTTGAACCAGCGCGTGCTGGACCCGGCCTGCGGCTCTGGCACCTTCGTGGCAGAGGCGGTGGCCCACTTCATCGCATCCTCCGGGGATACCGGTTGGGGACCTGGGGAAGTCCTGGACCGGCTGCGGGACGCGGTCACCGGCATCGACGTCCACCCGGTAGCAGTGCACCTGGCCCGGGCCGCCTGGACGCTGGCCGCCCGCCCGGCCATCAATGCCGCCGGGGCCGCTGGGTTCGACGCATCCCTGTCCATACCCGTCTATTTGGGCGACGCCCTGCAACTGCGCTTTCGCACCGGTGACCTGTTTGCTGAGAACGAAATCACCATCCAGACCAGCGATGATGAGAACACCGAACTGGTCTTCCCGGTCAGCTTGGTGGAGCGGGCCGAGAACTTCGACGCCCTGATGGGAGATATTTCAGCCCACATCGAAGGGGGAGACGACCCATTCCTTGCCCTGGACGACAACCACGTCAACGACCCGGGCGAGCGGTATACCGTCGGGGAAACCATCAAGACCTTGCAGCGCCTTCACGACCGAGGCCGCGACCACATCTGGGCCTACTACACCCGCAACATGGTGCGACCGGTGGCGCTGTCCCGGGCAAAAGTGGACGTGGTGATCGGCAACCCACCCTGGCTCAACTACAATCAGACCGCCGACATCCTGCGCACCGAGTTGCAAAACCTGACCCGGGACCGCTACGGCATCTGGGCCGGAGGACGCTATGCCACTCACCAAGACGTGGCCGGACTGTTCTTTGCCCGCAGCGTTGACCTGTACCTGAAAGACGGAGGGGTCATCGGGTTCGTGCTGCCCCACAGCGCGTTGCAGGCCGGGCAATACTCAAAGTGGCGCGGCGGGCGGTGGCGGGCCGGCAAGTCGGGGCTAATTGTCCAGGTGGACTTCACCTTCATGCCGGCCTGGGACCTGGAACGCCTGGAACCCAACACCTTCTTTCCAGTGCCGGCTTCGGTGGTTTTCGCCCGCAAGTGCCCGCCAGATTCCAGCGGCAGGGGCCTTGACAATTCAGCCGAGCGGTGGCGGGGAAAGGCCGGGGCAGACGACGTGCGGCGAGAGCCTTCCGGTATCACCGACACAGCCGCGTCGGGCGACTCTCCCTACAACGGTTACTCCCGCCAGGGTGCCACCATCGTCCCCCGTTGCTTGTTCTTCGTCAACGAGACGGCCAACGCCGCCATCGTGCAGGCGGCGGCGACGGTCACCGTCAACCCCCGGCGGGGCAGCCAGGATAAGGCTCCATGGAAGGACTTAGACCTGACTGCGATCACCAGCCAGACCATCGAGAGTCGGCATATCTTCGACGTGCACTTGGGGGAAACCATCGTTCCCTACGTTGCTCTGGAACCCTTGAAAGCCCTGTTGCCGCTGAAGCGGGGTGACGCTGCTATACCCACCGATGACGATAGCCCTAGGGGAATCCGGCTGGGTGGGCTGGAATGGAGGATGCGGGAACGCTGGCAAACGATTAGCCGTCTGTGGGAGGACAACAAATCCTTAGTCAACGAGCTAAACCTGCTAGAGAGGGTAGACTATGTGCACAACCTGTCGTCACAACTGGAGTGGCAGAACAATTCTGGGGGTCGCCCAGTCAGGATGGTCTACACCACCTCAGGCCAACCGACGGCTGTATTGCTTGGAGACGATGAGATCCTGGTAGACCATGTTCTTTACTGGATTTCATGCCAGACCATGGAGGAAGCCAACTACCTGTTGGCCATCATTAACAGCAACAAATTACAAGAAGCTGGGCTTTGCACCAAAAGTCATTTTGGTCGACGTAAAGGATATAACTTCTGTTGATATTCTCCTTGTACAGTGCATAACCACACCATAATGCACTTGTAAAACGTAACACTATGTCGGAATCAGGACTTTTGGTGCAAAGCCAAGAAGCTGTGAAACCGTTGATGCCAAAAGGCCAGTTTGGGGCGCGACACCTTCACAAACACCTGTGGAAGCTGCCTATCCCGGAGTTCGACCCGACACAGGAACTGCACGCGGCCATTGCCGAGACTGGTGCGACCGCGGCAGCGGGGGCGAGGGGCAGGCTGGCGGAACTGCGAGAGCAGCGGGGTGACAAGCTGACCGTAACCATAGCTCGCCGGGAGCTGCGGAAGTGGCTGCGCGCCTCGGACGAGGGTAAAGAGGTGGAAGCCACCGTGGGCAGGATGTTGACCGGTGGATAAGACCATCGGGTGTGACCTTCGTTTCGTCGCTTTCGTCACATTGTTTGGGGATGAGGGTCTCGGCCCGGTATCCGCGCCGGGCGCCGCCGGCGTGGGGGCCGCTGGACTCGCCTCGGCCGGCGAAGGGGACGTGCTCCTGCCTGGAGGACAGGCTGTCTTGGCCGGACTGGTCCGGCTGGCAGCCCAGGAATGGGGCCGGCAGCAGCATTGCGGCGGCGGCGAGGAGTGTTCTCACGGCCGTTCCTGCGGGGGCAGGTGGCGGCCGGTGGCGCGGATGCGGGCGTTCAGCCAGGTCCAGGAGGCCTGGCGGTCCAGGTCCAGGTCGATGCACTCGCAGATGCTGGAGCCCAGCGGGCGCTCGGGGAAGGGCTTCAGCTGGTCTTGGTCGTGGCAGACCATGCTGTACTCGTAGTCGGCCAGCATGCGCTGGAGGTCTATGTCGAGCTGGATGCAGTGCTGGGTGCTCGGGTTCTCCCAGAAGAGGGTGAGTTTCGGGACGCCTTTGGGCGCGATGCGGAGCACGGTGCCCTTTGGCGGCTGGGTCCGGTCCAGCTGGCTGGCTACGCGGTTGGCGTTGGCCAGGGCGGCCGGGTCCAGGTCCTGGCCGGCGATGCCGGCCCGGAGCTGCTCGCCGGGGGTGGGGGCAGTGGGAGCGCGGCTCTGGCGCCTGCGCTCCGGCGGCCGGCTGCCGTTGCCGTTCCAGCTTCGGGACCGGGGTCGTTGGACCAGGGTGTTTTGCAACATGGCGGTTGGGCCTTTTCGGGTGGGATGGTGTCGTGGATGAATTCCACCGCCGTCCGGTTGAGGACGGCGGACCCGGACCGGTCGATGAAGTCCGTCCGCAGTTGGAGATCGCTGTGTTCCGGGGCTCGGGGCCCCTGGGTCAGCCAGGACTCGGCGGCGGTGGGTTCGAGGGCCGGGTGCTTCAGCTTTTCGCATTGGCACGGGCCGCACCGGCAGGAGCCGTAGGCTCTCACGTCGTCAAGGTACGGGGTGGACAGGGTGTTCTCCGGCAACTGATGAGGAGTATTTTTAACGCTCATCCGGGTCCCTTGTTTCGTGGTGGTTCAGGTCCGAAGGGTGGACTTGCTCGTCCGCGGGCAGGTGGTAATGCCGGTGGTTGTGGGCCGGCTTTCCGTTGGGGTCGGCGCTCCAGGGGTAACGGCGGTCCATGCCGGTCTGGTGATTGCCGTCCGTCTCGTGGTCGTGGAGATGCAGGTGGTGGAGGTAGCCTTTGGGCGGGTTGTAGCTTTCAGGCAGCGAGTTGCCCATCCCGATCATGGCCTCGAATAGCAATGTCCTGTCAGGTTTCCTGTAGCTGGTCATGGTCTGCTCCTCTCTTGTGACGAGTGAATAGTGGGGCGAGTGGATAGTGCACATTTCTGCCGCCAGGGCAAGCGCTATGCACTAACACTGACCACTAGCTACTATTCACTATCCACTTTTAGGGAGAGTGGGAGGCCGCTGGGGGTCACTCGCACCGGTTCCAGCCGCAGGACCGGCACATCAGGCAGCCTTCCTCGAAGATTGCCGGAGCGTTGCAGTCCGGGCATTTCCCGGCTTGGGAGCGGCCGTTGACCGCCGGCCGGTCCGGGTTGCCGCCCGGCGCCGCCGGTCCCTCTTCTCCGTTCCTCAGCGAACATTCCAGGGCCAGGGCCACCGCGTCGGGGCTGGAATTCACTTGGACGCCGTTGTCCCAGATGGGGCAGCAGGTGATACCCCGGAGTTGCTCGATCACGTTCTCCGGGCCGATGCCGGAGCGCAGGGCCAGGGACGCCAGCCGGGAGACGGCTTCCAGTTGGGCCGAGTCGCAGCCTCCGGACTTGCCCAGCGCCCCGAACACTTCGAATGGTTTGTCCGCATCGTCGAAGTTGACCGTGACGTACATGTTGCCGTGGCCGGTCCGCACCCGCTCGGTGATCCCCTGAATCCGCCGCGGCCGCTCCCGGGGCGAGTGTTCGGACAGTGACCAGTGCTCAGTGGCCGGTGGCCAGTGCTCAGTGGCCGGTAGCCAGGCGCCAGTGCCCAGTGGGGGCCGGGGGGACTGGTCACTGACCACCGGCAACTGGCCACTGGTAAGGACCTGGCCGGGCTTGCTGCCGTCCCGGTACGCGGTGATGCCCTTGCAGCCCAGTTCATAGGCCAGCATGTAGGCCTGGGCTACGTCCGCCGCCGTGGCGTCGTGGGGAAAGTTGACGGTCTTGGACACCGAGTTGTCCACGTACTTCTGCACCGCCGCCTGCATCCTCACGTGCCACTCCGGGCTGATGTCGTGGGCGGTCCGGAACACCTCCTTCACCCACTGGGGCACGTCCAGGGTTTCCAGACTGCCTTCCCCGGCCAGTTGCTCCGCCAGCTCTTCGGAGTAGAAGCCCCCGGCCTTGGCCACCGCTTCGAAGCAGGGGTTGGTCTCCACCAAGCGGGTGTCGTCCATGACGTTGCGCACGTAGCTCAGGGCGAAGAGGGGCTCGATGCCGCCGGAGGCTCCGGCGATGATGCTGATGCTTCCGGTGGGCGCGATGGTCGTCGGGGCCGAGTTCCGCATGGGGACGGGATTCTCGCCGTTGTAGACGCTGCCCTCCCAGGCCGGGAAGTTCCCCCTTCTCTCCGCGAGTTCCGATGAGGCCCGGTGGGTCTCATCTTGCAGGTGACACATCACGTCTTCCGACGTTTGCAGGCCCTCCTCCGAGTCGTAGCGCACGCCCAGTTGGATGAGCAGGTCGGCGAGTCCCATCACTCCCACGCCGATGCGCCGGGTCTTCCGGCTCATCTCTTCGATCTCGGGGACCGGATACCGGTTCATGTCGATGACGTTGTCCAGCAGGTGGACGGCGGTCCGGAGGGTCCGGTCCAGCCGCTCCCAGTCGATGCTTGCCTCGCCGTCCTCGTACTTCACCATCCGGGCCAAGTTGACCGAGGCCAGGTTGCAGGACTCGTGGGGCAACATGGGCAATTCGCCGCAGTTGTGCACGTAGAAGCCGTTTGCGTCGAAAACGTTCACCCCCGGGACCTGCACGTCGTAGACCTCCTGCTCTCCTGCGGGTTCTACCGATTCCACCTGGTCGGTGATGGGCTTGCGTTGAATGCTCTCCGGCTTGGCTTGCAGGACTATCTCGGCGAGCTGCCTGAGGTAGAACTTCTTGGCTTCCTCGTGCCGGCTGACCCGGAGCACGAAGGTCACCACGTTCTCCCCCCGGAGTTCCAGCTCCGGCTCGTTGCTTCCCGCCGTCACCCGGACGTCGCTCTGGATCCCCAGGTAGGCCAACTGTGCCTGGGCTGTCCTGGCGCTCTCATCGTTCAGTCCCCGCAGGTAGATTTCCGGGTTGTCCTTCCGGGGGTTGATGACGATGTTCTCGTTGCCGAAGGCTCTGGCGAGGGAGTCCCTGGCTTCCCGTTGGTGCTGCGTTTCCTCCTTCCCCATGTGGGCTTCCACGTGGTCGTGGAGGGATAGCTGGTCTCCCGGGCTGAGCTCGCCTGCCTTTGCCCAATGCCGTTTGGGCTCGGAGCCGTATGGTTCGTACTCGGCCCTCGCCACCAGGTGGTCCGCCGTCAGTTTCAGGCTGCGGCCGCTCTTGGTGGTGATTCTCACGACCGGCTTGGCGCCGGCGCTGAAGAATCCCTGGGGGCCGGTCTCGTGGGCCTTGCCGTCCACCAGCAGCACCTGGGGTCTGCCCACCAGGCTCTTGGCCGTCCGTGGTCCCTCCAGCGTCATCACCAGCGTGTCTCCGGTGACGCAGGGGTTGGTGGACTCGATCCGCCCCAGCTGCGGGTTGGGGTTGTCTTGGTTGATGCGGTCCATGAAGAGGATTCCCGGGTCCCCGGTCTGCCAGGCCAGCTCCGAAATCAACTCGAAGACGTGCCTGGCGTTCAGTTGCCCGGTCACCTTCCCGGTCCGGGGATTGACCAGGCCGTAGTCTTCGCCCGCCTTGACCCGCTCCATGAAGTCCGTATTCACCGACACCGAGAGGTTGAAGTTGTTCAGGTGGAGGCCGTCCTCCTTGGCCCGGATGAACCTGAGGATGTCGGGATGGGTCACCTCCAGGATGCCCATGTTCGCGCCGCGGCGGGTCCCGCCCTGCTTGATCACCTCGGTGGCGGTGTCGAAGGCCCGGATGAAGCTGACCGGGCCGCTGGCCACGCCCCCGGTGGAGCCCACCAGGTCGCCCTCGGGCCGCAGCCGGCTGAAGGAGAACCCCGTCCCTCCGCCGCTCTGGTGGATCAGCGCCGTCTGCTTCACCTCGTCGAAGATGGACTCCAGGGAATCGTGCACCGGCAGCACGAAGCAGGCCGACAGCTGCTGCAGTTCCCGCCCCGCGTTCATCAGCGTGGGGGAGTTGGGCAGCAGTTCCAACCGGCGCATCGCCCGGTAGAATTCTTCCTCCACCCCTTGGCGCTCTTCCTTGGAGGCCCCGTATTTCAACTCGGCCTGGGAGAGGTTGCGGGCGACCCGGCGGAATATCCCGTCGTGGTTTTCCAGGGGGACTCCCTCCCGGTCCTTGGACACGTACCGGCGGTCCAGCACCGCCCTGGCGTTCCCGGTCAACTCGGTGGCCCGGCTTCCCGTCCAGGGAGCGATTCCGTGCTCTTGGAGCGCGGCCGCGATGCGCCGGCGGCGTTGGCCGGTCTCGGGGTCATCCCCGCCGGCCCCGCTTCCGTTCTCCCCGCGGCCGAACATCTGTCGGATGGTCCTGGGGGCATCCCCGTTGGCCATCCCTTCCCGGATCTCCGCCGCGGTGTATGCCGGCAGGCGCATGATGTCCGTCTTCCACATCCCGTCCTCCACGCAGGTGACGGCGGCGGTGACCAGCGGGCCGTCATGGCCGATTTCGCTGTAGCCGACGATGGGGAGCCGTTTCCCGTCTCGAGGGGGACTGTTCCCGGTCAGGTGCTTGACTTCTGTCATTGCGTCTCTCCTGTGGTGTTTCCTCCGGCTTGAGGGCGCGGCGGGTTGCTATGGCCGCCGGAGGAGCAGCCCCTTCAGTCGCATGGCCCGGTCCCGGTCCTTCACCGAGGTCCGCCTTTTCCGGGATACCCCCGGCGTCCGGGCTCTCCGCTTGAGCCTCTCCCTCGTGTGGGGCCGCCGTGACTCCCGGGAGGCCCGCCATCCGGCTGCGTTGCTCATTCCCGCCTCTCCTCACTTTCCATTCTAGCTTGGTCCGGCTACCCGCAATTGTCACCTCCGGCCGCCCACCCGTTCCGGGCCGCTTGGGCCAGCATTTCCATGTCGCCCTGGCGTTTCTCCACCGCCCCCTTCTTCCCTTGAACCGTAGGTTCCAGGCACCAGCGGTTGCGCAGCGACGCGGTCAGCTCCAGGGCTTCCCGGTCCAGTTCCAGGACCTCCTCCAGCACCCGGCGGTCCAGCTCCATCCGGTCCGGGTCCCGCCAGGCCTCGTTGGCCGGCAGCAGGGGCCGCTCGGCCCACTCGTCGAAGATCCCGTCCATGGCGTCCAGCTGCCCGCCGGACAGCGCTCTCAGGTCCAGCGTCGGCATGGCCCGGACCTGCTGCCGGGTGGCGAAGCCCAGCCCGTTCTGGGTGTGGTTGGTCAGCGCCCAGTGGGAGACCAGTCCCAGGGTGGTGTTCATCCACAGGGCGGTGGCCTTCTCGAACGCCTCCGTTTTCATCTTGACGTTGGGCCAGCCCCTTCCCCCGATGCTCGGCTCCGGGGTGATGCAGGCCGCGGTGGGCTGGGAGTTGAACCGGAAGTTGTCGTTCAGGTGCAGCCGGCTGGCCCTCTGCCACATTCTCCGGGCCTGCTTCTCCTTGCCGCTTCTGGCCCGCAGTGTCCGTTCCGCCGCGGTGGTCAGCGCCCGCTGGCTCCGGCTGTCGTGTCCGGCCAGCACCGGGAATTGTTCTTCCTCCGGGTCTTCCCCGGAGGTGAGCACCCGGCCCACCTCGTATTCGCTGGGTCCGACCTGTCCCAGGGTCCCCATGGTGGTCATGGGAAGCCGCAGTCCGGCGGTTGCTTCCCGGTAGTCCAGCCTTCCCTGGCGCAGCATCCCCGCCGCCTCGACCAGGTCCGGGTCCAGGACCCGGGCCAAGGGCCAGATTTCCTGCCGGGGCAGCGGCGCTTGGACCACCGTGCCCAGGTCCTCTTCAAGGCCCTCGTCCTGTTCATGTAGGGTGAGCCGGCGGAGGTTCCCCTGCTCCGGGGCTTCCCTAAACTCCCGGACGGCTGCGTTTATGGCCCCGGCGATGGCCCGGGCGTCCTCCGGGTCCCGGGGGCCCCGTTTCAGGTTGACGAAGCAGCCGGTCCCCGAGGGCTTCTCCCCGGCGCTGGTGCGCCGGGCGATCAGCATCACCTCCGCGATGTTGGTGTCGTGGGAGAAGGACGAGTCCTGGTCGTGGTACTGGGCGATGCTGATCACCCGGACCTCGTTGTACTCCTCGGCCAGCGTCTTGCGGAACTTCTGCCATCCCCGGACGTCCCGCTTCTGGCCGCTGCTGCCTACCAGCGCGGTCAGGGGCAGCAGCAGGGCGATGACGCCGCCCGGTCTCACCATCCGCCGGGCCACGGCGGCGAAGTAGAAGGCCAGCCCGCTGCCGGTCCAGCCTCCGGTCTTCTCGCTCAGCTCCTTGGTCCGCCCAGCCATCTCCTCCAGTTCCTCCGGGGTGGTGGGCCCGATGCCCCGGGCCGGGTCAGGGAAGTTCCGGTCGGCGGCCTCGTGGTCGATGGGCCTGGTGAAGGGCGGGTTCATGATCACCAGGTCCTGGCTGCTCCGCTTCAGGGCGAATTTCTCCTTTCTGTCTCCGCCCTGGGCCAGGGGCCTGAGGGGCTGTCGGCTCAGCGCCGCCGGGTCCAGCAGGTCCAGGGCTCCCAGCCCCACCGGCCGGGGTCCTTCCCCGGCGGTTTCCGTTTCCAGGGGGCCGTAGTGGAGCCGCACCGCCCGGGTTCTCCAGTAGGGCTTTTCCGGCTCCATGAAGCCCAGGTTGGCGGCGGCGACCGCCACGCTGGCCGGCAGCACGTCGCAGGCGGTCAGGCATTCCTCCATCATCCGGGGGTGGAGGGCGGCGGGGTTGCCGCCCTGGGCTTGGTGCAGTTCCCGCACCCGCCGGTAGGCGGCCATCAGCAGGGTCCCCGAGCCGCAGGCGTAGTCGGCCATCCGGTAGTTCTTCACCTCGTCCGGATTCTTCCAGTCCCGGTCTTCCGGTATGGCCAGGTGGGCCATGAGCGCCGCCGACTCCCGCTTGGTGTGATAGGCCGCCAGGGCCTTGCGGTTGGTCACCAGCTGCTGTAGCACCGGGCCGGTCAGGTCGTTTCCGGGCAGGACCTCCCGCACCTCCCCGGCGGTTTCCGTCATGACCTCCAGTATCCCGTCGGCTTCGCGCTTTTGGAGCAGGGTCAGCAGCCGGACGGCCAGGGGCAGGATGGGCCGGTATCCCTGTGGGCGGCGGCTGTCCAGGGCCTTCTTCCACCGGTTGACCAGCGCCCGGCGCCGGTTATCCCGCTTGGGCGTGGTCTGGGTCAGGGCGTGGATCATCACCAGGGCGGCCAGCTGCGCCGTCTGGGGGTTGAACTCCTGCTTCAGGACGTATTCCATCTCCCGGGTCCTTCCGGGGTCCCCCTTCAGGTCGTTCTCGATGAGCCGTCCGGCGCGTCTTGCCCCCTGTTCCAGGGTGTCGATTGCCGCCGTGACGGCGTCCGGGGTTGGGGTGTGCATCTTGGGCATGGCTGTCTTGTCCTTTCGTTGGCGGCTGGTGGTCGGCGTCCGGTGGGCCGGTGGGCGGTGGTTAGGGATTAGTGGTTAGTGAATAGCGATTGGTGAGGAGTGGAGTCTATTCACTCGTCGCTACTATTCACTTGTCACTTGGCCTGCTATCCACTCGTCCTCAGGTCTGCGGTGTAACCCCTCCCATAGGCCCGTTGCCAGCAGGGGCATGGCTTGGGGGTTGGCGTTGGCCCGGCCATTTCGGCGTTGCGGTCCTGCTGGCCGCGGTCCGGTCTTCGGTCTGTGGCTCCACGGTTCTCCGCCCTTGCCGGCGGACCGGGTGAGTTCGCACTTCAGGTCTTGGGGTGTGCGGGCTAGGTCTTTCAGCATGGCGGTGTCTTCGCCCAAGTTGACACACCGGCCCCGCAGGGTCCGGTGGTCCGGCGCTTCGACTTTTCGCAGCGGGCTTTCGGGGGCGGGCTCCCTGCCGGTTCGAGGGGGACCAGTCCCACTATGCCCTGACCCCGGCATACCCGGCAGGCCGCCGCGTCCCGGTCCATGCCGGCCCCGAATTCGTGCTCGCTGGCGCCCTCGCAGCAGGGGCAGTCCACCGTGTGGAGGCCCTCCCGGCATTCCGGCGGCCTGTCCCGGCGCCCGTAGCCGTTGGGGTAGCTGGTCATCATCGTCATGCGGTTTCCTCGCTTGGCCGGTGGATAGTGGACAGTGGTTAGTGAATAGCGCTTGCCCCGGCGGCGGAACTATTCACTCGGTTACTATTCACTCGTCACTACTATTCACTCGTCACTACTATTCACTCGTCAGGGGGCGTTCTCCCAGGATGTGGTCCACCGCGCTCTGGGCCTTCCCGGCGGCCCGCATCACGATGGACTTGTCCGCCTCGATGGCGTCTCTCCAGTGCTTCGCGTAGGCCGCGTTCTGTTCCAAGTTCTCCTGCTCTATCCCCGCCCTTCTCGACAGCATCGCAGCGCCCATGCCGGCCACCAGTTCCTCCACGCCGTAGCGGTGCAGGTTCTCCCGGCCTTGGTCCACGGTGAAGCGGTTCAGCCGCTTGGGGTGCCCGGTGGCGTGGGTCAGCTCGTGGAACACCGTGTTGTACCACCGCTCCGGCACCTCGTACCGGTCCCTGGTGGGCACTCTGACCTGGTCCTGGTGGGGCACGTAGTGGGGGGCCTGGTTGGTCTGGCCGTAGGTGCTGATGCCCGGCGGGTCGGGCATTGCGCGGATGATGGCCTCGGCCTCCTCGATGGGGTCCGGGGGCGGGTCCGGCGGCCCCGGCAGCGGCTCCAGCCGGCACTCCTCCGTCTGCTCGGCGTTGAATATCCGGTAGAGCCGGGCCAGCCAGTAGGTGTCCCGCTTCGTGAGTTCCTCGGGCGTCTCTTCTTCGTCCTTTCCCTTCCGGGCCACCCGCTTCCAGAACACGATGCTGGTGGACTTTTCTCCCTTTCTGACGTGGCCTCCCAGGTCCTGGGCCTGCTTGTAGGTCAGCCAGCGGGTGTCCTCGTGGCCTCCCAGGCTCTGGGCGATCAGCGTGAGCCATCGGTTGACGCCCCGGTACGGTTTCAGGCTCACGGCATTGCGGGGGTCTCCCAGGGGAGAGAATTTCCAGGGCTGCTCCCACGGGGGCAGGTCTCCTTGGTCCAGAAGCTCGATGATCCGGTCGGCCACCATTTGGGCGGTTTCCTGGTTGGTCATGGGCGGTTTCGCTCCTTGTGTTTGGGCTTGGCGGGCCGTGCGGGCTACCGCCGGCCGTGCCGGTCTTGGACGAAGCTCACCGCCTGGTGCACCAAGGCGATGACGCAGCCCCGGCAGGTGACGGCGTCCAGGACCGGGGTTGCCTCCTCTCCCTCGGCTGCCGGGCGGCCGGCGCAGGGGATGAGGCCGGGACCGCTCTCGTTCTGGAGCCGGTAGTGAGCGCTGCCTGGCGTCTTCGTTTTCATCCGGTTTCCTCCTTGCTTTTTTTCATGAAAAAAGCCGGCGGTCCCACAAAGGGGCCGCCGGCGTCGTGGACTTGCTGCTCCGGGGCTTTTCTATTCCAAGTCGAGTTCCTGTTCCAACGGGGAGGCGTAGCGGGGCAGGATCCTGACTGTCCGGCGGCAGCCCGGGCGCTGCTTCTCCGCGGAGCGTTTCTGACTTGGTGGGAGAATTCCGGGTCTCCTTGGTCTTGGACCTCGTGGAGGCCGGAGTTGCCGTCGCTGGTAGATGATTCTCCGGTTAGTTGGCATCTCTGAGCTGACGGATGACTTCTTCGGCCAGCGCCGTTCCGGGCTGCCGTGGCGATGATTCCATGGGATCCGCGTTGTCCGGGTAGGGCAACTCACTTCCTCCTGGCCCTTATGTTCTGCCAAGCGATAATGGTCGCCGTCACCGCTCCGAAGGCTGCGATGACGGAGTGTGCCGCAGCATGGAGAAACAGTCCGTTACTGGCGGCCACTTCGGCGAGGTATCCGAGCATGGCTGTGACTATAAATCCACCGGCGACTACCGCCAGGTAGAACACCGTGAAAGACGGCTGTCCGCCGTCGGGACGCTCGGTGTCCGATTTCCAAGGCCATCTGACAGCCATGGTTTCTCCTGCTGCCCCGGTGAGTGCGGAGTCTAGGGGGAGTGTACTATTTCTGTTCTCTCTATTCTGTGCGATGGCTAGAGGTTAATCACCCCGCCTGTGGTCCGGTCTGGTCTAGGTCCACTGCCTGCTCCAGGGGGGTGGCATTCGCCCCAGGCGGGTGGCAGTAGCCGCAGCGGGGCAGGGTCCTGACTGTCCGGCGGCAGCTTTGGCGCCGCTTCTCCGCCGGCTGCTCCGCCGTCTTGGTGGAAGAAGGCCACGTCCTCTTGGTCCTGGTTTTCGTAGATGTCGCCGCTATGGATGGTCATTGTCCTTTTCCTCCGGAGGCCCCCGGGCGCCCCGCCTCTTTTGGTACAGGGGCGCCCGGGGGACGGTCCCTGGGAAGGGCGGCTCTTGCTTGGCGCAGCGGCCCGCTTGGGATGGGACTGTTGGTCCGGTTGACGATGGTGGCCCGGGTGCGTTGATTTATGGCCTTTTTGTCAACGATGCTCTTATTGCGATTGTTACACTTATGTGAAATATCGCCGTTTTTGTCAACAGCAATGCTGGCAGGCTGGCTCACCGTTGCTCGCCGGGCCTTTTCCGTCGTCTTGCCGCCGCCCCGTCTGATGGAGAAGGCCGGGGCGGCGCTTCACCGTGGGTTGGCCGGAGTGTGGAAAGCCCCTGAACTCTGGCCACACCCCGGCCAGCTCCGGGGGGACCGTCTCCCGTGTGGAAACCGGACCCCGCCGGGGTGCAGGGTCTATCGCCGCGTGGGTGGGGGGCCCGGAGCGCCGCCGCCCTGGCGGCGGCTTTTTGAACCTGCTGGACCGCCGGGCCGGGGGCCGACAGCCGAGGCCCTGGGGGTGAATTACCGCACCCTGGTCAATTGCTACGATTCCCGGCAGGTGTCCAGGCGGATGCGGCAGGCGCTGGCGGAGGTCAAGGACTCCGGTGATGTCGGGGACGTTGAGCCGGGTGATGTTGACGGCGGTGATATGGGGAACACGAGTCCTTGGAGCGGAGGCTAGCGGTGCTGGAGGAGGAGAACCTGGGGTTGCGGGACTTGGTGGAGGAACAGACGGGCCAACTGGATGAGTTAACGCGGCGGGTTGCTGCGCTGGAAGGGACCAGGCAACAGGCCGACGATACTGAAGCGGTTGTCGCCGGTGATGATGGATATGACCACCCCCGCACCGCGCCTCCCAGCGTCCGCCACCTGCGCTCAATCCTGCTCCGAGGCGTAAGCGCTGACCGCCAGCACCCGCGCATCGGCCCAGCACGCCCGCCGCAAACAGGTGGCCTTCCTCCAAGAGCAGCTTGAGCGGCAGCGGCAGCGCAACACAGCTCTGGTCGACGAGCTGAAGGTGATGAGCGAACGGCGGGGCCGCCGGTGGCGGTTCGGATGAGAAAATCCGTGATACTTGGCTATTACAGGCCTTCGTGGTCTCTCCGGAAGGCTATGTTGGGATACTGTTTTTGTCGGATGGCCCATGATGATTCAACCACCGGACATCTCGTATTCTTTCTTCACGTCTCTCCAGCACTATAGGTTCAATAGAAATGTTACCGATGGAGGAAAGCCAACCGCAGCAAAACAGCCTGCTGACATAATGGTTGCTGCAACATTGCTATATTAGATAGCAATGTTATTTGACAAAGGTGGCATGACGTAGTAATGTTGTCGCATCTATTCACACATAGGAGGCGACACATGACTACCAGCTTGGAAATTGGCCATTACCTTGCTCACCTAAGGGACAAGTCCGGAATCCAACAGAACGAGTTGGCGGAGAGACTTCCCTTCAGCGCGACTGTGCTGTCCCGCATCGAGTCGGGAGGGCGAGCCGCTTCCCCTGGAGAATTAAGCTCCATCCTAGATGCCATTGGCACCGAGGAAGCTAGGCAACTTAGTGAGACCATTGACCGCGACTGGCTGAACCTACCACGACCGCCTCTTGGACATCCGGAAGAGTCTTTTCTCTGGAACGCGGAACTGGCCTGCCAAGACCTCACGGCACTCAAAGAAGACCCCCAAATACCTTATCCGTTTGTGCGTCGCCTGGATGAATCACTCGGTCAGATCCGTACCATAGCCGAAATGGTCTTGGAAGATGAGTACAGCATGGCCCTCGTCGGGGTAATCGGAGCAGGCAAAACCACAGCTCTCTGTCGCATCGCCGGGCTTGAATCCACTGACAAGAAAACCGGCCAATCAACTACTGTATTGGACGTTGGTGCTGGTGGCACAACATTGTGCGAAGTCCAAGTCGCTCGTGGCCCTGGCTACGGCATATTCGTGGAACCCAGAACAGACGCAGAGCTTTATAAAGAAATCCGTGAATTCGCCCGCTCTTTCATGCCGGACCCGGATTCAGTGCAGCCCGAAGAAGAGGTTGAGCCAGGATTTGCTGGCACGGCGCCTGAAATCGCGAGGGCTATCCGCAATATGAGCGGGCTCACAACTAAGCGCTCTCGTCGGGAGGATGGAACTCGCGACCGTATAGATCCAATCCGTGAACTAGCAGACCAAGCTACTGACGCGGACGAGCTCGCGGTAGCAATCCAGGACAGAATGAACCCCCAGAAACGTATCAGGAGGGAGCTCTGGTACCCGGAAATAGCCAGGAAAGAACCGTTTTCATGGCTTGCGGATGTCTTCCGGATGGTGAACAACGGTCGGCATGCCGAGTTTTCATTGCCGAAGCGCATTGAGGTCATAGTGCCGCAGCGCATTCTGACCGGAGAATCGGAAGCCCCGTTTTCCATTAGGTTAGTTGATACCAGAGGAATCAACAGCAATTCCGAGCGCGGGGACTTGGAGACGTACTTCATCAACCCCAATGCTCTTGTGGTACTATGCTCACCCTTCAATGACGCTCCCTCTACTCCCTTGCAGCAACTGCTGGACAAGGCAGTTAAAGGAGGATTCCCTAACATAGAAACCAAGTGTGCCGTGTTGGTGTTGCCCCGTCCCTCAGAGGCACTGGCAGTAAAGGACGACGATGGGGATCCTGTCGATAGCGTTGCCGATGGGTATGAACTCAAAGGGGACCAAGCGACAGCAAGCCTGAGAGATGCAAGCCTTCCTGATGTAAGGGTTGAGTTTTTCAACTCTTTTGAGGATGACCCTCAGCGCGCCGTCAGCTTTTTGCTAGACATGGTCAACAACTTGCGACAAATGAACGCTGCCAATCTGCAAGACGTGACCGCCAGCGCCAATGCCCTCATTCAGAACCACACGAATGAACAGGTCCGCGCCGTGGAGCGACAGGCGTCCGCCCAACTCAAGACGTGGCTGGATGAGAACCGGCAAATTACCCCTTTCGCAAGACGCCCAGAAGATAGCTTGCTGGAAGCCATAGGGAAAATACGGTATGCCAGCTCATTGCGAGCGAGCATTAATCGCGAGGGGAGTTGGGAGAATTTTGATTACGCTTACCTACTTGGCTCCGGAACAAGAGATATGGCCTTTCGTGCCGTGAACCGCAAGATAAGGGACTTTCGGTCGCAGGCCGACATTCTACTGAAAACTCCCGATTTGGAGGCGGCTCACAACCTAGTGACCCAATCGGTCAGCATCATTAACACGGGAGCGCATTCCTTCTACGAAGATTGTCGCTTGCTAGGAAGGGCAATCTACGCCAACCACATCGAAGGGGCTTTCGCACTTTGGCAGCATTGCGGCGGTGAATGGGGGAAGGGACAGGGTTATCGAGATCGGGTTCACAAGCACCACGTGGAGTGGTTCGCAGACAACCGGAGCACGGTCGACTCTTATGCGAATACAGTGATTGAAGCCAAGTGGCAGGCCCTATTGGCTCGCGTTTCGGCCATCCTTCAGATGGACTAACCAGTGTCATCGGGAGACTGTTACAAGGAGAAAAGACGGATGGACTACAATAGGGATTTGACCCCGGCGGCCCTCTACGCCTGGGTCTCAAGCGACCGCCAGGACGTGGACCTCTCCGTGGCCGCCCAGCTACGGGCGCTGCGGGACTACGCCAGAAACAACGGCTACTCCATCGCCCGCGAGTACGTGGACGAGGCCGAGAGCGGCCGTATCGCCGACCGGCCTCAGTTCCGGCAGATGATCGACGAGGGCAGCAGGAACAACGCCCCCTTTCAGGTCATATTATTCCACTAGAAGGGGATGAGGGCGGCACGTGCGACTACGCAGAGACAGTGATGGCGGTCTGAGGAGGTGTCCCTGAGGGTGGCCGGCAGGAAAGCGAGTAGCAGGGAACCCTTGTTAACCGGGCTGGCGCGAGTCCGCGAGGTCGTTGGGTGAGCCGGGGATTGACAGTGTCGAAGGGAGCAGAGGATGACCGTCACCTTCTGGGAATGACAGGCAAGCGGTCAAAGAACAGGAGCGCACCGATATGATCAACCATCCGCCATTCATGCCAATCAAATTAGTTGAAAAAGGAGCTTCGGAACACGAGGCCACCGAACTGCACTGCGCGTTCTTCTTAGACCCGGAGCATCAATTTATTTGGAACGGCCACAGCGCAATTGACGAGTACTACGAACACCGAATTAGCGAAATATTGACCAGTATCACATCGCAGCTGGATCATCTGTCGGCCGACCCTGAAATTCCCGGGTCTGCCAGCAACGGCAAACTGGCTCTGCCCAATGTCAAGGCGGCCATCAAACAAGTAATCAACTCAAACGAAGAGGAATTTTTAGATGGCGTAAGAAAAGTCTACATTGTCCACCCTCCTTCATTACAAGAAGACGCCATTGGCATGATGAGCACACTGCCGGCAGCTGGAATAAACAGCAGTACCAGACTCATCAGCTTGGTAAATGAGGGGACGACGAAGGTCTTCCCGATAGAAACGTTCTGTATGAAACTGCATCGAGCTCCTTTCGAATCAACGGGATGGATGACAATACTATTCGACCCGGAAAGGCCGGTGGTACAGATTCTCGTCCCAGCAGGCCAACCAGCAGCTATCCTGGCTCCCCTTTATGGCTTGGGAAATACGGTGAACACAGAACGGCTGGCAATGGACGCCATCACTTCACGACTAAACACGGGGACAAGTTCAGTAACAAGAGCAATTCATGAACCCAACAGAGATACAACATTCCCGGATTTCGAAGCTACGATAAGCGGACAAGAGTGGTCAATAGAAGTAACACGGCCTCTGAAAGGCATCGCCAACGGACGAGTGATAAAGGTGGGTGACCCACGACAAACAGCGATGACAATACATGCATCGAAAACTTCCCCGATAAACGAGCAAACTCTGCACGAAGCAATAACGTGCGCGATAACTGAGAAGTCTGAGAAGGCCGCAGAGTGCAAGCCAGGAACTAAATATTGCTTGGCACTGGTCAACGTAGCGGATCTCAATATCGCAAAAGAGGAGTACGACTGGACAAAACAGGACCTTTCGAAGTTTGATGCTGTCTTGCTTCTTCGATTCCAACCCGGACGAAAAGTAAAGATAGAAAACATCAAAGGAAACCTGATCCCCAACTGAAGTAGACCCGGAAAATTAGACGGGGTTGGCGCGGAGCTAAGCGAGCGTCCGGCTGTTCCTGCCAGTGATACCAGCAACGGTTCCGGTGTAGCTGTCTTGCCCACAGGCGTGACGGCTCGCGCCAACTGCCCGCCCAAATTCCTCAACCCTTCCTCTATGACCGTCAAGGCCCACTCGGAGAGCATCCGATCCAACGCATTGGTCATCCCCAATTCGGTTCAGGCTGGGAAGCCAGGGCACCATGCAATCTCCTTTGATGCCTGCTTTCTCCCTCCGTGGACTGTCAAGGGCGGCGGGATGTTGGGCCATCGGGGCGGAAAGGCTGAGGTACCTGCCGGGCCTTTTCACTTCCGGTCAGGCTGTTGGTCCTGCCTCCAGCCAGCCGGTGAAGTTGGAACGGGGGATGGGGCCGGTCATCCACGATGTGTCGGGCCTGGGTCTGGCGGCGGCCTCGCGTACTGCCCTCCAGCCCCTCCGGAGATTCAGGGTGTGCGGGATGCCGGCCCGGCTGGTCCAGGACATCCGCTGCCTTTCCTCGCAGGCGTTTCCCAGTTCCAGGGTGGCCCGGACGTCTTGGGCGCAGTATTCGACGACCGGCTGGCGGTTTCCCTCCTGCCACATCCGGGTTGCCAGGGCGCCGTCCATGCCCTCGGTCTTGCCGGTTGTGCCCATTCCCCGGGCGGCGGCGGCGAGCCCTATCGGGTAGCCGAGTTCGCAGAAGACGTGGAACATCATGTCCACGTGACGGACGGCCAGTTGCCGGCATTCCGCCTGCATTTCGGACTCCTCCGCGAGTACGTCGAAGTCGAAGCCCAGGCCGTTCCAGGTGAGCAGGGTGTAGCCCTGGTCCACCCGGCCTGCTAGGTCCCGGACCATCAGTCCCAGTTCGTTTCCGGCCCATTTTTTCTGCGATGCCGCCGTCTGAGTCCGCGCCGTGCCAGATGAGGGACTCGGGGAAGTCGAGGGCGTATGCTGCGGCGCAGCCGATTCCCAGGGGCCGGTGTTCCCGCCAGTCCTCCCCTTGGGGGAACAGCTTGACGGTTTCCAGGTCGAACGCCAGGTAGCGTCTTCTTGTCATGTTCTTTCAGCCTTTCTGCAGCCAGCAGGCGCCGACCGCCATTACTTGGATGATTTCCGTTTGCAGGTTTTCCCAGTCTTCCTCCTGGATGGCCCGGGCTATCTCGCCCATCTCTTCCACCATAATCCGGAGGTATGTCTCCGGGTCCAGGTCCCGGCCGGCCCCCCACATTTCAATTTGCCGGGCGCGTTCCTTTTCGACGAGCTGGAAAATCTCCTTGAGTTCCATGTCACCTGGTCCAGGGGTTGAGAATGGCCAGGGCGCATTTGAGACAGCACATGGCGGTTACCCTTTCCTTTGCGTCCGCTTGCCTGAGCGCTTCCCAGGCCCGCTCCTGCCAGTATTCGTTGATGGTCATTGGATTCTCCCTGCGGCTGCGTCCTGTTTTGCTGTCTGCGGCCGGTTGGGTTGGTCAGTCTGGGCTTCGGGTTAGCAGGACCGCTCTTCCTTTGGTTGCCCGACTTGGCGGATGTAGTCCTGCTCCCGCTCGGCGGCCTCGATCACCAGCTTGATAAACTCCTCGCTGGCTTCCGGGAAGGCGTGTTCCCGGATGACTGCCTCGGTGGCGGGCCACTCGGGCGTCTGGACCCAATTGCAGGGGCCGATTCCCCTGATGTGATACCAGCCTGTTGAAATCTGTTTTAGCCCGGTGATTCGCTCGGCCATTCAAGCCTCTCTGTTTTCCCCTTTTTCTGTTGGGAATGGGCGGGTTTCCGGTATAGCAGGGTCTCTTCCATCACCCCGGTCACGAACCAGTCCAGGTAGGGGCGCCAGTCTCCGGCGCCCAGCAGACGGTAGTATTCCTGCCGGTGGTTCAGAATGTATTCGCTCAGGGGCAGGGGCGCTTCCAGGAGCCGGTTGATCAGGGCCCGTCCGGTGCGGCCGTTGCCGTCGGCGAAGGGGTGGATGGTCTCGAACTGGAGGTGGGCCCAGGCGGCTTGGGCCACCGGGTTCAGACCGGTGGCGGCGGCGTAGGCGAACAGCTCGTCCATCAGGGCCGGCAGCAGCGCCGGCGCCGGGGGCCGGTGTCTTCCGACGGTTACTCTGACGGTTCGGTACCGCCCCGGTTGGGCGTGGTGTTGCCCGTTCATCATGGCCCGGTGCATGTCCAGCAGGGCCGCTTGGGATACTGGGGCTTGGACGTATTCCAAGAGAGCTTCGTGGTGGAGCAGGACGGCTTCCGTCCGGTGCTCGCCCTCGATGGCTGCGGAATGCCTGGCCTCGGCGAACAGGAGCTCGTTTGCGGCCTGCATGTCGGTCTTGGAAGGAAACGTCTCTCTGAGCATCCGGGTCGCTTCTTCCAGCCGCCGGGCTGCCGCTTTGTCCCGGGTTGAGGCTTGGCCCGGGGCGGGGGCGTGGAGAAATATGCTCCGGTCTGTCATGTTGGGTCCTCGTTATTGGGTCCCGTGTTTCTGGGCACTGTCAGTCCTTGCCAGTGTGGACTCAGAAAGCCGGTGAAAATTGCCGGAATATTCGCGGCCTGGCGGTCTTTCAACCGGGGATGTCAGCTTTCCAGGTCATCGAACATCGAGAGGGTCCGCGGCTGGTTTTGGGCCGGGGTTGCTTCCGGCTGTCGCGTCTGGCTTTCCTCCCGCGGGGCCTCCGGCTGTTGGGCCCGGGGTTCCCGCTGCGAGGACTGCCGCCGGCGGGCGGGGGACGGCCGGCTGCGGGCGGGGTGCTTGGGGCTTGTTTCCCACTGCGCCTTCGCCCTTTCGACAACGCCGGGGAGTTCCCGGAGCAGCCGGTCTATGTCGGTGTGGTCGAAGGTTTCGAGGAAGGGGTCGGTCCCGGTGCGCTGCAGCCCGGCCAGGGCTTTCCCGTTTCTGATGGAGAGGACGATCTTCAGGTCCTCCGGGTTTTCGCCGCTCTCCGCTTCGGGAGCGGGTCCGGTGTCCTCGGCTTCGCCGTTGCCCTCCTCGTCCCCGTCGGCGCCGGTCTCTTCGTTCTCCGGATCGGCGTGGTTGTCCTCTTCGTTCTTGGCTCCGTTCCCGGCCTCGCCGTTCCCGGCTTCTTCGTTCCCGGCTTCTTCGTTCCCGGCCTCTCCGGGGTCTATCTCTCCGGACCGGACTTCGCCGGTCTCCGTTTCGTCAGTCATGGCCCGTCTCTCTTTCCTTATCCTGGGTGCGTCTCCTGCTGCCTGTTAGTGGACTCCATCGCAGATGTGGCAGTACTCGCCGACCTGGCCGTCTTCGTCGTACCCGTCTTCTTCCCGGGTTGCCATCGCTTCGGGAAGCTTCCCGGCGATTTGCGCCACCGCCTCCGGGGTGGCGTAGCTCGGGGTTACCGTGCCCTGCTCCAGGTCCAGGTACAGGGCCATGAAGGGGCAGGTCCCGGCGGCCATTCGCCGCACCACCTGGACCACCATCGAGGCCATCACGTTGTTGATGGTCGGGTCTTGGTCAGTCAGGTCCAGCGCCGCGGCGCAGTCGATGTCCGGCGGGGTGTCCGGGACCGCGGTCAGCAGGTCGGGGCGCTGCAGCGTCGGCCCCGGCAGCCGGTGGCACACCGTTCCCTCGAAGGCTTCGCTCAGCTGCTCCGGGCAGGTCGTGTTTCCGATGAGGACCTGTCCCCAGTTGGTCCCGTTCCCGGCGTCGATGAGCCACAGCCTGCCCTGGTTTCCCTCCAGGGCTTCGGCCATTTCCCTCCGGGCTGCGGCGTTGTCGACGCAGCCGATCAGCAGCGCCGGCTTGTACCGGGGCAGCCCGGGATAGTCCTTTTCACCGTCGGGGGCGAAGGGATGCGTCGAGTACTCCATGGGCCGGCCGTAGGCCCGGGCCAGCCTCTCCGCCAGCGCCTGGCTCTTGAACTTTCCCACATCCTCTTGGTAGAAGTTCTGCCGGAGCAGGTTGTGGGGTTCCACCCGGTCGTGGTCGACGAGGGTGATCCGGGCGTTCCGCCCGGTGAAGAGCCGGCACAGGTGTTCCGCGACGAATCCGCCGGTGCCGCCGCAGCCGACGATCACCATCCGGGGCTCGGCCGCCATGAATCTGTTGCTCAGGTAGTAGGGCATTTTCTTCCCCCTGGGTTGTGTGGGCGCCTTGGTTCCCGGTGCTATTCCGGCCCTTCGCCGGCCAGCCTGACCCCGGGGTTGGGGCCGCTGAAGACTTGGGGCCAGCCCGCCGGGCCGAAGTGGCCGTACACCCCGGCCCGCAGCTTCACTTCCGGCAGCATCGACTCCACCCTTCCCACCACGCCGTAGATGCGCAGACCCTGCTCGTCCCGGTCGTCGGTCTTCGAGAAGAAGGCCCGCATCCCGGGGTGGGAGTGAAACTCCGCCACCGTGCCCGTGGGCGGCTCGTATCGGAGGGAGCCCCCGGTCCCTTCCTGTTCCGGCATCACCAGGCGGTACTCCTCCCCGTCCCACCGGACGGCGAAGAACCGCTCGGTGTCTGGGGCGGCCTGCATCCAGCGCAGGCCCAGCTCGAAGAGGGTCCCGGGAATCAGGCCGTTGGCCAGTCCCACCTTCCCGGTGAGCGGGGCCAGTCCGCGCACCTTTGCCCGGGCCGCCAGCACCCGGACCGCCAGGTCCCGGTTCTTGGCTTGCACGTACAGGCCGTTCCCGGCCAGCACGTAGTCGTAGCCCACTCCCGGGGAGCCGGTTAGCCCGTCCTTCCGGTTGACCAGGTATCCCACCGGCTCCGCGGGCGCGGGTCCCGCTGGCTCTCCGGCGGTTTCGGGCTTCCTACGGGAGTCCCATGGCGTCAGCGACCGTACACTGGAAAACCAGGTCATCCAGGGGGTATTCCGGTTGGTCATTCAGCTCCTCCCAGAGGTCCATCAGCCTGTCCGGGTATTTCCTTGACCGGTTCCGCAGGTCCCCGGTCATCGAGAAGTATGACTGGAAGAAGGACTCGGGGATTTCCCCCGGTTCTTGGGGGAACCGGGGGCTGCCGGGGCAGACCCGCCCGTCGGCGAAGACGTTGAAGCTGGGGGCGCGGAACAGCTCGTCGTTCTCTCCGGCGGGCCGGGCCTTGGCGGCGAAGACCCACGGCGGCCGCGCCGGGGAGCAGATGAACAGCAGCCCCGGCATCGGGAGCCTCAGCCGCGCCGGTGGCTCGAAGGCCTTTGCTTGGAGCGCTACCGGCCACACTCCCGGCGGCCGCCACAGTGCCGCTATGGCCCCGGCCTCGCTCTGCTTCCACCACAGGGTGTCCGGCGGCAGCAGCCCCGACGAGAAGTCCAGGCGCAGGGTCAATGCCGCCGCCACGTCGTCGGCTGAGACCATCTTCAGTTGGACCGCGCCGCCGTCGAAGGTCTTCAGGATGATGCTTTCCGAGTAGATGTTCAGCTGGATCTCCAGCCGGTCTTCGGGCACCCCGCTGTTCGGGGGCAGCGCCCACCGGGTCCGGTTGTCCGTTTCAGTCATTGTTTTCTTCCTCCGGTCCCGGTTGTTCCGGTCCTTCCGCTTCTCTCAGGACGGCTTCCGTGTCCATGGTCTCCAGCCGCGCCAGGATGAAGTCCAGCGCCTCGGCGAACCTCCCCGGCGGGTCCTCTTCCATCCACTTTGCCGTCCGGTTCATGGAGCTGATGATCTTTTCCGCTTTCCGCCACTCCCCGGCGGCGTACTCGATGACCTCCCGGTCCCAGGGGTCGGAGTAGCCCCCTTCCACCGCGTCCTGGTGGGAGTAGTCGATGAAGAAGTTGCCGGAGACCGAGCAGACCCAGGACACGGTGTCCCAGACTCCCTCGAACTCGGTGTCCCTGACCGCTTCCCGCACCAGCGCCGGGTGAATCCCGTCTTCCGGGATTCTTTTCAGGACTTCTTCGGGGACGGCCTCCTTGGCCGATTCCAGCCAGGACACCCGCATCTCGGCGTCTATCTTCCAGTAGGGTTCCTCCATTACCGGGAGGAGGGCCATCAGGCAGGTTGGAACCCCGTAGCAGTCCCATATTTCGTGCAGGTCCTCCCAGCCGATTCCCTCCAGCCCGTAGGGTATTCCCCCCCGGAGCCAGCCCCAGGGGGTTTCCTCTTCGATTTCGAAGCTTTCGGTCACGCCGGAGATGAAATACCCGGAGAGGGGAAAGAACTTCTCGCCGAAGGCGGCGGCGAACCTTTCCATCCGGTGGCCGGTCCCGGCGCCGGAGAGGATGGCTCCGGCCTCCCCGGGCAGGTATTCCCGGACCAGGTTGTTAAACCACCGGTAGTCCTCGGCGCCGCCGGCCATCAGGAGCAGCTCGTGGAGTGATGGGGGAGGCCGCCGGGCCAAGCCGGCCAGGGCGCTCAGCCTTGGTGGAGCGTGAGTTTCCATTTCAGTCCCCGGCACAGCCGCTTGGTGGCGTTCGAGTAGTTTTCAGCTTCCGCCTTGGCCGTCTCGAATTCGGAGTCCTGTTTCACCAGGCGGTCGAAGTCTATCGAGCCGTCGGGCCGGGCGGCCTCCGCCGCCATTTCCAGTATCCGGAGCCGGGTCTCGGGGACGGCCTTCAGCAGGCCGGTAAGTGTCCGGTTGTCCATCGGGGTTTCCTCCTCGTTGGGAGTGGTCGGCGGCCAGTGAGTAGTGGATAGTGAGTAGTGGATAGTGAACGGAGCTTGTCCCGGCGGCGGAACTAATCGCTAACCACTATCCACTCGCCCTGCTATCCACTCCCCGCCGCCCTTGGTCCCGGCGCGGCGCTGGAACTCGTACAGGGTGTCCTCGCCCCGCTTGGTCTCCCTCACCGTCGCGGTGGCGATCTCGCCGTAGAAGTCGGCGAGGTGGCTCTTCACCTCCTCGACCGACAGGTTGGGGCCGGGGTCGGGGAATTCCCTTTCGTCATAGATGAATATTCGGGCCATGACGGTCTTCTCCTTTTGGCTGGGTTTCCATTTGGCCGGGTTTCCATGTTTCGGGTCAGGCGTTTATGCCCATCGGCATGATCAGGTGCAGGTATTTCCCGGGGCTTTTGGAGGAACTTTCTCCGGAACTCTCCCCGGAGCTTTCCCCGGAGTCTTCTTTAGAGTCCTCGGTCCGGAATATCCCGGGAGACAGCGGCGTGCTGGTCTCCAGCACCGCCTTGCCCGGCCCCAGGGCCGAGAGCGCGCTTCGCAGGTAGCCGCTGTGGAAGGCGATCCCGATGGCCTCGCCTTCGACGGACTCCGGAGTTATCCGGTTCCGGGTGTTGCCCGTCTCCTCGGAGTTGGCCGAGATGACCGCCCTGACCGGCTCTCCGTCTTCCTCCGGCGCGATGTCCAGTAGATCACGTCGTTCCCGGCGAAGATGGCGGTGATGCGGGCCGCCTGTTGCAGGGAGCGCAGGTCGAACACCGTCCGGGTCTCGTGGGTCCGCGGCAGCAGACCCTCGTAGTTGGGGAAGGTCCCCTCCAGCAGTTGGGACACCGTCTCCACCGGTTGGGCCCCGTTGGTCCGGAACAGTATTTTCTTCCCGTTGGCGTCCAGGGTGACCTCCGCCGGGCCGTCGCCGTCTTCCAAGAGCCGGGCCACCTCGGTGAGGGTCCGGGCGGGCACGATCACCCTGATTTCCGGCTCCGCCGGTTCCGTCATCGCGTCTTGGTACAGGGCCAGCCGGAACCCGTCGGTGGCCGCCATCCTGAACTCCTCTTCCGACAGCCGGACCTCCACCCCGGTCAGCACCGGCCGGGACTCCTCGACGGCGGCGGCGAAGGCCACCTTGGTGATGGCCCGCTTCAGCGCGGCGGCTTCGATCCTGGCGGCGGCGTTCCCGGTGATGGTTGGAATGGGAGGAAATTCGCTGGCGTCGGCCCCGTTGATGTTCGCCTTGCTGTGCCCGCACTTGATTTGCACCGTCGTGGTCCCGGGGTCTATTTCCAGCTCGGCGGGGCCGGCGGGCAGCGAGTTTACCAGGTCGGTCAGCACCTGGGCCGGCACCGCTATCGATCCTTCCCTTTCCACCCGGGCGCTGGTCCAGGTGGTCATGCTGATTTCCAGGTTGGTGGCGGAGAGTTGAAGCCTGGATTCCTGGGCGCTCAGCAGCACGTTCTTGACCATGGGCAGGGTGGTCCGTGAGGGCACGGCCCGGTTGACCGCGGCCAGGCCCCGCTTCAACTCTTCCTGCAGGCATGAAATCTTCATTTCCGGTTCGCTCCTTTGGATATTAGGCCGGGATATTAGGCGGGGTGGATGCTGGGGCTGGTGGATGGTAAGACAGGTGGATGGCGGACAGACCCTGCCAATTGCTGCCCTCTAACCACTGGTCACCGGCCACAGTCTGGGGACTCTTTTCCGGTGTCGAACATGTCCAGCTGGCCCAGGGCCAGCATCCTTTGCCGGTGTTCCCTGGCCTCCTCTTCCGGTGAGGCCGCTGGGACTGCGAACTCCGTTTGGGCGGCGTAGTCCCGCTCCGCCGCCTCGTAGTCCATCGTGTGGTCCTCCAGGACCCGGCGGGCGTGGCCGGTCTCGGCGGCGGGGTAGAGCCGGTAGGTGATTGATTGGATCTGGATCTTGCCGTTGGCGCAGCGGATGAGCTCCTGTCCGGCGATCATCTGCCACATTTCCCGGGTTTCCTCTTCCGTCAGGCTGGACCTGAATTTGGGCATCGTTCTTATCCTTTCCGGTGGCCGGAGAACAGTGGCCGGTTCTGCCGCCAGGGTAAGCACTGTTCACTAACCACCGGTCACCGGCTACTAATCACTGGCTACTGGCCACCGGCCACTGGCCACTGATTCAGGGCGGTCCTGGTCTCCTCGGACAGGCCGGTCTCCTCCATGGTGATGATGCTCACCGGGATTCCCAGGGCCTTGGCCGCGGCAACCTCGATGATCACCCCGTGGCTGCTCTGCCAGCCGGGCAGCGCCAGCACCAGCAGTTCCCGGCAGTTCCGGAGCAGGGCCAGGTCGAACCCGTACCAGCCCCGGGGCGGGAACACCCCCCGTTCCTGCATCCATTGGGTGTATTCCAAGGGCGAGAATATTACCCGGCCTTGGCGGACCAGCTCGTCCGCCGCCTGCTTGGCCGCCTCCCGGCGGGCTATTTCCAGGGCCTGGTCGTCCGCGGTGTACGGCGCCGCCAGGTAGACCACCTGGGGCAGGTCCTCTTCCAGGTTCTCCCGGGACATGAAGGCTTCCAGGTTCGGGTTCTCTTTCATCTTTCTTGGTCTTCCTCCTAGAACGGGGCGGCTTGCCCCTGGTCTTCCTCCGCGGTCATCTCTTCTTGCCCCGTTTGTGTTTTCTTCCCGGAGTCTTTTCTGCCGGACCGGGGAGCGCCGGTAGCCTTGCCGGAAGCCGCACCATCCGCGTTTTCCCTGGCCATGCGGGGACGTAGCCCCGCTCCGTGAGCACCAGTTCGATGACGCTGCCGCACCTCAGGCAGCCGAGGTAAGAGCCGTACCGGTCCTGCTCGAAATACATTTTTCCCTGGCATTTCCGGCAGTTGCCGTGGCCGGAGGGCATCCTTTCCAGGTCCATGGCGGGACTCCCGGCCTCGGGCGGCTGGTTGCCGTTCCCCGGGGCCGTGTGGTTTCTTTTTCTCACGGCTGGACTTCCAGGTCCTCGGTCCGGTCGGTCCACCTCTGCAGGTATCCGGCCACCTTCTCCCGGGCCTCCGGGATCTCGGACATCTCGTGGTAGAGGACTCCCGGCTGTAAGTTGGATATGGCTTCGTGCAGGGCTTCCAGCGCCTGGGCCTTCGCTTCTTCTTGCAGGTTGGTCTCGGTGAGCCGGAAGCCCGTTTCCGGGGCGGCGTCCAGCATCCGGTCGATCATTCCCCTGGCCTCTTCCCGGTCGTTCGTTGGCAGGCTCAGGTTGCTGATTGTCCCCGGTCCGGAGTCCGGCAGCGCCGCTGCCTTGAACTCGTCCTGGCAGCGCCGGACCAGCACTCCCCGGTGAAGGAAGACGTCCGGCTCGGGGGGACTGTCCTGGCGCCTCTCCGGTTGCGCCGGCGTCTCCAGCTTCTCCGGGTCGAACTCCCCGTAGACGATTTCGCCGGGCTCCCGGTGCACCTTCCCGTTCCGGTGGTATTCCACCGAGAAGTCCTTGGAGTCCTCGCCGTTCAGGTACAGGGTGAAGACCACCTCGGGCCACAGCCGGGAGACCCTGGACACGTCGGCCTCGTGCTCGTACCAGGTGGTTTCATCGTCTCCCTCGATTATCTGTTTCAAGAGCGCGGCTTCCTTCTCCAGCGCCGCGGCGTCGCTGAAGAGTCCGGCCAGGCGTTGGTCCTGGCTGCCGGTCTCCCCGGTCAGGGCCAGGGCCCTGGCCACCTCGTTCGCCGTGGGGTTTTCCTCTTTCCATTCCAGCCGGTATATCGTCTGGTAGCTCATTTCCTCTCCTGTTCCGGCGCCGGACTGTTGTCCGGCCCGTCCGTCTCCGCCGGATTTCCAGCTTGTTCCAGCATCTTTTTCCACTGCTCGTAGTCCACCGGGGCTATTCGCCCGTGCTCCATTTCGGAGAGTTCCCTGGGGCTGATGCCCAGGCGCCGGGCTTCCTCCCGGACTGATAGCCGGCGGTCCAGCCGGGACTGCCTGAGGGCTTCTCCGGCCGCGGTCCACGAGGCCGTTTCGGCCGGTATTTCTCCCGTTCCCCCGCAGCGCTGGCACCTGACGACCTGCGGCTTGCAGCCCTCCCTCGCGGTGCGGACGAGGGCTGAATATTTCCCCAGTCCCCGGCATTCCGGGCAGGTGACCCTCGAGCCGTCCGTCATTCCGTTTTGCTCCTTCTTTTCTCCCTCGCTATTGTCTGCCGTCGTCCGCTCGCGGCGTTTTGGCTGTAGCCGGCGCCGGGGCCGGCTACACCGGGGTCTTCTCCCTGATTTCTTCCATCGCCCAAGCGAACAGAGTCTGGGAGGCCGGCGGGGCCCGCCGTTTTCCCCTCCTGGGGGCCGGCTCCTCCTTCAGGAACTCCGCCAGGTTGAGCTGCACCGGCCGGTCCTCTTCTTCCTTTGCTTGGGACCCGTTGGCCTGGGACCCGTTGGCCTCCGGTTCCCGGCGCGGCGGGACCCGGTCTTTCTCCCAGCCCTCGTCCACCAGGTATTCTTCGCCTGCCGCTTGGGCCGCCCGGTACTTTTCGAACACCTCTTCCACCGGGTCTTCGCCGCCGTCTCCGCCGTCTCCGATCACCTGGTGGGCCAGGGCCAGCATCACGTCTTGGCCGTCGTCACCGTAGGCCGCCAGCCCCTCCTCGGGCAGCTCCCCCTCCACCATCAGGGAGCTCTGGAGCTTCCTGGCCACCAGCCTCAGGCCGTCGGCCTGCAGCGTGTTCCGGTAGGCCAGGAACACCACCTTCACCGGGCGGTCCTGCCCGATGCGCCAGGAGCGCCGCGACGCCTGCCGCATGGTGTACACCGAGTAGTCGGTCTCCGCCCAGATGATGGTCGGAAAGTCCACCAGGTCCAGTCCGGTCTGCACCAGCCGGGGATGGCACATCAGCACGTCGATGCCCTCTTCCACCCGCTGGGCCACCCAGGCTTCCCGCTGCTCCGGGGATACCGTATCCGCCTTGAGCACCGCCACCCTTAGTCCCTGCCGGGCCAGGATGCCGCTCCAGCGGGGGGTGATGTCCCCGGACCCCGGTGTGGGTGACGTAGACCAGGGTCCGGCGTCCCTGCAGCTTCTCCGCGGCTATCAGGTCCGCCAGGGCTTTTTCCTTGGGGTAGAGCTTGTCTCCGGCCAGGGGCGGGACCTGGACGATGAGTTCCCCGCTCTCCGGGTCGAAGACGGTCTCGCCCCGGGTGCAGCCGTCGGGGTAGGCCAGGAGCGTCTGCAGGTAGGTTGCCAGCAGCCGCTTGGAGCCCCGGTTCAGGGCCTCGCTGAGCGCCGCCTTCAGCTTTGCCAGGATGCGGCCGTAGGCCTCCGCCTGGGAGATTCCGGCGCCGGGGTCTTTTCCCTGGTCCAAGCCGGTCAGCAGCACCTCTTCGTCATAGGGCGGCAGGCCGGAGGCCACGTCCGACAGCCGCAGGAACACCGAGTTGCCGATCAGGTGCAGCAGCGCCGCCGGGGCCAGTCCGGGGCGTTCCCGGACCCGCTTGCGGTACTGCCGCCGCCGGCTCTGCCGCCCGTCCTCGCCCTCGTCATCGTCCTTTTTCCCGACGGTGGTCTCCTCGAAGCCGTATTTCTTCACCCAGCGGTGTTCGTCCCCTTGGCCGAACTCGCTCCGGATTTCCGGCGAGAACCGGTAGAGCAGGTGGAACAGGGTGCTGGCGTAGCCGCCGCTCAGGGTCCCGGTCAGGGTCAGGGACTTGCCGCAGACGCCGGCCAGGGTCCCGGCGGCGATGCCCTGGGCCGAGCCCCGCGCTTTGTACTCATGCACTTCGTCGGCAATCAGCAGTTGCCAGAAGTCCCGCATCCGCCGCTTCATGTAGTCGGCCAGCGCAAACCGCCGCGACCCCCTCCGGTCAGCGGTCCACAGGGCCCCTCCGCACTTCCGGCACCGCTGTCTCCGCCGGGCCAGTTCCTCGGAGCTCAGGGGCAGGTCTTCCCCGTCAGTCGCCGGGGCGAAGCACCCCGGGCAGCAGGGGACCTTCCCCGCCGTTTTGCTCCGGTAGGTGGTCCACCGTTCCACGGTGGCCGGTTTCCACCGGTAGGACAGCTTCGCCCGTTCCCGGGACAGTATCCCGAACAGGGGGCCGCCGCCGCTCAGCTTCTTCAGTTTCTCCAGGCCGGTGATGGAGTTGATGATGGGGGCTTGGGCCCCCGGTATCGTCTGCCGCACCTCCCGCTGCCACTTCCGGGTCAGGTGCGGCGGCGCCAGCACCAGCACCCGCCGGAAGCCGGCCAGGTGCGCCGCCGCTGCGCCGATGAAGGTCTTCCCGCAGCCCATCTCCCCCACAATTACGGATCCCTTCTGGGACTCCAGGGAGAGGGCTGTCCCCCGGATGGCGTTTTCCTGCCCGTCCATGGGACGCCGCAGCAGCCGGGGCAGCGGGCGTTGGTCCGCCGCCGGCCGGTACCGGGGCGGGTAGTGGTCTATCACCTGCCGGGTGATGGCCTCCCGGTAGGTGTCGATGAACTGGCTCAGGTCCATGTCGTCTTTTCTCTTTCTTTGCTTAGGCTGGCGTTCCGGCGGAGGCCGGGGTCTCCGCCGGTCCGGGCTCCGCTTGGGTGGTGACGCTGCTGATCTCTCCGCTCCCCAGGTCCAGGACCGTCACCGTGGTCCGGAGTTGGTCCCGGTACACCTCGCTGGTCTCGGTCTCCTCGGCCAGCACGGTCTTCTTTTCCGTCCGGCCCTTGACCAGGATGCGCCGTCCCTCCGGGTCCTGCAGGCACAGGTTGTTCAGGAACCCGGCGGCGATCAGCATCGCCAGGTGTCCCCGCCGCAGCGGCATCAGCGGCCTGGTCCGGGCGTTCTCCGGCGGCCGGAGGGAGCCGGTGATCTTCGGGCTGTTCCACAGCCCGTTCTGCCGGGCTTCGGACACCGCCAGGACGGGGTCGACGCTCCGGTTGGTGAAGAGCACCCCGCCTCCGGGAGCCGTGAGGGCCCGGTATGCCGGGCGGTCCGGGTATTCCGGTCCTTCCGCTTCTTCCCGCGCCCACCGGTGTATCTCGTTCTCCGTGCGGGGGTCCGCCAGGGGCTCCGCTCTCCGGTGTCCCATCAGGACCGCCTGTCCGAAGGCCTCCCGCTCCGGGCTGGGAAAGTCCCAGAGCCGGACCTGTTCGTAGTGGGCGCTCAGGAACCGGGCCGAGGTCCCCAGCCGGGCCCGGGGCACGATGAACACCAGGAGTCCTCCCTTTCTCAGGTGGAGCGTCGAGTGGGTCAGAAAGGCGTGCTCCGTCCGCTTCTTTTCCTGGTCGTGGTCATAGGGCGGATTCAGGAACAGGACTCCGAAGGCCTCGTTGGCGATGGAGGTGCTGAACAGGTCGGCGGAGAGGCTCCGGTCCAGCGCTGCCGCTGCCGCTTGGGCCCGCTCCCGGTGCAGTTCGACCCCGTAGGTCTCGATGGGGATGGCGCTGCGTTCCCGGAGCCCGTCGGCCAGCTGGGCCGCCGCTTCCCCGGCCCCGCAGCAGGGGTCCAGGATGCGGAGGACGCCCGGGGCCCGGCTGTCCTCCTCCGCCGGGGTGATGAGGTTGGCGATCATCCCGGTCACCCGGGGCGGCGTCGGGTAGAACCCGGCCTTGGCCTGTCCTGCCAGTCTCACGGTTGTTTCTCTCCTTGCTTCTTTTCGAATCCTGTCTCTCGTCTGGCAAATAACACCAGGTCCGGACCATGGGTTGGGTCTTGGCTTGCCGGTTAGTTTGTTCAGCATTACCCACCGGCTGGCGTGATAGCCGTACATCTCGAATTTGTAGCGGCATAGCGCATCCCAGGCTTTCCGTTCTTCTTCCATTTGGGAGAATATCGTCTTCACGGACTTTTTCTGCCGGTCCTTATGATCCTCAGAAAGCCGTCTTCCTGCCGCAGTGAGGCTATGAGGGCGGCCCCGGCCGCGGTCACCGTTTCCTCTTCAAGCACCGGGAACCGGGTGTGCTTCACCTGGACCTGGTGTTTCCCGGCCGCTTTCCGGACCCTCTCCCAGAGTTCTTCGTTCCCGCCCCTGATGGGGCCTCCTTCCAGGAAGTCTCTGACCCTCGATGCCATGTACTGGGCGGTGACGGTCAGTTCCACCTCTTGGCCCTCTCCCGGGACGTGTTCCAGTCCGGCGGCTATCCCGGCCAGCTCCCAGGTGAAGGGGCTGTTGTCCCTGAAGCTCTGGCCCAGCGTAACCTTGCCGGTCTCGCTCCGGATGCAGACTCCGAACGCGCCGCGGGCTCCCGCGTGGCTCCGGACGTGGACGGTGTGTTTTTCCCTCTTGCCGGTTTCCTTCGTGGCCTGGTTTTCTCCGCTGGCCTCGCCGCTGCGGGATTTCAGCTTGGCGATGAAGGGCAGGTCTGTCTCTTCTCCGAACAGCACGTCCTCGTCCTTGTCGGCCTTCATCTCCCGGGCCAGGTCCAGGGTTTCGCCGAGAAGGTACTCCCCCAGGGCCTTCAGGGCCCCGCCGGTCCGGGGCGGCCTCGCCCAGGCTGTTGCAGGCCAGGGGGTCCAGCCAGAGGCCGGTGAGGGCCTCTATGGCGCCTTCGTTCAGCCCGTGGACGAGCTCGAGTTCCTGCCGGAGCCTGAGGGGAAGCTTGAGCCTTCCGTTCTCCACGGCGCCGTCCGGCTCCGGGGGCGCCGGGGGCCGCCTCCTCAGGTTCTTCAGGATGGACCGGGCCATCCGGACCATGTCCGCCGGCCTGGCCAGCCCGCTGTGATTGGTCTCCTTGCCGTGGATGGTGTAGTAGCCGGGCAGTTCTTCGGAGGGGCTCACTCGGAGCCGGTCCGTGGTCCGCTCTCCTTTCCAGCCGTTGTTCATCTTTCTGTCTCAGGGCCGGTCCGGCTGGCCGGCCAGGTTCCTCCTGATCTCCGTTGTGGCTCCTTGGACGGACTCCAGCCTCCGGCTCAGCTCGTCCATGTTCTGCCGGAGCTCTTGGCCGAGGTCCTCCAGGAACCGGAGCGCGATGGTTCCCTTTTGGACCTCGTCCAGCGTCCCGTCCAAGCCGGCGGCCTCCGGTTTCTCCGGGGTTTCGTCCAGCCTGACGGTATCCGGTCCCTTGATGGCTTCGGGCTGGCCGTTGACTTCCGGGGCCTCGTCCAAGCCGTCGCTAGCCGTTCCCTTGGTGGCTTCGGGCTGGCCTTTGACTTCCGGGGCCTCGTCCCGGCTGGCGGTTGCCGGGACCTCCGGGGCTCCGTCCAGGCCGGCGGTCTCTGGTCCCTCTGGGGCTTCGTCCACGCCGGCGGCCTCCCGCTCCTCGGCGGCTTCGTCCAGGCTGGCGGTCTCCGGCTTCTCGGCGGCTTCGGGCTCGCCTTGGACTTCCGGGGTTTCGTCCAGGCCCTCGCTAGCCGTTCCCTTGATGGCTTCGTCCAAGCCCACCGCAGCCGGTCCCTCCAGGACACCGGCTACTCCGGGCGCCTGTCCGGAGTCCGGGGCTCCGGCGGCTTCGCCCGGCTGCTCTCCCCTGTTGTCGCTCCTCGTGCTGTCCATGTGCTTGGTCAATTCCTCCCAGTCGATTTGCCCCCTGTTCACCAGGGCGGTTATCCGGTTCACCAGTTCGTCTTCCCCGGTGCGGATGGCGTTGCTGATCAGTCCATGGGCCGTGGCTGCCGCTTCCGGGGTGATCGCCATGAGGCTTGGCCAGCTGTCGGGTCCGGCCTCAGGATGCGAGAAGTACAGCCTGAAGGCCATCAGCCAGGTGCGGTTGTACAGCTTTCTTTTCCCCATGACCGTCCCGGTCCGTGCCGAGAAGGTCTTCTTGCAGGTCCGGCACCTGTAGGGCGCGTGGGCCCGGGTCTGCCGTTCGCCCACCTCGGCGCTGCCGCAGCGGGGGCAGCGCTTCCCATGGGGCCACCGCACCTCCTCCAGCCACCTCTCGGGGTCGCTTCTTGCCAGGGTGGGGTCCGGGGCTAGGACCGGCCCGGGGTCCGGTCTTGGCTCGGGGTCCGGGCTGGTTTCCTCCCCTTCCAGGGGACTGTCCTCTCTACTGTCCTCTCTTTCGCTCCCCGGATTTTCCAGGGATGTCATCAGGTCCTCCCAGTCAAGTCCGCCGTCCGCTAGCACGGCCATCCGGTTTACGATCTCGTCATCCCCCTTGTGGAAGGCGGTGTTGATCAGCTCGTACATCACGTTGGCCGATTCTCCCCGGACCGGTAGCAGGCTTGGCCAGGTGTCCGGGTGGGTCTCGGGCTGGGAGAAGTACAGCCTGAGGGCCTCCAGCCAGGCCCTGTAGGGCACCTTCCTCTTTGCCAAGACCGTTCCGGTCCGCACTGAGAAGGTCTTTTGACACTCTTTGCACCGGTATGGCATGGTGGCCCCGGCCTCGCGTTCGCTCACCTTGGTGTTGCCGCACCGGGGGCAGTTCCTGCCCCGGGGCCACCGGGCTTCTCCCAGCCATTCCGCCGGGGTGCGCCCGGCGGGCGCCGGCACAGGTGGAAGCTCCGGTTCCGGCGGGGTTCCCGGTCCCGGCGGGGTGGGCCCGGAGGGCGTCGGCACAGGTGGAAGCTCTGGCTCCGCCGGGGTGCGCCCGGCGGGCGTCGGCGCAGGTGGAAGGTCCGGGTCCTGTGGGGTTCCCGGCTCTCCTTTGGCTTCGGGCTGTTGCCCGGTCGGGGCCGGGGTTCGAGTTTCTTCTTCCGCTGGACCTTGGGTTGCAGCCGGTCCCTCCTGCTCCGGCCAGGCCGTTCTGCCGCAGTTGCAGCAACGCCACTCGGAGTCCAGGACGTCGTATTTCAGGAAACCGCCGCAGCGGGTGCAGACTGCCGTGCTTTCCTTTCCCATGTTTTCTCTCTCCACGGTCTCGTTGGGCCGTCTCTGTTCGCCGCCGGGACTCCCGTTCCTTTCCGGTCTCCCGGCCAAGGTCCCTCCGGGTTGCCGGGACCTTCACGGTTTTGCTCCGGGTCCCCGGCCGCGGTTGCCAGCGGTTCCCCGGCAGGATTCCCGGCTGTCTTCTGCTTGGTCCATCAGCTGGGCGGCAATGGCCTCGACCAGGGGCGGCACCACCGGGTTCCCCGGCTGCCGGTAGGCCTGGGTGTCGGAGACCGGGATTTTCAGGTGTTCCATCCCCATCAGCCGGCTGCACTCCCGGGGCGTCAGGCGCCGGAGGTTCCGCGCCTTCTGAGACCGGCCCGTCCCGGCTAGTTGAACTCGGTCTGGTCGCCCTTTCGGAACATGTACTGCGGGCTCACCGCCTTGAGCTTCACCCGCCTCAGGTCGTTGTCCCAGGTCTCCTGGAGCGGCGTGATCACGATGCCCTCCCGGACGTGGGACCCGGAGATGCTGTCCCGGCCGTCCCGGTGCTCCAGCAGGGCTGCTTCGGAGTGCGGTCCCCGGTAGAGCACGGGCACGGTTTCCAGCCCCAGTTCCCGGACGGCCGCCGTGAGTTCGGCGAAGTCCAGGTAGCGGCCCGCGGGGTGGGCTCCGGTGTAGATGTCGAAGACCCGGAAGCCCTTGTCTCTGGCCATACCGTAGTGGAGGTCTTGGACGCCGCGGCCGAAGATCTCCCCGAAGATGATCAGGGGCTCTCCCTGGGCCAGGGCTTCCGCCTGCTCCTAGGCCCCGGTGTTGAGCAACTGTTCGGTGAACGTCCTGACGTAGAGGTTGTTCCGGTTTTCCGGGGAGTCCTTGAAGCTCATCCTTCCGGTCAGCCCCTTGCTGGCCACGATGACGTTCCCGTTGATGAGGGCCGGGTCCTCCAGCCCGGGGATGTGGCCGTAGCAGGCCAGGGTGCCGTGCAGTTTCTTGGTGTATATGACATCGCTCCCCTCCCGGATGACGTCTGGCCACTTGAGAAGGTCTTCGATGTCGTACGCGGGAGTGATGCCGGCGGCCGGGGTGACCTGGCCTCTCATGTCGGCCGGGACTTCCGGGACGTACTTGGTTATTCCGTAGTGCTCCGCGACGTCGTCGCCCGCCCCGAAGCCCTGGGGGGCCGGGACCAGGAGCCCCTGGGACACCACGCCGCGCAGCCGTACGGCTTTGAGCCGGTTGCCCCGGGGTCCGGCGAGCTTGCCCTTGTTGTTCTCCGGGTCCCAGAGGCCGGTTTCCTCCAGGAGTTCCTGCGGGATGATGGAGCCCTCGGGTATGTAGACCGCCAGGTCTCCGGTCCGGAACTGGTTGCGGCGGACGACGCATTGGTATCCGGCGATTCTGGCGATGTCCAGGGAGTCGGCGTTCTCGTGCTTGCTGACCTCGGCCAGGGAAACTATCTTTACTTCGAAGTCCATCTTCAGCCTCCGTTTTGGGGTTCGGTCCGTCGGCGGCGCTGCGGGAGATGGCTGCTGCAGCCTGTTTCTACTCTCCCGGTCCGGCGAGTCTGAGGCTCAGCCTCTTTCCCGCCCATTTGGCGATGACCGCGTTCTGGGGGATGGTCCTGAGGGTCTCGGTCTCGCCGAGGGCCCAGTCCCGGTCGTCCGGGTCCAGCCCGGCGGCCTCCGCCATCCGCTTCGCCGCGTACCGGGCGGTGGTGGCGCCGGGCATCTCTACCTCGCAGGTCTGGAATCTGTCCACCAGGGTCACTGTCACGAACTGCTCGCTGCTCATCCTTTGTTCCCCCCTCCGGCCGGCCGGGGCAGGACTGAGAAGCGACCCCGTCTTGTGACCTGGGGGAGAGGCGTAGCTTGAACCTGGTGTTGTGCTTCGTTGCCGCCTTCATGGTTTCTCTTCCTCCTCGCTTGGTCCCGTGGGCACTTTCCTCTCAGAATAGGCTGGTCTGAGTGACCTCGGGCTTGGGCTTCGGCTTCGTCCTGAGGATGCTCTCCGGTTCCTCCTCCGGCGGGTCCTCGTCGATCTGTCTCAGGATGTCCGGAATGGCGCTGAAGTCCCGGATGACCTGTTCCTTGAACTCCCCCCGGCGCAGCCCGGCCGCCGGGTGCATCACCGGGTAGATGAACTTCCCGTTCTTCCGGCGCAGCCGGCCCCGGGCCTTCCCGATGGTCTCTCCCGGCAGGAATTTGCCCAGGCTGAACTTGCCCAGGGCCACTATCAGCTTCGGGTTGAGGATGATCATCTGCCGGTCCAGGTGCTGGCTGCAGGCGGCTATCTCCTCCGGCTCCGGGTCCCGGTTGCCCGGGGCCCGGCACTTGATCATGTTGGTGATGAAGACCCGGTCCCGGCTGAGTCCCGCCACCGGCAGCAGCTCGTCCAGGAACTTCCCGGCGGCGCCGACGAAGGGCCGTCCCTGCTCGTCCTCGTTCTTTCCCGGCCCCTCGGCGATGAACATCACCTCGGCGTCCATCGGGCCCTCTCCGGGGACGGCGTTGGTCCGGGTCCGGCTCAGGGGGCACTTCTCGCAGTGCCGGACCAGGTATCCCGCCAGCTCTATCGCGTTGGTCGGCACGGGGTGTCCGGACTCGTCCGTCTCCGGCAGGTCCTCCGGCGTTTCCTCGAAGTCGCCGGGTATTTCGCCCGGTCCTTCCGGCGTTTCCCGGGTGTCATCGGGTATTTCGCCCGGTCCCTCCGGCGTTTCCCGGTCTTCGTTCAGGCCGCTGGTCATGGGTCGTCCGTCCTGCGAGTGTTCGTCGTTCCGGGTTCGGTCTGGGGGATGTTGGTTGCTCTCCTGTTCTATTTGACCGGCTCGAAGTGCTCCCGCCAGGGCCCGTTCAGGAAGCGCGCCAGCCGGTCTTCCAAAATGGGTCCGTGCCGCTTTCCGGGAACGATGAAGTAAACCCGGGCCGTGCCCCGGTGATACCACAGCGCCCAGGGCCGGCGGGGCAGGTCGAGCTCCGGTTGCAGCCGCCCGGCCAGGTGGTTGATCTGCTGGACCGCCGTGCCCCGGCGGCCCAGGTGGTGGTAGATGACCATGCTCCGGTCCCGCCCGGCGAATTCGCGGAGTTCGTCCATGAAGACGAATTTGGGCCCGTTCTTCCCCAGGGGATCAGCCCTTTCGGATATTCCGTTGTCCGGGTCGACGAAGATCAGGCCGGCTCCGGCGGTGGCCTCCAGGGCGGCCTTCAGCCAGTCCCGGCGGGTTGCCTGCCGGGAGTGCCGGGGGGACCCGGGCAGGTAGGACAGCACCTGCTCGTGGTAGACGGTCTCGGGAGGAAAGAGCGCGCTTTCCCGCACTCCGGCGGTGCGGCGGCCCTTCTTGTCCTGCACCAGCCCCCGTAGCGTGTCGTACAACAGGGGGTCGCAGTTGCGAAACCGGGCCCGGTTTCCGGGGCTGCCGTCCAGGTAGCCGGTGTGCTTCCCGTCGGAGTTGTGGGACTCGTCCGGGAAGAGATACCAGACGACGCCCAAGCCGGAGTTCTTGGGGAGGGCCGCAGAGTTCTCTCAGGAGGCCGTACTTTCCGAAGTCCCCGATGTCGCCGGTGTAGCGGTTCTGCAATCTCTTTCATCCTCTTTGGCTTGGGGGCGGGCTATTCGTCCGCCGGGGCTTTGTCCTTGTTGCCCGTCATGGTGTTCAGTGTTCCGACGGCGGTATTCCGGAAGTCCAGGGCGTCGGTCCTGGCGATATCCAGCACGCTCAGGCTGTTGTTCCCTGCTTCCCTCAGGGCGGCGTTGAAGTCTCTGACGCCTTCATCATGCCGGGCCAGCGCCGCGCCGATGCTGATCTCGGCGGCGTTCAGCACGGCTTCTACGGTGATGTGGGCCGCGTGGAACATGGCGTGGGCCGCGGCACAGGCCAGGGCGACGTGGGCCTGCTTCCTTGCTGCCGGGTAGAGGCACCGGGTTGGCGTCGATTTTCGCTGCCGCCGTGAGGGCGGCTTCCAGCGCGGTCATCCCGGCGTGCCGGGCGGCTTCCTGGGTTTCCTCGTAGATGTAGGTGAGGACGCCGTCCTTGCCGGAAAGGCCCGGCTCGATGTCCCGGGCGGCGTCCCCGGCGGTTTCCAGGACCGTTTCCAGGGCGTCTTCGGCCGCGTCCCGGACCATGCTGGCGGCGGCGCGGCCGGCGCCGGAGTTGTGGATGAGGCGGACCGCGTTGACGTACTCGGCGGCGGCGCGTTGACTCTTGCCGGTGGCCGTGTTCACCTTGAGGGACTGTTGGGGTGCGGTCTCTCCGGACATGGCGTTTTCCTTCTCCAGTTTGGCTCCTTCTCCGGTCCGGCTCCGGGCTGGCGGTTACCCGGTCCTGACCCGGCGGTAGCTGCTGATGATCAGGTTGTCCTCATCCTCGAAGTCGCCGTTGAAGTCCACAGTCTCGCCGGCGCTGAAGTCCGGCGTCCCGGTTTCCAGCGGGTTGAAGTAGTACCAGCCGGTGATCTCCTTGCCGTCTATCTTCAGGTCCAGGCATAGACAGGCGGCGTCCTCCCGGCCGCGTTCGTAGTATTCCATTGTCGGGTCGGCTGTCACTTGGGCCAGCATGGCGTTATTCCTCCCTGCCTGTTCTCCCGAGTCGGCGTCCTCTCCGCCGGGGCGCGCCAACTCCGTTCCCCAAAGGGCGCGCCCCGTTGTTCATCCCAGCTCGGACAGGTGGAACCGGTCCCGGGTCTCCCTGTTGGCGTAGGTCCGGACCGCCTTGGCTATCACGTTGCTGACCCTTGAGGAGGCGGCGATTATTCCGGTGTCGCGCATTTCCCGCATCCTCTGGCGGACCTGCGACAGCGCCGCCTGTTCCGGGTTGGCCGGGTCCAGCCGGAACGCCTCCAGGTGATAGAGCGCCTCCGCTATCGTCATGTGGGCTCCTTCAGTCGCCGGTGTCCAGTGTCCGGTGGGGTGGGGACTGACCGCCGGCGGCTGGACACTGACCTTGCCGGGCGTCTTCGGTCACACCTTCTTCCGGCCCCTCGGCGGCCTCCGCGGGGCAGGCTCCGGTCTCGATTTCCGGCTCTCCCTGCCTGTGTCCGCAGTAGGCGCAGAACCGGACGTGGGTGGGGATGGTCTTCCGGCAATTCGGGCACTTCATGCCGCGTTTCTCCTCTTCAGACAAAGCAGACCCCGCCGTCGCAGGGCGCCTCCAGCTCCAGTTCCAGCTGCCGGGCCCCGTGGTCCTCCGGTATCCGGACCGCCTCTTCAATGGGCCGCCTGGCCGGGTGCAGGTACAGGATGTGCCGGTCTCGCATGTCCCGGACCTCCGCGTCGGTTGCTTGCACCTCTTCCCAGTCCTTGCCGCCTTGGCGTTTCATTTCCTTCCAGGCGTTCAGGCTGTGGTAGGGGCAGAAGGTGCAGGCCGATTTCGGCGGCACCTCCAGCCCGTTCCGGGTCAACCAGGCTGCGCAGTCGGCCCGGCTCATCTGCATCTCCACCAGGGGGTAGCGGTTGACGATGTAGGCCACGTCGCTGCTCCGCATCCGGGGCCACTCGTCCAGGCTGATCCCCTGCCAACATTCCACGGCTCCGGGCTTCGGTCTTCCCACTGGCAGCAGGGACCGGATATGCCTGCGGATGGGCATGATCTTCCAGTCGTGGGTGCATTGCCGCCGGATCTGCCCCTTTGACCCGTCGGTCTTGCTCTCGGAGAAGGCGGGGATCATGACGCTTCCGGTGCCCCACTCCGGGCGGACTATCTCCATCCGCTTTCCTTGGACGGTGACCACCTTGACGCCTCTTTCCTCCAGCCACGGGATCCACCGCCCGGCGTGGTCGTAGGTGCCCTGGGCCTCGTGGGTGGTGTCGGCGTGGATGGCCAGGCCGATGGGCGGCAGTTCACCCAGGGCGATCATGCAGGCGATGGTGAACGACTGTACCCCCCAGCCCAGGCTCAGGCAGACTATCGCCGGCCTTGTTTCCGTGGGGGGTGTTTTCACTTGCTGGGTCATTTCGGGTATATCCTCTCTGTCTCTTCGGGTGGTGGCCGACAAGCCAGTGGCCAGTGGCCAGACGCCGGTGACCAGTGGGGGCCGGGGGGACCGGCCACTGACCACTGGCCACTGAAGGTCATGCCGTTGTGCCGGCGTTGGCCCGGCGCCATTCCCGCCACGCCGCCGTTTCTCTGAGGCTCTCCCCGTCGATGTTCGGCAGGTGTTCGTAGGCGGCCATGGGGTAGGACCCGGAGCCTTTTCTGCCCATATTCAGATGGACGGTCCCTTTGAACGCCGTCCGCCGGTAGACGCTGACCTTTTCCCCGTCCTCCGGTGTGTCCTCCGGCTGGTCGAGCACGCATTTGGTCCCGTCGGCTGCGGCCACGGCCCGGAGGAAGCTGGGGTTGCTTTTGGCCAGGTAGCCGCCTTCCGCCGGACCCCCGGTCAGCTCCGGCGCACTCCTGTTTATCATCCGTTCTCCTCGCACTGTGCGGCGGGCTTGGATTCACGTCCTTGGTTGGCATGAGCCGACGGGTGCGCCGTCAACAGCTTCTTCGTTGGGAACAGCCCTTGGCGCCGCTCCCGGCGCCATCCGTGGCGCTTCGAGCACTTTGCGAACGTCACAGCATTGCCGGCTGGGACGGCCGCACCGGGCAGTTCTCCACCGCCCGGGTCCACTCCCGAGCGTACCGGAGGGAGTTGTTCTGCTGGGGGTCCTGATATCTCCCGGCGTAGGACCAGGCCATCGAGTCCGCGCTGTGCAGCCGCTCCGATATGTCGGCGCGCTGGAGCGCTGTCTTCTTCACCCCGAACCCGTGCAGGCGCAGGTCCGGTCTCTCCCGCAGGATGGCCGTCAGGACCGCCGATATGGCGGCCGGGCGCCCCTGCCGCTGGCACACTGAGCCGGCCTCCGGTCCAGGCGTCCTCCTCAAGGTGGGGTGACATCGCCCTCGTGTGCCTGGCGTAGTCCTCCGGGTCCCATCCCTGGAGCACCGGCATGATGTGGGTGTCCGGGGCCAGGTCCCGCAGGGCCAGGTAGTTCCGGGTGGTCAGCCGCTGGTGTTCCGCTACGGATAGCCCGGTGATTTCCAGGATGAGGGGCTCGCACATGTAGTCCTGGCAGACGGCCGCCTCCAGGTCTCCGCAGCCGGCCCACCTCCGGATGTGGTTGGCGTACTCGGCCACCGGCAGGTGCCCGGCGCCTCTGCCGGTCCGGGTGAAGGCGCCCGAGTCCAATATCCAGCGCCCGGCTCTGGCGCACTCCTGTTCGAAGTCCCTCCGCCGGTGCTCCAGCACGTTCAGGGACACCATCACCCGCTCCAGCCCCCACGCCATCGCCGGGTGATGAATTCCCGTGTAGAAGATGGGCCTATCCATCCCGCTCCTCTTCTTCCGGCACGGTGAGCGCTCCCGAGGCCACGGCCTGGGACAGGTCTGCCCCCAGTTGCTCCCCGTTGGCGGCGCAGCGGTAGGCCAGGATGCCGGCGGACTCCAGGGGAGTTATTTCCCCCGCTTCCAGTCCTCTTTCCCAGAGCCAGTCCTTCCAAGCGGGGTGCAGCGGCAGCGGGCTGCGGTGGTCGAGAAACCGGTAGTGCAGCTCCGGCGCCTGCGCCTGCTCCCGGGCCAGCAGCAGGAAGGCGTCCCGGCTGAAGTGGTACTCCGCCAGCCGGGTGTACACCAAGGCGTGCCAGCCGCCGGATACCGGCAGCCGGGCTATCTTGGTGGTCCAGGTCCCGAGGGTTTCCTGGGGAATGACGCAGGGCTTGAAGTCCCCGCTCAGCCCCGTTCCATCGGTCCCTTGGACCAGGTAGGCCGTGTCGGGGGGCAGCTTCAGCAGGGCCGCCCAGATGGCTTTCAGCGCGGCCTGCGGCCCCGCCATCGAAAGGAGCCACAGGCCCTGGCTGTCTGGGTCCCGGGCGAAGGCCTCGACGGCGGCGGAGAATCCCCCGGCGCTGATGGTATGCTGGACGTCGTCTTCCATGTTTTCTCGGTTTCCCCCTCCGCGTGGGCTTGGAGTCTTTGGGACTGCGTGGGTCCGGGCCGGGACATTCCCGTCTAGGCGGCAATCAGTTCTGGCGCACTCCTGTCCCACTCCGTCTTGGGCAGGGTGATGACCTCGCCGCCCAGTTGTTCCAGGTAGCTAGCCCGGTCGTAGCTCTCCACGTCCTGGCTGAACCGGGTGACAGCGTTGGAGAGCCCGAACTTGCTCAGGTCGCCGCCCAGGGTCAGGTACTTCAGGATGCCTGCCCGTTCCCCTTCGGGCAGGCCCTTGCGTTCCGCCAACTGCTCCACGGCGCCGGCCACCGAGCCGATGGGTTCGCACCGGGCCCGGTGCAGGTCCTTCACGATGGTCTCGAATACCTCTCCTTCCAGCGCTCCCGCCGCCAGGTCCCGTACCTGGGACCACAGGGCGGCGCCGGTCAGTTCCCGGGTCCGGTCCGAGAGGAATTGCCATACGGCTTCCTCCGTACCGGCTTGCACCCGGCCCACGTGGTGCTTGCGCAGGACATGCTGCGCCCAGACCGCCAGGTTGGTGCAGGCCAGGAAGTGGACCGCCGGTTGCACCGGCAGGGCGCCCAGGCCGATTTCGCTGTTGGAGATGACGATGCCCGGGGATACCGTCACCGGGGTCCCGGCGCCGGGGCCGTGGCCGTTCGGGGGCGGGGGCACCGTCTGCCGGGTGCCCTCCACCACCCCCTTGATGTACAGGTGGGTGGGGGTGATTTCGCAGCTGTGGACCTCGGCCCTGCTGTTCACCAGCGAGGGCAGGACCGCTTCCGCCAGGTCGTGGTGGTCCAGGGGGCGGTAGCGGTCGCTCAGGAAGGCCCGGGCTTTGCCGTCCAGGGTGCGGACCATCCGCTGCTCCGGCCTGCTTTCAAACCAGTGGTTCACGTTCCGCGCCAGCAGTTCCGGCGCCTCTTCTCTCATCCGGTCGTAGTACTTGGCCGGGATGCCGGTGCGTTCTCCGGTCTGCCGGTGGGCGTGTTCGGTGATTTCGTAGTCGCCGCAGCCCTCGACCTCCAGCCGGGGGCCGTGGCGGTTGGCCGCCATTTTCAGCTCCGGCGCACTCCTGTTCCGGGTGTCGGCGACGTAGTCAGCCTTGGCCTGCCGCTGCCGCTCGATCTCCCGGGCCAGGTCCGCCAGTGTCTTTCCCTGTTTCATTGCCGCTCCTTGTGGGCTGCTCCTTGTGGGTTGCTCCTTGCGGTTTGGTTGGGGGTCCGCGGCCCGGCGGTGAAGTTGTCTCCCTTTCCTGCGCCCAGCCGGGCCGCCGGGAGAGGGGCGCGTTCCCTGGGGCCTGTGTTCTTCGTGTTTCTCCCGCTCCGGGTTCCTCCGGCCATTGGCCGCGCTTCCTGCCCGTTGGATTCCCCGCCCAGTGGTGCGCTTGGGGGGTGCATGGCCGGGGTTGCCGAACTCCCCCCGGCTGCCCCGCCTGTCTGATGACGGAATTCAACAGGAGTGCGCCAGAGCTGCTTTCCTGGTCAGACCCATGTGGTCCCATCTACTATGGAGCGGGCCAGGGAGCCCCATGGGTGGACTTCCCACGAGTTGCAGTCCGATTGCACTGCCGCGTCCGGTCCTCTCTCCTCCTCCAAGATTGCTTGGATGGCGTCACGGAGGACCTGTTTCAGGCGTTTCAGGTCGGCCTCCTCCAGGTCCGGGGGCAGCGGAGGGTCGGTCTCGGCGCTGTGAATTTTCCATTTGGCTGCGGCTGAGTGGCCGGGCAGGTAGTTGACCGCCACCCGGTACTCGGGGGCTTTCTCCAAGGTCCAGTCCACCCGGCCCCGGTGATGGCCCCGGACGTGCTGCCGCACCGTGAGCCGGGTGGTCCGCAGGCCGTTGGGGATGGATTGACGGTGGACTCCCTTCTCTGTCCTCCCGTCGTTGACCTCCGGCACGTGGGGGTTGCCCTTCCGGTCCAGGTGCTGGCTGTGGCCGCAGAGCATGCAGATCAGGGTGGACCCGGCGGCGTCCGGCTCCTCGGAGGCGGCGGGCTGGTTGCAGCGGGAACAGGCCCGGAATTGTTTGAGGTTGCCGTTGGGCACGGTTCTGGCGCACTCCTGTCCTCCGTCCTCCGGTCTGCCGGTGGGCGTGGCCGGTGATTGCGCCGTTTCCGCGGCCTTGGGTTTCCGGACGGAGCTGTGGCCGTTGGTCATTTCTGTTGCTCTCGCGGCCTTTCTTTGTTTCCCTTTTTCCTGCGCCCGGCCGGGCCGCCATGAGGGGGCGTTTTCCCTGGGGCCGGCGCTCTTGGGGTTTCTCTCGCTTCCGGCTCCTGTGCCGGTCCTGGCGGCCTCCCTGCTTACCGCTTCCCGGTGGTCTTCCGGCCCGGTGGGTATTCCCCGGCGTAGCCTCCTCCGCAGGAGAGGCAGCGGCATGGGGGCGCCGGCCTGGCGTTCACCTGTTGCCGGGATGTCCTGAAGTATCCGGCGATGGCTTTGTTCAGGAACGTGACGGCCTCCTTTCGGTTTTCATGTCCGGGGCCGGGCTCCCGCTCCGGCCGCAGGCCCGGGCCTGGAGCAGCGCGTCGGCTATGGCGCAGGCCCGGGCCGCCAGGGCCTCCCGGCCCGCCCTGGTCTCGGCGGCTTCGACCGCGCCGGGGCTGCCGAGCATGGCCTTGAGGACCTCCAGCGCGGCGTGGTCCCGGAATGTCATGGCGTGAAACGGGAAATCGGATGACGTCTGCATGGCCGTATCTCCGGTGCGCTTGGTTTCCACCGGCTGCTCCCCAACGTGTGGCTGCTCCCAAACGTGGGCCGGGCGCCCGGCATAGACCCGGGCTAAACCGTCTCGTCCGGCTCCGGCGCACTCCTGTTCCACGGCCGCAGCATCGGCTCCGCCGCCTGGCCCGATGCCGGAGGGGCCGCCAACGGCGTCGCGTGTGGGCGCGGCGGCGTCCCTCTCCGTCACGTCCCGAAGTCCTCCTCCACGGCGATGCCCACGGCCTCGGCCAGGATGCGCGCGACGTGAAGGTTCATCGACTCCCCGGCGGCTTGGGCCCGCTCCCGGAGCTCGCTGTGCACGGTGCGGGGCAGCCGCAGGCGGACCGGCCGGGTCTCCGTGCCGTCGGGCAGGTTGCGCTGATGGGGGACTGTGGTCATGGCGTTCACTCCTTTGGCTTGTCTCATCGGCGGCCGTCTGCCGCCGCCCCCTTGGGCTTGTTTCCTGGCGGAGGCGGACTGCTCTCTGCCTCCCCTCAGGGAGCAGTCCGCTTGGGATGGGCCGGTTGACCCCCTCTGGCTGGGGCCAACCGGCCCGGTGGCCGGCGGTCAGGGTTGGGCCGGCATCTCCTGCCACCGTCTGCCGTCCAGTATTGCTTCCCTCCCGCCCCGCTTGTTTCCGGCTCCGCCCAGTTGCTTCAGGAAGAAGGGGACGCCGGCTTCCCGGGCCTGGTCCCGGAGGCTTCCGGCCCAGTCCGGGTCCATCGGCCGGGCTCCCGGCCCGCTTTCCCCGCCGGCGATGATCCACTGCAGCTGCCCGGCCTCCAGCCACTGTTCCAGGCCGACCGGTCCCAGCAGTGGCTCCGCCGAGACGAACTTCACCGGCGCCGGCAGCCGGGCCAGCACCGTCAGCCGGGGGGCGTATTTCTGCTGCTCCACCGACACCCCGGCCCAGATGCGGGGATGCCAGTCCCGGAATTCGTCTTTATGTTTCTCCCAGAAGGCCGCGGCCAGCCCCGGCCTCTTCGTGAGCAGCTGGAAGGTGTGGCCGCTCTTCTCCGCCGCCTCCGTCATCACCTGAAACGTCCGGAGCCGCGCCTCGTCCGGGACCGCCGGGTGGAAGTAGTCGCTCATCGAGCAGACGAAGACCATCCTGGGTTTTTCCCAGCCCAGGGGCCTCTCCAGCTGTTCCGGTATGACCCGCACCTCGTCCGGCCCGTCTCCGTAGCCTCTGACTCCCATTGCTTGGAGCCGGGGGTAGTTCCGGAACATGTAGCAGTGGTCGCACCCCGGGAGAAACCCGGGTGCACCCGGTCCAGGGGTTCCAGGTCCGTTCCGTCCACTCTATTCGGGTCTGGGACATCTTTCTCATCCTTACGGAGTGGATAGTGGCCAGTGGATAGTGGAGGGTGGGGTCTATTCACTAGTCACTGGCCACTATCCACTAGCTTCTCAGCAGCCGGCCGGCTTCCAGTACCTTCTCCAGCGCCTCGCGGTTTCCCCCATGGCCGGGGTGGGCCTCCATCACTTTTTTCCGGTACGCTGCGGTGATTTCAGCCTGGCTGGCTCCGGGCTTCACTCCCAGGACGTGATGGGGGTCGTTGGGACCGGGCAGGGCTGCCCAGCTGGGCCGCTTGGGCGAATACCGCGCCGATGCCCCTCTGGTCCGCCAGCCGGGCCGCCCGCAGGGCGATGGCTATTGCGGCGTAGTCCCGCTCCGGCCAGTTCCTGTCGTGAAACCGGTCGCAGGTCACCTGCCGCTCCTCGCCTTGGATTTTGATCCTGACCGTCACCGGCTTCAGGCGGACCGAGTCGCCCTTACAGGGCAGGATGTAACCGGTGATTCCCCATTTCCGGAGCTCCTCCCGGACCTCCCGGGTGATCTCTTCCCAGGTCTTGGTGGTGTTCAGGTTTCCGTAGGCCATTGACACCTCTGGGGACTGGCTGGCTTCGGCTTTTCTAGCTGGTCTTTCCGGCGAAGAGGGCGGCATCGTCGATGGGCCCCGAAGTTCTTCCGGGACCGGGAGGCCTCCGCCGGCCTGCCGCTCCTCTTTCTGCCCCTTTTCGGCTTCTGCCGCCCTTTCCGCCAGCTGCTCCAGGTGTCCGGTCCAGGCGCCCGGGTTGTACCGCGAAGGCCGGTCCCAGCTGTGGTGGGAGGCGCTGAAGACCGGGACCTGTTTACCCTCCATGACAAGGGCGATGCTGATGTTGGGAACGTAGGTGTCCAGTTGGATTTCGATCAGGCCGTCCTCGTAGTGCAGGTAGCCGCCGTGTTTTTTCCGGCTGCGGTGAGTGGTCAGATGCGTGGCGACGCTGGCCGCCATCTTTGCGATGTCTAAGGGTCCGGTTTCCGGGCTGGTGTTCTCTGTTGGCATGGGACTCCTTTTCCGGATGCCGGAGTACTCCTCCGGCCTGGTCTTGTTTCCAGGTTTCCGCCGGGCATCTTCTTCCCTTGTCCGGCTATATCCGTCCGGCGAACAGGTCTCCGTCGTCGATGGGGGCGAAGTTCCTCTCCCGTTCTCTTCTCTCCTCTAGGACCCGGGCGGTTTCGGCCCGCTCCGCCAGACCTTCGAGGTACCGGGTCCAGAGTCCCGGCCGGTACAGCCCGGGGTCTTCCGGGCGGTGGTAGCCGTCCGACTCGAAGACCGGTGTTTCCTCTCCGTCCCGGAGGACGTATACCCGGACCCTGAGGGCCACCAGGTCCAGCCTGATCCTGACCAGGTCGTCTTGGTAGCAGGTGAAGCGGTTCTTCTTCTGCGGCTCCAGGTGCTTGGCGACGCTCACCGCCATGGTCCTGACCCGGCGGGGACTCGGGTGTTCCGGGCTCTGCTCTTCCCTGTTCGTCATCTGTCCTCCTTCTCCGGGGCGCCGGCTTGGGCTGCTATGAGCGGTTCGAGGAGCTCCCGGCCCCGTTCCGGCCCCGGGTCTTGCTCATCCCTGTTCGTCACCTGTCCTCCTTCTCCGGGGCGCCGGCTTGGGCTGCCAGGAGCGGTTCGAGGAGCTCCCGGCCCCGTTCCGGGTCGTAGGGGCTGACGTCGTGGATCACGGCCCATTCCGGGCCGTCGTGATGGCGGTAGCACTCCGGGCTCGAGGACCCGAAGTGGGCCGCCACGCGTCCGTTGCCGTGGCGGAGGTTGTCGAGGGGGGGGGGGCGTCCAGGATGTCCTGCCCCGGTATTCCGGCCCTGATGTTCCCGGCGTCGGGGTCGGGTCCGATGTATGCGGTTGTCATGCTCTTCTGTGCCGGCGCACTCTTGTCCCGGTGTTTCATGTTGTTCCCGGCGGCCGGTGGGCCGGGGGCTTCCGGCCCCGGGGCGCGTATTCCTCCCACGGGACCACCTCGTCGTACCGGCGTATCGCCCAGCGTTGGAACGCCTTCAGCGTCCGGTTGTCGTTGTCGTAGACCATGGGGTAGGGCTTGCAGCCGGCGTCCTTTATCCGGCGGAACCGGTACAGGACCTCCTCCATCGTCTCCCCCGGTCTGTATCCCACCAGCATGTAGACCATGACGTGGCGGGCCGGGATCCCCGCGTCTTCAAGCGTCTCCAGTCCCCGGAAGAAGACCCGTTCCTGCCCCAGGTTGTCCCAAGCGGTGTAGAGCCGGCGGTTGACGAACTTCGCGTCGTAGTAGCGGACTTGGGCCAGGGCCCGGGCCGCCTCCGGGGTGATGAGCCGCACGTTGATCCCCTGGTTGAAGTTCACCTTGAACCTCCCCTCGCGGAGTTCCTCCATCCGGGCCTGCCAGTCACTCTCCGGCTGGCCGAAGAAGTCGTTGTCCAGCAGAATCACCGCCCGTCCGGCGCCGGGTCTCCAGATGTCGTATATCGTGTTGACGGACCGCGGCTTCCCCTCCTTTTTGGGCACGACGCAGAACCCGCAGTTCAGCCGGCATCCCCGCTGGGTGAACCCGATGCTCCACGGGAAGTCCGGGTAGACCGAGTAGTCGTAGTGCTCGTACTCGCCGCCTGTCAGCTCCTCCACCGTGCCGGGCGACGCCGCGCCGGTCCCCCCGGCTATCGCCTCCGGCCACCTGGCCCGGAGTTGGCCGATGACCGGTTGGGTCCAGGAGAAGATGGCCGAGGCGTAGACCAGGCCGTATTCCGGCTCGAACAGTCCCGGCTGCGGGCTCCGGGCCAGGTGGACCTCGTCCCCCAGGCTCCGGCGCCAATGCGCCAGCTTCATCAGCGCGATGTTCGGCAGGCTGCCGTCGAGATGGGTGAGGCGGACTTTCACCGGCGGCTCCGCGGGTTGCCGCTGTTCCCGGTGGGCGGCGCCCAACCGGGGCTTGTTCCGCCGCAGAGTGCGGCGGGGCGGCGGCGGCCCTCGCGCCGCCGGACTGTCGCGTCGAACGCCGGTTTTTCGATGGCTGTCACCTGGGGCCCGTCTTCCCGGCCCGTCTTCCCGGCCAGTCCGGAGCCCCGTCCGGTATTCGCCGTGGACCGGGTGGACGCCTTTCTCCGGTCCGGTCTGCAGATTGGTCCGCCGTTCGTCATTTGCACTTTCTGCTCCTGCCCGTGAGGGCGCTCCTATCGCACTCTTGACCTGGCGGCGATCCGGTGGACGGTCCGCAGCGACAGGCCGAATTCCGCGGCGGTCTCTCTCCTGGTCAGTCCGTCCTGCCGCATTTTTGCCAGAATTGCCGTGTCCTGAATGACGCGCTTGTAGCGCTGGTACTCTCTGTGGTTGTCATGCCTGCATTCCCTCAGGGGGCATTCCAGGCACTTGGGCGAGATGTCGCAGCCGGTGTCGATGTAGATGCTGTTTTTGACTTTGGTTGTCATTTGTCGTTCCTTTCGGAATGGCCCGGAAGTCCGGTTCTGGCGCACTCCTGTCTGGCGCACTCCTGTCTGGCGCACTCCTGTCTGGCGCACTCCTGTCTGGCGCACTCCTGTCTGGCGCACTCCTGTTCACCGGAGGTCCCGCCTCTCTTGGAACGGCCCCGGTGGAGGCGCCGTGTTCCCGGTGGTTGATTGGGCTCCCCGCCGCCGGAAGGGCGGCTGCCTTGGCTTGGCGGTGGGTAGAGCTTTGGACTTTTTGCTTGTCAGCAGCTCTGGCGCACTCCTGTCTCACCGGTGTTTGCCCTCCCGGCGCCCGGTTTCGGTTCTGGCGCACTCCTGTTGGACCAGGTGGCAGTGGCCCACCGCCACCGCGTCCACCACGTTCTGGTCCGCTTCGTCGACGTCGATCCGTTCCCCGTAGAGCATCTTCACTCCCAGCCGGATGACCTCCTTGGCCGTCATTCCGGCTCCGGCCCCCTGGGGCCGGACCGCTGCCCGGATGCTCGAGGGGTGATGGGCGGTCCAGGCCCACCGCCGGGGCTTGCCGGCGGCCCAGCGCCGCAGGCGCCGCACCAGCACCAGGAGCTCCGGCGCCGGCCGCCGGGCGTCCATGCCGCCCGGGCTCTCGCAGGCCACTTCCCCGATCTCCGGATGGTCCCGGGCCAGGTCCTCCATCTGGGCCATCAGCTGGGCGATTCTCACCTCCGCCGGCTCTCTCCCGCCGGCCAGGAGGAGCCGGCTGCGGACCAGTTCCGGGCCGTCGAACAGGGCGACGCCCATCCGCCAGGTCCCCGGGTCGATGGCCATGAGCCAGCCCATCAGCAGTTCACCGCCATCGGGGTGGCCGGGGCGCAGGTGATCAGCGACTCCCGGGCCCGGGTCATCCCCACGTAGAACAGCCGCTGCACCGCCGCCCGCTGCTCCGGGCTGCCGGTCCACTCGTCCATCCCCGGCCGGCTCAGGTCGGGGAACAGGTAAACCACGTCACATTCGCTGCCCTTGACCGAGTGAACTGTGCCCGGCACCACCAGGGGCGTCTCCCGCAGCTTCTCCGCTCCCCGCCGCCGGACCACGCTCAGGGGGAACTCCGCTCCCGGCCTCTTGGCCGCCGTCAGGTGCCGTTGGTACCAGTTCAGGTCTCCCGACAGCCCGGCCTCGATTGCCTCCGGGGTGAGGACCCCCTCCAGCAGGTTCCAGGACAGGCCCTCTTCCTCGTCGTCCTCCAGGTCCCGCACCAGTTCCCGGCCCTTCCGGGGCAGCACCCCCTCGGCCCGGAGGGTGTTGGTCCACTTTCTCAGGTCCCCGGCGGTCCACTGCCCGGACTCGCTGAGGGCCAGGTAGGCCAGGAGCCGCTCGGCGGCGCCGGCGGCGTTCCGCCGCTTCGGGAGCGGGTTCCAGGCCCCGTTCGATCTCCGGTGGGGGTTGTGGAAGGGGATGCCCTGCCTCCGGAGCGCTCCCAGCAGCGGTTGCAGCATGTAGGCGCAGGTGGTCAGGAACATCACGCTCTTGCCTTGGGCCAGGTACTTCTCCGCGTCCTCGAGGGCCGGTTCCGGCTCCTGGCAGCTGGCCTGGAGCTGGCGCACCTCACCCTCGGCGTCCCGGGGCCGGTATTCCACCGGCCGGCGGTCCTTGACCTGGTTGATCCAAGCCACGGCGGTGTCGTGGACCTGGCGGGGCACCCGGTAGCTCTGGGCCAGCACCCGCCGCTGCGCTTCCGGTACCGGCGGGTTGGTGAAGGCTTGGGGGTCGGAGCCCCGCCAGCGGTAGAGGCAGTTGTGGGTGACCAGCCCGTCGGCGACGTAGGTCTCGTGGGGCGTCACCCGGAGGCTGTATACCGGGCCGTCGAAGGCGGCTTGGCTGATTGCTTCCACCGCCGTCCAGCTTGTCTGCTCGGCGCCGCGGTATTCCGGGACCGCCATGATCCCGGGGACCAGGTTGCAGGCCCGGACCTCCTCCACTCGTACCGTCCTCCGCCTTCCGGTGCGGCCTCGTTCCCACAGCGGGAACTCCGGGTCCCGGCCGTGCCCGGTCAGGCACCGCCGGGCGCGTTCTTCCCCGCCGTTCCCCGCCGCTTCCGCGGCTGGGGGCCGGTCTTCCGGGAACGGGCCTTCGGCCAGGCCGTGCCGGGCGGCGATGGCCGCGGCCATGGCCGCGGCTTCCCGGCGGTCCGGGGCTGCCGCCAGGACCCAGGCGCTTCCGGCGCCCTCCTGCCGGAGGTATTGCTCCAGCCGGAATGCTCCCCGGTCGTCGAACAGCCGGCTCCATCCCACCCGCCATTCGCTTCCGCGGCGCATCAGGCAGACCGCGCAGTGGCCGCTCCGCCGGTCCACCCACCGGACCACCCAGCGGTGTTCCGGGGTGGACCGGGAGCGCTTCCCGCCGGCGTGGACGGTGAGCAGGGGGCCCCGGTAATGGCGCCGGCCCGTCTCGAAGGGCCGGGTCTTCCGGTAGCCGGCTATTTTCTGTTCGTGCCGGTCCCAGGTCAGTATCCGGTGTTGGCCGGGGTCGAGCTTCTCGATGGGCACCGGGCCGCCAGCGGTCTCGACCATCGTTCCCGCCGGTTGGCACTGGTCGGGGTCGCCCACCATCACCAGGTAGCCGGCCCGCTCGCCCCACTTGCGGACCAAGCGCATCTCCAGGAAGTCCAGGTCCTGGGCTTCGTCGACGAACAGCACGTCCGGGTCCCCGGGGGCGGTCTCCACCTCCCGCAGGCAGGTCTCGATCAGGTCGGTGAAGTCCATCAGCCCCCGTTCCTGCTTCCACCCGGTCCACGCGGCGGCGAAGGCCGCCACGTCCGGGGGCAGTTCCGTCTCCATCCGGGCCCGCAGCACCTGGTACCGGCCCATCATCCGGTCTCCGGGGGAGCCGGCGTTGGGTTCCAGGTTGTCCTCGTCGATGCTCCGTTTCCGGTCCTTCGTCCCCATCTCGTAGCTGGGGTGCCGTTCGTTCCAGTCGGCCAGCTGGGCCTTGTCCTCGGCAATCTCCGGTTGGCCCAGCATCCGGTAGCAGTGGGCGTGCAGGGTCCCCACGTGCTCCGGCGGGATGGGCAGGTCCCGCCCCGCCACCTCGGCGGCGGCGGTCCGGGTCAGGGACGATATGAGCGGCCGTTTCCCCTGCTCCACGGCCCGCTGGGCCTGCGCTCCCAGCCAGGTGGTCTTGCCACAGCCGGGGGGCCCGTAGACCCGGAATTCGGTCCCTTCCCCCTCCATCGGGGATGCTTCGGGTGTCGTCACTTTTCGCCTCTTCCGTTTTTACCCTGTTATAGGAGATTTCGGAGATGTTCGTTCACGCTTCCGAAATTGCTTAGGCGTGCGCTCCTGAGTAACATGAGTAACGGGAAATAACGTGAAATCCGGAGATGTTATTCAGGCTGTAATTGAGACTCGGGGTGTGAATCAGATACGAATCCGGTATCAAAAACCTCCTTTCAGAGGGTCCTGAATAACGGCATAACATCAGAGTTCACTTTTCAAATTTTTTTCTCTACTTTTTTCCTATAACAGGGGTTTTCTGTTTCCCCCCCGGAACTGTGGGTCCCGGGCCTGACGCAGAGCGCAAGGGGCCCTACGCCCCCTCTGTCCCGTTTTTCCGGGGGCTTTTTGCGTCCTGGCCTTCCGTTTTTCCGGGGGGCGCCGCGCCGGGGGTCAGCTCTTCATGGGCAGCCTCCAGCAGTTCCGGGTGGTCCGGTGTCCGCTCAGGACGAGGTTCACCCGCTCCGGCTGGGCTCCGCAGAGCTTCAGCCACCGCCCCATGGCGTGGGAGTCGATCTTCATCCCGGCGTTGAACTCCACCCACTTCCGGAAGGCGTCGATGAAGATGTAGATGGCGCCGTCCTTCCGGAAGGGGCCCTTCACCGTCGCCGCGTGCTCCGCGTCGTCGCCGACGCTCTTCTCCGACAGGTATTCCTCCAGCCAGCCCTCGACCTCGGTGGCCGGGTGGGACGCTTGGCCCACCTCGACCTCCTCGCAAGAGTCCAGCAGGGCCTGGAACCGTTTGCGCCAGGCGGCGTCCTTGCAGCTGCGGATGACCACCCCGGTGGTGGTCGCCACCGCGTCGCAGAAGAGGGTCTGGCTTCTCAGGTTCCTGACCGTTCCCAGGGTGATGTCTCCCTGCTTGGTCGACATCCAGTAGATGGGGGGGTCCCCCACGTACTTCACGATCCGCAGGATGTCCACCCCCAGCAGCGTGGTCAGGTTGTCCCGGAGCGTTCTCTCCGGCCCTTCCCGTCCTTCCCGTTCAGGGCTTCCTCCAGTTGGTCCTGGGCCTCGGCCTGTTCCATCGGCTCCCGGGCCCTGGCGATGGTCCGCTGGTGGTAGCTCTCCCGGAGCTTGAGGTCGTGGCCGTGCTTGGCTCTCCGGGCAATCATCAGGTTGGCCGTCTCCTGGTCCGACCAGCCGGCATTGACCGCTATCGCGGCCAGCGACATGTCGTAGGCCGAGGGGGACTGGTCGGTCAGGTCCCGACGGTTCCCCTCCCAGGACCGCTTGAACTTCGGGTCGTTGATGATGAGCGCCGCGAAGTTCGCGGCCGGCGGCTCGGCGTCCGGGCGGAGGATGAGACCCCCTTTTCCGGGCCCGTCTGGGCCCGCTTCTTCCCGATTGCCTTCTTCCGGCTTGCCTTCTTCCCGGCGGCTCCGGTTTCGCGTTTGGCCTTCTTGGCGGCTTCGTTCCTGCGCCTGAGCCCCCATCGACTGGTACCCTTCGGGCACCTGCAGGATGATCTCTTCCTGACTGTAGCGGGGGCCGTCCTGGACCAGTACAGCGACTCGGACCGGCTGCGCCGGTTCCTTGTTGTTGATCGTTCCCGGTATTCGCATCAGCCGGCTCAGGTCATGGGTGGCGTCAACGGTCCAGCCTTGCTGCTGCAGCAGCCTGCTCACTTGGTCGTGCCACCAGATGGTGAGGGCGTTTGCCCGGGTCCGTTCATTGTCGTCCTGGATGGTCCAGGGCTCGGCGAAGAGCCACCAGGCCTGTAGCCCGTGGCCGGAGTTGACCAGGATGGTCGGTTGGCGTTCGAAGGCGCTGAGCGCGCCCTGGGCTGCCTCCAGGTCCGGAGGCAGCCGTTCGCTCTTCTTGTGGACCGCGTGGGCCACGTCGATGTCGGCCCACAGGCCGGGGATGCCCGCGACCTCGTGGGCCTTCACCCGCTTTTTGGCCGGGATCCGGGCGCCGGGCGCAGCCAGCCCCACCCCGGTGTAGATGTCACGTTCCGGGTAGGCGGCCAGGTCCCGGCACACCCGGTCCAGCCGGAGGTACCAGGACGACCGCTTCTGCGGCAGCATCCATACCGGGACCTGCCCCGGGGGAGGGTCTCCCCACAGGGCGGTCAGGAACTGTTGCGGGTCCATCGCCCTTTCCCCGGCCTACTCGTCCTGCTGGACGCTCACGTTCAGCAGGGGCGACAGGGCGTTGATGTACTTCTCCAGCTGGGGCCGCTGCGCCTCCGGCACCGCCCCGCCGGAGCGGAGCACGATCCGGGAGTAGTCGAAGGGGTCGCCCTCCACCTTTTCCAGTTGGAGATGGGTGTAGCCGTGGTAGAAGATCTGCGGCGGGTTCTGGTTGGTCAGCCGCAGGAAGTGCTTCCTCACCGGCTGGATGCTGGTCGAAGGCGCCTGCACCACCACCGGGAGCATGTCGCCGGGCCGCAGCAGGAAGAGCATCCGCTTTTCCTTGCAGGCCTTGCCGCTGCCCCGGCTGGCGGTGTTCCACTCGTTGAAGGGGCAGCTGAAGCAGTCGCCGGAGGGCCTGACCTCGTCCTCGGCGAAGGCTTCCTCGCTGAAGAAGCCCCTCTCCCCGTCGGGGCTGGAGCAGTCCGGCGGCGTCCGGCCGCCCCCTTCGTCCAGGTCCTTCTTCCAGTAGGCCCGCGGGAGTGTCTGGTGGATGATGATGCCCTCCAGGGTGTCGGTGTACTCGCTCCCCTCGATGGTGGGCACCTCCCACTGGCGGGAGCCCCCGGCGGGCAGGGTGATCCGGTCCAGGTCCCGGTCGGTGATCTTCTCCCCGCCCAGGTTGGTCCTGATGGCGGTGATGAAGTGGTCCATCTCCTCCGGGGTGGCGGACAGGGCCTGGTAGACCGGGCCCTCCGGAACGGGGGCCAGGGCGGTCTCGCCTTCGGGGTTGCCGTTGGCTTGGTCCTCGGGGTTGCCGCCGGTCTCGCCTTCGGGGTTGCCGTTGGCTTGGTTCTCGGGGTTGCCGCCGGCCTCGCCGCTGGCTCCCTCGCCGGTCTGACCGCCGGGGTTGCCGCCGGTTTCGCCGTTGGCTCCTTCGCCGGTCTGGCCGCCGGCTTCGTCACTGGGGTTGCCGTTGGGTCTGTTCTTGGGTCTGGGCATTTTGCCTCCCTGTTTTGTTTGGGTTCTTCCGTCTTGGTGGCCAGTGGCCGGTGGCCAGTGACCAGTGGTTAGTGGCCAGTCCCCCGGCCCCCACTGGTCACTGGCTACCGGCTACCGGCCACCGGTCACCGGTCACCGGTCACCGGTCAGCTTCGGACCCGGACCCGGAACACCTCGGTAATCCGGATGTGGGGCAGCAGGTCCCGGGGCAGTTCCTCTCCCGCCTCCTCCCGCTCCCGGACGTAGGCCCGGAGGGTGTTGGCGTTCACTCCGTCCTTGACCATGTATCCCAGGCCGTGCTGGCGCAGCGCGGCGTGGGCCGCCTCGTGCCCGCCGTCTTCTTCCGGCGTCAGGCCGGCGAAGATCTCCCGGGACAGGTAGGCCATGCCGTTCTCCGTCCTCAGGTTCTTCAGCCCCTTCTCGGCGAAGTAGTCGGTGAGCCGGGTCTCGGTCTTCTCCAGCTTCCCCTTGACCTCCCGCAGTTCGGCCTCCAGTTCCTGCTTCCGCTTGGCCAGCAGGATGTACTCGTCCACCCGTTCGATGCTCAATCCGGGTCCTCCTCTTTGGTCAGTTTCCGGGCCCGGAGGACTCTTTCGATCAGGTCTTCCTTCCTCTCCAGTGCGCGCGCCACCAGCTCGTCCACCGTTCCGGCGGCGATGAGGTGGATGTACTGCACCGGCCGGGCCTGACCGGGCCGGTGCAGCCGCGCCATGCTCTGCTGGTAGTCCCCTAAGCTGAACCCCGGGCTGTAGTAGACGCAGTAGCGGGCTTTCGTCAGGTCCAGTCCCAGCCCCCCGGCCTGTATCTGTACCGCCAGGACCCCGCCGTTCCGGTCCCACTGGGCCAGTTCCTTGACCTTTCCGGAGATCTCGTAGCCGGGCCGTCCCTGCTTCTGGGCGGTCCGGATGATCTGCTCCAGGTCGGGGCGGAAGCGGGCGAAGACCACCACCGGCTCCTCTTGGTCCAGGTCCTCGAGGATGTCCTCCAGGGCCCGGGCCTTGGCGTCGTCCACTGGGACCATCTCTCCCTCGGTGCTGACGGCGAACCCGGAGGTCAGCTGCTGGAGCCGCAGCAGCCGGGCCAGGGCGTTGGCCGCCGTGGCCACGCTGCCGTTCTCCAGGTCGGCTCTCAGCTTCTTCTCCATTTGCCGGTAGATGCGCTCCGCCCTCTTCCCCAGGGAGACCCGGATGTGGGACTTCAGCGTGGGCGGCAGGTCCAGGACCTCGGCCGCCGTCACCCGGTAGGCCAGGGAGTAGAACAGCTGGTTCAGCTCCTCCAGGTTTTTGTAGCCCGCGATTCTCTTGACCATGGGCCGGTCCCCCCCGGCTGCTTTCTCCTTCCTGGGGAGGGGGATGTCCGTTTCCTCGATGACGGCGTAGCGGTCCCGGAAGGCGTGGTAGGACGCGCCGTAGACCCGCTTGTTGATGGCCCGGTACTGGGCGTAGATGTCCAGGGGGGAGTTGGGCATCGGGGTCCCGGTCAGCGCCAGCCGCCGGGGCGTCCGGTCCGCCATCCGGGAGACCCACCGGGACGCCTGCCCTCCCGGGTTCTTGATCCGGTGGGAGTTGTGGACCAGAAGTCCTTCGGCAAAGTAGTTGCCGGTGGTTGTTTCGATGTTGAGGACCGTACGGCGTTCCGGACTTGTTCCACCACTCCGGCAGGGTCCTGCAGGACTTCCTTGTTCCAGAAGTGCAGGACCGTCCAGCCGCAGCTTTCCAGGTAAGCCTTTTTCTTTGCGTCGGCTGCTTTCACCCTGGCGGTCTTGTGAGATTCTCCGTCCACTAGGGTAGCAATCTTCAATGCCGGCTCCGCCAGGTCTATCTTGAAGTGGGTTGGCAGATTTTTCCGGCGGGGCTTCACCGGGACCGTGAATTCGGTGGGCCACTCCAGCCGTTCGCTCAGTATCCTCTGGGGGGCCGTCAACCCGTGGCCATTGCCCCCGTTGAGGTGTGCGTATCCCGTCTGCTGCAGGGCGGCTTTTGATTTGGCTTTGTTCGCCGGATGCCGCAGCGGGTTGGAGTCTGACCGCAGGTGACGTTGAAGTTTCTCTTGAATTTCCGGCCGGCTCCCCAGCTGGGCCATGGTGCTCCGGTTGCGTTCCCTCGCCTCCGGGGAGCTCATTCTTGCTTTCGAAGCGCAGGACCGGCCGCAGAATTGGCGAGTGGCTTGGTCTCCCATAAAGCTCTTGCCGCACCATTTGCAGAGCAGAGGATGGGTCTTCGGCTTGGTTTTCCTGGGCGATGCGAGCGACGGTGTCATCGGGATTTACGTCCTTGGCGGGGATGTACCCCCGGGTGGTCCAGACCGGGTGTTCCGGGGTCATGGAGGTTTCGCCGATTGCTATCAGGTCTTCGCCGGTGCTCCTGGTGAAGGTGTGTTGGACCTTGGCCTGGACGACTCGGCCGGTGAGGTGGTCCACTCCCCATACTGCGTCTCCGGCCTTCAGCTCTTCGATGGGCGTTTTTCCTGCCGGAGTGTCGATCATGGTGCCTTCCGGGTGGCACTCGTCGATGACCATCAGGTCCCACCGCTGCGACGTCAGCCAGGTTCCCAGGGGTTCCCGCCAGGCCGACTCGTAGTTCACGATCACCACGGCGGGCCGGCCGGGCCGGCGCCTGAGGTCCCGTTCCGCCTTCTGCAGCTTCGCCTTCACCCCGGCGACGTCGCTTCCCAGGGGGATGACCTGGAGTTCGGCGGCGCTGTGGGCCGCGATCTGCTGGGGCCAGACGTGGTCGACGACGGAGAGGGGGCAGAGGACCAGGGTGCGCTGACGCTCCGACTCGGCCATGAGGGCGACGGCGCAGAGGGACTTGCCGCTGCCCATCTCCATGGCCAGCATGGCGCCGGGCCTGGGTATGATGAAGTCCAGGGACTCCTTCTGATGGGCCCAGGGCTCGGTCCTGAGGTTCATGGGGGTTGCCTCTCGTTGTATATTCGGTTGTTCGCCGCGGGGTTGTTGTTCATGGATGATTCCGGCTTGGTTTGCCGGGGCTGGGCCGGCCGTCCGGTCGCCTGCTTTCACGAGGGCCCGGAGCTGATGGTCCGGTTGCTCCAGTCCGGCCATGCGGCTGCCTTCGGTGTTCTTGGTGAGCTCCTGAGGCCGCGGGCCGGGTGGACCGTCCGGACTTCCGGAGGGTTTCCTCCGCCGGGGCGCAATCGCATTCTTTCGTCGGCCGGGCGAGGTCCTGCCTGGCTTGGGTGGGCATCCGGGCACACTCCTTGTTGGTTATGGGCCCGGGGTTATGGGCCCGGTCCCGGTCTCGTTGCCGGTCATGGGGTTCATGCTCCTTGTTCCGGGCAAGCGGAATGGGGGTCTCTGGGTTTTTGTGTGACCCTGGACAGGGTTGCCGGGGCTGGTTGCCCGGGGGCCGGTGAGGCGCCCAGCGGCGTTTTTGCCGGGGAATGGGCGGTTTTGGGGCTGGAAGTGTTTGAGGGTTTCGGTTATGATGTTCATAGAGGTTGCTGCTCGCTCCTCGAAACAGCCCGTCCGGTGTCTTTCTCACTGGGCGGGTTTCTTTTTGTTTCGTTGTTCTCGAGGTGCTCCTGTCTCTTTCTTTGGCCGGGCGAGGTTTTGCGGTTGCGGTTATTGCCTTTTGTTCTTCTTGGCGTCCATGAGGAGGGCTTCGGTTTCTTCCAGGCTTTGGGCGAAGGCGTGGAGGGTTTCCAGCCGGACCAGTACCCTTCGTCCCATCCGGAATGTCCGCAGTTGTCCGGAGTGGATGTATTCGCTCAGGGTTGAGGGGGCGACGTTCAGCAGCGCGGCGCTCTGTTCCAGGGAGATGGCCACGGGTTCCGGGGTGGCGGCCAGGGCCGGTGCTGAGCCGGCCACCTCCGCTTTTTCCGTCAGTTCCTTGATTTCGGCGAGTATGACCTTCAGGCGGTGTTCTTCCGCTCTGGCAGAGGCTTTATCCATGGCATTCTCTCCAGTTTGGCGCCGGATATGGTCCCCGGTCCCTTGGGGCTATTCCTCGGGTTCCTCGTCGCCGAACAAGTGGACATGCGACCGCCGGAGGATCAGGCAGGTGTTGATCTTGAAGCGCCGGGGCAGGGGTCTGATGCCTTCTTCCAGGTCGCAGAGGTACCGCTTGGTGAGGCCCAGCCGCTTGGAGAGTTGGTCAATGGTGTACATCCGGAAGATTGGGAAGTCCGGTTTCTGTCTCTGTTTCTGGATGACCATTTTCGGACTGGCTCTTTGGCGTTGGATAATAGGGTGAATATATCATAAACCATGATGAACAGCAAATTGTGGGGTTGCGGAAGATCCCTGAAAAAGGGTGAAAAGTGGTAAACTTTGGTGGTGGATTTTACGGAGTGGCTGCGGTCCCAGTATGGGCCGGGTACGAGGTATCCCAGTGCTCGTCAGTTGTCGTTGGCGATCAGTGGGGCGAAGAACCAGAACGCGGTGGCGGACCTGGAGAGCCGCGGGCTTTCGCGGCTGGATACGGCGGCAAAGCTGGCTGAGGCCACCTCCACGCCGCTGGTCTTTATACTGTCACTGGCCGGCGTTATCCCCGGTCCGGATACCCTAGGTTACCATTTGTCCCGGGAGGAGGAGGCCCTTCTGGCGAATTACCGCCGGTTGAGTCCTGAATTTCGCCGGGCAATTCATGGAGCAATCCGAGGATTCCTCTGGCCAGCGCCGGAGATAGCTTCACTGGATCAGGAAGCCAGTTAGGGAGTGCCAGCCCAGTCGGGAAGACGAAGGTCCGGTGGTTGACAATCTTCATGTTCTCTCCAATCTCTCTGTGACATGTTGGATATCCGAGTCCGCGATTGGAACAGATGTTTGACTATAGTAACAGGGTACCCAATTTGTCAATTCGGTGTTGTCTAAGCTACGGATACCGTAGCAGGAATCTCCGGTGAGGGGGCATATACGCAAGCGGGGAGACCGCTCCTGGGCGGTGGTCGTGGACGTCGGTATTGACCCTGAGACCGGCAAGCGCCGTCAGAGATGGATAGCCGTCAAGGGGACCAAGCGGGATGCTGAGCGGCGGCTGGCCGAGGTGGTCCGGGACTTGGACGCCGGTGTCTATGTTCAACCGTCCCGTCTTACCTTGGCGGACTACCTCGACCAGTGGATGCAAGACTACGTGGCGGTTTCGGTCCGTCCCCGGACCGCTGAGGGGTACCGCACTATTGTGCGGCGCCTTCAGGGTTCCTTGGGCCGGGTCAGGTTGACGGGGCTGAATGCCCAGTACCTGCAGCAGTACTGCGCTGCTTGCGGAGGGGCTCTCGGCCCAGACGGTGGTCCACCATCACCGTGTGCTCCATCAGGCGCTGGGCCAGGCCGTCAAATGGGATCTGCTACCCCGGAACGTGGTGGAGCGGGTAATTCCTCCCAAGCGCGTGAAGCCGGAGCTTCGTATTCTCACTGTGTCCGAGGTCCGGCGCCTGCTTGGGTTGGCCGAGGGTACGGACTATTTCCTGCCGGTCCATTTGGCTGTTCACACCGGCCTCCGCCGGTCTGAGCTGTGCGGGTTGCTCTGGTCCGACGTGGACCTGGATGCCCGGGCGCTGACGGTGGTGCGGACTATGGTTTCCGTGCGGGGAGACCCGGTGCACTTTGCGGAGCCGAAGTCCCGCGGGTCTCGCCGGGTAGTGGCCTTCGGGTCCGGGACGGCGTCCCTGCTTCGTGAGCGGCGGGACGCGTTTCAGGCGCGCGGACTTGGGGATTCGCGGTCCAGGTCTGTGCGCGGCGGGACGGCAGCAGGATGATGCCCGACACGCTTTCCAGGGGGTACAAGGCGCTTGCGGAGAGGTGCGGGACTCCGGATGTGCGTTTTCATGATCTCCGGCATACCCATGCCAGTTTGCTTTTGGCGTTCGGGGTGCCGATGAACGTTGTCCAAGCCCGGATGGGCCATGAGAGCATCCAGACGACGGTTGATATTTATGGTCACGTGCTGCCGGCTTCAGATGTTGAGGCCGACGAGGTCCTGGAGCGGCAGTTGGCTGCGGGGCGTTTGCAAAATGTTAGCAGCGAGGGTGAAAATCCCTCTGATTTGTAGCTAAGCCGGTGTAGCTCAGTGGCAGAGCAGCGGTTTCGTAAACCGCAGGTCAAGGGTTCGACTCCCTTCACCGGCTCCACTAGCAAAAAGAATTCGCCCCCGGCTAAAGCCGGGGGCGAATCAGTTTAAGCCACGCTAGGGGTAAATACTAATGGATGCAGTGCCCCCCGGACCTACTTCACTCCTTGGTGACAGGGGCTTTCACCACTGAGCCGCCGGGCTCAACGCGCAGCCCCACCCGGGTTCCTATGTGCTCGTTGAATACTTGGATGAAGGGGCTGTCTGCACCCACCCGCTTGACCCAGTTGGGCGCCACGCTTTCGAGGACGGCCCTGTCGCTGTGGGCCCTGACCTCCGGGGAGAACCCCACGTATTCCATGCCGGCATTGATGTTCTTCGAGAGCCCGAGTTCGTTCTGGATGGCCCCAAGCCGCAGGTTCTCCAACTCGTTCTTGGCGCTCTCCTCAATCATGATCTGTTGCAGGTCGGGCGCCAGCTTCTCCCAGACCTGCTTGTTGATGACGGTGCCGAGGGTGGGCCAAGCGGGCAGAGGGCCGTTTATGTAGTCCGCTACCTCGTACCACCGCTGCCCGTGCCCCGCGTCGCCGCCAGTAACTCCGGCGTCTAGGATGCCGCGCTCCAGGGCGGTGTAGACCTCAGCGAAGGCCACGAACTGGGAGTCGGCGCCCATGCCGTTAATCCAGTCGGCGATGGCGGTGCCGAAGGCGCGGGTCTTCAGCCCTTCGAAGTCGGCAACCGTTCTCAGGGGCTTCTTGCTGAAGAAGAAAACGTCGTTCCCATTGAGCCAGAACAAGCTGATCATCTTCCCGCCGTCCGTCGAGTCCTCATGCAACTTCACTATGTCCGGGTACATGTCGGCCGTGGCCCGGAACTGGGTCTCCTGGTCGGGGAACAGGCCAAACAGGTACTGAATCTCCAGGGCCGGCACCTCCCCGGCCACGTAGGGGCCGCCGATGTCGGCCATGGCCAGGGTGCCGTCGGAGATCAACCCGAGAACGTCGGGCCCGGCAATCCCCAACTCGGGGTACGACGAGAGTTGCAGCTTGACCTGCCCGTTGGTCCGCTCCAGCACGTTGGGGAAGAAGTAACTGTCGACCAACTTGCACCAGAGCAGGGCGCGGTTGATGCAGGCATACTGGATGGTGATGTCCTCCCCCGTCGTCACCGCCGGCGTCGGGTCGGTGAGCTTCGCTCTTTCCAGCAGGTCCTTGTAGTAGTCCGACTCGTAAACGTACAGGTGCCGCTGCAAGGCGTCCAGGGGAACGTTCCCGTCGGCGTCGCCCTGGTCCTCCGTGGGGGCCGGTCCCGCCAGTTGGTTCAGGTCGCCCACGTAGATGGCGCCGGGACCGCCGGCGTACTCCGCAGCGTAGGCCGCCAACGTCGCCGGTACTCCCGCCGCCGGGGCCGCTGCTGGCTGGCTACCCGGGGCCGTGGTGGCCGGCGGCGAAGTGGCTGTCGCCGGAGCCGTGGTAACCGGCGGCGAGGTGGCTGTCGCTGGGGCCGTAGCCTCCGGAGTTAACTGTGCACCTTCGTCTCCGTCTCCATTTCCTCCACAGGCCGCCAAGGCCAAAATAAATATCCCGATCAGTCCTAGCAACAGGTATTTCCGCATTGATTACGCTCCTTCTGTCTCGTAATTAACCCTTGTCCCTGCTTCCTAATCCACGCCGCCAAATCATTGCCAACTCCACGCCTGTAGCGTATTTTGCGGTTACGTCATCTTGGCGGACGCTGTAAGGCGATTAGAATTTGGACGGGCGCAAGTATATAGATGGCATCTGTTCAGTGTCAACGCAGGTTAATCGGGTAGCAGCGCCACACTGGGCAACGAGTAGCCCGGGTGATTGCCAGCCCCGGTGGACAACCCCCGGCGGTACGAGTAATTTTTTGGTATTCTTAGGGCTACGAAAGAGGAACTCAGAGTAAAGGGCCTGAGCAGTACACCAAGACTAAATAGACGCCTAATCAGGAGGTTATCGTGGCCAGATTACCGACGGCTACCCGAGACAGCGTGCCCCAGGACCAGCGTGAGGTGTTCGATGAGATGGTGCAAAGGCTAGGCTCGGTGCCTCAGTTCGGCCCGGGCTCGGTGATGATTCACGTTCCCCAAGCGCACCATTGGGCCACCGGGCTGAACAACTACCTTCGCACCCAGTCGTCGCTTTCGGAAAAGACCCTGGAACTGGCAATGTTGGTGACGGCCCGGGAGATGGACTGTCAGCACATTTGGAACGCCCACGCGGCCGCAGCCCGCACCGCTGGCGTACCGGACGCCTTGGTGGACGGTCTGCGCGACAAGCAGGAGTTGGGCGCCTTGTCCTCCGACGAGGAAGCTGTCGTGAACTTGGGCCGGGAGTTTTTCCGGACTCACAAAGTCAGCCGCGGCGCTTTCCAAGCGGCCTTGGAGCAGTTCGGCCAGCAGGGAGTAGTGGAGTTGGTGCTCACCATGGGGAATTACACCCTGCTTTCCTTTGCTATCAACACTTTCGACACCGACCTGCCACCGGCTCGTTCGGAACCGCTGCTTCCGATTTAACTTGCTATTCTTTTAAGCGGGTGTTTAAAAACCGATTGCAGCCCATCCCTTCGACAGGCTCCGGACAGGCCCTGTCATTCCGAACGCAGTGAGGAATCTAAAATTCTTCGGCGGCAGACCGATGTGGAGGACAAGGACTTTAGACCCTTCGCTTTGCTCAGGGTGACAGGTGACTGGTTGCAAGGACTTATTAAACACTCTCTAAGCAGTTCTTTCCGGGGGACCTGGTCACTCACTATCCGGTTTTATTAGCTGTTTCCCAAGAATGTCTACCACCGCTTATCGGGGAGGAGGAAATTAAGATGGACGTAACACCCTTCGAGGTAAAGGTGCCCGATGCTACCCTTGAGGACTTGCAACAAAGGCTGGCCCGGACCCGGTGGTCCGACGAGATACCGGGGTCGGAATGGGACTACGGCACCAACCTGGACTACTTAAAAGAATTGGTAGCCTATTGGCAAGACGGCTTTGACTGGCGGGTCCAAGAGGAAGCCATCAACAGGTTCTCCCACTACCAAGCTACGGTGGATGATTTCAGCATTCATTTCATTCACGAAAAGGGCCAAGGGCCAAGCCCAATGCCGTTGGTGCTCACTCACGGTTGGCCCGGCACCTTCTTCGAGATGTCGAAAATCACGCCCCTGCTGGCCGACCCGGCCAGTCATGGAGGGGACGCGGCGGACGCCTTCGATGTGGTGGTGCCGTCGATGCCCGGCTACGGATTCTCCGGCCATCCCACCAAGCCCGGGCTGCACGTGCTGCGGATTTCGGACCTGTGGGCCGAGTTGATGACCGAGGGTCTGGGCTACAACCGGTTCGGCGCGCACGGTGGCGACTGGGGCGCCAGCGTTACCGCCAATTTGGGCTTCTCCTATCCCGAAAACCTGATTGGGGTCCACCTCACTTCTATGGGCCGGCCCTTGCCTTACCTGGGTCCTGGGTCTACGCCGCTTTCCGAGGCGGAGCAAGCCATGTTGGACCAGCGGGAGCAGTGGACCCAAGCCGAGGGCGGTTACTCCCATATCCAAGGCACCAAGCCCCAGACCCTATCTTACGGGTTGAACGACTCCCCGGCTGGCTTGGCCGCCTGGATTGTGGAGAAGTACCGGACTTGGAGTGACTGCGGCGGCGACGTGGAAAAACGGTTTACCAAGGACGAACTCCTAACCACGGTTACGATCTACTGGGTGACCCAGACCATCAACTCCTCCACTCGACTCTATTACGAGACCGCAAGGCATCCCTGGGAATTAAAAGAAGGAGAGCGGATTTCGGTGCCCTCGGCGATGGCGGCATTCCCCGCAGAGATCAGCCGTCCCCCTAGAGAGTGGTGCGAGCGCTCCTATAACGTCCACCAGTGGACTGACATGCCCGCCGGCGGTCACTTTGCGGCGCTAGAAGAGCCGGAGCGGATGGTGGAAGACATCCGCTCTTTCTTCCGCCCGCTAAGAGACTAACCCTCACACGGCCAGACCTCACAGCAAGGCCCCTCGTCCGGGTTAGCCGGACGAGGGGCCTTAGACTTTTAACCCTAATAGGATTTTTCAAAAGTCCCTTCTCCCTGGGGAGAAGGTTAGGCCTGGCCTGAGCTTGTCGAAGGGATGAGGGAGAATATTTCCCATAAGCCAAGTTTGCCACGCCTGGACTGCCGGGTTACGCCCCTCACCTTAGCCCTCTCCCGCGGGGAGCTGACAAGGGTAGGCAAAGTATGAAACAGGCATAAGAACTTGGAAAGCGCACAGCTTTCTGGCATCTTTTTGGTGAGAATCAGAAAGGCTGCCAGAGGTTCGCCATGCGCTTCCCAACCGAATACTACCAGATGAAGCAGACCATACAATACTACATGCCGCATCTCAGAGGGTCTCAGTTGAAGGGACTGGTCCTGTGGGTGTACGGCATCATAATGGCCCAGAGCGGCTGCCAGAACGCGGTCGCCGCTGAGCTTTCGTTCATAGGCAACTTCAACAGCATACGGCAGTATCTCCGGGAGTGGCTGTACAATGGGCAGGACCGCGCCAACCCGTGCGGAGTGCAGTTGGATGTCAGACTGTGCTTCGTTCCACTGCTGCGATGGATTCTCAATTGGTGGAAGTCTGACAGATTGGTGCTTGCCATAGACCCGACGATGAAGGGCGACCGGATAAACGCCATTGCGATAAGCGTGGTCTATCGCAGTTGCGCTATTCCGGTGGCCTGGCACATCCTGCCCGCCAACAAACCCGGGCAGTGGATAGCGCCGGCGGTGAGTCTGCTGAAGTTGCTGTCCGAAGCGGTGCCGCCGGACATGAGCGTGCTGGTGATGACTGACCGCGGTTTGAGGAGTCCGCGGCTGTGGGAGCAGATACGCTCTGTGGGGTGGCATCCTTACATGCGGCAATCGGTCAACACCGTGTTCTGCCCTGACGGAGGAACCCGCCTGCCGGCGCGAGCGTTGGTGCCGGGGCCGGGGCACGCATATGTTGGGTCCGGGACGGCTTTCAGGGACAGCAGCAAGCGCCGCCGCGGGACGGTGATTGTGGTCTGGGACCAGGGCCAAGACGAGCCGTGGGTGGTGATGACCGACCTGCCGCCCGGCGAAGCAGGGGTGTGCTGGTACATGCTCCGGTTCTGGATAGAACTGGGCTTCAGAGCACTCAAGAGCTTGGGGTGGCAGTGGCAGAACACTCGCAGGACCGATCCCGAACGGGTGGCGAGGCACTGGCTTGCGTTGTCGGTGGCGACGTTCTGGACGCTGGCGTATGGGACCAGGGTAGAAGACGCCAATGAGCTTGGCATAGCGCCCGGCCATCTCAGAGCACCGCCGAAGGCTCTGGCGTCCACTCACCGCAGCGCTTGGAGCGCTCCCAAACGGACTATCAGTGTACTGCGGCAGGGCATCATCTGGCTGAGACGGCTGCTGCCCAAGGGCAGACTTTGGCGCAGGGTCTGGCTGCTTCCTGAACCGTGGCCGGAACCGTCGCCCGATATGAAGCTCATCTACCATGCAGAAACCTGAAACAATCAAATGCCTACCCTTGTCAGCCCGCAGGAGGGGGGACTTTGGAGACATCCCCTAATATGGGGTTGATTGTTACCACTAACCGCCGAGGTGTTTTCCGTAGAACAACAACACCCGGTGCCACATGTCTTGCGCCGGGGCCGCCCGGTAGCTGTCCCGGTAATCGGCAAAGAAGGCGTGGCCAGCATTAGGGTACATGTAAAACTCGTAGGTCTTGTTATGCTTGTCCAACTCCTCCTGCAACCGGGCGGCATGGTCCGGAGAAGGATTGGGGTCCTCCTCGCCAAAGGTAGCCATTAAAGGACAACTCAGGTTGGCCACCATGTCGATGGGGGAGACCGGGCGCTCCGGAGTGAGTTCATCTTGGATGATGAAGCCGCCGGCCGAATCGACTGCGGCATCAATGTTGCTGCTGCTGCACGCGGTCATCAGGGTGTACCGTCCGCCGGAACAGAAGCCGATGATCCCGACTTTGCCGTTGGATTGAGCCTGCCCTTTTAGGAACACCGCGGCCGCATCCAGGTCTCCTACGGCCCGAGAATCCGGCGAGGCAAACATCTTCTGAATGACGTCGTCAAAGTTATTTTCGTCGGGGGCGCCCTCCCGGGTATACAGGTCCGGAGCGATGGACACGTAGCCCCGGTCCGCAAAGCGGCGGGCTAGGTCCCGGATATGGTCGTTTAGGCCAAAGGCCTCGGCAGTGACAATGACCCCCGGATACGGGCCCTGACCGGAAGGGCGGCTGATGTAGGCGTTGATCATCTCGCCGCCATGACCAGGGTATTGGACCGTCTCTGACTGAATCTGCGGCTGTGTCATGGGTCGATGCCTCCTTCTTTTACTGGGAGTCCGGTGCTGGATATTCGGTGCTGGATGTTGAGACTGTGGATTACTGGCTACCATTCGTTGCAGGTTAAACGGGAATCCCCAAGCATCGGGTTTTCCTGGGCGTTGGGGAGACCGGTCGCCAGCTTATTTTGCCCCATACGGCTTCGGCGGGCAACTCCGCACGGCATTTAACCTAGCCCATGAGCGAGTCCGGCCTTGGCCGTTCTTTTCGCCAGCCTACAGCTTGGATACCTGTGCGTCAGGGCCTTTTCATTGTCACCCCGAGCGCAGTCACCCCGAGCGCAGTCACCCCGAGCGCAGTCACCCCGAGCGCAGTCACCCCGAGCGCAGTCACCCCGAGCGCAGTCACCCCGAGCGCAGTCACCCCGAGCGCAGTCACCCCGAGCGCAGTCACCCCGAGCGCAGTCACCCCGAGCGCAGTCACCCCGAGCGCAGTCACCCCGAGCGCAGTCACCCCGAGCGCAGTCACCCCGAGCGCAGTCACCCCGAGCGCAGTCACCCCGAGCGCAGTCACCCCGAGCGCAGTCACCCCGAACGCAGTCACCTCGAACGCAGTCACCCCGAGCGCAGTCACCCCGAACGCAGTAAGGGGTCTAAAATCCCTCTGGAAGGGCGAAGTTGGTTCCAGCAAGAATTTTAGATTCCTCGCGCTGCTCGGAATGACAGAAAGGAGGCTCAGAATGAGAATGAAAAGGCCCTGACCCGTGCGTTGCCAGTTCTTGACGTAATTCAGGGCTAGGAATAATATGCAGCCGCCACCACAATACCCGGTCTCGGCACAGGTTATGAACAAGTCCGGTCATTCCGAGCATAAGGACCCAACCGCTCATCTCGAGTGCAAGGACCCAACCCGCTCATCCTGAGCGTAGCGCAGCGGAGTCGGCGGAGTCGAAGGAAGCGAGACCGAATGAGATGCTCTGGGTGAATAGAATGGAGTTATCATTTGGCAGCGTAGCCGTAGCGTTGCCGGTGGACGGCTGGTAGCAGCCTCACCCGAAAAGGGACGCCCTATATGACCCTCACCGGCCTACTAATCCTGTCTTCCGGCGCCTTCCTTATCACGTTGGCCAGCATCCCGACGGTCAACCGGATGATGAAGACGTGGTTTTACGGGGCTGCTTACTGGCTGGTTAGCTACGCCGGCATAATCCTGATACTCGGAATACTCGTCAATCTAGCCACCGGCTTCGCCCAAAGCACTCCCAGCTTGACCATACCTTCCATGCGGGGAGACCTGGGAATTTCCTACACCCAGGCCGGCCTCTTGGTCACCGTGGCCGGCGCCGTCAGGATGGGAGCATCCTTGGCCTCGGGCACCCTAGCCCCCCGGTACGGCAGTCGCCATATCATTGGCTGGTCCACGATTCTTACCGGCGGGGCCATGCTTCTTTTCGGGTACTCGCCAAATTATTTGGCGGCTATCGGGGCCTTCGCGCTCATGGGAGTGAGTACCGGCGGCGCCCTTACGCCCATGATGGGGCTGTTGGCCCCTTGGTTCGAGATGCGCAACCGGGGCTTGGCCGCTGGCTTGGCCGCTTCCGGTGGCAGCATTGCTATTGTAGCCTCGGGTCTGCTAGTGCCCCCATTGGTGGACCACAATCCGGCTGACGGGTGGCGTCATACTTGGTACATTTTCGGACTGTTGGTGCTCGCCATTGGAGTTATCTGCCTAATCTTCCTGCGAGACCGTCCGTCGGATACCTCTGCCAATAGACCGGCGCCCACGGGCAGGGCGGCGGCGCAGCGGTCGTACCAGGGTGCTTGGCCGCTGGAGGTTTACAAGAACCCCCACGTGTGGCTTTTGGCCTATCTGGCCTTCTGCTCCGGCGGCGCCCACGGTGTATTCACCACCTTCTTTGGCTCCTACCTGAGTGAAGAGAACGGCGTTAGCCTGGCGACGACCGGACATCTTTTCTTGGTCGTCGGAGTGCTAAGCATCATTTGTGGAGTGCTCTGGGGAAACATCTCGGACCGGATGGGGCGGGGACAAGCCTTCGGGATAAGTTTCTTCATTCAGGGAGTGGGTTTTGCTTTATTCTGGGTAAGTCCGGTGATGGCGTCCTTCGCCCTTGGTTCGGTCCTATTAGGCTTAACCCTCCGGGCGGCCTTCACCTTATGCGCGGCGGCGGCGGGCGACCGGGTCCAAGCCCAGTTCGCTTCGGCGGCGTTTGCCCTAATGTCCGTTGGGGCCGGTCTGGGTAGCTCGACCTCCCCACTTCTGGCCGGGTCCATCGCCGACACCGTGGGAATTAGCTGGGTATTTGCTCTGGGGTTTGGCGCCTCTATGGTCGGCACGACCGGGGCGGTCTTGTTGCGAAGTCCGGGCGTCCAACGGCAGGAGGTGTTGGCGGAGCCGGGGGACTGACCGGGACGGCCAGTTTGGGGCCTCGCCGTCGGGGCCGATCCTGAGAACCTGTGAACAAATCTAGCACCTTCTCCCGGCGGGCTGACAGGGGGCGGAGGGTCCCTGTAGCTTGTGCGAGCTGCCTAATCATGCAGGACGCCAAGAGACCAGCGCCGGTTGTAGGCTTTCTGAGCCTCGAAGCAACAAAGCGCCGTTTACTTCCTCCAACAGCTCCGGCAGTATGCGCTCCAACTCGGCTAGCTGCGGACTTCCCTCGGCCAAGTACAAGCGTCGCGACAACTGTTCCAAGGCTTGTTGATAATCGTCAAAACCCCTGGCCGGTTGGGTGGGCAGCAGCTCGACCTTGGCATCAACCTCCAGTTGGGCCAGCACCTCCTGCAACTCGGGCAAGCTGGGAAGAGGAATTCTTTTTTCCCGGTGGATGCGCTCCCACAAGTCGTAGGTCTGGGACTGGGGAGAGGCTTGGAACAGGACCACCAACACCTTTTCTTTGGCATGACTTTCCAGCTTCCGGACAAAGGACTCGATTTCCCGCACCACGTAGAGCACATGGGAGCATAAGACTATATCCCCAGGCTCGACTTCCGCGCTTTCCCAACTGGACTGCACTAGGGTCACGTTCCGGATGGAGTAATCGGACGCCTGTTGGCGCAGGACGTCGGCCATGCTGGCTGAGGGTTCAACCGCAACGACTTGCCGGCAGCGAGTGGCTAGGGCCAAGGCCAACCTGCCACCTCCGGCGCCGACGTCAATGACCGTATGCCGGGGCTCGACTTCTTCCAATAGCCTGTTGACCAGCGTGTCGTCGGTGCGAGTTGGGTCGGCCGCGGAACTGTTGGGCATAGGGGCGCCAGTGGTCTTCCGGCGGCGGCGCTATCCCCCGCATCCTTTCCGACTGAGCGTGCTCCGCTTCCACCTGGTCATTCCACCGCTGGGTCGCCAGCATAGGCCCTCCACAACCTTGTGATATTCTAGTCAACTACTTTCGATTCCACTTCCCATTCTACTTTGGCCGGTTATTTCCCTCAACGCAGGTCCTTCTTGGAGCGGCTCACCAGCGCACTTGGCCCCGGCGTTATCAGGGTAGAATACAAACGCTACTTCCGGCTTACACCAGCCTGAGAATCCTTGGGGCAGCCATTTGAAGCACTATGTAAATGTCGGGTTAAGCTTGGTGACGCTGGCAATTCTGGTCCTGGTCGCTTGCAACGGACCAGAAACTAGCGGCCCGACTCCAACCGTCCCAGTCCCTCCCGGGGTAACGGTCTCCCCAGTGCCCCCGACTCCCGACAGCAGAGCAGCCTCCGATAGAAGGACGGCAGTTGCCCCTGCTCCCACTCGCAGCACCAGTTACCCAACGCCCCGGCCCGCGCCTACCGGGGCTACTGGCCGGAGGCCGACTTTAACCCCTACTCAGCAAGGAGGCCCTCCACCTAGTCCGGTCACGGGTCCAACGACGCAACATAGCCAGGAACCATTGCGCCCCCTGGCGCTGCAACGGGCCTTTCCCAACCTTTCCTTCAGCCAGTTGACCAACCTGGCCCAACCCAAAGGAGAGAGCGGACGGCTATTCGTGACGGAGCAGCGCGGCAAGGTTTGGGGCTTTCCTCACCAAGAAGACGCTGCTCAGCCGGAGTTGTTTCTCGACTTAACCGGTCTGGTAAGCCAAGGTCACAACGAAGAGGGCCTGCTGGGACTGGCCTTTGACCCGGCGTTCCAACAAAATGGCCATTTCTTTGTCTACTACTCGGCGGCAGAGCCGCGGCGCTCCGTGCTCTCTCGATTCTCGGTGAGCGCCAGCGACCCCAACAAAGCCGACAAGAATAGCGAATTGGTAGTTATGGAAATTCCCCAGCCAGCGGGAAACCACAACGGCGGTCAATTGGCCTTCGGCGCCGATGGCTACCTATACGTCGGGTTGGGGGACGGCGGAGGGTCCGGGGACCCCTACGGCAACGGGCAAGACTTGAGCACTCTATTGGGATCGATTCTGCGTATCGACGCTTCGGAGGCCTCCAAAGGCAAGCCCTATACCGTGCCTCCGGACAACCCCTTCGTCGGCAACGCCGCAGCCCGGGGAGAGATTTGGGCTTACGGGCTGCGTAACCCGTGGCGGTTTTTTGATACGGGGTCCGGCGCCACGGGGTCCGGCGCCACGGGGCCGGGTAGCAGTGGGTACGGCGCCACGGGGTCCGGCGCTACGGGGCCGGGTAGCAGTGGGTACGGCGAGGCAACGACCGGGCAACTGTGGGTTGGCGACGTGGGCCAAAATATTCGGGAAGAGATCAATCTGGTGCAGAAGGGGCTGAATTACGGTTGGAACTTGATGGAAGGGACCGCGTGCTTCCCATCCCACGCCGAGTGTGGTCCCGCCGGTCTCGAGTTGCCCGTAGCCGAGTACGGCAGGAACGCCGGTTGCTCGGTAATCGGTGGTTACGTCTACCGGGGACGCTCGATCCCTTCCCTGTTCGGGGCCTATGTGTTCGGCGACTATTGCAGTGGCAGCATTTGGGCGGTCAGGTTGAACGAAGGCTCGGGACCGGAACAGCTTCTACTCGTGGATTCCCAGCTAAACATTACCTCCTTCGGCAAGGACCAATCCGAGGAGATTTACATCCTCTCCCGCAACTCCGGCATCTACCAGTTGGTAGCCCGGAATTAGAGCGCTCCTGCCCTTGGCAGTCCGCGCTTGACAGGCCCCGGCGCTACGTGATTTGCTGAGCGGGCGCCTCCGGCATCTCAATAGCCGGGGCTTAGAGGATGTCTAAAACCCGATTGCATCCCGTTCCTGTCATTCCGAACGAAGTGAGGAATCTAAAATCCTTGGCAGCAGCAACGCCTAAGAAGGCAAGGAGTTTAGACCCTTCGCTTTGCTCAGGGTGACAGATGACCGGTTGGGAGGAATTATTGAACACCCACTTGGATGCGCAGCTTGGAGACCTCTAGTAATATCGGCATTCTCCTCGCCCCGGCATAGAAGAAACCCACCTAAAACGAGGTAGAGATATGGATGGAAAGTTGATTGGCGTGGCCGTCGCTGGTAGCAAGATTGGAGACATCCAGACGGCAATAGGAGACGCCGAAAATGCGGGGGTTCAAGCCGCTTGGATGACCACCGGCGGCGCTAGGTTGGACAGCATTACCGCCTTTGCCGCCGCCGCCGGGACCACCCAGCGGATTAAATTCGGTACTTCCATAGTGCCGACCTACCCTCGCCATCCCTTGGTGATGGTGCAGCAGACTCAAGTAGTGGCCCAACTGGCGCCGGGCCGCTTTCGGTTGGGCATCGGCCCCAGCCACCGGCCCAGTATGCGGGCGATGGGAATTCAGATGCCTCACCCCTTGGGCCACTTGAGGGAGTATCTTAAAATACTGAAGGCGCTGATCCAAGAGGGCCGGGTGGACTTCGACGGCGAATACTTTCAGGCCCATGACAACATTGCCGAACCGCTGGACGTCCCTGTCATGGCGTCAGCGTTGCAGCGGGGTTCCTTCGAGCTTTGCGGCGCGGAAGCCGACGGGGCTATCAGTTGGGTGTGCCCGGGGGCTTATTTGCGGGACGTCGCGCTGCCAGCGATGAAAAAGGGAGCGGAGTCGGCGGGCCGCGCCGTGCCGCCGCTGATTGCTCACGTTCCGGTATGTGTCCATGACAACGACGCGGAAGTCCGGGCCGCATTTCGGGAGCAGTTCCCAGTCTACCCCACACTGCCCTTTTACCGCCGGATGCTGATCGGCGCGGGCTATCCCGAGGCGGCGGAAGCGGTGTGGAGCGACGCGATGATCGAGGGCCTAGTCGTTTATGGGGATGAGACCAAGACCGCCGCAGGACTGCAAAGTCTCTTAGCTTCCGGGGCCACCGAGCTACTGGTCTCGCCCGTGCTGGCAGGGGAGGACCGGGCGGCGTCATTGGGCCGCACGCTGCGCCTACTGGGCCAGGTGGCCCAGGCGGTTGCTGCCTAATACCGGGTTGCCGCCACTGAAAGAACTTGACTAAAGGGGCACGATATGAAGTATCACGTGGTTATCGTTGGCGCGGGCTCCGCCGGATGTGTATTGGCTTCCCGGTTGTCAGAAGACCCGGACCGTTCAGTGCTGCTATTGGAAGCCGGCCCCAATTATCCTCAGTTCGAGCACCTGCCGGAGCCGTTGAAAAACGGATTCAGCCAGGACGCGTCGGCCTCCAACTCGCCCTTCAACTGGTCTTACCAAGCGTTGGGCGCCTCCGGCCAAGCCGCGCCAATGCACGTCGCGCGAGGGAAGGTCGTGGGAGGGTCCAGCGCAGTCAATGGACAAGTGTTTCTGCGGGGCCTGCCCGAAGACTACGATTCTTGGGCTGCTCTGGGCAACGACCAGTGGTCATACGTTAACGTCCTCCCCTATTTCCGAAAGTCGGAATCCGACCGGGACATCCCGGATGACTTTCACGGCAGCGACGGACCCATCCCGGTGCGCCGGGAAAGACGCGAGGACTGGCAACCCTTCCAAAACGCCTTCTATGCTGCTTGTGTGGCCGCCGGGTACCCGGAAAACGCCGACATGAACCACCCCGACTCCACCGGCGTGGGGCCGGTGCCGGTAAATAACCTCAACGGAATTCGCATGAGCGCCGCCCTCACCTACCTGGAACAGGCCCGGCACCGGCTTAATCTAACCGTTAGGCCCAACGTGACCGTTCGGCGGGTCATCATCGAAGACGGCGTTGCCGTCGGGGTAGAGGTAGAGAGCGGGGGCGAGAGATTCACCGTCGAGGGGGCCGAGATTGTGCTCGCCGCCGGAGGCATTGCCTCACCCCAACTGTTAATGCTGTCCGGAGTCGGCCCCGCGGAGCACCTGCGAAGTTTGGGAATTCCGGTGGTCCAAGACCTGCCGGGAGTGGGTCAGAACATGCGGGACCACCCCTTGGTAAGCGTCGAGCTTCGGGTTAAAGAGGGCGTGAGCTTGGACACTAGCGGCCCCAGGATGCAAGCCGGGCTCCGCTATACGGCCGAAGGTTCCAGTTCCCGTAACGACATGCAAATCTTTCCGTCCAATTACGGCGGTCCCAGAAGCGGCGATGCTCTGGGCGGTGCTTGGCGTTCTCAAGACTTGGGGGTCCGGCTCACCTGTATCTTGGAGCAAGCGGTGAGCCTTGGCGCTTTGCGTTTGGCCTCGGCCGATCCAGAAGAGAAGCCGGTATTGGACTACGCTTACTTGGCTAACGACTGGGACTTGGACCGGCTGCGCGGGTCAATCCGCAAGTGCCAGGAATTGCTGGCCCACCCGGCCTTTGAGCCTCTCGTCGACTCTTGGCTGGACCCCACCGACGCCGACTTGGCTTCCGACCAATCGTTGGACGCTTGGTTGACGCAAAACGTCGCCACCACGTTCCACACCTGCGGCACCTCCAAAATGGGCCCGGACTCGGACCCCACGGCCGTGGTCGATCAGTATTGCCAAGTGCGGGGCATAAGCGGGCTTAGAGTCGTTGACTTGTCCATCGCGCCGGACGTGGTGAGGGCCAACACCAACGCCACTGCTATAATGATTGGCGAAAGAGCCGCCGAATGGTTCCGATAAACGAAACGTAAAGAACGGCAGGAGGATACTCGATGATTTACCAGCTTCGGACCTACACCGTGAACCGTGACATGATGGACCAGTGGGTCAGCCACTTCAACGACACCCTGGTGGGCATAATGAACCAGTACGGCATCAACGTTGACGGGGCTTGGGTGAACGAAGACAAGAACCAGTTCATCTGGATACGGTCCTTTGCGGATGCCGACGACGTCCAAGCCAAGGAAGCGGCTTTCTACGGGTCGCCGGAGTGGGATGCGGTAGTGGACCACGCCCGCAGCCACTTGGCGCGAATCCAAGTGGAGACTATGGACTCGGTGCTTCAAGTTTCCGCAGCCCGGTAGGTGGCCTCGATTCACCGGCAGCGTCATCGCCGAAGGTGAAACACGGAGGCCCGGATAACCTACCTTTTGGCCAGGGCCTTTCGATTTTCGCAAGAACCCGGCCCTCCATTGTCATTCCGAACGGAGTGAGGAATCTAAAATTCTTCGGCGGCAGGACGAAAGTGGAGGACAAGGACTTTAGCCCCCTCGCCCTGCTCGGGGTGACAATCGAAAAGCTTTGCCCTTTTGCCTTGCGTACTTGATAAGGTCAGGTTGAGTTGCATCACTTTAGGAGGACCCCATGGGCGTATTGACCGGCGACATGAAAAAGGTAATTCGGGAGCAACGTCTGGGCTTTTTTGCCACCGTATGCCCTGACGGAACTCCCAACCTCTCGCCCAAAGGGTCGATTATCGCTCTGGACGACGACCACCTGGCTTTCGTAGACTTGGGGTCCCCCGGCACCCTGGCCAACCTTAGGCAGAACCCGTCAATGGAAGTCTGCTTGGTAGACCCCTTTCTGCGCAAGGGCTACCGCTTCAAAGGAGCGGCCGCCATCCTCACCGAAGGCCCCAACTTTGAGCAAATACTCGCCGCGTACCAAGGCACCGCGGTTGAGGCGCTGATAAGTACCGTCAAGTCGGCGGTCATGATGAAAGTCGACAGGGTGCTGCCCTTGGTATCCCCCGGCTATCTACCCGGAATTACCGAAGGCGCCATGCGGTCCCAGTGGGAGCAGCATTGGGACCGGGTTACCGAGAGCTATCACGCCCAAGAGTCCCAGAGTTGAGTGCCTTGCAGAGTCTTTCAATTATCGAAACCGCGTATACCGCTCATCCTGAGCGCAGAGGAGCGTAGTCGAAGGATTGGAGTACAGACCCGAACGGCGGTCCTTCGACTCCGCTCCGTTCCGGCTCCGCCTCCACTGCGCTGCGCTCAGGATGAGCGGGCAAATGGCTACAGATCGACAATCGAAAAACCCCGACGCCCTCAGGGCGCCCTAAACGTCTGCCTAGTCAATTTGGTATACTAATCTCGTTGGGTCATCCAAGGCTCGGCAACGAAGTTAGCGGGCGTAACTCAGTGGTAGAGTGTTTGCTTCCCAAGCAAATGGTCGTGGGTTCGAGTCCCATCGCCCGCTCCAATTTACTCTCGGACAGATATTAGGAGGAGCAAGATGGCAAAGATCAACAAGGTCGGACACGTGGTCCTTGCGGTAAAAGACCCGGAAGCCTCGGCCAACTGGTATAAGGACGTTTTGGGCATGGACGTCATGTACTACAATGACAAGGGCCAGATGGCCTTCTTGTCCTTCGGGACCCAACACCATGACATCGCCGTGGTGAAGGCCCCCGAGGGCGCTACCCTAGGCAGCCCGGGCATCAGTCATACGGCCCTGCAGATCGACGGCGGCTTGGACGAATTGAAGGAGCTGTACCAGCGGATGAAGGACCGGGGTGTGGAGATCGACTTCACCACCGACCACGGCCTCTCCCAGAGTGTTTACTTCTTCGACCCCGACGGCAACCGGCTGGAAGTCTTCTGCGAGACCATGACTCCGGAGGAGGGTATCGAGTTCATGAAAGCCGGGCGTGCGGGCCGGGCTCCCTTGGAGTTGGAAGCGGCCCCGGCAGACTAACAACTTCTCGGGGACCGCCTTTTATTTCCAGCCGCGCTAGCCGGAGCCTTCCGGAGTTGGCCCAGAGTAACTGTTCAGATTCGATGTGTCATTCCGTCCCATACCTCGTCATTCCGGCCTTGAGCCGGAATCCAGAAAATGCCAAGGAGATGTAACGTTGCTGTTTGCAGACGCTTCTGGATTCCCGCCTGCGCGGGAATGACGGTTGGGTGGCGAAGTGTTGTGGGGGGACTATATTAGCATTGCGGATGTGGCTCCCAGTCAATTCGCCTCATCAAGTCTGAACAGTTACTGCCCAGAGTCAGCGCTAGCGCTTCAGAGAGACTTGAGCGGTCCGCAAGCGCAAACCCGGTAGTGCCTTAGAACTGCCCCTCCGGACCGTTCGCCGTCCCGAGGGGTATTTCTATCTTACCAGGACTGCCCCCAACTACTGATGCGTGAACAATATACTGGTAAACAACAGTGACATACGCCCACAGCGGAGGTGGTTATGCCAAGTCCCGAGCTAGACCAAGCGTTAGAAATGTTCCGAGCAGCAAAAGCGCAATCGCAGACCTTGACCAATGTGGAGCAGTTTCGCGTCTGGTACGAAGACCTGGTGTCGGAGTTCCCGGTGGATGAAGACATCGTGAGCGAAAGAGTGGGCGCCGGGGGAGTGCCTGCCGAGTGGATTTACGCCCCGGGGGCTGCGGAAGACCGGGTGCTTCTGTACCTGCACGGCGGCGGCTACATGATTGGGTCGATGCGGACCCACCGCGTCCCTCTCTCCCGGTTGTCCCGCGCGTCGGACGCCCGGGTGTTGGGACTGGAATACCGGCTGGCCCCGGAGAACCCCTTTCCCGCCGCAGTGGAGGACTCGGTAGCGGCTTACCGCTGGCTCTTGGCCCAAGGCATCGAGTCAAAGAGGATCGTCATTGGCGGCGACTCCTGCGGGGGAGGCCTCACGATTGCAACCCTGGTGGCCCTGCGCTACTACGGTGACCTGCTGCCGGCGGCCGGGATCAGCCACTCCGGTTGGACCGACTTGGCCAACACCGGGGAGAGCTTTGTGACCAAGGCCGAAGAGGACCCCCTTATCGACCGGGACATGGTCGAGAACATGGCGGCGACCTATTTGGGGGACCGGGACCGGCGGACTCCTCTAGCATCACCTTTCTACGCCGATCTGCACGGACTCCCACCATTGCTGGTCCAAGTCGGGACCGCCGAGGTGCTACTGGATGACTCTATCAAGTTTGCCGAGCGGGCCAAAGCCGCGGGCGTAGACGTTACTCTAGAGGTTTGGGACGACATGCCCCACGTCTGGCAAGCCTTCGCCTCTTTCTTGCCTGAAGGGCAACAAGCTATCGAGCAGTGCGGGGAATTCATCAAAAAGCATACCGGGTGACGCCGGTATCCCTTAATACCTACCTGGCCTTCGACAACAACTGCCGGGAAGTTTTCGAGTTGGCAGTCCGGCGAACCTGTCATGAGCCGATTGAAAGGTATGGAGTTAGAGCAATGGCCGCCAACGCATACATACTCATCAACACGGAACCCGCTGCCACGCAGCAAGTAATCGCGCGAATACGCGACATTGGCGGAACATCTGTCCGAGAAGTCTTGGGCCCTTACGATATAGTGGTTGAACTGGAAGCGGGCACCCCTGAAGACATCGTCGAAATTCTGCGCCACAGAATTCGGCCTATACGCGGTGTCACCAACACCGTTACCTGCCTGTGGTTCTGAAGAAATTAGGGCCTTATATCAGAAGGGCGGCTTCAAGCCGTCCTTCTAGGGTTCTGTGAGTCTTCGCAGCCGGGCGGCTTGCACCGGCGTTTGGGGGACGAACTCCTCTGGCAACTCTGCTTGCGCCGTTTCCAGTTCCCGTAGGTATGTCTCTGCACTGTCTACGCCGCTCTGCACCTCATCCGTTGGCATATAATCTTCGTAGTAGTTCTGGTGCATTAAGCTGGCGCTGCGGAACAAAAGACGCAGCCCTGGGCGGCCCAGTTCGTCGGCGATTTGCCCGGAAACGTCAAAGAGCAGGGAATGGGTCTGGTGGTTCCAGCCTCTTTGCGCCGCAATGGCTTTAACGGCGTGGGCCACCGCACCCCAAGTCTTCTCCGATGCCTGAATGAGGTCTCCCTTTTGCAGTTCGTCCCCTGCCTGCCGGATGAGGCGTTGGCTGATTTCCCTGTACTTGTTGGGCGATGCCGGTTCTACCATTTCCTTTCCCCGCGCTCATTCCCGGTTGCGGGCCGGTTTCTTGACCATTGTCACCTTCCGGGAAGGGCTTTCCTTACATGAGTGTAGCAGAGGAAGAGAAAGACGGCTTGAAGCCGCCCTTCTAGGTTTAGGGTTCGGTGAGCCTTCGCAGCCGGGCGGCTTGCACCGGCGTTTGGGGAACGAAACGCTCCGGTGGTTGTGCCTGCGCCGTTTGCAATATTTCCAGGTAGGTCCTTGCGTCATCTATGCCTATCTGCACATCCTCCGAATCCATCCAGTCCTCATAGAAGTTGACGTGCATTAAATTTGCGCTTCGGAACAGGTGACGCAGTTCGGGACGGCCCAGTTCATCAGAGATTTGCCCGGAAACGTCGTGCAGCAGGGCATGGCCTTGGTGGTTCCAGTCCCTTAGCGCCGCAACGGATTTGGCGGCATGGGCCACCGCGCCCCAAGTCTTCTCCGATGCTTGAATGAGGTCTCCCTTTTGCAGTTCCTCCTCGGCCTGCCGGATGAGACGTTGGCTGATTTCCCTGTACTTGTTCATAGTTTAACCGGGAGCGGTAGGGCTTAAGCCCGCGCCGCTGCGTCCCTAGCCAGTTCCTCGTCCCAAGGTCCCGGCATACGGCCCTTCTCGGTGCCGCCGATCATGTAATTGTTCTCATCGTGCCCCCACTCGCTCCGGGGCATCTCGTAGGAGACCTCTATGCCGTTGCCGTCGGGGTCGCGGATGTAGATGCCGATGGCGTGGCCGTGGTCGGATACGTGATCGATCTGGATGTCCCTCTCTTTGATCCGAAAGTAAAGCTCCTTCAGATCATCGAGGCTGTCCATGTACCAAGCCATGTGGTTCAGCCCCACCTGCCCCTGCTGCGGTCCCAGAGCGTCTTCTCCCACCTCCACCAGCGCGATTTCGTGAGAGTTTCCCAGGTCCGAAGTCATGAAGGCGGCGCGTCCGGGCGTGAAACCGTAGGTGTGCAGCCCCAGAAGGTCCTCATACCAATCGCGGGCCCGCGCCGCGTTGCGCACGTAAATGTTGATATGTCCTAGCTGTCTCGGCTTGTAACCCATAAAGTCCTCCTTTGTCTGAACTGGGATTCATTGGATTTGGGGACTAACTTGATTCTCGAGCCCAATCATAATAATCAATTAACCCGGAAAATCATAGTTCCGGCATCCGCGCCGACATGCAGACTAATCTAAACGTCGAAAACCTCTCGCACGCCGCAAGTGAATCCCGGCAGCACCTCCCCGCCGTCCAGCGTGTCATCCTCGGACAAGGTTACGACGGCAACGTTGGGGCGGTGAACATTCACCGTGCGCCTGGCCGGGTCGACTTCCCAGACTATGGAGACCCCGTGGCTCAGCCACATGCGCGCCTTGTCGTAGGACTCCATGTTGGTAGTTCGGGGCGACACAATCTCGACGGCCAGGTCCGGGACCACCTCATAATAACCGATAACCTCCGCATCCAGCGGCAGCTTTTCTGCCGAGAAGTAGGCAACGTCCGGCTCCCTGACGACAGTCGGCCCGTTCTGCAAAAGAACACCGGCGTCGGTGCCCGACACTGTGCCCAGCCTTTGAGGCCGGACGAAATTCATCAACAAGCTGATAATCAGTGCCGCTACCTTACCGTGTTGTCCACCCGCAGGCATAGTCTGGCAAAGCACCCCCAAAATTAGTTCGCCGCGCACCCCCTGGCTATACAGCCGGAGCAGGTCGTCGGCGGTAAGGAGTCCCGGTTTGGTTGTGGGCATTGTCAACTACCTATGCCACTCAGGCGCTTGATGTGGTGACTAGAATCTGTTCCAACAGGTCGTCGGGCCGCGACCAACGAACGACCTCCGACACCGGCTCCAATAACCTAAAGTCTTCTTCGCGCCAAACGTCCTCGGTGTCGTCGAACAGGGAAACCAAATTCGAAGCGGGGTTGATGCGCTTAAGATGGCTGAGGTCCGCGCACCCCGCGAAAACGTGCTCGGTAATCTGCCTCACTGCCCCGCGAGTACCGGTACTCAACAAGAAGATGTGAGAGGTCCGTTCCTCGGCATTTGTTCGAAAATCTATTGTCCATTCGCGGCCCGAGCGCCCTTGTTGCGTAACAGCCCGTTCGAAAGGAATATTCCGTTCTCTCAGCCATTCGTCCACCTCCTCCGTAGTGGACACCACCGCCCTGTTACGAAAGGTGAACCAGACGTCGGAGACCCGCACCGCCGCTTGAGCCAATCGTAATACGGTTTCCGCAAGTCCATCAGTGGTTGCGGACCTCAATTGGAGTTGGCCTCTCGAGAGCTCGACGCCTAGAGTCTGGCATACGTCGTCCACGAGACTGAGTTGTCTCCTGGACCGACGGACGCTGGCGGTCTGCATACTCAACCAACTGAGGGTTTCTCCAAAATCCGTAACACGGTAACCCCTGGCACGCTCCAAGACGAACACATCGACCAGATCTCCATCCGGATACATTAAAGGAGTTCGCACACGTACCCCTTCTTGTGGGGCAGGGGAACACTCGAAGAGGGACGGCAAGTTTTGGCGAACAGACGCACATAGATCATTGATGTTCATAGCGTAAACTCGCTTTGATACGTTGGTTGGTGCATTATACCTGAATGCTTGATACGGGCCTCGTCGCAAAACTGAAGCCAGACCTCCACCGGACGGTCCCACGGTTCGGTGATATCTCCCGGCACATAGGCCTGTTTGTCCCGGTGCTGGTCAGTCCAATTATGCTTGTGTTTCTCGCCTACGAGGTTCCCGTCAGGATTTTTGTGGTCTGCTCCTAAGTCGAGGGCGTATATCCGTTGAACCCTCCGTAAAATTAACGTGTACGAAAGCCTTCCGGCGGAAGGATTGTAGCGTCCAACGATCAGCAGGTCATGACCCGAATCAGATTCGACCACAGCCCTAAAGGTCAAGGACGGCGAATGGTTCTCATCCTGGCCCCAGATAAGGTCCTGACCGATGTTTTTGGAGTCATCTGCGAGGATGGAGTCGAATTCTTGCTGGCTTAGGGTCATGATGTTCCTACCTTTAGCTCCGTTCCCCTACACCGCCGCCGCCGTATCCCCGGCGGCCAAGGCATTCACTCCGCTGCGTGTTTGGAGAGAAGCGCTCTGACGGCTGGAACCAACTCGTTGGGAATCACCATTACTGTCTGGGTCTTGTCCTCAAAAGCGTCTCCATCCTCAGCAACCGCCTCTTCTTCTGTCTGATACTCGTAGTGATCGAGCAAGCGTTGCACCCGCTCTCGGTCCCACCCCGGCGGGTAGTTGTTCGGGTCTGTCATCAGTGCCTCCTTCTCATGCGTCGCCGATAGACTGCCAAGTCTGACCTCCGCAATTCATACGCGGTCACAATGAATACACTTGTAGGGTCAGGGTCCGGTACGTAGACTACACGAAGATACCGTCCTGAATCTGTTTGCCCGACTGCGATACGTGATCCATTCCTTCCCGCGCGGTCTTCGCCGGGGGCTTCCAAGACCTCCTCGACCTCATGCTCTTCGACCCCGTGATTGTGAATATGTGGATGGCCGGTCTCCGGGTCGATGTAAAATCGTATGTCAACTATTCCATGAGCCACAGCCGAAGTTTCGGCGCTTCGTGTCTCTCTCTTCAGGCCAGTCTTCTATATCAAGTCCAATTGACGAGCAAGCCGCTCAAATCTCTTCTGCCTCTTGACCAAGCCTCGCAGGTCACTAGCCCAAACATTGAGAAGTCGTTCGGGAAGGGAAGTGTAGTTCGTCCAGAAACCGCACCGATTGCACATATAAGAAGTTGTCCCTCGAGGACTGTTGAAATGCGAGTCTAACCTAATCTCTCCACTGTCTGTCATGGTGCAGAAACTATGTGGACAGATGACACGTAGCTTTGCTTCCTTCCTTGCTCTGCGCGATTCCAACCATCTGTTCAGGTTAATGACAGCGTAATCTTCAAGGCTATGGCCCCCACGACGCCCACAATTACCAGGATCAAAATCTGCCAGAAACCCATCATCTCCTAACTTCTCCAAGTCTTGCAGTGGATTATATAATCAACCCCGCCTCCTTGGGCCGGGCCTTGCCGCCATGGACGCTGGGCTCGGCGCACCACTTGGCGGCGAGGCGGCGCACTCCCTGGTAGATGTCTTCGTCGAATCCCAGCAGATCGCAGACCACCCGCCGGTCCAGCAGGGCGCGGTTGGGGTCGGCGTCGGCCAAGTAGGCGGGCTTCAGTTCCTTGTCCCGAAACTCTTCGAAGATGGCCTCTGACGTGGCTAGCTGCTCGTCACTGAGGGCGCGGAGGTCTAGTGTGGGTAGCGATTCTGCCGAGCGTATAGTCATGTCTCCCCGACCTGCGACTTGACGGTTAGAGTGCCACCAATAGCACAGGAGCCCTAATGTACTGTTTCCCCACAGGGCGAAAACATAATCGTAAACAGATGTGTCAAATGTGACGTTAGGCCAAGCTCGACCGCCTATACTCCGGCACTCCGTGAACGCTACTGCTAGTGGTTGGGAATTGAAACGAAAACCTCGGCTGATGTGAACACGACCGGCTGTAGACCACACTTCGGCGGCTTTAGTCTCCATCCCTTGTCGAACCTGCAATTGCGAGTCGGGGAGGCAAATCATTCGAGTCTCATTCTTCGCATCGTGACTCCACAGAGCGGGATAGGTAGCTGTAGGGCTGGGGGATTCTTTTGTAAAAGGGCCGCGTGGTGGCGGCCCGGTGATGTCACGGTCAACCAGGCCAAGCGGTCCTACTGTACTTAGCGGTATTACTCCTAGCTCAATGGGTTCGAGGTTGCCAGGAAGCCACAATTTGGATTGGGACAACGCATAGGCGGTTTGAGCCAGGGAATGATCGGACAGGCGCACCGCACTCCATGCCCTGCCATCGGGATCGCGAGGCGCAGTTAGAATCTCGCCCGTTCGCTTATCTCCGATCATTAGAGGCGTACCGCCGTACGGCCCGTCTTCAATCCGCCTAACATGATTCCCGTCAGAGACTCTACCGACTAGCGCGCTCGCGTGGGCAAATCCCGTTAGCCTGTGGGTCAGAGAAGAAAAGAGCGCTCGCTCCTCTGATGACTCCCCGGGTTTTAGTTTTCGAGCGATCACCAAGCATTCAGCCAGACCCGTATCCGCGGAAAACGACAGATCATTATTGTCCGCAGCAGCTATTGTGAGCACTGTCAATTCTGCGTAGTTGCCCGTCAACATCCGCCGGAAATCCTGCCAAGATAATCCAGCGGCCGCAGATAGGGGCAACACCAGCGCCAGTACTCCGCCGGGGTTGAGTTTCCGGTCAGCGAGTGCTGCGAAAGCAGAGGCAATCCCTGCGTTGCCGTGATAGCAGGAGTCTTTACCGAATTGGTTAATCCGTTCTCCCATTGCGGTCTGGTCTTTTGGAGTAGCGTCGAAGGCGGCGAACGCAGGGTTGGTAATGTCCGCGTGTGCGCCCTCGTGGTTGGTGGCCCGGGTAAACGGCGGGTTCATTATCACTAGGTCAAAGCTGCCGTCGGCTATCTCTGCTATGACTTGGCCGGCCGTCTCCTCGCCCGCGCTGCCGGTGCGGAGGGCCGGGTCGCTGGTATTGAACAACGACGGCTCCGCAGAGGACTGGAGCAGCTCCAGCGAACCAATCTTCACGCTGCCGTCGTCCTGCCGGCCGTAGGCCAGGGTGTAGAGGCGCGACTTGCCGAAGTCAATCGATGGCTGTACGCCGGACAAGGTCGAGCCGGTAATGTGAATCGCCGACGGCATAACGTCGCAGCCGTAGAGCACTTCCTCCATCATCACGCGGTGCAGAGCGGCCGGGTCGCCACCGGACCGTTCATGGCGGGCGGCTATCTCATCGTAGACCGCCGAGAGCAGGGCGCCGGTCCCGCAGGCAAAGTCGGCAACGCGGAGCTTGCCGATGGCTTCAGTATCGCTCCAGTCAATGCCTTCTAGCGTCTCTGAAGTCCCGGGGTTGAGCTTGGCAACGGCCAGTCGGGCCAGGAGCGCCGCCGATGCGGGCCGGGTGTAGAAGGTCGCCAGATACTTGCGGTCGGCGATGAGACGCTGGAAAATGCGTCCGGTCAGGTCGTGGGCGTTGTTGACGCCGGTCGCGCCGACGGTCTGGGCGGTGTTCCGAAGTTCTTCAAGAATCCGGGCTGCGTAGAACGACGGCAGTTGTTCCAAAATGTCTTTAGCGATAGCGAAGATGGCCCAGTAGTTGATGGCTAAAATATCGGTCCAAGCGGCCAGGGTTTCGGCTTGCGGATTGCCGACTGACGGCCCGCACACCAGTTGCAATGGTTTCACGTTTTCGTGCATTCCGGCGATGCGCTCGTGGAACACCAACGCGTTGGCGACGATGGCGCAGGCCATGCGCCGGGTCTGAGGAACGTCGGACATTCCTAATAGACGGGCTATGGACCGGTTGATTTGGGGATTGGTCTCGCCCATCTGATTAAGGATGCCCGCAGCCTTCTCTATACCTTGTTCCAGCGCCGTCGCAGCCTCGTTCACCGCGCGTTGGGGGACGGATACCAGACGCGCCAAATCAGCCAGGTCAGTGGTCGAACCGTCGAGCCAACCGGATTCCGGGAACCGGGTCCCGTCCTCATATAGGACGGCATACGACAAGAGGGAACCGGCGATTGCCATAGTCAAATCCGAGGCTTCGGGGATGCCATCGGGATAGCGTAGAGCAATGGCCGCCTCAATGGGTCGAGGGTGCATGGTGACGTTCATACCGAGGCGGGACTTAGCTTCGGCCTCGACGGTCATTGCCGGTAGAAATTCGGCTTCTATCACCACCGGGGACCGGTCCGGCGCGGTGATTAGAATGTCGGGACGCTGACCGGGATGGTCTACTATAGTCTGGGTATCCTCGGAGCGAACTTCACAGCCATGCAGCATCGGCCGCAGCAGACTGGCTAAAGCGTTGTTGGCGCTGGGTTCGGTATGGCGGGGCATGATGCTCAAAGACCTCCACCGGGGAGAAAATATCGCGGGGAAAGTTACTAGGCTCGTTTACCGGACCGCCCTTTGCTATCTGAGAACGAAAGATGTTCCGTTTCCATTATAATCACCCTGTCTTGGCTGCCGGTTATGAGAGCCGAGAAACTCAAGGAGAGAATTTAAAAGCAGGTTTAGGTGATAAACATGTTCGACGGATTTGAGCGACGGCAGATTCAGACCAGCGAGACCACCATCAATCTGGTCACCGGCGGCAGCGGACCGCCCGTGTTGCTCCTTCATGGATACCCCCAGACGCACGCTATGTGGCATAAGGTCGCGCCTCGTTTGGCCCAAGACTTCACGGTCGTCGCGCCGGACCTTCGCGGTTACGGCGACAGCGGCAAACCGCCGGGCGACCCGGAGCATCTGACCTACTCCAAACGCAAGATGGCCCAAGACCAAGTGGAGGTAATGCAGGCCCTGGGCTTCGAGTCCTTCCGGCTCGTCGGCCACGACCGGGGTGCCCGGGTGTCCCATCGTCTGACCAAGGACCACCCCGAGCGAGTCCAAAAGTTGGCAGTGCTGGACATCATTCCCACCCACCGGATGTTCCAAATCGTCAACAAAGAGATGGCCACCAATACCTACCACTGGTTCTTTCTGATCCAGCCCTACGATTACCCGGAGCGTTTGATCGGCGGGTCGGCCGACTACTTCATTCGCAGCCGGTTCGAGCGGGCCAAGGATGCTGCCGAGGTCTTTCCCGCCGCGGCGTTGGAAGAGTACGTGCGTTGTTTTTGTGACCCGGCAACCATCCACGCCACCTGTGAGGACTACCGCGCCGGGGCCAGCATTGACTTGGTCCATGACGACGCGGACTTTGACAACAAGGTTTCCTGTCCCATATTCGCGCTGTGGAGTTCTACCGGCTACGTTGGCCGTACCCAAGACGTGTTGGCGGTCTGGCGAGACTATGCCACCGACGTGAGCGGTCAATCGCTGCCTTGCGGGCACTACCTGGCCGAGGAAATGCCCGATGAGACCTACGCCATCCTCAATTCCTTTTTGCAACAGGGCTAGCCACCGGCCTAACCCAAGAGGAGTGGCGCCCAGGGCTTTTTACTGATACGTGAACAACCAACTAAACCCGGTGCTTCTCCATCGTCACTCCCGCTTTCGCGGGAGTCCAGAGATGTTGCCAACCAGTGGTGGTCCTTGTGCCTGCCCGCCCAAGGCGGATGGATTCCCGCCTGCGCGGGAATGACGAATGGGGTATTTACATATCAATTACAATCGAAAGATCCTAGGGTGGCGCCAGACTGCGGGAGTTAGATGCTATGACCTCCTCCACCAGCGACGTAGTAATCATCGGGGGCGGCATCGTTGGCTGCCTCACGGCTTATCTGCTGGCCCGCCAAGGCCTGAAAGTAACGTTGTTGGAGGCTGACGCCGTCGGCAGCCACGCCTCGGGCTTCGCTTTCGGCGAAATGGGACCGCTGGAGGGGGCCGGCATCCCGGACCCTTTGTTGGACTTTACGGTGTGGTCTTTGGAGCGGCATCGCACTCTCGCGGGCGAACTCAGGGAAGCGTCCGGGGTTGATAATCAGTACCAGGACTGTGATCGTCTAAAGCTGGCTTTCGACGAAGCCACTGTCGCCAGCTATCGGGAAGACTTGAAGTGGCAGCGGCAGGTCTCGGAATGCCCGGCCCAGTGGTTGGAGCCGGAGGAAGTAGTCAACTTGGAACCGATGGCCAACCCGGAATGCCTGGGAGCAACCTACGTTCAGAGAGCGGGCGCCGTGGAGCCGTACCGGCACACGCTGGCGGCAGCCCAAGCCGGCGAGAATGCCGGGGTGGCGGTGTTGCTGCGCCGGGCCACCGGCTTGCTCACCGAGAAGGACCGTTGCTTGGGGGTAACCTACGATGGCGGACAACTGGAGGCCGGTATCGTGGTGCTGGCCATGGGGCCGTGGACCGGGCAGGCTTCCACTTGGTGCCGCTACGATATTCCGGTAACCCCGCTCAAGGGGCAAATCCTCCGCTTGCAACACGGCGGCCCCGCTATCAAGACCTCTTTACATTGGGGCGGCAGCTACGTGGCGAGCAAACCCGACGGCCTAATCTGGGCGGGCACTACCGAAGAGGAGGCCGGATTCGACGACGGGCCGACGATGGAAGCCCGCAACAAGATTATGGGAGACCTGTTGCGAATGGCGCCCACGCTGGCCGATGCGAACCTGGTGCGCCAGACCGCCTGCCTGCGGCCTCTCTCCGCCGACGGGATGCCCATAGTCGGCCAAGTCCCGGGCTGGACCAACCTGTTCGTAGGCACCGGGGCGGGGCGAAAGGGAATCTTGTGGAGCACCGGGATGAGCTTCGGCCTGGCCGACCTGGTCCTCGAAGGGAAAACCGGTGTGCCAGGTCTACAATTCTTGGACCCGGGGCGGTTCCGCCAAGACTAATCCATCGACTGCCTACGCGCCACCAAGAGCCCGTCCTCCCGGTGAATACGCATGGCGAAGGGGAAGCGGTTTAGTTGCAGGGCCAGCTCGACGTCTTTGGGGTGAAACTGCGCCTGCGCGTCGTCGAAGAATTTTTGAGTTTGCCCGCCCTCCATAACCAAGTGCCGGACTGCCTCCTCTTGGGGGCTTCGGCCTTCCAAGAGGTTTCGCAGGTAAAGAGCGCACTGCTCGTCCTCATCGGAGCGAAATGCGCCCCGGTCCCCCATGGCGATAATGGACACCAGCGCCGGACCGTCCTGTTGTATGGCCCGCACCGTAGCCCGGGCCACGACGAAGGAGCCCAAGTATACGGTATCCGCTTTGGTAGCCGCCGCCACGCCTACCGTTCCGGCCCTGGTCGATTGCACGATGGTCTTGCCGGCCACCTCGGCGCGGGAAATCTCGAAGGGCGAGTTGCCGTAATCAAAGCCGTCCGGGCGCTTGCCGTCAACCTCGCCCATCAGCAGGTCGCCTATTCCTTGTTGGCGCAGCGCCAAGGCTTCTTCGATCTCGGCCACCAAGACAATGCGGCGGGCGCCCCGGTCGAAGGCGATGGCGGCGGTAGTGAAGGCACGGAACACGTCGATAATAACCACGGCGCCTTCCGCATCCCGTGCGTCCCGCACCAAGCTGCCCAGCCTTATTTCCATAGGTTAACTCCTGCTCGTCCCGGTAAGCGCCGCGCGAAGCCCGCCCTTAACCCAAAACCCGCCAGCCTCAAACCATCGTGGCGCCGCCCGGCGGTAAACGCAGTCGACAGAGGGCCTTGCGCAACCACTTTGCCCCGGATGCTCTTGCTCATTGGCCGGGACTCGCTTAGCAATAGTAAAATAAGCTAGGACTGTGGGCCGCTCTGCCAACTGCCATCGGTGTTAGTCTACTACACCACCCGAAGAAGCACGTTAGGACGGGAGATAATAGGGCCATGGGCACTTTTAGCGTAGAAATAGCCATCGGCACACCAGACAGGCAGCGATGGGTCACGGTAGACGCCGTGGTCGACACCGGCGCATCAATTACCTCCGTCTCATCTTCGGTCTTACGGGGGCTCGGGGTGGAGCCAGTGATGCGAAAGCGGTTCCGCTTCGGTCAAGGAGAAATCCGCACTATGGAGGTAGGCCAAACCTGGCTGCGGATCGAAGATGAAGAGATAATCACCCAAGTTCTCTTCAATGAAGAGAACACTACTCCCCTTCTTGGAGCCTTGGCATTGGAAAGCGCCTACCTGGGCATTGATCCCATCGCCCAGAAGCTGGTCCCGGTCGACGGGCTGATGTTGTAACGCCTTGTCTCCTTGTCTGAATCAGGATTGATAGGATGGAAGGATTAAGCGGATAAGCAACAATCCTGAGAATCCCTGAATCCCGCAAATTCTGATTCAGACATCTACACCGCCGTCTTAGAAAGGTCCGCCTCTGACCCCGGTCCGGCTGGTAGATAGGCCGGTCAGGCCTTGCGGACCAGCTTTTGCAGCGAGCGCACTTCCCGGGGCGGGGTCAAGTGGCTGCCGGTATGCGTCCAAGAGACCTCGGCAACGTAGATGTCGCCATGGGAGTCGATGCAAACGCCGTGGGGAGCGATGAAGGTCCCAGGTTGTTCCCCTTCCGGTATGTCGCCCAGCTTGGCCAGGGTGTTGCCTTGAACGTCCATGATGGTAATTCTGGGCCCCAGTCCGGTTGCTTGGGAGTTTGGCCCGATGGACACCCCCAACTCCCCTACGTAAACCGTCTGGTCGCCGGTAGCGTCGATGTACAGGCCGCAAGGGCGGGCCATGTTGACCCACTGGGTCTCGAACTTGCCGTTCTTGTCGAACACCTGGATGCGGTGGTTCTCCCGGTCGGCCACGTATACCCAGCCGTCCTTGTCCGTGGCGACGTTGTGGGCGATGTTAAACTGCCCCGGCCCGGTGCCCGACTCGCCCCAAGAAAACAGCAGATTGCCGTCGGGCGAGTACTTGTGCACCCTGGCGTTGCCGTACCCGTCCGAAACGTAGAAGTCCCCGTTGTCCGGGTCCAAGGCCACGTGGGTGCAGCGGTTGAACGGGTTGCCGCTCATGAAGGGAGCAGGCTGACCGCTGATGCCCAGGGTGAACAACTCTTTACCGTCCAAGGTGCACTTTCTTACGGTGTGATCGCCGTCGTCAGTGCAAAAAATCGTATCGCCGGGCGCCATGGTGATGCCGTGGGCCCTGGGGTAAGTGCCTTCACCCCAAGAACGCAGGAAGTTGCCTTCCCGGTCGAAAACAATCATGGGGTGCTCGCCGCGGTTGAACACGTACACATTGTCGTTGGAGTCCACCCCCACTGCGGCACACTCCTTGTATGACCAACCATCGGGCAGCTTACCCCAGTCCTCAGCTACCTCGTAGGTGTAGTTTGCGGTTCCCACTGCCACCATGGTGTCACCTCGCAAAGCACGATTCGGGGCCCGGAATGAATTGATCCCCGGCGGTCCAGACCCGATATACCGCCGCCCAGTCTACTTGCAGATTTTAGCACCTGACCACGGTATTGCAACGAGTCGACTCCGGGACGTCTCCTCAGGACCTTTTACTGATGCTTGAACGATTACCTAAACCAGCCTTTCGTCATTCCGGCCTTGAGCCGGAATCCAGAAGCGTTTGCAACCAGCAACGTTTCTTTTCCTTGGCATTTCTGGATTCCCGCCTGCGCGGGAATGACGGTTGGGTTTCAGAATATCGTAAAGGGACCATCTTCGCATCACCAACTCTGAACAGTTACGCGCAGGCGAAGGGCGCGTCATCCATCGTCTCGATACCTACACGTAACAATCCATGTGGCGTATGCTACAGGGTAAGGATAACCCACAGGCTTAATCTTAAGTTAGGGCCGAGGAGGCACGGTGGCCTGGCAGGAATTGAGCATCACTGTCCCCCACGAGTACGTGGAACCTATATCCTACCTTTTTAGCCGGTACGGACGCGGCGTGACCATGGAAACCGCCGACGCCGGCCGGATTATGTTGAGGACCTACCTTCCGGTAGATTCTCGCCAGCGCTTGGCGCATATTGATGTTGGGGTCAAGCTGGTATCGGCTGTCGAGCCTTTGGGGCAACTGCAAGTCCGCGAGGTGGTTGACGAGGACTGGCAGAATTCATGGAAGTCCCATTTCGATCTCCTAAAAGTCGGCCATCGCTTGGTCATAAAACCCACTTGGATCGATTACGAAGCCTCGGCGGGTGAAATGGTAATCGAGATCGATCCGGGGATGGCCTTCGGGACCGGCTATCATCCCACCACGTATACCTGCCTTGAAGCCATCGAAGAGCTTACCGCCGTTCAATCCTCGGTGCTGGACTTGGGTACCGGCTCCGGTATCCTGGCGATTGCAACGGTCCGGTTGGGCGCAGAGCACGTGGTCGCTATGGATATTGATTCCCAAGCAATAAAGGCCGCCAGGCAAAATCTAAGACGTACCCGGACGAGCAAGCAGGTGACGCTGGTTCAAGGCAGCCTGCCCCATGCTACGGCACCGGCAGGCAAATTCGACATGGCGGTAGCCAATATTTCAGCCCGGGCCATTTGCGACCGGGCGCCATTTATCGTCCCCACTTTGCGCCCGGGTGGTGTGTTGGTGGCTTCGGGCATGATGCGGGAACAATCTCCACAAGTGATAGATAGCCTAACCGAGCTAGGCTGCTCCTTGTCCCAAGAGTGGTCGAAGGAGGAATGGGTTACTCTCGCCTTCCAACTTCCTTCGAATTGACCTATTGTGCAACGTGGTCTGTCATTTATTGAGTTCATGCTTCAGAGGCCCCGCCGCCGCTATGGCGGAATTCCCGAAGCCGCCGGGGCACGTGATATACTGTGAGCAGATATGGAGCAAGTAAACCTCAGCCGTTACGAAGATGCCGGTAGGCTGGCTTCAGGGGCAGACTACGAGGTCCGGGCGGCGGTAGACCGGGAGACGGGCGAAGAAGTGGTGCTCAAGCGCCCGGTACCGCAAATGATTAGCCGTCAACTCCACGGCAACACCGAAGCCCGCACCGAACGGACCCTTAGAGTCCACCAAGAGTTGGGCAGCGCTCTGCCCGGAATGGTTCCAATCCTCGGATACACCGAGCCGGCGATTCACGACAGCTACTTTGGCGACTCCTTGGGGCAAGCCTACCGGGTGACGGTGGAAGAGCGGGCTGTGGGAATCCCGCTTTTCGTCGGAAACCCCAGAGCCCGCATTACCGGGGTCCCGGTCGGTTTAGGCCAAAACCTGTTTGCTCTGTTCCCGCCGCCGCCCGCTTCCGGTCAGCCTGCTTTTCCGATACACCAACAGCTATTGGACTTGGCAGAAGGTTTTCTAAAGGCTGGTTACGTTCTTTTGGATATGGGTCCTCAAAACATCTTTTACCGGCCCGCAACGGCCCAGATCACCGTCATTGACATTGGTACATTGGCAGCGACGGACGAGGAGCCGAGCCCCAGAGGAATCCCGCCCAAGGACCTCCACGATTTTTGCTTGGAAACCCTCAAGTATTACACTACCCCGCAACATCCTCCCACCGAAGCTGCCGGGTATCGCGACCCTCACAGCATGAGGCCGATTGTCCGCTTCGAGGAGGAATTGAACGCCATGACCCAAAGCTTCGACCAACCCGGCGATCCGGTCCATGCCGCTGCGCTGCACGTTATCGAGATGGTGCGAAACCGAAGTTATTCCGGCATCGACGGCTTTAGAAAAGACCTTGCTTCTTATCTCGACGAGGTAGGCGGCCGCGATAAAGAGCTGTTCGACCAAACACCGGTGCGGGGAGCTTGGGCCGAGGCCTTGGGGTGGCTGCGCGGCGACTACTGGCAACGATTCTCCTTCGATCCCGAAACTGAGTTGGCGGCCTTCGATGGCTGATTCATCTATTACTGATGCCGCAACCGATATTACTGATGCCGCAACCGAGCTCGCTTCTTTCGACTGCTGATTCGTACTCTGACGAGGCAGTTCCCCGTAGAGTTTCAAAACTACCCTGTCAACCCATGAAGTCCCCGCGAGGAAGTGCATTATGCTGACCAGCACCTTTGCAACTTTACAGGACAATTCAGCCCACGGAGACGACAGTCTTCTAATCCGGGACTTGGGCAATAATCGGTTCCTGGACGTAGTGATGGACGGGGTGACCGGACACGGCGGCGATGAGGCCAGCCGTTCGTTGAAGGAGGCCTTAGAAGAAGCCACCATAGGGTCTATTGACGACGTAGAAGAGGTCCTTCGGAGCGTCAACGAGGAGTTCTTTCAGGTGGGGGGAGGCCATTTCCTGCTAACCACCGTCTCGGCGGCGCTCTACCTTGGCGAAAAGTTGCAAGTGCTCGGCGCTGGAGACAGCCCGGTCTTTCTGGTGGGACCGGACTCCTTTCAGCAGGTCGCCGGGCGAGTTGGCGGCTTCCTTCACGTCGGCGTGGCCCGGGCCATCGGAGCTAGTCCTGACCTGCCCAACTTGAGCCGCACCGAGGCCGACCTTGGCCCGGGGACCCGGCTGATTTTGGCTACCGATGGGTTGACCGATAACGTCTTGACCGAAGACCTGCTGCGGATGATCCGCCAAGCGGCTACCCCGGAGGAGGCGGCCCGGGAAATCGACGGCGTCATCGAGACTTATCTGCGAGAAGGCCGGATGCCGGAGCAGTTGGGACGCCGGTTCCGACATGACGACCGCTCCGGCATCTTCCGGTTCTTTGACGGCTAAGGTCAATCCGGCTCATGTAGATTAGAATTGACTGGTGGAGTGGCAAATCAATATCCCGCTACCGGTGCCGCTGCGGTCCCGGTGGTGCTGATTGGATAGCAAGGTGGAGTTAATGGCTGCCGACACCGAACCATGGCGGGCCTTGGGCCGCGTCGAGGAAGGCCAGCGCAGCCTTGAAGCCGGGCAACGCCGCCTGGATGAAGGACTGCGGGAGACCAACAAGCGCATCGACCGGCTAACGCTGATTATCCTGGGCGCAACTGGTGCCATCATCACCACGGTAATCGCCACGCGGGTACTCGGTGGCTGACGGCGCCCCACAGCGGACCTCGGGGCCAACACTGGCCCTAACTCGGTCTGTGGCCCCTTGTGGCAAAAAAGTCAAACTTGTTAAAATGCAGCCGCTCAGCCCTCGAAGCGCAATACTGAGGTTCAGGTAACATAAGGAGTTGAAATAGTGGGCAAAATAAGAGTCGCCATCATTGGAGTGGGGAATTGCGCGTCCTCCCTCATCCAGGGGATCCACAAGTACGTGGAAATCCCCGAGGGCGAAGCTGTCCCGGGCCTGATGCACTCCAAAATCGGTGACTACCGGATTGAAGACATCGACGTAGTGGCCGCTTTCGATATCGACGAGAACAAAGTGGGAAAAGACCTATCGGAAGCTATCTTCACCGAGCCTAACAACACCCTGAAGTTTACCGACGTACCGTATCTGGGGGTGCCGGTAGACCGGGGAATGACCCACGACAGCATCGGAAAATACGTCGCGCCCTTGGTTAAGAAGTCCCCGCATCCCACCGCCAACATCGTCGGCATCCTGAAGGAACGGGAAGTCGACGTCGTGATCAACTACCTGCCGGTGGGTAGCGAAGACGCCACTAAGTGGTATGTGGAACAGATCCTGAACGCCAACTGCGGCATGGTCAACTGCATTCCGGTGTTTCTGGCCCGGGAGGCCTACTGGCGCCAACGGTTCGAGGAAAAATCCTTGCCCATCATCGGCGACGACATCAAGTCCCAGGTCGGGGCCACCATACTCCACCGCCTCCTTACCCGGTTGTTCGAAGATCGAGGCGCCGAAATCGATAATACCTACCAGCTTAACTTCGGCGGAAATACCGACTTCTTGAACATGCTGGAGCGAGAACGCCTGGTTTCCAAGAAAATTTCCAAGACCGGCTCGGTTACTTCCCAGATGGACGAGGAAATCCATCCGGATAACATTCACATCGGGCCCAGCGACCACGTGCCTTGGCTGCAAGACCGGAAATGGTGCTACGTTCGGTTGGAAGGGAAGGTGTTCGGAGGGGCCCCGGTCAGTATCGAAGCCAAGCTGGAGGTGTGGGACAGCCCCAACTCCGCCGGGGTCGTGGTCGACGCCATTCGCTGCACCAAGTTGGCTTTGGACCGGGGGCTCGGTGGGGCCATCAAGGGCCCCAGCGCTTACTTCATGAAATCCCCGCCGGAACAATTCACCGACGACGTGGCCCGGGAAATGGTGGAGGTCTTTATCGCCGACCGGCCTCCTGAAATGCCAGAGTGACCACCTAAACCGCTCGGACCTGTTGGACAAGACCGGAGCTGCAAAGTGAAAATCGCGATGGTGTCGCCATACGATTTTACCTGGCCAGGTGGGGTTACTGCCCACGTGACCCAGTTGGCCCGCGAATTGGGACGGTCCGGACACGAAGTACAGGTCCTAGCGCCCCACTCGTCATCCAGAGAAAGCTCCGACGCCGACCGGTTCGTGCCTCTAGGAAGATCGGTGCCCCTGCCCAGCGGCGGCTCCATTGCGCGAGTTTGTTTGTCTTGGTGGCTCTATCCCAAGGTGCGGGAACTTCTCCGGCGGGAAAAGTTCGACATCGTTCACCTCCATGAACCGATGGCTCCGATCCTGCCCTTGTGCGTACTGGAATTTTCTCACTCGGTCAACATCGGCACCTTCCACGCCTCCTACAGCCATCAACATCTCTATACGTTGACCCATCCGATTATCAAGCGATGGCACCGGCGGCTTCATGGGGGCATTGCAGTCTCGGCCGCCGCCCACCGCTACGTGAATAACGCCTTTCCCGCCGATTACAAGATTATCCCCAACGGCATCGATGTCGACCACTTTGCTGGCAACCCGGACCCTTGGCCCCAATTTCGCGATGGCAAGACCAACATCCTGTTTGTAGGCCGCTTGGAGAAGCGAAAGGGGCTGAAATATCTGCTGGACGCTTACAGTCGACTGAAATGGGACCGGCCCGACATTCGTCTGATCGTCGTTGGCCCCGGTCATCCGGACCGGGACAGCTTCCGCATCATTGGCGCCCGCGGATTGGACGATGTGGTGTTCGCCGGCAAAGTTTCTTACGACGATTTGGCCCGCTACTATGCGAGCGCCGACATTTTTTGCTCTCCGGCAACCGGCGCCGAGAGCTTTGGTATCGTGCTGGTGGAGGCAATGGCAGCCGGCAAGCCGGTGGTTGTTTCCGAAATCGAAGGATACAAAGGCATTGTGACCCACGGACACCAAGGGCTGCTCTTCCCCCGCCAAGACCCGGAGGCTCTCGCCGGGTCTCTGGCTTTGCTGGTCAACAATCCGGACCTGGCGCGGCGTATGGGCGCCAAAGGCCGCCAGTCGGTGGAAGAGTACCGCTGGTCGGTAGTCGCGTCTCAAGTCGAGTCCTACTACCAAGACTGTTTGGGTGCCGCTAATGGCTTTGCCCGTTAGAGACCAGTTTAGGTCGGCGCTGCTCCGCTACGTCGAAGTTCCGGGCGCCCGTTTTCTTCACGCCCTGAAAATCACCCCTACCGCGGTCACCCTTCTGGGCTTCGGTCTGACTGTGGCAGCGGCCTGCTTGGTTGGCTTCGGCTGGCTCTTGGCCGGGGGCTTGGTGTTCTTGGCCGGAAGCAGCCTGGACTTGATGGACGGCGCCTTGGCCCGGCTTACCCGGACCGAGAGTCCCTTTGGCGCCCTGCTCGACTCCATGTTCGACCGGTTGGGCGAGGCCGCTCTCTTGTTTGGCCTGGCGGTCCACGCATTATTGGCGGACTACGGCGATAATTACCGGCTGTTCTTCATAGTTGTTATCCTGCTGGCCCTGATCTTCTCCCAGGGTGTCAGCTACTTGCGCGCCCGGGGCGAAGGGCTCGGGGTCTTTACCCGCGCCGGAGTTATGACCCGCCCGGAACGGGTGGTGCTATTGGCAGTGGGGTTGCTGGCCGGCCAGATTGAATGGTTCCTGCTGGCCATCGCAATCGTGTCCTGCTTTACCCTGTTCCAGCGGATGTTCACCATTCGCAACATGTTGAGCAAGGGTGGCTAAGCCGTAGGTTACCGTGTAAACTGGGGCCAGGTTAACATCGGCCCGCAACTGCCCAGGGTCTTTCAATTGTCATTCTGAAGGAGCCCTTTGACTTGGCTCAGGATAAACTCCGCGACTGAAGAATCTAAAGTCCTTGCCATGAATTAACCTTGGCTTACCGGAGGAATTTTAGACCCCTCACTCCGTTCGGGGTGACAATTAAAAGACCCTGGCAACATCCCGGTCTCTAGTTGAAGCGAGCTCTAGATGGAGCCCGGCCTATGACGCAGCAAGTCCTTATCACCAATCAAAACAAGTCGCAGTTAAAGCGCACCTTCCGCAAGGACCTGAAGAATGAGGTCAAGCTGCGGTTGTTCACCCAGAAACCGTCCCCAGTGACCATTCCCGGCCGGGAATGCGCTTACTGCCTGCGTACCCAACAATTGATGGAAGAACTGGCGGCCCTCTCCCCCAAGCTGCATCTGGAGACGATAGACTTCTACCAAGAGAGCCAGGTTGCCAGTGACCAAGGGGTGACGCGGATACCGGCGATAGTTATGGGAGACGACGGCGCGTCCCGGGTGAAGTTCTACGGAATCCCCTTGGGATACGCCCTAGCCACGATTGTTGAAGACATCAAGACCATCTCCCGGGGAGTAAGCCCCCTTCGCACCGACACTCGTAAGAAGCTCAGGCAGGTTAACAGGCCGGTACACATCCAGGTATTTATTACCCCCACAGACGTTGATTGCCCGTCCCAAGCCCGGCTGGCCCACGCCTTAGCCTTGGACTGCCCTCATATCACCGCCGATGTAATCGAGGTCCAGGAGTACCCGGCAATGGCCCAGTCCTACGGGGTCCGCTCGGTGCCGCTGACGGTGGTAAACGAGTATTCCAGGTGGACCGGAGTTACCCCGGAGGCCCTGTTGCTAGAGAAAGTGCTGGAAGTGGGGGTCGGTCCCCGCAACGGGTCGGCCTGAGCCAATTTGGACCAGGAGCTAGTAGTTTGCCCAGAGAGCTTAAGGGAGACCTGAACGGCCAAGGACTTCGGGTGGCGGTGGTGGTGGCCCGGTTCAATGAGATTGTAACCCGCGAATTGCTCCACGGCGCCGTGGAAACGTTGACCCGGTACGGTGTCAGAGACGAAGACATCTCCATTGCCTGGGTCGCGGGTTCCTTCGAGCTACCGGTGGTGGCCAAGACTTTCGCCAATACCGGAACCTACGACTCGGTGGTCTGCCTTGGCGCGGTGATTCGAGGTGAGACCAGTCACTACGACATGGTGGCGGGGCAGGCATCCGGCGGGACCGGGTCCGTGGGGCTCGAGACCGGGGTGCCAACTATATTCGGCGTGCTCACTACCGAGACTATGGACCAAGCGATTAACCGCGCCGGAGGAAAATCCGGCAACATCGGCAGCAGCGCCGCGGTGACCGCTATCGAGACCGCCCGCTTGGTGCAGGCCATTAAGACGGGTTGAGCGCCGACGGCGCTGGAGAATGTCGTGGACTTTGGCGTAACGATACCCAATAACTGGGGAATCGAAGACCCTCAAGAGGTGCTCTCTCTGGGGCCATTGGCCGAGGGGCTGGGATACGACTCGGTGTGGGTGATGGACCACCTGTTTAACACCGGGTACATCCGGGAGCGGTTGGAAAACCGGCCCTATTACCATCCCCTGTCCACCCTATCCTACTTGTCGGCGACCACCAGCAGGGTCTTACTGGGCACTTCGGTCTTGGTGCTGCCGTATCACAATCCGGTGGAACTTGCGAAATACGCGGCGACCTTGGACCAGATATCCGGAGGCCGCGTGACATTGGGCGTGGGTGTCGGCGCGATGCCCGAGGAATTCGACGCCCTAGGAATCCCGATGCGCCAACGAGGGTCGCTCACCGACGAGTCCATTGCGATCATGAAGGAGCTGTGGACCAACCCGCACCCCAGCTACCACAGTCGGCGCTGGGGTTTTGACGACCTGCGATTCTCCCCCAAGCCCTTGCAAGAACCCCATATTCCATTGTGGATTGGAGGGTCCAGCCCCGGGGCCATCCGAAGGGCCGCTACTGCCGGAGACGGCTGGCATCCAACCGGACTATCCCCCGAGGAGTATAGCTTGGGCCGCCGTGAGATCAGCGAGCAAGCAACGGCTGCGGGCCGGGACCCGGGGTCGATAACCATGTCTACCCGGGTCGAGGTGGAGGTGCACGGCGGGCCGTCCAGCCCCAGGGCAGCCGGTCGCGCCCGAGTCCCGGGAGACGACCCCCAAGGAGTAATTGCCGCCATCGAGGCTTACCAGACCGCCGGGGTTCAGCACGTGGTCTTGGCCCTCAACTCAGGCGACGTTCCCGCCATCAGGTCCCTCATGGAAAGTCTCGCCGAACACGTGCTCCCCCACTTCAGGTAGAGCGGTTTCACCCTTCTTGCTCCGCCACAAAGGCGTTAATGGCGAGCCAGTCCTGCCGCAGCGCCGCTAGGGTTTCCCCGCCGATCGCGGTGTGCCCGTAATGGGTCTCTTCGAAAGAGTCGACGATGCGCCGCACCGGTTCCCGTGGCAAGACCCCCTGTAAAGCGCCTTGGTGTTGCCGGGGCGTCTCCCATTCCCGCCGCGGTTGGCCCATGCGGTCGGCAGCATCCAATAACCGGTGGTAAAACTCCCTTGGATTCTCCGGTTCGCTTGGCGCTTTGTGTCTTTGCCTCCCAACAGCAGGCAGGTTGCTCCACCAATCGGACAACAGCGCCGATAGGTCCCGATTGGCCCGGCTCCAGCTAAAAAGGGACTCTCGGGTCTCCTCCACTTCTCCGCCGCGGCGTCTACTTCTGCTGAACCGGAAAACTTTGTAAAGTAACCAGCCAGCGGCAGATGCGGCGGCGGCCAAGGCAGTAAACTTGAGAAAGGTCTTTAATCCAGCCGGAATTCCGCCACCAGACTCGTCATTTGCCAGTTGTTCGTGGAACTGCTCAAGCTGTTGCCGAGCTTCCTCCAAACTGGAAAAGTCACCGCCGCCAAACCACCCGGAGAACAGGTTGGCCAGGTGCACCAAAAGACCGGCTAACCCACCCAGGGCCAAAATTAGCGGTTGGAGGACCCACAGGCCGGCGTTGCCGACGGCGATTAACGCGGTCTTGGTTAATTCGTCCAAGCCTCCCACACCCAAGGCTCCGATCAGCAACGCCAGCACTATTACGGCGCCGGCGCTAAACACAATGGGAAGCCACCAACTGCCGGACATGAGTTGGGAGTCGCCAGCCTCCCAGGAGAACCGGGCTAAAGCGAGGCCCACCAAGCCTATGGCGAAATAGCCCACCGCCAGATAGGTATTGATAATTTCTTTCGAGGTTAGGCTGTCGGCCAGCACCGCTGCGACCAAGGCGATCAGACCCCAGCGGAAAGAATTGCGCACTGTATCCAGCGTCATGTCGTCGTAGGCTATGGTTGCTCCCCGCCACCACACCAGCAGCAAGAAGCCAAGGCTAAATACAACTACGGCGGCGGTACGGGGATCGCCGCCGACCAGTTCTCCCACTGAGGCTAGTCCGGGACCCGGATTCAGTATGGACAAGAGGGCTAACGCCGCCAGGCTGATCAATGAACCGATTACGCCTCTCAGCCGGCGAGACCACGGGAGGGTCTGCAACCACCCGGACATAAAGAAAGCCGCAATTATGGACAGCAACACCAGCCAAAAGGGCAAGCTAGACTCAGTAACGTGGATTGCGACGCTGGCTACAACAATGACCCAATAGAAGGCGCAGGTCTCCATAAACAGTGTAACGCTGGCGAGGGCGCTACTCCGCCAGAACTGGCTCATCTGCGGCCTCCTTATCTACAGCCGGCCCCACCAGATACATTTCCACATCGGGGACCTGTAAATCGGGGAAACCGTCCCCGGCGTAAAGCAACAGAAGTTGGTAACCCCGCTCCTTCATCTCGGCAATTTCCCGGGTGAGGGAGGGGGTAACGACCGCGGTCACTAGGACCACCGTTGCGCCGGCTGGCAGCTTGTCCCGCTCGCCTTTAAGAACTTCGGGCAAGGTAGTAACCACGTAGGGACCGGCCATAGCCAAAGATTCCAGCACCAGCGGCAGTTGGGACGGCGCTGCGCCCAGGGGCACGCTAATGTACTTGGCGGAATAGGTGGCTACCGCGTTGCTCACCAAACCGAAGGAGTATCCCCGCTTGGCGGCATAGCTCGCCACCGACGCCGCTACCGTCACTCCTCGTTCGAATAGGCGGCGGTTGCTGGTTTCCCACGGCTCCTCGCTGGTGGCCGCGTTGAGGGCCACCAAGACGTTTAGGGAAACGACCGGCGCGAACAGCTTGGTCTGAATTTGGGGAGCCCGGGCGGTGGCCTTCCAGTCAATATGCTTCATGGGGTCCGAAGGCAAGTAGTCCCGATGTCCGGCAAACTGGCTGGAGTCATAGAACAACGGTCTGCGGCCTCGTCCCTCACCCAAGGGATGCTGGAAAGGCAGGCCCAATTGCTCCAAGTCCACCACCCGCGGGTATACGATCACGTGCTCCAACTCCTCAAACCGCGCCTCTGACGCGCTGAAGCCAAAGATGTCGCCGCTGCGCACCCGCACCGGACCGATGCGGTGCAATCCGCGGGCGGTACACCGCAGGTTGTATTTCCAGGTAGCTTGTTGGAAGGGGAGCAAAGACGTAGTTATGGAGTGTTGCCGCATCCCTTCGATATTGTTGGCCCGGAGCTTGGCGCCGGCCAAGTCCAGGCCGTCGGGAAAGCTCTCTTGTATATCTACCCAGATCAGGGGCAGGACCTTATCGTTACGCAAGGTAACTGTGTATTCGAAGGTATCCCCGATGAACGCCCGATGCCGGGCGACTCGCCGGGAGTGACTAACTTTGCGGAAAGCGAACCGGTCCCATAGTTTAGTCGCCAGCCAAATAAGAATGACCAAGGACCCCACAATGATCAGCAGACCTTCGCTGGCCAACAAGCCAATAAACACTAGCAGCCCGCTAATGAAGAGCCAGAGGTCGTTCAGCATGGGGGAGTACCGGAAGGTCTAAACCGGGACCGGAATCTGGTGGAGTAGTTCTCCCACGATGTGTTCCGCGGTACGCTCGCGTAGCCGGGCTTGAGACTTGAGGATCATCCGGTGGGACAAAGCATAGGGGGCAAGCACCTGAATGTCATCCGGCGTCACATAGTCCCGTCCCTGGATTGCCGCCATCGCTTGGCTGCAACGATATAGGCCGATGCTGGCCCTGGGGCTGGCGCCAAGCTCCACGTCGGGGTGGCGGCGGGTGGCCTGTACCAGTTGGACCAAGTAGTTACGCAGCACCGGGTCCAGATACACCCTGCGTACCGTGGCTTGGAAGTCCAATACTTCCTGTCCCGAAGCCACCGGTTCTAGGGCCGACAGCGGATCGGCGGACTCGAAGCGCGTCAGCATCTCCTCTTCCTCGGTAGCCTCCGGGTAGCCCAGCCGGAGCCGGAGCAAGAACCGGTCTAGTTGGGCTTCAGGCAGCGGAAACGTCCCCTCCAACTCGATGGGGTTCTGCGTGGCGATCACCAGAAACGGGGCTGGCAATGAGATGGTGACGTCGTCAACCGTCAACTGCCGTTCCGCCATAGCCTCCAACAGGGCCGACTGGGTACGCGGCGTTGCCCGGTTGATCTCATCCGCCAAGACCACTTGGGCGATAACCGGGCCTGGCCGGAAAGTAAACTCGGAGGTCTTTTGGTTGTAGTAGTGAATACCGGTGATGTCTGAGGGCATCAAGTCCGGCGTAAACTGGATCCGCTTGAAGTTGCAATCGAGCGAGTCGGCCAATGACCGGGCCAAGGTCGTTTTGCCGATGCCGGGAACGTCCTCGATGAGGATGTGACCGCCCCCTAAAATAGCGGCCAAGCAAAGCTCAATTACTTGGCCTTTGCCCACCAACACCTGCTCGACGTTAGCTTTGACCCTTGCGGCGACTTGGGCCAATGCTGTAGTGGTCGATTCGGGGGAGGCGCTTTGGGTCATATTAGTCAAGGGGGCCACAGAATTTGACTGATAGCTAGTAGTCGAACATCTTTGAAATGAGGATTAGGTTATGCTGACATTTCCCCGTCTCTCCCACGAAAGCGGGAATCCAGTGAGGAGACCAAGCTGCGATTGTATGCCCCGCTGCCGGAGGCGAAGTACCGCACCGACGCCCATGGAGTGTGCCTGCGGCTGGGCCTAATCTAATTAACAGCGTGTGTTGAGAATACTCGGCATTCTTAGTTCTCGGAGTTGGCCAGAATCTTCTGTATAGTGGACGTTAAAGTCTCCCTTTCCTTCTCGCTGACGCCCGCCAGGAGCGAGGCCTCGTTCTCCTGTCGGTGCCGGATAATCTCGGGCACCAGCCTCTGCGCCTTCTCCGTCAGGCTCAAGTACACCATGCGACGGTCGTTTTTCGAGTACTGCCGCCAAAGCAGGCGCTTCTTGACCAACTGTTCCACCTGCCGGCTGATGGCGGTAGCGTCGATGGGAACTATTTGCGCCAGCTCGGTAACAGTGCACGCATCGCCGGTGTGGCATCGGTAGATGATTGCCATCTGCACCGGGGTAATCTCAAGGGGTTTCAGCCGCTGGCTTAACCCGTTGAGGACGGCGTTACAGAAGTTGTACGAGATATATGCCAGATACATGTGGTCGGAATTCTCTAGCACCGGGTTGCCCGGAGACCGAAATTCCATATGTCATACTCCCTTCGAGAACGATAGGTACGATATTCTCAACGTGTGTTGGCAATGCCAAGTATGAAAACCAACACTTGTTGAGAATACCTTAGGTGCAAAATTGTTGTTTAATATAATGTTGTCAGGGCATTCTTAGCAAATGCGGGTGTTCATATGAGGATAGGCGATTTTGATTCCCTTATGTGGCCTCCACAAGGCCATCCGTAGTTCCGCGAAAGCGGAAAAGACGGTTTGAGCACTTTCATAGTAATGACGGATTGGCTGCTCTGTCCATCATTCTAAAAACGTTGGACTAATAGTTAGCCAGTCCGCTCACCTTGAGCGAAGCCGAAGGGGCTCTCCTGAGCGGAGTCGAAGGACTTGCCCTGGGTAGACTGAGCAAAGGCCAAGCTCCGACGGTAGGGGGCCTATTGGGAAGGAAGGCCCAAGAACTCTTCGGCCTCTCTCAAGTCCTTGAACGAGTCCACGCTTCTCCAAAACGCCCGGGACTGATAGGCGGTGATGCCGCCGGCTTGGGCTAATCGGGGAAAAGTGCTGGTTTCGTGATCGCCCAACTCGGGTAACTCCGGGTAGATTGCCCGCTCCAAGACGTACACTCCAGCATTGATCCAATGGGGCATTTCCACCTTTTCCCGGAACCCTACCACGTCCCCGGAGCTATCCAGGTCCACCAGTCCGTAGGGGCTGACCATAGGCGCCACCATTATGGTTGCCAGGTGAGCGGGATTTGCCGACTTCTTCTCCTGGTGGCGTTCTAGCAAAGCCCTTGGGTCTTCGGAAGTGACTATATCGCCGTTAAGCACCATCACCGACTGTTCCTCCTCCGGCACTAAAGAGAAGCCCTGTCTAATGGCTCCTCCACGGCCCAAGGGAGAGTCTTCGATACTGTAGTGGGCCCGAATGCCGAAGGCCTCGCCATCTCCAAAGTGGTCTTTGATAGCCTCCCAGCGGTACCCGGCAAGAAAGACCACGTCGGTGACGCCAATAACTTGGAGCCACTCCACTTGCCGGTCCAAAATTGGCCTCCCGCCCACGGGCACCATGGGTTTGGGTAGAGTGTCGGTTAGAGGCCGGAGTCTTTCGCCCATGCCTCCGGCTAGGATTAATGCGTACATGCAGGACCGCCTCGCCCGGTTTTAGCCAGCCATTACCCGAAAGTGCGGATTGCGCCTAATATACTCACCGGCAGGCAGATTGGTCAAACCGTTCCCCACAGGTAACTATTCAGACTTGATACATCATTCCGGCCCCCGGACCCATCATTCCGGCTCAAGGCCGGAATCCATAATCGGTTTGCAACCAGTCCGCCGCGGCGAATTCCCCTTCCTTGGCATTTCTGGATTCCCGCCTGCGCGGGAATGACGGTTGGGCGGCAAAGGGTGGTGGGATGATTAGCATTGGCATTGCTGATGTGGCTCTCAGTGAATTCTCCTCACCAAGTCTGAACAGTTACCCCCACAGCCTTTGGTTACCGGCAAGCGGCGGGTGAAGGAAAGCAATGTAAGGAGACTGTACACAGAACTTTTGAGTTGGCGATTGAGTTATAGCTAGCCGGAGGTCTAACGTTTTGCGCGGCGGGGCTAGACGAGGGTTCCTAATCTGTTGGCGAGGTCGCGCCCAGAGGTGGCCGGTGGCAACGATTTGCCGTCTATCCGATAAAGCTCAATTGCCTCGTCTACAATCTGGCAAAGTTCCTGGAACACCTGCCACTCATCGGCTCCATGACACCCACCATATATCAGGCCCGGAGCGCTGCCCACGTAACACTGCCCATCCTCGGACCATTCGATTATTTTGACGTACCGGGCGCTGTCCTTCATTTCCGGACTCCTCGATGGCGGCCCTGACGCACGGACTTGGTAGGTCTTCGCCTCATTACCCGGATTACCTGATATCGTAACAGGTCTTACGACGTTTGGATGGACAAAGTTCCGATGGTTTCCCCGGCCACCCCGGTTGACAAACCCTGCGCGTTCCAAATCAGAAACCAGTTCACGAATCTTTGACGACAAATCTAGGCTCTAAGCAAACGGCAAGCCCAATATGGTGGGAGCCGGGCGAACGTGTGACAGCTTCTTAGGCGCCAAACTAGCCATAAGCGTACCGAAGTTGGCTGCCCGGCCTGGATTCGAACCAGGGATTTCAGCTCCAAAGGCTGACGTGCTACCCCTACACCACCGGGCACTGGGCAAGGCCCGTCCGCCGCCTTTCACTGGCATAGGGCCGTAACTATATTCTGCGGCTCCTTCCAAATTGCGTCAAGTAGCCCTGACTATAAAGGGTGTCTACGGTTTGGGGCTAGGTGACAGCCTTAAAGCGCGGGCAGGGTGCTATAATTTTGGGTATGAAACGAATGCGTATCGCGTTGCTGCATATGGCGCCCAAACTCAACGACATCAGCCACAACCGGAGCTTGCTGGAATCGGCTGTCCGTGTCGCCGCGGATAACGGGGCCGACTGGGCGATTACGCCGGAGCTTTGCGTCTCCGGTTATATGTTCATGCAACATATTGGCACCGGCTGGATCCTTCCTCAGCCCGACCCGTGGATGCAGGACTTCTGCCGGTTGGTGAGGGAACTCAAAATAACCGTGTTCCTTTCCCATCCGGAACGCGACCCCGAATCCGATAAGATGTACAACACGGTTTTCGTTATTGACCGAAACGGTGAAATCACCGGCAAGCACCGGAAAATCAATGCCCTACATGGGGCCGAGGCTTGGTCCAGCCGTGGTTGGGAAGTGGACCAAGTGGAGGCCGACGGGACCAACGTGGGCGTCCTGGTCTGCGGGGACGCTTACCAGAACGGCATCGCTCAGACGCTAAAGGACCGGGGCGCTCAAGTGCTGGTCTGCCCATCGGCATGGGGCCCCGGCCAATGCGGCCCCGACGGAGAATGGGAGCAGCGCACCATCGACACCGGGTTGCCCATCTTTGTTTGCAACCGTTCCGGCGCCGAGGGGGAAGACATAGACTACCGGCTAGCCGAGAGTGTCGTGGCCCAAGAGGGCCGGCGCTTGCTAGTGGGAACTTGCGACCGTTCGGTGGTCTTGGCTTTCGATTGGGACATGGATACCATGACCTTGCTGTCCCCCGATTTCAGCCGCCTGTATCTTTAACCAACGGTTGAAAGGCCCACGGTCGAGATTGCCCATAAAGCCGTCCTAACCTTCTAAGCCGTCCAGGAACCGCTGCAAAATCAAGACCGCGGCCCCTTCATCCACGGAGCCCTTGTCCCGGGAAGGCTGTCGGCCCGCTTCTCGCAGCAGTCCTTCAGCTTCCACCGAGGTAAACCGTTCGTCCACCGGGTAGACCGGAAGGCCGGTTTTTTGGCGCAATGCGCGCACAAACCCCTGGGCCTGCTTGGCGCCTCGGCCCAAACCACGGTCCAAGCTATAGGGAATCCCCACCACGAAACCGGCGGCGGCGCGTTCGTCGGCGATTTTCAAGATGCGCTCCAAGTCTTGGCCCAATTTGGTGCGGACCAAGTGCCCTGCCGGGAAGGCAAAGTTACCCTCGGTCTCCCCTACGGCTAAGCCGATACGGCGCTCTCCTAAATCCAAGGCCAGTACTCTCAGATTCTTAACCTTTCCTTGACGATATAATTCCCCAATCAAAACATTCAGGACAAGCTCTGGCGCACCACCTCGGGCACGCCGCGCAAGGCCTCGTCCAGCTTCTCAACGTTTCGGCCCCCCGCTTGGGCCATCTCCGGGCGGCCGCCACCCCCACCCCCCATTACCTTGGCGGTGTCGCGGACCACGTTGCCCGCGTGGACGCCCCGCTCCACCAAGTCCGGCGTAACCATGCCCACCAGCAGCGGGCTGCCGTCAATGACGGCCGACAGCACCAAGACAACGCTGGATAACCGGGCTTTCAGAAAGTCTCCCATTTCCCGCATAGCATCGGGGCTGGTCGCCGAGGTGCGACCGGCAACCACTTTCACCCCATCGACATCCAATACCCGGGTCAGCAAGTCTTCCGCCTCCGACCGGAGGGCGCTCCGCTCCAAAGCTGCTAGGCGGCGCTTCAGGTCCTCGGTGTCCCGCAAGAAGCTGTCCAAGCGGGTCTCTAGGTCGGTCACCGGGGTTTGAAGCTTGCGGGACAGGTTTTCCAGCTTGGTGGTAGAATCGACGAATAGCTGTTCTGCCGCCCGGCCCGTCACTGCCTCGATGCGGCGCATTCCGCCGCCGATGCTGGACTCGCCCAGCACGAACAGCGTCCCAATCTGGCCGGTGGCGGCTACGTGAGTGCCCCCGCAAAGCTCCACGCTGAAGGGTTGGTGGTGGGCCGTATCCCCTTCGGACATGGTTACCACTCGCACCACGTCGCCGTAACGATCGCCAAAGAAGGCCAGCGCCCCCTCTCGGATGGCTTCGGAGTAGGTCGTATCGTGGGAATGGACCAAGAGATTGTCCCGGATACGCTCGTTGGCCAAGCTCTGGACCGACCCAACCTCGCCGGTTGAAAGCGGGCTGACGTGGCTGAAGTCGAAGCGCAGCCGGTCGGGGGCCACCAGGGAGCCGGCTTGGCGCACGTGAGGACCTAGCACGGCCCGGAGCGAGGCGTGAAGCAAGTGGGTGCCGCTGTGGTTGCGGGAGGCGTCTTGCCTTCGTGACGGGTCTACCGTGGCCCGAACCCGGTCGCCAATGGCGATCTCGCCCTGTTCTACAACGCCCCGTTGGACAATTAGCCCGGCCACCGGACTCTGGGTGTCTTCCACCGTGATGACGCCGTTGGGGCCGTGGATGCAGCCGCGGTCGCCCAACTGCCCACCGCCCTCGGCGTAAAAGGGCGACCGGTCAATCATCACCTCGACCTTTTGGCCTTGGACTACGTGCCCCGCCGGCCCCGATTGCCCGGATGCCGCACTCTCGACCAAGAGGGCCACTATCACCGATTCCTGTTCGGTGTGGGTGTAGCCATGAAAGCTAATTTGGCCCACTCCCAGGTTTCCGTAGGTGGTGAGCATCTCCATGCTTCCGGTAAAGGCTTGGGCGGCGCGGGACTGTTCCCGCTGCGCCTCCATCTCCCGCTGGAAGCCTTCCATGTCGACTTCCAAGCCGTGCTCACGGGCGATCTCGGCAGTCAACTCAGGCGGAAACCCGTAGGTATCGTAGAGGAGGAAGGTCTCGACGTCGGAGAGGGTATTGGCGAACTCTTCTAGTTGGGCCTCATCGGCAGGCAAACGGGGCAAGATGGCGCTAGAGAGCTTTTCCAGGACCCAATCGGGGACCGTCTGGGCGGCCCAGTCCAGAGTGGCTTGCAGCCGCTCGGCGTTCAGGCCGCCGTTTTCGACGTGAGACCTAAGCTGTTGCCGGAAGGGTATCAATCCCTCCTCTAACAACGGTAGCCCGGTCTGAATGGCCTCGGCAAACCGGTCCTCTTCCAAGCGGACCACTCGCAGAATGAAGTCGCGGTTTTCGGACAACTCCCGGTATACCCCTTGGAAGCGGGGTATCACTTCTTCGGTAACCTCGGCGAAGAAGGGACCCGTCAAGCCCAACTGCCGGCCGTAGCGAATGCCCCGGCGGACGACGCGCCGCAGCACGTAGCCCCGGCCTTCGTTGCCGGGGACCACACCGTCGCCAATCAGGAACGACGCCGCGCGGGCGTGCTCGGCCACCACCCGCATGGCAAAGTCGGTGTCCGCGTCTGCGCCGTAAGTATGGCCGGTCAACTCCGACACCCTGGCAATGATGGGCGTGAACAGGTCGGTCTCATAGATATTGTTCTTGCCCTGGAGAATGACCGCCGCCCGCTCCAGGCCCATGCCGGTGTCCACACTGGGAGCGGGGAGCGGCGTGCGGTTGCGCTCGGTGTCTTGGTAGAACTGCATGAAAACCAAATTCCACAGCTCCACGAAGCGCTCGCAGTCGCAGTTGGGGTGGCAACCGGGCGCCGCTTGAGGGCCGGCGGCACCGTTTCGGTCCCGTTCCTCCTTGAGGATGGCGGTCAAAACGTCGGGTTCCACCAACGGTTGGCACCCTTTCTCGGCGCCGCCGTCGTAGTGAATCTCCGAGCAAGGCCCGGTGGCGCCTTCATTGCCCGCTGGCCCCCACCAGTTGTCTTTGTCGCCGTAGCGGTAGATGCGCTCCTCCGGCACCCCTACTTGGTCCCGCCAAATCCGGAAGGCCTCATCGTCATCCAAGTGGATGGTAACGAACAGTTTGTCCGGAGATAGCCGGAACCTCTGGGTAACCAGTTCCCAGGCGAAATCGATAGCGCCTTCTTTGAAGTAATCGCCGATGCTGAAATTGCCCAGCATTTCAAAGAAGGTCAGGTGCTTGTGGTCTCCCACCTCATCAATGTCGGTAGTCCGGAAGCTCTTTTGGCTGCTGGTCATCCTGACCGACGGCGGCGTCTGCTCCCCGGTAAAAAAGGGCTTGAAAGGGACCATCCCGGCGCTGGTGAACAGCAAGGTAGGGTCTCCCGAGGGAATGAGGGAGGCGCTGGGCATGTGGAGATGCCCCTTCTCTTCAAAGAAACCAATAAACAAATTCCTGATTTCGTCGCCGTTCATGGACTTGCCTCAGCTACTAAGTGGAGAGACCGGCGGTCGCTCAAACACCATTGACGACCGAGCCCAACATGGTATTGCGTGTGTTGCAGTGGGTCAATCGGCCCGTAAGACGGCAGCCGACCGGGATGTTGATGACGGATTACGTACTGCCATTTGGGATTGTATGTCACCGGACTTGGAGCGTCAAATTGGCCCGGTTACGGAGAAAATTGCGAAACTCCCCGGCTGGCTTGCTACTGCTGATTGGAGACGAATACCGTCAAAGTACAGGACGAATTCCATTCACCATGATTGTTCGCCTAATCCTATTCACGCTGTTATTATTCTTGCCCCTCGGCAACTAAAGAGTTTCGCAATTTTCTCGGTTACGGGGTAGTGTCTCAGTTTGAAATGATTGACGATATACCTGACCACTGAGAAAATAATTCTTGGACTCACCACAAGGAGGCATGACATTATGACCACAACAATAGAGGAGAGGGTGAGTCGGCTAGCAGGCAGCTATGAACATCTGGCGACGAAGGCTGACCTTGCTGAACTGAAGGTTGAACTAATCAAGTGGATGGTCGGGCTAATGGTTGGGTCTGTCGCCGTGGCATCTTCAATTGCGCTTTTCGTTCAGAGACTCATCGGCTGAAGGAGACACCCGTTTTCAAACTGAGACACTACTCGGTTACGGCTTCTGACCAGTTTACGGCAGGGGAGACAGCGACACCTAAAGCCTGGCGCCCGGAATATGCTGGCGCCGCATAGAGGATTCTCGTCCTGACTCGCTGAGGAACGCCTTGACCCCTGTCCTACCCCACCGTACAATTCACATCCACAGGCAGACCGACCGGATAGTAGCATTCGGGGGCGGAAATGGACTCCAGCATCATCGGCAAGATTGATAAGGCCAGAAGATACGCGGAGGAGAAAGACCGGGTCTCCATCACCAACTTCAGGGCCTCCTTTCAAGGCAACCACAACACTTACGAGGTCGCCTTCGATGCCGGTTCGTGGCGTTGCCAGTGTCATTTCTTTGCGACCCGGGGCACTTGCAGCCACACCATGGCCCTGCAGAGGATTCTGGATGAGATGCTAGCCAGGGTCCCCCATACCGCCCAGCCCGCACAACAGTAACCAAGGGCCTGACCCAAACCAGCATAACCACCGCTGTCCTGCCATGTCGCGGTCTACTCTCCGCTAGGTCTGTTTCTCTAGGCGTGCCGGGTGGTGACTGAGGCCACCGGCCATTGCCATGAAAATAGGCGATTTTCATCCCCATACGTGGCCTCCACAAGGCCATCCGCAGTTCCGGTGAATGCGGGAATCCTCACCTCTCCCTCCCGGAAGTATCACGAAATTACCCGCCACCCTGCCCTTCGACTATGGCTTAACATGGATTTAACATGTCCCGCTTATACTCTAACGTGAACTTAACATATTGGGCACATGCCTTAACAAGGACATAACGTATTTCGTTTACCGTGCCGTATATGCGGTAGAGAAGGGGATTGGTTATGCCGGACCAACCACCTCAACAGGAGCCGGAGTCTACATTCGAAGACCTGGGCTATTGGATGTCCAGCTTGGGATCGGCGATGATACGGTCGCTGACACGGCGAACTGCACTCTATGAAATTACCTCGGCCCAGTACCGAATCCTCGAAATGTGTTTCCGCCGCGAAGCCAACACCGTCACCGGACTGGCGCAGGTAGTCGCCATGGACCAAGCCGGGGTCAGCCGGCAGGTGGACCGGTTATGCAATCGGGGGTTGCTCCGGCGGCGGCGGCAGCGCAACGACCGGCGCATGGTGAGGCTGGAACTAACGGAGGAAGGCCGGGCCTTGGTGCCTGAACTGATTGAACAGGCGCAGGCCAGCCACACCATAATCCTGGCCGACATCAACAAGGAAGAGCGGGACGCATTTTTAGCCACCCTTCAGAAGATGCTGGCCAACCTGGCCAAGGAAGAACAGAACGCCGGATAGCCTGACAACCGGACCCCCGGCTCCAGCCGCGTTGACAGTCAACACCGTCCCAATTACACTCCGAAAAGTCCCAGCAGGAATCGGTCGGCAGGTGGACTCTATTTGGAATTCCTCGTAGTAGGCCTGAACCATCGCACCTCCCCTCTGGAGGTGCGGGAGAAGCTGACTCTTACCAAGGCCCAGTGGCCCGGCGCGTTAAAGACGATGGAAAGCTACGGTGTGCCGGGGGTAATCCTGTGCACCTGTAACCGATCCGAATTTTACACCACGGAACCGGGGGCCAACCCCGAGCAGGGCCAGAACTGGAGTGACGGCGAAGACCGGATCAAGCAGTTTCTGGTGGACCAATTCGGTGTCTCCCTGTTGGACGTAGACCGCTACCTGTACGTGCACCGGCAGAACGAGTGCGTCCGCCACCTTTTCCGGGTAGCTTCCAGCTTGGACTCGATGATCTTGGGCGAGGAGCAGATCATCGGCCAGGTACGCGACGCCTTTGAAGTCGCCACCCAAGCGAGCACCGCGCAGGGCCCGCTGTCGCTGCTTTTTCAGCGGGCGTTGAGAGTGGGCCGAAAGGTGCGCCGGGAGACCGGCATCGGCCGCAACGCTTTGTCGGTCAGCCGAGCCTGTGTGGAGTTAGCCCGGAACGCCCTAGGCGACCTGAGAGGCCGGAGCGCCATGGTGGTCGGCGCCGGTGACGCCGGGGAGTTGGCCGCACAAGTGCTGCACCGGTCCGGAGTAACCGATATTACGGTCACCAACCGGACCTATCGCCGAGCCGTTGAAGTAGCCGCAGGACTATCCGGCCAACCCATTCCTTTCCACGAGTTTCCCAACGCGCTCCAAGGCGCCGACATTGTCATTGGCTGCACCGGCTCACCGGGCTACGTTCTGGAGGCGGGCACAATTCAAGCCGCTATGGCGGCCCGTCCCCACCGCCCCCTATTTTTGTTGGATATTGCGGTGCCAAGGGACATCGATCCTACGGCCGCAGAGATTAACAACGTCTTTTTGCACGACGTGGACGACCTGGAGTCAGTATCCGAAGCCAGCCGACAAGAAAAGGAGCAAGAAGCCCGCTGGGCCGAAGATGTCGTGACCCGGGAAATAGACGAGTTTCTCGAGTGGTGGCGCGACCTGGAAGTGCTCCCTACCGTAATTGCCTTGCGCCATAAGGCCGAGGACATCAGAGAACGGGAGCTCAACAAGACCTTAAAGCGGCTTGACCATAAGTTGACCGCCGAAGACCAAGCCTCAGTAGAAGCCATGACCCGGGCCATCGTGAAAAAGTTGCTTCACGCCCCTACTATATACTTGAAAAACCGTCCTCCCTCCAACAGTCTGGAGATAGCCAAGGACTTTTTCCAACTGTCTGACTAAAAATTTCCTAGAGCGGTTGACTCCAACAGATACTCATCTTCAGGACGTGCTGGAAATCATTGCGGAACTGGCCCAGAGCACCGGCCAGTTGGCTCTCCTGATTTAACGTGGCTGCTCATCCTATGGCGTAGGCGAGAAGAAGAATGACAACAGGTGCTGATACTGGTCCCCCAAGTTGACGCCGCCGAGGTATGGCGCGCAATTGGCCGCCTCGAAGGTGATACGGCTGCGCTCAAGGAAGACCAGCGCGAAATGAACCGGCACGTTGACCGACTTTTCTACACCATTCTTGCCGTTGGCGGCGCACTGTTAGTAGCTACCTTTGCCAGCCGCTTCATTGGTGGCGGATAGGACGCCGGGCGGGAAATTCGCTATAATAGCAGGCCAGCAGCATTTCCTGATTGTCTCAGCCTATGTCTTTGCCAACGTCCCTAGTGGAAAAATACGCTCTGTTGCCCGATGAGATCGACCGGGAAAGTCTGAAGATGGTCGAAGCGTGTCTGCCTGATTCCCTCGACTTGACCCCCGGCGAACGTTATGTCGTGTGTCGCATCGTGCGGGCCGAAGGCGATCCGGCAATAGCCGCCAATGTTGAGTTCAGTCCCGGGGCCGTGGAGTTGGGGATCGCGTCCCTAACCGCCGGAGCGGATGTGGTGACCGACGTGCGAATGGTGGAGGTGGGTATCTCCAAGATGTTACTCTCAAGTCATGGAATTCAGACCCGCTGCTCCATAGACAGCCCCCAAACCGCCAGCCGGGCCCGGCAGGAAGGCACCACCAGATCGGTAGCTGCAATTCGGGAGTTGGCCCCTTACCTAGACGGTTCCGTGGTGGCGGTTGGCAACGCTCCCACCGCGCTGCTGGCGTTGCTGGACTTGATCAACGAGGGGCGCGCCAACCCGGCCTTGGTCATCGGAATGCCAGTGGGATTCGTCGCTTGCGCCGAATCCAAGGAAGAGTTGACCCGCAGCGCGGTGCCCTACATCACGATTCGGGACCGCCGGGGCGGCAGCTCGGCAGCCGCGGCTACAGTGAACGCATTACTTTCACTAATCGGTGAGTCCAAGGCAGACACTACTACGGGAGCGCCATGACAATTAAACCAAACGGCGCTGGTGACACAGCCCCTGACTTCGGTGCTTCCGGGTGGGGTGTGGTGTTACTGGGCCACGGCAGCCAGCGGGGCGCCAGCCGTATGGAATGTTCTTGCGGTTGGCGGGAGGAGACCGTCCCTGCGTGGTGCCGCCACTGTCCCAGCACCCCGGCGGGCCTGGAAGTAGCGGCGCGGCAGGTACAAGAAGAGTTGGACATCGAGGATGAGCAGCTTGTCCTTTCCTGCCTGGAATTCATCAAACCTCATCCCGATGAAGCCGTCCGGGTTCTGGACCAACGGGGACTCCGCCGGGTGGTTGTCATGCCTTTCCTATTGGGAAATGGCAAGCACGCCAACGAGGAGTTGAACGAAATTCTTGACGAAGTCCGCGCCGGCCTACCCGGCGTCCGGCTACTCTTGGCCGACGGCTTCGGCTCCGACCCGGGGCTCGCCGACTTGATCGTAGAACGGGTGCGGGACATCGAGGGCGACGCCGCCTACCGACCCAAAGACGGCGTCAAAGGCATCCTGGTGGTCAAAGCAGGGACCAAGACCCAGTACGACGACTGTCTTTGGTTGGAAGAATTGGGCCAAATGGTGGAGCAACGCCTGGGCTTGGACTACGCTGTGGACGTGGCCCAGTCCCACTACGGAGACCCCACTATGGACTACGCTGCCGCCCGGCTGGTGGAGGGAAGGGGCGTCGCGTCCATCATGTGCGTGCCTTACTTGTTCTTTCCCGGGATGATCTTGCGCCGGAACGTCTTGGGCGGGCTGGACCAGATCCAAGAGAAGTATCCCTCGGTCCCGGTCTCGGTAACCCCGCCTCTGGGGATTGACAGCCGGGTCGTTGCGGTCACTGCCGACCGGGTCCGCCGCGCTTGGAGCAATGGGGGTTAGCGCGAGAATACGAGAGTCCGTCAGCTATGAGCGAAGTTAACCAGCTAAGTCCAAATTCGGACCACTAGGGCAATGTGTAATGAATTCGCAAAGATTTAAAGACCACGATGGAAATGTTCGTAGATTCTTTCAAGAGGCAGACCTATATTTCGAAAATACCAAGATTCCGCGACCGAAACCGGATTCACCGTCAATAGTGAAACAGCGACAGTTTCGTCGTTTGCCTCATCTCGTGGCAACTAACAAGACGGCCGGGTACGTTACGAATGCCAACTTGGGGTGAACTCCTTGAGGAGCTGAGCAGTTTAACCGCCCCTAGGATTGACGCATACGACCTCGTGCGTCGACGGTCAATATCCAATTTGCACGCATATACTGGAAGAAACACGGTGGTCTATGCTGCCGGTCACCTGCAGCGAGCTGAGGACCCCTCACTTACGGCGATCGACCACTCAGATATTACAGGGTTTATGGAAACCGTCCACGGTCTCTCCGGAGCGGACTTAGACCTAATAGTCCACAGTCCTGGCGGTTCAGTAGAGGCTGCGGAGTCAATCGGCGAATACTTGAGACAGTCGTTTAACCACATCAGGATATTCGTCCCACACATGGCGATGTCGGCTGCTGCGTTACTTTGTTTAATCGGCAATGAGATCCACCTGGCGGCTCATTCTTATCTTGGTCCTATAGACCCTCAATTCCTACTTCAAACCGCGTACGGATACCGGTGGGTCCCGGCCCAGGCGATCTTGGAGCAGTTCGAGCAAGCCAGGGTTGCCTGTCTGAACGATCCCAATGAATATACCGTTTGGGCGGACATGCTCCGGCAGTATGGCCCGGGGCTCTTGGTTGAATGCAAGAACGCATCAGATCTATCTGAATCAGTGGCAAAGTATTGGCTTTCCCTATATATGTTCAACGGTCTTCCAACACAGGATCGGGAGCGGTATTCCCAAGAGATTGCTGGATACTTCGCCAACCACAGTACGCATTTGACCCATGCCCGGGGAATCTACGCGGAAGAGCTTCGTGAATTTAACGATAAATTTGCAGTCTATGATCTAGATTCGGATGCGCAATTATACGAGCTAGTTCTGACGGTCTATTATTCGTTGATGCACACTTTTTCCAACACCCGGGCTGCTAAGATCATTGAAAATCACGCAGATAACTCCTACATCATCCTTACTCCATAAGAAAACTGAATACCGATGAGAGAAGATACACCACCTATCTCCCCGCCCGAAAGCGACTACAGCCGCCAGACGGTGCGCGGCCGCGGGATGCGCACCGGGTATACCACCGGCTCCTGCGCAGCGGCGGCGGCCAAGGCGGCTACCATGGCGCTGCTGTCGGGGGAGAAAGTGGAACGGGTCACCATCCACTTACCCGTCGGCCGGGACGTGGAGTTTCAAGTGCATCGGTGTCAGACGTTAAACGACGGGCGACGGGTGATGTGCTCGGTGATCAAAGACGGCGGAGACGACCCCGACGCCACCCACGGGGCCGAGATCTGTTGCACCGTGTCGGTTGCACCGGGGTCTGTGTCAAGTGACCGGCTCAGGATCGTCGGCGGTCCCGGCGTGGGCACGGTTACCAGGCCCGGCACCGGTATCGACATGGGGGAACCGGCCGTCACCCGCGTGCCCCGCCGGATGATCACCGAGTCGGTGCTGGAAGCGGCCGACGCGGCGGGCTTGGACTTGGACCAGTCGGTCATTGTCGAGATTTCAGTGCCCGGCGGGGAGGAAATCGCCCTGAAGACCACCAACGCCCGGCTGGGGGTGTTGGGCGGCATTTCCATTCTGGGCAGCACCGGCGTAGTGCAACCCTACTCCACCGCGGCTTGGCGGGCCAGCGTCCACCTAGCCATCGACGTTGCCGCCACCAACGGCTTAGAACACCTAGTGCTTTCCACCGGCACCCGTAGCGAGGAATTCGCCAAGTCCCGGCTGGACCTTCCCGACATGGCCTACGTGGAGGCCGGCATCTTCAGCGGCCCGTCGATGAAACGGTGCGTGATGCGGGAGGTTCCCCGGGCTACCCATGTGGGGATGATCGGAAAGTTCTCCAAGATGGCTATGGGCTACTTCGTGACCCACGTCGCGGGGAACCAGGTCGACTGCGGCTACTTGGCCGACCTTGCGGGAGAATGCGGCGCGCCCCCGGAGGTCCAAGCGGAGATGCGGCAAGCAAGCTCGGGGCGTCATTTTCAGGAAATCGCCCAGTCCCACGGCCTGCTGTCCCTCTTTCCGGTCTTGTGCCAGCGGGTGTGCGACGCCAGTCTGGAGTACTTGGGAGACAGCGCCGGGTCGTTGATTGTGGACGCTATGTGCTTTGACTTCGACGGGACCTTGCTGGGCAGCGCCTCCACCTCCCCCGGCGGCGTCCCTCTAGTCTCCCCCTCCGGCTCGGCCTCCGGTGGCTAGGAATCTGGAGGACTCCACTGCCTATACCTTTCTTGCCAATACCCAAGGCCAGCGCCGCCTCGGCCTCCCCGACGCGGCCTTCGAGCAGCGCAAACCTCTAAAGGGCCAGATCACCAAGCGCGAAGTGCGGGCCGTGTCCCTGTACTCATTGGGCTTGAGGCCAGATAGCATAGTCTGGGATATTGGGGCTGGCACCGGCTCGGTCGCTATTGAGGCGGCCCAAATCGCGTACCAGGGCGCCATTTACGCGGTCGAGAGAGACCAGCCCAGCCTGCCGCTGCTGGAACGCAACGTAGCGCGCTGGGGAGCTTCCAACGTCCAGGTGATGCCGGGAGAGGCGCCGGAAGTGCTGGAAAGCCTACCCGACCCCGATGCGGTGTTTATCGGCGGCAGCGGCGGCAGGTTGCTGGAGATACTGGACGCGGCAGGCCGGCGGCTTCAGCCCGGAGGCAGCATCGTGGTTAACCTGGCGGTCTTGGAGCGCACCCAGGACACCTACCGCCAGCTAAAGACCTTGGGGTTGTTCACCGAACTCACCATGGTCAGCGCCGCCCGGGGCAAGGAGATGGCAGACGGGACGACGCGGCTGGATGCCCAAAACCCGGTGTTTATCGTAACCGCCCGGCGCGGGGACTAGGGCTTGAACACCGCCTCATCGACCGTTACCTCCGGTTGCTTGTTTGGCGTCGGCGTGGGGCCCGGCGACCCGGAACTGCTGACTCTTAAGGCTTTGCGCATAGTCCAGCAGGTGCCGGTGGTGTGCGTGCCCCAGTCCGATACGCAACGGGACAGCTATGCCCTCAGCATTGTCAGCCAATTCCTAGACCTAGCTCGTCAGGAGGTCTTGCGGCTGCCCTTCCCCGTCGACGACCCCAAAGGCGCGGCTGAGGTGTGGGAAAATGCCGCTGAGACCTTGGCAGAGTTGCTTTATCAGGGGCGTGACGTGGCTTTTTTGACTGAAGGCGACCCGATGCTTTACAGCACCTTCTCCTACGTGCTGGAAGGTATTCGGAGTTCCCACCCGGACCTCCGAGTGGAGATAGTGCCAGGGGTGTCTTCGGTCATGGCCGCAGCGGCCAGTGGCGGCGTGGCTCTGGCATCCCAAGGCCAGCGCTTGGCCGTGCTCCCGGCGGTCTACGGGATGGACGACCTTGCCCAAGCCATTGCCAACTACGATACTATTGTCTTAATGAAAGTGAACCGGACCCTGGTCCAATCATTGGCCAACCTGGAATCTCTGGGCTTGGCCGACAAGGCCATCTACGTGCGCCGGGTCTCGACTCCAAGAGAGCAAGTGGTCAAGGATATGGGCCAGCTTACCGAACAGGATATGGACTACTTTTCCTTGTTGATCATCAAGAACTAGTGGTCCAAAATCTTTGAAATTGATGGTTAGTCGATATTAGCGTGATTGTCGGCAATAGGATGTCCACAAGGGACGCCCCTACAGAACAGGCCACCGTTGGTAGTTGGTAGGGAGAACCCTTGTGGTTGCCCGGTTTATGCTCGTAAACAACCGGATTTCAGCCGCAGATTACCAAGAGGCGAAAGTAATGACCGAAGAGCGAGGGAAAGTCTACTTTGTGGGCGGAGGACCGGGGGACCCGGAGCTCTTGACTCTTAAGGCCAAACGGATTATCGAGTCGGCCGACGTAGTAATCTACGCCGATTCTCTGGTGCATCCCTCCATTGCCGAGCTTGCCCGGCCCGGGGCGGAAGTCTACGGCAGCAAAGACCTCACCCTGGGAGAGATCATGGCCTTGATCGTGGAGGCCGTGGCCCAAGGTAAGCAAGTGGCCCGGATACAAAGCGGCGATCCGGCGATCTACGGCGCCATCTTGGAACAAATGCGGGTGCTGGAACGGGAAGGCATCGAGTACGAGATTATCCCCGGCGTAAGCTCAGCATTCGCCGCGGCCGCGGTTCTTAAAGCCGAGCTTACCGTCCCCGAGGTCTCGCAGACGGTTATTCTGACCCGGGCCGAAGGCCGGGTGGCCATGCCCCCGCGGGAACAACTGCGGGACTTGGCGGCCCACGGCTGCACCCTGGTAATTTTCTTGAGTATCACCCGTATGGCGCGAATCGTCCGGGAGTTGCGCGCGGCGGGTTACGCCAAAGAGACCCCGGTGGCCGTAGTGTACCGGGTTGGTTGGCCCGACCAGCAAGTAGTCCGGGGTACCCTGGCCGATATTGCGCCCAAGGTTAGGGAAGCGAAGATCACTCTGCAAGCCTTGATTCTAGTGGGGCAAGCTCTGGACCCGTCGCTCCGGCAACCGGACCAACCCCAGGAAACATCGGCAACCTCTCACCTGTACGCCGCCGACTACACCCACCGCTACCGCCGGGCCGGTACCCGGGCCACGGCTCCGGCCTCTCTCAGCCCAGATGCCTCTTAGAAGGTGTCTAAAAACCAATTGCGGCCCGTCCCTGTCATTCCGAACGGAGTGAGGAATCTAAAATGCTTGGGCAACAGCAGGCTCAAGGAGTTTAGACCCTTCGCTTTGCTCAGGGTGACAGGTGATCGGTTGTGAGGACTTATTAAACACTCTATTAGAGGTCTTTGGTGACCACCAAAGAAGGGGGTACAACGGGAATCGTGGCTATCTCCCGCGCTGGGGCGGGGTTGGCCCGTACCTTGGCAGCCTCCCTGACCAGTCAAGTTAGCCTCCACCTAGACCGCCGCTTTGTCCAACCCCCTGAGGTTGCATCGCTCTTCGACCTACCGGCGCGGCCGGTGGTGCAGCAGGCCTTCAGGGACTACCAGCGGTTGGTGCTGTTCATGCCCGTCGGCGCAGCCGTGCGGCTTTTGGCTCCGTGTCTAGACAGTAAGCGTAAGGACCCGGCAGTGGTGTGCGTCGACGATTCCGGGCGTTTCGCGGTTAGCCTGCTTTCGGGCCACCAAGGAGGCGCCGACCAGTTGGCCCAAGAGGTAGCCCAAGCCCTGGGCGCCATGCCGGTGGTGACTTCCGCCTCCCAGGTAATGGGGCTTCCGGCGGTGGACTTGCTGGGCCGGGAGTTCGGCTGGCAGGTGGAGGCTTCGCCTCTGGCGATAACCAGGGCCAGCGCCGCGGTGGTTAATGGTGAGCCGGTGGCGGTGTATCAGAATGCCGGAGAGCCCGATTGGTGGCCCCAAGGTCAACAACTGCCAGCCAGCTTTAGCGTCTTGGACTCCCCGGAAATTCTAGTGGAGGCCCTTGCCGAAGAAAGTTGCGCGGCCGCATTGGTTATCACCGACCGCATAAGGGCGCCGCTGGAAGAGCCTCCCAGCGCAGGCACATCGGCCCGGAGCCGAATCCCGGTGGTCATTTACCGGCCACGCAGTTTGGTGGTAGGGATGGGCTGTCGGCGCGGAGTCCCGATGGCGGAACTAGAAGCTCTTCTAGTCCGCACCTTCGCCGCCTATGACATCGCGGCCTCCAGCCTAAGGTGCATTGCTACTGCCGAGTTGAAGAAGGACGAGCCGGGTATTCAAGAATTGGCCCGCAAGTATGGTGTGCCCATGATGTGCTATAGCGCCGAGGAGTTGAACTCGGTATTCGCTGAAGGACTCGGCGGAGACCCCGCTGCCCCAGACAAAAACCCGGTTTCTCAGAAGGTGGCCGAGGAAAGAAACTCTGAGACGGGGGCCACGCCTCGGCCGCGGGTCCACGAATTGCTGGGCATGTGGGGAGTATCCGAGCCGGCCGCACTGTTAGCCTCCGGCAGCCGCGAGTTGCTGGTGGCGCGGGTCAAGACCAGCCAGGCCACCATAGCCGTGTGCCGGGTAGAGTTTAGTGCGAGACCTTATGAACCAAGCTGATTCCGCCCCTGAAACGTCCAAACAAGGCAAGCTGTATTTGGTCGGCCTAGGGCCCGGGGGCTTGGAACACCTGACCCCGGCGGCCCGGACTGCCCTGCACGAAGCGGACTCGGTGGTGGGCTACCGGCCTTACGTCCAACAGGTGCTCTCCTTGGTGGAGGGAAAGGAACTGGTAGCTATGGACTTGGGCCAAGAGTTGGATCGGGCTTCGCGGGCCGTTGACTTGGCTTTCCAAGGCCACAAGGTCGCGGTGGTGTCCTCGGGAGACTCCGGGATTTACGGCATGGCTGGCCCCTTGTTCAAGGTCTTGGTGGACCGGGATTGGGACGGGGAAGCACCGGGGCTGGAGGTGGTGCCCGGGGTATCCGCCATGCAGGCGGCGGCCTCGCTGCTGGGCGCGCCGCTGATGCAGGACTTTTGCGCCATTAGCTTGAGCGACCTGCTCACCCCCTGGGAGAAGATCCAACAACGGCTGGAAGCCGCCGCCCAAGGGGACTTCGTGGTGGCCCTATACAACCCCCGCAGCCGGAAACGCAGCCACCAACTGCTGGAAGCCCGGCGCATTTTGCTGGGACACCGCTCCCCACAAACACCGGTCGGCATCGTGCGCGACGCCTACCGCACCGGCCAGAACGTCACCCTGACCGACCTGGAACACTTGGACGAAATGGTGGGAACGGTGGACATGGTCACCATTGTGGTGATCGGCAACTCCAATACGTTTGTCGACCACCACCGCATGGTAACCCCCAGAGGTTACGAGGCTAAGGAAGCGACACCGTAGGGGAACAAACGCTGGCTACCCGCTCTTAGCCAGTTGAGGCAGGGCCGCCACGTGCTGCTGGTCGGCGTGGTAAGAGCTACGCACTAAAGGGCCCGCCGCCACGTGCTTGAAGCCCATGGCTTCTCCAGACTTGGCTAGTTCGGCGAATTCGTCCGGATGGTAAAAACGGTCGATTGCCACGTGCTTGGCCGACGGCCGCAGGTATTGGCCGATGGTCAACAGATCGCAGTCTACCGACCGCAGGTCCTCCATGGTTTCCAGGACTTCCTCCTTGGTTTCGCCCATGCCGACGATGATGCCCGACTTGGTTACCGCCCCGGCGTCCATCTCTTTAGCTTTGGCCAATAGCTGTAGTGACAACTGGTAGTTGCCTCGGGGGCGGACCTTGGGAAATATGCGCTTGGTGGACTCGATGTTATGGTTCAATACCTCGGGCCGGGCGTCCATGACTTTCTGTAACGCCAGCCACGAGCCGTCAAAGTCGGGAATCAGCACCTCGACCTTGCAGCCGGGCGCCTGCTCCCGGATCTTTTTGATACAAGAGGCGAAGATGAAAGCGCCGCCATCGGCCAAGTCGTCCCGGTTGACCGACGTGATGACACAATAGCTGAGGCCCATGGCCTTTACCGTATCAGCTAAGCGCGAAGGCTCTTGGAGGTCGATTCCGGTAGGCCGTCCGGTGATGACCGCGCAGTAGTGGCAACGGCGAGTGCAGATGTCCCCCAGGATCATGAAGGTGGCCGTGCCCTGCTGCCAACATTCGCCGATGTTCGGGCAGTGTGCTTCCTCACAGACGGTGTGAAGCTGGCTGGTCTTCATTAGTTGCTTCAATTCGATGTAACGCGGGCTGCCCGGCGCCGGGACTTTTAACCACTGAGGCAACCTGGGTCTGGCAGCGACTTGACCTACCGTGTCATCCATGTGCTCTCCCGAGAGGTCTTAACTTCAGCCAACTTATCCTTGGGCAGTGGAGGTGGAAGGCGATGAGTACCGGCGATCACAACCCTTGCAAGCGCCGCGGCGCCACCCGGCGCCGTTCTGCGGTAATAATCGCATCAATGCTTGCTATTGTCCTTTCCAAGTTTCCATCGCTGTTGACTACTTTGTAGTCGAACTCCTCCACCCGGGCCAATTCATCCACTGCCGTCTGTAGCCGCAACTCCATGTCCTGGGCCTCGTCCTTACGGGCCTCTAGGCGGCAGCGTAATTCGTCGACGCTGCCGGGGACCATAAAAATGAACACGGCCTCCGGTTCCAGCCTCCGCACCGTGTCGGCCCCTTGCACGTCGACCTTCAATATTACATCCTGCCCGGCCTCCAGTCCTTGGTGTACTTGACTGCGCGGAACGCCGTACCAACGCCCGTAGACCTCGGCGCATTCCAAGAACTGGTCGTTCTCCCTCATGTCGGCGAAGGTGGCGTCGTCCAAGAACAGGTAGTCCACTCCCTCTTGCTCCCCGGGCCGGGGAGGACGAGTGGTAGCGGTGACCGCAAAATGCCAGTCCCGGTCCAGCGCCTTCAGACCAGCCAACGCAGCATCTTTACCCACCCCGGAGGGCCCGGACAGCACCACCAAGAGGAGAGGAGATGAATCTAGGCCGGGTGTCATACGGCGAGCGCCCTGTTAGCAGCCGCGGTCACTACGGTTGGTCCCTCGCCACAGAGTAACGCCAAGCGCCGCCAGAAGTCGGGATATGACACTACTGCTGCCTCGGCGCCTCGGATCGTAGTCTCCCCTTGAGCTAAAGCCCCGGCGATTGCCAGGGACATGGCCAAGCGGTGGTCACCGTGGCTATCGCAGGCCGCTCCGGAGAGGCTCGATGTTCCCTGAATCACCATCCCGTCCTCGGTAGCCTCGATCTTCGCTCCCAAACGTCCCAGTTCGGCAACGGTCGTCTCGATACGGTCGGACTCCTTGAAGCGGAGCTCGCCGGCATCGCGTATGATTGTCGTCCCCTTGGCGAAACAGGCCGCCACCGCCAACACCGGCAGTTCGTCGATGATGCGCGGGATAAGTTCCCCGCCAATCTCCGCGCCTTCGAGCTGGCCGGTTTCAACCAGCAGGTCGGCCACTGGCTCACCGCCCACGTTGCGCTCGTCCAACAAAGTCAGGCTCGGACCCGCCCCCATGGCTTGGAGGGCTTCGATGATGCCGGTACGGCTAGGATTGAGGCCGACGCCTTTGACGAGCACCCGCCCGTTGGGATGGCACAGCCCGGCCACCAGCCAAAAAGCCGCGGAACTGATGTCTCCGGGAATAGCCAAGTCCACCGCTTGCAACCGGGCCGGGTGCACCACTAGCGAGAGTCCTTCGGTTTCGACCGTAGCTCCCATGGCGGTAATCATCCGCTCCGTGTGGTCCCGGGAGAGATTGGGCTGGTGTAACAGGGTGTCGCCGTCGGCCGAGAGGCCCGCCAACATGATACTGGACTTCACTTGGGCGCTGGCCACGGGCATGGTGTACTCTATCCCGCGGAGGGAGCCGCCGTGTACCGTAAGCGGGGCAAGGGTATCCCCTTTTCGGCCCATGATTTGCGCCCCCATATTCGTCAGGGGCTGCACCACCCGCCCCATGGGCCGGGACCGCAGCGAGCCGTCGCCGGTCAGCACCGAGGTAAACTCCTGGGCCGCCAAAAGCCCGCACAGCAGACGCATCGAAGTCCCGCTGTTCCCGGCGTCCAGGATGTCATCGGGCTCCTTAAGTCCTTGGTCGGTGCCGAAGACCGTGACCCCGCCCTCTTGCTCGCCGGGGACGATATTGGCTCCCAAGGCAGTCAGGCACCGCATGGTGGACAGGACATCCTCGCCGCTGGAGAGACCGGTCACCTTGGCTTGCCCCTTGGCGATGGAGTTGAAGATCAGCGCCCGATGGGAAATGGACTTGTCCCCCGGCACCGAAAGCTCTCCGCTGAACAACGGTGGGCGACTAACAATTTGCTCCAATGTCTATACCTTACTATTGACTTCGGGCTACCATCTTCCAGCAGTTACTTGTTGCGGCCCCGGTCCTTGGCGTCCCTGAAGAACCGCCGCTGCGCCTCCATTGCTTTCTCGCCAAGAAACATCTGACCCAAACTACCGGAGACGGAGGGAAGTTCCGGGGTACTGGCCTGTTGCCGGGACAAGGGAGTCACCAGCCCGGCCAACCACTGGGCCCTGGCCACAGAAGCTTGCTCGAACACCTCCTTGAGGTCTTCGCTGCGGGACTCGCCTCCATCCTGTAGCAGGTTCCTCACTTCGTACAACTCCCGGATGAAGGAGTCTATCCAAGCCACGATCGGTTCCGAGTTGGAAACACAAATGTCCCGGTGCATCACCGCGTCTCCCGACGCCAAGCGAGTGAGGTCACGATAGCCGCTGGAGGCCAGTTGAGCGATGTCTTCCCAGTTCACGCTCTTGGAGGTGCAAGCCACCAGAGCGACGGACAGCAAAAACGGCAGATGGCTGGCGGCAGCCACGAAGCTATCATGCTCCTCGACACCAATGAAAAATGGGCGGGCGCCAACCGCCTCGGCGATGGAAGTTACCTCCGAGACCGCCCGCTGGGCCGCCCTCGGGCTGGGGACGACGCAGTAGGCCTTGCCACGGAACAAGTCGGCGTCGGCCGCCTCCGGCCCGGAGGTCTCCCGGCCCGCCATGGGGTGGCCGCCAACAAACTGGACCTCTTTGGGCAGGTATTGCTCGGCCCACTCCAAGACCACTTTCTTGGAACTCCCCACGTCGGTAACCACGCAACCCTCGGGAAGTTCAGGAGCGATATTCTCCAGAGTTTCTTCCATTGCCATGACCGGCGTGGCCAACATCACCACATCCGCGTCTCTGACGGCAGCACTGAGACGGCCCTCGACCCGATGAAAGGCATTCCGTTTCTGGGCCCCGGCCCGGGCGGCGTTGTCGTAGTCGGTGCCGACTAGCTCCAGGTCCTTAATCTGGGCTTGCTTCAGCGCCAAGGCAATTGAAGTGCCGATCAGTCCGGTCCCGATTATGGCCAATTTAGCCATCGAGTACCTCCAGAAGAGCGCGTTCTTACTCAGAGCCACGGCCCAAGGGGCGCCCGGCTTGGTAACACGCTAATTGGCAACCCGGCTTGAGGAGCTACCGGGCTAAGGCCGCCAGAGTTATCTTACACCATCGGAGGCGGGGCAAGGAACCTGAGCTTGGCCGTTCAGCCATAAGGAACCAACCAGCGCAGCGAGCTAGTCTGTCTCGCCGACACCACTTTGGCGTTGAATTAGGCGGATGGTACATCTTGGCTAACCCGGGAGCGCCAAGGTCTGCGATTATCCCAATTTGGTATAAATGAGGCTCGGATAGAAAATGCGGATATGGAACGGCAAGGGAGGCGCGAATCTCTCCGCGAGGCATTGATTGAAGCGAGGCGGTCTAAAGGTCTCACTCAATCCAAAGTTGCGGAACTCCTGAGCAAGCCTCAGTCTTTCGTATCTAAGTACGAAAACGGTGAAAGGCGGCTTGACATCATAGAATTCTTGGAGGTGTGCCAGGCCCTTTCGACTGAGCCGGGAAGCATCCTGGATAGGATCGGCATGGATAATGACTGAACCGGAGTCGATTCTAAAACGATGGGATATTACCGAGTACGACCTTTCCGAACTTGTTGACCGGAACCCCAGCTTGAGGGGCATCCTGATTGGCTACGTTGCTGAGAAAAAGTTGCAGGATATTCTTCTTGCTCATCCGGATGTTACAGAGGTCAGTAAAGACGACGACCATGATCGAACCCGTAAGGGAGACCGTCGGCTCATTTATAAGGGGAAAACCTGCATAATTGAAGTAAAGAGTCTTCAGACCAATTCGGTAAAGAAACTAGGCGACGACCAGTGGACTGGCAAAGCCCAAGTTGATGCCAGTGATAGCAGGGATATTATCTTTCCTGACGGGAGCAGGCTGAAAACTACCTGTCTCCTACGGGGTCAGTTCGATCTTCTTGCAATCAATTGCTTTGCATTTGGCGGGCAATGGCAGTTCGCTTTTGCGCTGAATTCCAAGTTGCCTGCGAACGTCTATAGGAGATACACCGAGTATCAACGCCAGCACCTACTGCCCACTATGATTACAGTTGATTGGCCCTTGAAATCACCCTTCAACGAGGACCCGATAGCATTGTTGGAAATACTTGCAGCCGATACGTCCTAGCTACTTTGACCGCATCGACAGCCGGGTTTTGCCTTGAGGCACCTTTACAAAGACCAGAAAGTAGCTGTGGTTCTTCCTCGCATGAACTTGTTTTTTCAGGCGGCTGACTCCGGCTTTGTTAGACCGGACTACCACGAACAGGTCCTTGGTGTAGAAACCGAGAGATTCGTAGTAGACAATAACCTCTACATGAGTTAGCCATTGCCGGTTTGCCGAAACTTCATCCTGGCACTTGACTATTGCTACCCCATTGTCTTTCAGTACGCGGAGCGCCTCTGCGCCAGCTTGGAAATAGAGGTCGGTCACTGCTGCGTGCCACTTAGGCCCGGCGCTCTCTTCGTCTCCATTGGCGTAGTATTCTCTAAAAGCAGAGTAAGCACCATTCCCTGCCTTGTGCCGACGATCGGACCGTAACAGGCCCTCCATGTAAGGCGGGTCCAGAACGACAGCATCAAAACTCCCCGATTTGTATGGGAGCGCTCTACAGTCAACCCCGGTAGCAATATCAGACGCCACCAGTTCGTATTTGGAGAGGTCGACTTTTTTCCAGAAGACCCCATTTCCATGAGTCACGTCGGCAATCTTTGCGCCTTCCGGAACATGCAACGAAAGGACTTTTGAAAAGACGTCGGCGTTTCCTCCAACGAACGCCGACATAACAACGTCAGTGGAGGCGTCCCCACCTTGTTTTCGTTTTGCAGGTGGATGGGGCTCTGGAGAGACCAACTCTAGCTGCCTGCCTAGAAGCTTCATTGAGCATATTATCCTAATTCAGGATATTTCGCAATACGTCTCGACAACCGGCAGCTTACACCGGTCACGGCAGGTAGCATAGCCTTCGGAATGTCGCCGCGCGAGCCCCATCTGCCATTACGAGCGGATAATGCCGTACACCCGCTCGGGCTCTACCAGGACAATGACCGCGTCCTGGTTGACCATGGCCTGATCGTACTCCTCCCAATCGGGGTGCTCATGATCGCCGCAAGCCCGGAAGACCTCTCTTAGCTCTACCCGCATCGCTTCGGCGTCGGTATTGCGATAGTCTTTGAGCTCCGCCGTACCCTCGACCACCGCAAAGCTCCGCCAGTCCTCCGCCACCGCCATCACGGTGCAGCGATTGTCCCTCCTCAGGTTCCTCACCTTGGCCGAGTTTCCCCGCACGATCACGAAGGCGGCTTTGTCTTGATAAGCGCCGCAGACCACGATGCTGGTGTGACCAGCGCCGTTCCGCTGGAAAGTTGTAATCACACCGCGGTGGTTGCTCTGGACGAATCGTTGGTAGTCCTGAAATTCCATCGGTCTCACCTCTGGGAGCAAAATATGGTTCTAGTCCAGGCTACCAGAATAATGCTTCGCCTTCATCTTGACCATCTTATTCCAGTGCCCAGAGATACTGCTCCCACTTGACCACCCAGTTTGTCCTGAACTCGTGGAAGAAGAGCCTTTTTATATTCGTCTGAATCAAGATTAAACGACGCTCAGGATCGGAAATATCCTGAAAATCTCAAAATCCGGCAAACCCTGATTCAGACAATTACCGTTGGCATCAACTTTGCAGAAGAATTTTAGATTCCTCACTGCGTTCGGAATGACAGTTGAGGCGCGGTTCTTGGACAATTAAAAGGCCCTGACACCGGTACTCTTCGGGCTGCGTGTTTGGCCGCGCCATGTTACCATGTGCCCAAGATACACTGGGAAGCCAACGCTGGAACTCGGAGTGTACACCCCGGGCAGTTGCTACTCGCCAATACCGACCGCCAACTACGTTTCGAGAAGAGGAGGGCCTTATGTTTGTCCGCCGCGACCTTACAGATAGCGTGCCTACCCCCGAAGGGAACATGCACTTCGTCAAGAAGGGCGAAGGGTACCCGGTGGTGTTGTTGCATCCATTGGGCACCTCGGTCTGGACCTGGGAGTCCATCATTGATTCGGTAAGCCAGAACTACACCTGCTACGCCTTCGACATGCTGGGCCACGGCGATTCGGACAAGCCGGGCCGCCATTTCAATATGCCCGACTACGCCAACGCCTTGGACCACGCCTGCCAGGTCCTCAACATTCACCGCGCCCACTACGTGGGCAACTCGGTTGGCGCCGTTTTGGCCACGGAGACTGCCGCCAGCTTCCCGGACCGGGTAGACAAGCTGGTATTGGTGGGCTGCCCGGTGTGGAGCGCCTTTACCGCCCCCGACCGGCTCAAAGACACCATGGCCCAATACGACGAAGACGGGATGCCCAAGCCGCGCACCCTCCAAGAACTGAAGGAAGGGACTACCTTCGCCGACCCCAAGCAGGAATGGGTGGACGCTAATAACCAGAGCCGGACGCAAGCCGGCCTCTGGGTGCGAAAGCTCATGGAGTCGTTGGCCTATTACGACATTATGTCGCGCCTGCCTCGAATCCAGGCTTCTTCCACCCTGGTGCTCTACGGTGAAGTGGACCGGCTGCGGGACGGCGAAGAGTTGCTGCACAACAACATAGTGAACGCCTCGAAGGTTGTCTTGCCCGGCATCGGCCACATCCCGCAGGTGGAGGACCCCGAAGCCTTCTTGGGCGCACTGCTGCCCTTCCTAGCGGCCTAGAGAAACGATGACAGGGCGGCGATTGTAGGGGCGCCGAGCGTTTAAGAAAGTCCTGCCGGTGGGAAAGAATGCAATTCATCATTCTTGCTCTCTTCGCCTTCTTCTCATTCGCGTGCGGCGGCGAAGCATCGCGGGGCGGAGAAATACTCGAAGTCACCATCGGGCCGGAACTGGCGCCGTGCGTTGGATTAGCGCCCAGGACCTGCATGGTTGTAGATGGTGAGCTCTTCTACGACCCGATAGAGGGACTTGACTACGAACCCGGCTACCGCTATCGCATCAGGATGGAACAGTACGAAGCTTGGCCGGACCGGGAAGAGCCGTCGGCCGACGCCTCCAAATACGCTTACCGGCTCATAGAGGTCATCGAGAAAGTCAAGGCGCCCTAGTCTTTCTCGCCTTGCTTTCGTAATATCCGTGGCCGGGTGAATCAGTCCCTCGGTGATTGAACGCCACTTGCTGACATTCAGGACAAGGACACTTTTCGGGGAGGTCCCGTGACTTCTTCCAATAGGCATCCCCTACGATTGCTGGAAACTTGGCGCTCCCTGTTCTATACGCCGATCTACTTATCGGTGGCGGGCGGGTTCCTAGAGAACGAGGGTCTAGACGTTGAGTTCAGTACCTGCCCGCCCCAGTTTTCCCATCCGTTGAGCGCCCTCAACCAGGATGCGGCCGACATCGCACAGAGCGGTATCATGCGCTCCATCATTGCTTCCGATTGGGGAGCGGAGAGGGTCCCGGTCCATTTCGCCAAGATAAACGCTAGGGACGGCTTCTTCATTCTGGCGCGGGAGCCCCAAGAACCTTTCGATTGGGAACGCCTTCGCGGGGCCAAGGTGATTCCGGTAGGATTCTCCCCGATGCCTTGGGCCTCTTTCCAGTACGCCCTGCGCCGCCACTCTATAGAACCGGCGGAACTGGAATTGTTGACAGGACTGTCCCTGGGTGACGCGGTGGCGGCGTTCCGGGAGGGACAAGCGGAATACATTCACGTCGCCGAACCGGTCGCCAGCCAATTGGTAGCCGATGGCGCTGCCCACTTGGTGGCAGCGCTGGGGCCGGAAAACGGGCATCTGGCCTATAGTTCTTTCGCTGCCACCCACCGGTACCTAGAGACCCGCCCCGACACCGCGGCCCGGTTTACGATTGGGTTTACCCGGGCGTTGCACTGGTTGGCAGCCCACAGTCCGGAGGAAATTGGCAACGCCGTAGCCGAGTTCTTTCCCGGCACGGACCGGGAGTTGCTGGCTGGTTCCATATCCCGGTACAAGGCCCAGGACACTTGGCCTGCCGACCCGGTATTGGGACAGCCGGAATACGAGAACCTGCACGACATTCTCATCGCGGCAGGGCTATGCCGGGAACGGCAGCTCTACTCTAAAGTCGTGCGGACCGACATCGCCGAAGCAGCCCTGGCCTCCCTTTAACCGTGCTTTGCTGGAGGCATCTGCCTCAATTTCCGCTGCACGGGGTGTCTTAGGAGCCGGCCCAGTAGTCCATTTCCGCGCACGTAACTGTTCAGACTTGAGGGGAACCAGTCCTTCGACTCCGCTGCGCTGCGCTCAGGATGAGCGGTTTCGTGGCAGTGCGCTCACCAAGTCTGAACAGTTCCCGCGCACCCTAAGCTTGTCGAAGGGCTGGTCTATAGCGCAATGAGTCAATCTGCATCCAAAGGCAACATCGTCCCCGGCCTCCGCTACCGGGACGCGCCTGCCGCCATCGAATGGTTGTGCAACGTTTTCGGGTTCGAAAAGCACTTGATCGTTCCCGGTGAGAACGGGACCATCGCCCATGCCCAGCTTACGCTGGGCAACGGCATGATCATGTTGGGGTCGGTGACCGACGACCCCTACGGCCGGTTGGTGCGGACTCCAGTGGAGGCTGGGGCCAATACCCAGTCTGCTTACATCGTCATCGAAGAGATCGACGCCCACTACCGGCGGGCCAAATCTGCCGGCGCCGAGATCGTCGTGGAAATCGCCGACCAAGATTACGGCGGACGCCTATACACTGCCCGCGATCCCGAAGGCCACCTCTGGAACTTCGGCTCCTACAACCCTTGGTCTGAAGCCTAGCGTGCCTCTTACTTGACCCACTTAACGTTGTTGTGAGACTCGCGCCGGGGAATCGCCATTGCAACCCATTAGACTCTACAACGAGTTAGCCCACCTATGGCCGGTGATCAGCCCTCCGGAGTCATACGCCGAGGAGGCCCGATTCTGGCGCCGGGCGATTCGGCAAAAGCTGGGAGTGGGACGACACCACTTGCTGGAGTTGGGCGTAGGCGGCGGGCATAATCTTTCCCACCTGACCAACGACTTCGACGCCACGGCCGTAGACATTTCCCCCAAGATGCTGGAACTGTCCCGGCATTTAAACCCCGGGGTTGATCACCACCTGGGGGACATGCGCACCGTTAGGCTGGGGCGCAAGTTCGACGGGGTCTTGGTGCACGACGCCATCAGTTACATGTTGACCGAAGACGACCTGCGGGCCGTGTTTATCACTGCGAAGGAACACCTGAGGCCCGGCGGGTTGCTGCTGGCGGCGCCCGACTTGGTGCGAGAACGCTACGTCGAAGGTATGGTGCAGCGGTGGCCCAGCAGCGTGGGCGCTATCCGGGTGGACACCGAAGAGTACATCCACGACCCGGACCCGTCAGACACGGTGGTCGAGTCCCACTTCACCTACACGATCAACGAAAATGGCGCCGTCCGCACCGAGCGCGACCTCCACATTACCGGACTGTTCCCCATCGACACCTGGACTTGCCTGATGCAGGAGACCGGCTTCACCACCGAGGTCCTTCCCTTGCCGGGCAACGAGGGCGGCTACGGCGAGTACCTGTTCGCCGGAGTGCTGCGGACTAGCTTGGCTATCGCCAAGAATGCCCCCTCATCCTAACCTTCTCCCCAAGGAGAAGGGACTTGTGAAACACCCTCTAAGGGACCTCTATTCAAAAGGAGAAGGCATCGTTCCCACGGGTACTTCAATCAACGTCGGGCCGGGATGGTCCAAGGCCCGCCGCAAAGAGGTCTCCAGTTCCTGGGCATCTAGGGCCCTCATACCCTTGACCCCGTAGGCCTCGGCCAACTTCATGAAATCCGGGTTGTGCAATTCGGCCCCGATGGTGCGTCCTTCGAAGCGATTTACTTGGTCCCGCAAGACATTGCCGTAAGCATTGTCGTTGAAGACGACCACCACTGCGTTGATGCCATGCTGTACCGCGGTGGCAAGCTCTTGGGAGTTGAACAAGAACCCCCCGTCGCCGGAGAGGGCAACTACCGCTTTGCCGGGTTGCGCCACCTTGGCTCCGAGAGCCGTGGGATAAGCAAAGCCCAGGTTGCCGGAGTAGGACGACGTCAGGAAAGTCCGAGGCCCGTATACCGGGTAGTGGGCCCGGCTGTAGTAACCTAGCTGAGTCATTCCCGCGATCAATATCCCGTCCTCGGGCATCGCCGAGCGGACGGCGGCCAACAATGATTCCTGGGGCTCTACTTTAATTACGCTGCTAGACCGCGTGGCCTTCTGTGCCTCCACTTCGGATTGGCGGCTGGGACGTGGCGGCATTCGTTCCGATAAGGCCGTGGCAAGCTGCTCCAGAGTCTTCCGGGCGTCGCCCAAGATTCCATAGGTATTACTGTAGTTGCGCCCCAGTTCCTCCGGATCAATATCGATTTGGATGACCTGTTGTCCGTCCAGGAAATTCGGCGTCGCCAACCGGGTGCCTACCGCCAAAATGACGTCGTGCCCGAAGGAGCGGCCAATAGGATCGTTACGCAACCAGAGAGCGCCCAAGGACAAGTAGTCCCGGTCCGAGATAGCCCCCTTGCCTTCCGGTGTCGAAATGACCGGCGCTTGCAGGTAGTGGGCCACCTGGGATAGGGCCAGCGAAGCACCCGAGGAAACGGCGCCGCCGCCCACCCAAAGCAGGGGATTGGCCGATTCGGCCAGCATGTCGGCGGCGGCTTCGATCCTTTGCAGGTCGGCCGCGGCACGCGGGTACTCTTCCGGCTCCGGCAGGTCAACATCGGCAACCTCGGCCAGGGTTTCCGGCGGGACTTCAATCTCCACCGGGCGGGGACGTCCCGTTTTCAAATGTTGAAAGGCTTGATGGACAGCGTTGGGAATATCCGCCGGGTCCATTACCCGTTGCGCCCACTTGGTCACCGGACGGACCACATCCAACTGGTCGTCCACTTCGTGGAGGATGCCCCGGTTGGCGCCGATGAGGTCCCTTTCAATCTGCCCCGACACCACCAGAATCGGGGACGAGGCAGCGTAGGCCGTCCCAATTCCCGCCGAAGCGTTTTGTAGTCCCGGTCCCGGCACCATCAGGGCGGTACCGATGCCGCCTCCGGCTCGGGAATACCCGTCGGCCATGTAGGCGGTAGCCTGTTCGTGGCGGGTAGTAATGAACCTGATGCCCGGCTCCTGGTACAGAGCATCCATAGCATGGTAAAGCTGCACCCCGGGAAGGCCGAAAATAACCCGTATCCCTTCCAAGTACAACGACTTCATTAGGGCTTGGCCGCCGGTCATCTTAGCCATAACCATCCCCTTGCCTTTATTGGCCTGCCTGAGGCCCATAGAGTATACTAAAGCCCGGCTTGGTAATAATCCAGATACATCGATTCCGGCAGCAGTGGAAGGAGTGTTCTAATGGCGACTCGCACCGAGGAAGTTAGCGGCGCCCAAGCTAAACCACTCGTCAAAATCACGGAGATGGACCATATTGTTCTGAGGGTCAAGGACGTAGAGGTAGCCCTGAAATTCTATACGGATACTCTGGGGCTCAAGTCCGAGCGCGTGGAGCAGTGGCGCGCTGGTGAGGTAAGGTTCCCGTCGGCAAGACTAAACGACGACACCATCATCGACTTTTTTGCTTCCGACCAAGAACCGGTGGGCCGAGAAGGGTCGCGCAACCAAGACCACTTCTGTATGGTCATAGAACCTACGGATATGGACGACCTGAAGACCCAATTCGAGGCGCTGGGCGTGGACATTCAGTCCGGGCCGGGCAAGCGTTGGGGGTCCCACGGCGACGGTATTTCGCTGTACGTTTATGACCCCGATGATAACGTGGTCGAGCTTCGACACTATTAGGTGTTACCGTTAATACCAGAGGCCCCCGGAGATTCCGGGGGCCTCTGGTATTGGTTCTCTGGGCCAGGACTGGGATTGCGGCGCCTCCCTCTAAAGCGGGTGTGTGCAAAATTCCCTCTCTCAGCGATAGAGGGCTAGGGTGAAGGGCATACCCCAACGATTCAGGCATGGCAAACTTAGCTTATGGGAAGCATTTCCCCTCATCCTAACCTTCTCCCCAAGGGAGAAGGGACTTCTAACACACTCTCTAAGCTACCGGTGGAAATGGGGCAAGACCTCGCTGCCTAGAAGGTCCAGTTGCTCCATGGTCTCTTCGGCCGGGCACAAGGGCCGCACGACGAACTTGGATGCGCCGGCCTTGACGTAACTCTGGATCTTCTCGGCAATCTGTTCCGCCGGGCCCAAGGCGCTGTACTCAGTGAAGTAGGCGTCCGGGCGGTGCCTAGTGACGAAGTTGTAAGCCTTGGGTATGGTGTCCTCCACGTTGGGGGCGATGTAGTAGCCCAGCAGCACCCCGATGTGGTCCTCTTCAATCTCCCGGTTGTACTCCTCCGCAGTGCTGAAGATAATCTCGCATCCCTCCCGAACTTCCTGGGTGGTCACGCTGGAAACCAGCCAGCCGTCACCCACCCGGCCCACGCGCCGCGAGGCCGCAGGGCTGCGCCCGCCGATCCATACGGGCGGTGAAGGCTTGAAGAAGGGCTTGGGAGTAACGCTGACGTTGTGACAGGAAAAAAACTCACCCTCATGGGTAATGTCATCGCCCTCCCACAGGCGGCGCATCAAACTGATTCCTTCCTCGGTGCGGGCGCCCCGTCGCTCCTTGCTAACGCCGCAGGCCTCGTATTCCTCGGGCTCCTCTTGCCCTAGACCCACGGCGGGAAGAAACCGGCCTTGGGAAAGAAAGTCCAAGGTCGCAATCTGCTTGGCCAACACGACCGGGTTACGCAGCGGCATCGCTAGCACGCTGGTGCCGAATTTCATCCGCGGGGAGTAGGCGGCAACCATGGACAGGGCAACGATTGGCTCCAAGCTAAACCGGTCACTCACTATCCGGTCGCTGAGCCAGATGGAATCGTACCCGTGTTTGTCGCCTACCGACACCAATTGACGAAGGCAATCGGGGTCTTCGCCCCCTTGACCGAAGGCTCCAGGCATGTAACCGATGGCGACGCTCATCTTATTCCTCTCATTAGAATGGATCTTTTAACCCGCAGGCGCTATCCCTCTGGCGCTATCCCTCTGGCGCTATCCCTCTATGGGAGCCAGGCCCGCTTCCCGGCGGGCGTCGTTAATGTGCTCCAGCACCCTGACCCGCAACGGGGCCAACTCGTAGCCAATATCGGATAACATCCGGCTGTTGTCCACCAGGTAGATGTGGGGGACCGCTTGGTCTCCCGTGGTGATTTGGGCGTCGGGAATAAAGCTGCGCACCGCGTCCGCCATATCCCGGATGGTAGCCAAATGGCCACCGCTAATGTAAATCCGGTGGTTCAGACTCTCATTAAGGGCCGCCCGGATGAATATCTCGGCGGCGTCCTCAGCATGGATCATTGGGGACGGCTCATCTTGGTGAAAGGGCATACTTATGGGTTGGCCCACGGCGGGCAAGGACACCATCAGGCCTCCGATCATACCGGTCATGCCGGTTACCCGTCCGTGGCCAAACACGGTGCAAATGCGAATGCCCCGTATATCCAAGCCGTACCGGTCGATGTACTTCCCGGCGGCAAAGTCGTTGGCCGCCTTGGTCATCCCGTAAACGTTGACCGGGCTGGTAATGTCGTCTTCGTTTACCGCTCGTTCGCCAAAGGTGTCTTGTACCCCGTATGCCGCGATGGAACTGGCGTAGACCACCCGTTGCACCCTGGTCCACCGGGCCGCTTCGAAGACGTTGTTGGTACCTTGAATATTGACCTGCATCCCGAAGTGAGGCCGTTCTTCGGTGTCTGGAGGCAGCAACGCCGCCATGTGGACGATCTTGTGGACTTGGTGCAGGTTGATGGCTTCCAGTAAGTGGGGCAGTTGGGTAATATCGCCGCGGTAGACCCGGATGCGGTCCAGGTAAGGCTCGAGGTTTCCCCGTGGGGGCGCCATGTCGAAGCAGACCACATCCTCGTTCCGCTCCACCAGCTTGCGAACGATGCGGTTGCCAATAAATCCGGCGCCACCGGTGACCAACACCGCCATGAGAAGAAGCCTCCAAGGGACCCGGTCAGGTTAGTTCAAGAAGGTGGGAGAGCCAATTATATCGCCTCAACGCCCGCACATCATACAAACACTCAAATTAGAGCGCAATCCCCAGCCACGACCCTTAAATCTACAGGGGCCGTTTGGCCGGGATGCCGGGCCGGCGAGGGTATTTGTCCGGCGTCGGGCCTACCTTCTCCACCGCCACCACCACTCGATGGTCGGTCAGCCCCCCAACCTGGGCGGGGACGATTGCGGACAGCCGCCCCCCCAAGGTCTCCAGCGAGCGCGCCGCATCGGCCATTTCCTGCCCGATGTCGGCGTGTTTGTGGGTTATCACCCAGCCGCCTACCCGGCAAAAGGGCAGAGTGTACTCCCAGAGCACCCGCATCCGGGCAACGCCCCGGCTTAACACGACGTCGAAGCCCTCGCGTAGCTCCGGTTGGTGCGCGAGGGTCTCGGCTCTTCCGGTCAATACTTCTACCCCGGAAAGTCCCCCGGAAAGTCCCCCGGAAAGTCCCCCGGAAAGTCCCCCGGAAAGTCCCAACGTCTCCACCAAATGGTCCAGGAAAAGGGCTTTCTTAGCCGACGACTCGACCAGAGACAGCCAGGTATCAGGGAACACTAGCTTCAGGGGGGCCCCAGGAAAACCGGCGCCGGCGCCCACGTCGATCATACGGCTGCCGGACCGGGGAGGCGCCGGCAAAGCCAGGAGCACGGTCAACGAGTCCAGAAAATGCTTTACTTGCACCTCTTGGCAACCCGTAATGGCAGTCAGGTTTACCCGCTGGTTCCAACGGGCCAATTCCTGGTAGTACAAGTTAAACCGGTCGAGCTGCTCCGGGGTCAACTCCAACCCCAACTCTTCAGCGCCCCGAGCCAATGTTGCCATCGGATGACCCATCACCGGGTGATTATAACCAATCGCAAGACACCCGTTGAATTGACAGTCGTCGAAGCCCCGCTTTAGAATTAGCACCGCACCGCTCGTGTAGGACGCTGGTTACCTATTGAGTTGAGTCGTACCAAGACTTACTTGGCGCCGGGACTCCATTGCTAGCGGTGGCGCCATAGGTCCAGACAGACCCCGATTGTCCAGGGTCCGAACTTCCACGCCGGTAAGGGCTTCAAGGAGGAAAGGATGGCAACAAGAGCGTATCTACTGGTGGAAACTGCCGTCGGTAAGACCCGGGATGTGGCCAGCACGCTGCAAGGTCTGGAAGGAATCGATTCCGTAGACGTAGTCACGGGCCCTTACGACATTATCGCCAGCATTAGCGCCACCGACATGACGGTAGTAGGCAACCTCGTAACCGGGCACATCCATACCGTGCCCGGGGTAGTGAGGACCGTAACCTGTGTCGCCGTTGGGTCCTAGTGGACCCGGTCCGCGATGCCTTGGCTGAATACTGTTTTGCCCGATAGCCCTTGGGATTTCCCCAATAGCCTCTGAGGAGAACCGCCGTGGAGTTCAAGTTCAGCCCTGAAGATGAAAATTTCCGGCAAGACTTGCGAGGTTTCGTTGACACGGAGCTGCCGTCCGACTGGGAAGGCGGCGGTCGCTGGCCCGAAGAGAGCAATTGGGACCTGACCCGTGAGATGCGGAAGAAGTTGGCTGCCCGGGGTTGGCTTACGATGCACTGGCCCGAGGAATACGGTGGGCAAAACTCTTCCCCGGTACGCTCGGCTATCTTCAACGAGGAAATGGCCTACATGCGCGCCCCGGGGCGCGACATCTTCGGCGTTCGGATGCTAGGGCCCACCTTGATGATTCACGGCTCCGAGGAGCTAAAGCAGGAGCACCTGCCCCCGGTGGCCCGCGGAGAAGTGCAATGGTGCCAGGGTTACAGCGAGCCCGAGTCGGGATCGGACCTGGCGTCGCTAAGCACCCGGGCCGTAAAGGACGGCGACGACTTCATCATCAACGGCACCAAGATTTGGACTACCCTGGCGCACCGGGCCGACTGGATCATGTTGCTGACCCGCACCGACCCCGATGCGCCGAAGCACCGGGGAATCAGCTTTATGTTAGTAGACATGAAGAGCCCCGGCATTGAGGTCCGTCCGATCATCAACATGGCCAACGGTCACGAGTTCAACCAGATTACCTTCGATAATGTCCGGGTACCGCGCCGAAACGTGGTGGGTGAAGAGGACCGCGGCTGGTACGTGGCGGTCACTCTCCTGGACTTCGAGCGCTCCGGTATCGACTACTCGGCCATGGCCCGCCGGTTGTTGGACGAGACCCGGGAATACGCTGTCGAGACCAACCGCAACGGCGCGCCCTTAATGGAGACCCCTTGGGTACGTAACCTGCTGGCCGACCGGTACATCGAGTGCGAGGTCGCCCGTCTCATGGCCTACAACGTGGCTTATATGCAGGGCGAGGGGTTGGTCCCCAACAAGGAAGCCTCCATGAGCAAAGTCTTCGGCAGCGAAACCCTGCAACGCGTCACCTCGGCGGGGCTGGACATCCTGGGCATGTACGGGGTACTGGGCCGGGACGAGAAGTGGGCGCCCCTAAAGGGCCGAGTCCAAGAGAACTGGATGGTCAGCTTCTCCCACAAAATTGCTGCCGGCACCTCGGAGGTCCAGCGGAACATCATCGCCGGCCGGGGTCTGAGCCTACCTAGAGGCTGATGGGATAGGTTCCTGGACCGCCGCCAAGGCCTCCAGCACCGCGGCGTCCAGCTCGTTGATTGCTTCCCGGCATCGTTGCATGATGCGGAATACCGTGCGTACCGTTACTGAGAAGCGGTCCGCCGCCTCTTCAACGGAAAGACCCTCTGCCCTTATCGCCGACCACATCTTCAGGTCGCGGGCAATGCGCCGGTGCTTCTGAAACCATACTGGGTCGTCGTACTTGCATTGGGGCAACGGGCAACTCAAACATGCTGGTGATATTTCACAGCCCGTGTCTTCGTAGTGGTAGTATTCCGGGACAGAATCAACCGTGCGGGTTGCCGTCGGCGCCATAACCATAACTGAACTCCAAAACGTCTGTTCTAATCTTGGAGCCCATTATAGAACGGGTGTTCTTGAGACGTCAATACCCTCTCGCGCCGACTTCAGGGCATTTTAGTTGTTCGTCTGAACTGTGATTTCTCTGATTCCAGGATTTACAGGATTAGGAAATCCTGCGAACCCCTTAATCCGATGAATCCCGGTCCAGACAATGCGCCGAAAACTAAAAGACCCTGACGGCGCCGTCAGGGTCTACTGATACGTGAATAAGTTTCTAAACTATCCCCTCCCCCGTCGTTCCGGCGAAGGCCGGAATCCAGGACCGTTCTCCGCCAGCTACACCTGTCCTGAGCTTGTCGAAGGGTTCTTTGTCCTCAGAATTTCTGGATTCCGGCTTAAGGCCGGCCCTTCGACAAGCTCAGGAGACGAGGACTGGTTTAGGTAATTGTTCACGCATCAGTAGTTTTTGGACTAATGCCTCCACTCCCGCTCATCTTGAGCGTGTCGAAGAGCCGTCCACATTAAAGAGGGTCCCCTTTTAGGATGCGGAAAACCCTGGTGCCGCACCGCTTACAGGACCCATCGGCGGCCGGGCGGCCGTTCTTCAGGGTGACCGGCTTGGGGTTATCCATCTCCCCCGTATTCCGGCACTTGAAGCAATAAGCAACTATGTCTTGCATTCCCAACGGTAGAGTAGCTTTATCCGGTTCTGGGAGTAGCCTCTCCGGACGGAAGGTGATGGCCGGGGACATCTGGTCTAGCCCAAACCAGCGTACAAAGCGAGACACCGGAGTCCGGCGCGCCCGCGGCGACTCGTCCGGGTATCCGATCAAGAGCATCGTGGTCAAGACCCACTCATCTTCCGCCCCCAGCACCTCGCCCAGTTTTTTGTGTTTAGTGGCGCCTCCGGTCTCCCAAGTAACGGCCAAGCCCTCCGTCGCCCCAGCCAAGGAGATGTTTTGGGCCGCGCAGCAGACCGCGGCATAATTCTCCTGGGTTGTCTCCTCGTCGGGTCCGGGCACACAGTACACGTAGATCACGTAAGGGGGGTGCAGCACCTTGTTCCGCCCGGCCGCCACCGCGCGGCGATCGCCAGTCCGGTCCCGTATGAACTCACCGGCCAGTTCGGCGGCCCTCTGCCGTACCGGGCTTCCCTTCTCCAAGACAATGAAGCGCCAAGGCTCCGTCATGCGGTGGTTGGGCGCCCACACTGCGGCGTCCAACATCCTCTCGATGGCCGACCGGGTCACCGGCTTATCCTTGAACTTCCAGGCCATGCGACGTCCGTAGATAGCGTGATATAGGCTCAGGCTTTGCGTGCGGCCATCCACCATAGCGTATCTCCCCCTTTATTTGGTCCGAGGGTTTACGGTAATCCCAACTAGGGCATTCCCAGCCGTGAAGAATGCTCTCAGCCTTCGGTCTCCTCTCCCGCCGTCGGCAGGTCCAACTCTGCAATTAGTTTGCGAAAAGCTTGCGGGATCTGTGGCTGGGCGACCGGCGCCTCAGTCAAGCCCGGAATGGCGTGGAGCGTGCCGTCGGAGGGAGTGAAGTCCCCATCCATGAAGATGGGCAGCCCCATGTGGACGGCCATCCCCAGGGCTGCGGCTGCGTCGACATCAACCTCGCGTAGTCCTGCGGTAGTCACCATTCGTATCGACGCTACCACACCGCCGCTGGGGTCTGACCGCTTGAGCACCACGTGGCTGATGTCGGCCTCCAAGGCCCGGGCGATTAGGAGCGCCAAGTGGTGCTGGGGACAATGGTCGGTGGCCAGCCCCCGCATTTCTACGGCCAACGCCCGGGCCTGGTCTAACGCGAGGTGCAGAATGTAGGCCGACTTCCCATCTCGGAGGCGCAATAGCAACTCACCTCGCCATCCGTCCTCGGTTCTGCGTACCAGGTATGGAAAAACAGGTGTCATGCCGCCCTCCGTTCCAGAGATTTTGGTTCTTGGATAGGATTTTGGATGAGCAAAGTTTACGTTAAACATGCCCAGTAATGTTTTATCATGGTATAGATACTCTGCAACTTAACACGGCGACTCTTATAGCATATAGCAATAACATCGTCAACCCATTGAAAAATATTCGTGCAATGATGGTTAATAGTGCCTTCTATACATACGTGTCATTTTAGTACATCAAATTACTGGTACGCGAACAGTTACCTAAACCGGTCCTCGTCTTTCCGGCCCCCGTATCCAGTACGGGGCAGGCTTTGAGCCGGAACCCAGAAATTCTGACCGTCTTTTCAAATCCGGTAAAAATGTTGTCGCCCACTATTGACATAAGCGAGCAATGTATGGTATTTAGTAATATATAATATCTCATAAAATGTGGGAAGGGAGGTTTTACCATGACCGTTAGAGATATTCTAGACCCCGAGTTGGGAGTGACCGTGGAAGAGTGGCGAAGTGGGGAACCGGGGGAGGTCCCCGGAACGGTCCAAATCCACGATGAGGTCATCGGCGCCATTGCCGGAGTCGCCGCCCGGGAGATAGATGGTGTAGTTTCCTTGGGGAGCAATTCCATTCGCCGGGCCGTCTCCGAACGTCTCGGCAGCTCCCAGAGGCGGGCCCGCGGTGTCGGAGTCGAGGCGGGTTCACGAGAGACTATTCTGGATATCGCGCTTACGGTAAGCTACGGCTACTCTATTCCTCAGGTTTGTGCCGATGTGCGGCAGAACGTGGCCAACCGGGTGTCGGATATGTGCGGGCTTACCGCTAAAGAGGTAAACATCAGTGTTACGAGTATCCAGTTCTCGGACTCGTTAACGGCCCGCGTAGAATAACGATTCTCAGCCGCCGGGGAGCGAGCATTGATTCTATGAAGGTTCCTCTCCATGGGTAGCTTGAACCGGTCGGTGGTATTGGTGGTGGCTGCTATCGTCATCGTTTTGGCGGTCATCACCATTTTGGTGGCTAGCGAGGCCATCAACTACAATTTCTTACTAGGTAGCTCCAACACCGAGGGGGAGATCGAGCGCCAGTTACAAGGGGATGCCGAGTTCACCGGTGGCCTAAACCGCGCCTTAATCATCTTAATCCCACTAGCGGCCATTATCATTATGAGTCCTCTGGCCCTTCTCCAATTCAGAAGAAGAGATCATGGAAGAGGCGGCGCCCTGCCGGTCAGCTCCACCGATGCTGGTGCGCTGAACGTAGATGCCGCCAGTATCCGGGACCTCGCGGAGCGCACCGGCTCCAGCAACCGGGACATCATAAGCCTGCGGTGCGATTTAACCAGGCTCCGAAAAAAGAACCAGCCTTCGGCCCCGGCCACTATCGTTATTACTTGCTACCCCCGGGTATCCATGGGGGCAGATATTCGGGGCCTGCGCGACGATCTTCAGGCTAGGGTGAAAGAGGTGGTGGAACGCTCTACGGGCTTGGATGTTGAACGGGTCGACGTAGCCCGGGTCCGCTATCAACAAGACCGGCGCGACCGGTTGATGGACTAAGGGCACGGACAAGCAGTATGAATGATCCCAAGGTAATCTGGACAGCAATCGGCCTTATCGTGGGTGTGGTAGGGGTTACCGTGGGCCCGCTGGAGGCCCTAATTGTCTTAATCTTTCACCAGCCTGGGTTGGCTCATTGGTAAGTACGTAGCCCGAGAGATCCCCCTCATTGACGAATGGATGGAGCGGTTTTTCTCCAACCGCCGCGGCTGACGGCGCCGGGCCGATTACCGAGCGGCCTAGACCATCTTCAGCAACGCGCCGGCCCAACACGGAGCCGTCGGTCAACTCCAACGACGCTTGCAGGCTCCGGAGAAAGAGGAACTTCTTAAGGCCAATGTTAATATTTCGGGTATGTCTCGCTAGCTCCGGCAGCAACAGCAACTCGACGCCGTGCTGCTCTACCGGCTCGTAGTAGGCCAGGTTTCGCCTCTCGGTGTGGGTATCGACCGATACCTCAGTAGCGGAGCCCGCTCAAGAGGACATGCAAATCAAGTCAACGGTAGCCCTTCCGCCTCGTTTCCGGATGTGGGCTACAGCTTCTTCGCTTACCTGGATGTTCATTAGATGACCTCAACGCACCAACAAGTGGTTTCGAGTCTCGATTGCCATGGGGTGGACCAGCATCGCCCGAGTGGATAAAGAGATAGTCTCCCTAGTCAAAAACTCCAGTATCGCCCGGTCCAAGTCCTCCATCGCCCAGCCCCATAGGTCAGCCTGGTAAGGGTAGGCTGCCAGCTTTTGCGGGTCCAGTTTGTCGGCCAAGAATACCACCTTGCCCAAGGCGTCCAGTGCCGGATGGGCAGTGGTGTGCCAATACACGGCTTGGTAAATAGACTGGTCGCATAGTCCGTCCCCTCGGGCCAACAACTCCGCTCCCACCGGCCCGTGCAGTAACAACGGTACGGCTTGCTCGCATACACCAATGGGAAGGCCCATTTGGAAGGCCAGCCTTAGCAGATCACTACCCGGCATCGCTCTGGCCACATCGTGAGCCAACATAGCCAGCGCGGCCTGTTCTTGGTCCACACCGTGCCGCGGGGCCAGTTGTAGAGCGATATCTCTGACCCGGTATATATGGCTCTGGAGTCCCAAGGGCAGAGTGTTCACCCGCTGTTTCACGCGGTCTACCAATTCCACCACGGAGCAACCCCGCTAACCCATCGCCTCCAGCTTGCGCCCCGCCCAACAGGTGCAAGTGAAGATGTTCAATCTCCTGTCCCGAGTCCTGCCCTTGGTTCAAGGAAAGCCGGTAACCGCTCAGGGTAACCCCCTCCCGGCGGGCCATCTCTTCAGCCACCACGTACAGATGCCCCATGACCGGCACCTGGCCCGGTCCCACGTAGGCCAAAGACGCCAAGTGCATATTGGGAATGATAAGCAGGTGTACCGGGGCCTTGGGGTTGATGTCACGGACCACGAACACCCGGTCGTCCCGGTAAATCGGAGACTCGTGGGTCGAGTCTTGCGCCATGCTGCAAAAGATACATTCCCTGGTAGTCACCGTGCTAATGCCTCCAAATCAAAGGGCTCGCTGGTCTCCGGTCGGGGTTTTATCGGGTCAGGCTTGGTCCAAGTGTTGCAGGGCCAACTCCCGGTGGAAATTGGCGTCGCCGTAGGTCAACTCCAGCGCCTTGGCGCGGCGGGTGTATAGCTGAAGGTCGTGTTCTTTGGTGAAGCCGATGGCGCCGTGGCACTGGTGGGCGGTGGCGCATACCCGCTGATAAGCGCCGCTTAGCCAGGCTTTGGCCATGGAGACCTCCCGGACGGTGGGCCCGCCTTCGGCTATTTTCCAAGCCGCCTGATAAGCGATGGTCCTAGAGCCTTCCACGTCGGTGGCCATGTTGGCGCAATGGTGCTGGACTGCCTGGAAACTGCCGATGGGGCGGCCAAATTGGGTCCGCTGCTTGACGTACTCCAAGGTCATTTCCAGAACGGCTTCACCCCCACCCAACATCTCGATGCACTTGCCGGCAATAGCCCGCTGCAAGGCCCGTTGCGCCACCGGCCAGCCGCCGCCAATGTCCCCCAGCGCCGACGCCGCAGGAACACTCACATTCTGCAAGCCGACTTCAAACTGGCGGTCGGAAGCTATAGTCCTAAGGGAGTGAATGCTAAGCCCCGGGCTGCCGGCCGGCACCAAGAACAGGGTTATCCCTTGACCGGAGTCCGAGGCGCCAGACCCGGAGGCTGGGGAAGTGCGGGCGGCCACCACAATCAGGTCGGCGGTGTGAGCGTCGGGCACAAATAGCTTGGTGCCGCTGATCAGGTAATTGTCCCCCTCCCGTTCCGCGGCGGTTTCAATACCCCAAGGCTCATAGGTCGCCGAGGGCTCCGTCAAGGCCAAGGTCATCATGACTTCCCCGGAGCAAATCCGGGGGAGGATGTCCTGCTTTTGGGCATCGGTGCCCGCGTCCAGCACCGTCAGACCCCCTAGGACCACCGTGGAGAAGAAGGGACCGGGGACCAGAGACCGGCCCATCTCTTCCAATAGTACCGCTAGGTCGAGAAAGGTGCCCCCGGTGCCTCCGTATTGCTCCGGGAAGGCCAGTCCAGTCCATCCCAGTCCCGCAACTTGACGCCAAAGCTCGTCGGTATATCCTTTGGCGTCGTCTTCCATCTTCCTGACCAGGGTCAAGGGGCACTCCTGAGACAGGAATTCCTGAGCGCTGCTTTTCAACATTTGCTGGACTTCGCTTAGACCCAGGTCCATCTGGTTTCCTCCGGCCCCTAGCCTGATTCCTTGAGGGGTCGATAGCTAGGCAAGACGCCCGTGTTCAGTATAAGGAGACTCTCAAGCGTTTTGCAATTCCACTTCGACCACGATCTCCACCGGCGTGTTTCTGGCTACGATTAGCTCCATCGGTTCGGCGCCGTCGTTCACCGGCTGGTGGACGGCATCGGCCGGCACGTAAATAAAGTCGCCCGGGCCGATGGTAAGGGGGTTTTCCAGATTCGGGCCCGCCAAGAACCGGCCGTGCCCCTTGGAGACAAAGATGGCCGACTCGCAATTGACGTGGTAGTGCGGGGTGGAAGCGCATCCCGGGGGGATGGTGGCGACCGCCAAATGGATCCCGGTTGACCCCACCAAGCCTTCCGAAACACCGGCCAGCCGCGTCATGGCGCCCGACTGAATTTCCACTTCACGCTCGGCTGGGTGTATGACTCTGCACTCGGCCATCTGGCCCCCCAATATAACTATTTCCAAGTTAGCTATTGAGCCCCCGGACGAACTTGTCCAACCGCTCTAGGGCTTTCTCGATGTTCTCTTGGGAGTTGGCATAGGAAAGCCGAACGTACCCCTCGCCGTATTGACCAAAGGCGGCGCCCGAAAGCAGGGCCACTCCCGCCTCATTCATGGCCCGTTCTTCGAATTCGGCGCTGCTCAGGCCAATTTCTTCGATGCTGGGGAAGGCGTAGAAAGCGCCTTCCGGCTCGGGGCACTTGATGCCGGGGATCCGGCGCAATCCGTCGGTAATCAGCCGTCGGCGGCGGCTGAACTCGGCCACCATCGCCTCCACCTCGTCGCGAGGCCCCTCAAGTGCGGCGATAGCCGCCCGCTGGCTGAAGGAGGCGGCGCAAGACACACTGTTAACTGCCAGCTTGGTCACGTGGGGCACCAATTCTGTCGGCATGATGCCGTAGCCCAAGCGCCACCCGGTCATGGCGTAGCTCTTGGAAAACCCGTCCAAGATAATCGTGCGTTCGGCCAGGCCGGGGAAAGCCGCAATGCTGTGATGTTCGCCGGAGTAGAGGATGTCCTTATAAATTTCGTCGGCCAACACGTAGAGGTCATCCCGTTGTTGGACCATCTCGGCAATCCGCCGCAACTCCTCCCGGGTTAGAGCGGACCCGCAGGGGTTCTCCGGCGAGTTGATGATTATCAGCCTAGTCCGGTCGTTAATCTTATCGGCCAGATCATCCAAGTCCGGGTGGTAGCCGCTAGAGCCCAAGAGTTGCATGGGCACCGGGGTCGCGCCGGAAAACTTGATCATCGACTCGTAGATGGGGAAGCCCGGGTTGGGGTAAATCACCTCGACACCAGGCTCGGCCAACGCCAAGATTACGTAGAACATAATGGGCTTGGCACCCGGCGTAACCACCACCTGGGTTGCATCGGTGTCGATCCCCCGCACCTCGCGGCTATTGCGAGCGATGGCCTCTCGCAACTCCGGAAGCCCGGCAGTCGGGCCGTAGTGAGTGAACCCGTCTCTCAGGGCTTCGATCCCCGCTTCCACAATATGCTTGGGGGTGTCGAAGTCCGGCTCGCCGATCTCCAAATGAATAATTTCCTTGCCCTGGGCCTCCAAGGCCCTGGCCTTGGCCAGCACTTCGAAGGCGGTCTCGGTGCCCAGGTCCATCATTCGGCTGGCAACGGTCATCTCTTCCTCCCTAGGAGTAGCGGCTTAACCCGGCGCCGAAACACCGGGTCTAAGAGGGTGTTTAATAAGTCCCCGCAACCGGTCACCCTGAGCCTTTCGGCTGCGCTCAAGATAAACTACGCGAAGGGTCTAAACTCCTCGCCTTCTCAGGCGTTGCTGCTGCCGAGCATTTCAGATTCCTCACTTCGTTCGGAATGACCGGGATGGGCCGGCGGAATGACTGGGATGGGCCGGAATCGGTCTATGCGGCTGAAACTTTGTCTCTAACGGCGGCCACGATTTCCTCAGCGTAGGCGAGAGCTTGACTTGCTTCTTCCGGCGTAAACGATTCGTAGGGAATCGCGGGGGCGGGAAGAGCATCCGGGTACCGCGTGGACAGATAGTAGCGGTCCAGGTAAGTCCCATAATCGGCGAAGAGTGCAAAGGCCGTGTCCTCTAGGGCGCACTCTTCCGCCAAGGTACGGACCGAGTGAATGTTGACGAACCGCCTTCCCTGGAGAAAGAGGAAGGCTTTAAGCGCCAATTGGGCGGTCTGTTCGGCATGAAAACAGGCTTCGGCCCAAGCGCTGTTATCGTAAAGCAGCCGGGCTATCCGCAGGCTGCGCTCCGACTGGGCCAGCCAGCGCCGCGCGGTTTCTTGGGGGTTTTTCTTCACGAAAGCCCCTTCCTTGGTTGCGGACCGGCCCAACCGAGACATCGCCTCTCTAAGTTCATTGTCCGGGTTTTCCTCAAATATGATCTTCCCGTCGCTGAGGGCCTGTTCGATAAAGGGATTCTCCCCGTTGATCATAGCCCGAAGTTCTTCCGGGGTATAAACGAAGACATCCACGGATACGCCTTTGGGAATAAAAGAACCCGCCTCCACCATGCGTTGAACAAAGCGCTGGTGCGTCTGCTTAACGACTATGAGGTCGATGTCGCTATATTCGTCGGCGTCGCCGCGAGCCATTGACCCAAATAGAATTATTTTCTCCGGCTCGTATGCCATTAGATGGCTGACCACTCGTTCGATGGCCGCCGTCCAACCTGCGGCGTTGACTGGAGTTATTTCAGTTGCGTCAGTCACCAGTGATGCCTCGGATTAAAACTCCTAGACAAAGTTTCCTCTCCCGCAGGGAGAAGGGACTTCTAAAGGGCCCGGTCATTCCCGTTGGGCTTGGTTTTGGGTGCGGACCGGCAGACCGTAGATGTTTATGAAACCTTCGGCGGCGCGGTGGTCGTAGTGGTCGTCCCGGTCGTAGGTCGCCAAGTGGTACTGGTAGAGAGAGGCCGGCGCGCTGCGCCCCACCACCACGCAGGAGCCTTTGTGCAGCCGCAAGCGAACATCGCCGGTAACGTGGCGTTGGGTGCTGCTAACGTAAGCGTCCAAGTCTTGGCGGTGCGGCGTGAACCACAGGCCGTTGTACACTACGTCGGCGTACTCCTGAGCGATCCGCTCTTTGGTTCGGGCCTGCTCCTTGCTCAAGGTCAGAGTCTCCAGCGCCTTGTGGGCGGCGTGGAGCACCACTGCCGCGGGCGACTCGTACACTTCCCGAGACTTGATGCCCACCAAACGGTTTTCCACATGGTCAACACGGCCAACGCCATGCTCGCCCGCCACCGCGTTGAGGTGGCGCACCAAGTCGGGGCCAACCATAGTTTCCCCGTCGATGGACAAGGGGTTGCCGCCCTCGAAGTGGACTTCCAAATAGGCCGGTTCATCCGGGGTGGAGTCAATGCTCCGGGTCCAGGAATAAGCTTCCTCGGGGGGTTCCATCCCGGGGTCTTCCAACTCGCCGGCTTCGACGCTGCGTCCCCAGAGGTTCTCGTCGGTAGAAAACCGGCTGTTGCTAGGATTAATGGGCAAGTTCCGGGCTAAGCCGTACTCTATCTCTTCATCCCGGCTCATTCCCCAGTCCCTTATCGGTGCAATCACCTTGAGTTCCGGGGCCAAGGCGGCGACACTGACCTCCAAGCGCACTTGGTCATTTCCCTTGCCGGTGCAGCCGTGGGCTACGGCGTAAGCCCCTTCCGCCCGGGCGGCTTCCACCAAATGCCGGGCAATCAGAGGCCGTCCCAAGGCCGTGGCCAAGGGATATTGAGCTTCATAAACCGCCCCGGCGCGAAGAGCCGGGAGCAGGTAGTCATCCACCAGTTCCTGCTTGCCGTCGACGGTCAGGGCTTTGCTGGCTCCCACGGTCAAAGCCCGCTGCCGGATGGTTTCCAAGTCCACCATGCCCAAGTCTATGGTAAGGGTGATAACGTCGGCGTCATACTGCTCTTTGAGCCAGGGCACCGCCACCGATGTATCCAGACCGCCGCTGAAAGCGAGGACTATTCTCTTCTGGGTCATTTGGGATAGCAACTCCCGTTTTTCTTCTAAAAGGGCCGACAAAAAATCGGCCATAGGTACTTGTGCATCCTTGAGTATCTTGCGGACGAGCTTCCGGTCCAAGTCTCGAGAGCCGTGGTCCGGAACCGTTGCCAATCGGCCATCCGGATGCTTCAGGATGATGTGGCTACCGCGTTGGCAGGTGAACTCAAACCTCAGACTGTACAAGCCGCGGATGACATCCCTGGCACGGAGAGTCGGCATCCGGCCCATAGATTGCTATACCAGGATGCGGTGCACACCCACAAACCGGTCGCCGACACTCGGGCGATTCTCCGCTTCCTCTAAGACCAAACCAATGACCTCCCGCATATTCTCCATGAGCTCTTCAAGAGTTAGCCCTTGGCTGAAGCAGCCCTTTAGCTGGGGGACTTCACCCACGTAGTAACCGTCTTCGCCTTGCTCGACAACAACATAGAAGTCCCGCTTTTTCACCGCTCCTCGACCTCAACTTCCAGCTTGTACACGCCAATAAACCCGGAGTCCAGGTCCAAATCGTCGTCTACCCGTGCAAGTTGGATTGCTTTCCTCATGTTGGCCATCAGTTCATCAAGATTCCGCCCCCGAGCGGAACAGTCCCTCAGTTGAGGGGCCGTTCCGATGAAGCCGCAGTCACTGTCCTTCTCGATTAGAACATGGTACTCTCGCTTGCCCATATCACAATCCCCGCCACGGTCGAGCTAAGGGCTTGGTGTGCACCTAAACTTTCCCCAAAGCCTGCTCTAACCGTTCCATCCCTTCATCTATCTCATCGGTGGTGATGGTCAGAGGGGGCATGAGGCGCACCGCGTTGGGTTTTACCCCGTTGAGCAGGATGCCGGCCTCGTTGGCTTGGGTCAGCACTTGGCCGGAGATGTCACTGTCGAACTCGACCGCCGCCAGCAGACCTTTGATCCGCACCTCACTGATAAAGGAGACCCGGGACTTGAGCTGGTCCAAGCGGTCGGCGAGGTGGCGCTCCAAGACCTTGACCTGTCCGGGGATGTCGTTTTCGATGAGGAACTTCGTCCCGGCAAAGGCGGCGGCAGTGGTCAACGCATTCCCGCCGAAGGTAGACCCATGATCACCCGGCACCAAGGCCATACAGTGCTCCTTGGACAAGAAAGCGCCGATGGGTACGCCATAACCCAGACCTTTGGCCAGAGTCATAACGTCGGGCTCGACACCGTATTCCTGGTATCCGAAAAGACTGCCTAAACGGCCCAAGCCAGTCTGCACCTCATCGAGGATTAGTAACAAGCCCTGCTGGTCGCACCATTCCCGCACCCTTTTGAGGTAGTCATCGTCGGGAATATTGACCCCGCCCTCCCCTTGCACCGGTTCCAGCATCACGGCGGCAGTCCTGTCGGAGGTGGCGCTCATGATGCCTTCCACGTCGTTGAAGTCGACATGAACGAATCCCGGCAACAGGGGGGTAAAGTTTTCTTGATAGTGGGGCTGGCCGGTGGCAGCCACCGTCGCTAAGGTACGCCCATGGAACGAGTTATAGGCGGTGATGACCTCGTAGGCCCCGTCCCGGTTCAGCTTCCCGTACCGCCGGGCCAGCTTCAATGCTCCTTCGTTGGCTTCAGCGCCGCTATTCCCGAAGAACACCCGGTCCAAACAGCTATTGTCGATCAGCATCTGGGCTAAGAGAAGCTGGGGCACGGTATAGAACTGATTGGAAGTCTGGACCAGGGTGTTGGCTTGCTCGACGATGGCTTGGGTTACTGCCGGATGGCAATGTCCCAGGTTGTCGACCGCCCATCCCGCGACAAAGTCCAGATATTCCTTGCCATCGGCATCCCATACCCGGGTGCCCTCTCCTTTGACGATGACCACCGGCTGCCGGCGCACGGTCTGGGCATAGTACTGGTTTTCCACCGCTATCCATTCACTGCTTTTGGTCACTGTGAAGCTCCTCCCAAAGATTCGCGTAGGGTTCCCGGAGCCCTAATTGGCTCGTCCAGCGCCTCACCCAACCCTGTATCGGTTACCTAAATGCAAAAACGCGACCCTCTATCTAAGCCGCTAAGAGGGTATAGGATACGATTTTCCAGACATTGCCTAAGTTAACATACTCCAATCTTCTTTTCACACACCGCTCCTAGGAATCTACACCAATCTTAGCTGTACATTGTACAAACCCTAGACAAAATAAGAGAACAGGACAAGCTAACTTGGTCTACTCCTTAATGAAAGGACAAGTTATGCTCACCCTGCCCGATGCTATTATATCTCTACTCAGGCCCTTCTCGACGCTGTTTCAACCCAGAACCTGGTTGAAATCCCAACTACTGCCGGTTGGCGCCATACCGTCCCCTGGCAAGCGGACCGTGACCTCGGCCTTGTGCCTGATGGGCCGGAGCGATGACCGGAGCTTTGCCCAATACCGCCACGTTCTCACCCGGCGGGGTGACGGCCCTCCAACGCGGCTTGAATGGACAAAGTCCAGTTAATCAAAGAAACCGGACAGGACGTGGCTCTTGATCACCTCGGCCACGAGGGAGGGGCGCTGCACCGGGACGTCGTGGATGCTGTCTTCCAGCCAGACGGTCTTGCTCTTGGGCAACGACCGTTCCGCCGCGGCGACGGTGTCTGCCCTTAGCAGGCTGCGGGGTTCCGCTTCAGGGCCGCTCTGCCGGGCCGGCATGATAAGGACCGGGCACGTCACCCGGGGATAAAGCTCGGGAGGGTGATGCTCCCAGAGGGCCTCAACGATGCGGATATGGTTTTCTCGGGACAGCTTGGCCCGGATGGTGCCGTCGTCCAATGTCTCGAAGTTGGCCAGCACCATGGCCTCGAAGGCCGGGCCCAGATCCTCGGCGCGGGGCCGTATGCGCTCCCGGAATGCCTCCATCGTCACTCCGGAGAAGACCGGCGGGGCCATCTTCTCGCGGGCTTCGTCCAAGCTGGCGTAGCGGGTCGAGGGCTCGATCATCCCGCCGTCGACGAAACATATACCCTTGGCCGCCCCGGGATAGGCGACGGCCAACTCCAAGGCCACGTCCGCACCCCAAGAGTGGCCGACGATCACCGGGTTGACTAACCCCTTGGCTTCGATGACCCCGATGGCGTCCTGGCTGACGCTGGCAAAGTCGTAGCCGTGGCCGGGTTTGGCGCTGTCGCCGTGGCCCCGCTGGTCCATCGCCACCACGATGAAGTCCCGGGCCAAGAGTGGGGCCACCTCCTCCCAGATGTAGCAGGTGGAGGCCAGCCCGTGCAACAACAGCAGCGGTTGGCCGGAGCCGCCCCAGTCCCGGCAGTGAAAGCTAAGTCCGTTGGCGGTTATCCATTCGTCGCGAGGGATTGAAGGCATCGCTATATCCTGGTGGAAAGAAAGGATTGGAGTAATATAGCCGCCGGACTTCAATCTCGCAAATCCACTCCCGCGCAAATCCATTCCGTTGTTCCCTCGCCCAATCCTTGACAACCTGCCTACTAAAGAGATAAATTGCGCCCGGAGTGAAGAAGTCCTTTAGAAAGCAGGTGATGATATATTGACTGGAGTCTTGTCCGGGAAATGGATAGTAATTGCGGGCTTGCTGGCGGTCCTCATGCTGGCGGGCATGGCTTGTGGTGGGGCGGACGCTACCGCTACAGTGGCGCCCACGGCGCAGGCTACCCAGGCCCCCACTGCGGTACCGCCCACCCAAGCGCCCACGGCGCAGGCTACTCAAGCCCCCACAGTCGCACCACCCACCCAAGCGCCCACGGCGCAGGCTACTCAAGCCCCCACAGTCGCATCGCCCACGGAAAAGCCGCCGGAGCCAACCCAGCAGATGATTGAGGAGCCAGCGAGGCCTTTCATGATTGGGGTGATGGAATCGCTCACCGGCCCGGGGGAGACCTACGGCACCGTAGCCGTCCAAGCCAAGCAGATGGCCGTAGAGGAGATCAACGCGGCGGGCGGTATCAACGGGCGTCTGCTGGGGATAATCGTCGAAGACTCGAAATGCAACGCCCAAGACTCGATAACCGCTTACCGGAAATTAACCGATGTGGATGGGGTGAAAATCATCCTCGGCACCTCTTGCAGCGGCGCCATGCTGGGCGCAGCTCCCTTGGCCGAGGAAGACGGCGTGGTCCTCTTCTCCGGGCTGGCAACCAACCCGGACATTGCCAATGCCGGGGACTACATCTTCCGGACCTCGATGAGTGACCTCCAGTTGGGAATCGATACCGGCAACGTGCTCTGGGCCGACGGCATCCGCACGTTGTCCACCATCACCGAAGCAACCGACTATGCCGAGGGCGTGCGGCGGACCAGCACGGAGCAATTCATCAAGCGGGGCGGCGAGGTGGTGGCCGAGGAGCGCTACGCTTCCGACGTTACCGACTTCAGGAGCCAATTGACCAAGCTGCTCAGCGCGGAGCCGGACGCAATTCACATCGCGTCCCAGTCCGAGTTCGCTGGCGGCACCATCGTCAAACAGGTCCGTGAGTTGGGCTACAAGGGCCCGCTGTACTCGGAGATTGTTCCGGTCGGCGCGACTGCTCTGGAAGTCGCTGGCGACGCGGCCACCGGTCTGAAGGCTATCACCGCGGAACTCGACCCGGCCAACCCCAAGGCCCAAGAAGTGCTCGGGAATTTTAGGGCCCGCTACAATTACATCACGTTGCCTTGGTACTTGGGATCGGCGTATGACGACGTTTATATCGCTGCCGAATGTCTCAAGCAGACCGGCGACGACCAAGACGCGGAGGGCTTTAGAGACTGCATGTACGAAGTCACTTGGAGCGGGACCATCGGGGACAACTACAACTTCGACGCCAACGGAGAGGTCGTCGGGCTGGCTAACGTGGTGGTCGAGGTCTTGCCGTTAGCCGAACGTACCGAAGATAACCAAGGCTATAAGGTGCTAGGCGCTGCCCCAACCGAGTAGTCCCGGCCGCCTAGCCGGAAAACGCATCGTTACTTTGCTTAACTACTTTCAAGGCCAAGGCAGGCTTCTGGCGACTGCCTTGGCCTTGATTGTTTTGGCCTACGTCGGTTGGAAGATTAGCCAGTCGACCGAGCAGGCTTTGCAGTTCGCTTTCAACGGCGTCTCGGTGGGGGCGGTATATGCGCTGCTGGCGATGGGCTTCACCATCGTTTACAGCACGGTCTGGTTCTTTGACTTGTACTACGGCGCGGCCGCGGCCCTCGGCGCCTACGGCGTTTTCTACCTAAGGTCTTCCGACGCTCTTTACAGCCGCTACGATGTCAACAACATCGCCGTCAATATTGTCTTTGCCGCCGTGGTTGCCGGAGTGGTTGCTTGGGTGCTGTATGTGGGTCTCTACCCAAGGCTCCGGGCCCGTCCCCCGTTCGGCCTGAGCTTGTCGAAGGGTCCCCTGCTGGCCGTGGGCGGCCTGTTGGCTGCGGGCGCCGGGGTCTACACCGGGGTTATCCTCGCCTATCCGGAAAAGCTTTACTTAAGCCTTGGCCCGGCGGTCGGGGTTTTGGTGGCGGTGGCGGTTGGCTGGGCGCTGCACCGGGGCTGTCGGCGGTTCTTGTCCGGCCCGGTCATGGCGCCGTTTTACGTCGTCGCTACCGTAGCGTCGGCGCTCCTGGGGGCCTACTGCGGGTTCTTGGTAGCCAACGCCCCGGGGGCCAGTCTTTATCTAAGTTGGGCGGTGTCCTGCCTGCTGGCGGGGTGTGTCGGCTTGGCCTTGTATCGAGGACTGTACGTTTACATGCGAGAACGGGCGAGGTCGCCCCTGATCATGCTGGTTGCCTCCCTAGGCATTCTCCTGGCAATGACCGCCTTCACCTCCATAGTCTTTGAAAGCGCGCCGCGGCCCTTGCCAACCGCCTTCGGCAGTGACTCTTGGGCCGTCGCAGGGGCCTTCATCAAGGGGTTTAACGTTTTCACCATCGGCGTCGCTTTCCTGGGGTTCATGGCGCTGTGGCTGCTCCTCAGGAAGACCTCCTTTGGCAGAGCGGTGCGGGCCATCGGGGACGACGAAGAGGTCTCCAAGGTGGTGGGAATAAACACCACCGTCATCATCGCGGTAGTATTCTTCATCGGAGCGGTCTATGCGGCGATGGCCGGGTTGTTGAGCGGCCACGATACCGCCATTCAACCCAAGATGGGCCTCCTTCTCCTACTGAAAGGCTGGATAGCCTCCGTGGTCGGCGGGGTCGGGAACCTCTACGGCGCTATACTTGGCGGATTCGTCTTGGGCCTGATTGAGCAGTTCGGCATCTGGGACCTGGCCGGCGAATGGAAGGACGCCATATCCTTCATCCTGCTAGTGCTCTTTCTTTCTTTCTGGCCCAGGGGTTTGTTGCCCAGAAAGTAGCTGGTGCTGATGAATTTGCCGTTTCTGAGGAGGCTGGTGAGCGACCCCCGGGAATTCCTGCGGTCCCAGGGCCGGAACGTGGGGCTGTGGGCCAACCTCTTCGTCATCAGTTGGGCGCTGGCGTTCATGCTATGGCAGGGTGTGGGATTTGCCATCACCGTGGGCACCATCTTTGGCATCTGGGCGATACTGGCCCTGAGCCTGAACCTGGTGGTGGGGTTTACCGGGCTGCTATCGGTGGGGCACATTGGCTTCTTCGGCATCGGCGCCTATGCGATGGCCATTCTCACCTCAGACCCGGCCTACGAGCAGTTGCGCACCGAAGCCATCCCCACCTATGCTTGGCCCTTCTTCGCCGCGCTCCCCGTCAGCGCGGTCTTGGCCGGCCTGGCAGCCATCGTGGTGGGTGTGGTCTTCAACCGTTTCCGGGACGATATATTCGTCCTTGTTTCCTTCGGGTTCGCTATCATCGCCTTCAATGTGTTCTTGAATTGGCGAAGCCTGACCCGGGGAGCTTTCGGCATTCACGAAATCGCCACCCCGGCCATTGGCGGGTGGGTGTTGAACAGTGAATTGGAGTTCTTACTCCTAGTTTTGGTGTTCCTGGCCTTGGTCATGCTGGTCGCTTGGTTCATAGTATCCTCTTCCTTCGGACGGGTGCTTACCGCCATCCGGGAGGACGAGCAGGCCATCGAGGTATTCGGCTACCGGGCGACCCACTACAAGCTGGCCATCTGGGTCATCTCGGCCATGATGGCGGGCTTGGCCGGCGGGCTTTTTGCCAGTTGGACCAGTTTCATCGACCCCAACTCCTTCATCCTGTTGGAATCGGTGCTCCTGGTGTCTATAGTGATCCTGGGGGGATTGGCCTCCATTAGGGGTTCCTTGCTGGGCGCGATGGCCTTCGTGCTTCTAGAAGAGGGAATGCGCTTCATCCCTTATCTGCCCGCCGAGTATGTCGGCCAAGCCCGGCAGGTCGTCTTGGGTGTCCTCTTGGTGGTGCTAATGCTATACCGGCCGCAGGGCCTAGTCGGGAGATACCGGTTATGAGCGAGACCCATCCGGGCAACCCCGAAATATTCGCCTTGGAGACGGATGCAATTTCCAAACACTTCGGCGCGGTAAGGGCAGTTGACGAGCTCAGCCTCTCCATTCCCCGGGAAGGAACTACCAGCATCGTCGGTCCCAACGGCTCGGGTAAATCGACCTTGGTGAACCTGCTGAGCGGCACATTGCCCCTCGACGGGGGAATGGTGATCATCGACGGCGTCGGCCTCAGAATCGTGAAACCCTACGAGACTCCGGAGCATGGCCTGACCCGCACCTTTCAGGAAGTGAGGCTGTTCGATCAACTGAGTGTTTGGGACAATATCATGGTCGTGTTGACCGAGCGACGTCTTCTCCCGGCGTTGCTGGAACGGGGGAAGCCGGGCCATCGAGAGAAGGCCCAACGCATCTTGGAGAACGTTGGGATGTGGGAGAAGCGGGACTCCCTGGCTATGGACCTGTCCTACGGCCAACGGAAACTGCTGGAGATTGGCCGCGCCATGGCGTTGGACGTCAACACCTACCTTTTCGACGAACCCTTCGCCGGACTCTTTCCGCAGATGCTGGAGAGGGTTAAGGACATTATGAAACAGATGCGGGCCGAGGGACGCACCATAGTATTCATCTCCCACAACATGGATATTGTTCGAGAGTTGTCGGACCGCATCATCGTGCTGGACAGCGGCGCCCTCCTGGCTAAAGGGGACGTAGAAGAGACTCTGGGCAGCGAAGAGGTAATCGAGGCCTATCTGGGGGTGTAGCCCCCGCGTTCATCCCTTTCATCCTAACCTTCTCCCCAAAGAGAAGGGACTCTTTGAAACATCCTTTAAGAACCCACGAGCCAAATCGGAGAGTTCATGCTGCTAGAGTTGGTAGACGTATCCGTCCGTTACGGGGCGGTAGTGGCCCTGGATGAAGTATCGGTAGGGATCGAAAAGGGCGAGGTCGTGGCGGTGATGGGCCCCAACGGGGCCGGGAAGTCGACGGTCCTCAAGGCTATCATGGGGCTGGCGCCGGTGGTTGCGGGACGGGTCTACTGGCGGGAAAACCCGCTGGCGGCAGCCACCCACGAGATAGTCAAGGAGGGCATCTCCTTCGTCCCCCAAGGCCGGCGCGTATTCACCCACCTCACCATCGAAGAGAACCTGGAGATGGGTTGTTTGTACCTGAACGACCGGGCGGAGAAAGAGCGCCGGATGGACTCGGTCATAGAGCTTTTCCCCGTCCTGGACCAGAAGCGCCGGGACCTAGCCAGCCAGATGTCGGGCGGGCAGCAACAAATGCTGGCCTTGGGCCGCGGGCTGATGGCTGCTCCGGAGATGCTATTGCTGGATGAACCCACCCTGGGCCTCGCGCCTATTGTGGTGAAAGAGGTGTTCCAAAAGGTCGCGGAAATCAGCGACAGGCTCCAGACCACCATCTTCGTCGTCGAGCATAACATCAAAGGCGTCTTGGACATCGTGGACCGGGCCTACATCCTAGACAAGGGCCGCGTGGTCCACAACGGCAGCCCCGAATCGGTCCGCGAGACCAACATCCTGACCGAAGTCTTCCTGGGCAAAGTAAACACGGGGTAAGTAACTGAGGTGTGCAATCTCTGGTTTTCCATGCTAATCTCCGATTTATAGAGAGCGATTAGTGAGATTGGCTAGGATGAACGTAATGACAACCGGGGACCAAATCAACGCCGCCGAGGTGTGGCGCGCAATAGGACGGCTCGAAGGCGATACCACTGCGCTCAAAGAAGGCCAGCGAGAACTCCAAGCAGGCCAGCGAGAACTCCAAGCAGGCCAGCGAGAACTCCAAGCTGCCCTGCAAGCCGGGCTGCGGAGCGTGAACCAGCGAGTTGACCGGCTTTTCTACGCCATGCTTGCCGTCGGCGGCGCTCTGTTGACGGCCATCTTTGCCAGCCGTTTCATTGGCAGTTGAGGGTTCCCATACTAGCGGTAATGGAAATGTCGAGTATGGAGCAGCGATTAGTAAAGATTGGCGAGGCGGCGGCGATGCTCGGCAGCAAGGGGCGCCTCTAAGAGGGATCGGTCAGTGCGCGACTAAAGGCCTGGAAAATGGCGTCGTTGGACTTGCGAAGGATGGTAGTGTTCACGGTTAGCTGGGTGATGTCGCCGGCGCCTTCGTCAGGATATAGTAGTATTTCGTCATCACGCAGGCGGTGCATTACCTGGTCGGCATCTACGGGGGGTGCAAAGGACAGGGAGAAGATGTTGGAGCCGTGCACAAACTCTCCGACATGAATACCCGGCAGCTTATTGAGCCTCTGGAACAGGTCTCGGCCCTGGCTCATGGCCCGCTGAAATCGCTCCTCGAATCCCGCGACTCCCCTGAGGGCCAGGCTAGCGGCCATGAAGGAAGAGGCCAGTCCGCCGCCGAACATCCTTCGGGTGTGGAACATTCCATCCAGGTGTAGGTGGGCGCCAGCGAGGACCGCTCCAAAGGGCGCCCCCAAGTACTTGTACAGCGACACGTAAACGGTGTCGAACAGCGCGGCGTAGTCTTTCAAGCTAATACCGGTGGCAGCGGACATCATGTAGAGCCGAGCGCCGTCCAAGTGGGTCCCAATGCCCAGGGTCTTGCAGTAGTCAGCGATGGCTTTCATTTCCGGGAAGGGAACGACTTGCCCTCTTTGGCGGCGCACCGGACTCTCGATCATGACCGCGCCGACGGGGTTGTCCACCCTTCCCGCCGAGGCTTCGTGGACGGACTGCTTGAGCTCTTCCAGGGTGAAATGCGGTCTTCCCGTAGCCAAGGGAATGAGATTGATCCCGCTTAGCTGGGTGACGCAGTCTCCGCTGTCGTGATACAGGTGGCATTGTTCTTGGACGATGGCCCGGGCTCTGCTGCCGCAGAACGCCCTGAGGGCTAGGTGGTTGGCCAAGGTCCCCGTGGGCATGAATATAGCGGTTTCTTTACCCAGTACCGCGGCGAAGTGGGCTTCCAGCCTGGCTACGTCGCCACCCAGGGAATAGGAGTCTGGCGCAATGCCGGACTCGGCTTCTACGGCCGCTAATTGGCGCAGCATCGTTTGCGGCGTTTTCGGTTCGCCATCCCCCCTGAAGACGACGGCGGTCTCGGTCTCCAGGGAGACGGGGACTTCTAGGGTGGCAGTCTTCCATTCTTCGGTGGTTCCTGCGGCTAAACCGGCCATGAGAGAGCGTCCTGCGAGCGGATTGATTAAGCCGTGGTCGAGAACATTGAGGATGGTAACCGGAGGAGTTCGGCCAGTCAACCAAGTTTGGTTGGGGTAAGTGTTCAGACTTGGGTAGATGAGTTGGCCGAAAGCCCCATCCTTTATCCTGATGATAATGCCATAACAACATTGTGACGCCATACCGTCATTCCGGCCTTGAGCCGAAATCCAGAAGCGTTTGCGACGAGCAACGTTCTTTATCCTTGGGACTTCTGGATTCCCACCTGCGCGGGAATGACGAGCTCGGAGGGCCGGAATGACTCATCAAGTCTGAACAGTTCGGGTTGGGGTCCGGTTGCCCTGGCTTAACGTCGTTGCTACACTGGCGACGGGTTGCCGATGCCCTAACCCAATTCCCTAAACCCAATCCAATAAAGGTTGGTGACGTTCAATGAAACTGTTGAGTTACGACCCCGGCACCGGGCCCCGGTGCGGCGTCCTTCAAGACGGGGATGTGGTGGATGTGGCGGCGCTGTTGGGAACCCAACAGCCGTTGGCCGATGTGCGCGCCCTGCTGGACTTGGGTGATTCGCCCGTTGACCGGGTGGGGGACGCCTTGGCTTCCAACATCCCGGCGCCCCGAATACCCTTAACTGAAGTCCGGCTGCGCGCCCCGGTGCTGCAACCGCCCACCATTCGAGACTGTATCGCTTACGAGGAACACGCCACTTCCCAGGGCACCCGGGAATTAGATGAGGTATGGTACCGCCTGCCGGTGTTCTACTTCTCCAATCCGCTTGTAGTTTACGGGCCGGATGAAGAGGTCCCATATCCCTCGGCGTCGCAACAGTTGGACTACGAGCTGGAAATTGGGGCGGTCATCGGCCGGGCCGGGACCGACGTTGCCGAGTCCGAGGGCCTGCAATACATCGCCGGTTTCTGCATCTTCAATGACTGGAGCGCCCGGGACCTGCAATTCGACGAGATGACCTTCGGGCTGGGCCCGGCCAAGGGGAAAGACTCGGCGTCGTCATTGGGACCTTGGGTGGTCACCACCGACGAATTGGCCCCCCATATTAAAGACGGCCGGTTGGACTTGAAGTGTCACGTGACGGTCAACGGCGACTCTTGGCTGCGGGACTCGGAGACCGCCGCCGCCTACTACAGTTGGGGAGAGATCATCGAGCGAGCCAGCAAGGACAGCCGCATCGCCCCCGGCGACGTAATCGGCAGCGGCACCGTGGGCGGCGGCTCCATCCGCGAGTCGATCCGCAAGGGCTATGAAACCGCCCGGTGGCTAGAACCCGGTGACGCGGTGGAGCTAGAGGTCGAGCACATCGGGGCCTTACGCAACACTCTCGGCCCTAGGAAGAACGTCAACCCCAATTACCGGTACGGTCCGAAGAACCCGACGGCCACCCCGGAGCGCGGCTCGGCCCGGGACTACCGATACCAGCGAAGCCAGTAGCCACAGGTCGGTAGCCAGAAGCTAAACACCTACCGGACAGCGCCAATGACCGGGGGAGCGCTGGCCGTCTGCTATCCTACGGATACCGCGGCGCGCTTCAGGTAGAGGGTCGGCGGCACTATTACTTCGCTGGAGGTGACCGGCGTGTACACCTCGTTCACCATCAAAAATTTTCGCTGCTTCGAAAACCTCACCATCGAACCCTTGGCCCGGGTCAACCTGATCGCTGGCAAAAACAACATGGGCAAGACGGCCCTGTTGGAAGCGCTGTGGCTGCACTCAGGGCCGAATATTCCAGACTTGGGCGTTCGGCTTGCCAGCTTTCGGGGCGTTCAAGGACAGGACCCACGACGGTTCTTGCATGACCTTTTCTTCAACTTTGATTCTGAACGAACGATCACCTTGTCTTCGCTATTGGATACCGGAAACGGCAATCCCCGCAACCTGAAGATAGAATCAAGGCCATTGAGTTCCGCCCACATCCCCATTCCAGCGACAAGCGCACCGTTTGCGATTCCAAGGGGTTCCCAGGAGCCGGATGTTTCTGCGGCGTCGAGTTCCGAAATAGTCTTAGACTACACGGATGAGCTTGGCAACAACTACGTCTCTACCGCATGGTTGGCGGTAAACCTTAACCAACCCATTCCATTTATTAACCCGTTACCGGGAGTGGCGCTAGAAAGCCTGGGGATAGTGAAACAGCAGGCGAAGATGCCTCGACGTCCCTCCTCGATCTTTCTGAGTCCTCGCCTTCGAGCGAACCCCAATGAAGAACTGGCAAGGTTTGGCGAAGCGGAGTTGGCTGGCTTCGCCAATCGGATCGTGGACTGCCTTAGGGTGGTTGACCCCAGGGTCCATCGGCTTACCACAATAGCTGCGGGGCCGGTTCCAATGCTATATGCCGACGTTGGCCTAGGCCGTCTAGTGCCCTTGGGGTTTATGGGCGACGGTATCGGTCGGCTGCTGTCCATGGTCTTGGCTTTTCACAGCGCGCAAGATGGCACGATACTAATTGACGAGATCGAAAACGGTCTGCACCATACGGTGATGCCGGAGGTCTGGAAGAACCTGAATTGGCTATCCCAGGAATTCAACGTGCAGGTGTTCGCCACCACCCACAGCTACGAGTGCATGATCGCCGCGCGAGATGCCTTCAAGGCCAACGAGGACCAGAATTTTCACATTCACCGCTTGGGCCGCCGGTGGGGGGAAGATTGGATTACAGCTACCACCTACCCGTTTGAGGCCCTCGACTTCACCTTGGACTTCCCGGCCGAAATCCGGTGATGGTTAATCCAAGACCCCAGCAGTTTGACCTAGTCCAGGACTCCCTCTTGCTGGTAGAAGGAATTGACGACCTGAGATTCGCTAGGGCACTTCTTGCGTGGTTGGATAAGTCGAATATTCAATTGGTCGCCGTCGGAGGAATCAGTAGATTCCGTCCTTTCCTGGCTGACATCCTTACCAAGCACCCGGACTTCGACCGGTTGCGCAGCCTGGGCATCATGCGGGATGCCGACGAGAACGCCTCATCCACGTTCCAGAGCCTTAGTGACGCGCTGATGGTATCTCAACTCCCCGCGCCGTCGCAGCCGTGGCAAGTCGAACAAGAAGGTCAACTTAGGGTCTCGTTGGCTATACTGCCCGATGGGGTGTCTCCCGGTAACTTGGAAGACCTGTGTCTCCGGTCGTTGGCAGGTCGGCAGGAGCTTGTGTGCGTTGAGCAATATATGACCTGCATCGAGAGTAACGGCCAAGCCCATCGGCAACCCAGCAAAGCAAGGCTCCACGCCTTTTTAGCCGCCGGGGGCGATCCTGGCCTCCGTATCGGCGAGGCGGCGGATGCCGGTGTTTGGGACTGGGAGTTGGACGCCTTCCGGCAACTTGCTGATTACCTGCGTGGGCTGTAGGCGGTCCTAACCAGCCCACGCCGTATTTCCGATAGCTTACTCTGATAGGTGGGCTACCGGCCTTCTTTGATGAAATCGGAGATGCGCTCGGCAATCATGATGGTGCTAACGTTGGTGTTGGCCCGGGGCGTGTCCGGCATAATAGAAGCGTCGGCCACATTGAGCCCTTCGACGCCGTGGACCCGGCCGTACTGGTCGACCACGGCCATGGGGTCCGACGCCGGGCCCATCTTGCAGGTGCCCACCAAGTGCTGGGAGGTCCGGACCATCTTGTGCAGCCAAGCGTCTAGGGCCTCGTCGGAAGCCAGGTCTTCGTCGGTGGGGTCGAGACGCTGCTTCATGATCCCCCGGTAGGCCTCGCTCTCCGTCAGCCGCACCACCAGCCGAACGCCGTCGCGGAGGCGTTCGATGTCGCTGTCGTTTTCGAGGAAGTGGTACTCCAAGAGTGGCTGGTCGTGGGGGTCGGCGGAGGTCAAGGTGACCTGGCCCGATCCTTGGGCCAAGTTTAGAATGACCGACATGCGGAAGTCCTCGCCCGGGCCGGTAAGGTCGCCCATGGGAGTCGAGAAAGTGGTCGGAAAGAGCACCATGTCGTTCCGCAGAGCGGACCCGGTGGCGGTGTACCGCAGGCCCAGTTGGCTCCGCGGCGCCTCGAAATTCATCGGGAAATCGTCCTGGGCGCTGAAGGCGATGCCGACCTGGGGATGGTCTCGGTAGTTTTGTCCCACTCCGGGCAGGTCGTGTACTACCGGGATGCCCAGGCTGGAAAGGTGGTTCTGCGGTCCGATACCTGAGTGCATCAGTATGTGGGGCGAGGCGATGGAGCCAGCGGAGAGGACGATCCGTTCGGCTTCCACGACGAAGGTCTCGCCGCCGCTCTCCACCTCCACTCCGGTGGCCCGCTTGCCCTCGAAAAGGATGCGGGTGGTCAGGGCATTGGGCCGGATGGTCAGGTTGAGCCGGTGCCGAATTGGGTTGATGTAGGAAAGGGCAGTGCTCAGGCGAACCCCGTCAACGTTGTTAAAGGGTAACGGGCTCACACCGGTGGAATCGGGATTGTTCATGTCCTGCCCGGACACGAAGCCCTCGGCAACGCAGGCCTGCTGGAACGCGTGCATCAGCGGCTCCCAGGCCTCTTCCTTATGGCGGCGCACCCTCATAGGGCCGTCGTTGCCGTGGAAGTCGTCGCGGATGTCTTGGTCGGCTTCCATGCGGCGGAAGAAGGGAAGCAACTTCACGTACTCCCACTCGTCGTTGCCTTGGGCGGCCCACGAGTCGTAGTCCTCGGGCAAGCCCCGCAAGAACACTTGGCCGTTGATGGCGCTGGTGCCTCCCACCACCTTGCCCCGGGGCGCGTACATGTCGTTGGGGCGGTCGGGTGTCGGCTTGCCCACAAAGGACCAGTTGTGCGGCGAGTCGTGGAGCGAGGCCAGTTCCGACTGATAGCCGTTCTTGAGGGCTTCCGGGTAAGTTTCGATATCGGGATAATCGGGCCCGGCCTCCAGCAGCAGGACCGACCGGCCGGGGTCTTCACACAATCGGGCCGCCATAGCGCATCCGGCCGACCCGGCGCCGATAACAATCACATCGTATTTCATCTTCACACCTGTTTCGAAAAGATAGGTCACAGACAGGGCTTGCGCTGGCTAGGATAAGGCAAAGATGGGGGAGTGTTCAAGCTGAAGCCCGGTACCCACCCTCAACCCCGCCGAAATTAACCACGGAGCGGACAGGACGCACCGGGAAACGCCGCTGGGGGTGCAGAACGGACTTCCGTGGAGACCGGGACACGGCGGAGGGCTACCGCTCTTGTAAACGGCGAAGCTCTTCCTGTAGCCGCTCCACCTCCGTCTGGGCTGCGTCCCGCTCTGCGGCAGTCTGGCGATGGGCGGCGCGCTCTTCGCCGATGCTGTGGAGGTAACGGCCGGTCTTGCGGTCGTAGTACAGCAGCCGCTCGCCTTGGGCGCACAAGCACAGGTCCAGCGCTGGGCTGTAACCCCAAAGCATCCCGTCCTCTTCGAGGGTCAACTCAACGGCCTGATAGGCCCCATCCCCCAGAATGTCCCCCGCCAGCGGGTAGCCGTACAGGGCGCCGCCGGTGGGGTCGAAGCGCCAGTATTCGCCAATCCCGATTTCCGCGTACAGGACCCGCTTGTCGCCGATGTCCCGTCCCCGGGTGGTTTCCGAGGCCACTTCCAGAGCAAAGTCCGGGGGCTTGCCCGTTTCGTGGATGACATACCCCCGGCGTCCCCGGATGGATTCAGTGTCTACGTCGAAGACGATGTAGAGGTCGGGGCGTGTGCGGCGGCGCTCCATGTCGCCGGGGTCGTAGAACACGAAGCCGCCGGAATCCACCAGCACGTCGGGCTGCCCGGAGAAATGGTCCCGCAGCAGGTGGTCGGATTCCGCGATGGGTCCGGCTTGCAGCATACTTTCCCGCAAGTGTTCGGGCTGAGGGCAGACGTAGCCTTCGGGAAGAATCTTCCGGTAGGGCAGGAACAGGGCGGTGGATTTTGAGACTCTGGAGGTCATTACGGGCCTCGCGGCGGAGGAGTTGGGGAGACTACAGGGTGAATGATAGCAAAAAGGGATGCCTTGCTCCACGGTGAACAGACACAGATCGGCGATGTACCCCGCAACCCCGTTCCGGCTATGAGGTAGTGTAAGTCCCTTTCAGGTTGGCTAAGGCTTGGGGGAACTCTTCCTGGCTGAAAACCAGCCGGAAAGTGCCTTTGGCCGGGCCTTCACAAACCTTCATCCTGCCGACGTTGAAAGCGCCTTCGAGGGTCTCGAACACCTTGCGTTTATACTCCGTGTCGGGGTTGCCTTTGAGGTGCTCGCCTTTGGTCTCGAATACCAGGACGTGGGGTTTACCCGCCGTGCTGCCGGCCATAGCGACAAAATCGGGCCAGATGCGTTCCTGTTTCCAACCCCGCAGGTAATAGTCCCCCTGCTGCCGCACTGCCACCCGGTGCCACCATTGCAACGCCTTCTGTTCATCCAGGTAGCGGGCGAAATTCCGCTCAAGGGCAGTATCGAACTGCTGCGTGTAAATCGGCTCAAACAGACTGAGTTGCGCCTGACGCCCATCGTTCCCCGTCATCAACCCGTAATCATCCGGGACCAAGATTTCGTAAGATTCCTTCATTCGGAAACTGGGTTGACCTGTCTCTAGGTCAAAGCGGACTTCCCTCTGGCGCAGCTTGTCCCGAAAAACCTTCTCAGCTCGCGATTCCACTTCATCCTTGACATACTCGCGCAGGGCGTATGCCAGATAGGAACGCCGATCAAAGATTTGTCCGTCAGTTTCACCAGCCGACCGCAGCCGGTCTACTAATCGCTGGACGATTCGGGCTGCCTGCCACGCATTGGGAGTCACATCAGCCAGGCGGCGGGCGAACCAGGATACCTTGATGGTTTTATCGATATGCAATTCTTGTGAATCGTAGATAATCGGCGGCGTATCCCCAACGTCTACCGATGCAATTTGCCGTTTGACCGGGTCTGGTAGCGTGCCTTGGGGGTCTGGTTCCGTAATGGAGGCCCAATCAATGTGCGGCAGAATATGACGTTGATAATCCAGTTCAACCCAGGCGTCGCCATCCTTGTGGAGCACCACCGGCAGAAATATGTCCTTGCTCCGAAATTTCTCACGCCGTTGCACTGTGACGGGTCGCAAATTCGCCGACGCTGCTATCACCTCACCGCTCAGGCCCGACAGCCCTTCTTGCTCCAAACCATTTTTGACCTGCGTTACCGCGACGCTTACGTCGGTGTCCCAGCAATAAACGTAACACTGGTTCAGCGATTCCCGGCTGGTCAAGCGAGCATCGGGCTGCCGCAGCACCCGCCCCACCAGTTGGGTTATGGCTCGCTGCGCCTGGGTGTTGTCCAGCATCACCAGCACATAAGCAAAGGAGCAGTCCCAGCCCTCCATCAGGGCGTTCTTGGTAATTATCCATCGCACTGGCGAGAATTCGGACAGTAGATTTTCCCGCCCCAATTCATCATTGACGCTGGATTTTACCCGTACAGCATCATCGGGGACTGCCAAGTTCAGAATGAGGTGATCGCGCACATCTTCGGCGTGGATATGTTCACCGTCTCTCTGGTCGTTTCCGGTGCGTTCCACGCGCACGACGGCGATGGGGCGGATGTAACGGCCTTCGCTGTTTTCCAAGGACCGAGCTTCGGATTCCAGACGGTCCAGACGCTCAGCGGCCTCGCTCAAGGTAGTATGCCAGTCCACGGTCTTATACGAGGACACCTCAACGGGCGTCTTTATCATCTGTTCTCTTTTCAGGTCAGTCCCTTCGATGTCAACCAGCAGATTGCTGATATCCTTGTTGGGTGTAGCTGACAGCTCGATAACCAAGCTGGGGTCAAGGCGGCTGACTTCACGGGCAAATTCTTCATTCCTGTCCCTGTTTTGGGAGCCATACGCTTTGTGGGCTTCATCCAAGCACTACCACAGGCCGCAACATCTTGAAAACATTGAACAGGCTTTGCTTGACCATACCGTCGGCAGAAGTACGTTCCAAGTCGGGGTATTCATTCAGCAGCCTGCCATCGCCCAACACATCGTCGCTGTCGGGGAAAAAAGTAGGGTAACGCCCGGAATCCCGGAACATTTTCAAAAATTCCCGGTTCGTGTTCCGGCGCGCCGCGGGCAGGCTCAACAGCATCACGCACAAATAGTTGGCCGAGTCAGCAAGAGTAAAGGGGTCGTCTTTTTCCATGAACTTAACGCGCCCGCCACTGGCCCGCTCCAGCATTTGGCGGTAGGGATGCTCACGGTTCTTGAGGGCGGCTTTGGTCTGCTCATAAATAGCATTCGTTGGGGTTATCCAAAGCGTCAGGCCGGTCTGACGGTTGAGCCGCTCCAGCGCGGCTGCGGCCAGCAAGGTCTTACCCCCGCCGGTGGGAACCTTAAAGCAAATATGCGGGACGGGCCGCCCGGCCTCGTCGGTGCGGTCAACATAAGCGCCAGCGCTGGCCGCTACGCCGCCGGATTGGGCCAACTGCTGCCAGGCGCTTTTGGGAAACTTGCCTATTTCGTCGGGAATGGGGACACCAGCCTGCTGCAATGCGCCGATAGCCGTTTCTGACTGCGCCCGCGCCTCTACCAGCGCATCCCGCCAGCGAGCAAAGGATTCCAGTGCTCCGGCCTGGTAGTCTTTCAATTCCATATCGCCCTATTGTCCGGTCCGGTACATTTCATAGGGCAATTGGCAAAAGGTGATGCCCATTGCCGTGAGTTCCCGCTGGACGATGTACTTGCCCGCCCCGAAAACTATGGCTTTTCTACCATCCTGACGGCTGGCGGCGCTTATGCGCCTAGCCCGTTCTTCGTTCAGCATCGCTTCGCTGCTAGCCAAATAATCGGTGCTGGGTTCGTACAGCAGGTAGTAGTTTAGGCCGGAGTCGTTGTAAAACAGCCCGTCGTCGTTCCGGCGTCCGAGGCCGTCTTCGCCAACAGAGACGCCGGAGGTAGTATGTAACAGGTAGGCGGCCAGTGCCGGATAATCCGGCAACGCCTCGCCCGTCAGCATGGCTTCCAAGTCGATGGGATCGCCCAACGTGCAGTAGGGGAAAGAGCCGCCCAAGCCCTCTCGCAAGGCGGCGTCGCGGGCTTCGGGAACGCCGTTGATGACCCGCCGCACGCGCTCGGCGGTGATGTTGTCGGCGTAGTCCTCGCACTCCACCAGGATAAACTTGCGGTTGCCGCCGTCTTCTTTGTTCAAGGCAAGAACGGCCTGGGCCGTGGTACCGCTGCCAGCGAAGGAGTCCAGGATGATGGAGTTTTCGTCCGCACCAATTTGTAAAATGCGGGAGATCAGCACAGATGGCTTTGCAGTATGAAAAATGCCCGCCCCTTCGTCAAACACTATCTGCAATTCCTGTGTCGCTGCTTGAGTATGTCCAACGTCGGCATATTGCCAGATGGTTCTTGGTACGACCTTTTTGGCGTCTTTTAGAAATTTCTTAAAGCGCGGCTTAGAGTCTCGACTGGCTCCCCAATAGATCAGACCGTCTTGCTCATGTTGCTCGTACACTTCTCTACTATATGCCCATACCGCTGTTTCCTTCGGATATATCTCTGTTGCTGTGTTTGGATTAGTTATCGAATAGTATAAATTTGGCCTTTCTTGGCGTGTTTTGTTGCATGTATATGTAGATGAATTCCAAGGGCCTCTCGGATCATTGTCTGGGTTTCTGTAATACCCTTTTTGCTTTTCAGTCATTGAGAGGCGGTTAGGTCGCCAAATTTCCTTGTTGTTGGCATACACAGCTATATACTCATGGTCATAGCTGAAATATTTCGCGTCGTTAGAAGGAGAGACTTTTTTCTGCCAAGTAATTGAGGTCACAAAATTCTCCTCCCCAAACACCTCGTCCATCAGCATCCGCAAATGGTGCTGTTCGTTGTCGTCAATAGACACAAAAATAACCCCGTCGTCGGAGAGCAACTCCTTGAGCAGATGCAGGCGGGGCCACATCATGCAGAGCCACTTGTCGTGGCGTTCCAGGTCCTCGCCATCAACGGGGCCGTTCTGTTTGAACCACTCCTTGAGCAGTGGGCTGTTTACCTTGTCGTTATAGGCCCAGCCTTCGTTGCCGGTGTTATAGGGCGGGTCGATATAGATGCACTTGACGCGGCCGGCGTAACGGGGGAGGAGGGCTTTAAGGGCGTAGAGATTGTCGCCGTGGATGATGAGGTTGTCGTCGGCGCCGGCCGGGTTCAGCGACTTGGATTCGTCGGCCACCAGCGGGCGGTAGGGGATGGTGAGGTGGTGAGCGTAGATGTGCTGCTTGCCTTTGAAATCCAGGGTAGGCATATCTCCCCTCGCCGGGCTGGCTGGCGGGGATATACTACACCATCCGGGTACAATTCTTCACCGTGACATAATGAGGCCCCAGATAGCTCCGAGGCCCTTGCCTTCCGACAGCCCCGCCGTCCTAGTATTACAACGACGGTTCAAGGAGGGACGTGTGGGGAGGCACGAAGGGCGGCTCGACGCTTGGCATGGGAGTGTCTGGCCCGCTCGTTGCATTCTTGCGTCTCCTCCAGCCACCGCAGCAGTTCAGCCGGCCCGAACCGTTCCCGGGGCAGCATCTCCCGCACCACCCGGTAGACCTGCGGTCTCGTGATCCGGGGCATCTTTTCCCCCCCAAGCCTGTTGCAGGCTCAGGAGAAACGCTCCGCCCAGCAGGCACAGGGCGACGTGATGATGCCATCCCGCCCAGGTGCGGGTCTCGTACTCGTCCAGCCCCACGTTGCTCTTTTCCGTCTCGAACTCCGTTTCTATGCGCCACCGGGAGCCACCCACGTATGCCAGGGTCTCCAGGGGAGTATCCTCCGGATCGTTGGACAGGTAGTAGCGGGGCTCGCTGCCGTCCAGGTTCCGGCGGTAAATGGCCCAGTGGATTTCGCCAGGCTTCCGCCTGCTGGTTGGACGCACCCTCTGAGCGCTGAACAGGTAGCTGCGGGGACCCTGGCTTCCCTCGGCCACCGTAATCTCACGCCAGGCCTCCTCCGGCAATTCATCGCTGCGCTGCTCCATGGTCCGGCGCTGACCGTCTCGCAACTTGGGTTTGCGGGGACGCCCGAATCCCTGATGCTCCGGCCTGGTCCAGGCTGGCTCCAGCGGCCAGACCGTGGTGCCGCCGGGAACGTCCAGCACGTAGCGCATCCCCAGCGCCGCCAGTCCCTCACGGAAGGACGGCGACATCCCGAAGGCGTCGTCCCCCGCAACCCATCCGGCCCTCAGATGTCCCCGCTCCAAGGCCCGCTCCACCATCTTCAGCGCCAATTGGGTCTTCGACTGGTAGCCCTGCCTCTCCTCCGGAACCCCCGCCGCCTCACACCGGTCTTGGTCCGAGGTCCAGCTCTCCGGCAGATAAAGCCGTTTGTCCACCAGGGCCCGTCCCAGCGGGCTGACGTAGGCGAGGAACATTCCGGCCTGGCAGCTGGCCACCTTGCCCAGCCTCCCGCAATACTGACGGGCCACTCCCACGGACTTCCTGCCCTGCTTCGGGAAGTCGCTGCCGTCCAGCACCCACACCGCATCCGGATGTCCCAGCCGGGGTCCCAAGTACTCTTGAAGGCGTCCTATGACTGTGTCGTCATCCCAGGGGGATTCAGCGAGAAACCGCTGCATCACCCTGGCTGACGCCGGAACCGTCTCCGACAGATTCTCGGCGTTGCGCCGCTCCCCGGACTGTACCAGGAGAGCCTGGAGGTAATGGCGGCTGTGGTCCCGCGCTTCCCTGCGGCCAAACAGCGGAGCGAAGTAAGCGTGAAAATCCTGAAAGGTCCCGTACACCTGCTCGAAAACCGCAGCATCCACTTCCCTGCCTCACTTGCCCAAGCCTTCCCCAACTACCCCGTCATCCTAGCATCCCAACCGTCGTTGTAATACTAGCGGCCCGAGTGTTAGTCCCTTCCGTTGCGCAAGAGCCTGTCCGGCATGGCTCCCGGTTGCTTGGCAATTCTAATCAGGTCGCGCGGGTTCACGATACTGGCTCGCGAAGAGTTCTTCCCACTCGGACTTTTCTATGAACGACTTGCCGGGGACGCTGGTCACTCCCATTTCCAACAGCGCCGGACGTATGTGACGGACCAGACTAAGGGTCCAGCCGGTCCTGGTCTCCGTCGAATACGATGTAAATGTTCAGGTATTCTTCGTCGTCATGGTCGAATTTGGGTTCTACGATAATTGGGTCGAACACGAATTCATCTTTGAACCGTTCGGTCAGAAGCTCTCTGACGATGTCGGCGACTTTATCGGTCACTTCCTTTGCTATCATGGTAAAGCCTCCTGATTTGTGCATAGTACCATACAGGGGTGCAATCGATGTAGAAAAGAGAAGAGGCCGCAGAAATTTCTGCGGCCCCGACATTCCGGGTTGATGCGGCGCATGGCCGCGCTCTCCTACTCATGGGCAGGCGGGAAGGGTTTCTTTAGCCCTTCCCGTTGCGCAAGAGCCTGCCCGGCATGGCTCCCGTTGGCTCGCCGTCTTCAAAGGTAATTTCGCCGTTCACCATGGTCCAGCGGTACCCTTTGGACTTCTGCACCCGCCGCCACTCGTCACCGGGCAAGTCATAGAGGACCTCGGAGGGCAGCACTTCCAGCTTATCCAAGTCGTACACCACGATGTCCGCCGGCGCTCCCTCACGGATAAAGCCGCGGTCCTTGAACCCGCCAAAGTGGGCCGGCAGGTAGCTCAGCTTGTAGTGAATCTCCTCCAGGCTCACCGCCTCCTCTTCCCGGACCAGCCAGATCAAGTGCTCGGTCGGGAAGCTGCCGTTGGAAAGGAACTTGACGTGGGCGCCGCCGTCGGATAGCCCGGCAATCACGTGGGGCGAGTGGATCACCTCTGCCGTGTATTGCGGATTATCCCGGGTCTGGTAAACCAAGAACTCGGTCTTCAAGTCGTCCGCCACCACCAAGTCAAACAGCGCATCTACGATGTGCTTGCCTTCCTTCTCGGCAATGTCGTCGACGGTCATACCTTCGTAGTGGTCGAATTCGGGGTTGCCCACTTCCTCGACAACCAAGCCGCCCACGCCGCCGCGGATGTTGACCCCAGTCCGGACGCCGGCGTCCCAGTCCTCGCGTATCTTGTTCCGCAACTCCGGGGCCTGCATCAAGGCCTTACGCTCTGCCGGGGTCCCCATCGTCACCGCGCGCCAAGAGGGCACGTCATCGAACAGGTTGTAGTCCTCAAAGGTGAACTCCTGGCCGCCCCGGTTGGTGGAACCCTGGCCATACACCTTGAGCCCTCTCCGGGCACAGTCCTCCAGCCAGCGAAGATTGTCCCGGTGCAGCTCGACATTGCGGGAATCAGCCTGCACCGTCTGGTAGAGGACGGGCCGGCCGCTTACCTCTGCCACCTGTTCATACAGCTTCCGGGACTGGGTTGCCGCATACTCACCCCGCCCGTCGCCTTGGGCGCGGTAAGACAGCTCCACGAAGCCCTCGTCACGCTCGCCCAGCACCTTGGCAAAGGCGAGGACCTCCTCGTCCGTCATCAGGTCGGTAATCATGGGCGTCCCGTCATAGTCCAACTGGGCATTGCCGCCCTCTTCAGAGCCCGGTCGGACCTGAGCCGACCAGCCGCAGGCCCCGGCGTCCATCGCCTCATGCACTATCCGGCACATCTCCCGCATTTCCGCCTCGGTGGGCCGCCGCTTCTTGGCTTCGTCCCACCCCATTACCCAGCCGTACACCGGCGTCAGCGCCACGTAGCTGATGACGTTGATTCCCTTGGGGGTGCGGTCTAGGGTATCCAAGAAATCGGGGAAGCTCACCCAGTCCCACGACATTCCCTCCTTCATCGCGTTGAAGGGGATGGCCTCGGTGCGGGTCAGCGCCAGCATTGCCCGGTCCTGGTTCTCTATGCGACACGGGGCGAAACCGAAACCGCAGTTACCGATGACCACCGAGGTCACGCCGTGCCAGCCCGATACCGTGCAGTAAGGGTCCCACTGGATCTGGGCATCATAGTGCGTGTGGAGGTCAACAAAGCCGGGGGCGACAATAGAGTCTTTGGCGTCCAGCACCTTGGCGGCGGTGCTGCCGTTCAGGCCGCCAATCTTGGCGACTTTCCCGTCCTTGATGGCTATGTCGCTCTTATAGCGCGGTGTGCGCAGACCGTCGACAACCGTGCCTCCCTTGATGATGATGTCATACTCAGCCAAGATGTCACCTCTCAATATAGGTTACGCTGACCGGGATATGAATTTATGCCAAACAGAGTATATATCCTCCAATTTCTTATGTCAATCGTTTGTATACGTTGCTGTAGTGTGGTAATTCGTAGTAGTTAGTAATAAATCCGCGCACATCCGACATCCAAGCGTCGAGAGGTGGCAAATGAAGGGATGGGCAAGTATCGTAAAGCCGCCAACCAACGGGCGGTGCCTTATCCCTGAAAATGAAAAGGTCCTGACTGACTTTGCAATCGTCCCGGTTTACCTTGGTGTAGAATATCCGGTATGTCCCGGATATTCCGCCCCTTCATCCACAGAAGTTTCGACAGGAGAGACCAAGATGGCACAGGTCAATACCGTGCTCGGGCCGGTTGACACCACCGGCCTGGGGTTCACCCTCAGCCACGAACACATTACTCTTGGCGCGGCCGGAACTGCCGCCACCTATCCCGGCTTTCAGGACCGCCAAGCCATTATCGACGCCGCCAGCGAGGCCCTAATCGAGGCCTACCAGGGCGGTGTGCGCACTATTATCGACGTTACCACCTTGGACTTGGGACGCGACGTGGCGGTGATGCAAGAGGTAAGCCGCCGTTCCGGCGTCCACGTCATTCCCTGTACCGGAAACCATTTGGCGGTGCCCCGGATTTTTTGGGGAGCGCCGGTTGACCGGGTCGCCGGCCTGTTCATCAAGGAGATCGAGCAGGGCATCGAGGACAGCGGCGTCAAGGCGGGCATCATCAAGGTTGCCAGCGACCGCGGCGGCGTGACTGCCAACGAGGAGACGGTGCTCCGCGCCGCCGCCCGCGCCTGCAAGGCCACCGGCATTCGGATTAGTACCCATACCTGGTCGCCCGACCGGGTTGGTGAAGAGCAGGTGCGGATTCTCAAAGAAGAGGGTGTCGATCTGAATCTCGTCTACGTTGGGCACAGCAACGACGACACCGATGTTGGCTACCTCACAGGGCTGCTGGAAGAGGGGGTCTGGCTGGGGTTGGACCGCTATCCGGGCGGACGGGTGCCCGGCACTCCCAAATGGGAGGAACGCACCACCGTAGTGAAGCAGCTAATCGATGCCGGTTGGGCCCACCGGCTGATGCTATCCCACGACCATGCTACCCCGGCAGTGCAGCCCTCGGAGGAACTGCGGCTTGAGCGAGAGCAGTTCAATCCCGACGGCTACCTATTTATCACCCGCAACGTGCTGCCCCGGCTCTTGGAGTTGGGGGCAACCGACGCTGACGTTCAAGCCATCATGGTAGATAACCCCCGCCGGTTTTTTGAGGATTGAGAGGCTTGCACATTCCAGAAGGATTGGTGCGCCATGCGATTTGAGAACGAATATTAACTGGAACGGCATGTCTGGAAGGCAGTCAGTCCAGTGGCCGCAGCGTATTTTGATGGTAGAATAACAGCATGGTGACCGAACCGCAGCTTGACCCGCAATCTCTGGTAGCGCGTATCATCGCCGAGCTTGAGGCAAACCCTGAAGCCCAGCGCCTGCTCCTGCGCGCCCTTCTTACCAACGAGTTCCTGGGGATGCCGACCCGCCTTGACGCGATTGAAAAGGACATCGCGGAACTCAAGGTGGATGTGGCACAACTCAAGGTGGATGTGGCACAACTCAAGACCGACGTAGCTTACTTAAAGGGCAGCGACCTCGAAAACCGGCTTCACAGGAGAATCAGGGCGCGGGTCACCCGGCCCTTTGGACTCAAGAGGCCACGGATTATGCAAAGCCCCTTGCTGGAACCAATAACCGAGTTTACCGATCAGATGGACGATGCGCTGGAGGACGGCAGAATCAGCGAAGAGCAAGACGGGCGCATAGAGGAAACCGATTTCATCATTCGCGCCCAACGCATCAGTGACCAAAGCCCTGTCTGGATTGCCGTTGAAGCATCCAACAGGGTTGGCGAAAGCGACATCCAGCGGGCCAGACTTTCCGCCGACATCCTCGCTGCCGTCTTCCAAATGGAAACTATCCCCGTCGTTGCGGGCTATAGCATCGACCCCCGTGACCTAGCGCGAGCCGACGCCGACGGGGTAAAGTATGTGGGAATCCAGGTCCCCATAGTCCCCTAAGCGCCTCTATCTCAGTATGCTGCCCGCCTCAGTATGCTGCCCGCAGGACCTCCATGATTGGCCCCGCGTGGTGACCGGCTTGGGGTTGGCGCCCCAAGCTAACCCAATTTCTGGAGTTCCTCGATAATGCGCTGGTTGGCGGGGCGGTCGGTCCGGCTTCGGCCAACGTATTGCCACCGGACCTTTCCTTGTTTGTCCAGAACGAAGGTGGCTGGCGCGGCCACGCCGTCGCCGTTCAGGTCGAACACCCCATACTCTTTGACTGCGGCAGCCTCGGGGTCGTAAAGAATCGGAAACTCCAGTCCCAGTTCCTCCACGACCCACTGGGCCCCGGATAAGTCGTCGACGCTCACCGCCAGAAGTTCGGCATCCAGCCCGGTGATGCTGTCGTAGTCTTCTTGCAACTGCACGAGTTGCTTACGGCACTCCGTTCACCAGAATCCCCGGTAGAAAATCAATACCACATTCCGTTGACCGGCATACGATTCTAGGGACACTATCTCGCCTTGGACGCTGGGCAGTTGGAAGCGGGGCGCCCCTGCTGGGCTGCGGGGGTCTTCCGTTGGCGGCGGCGTTGCCGTCGCTGGGCTGCCAGAGTTTTCCGTTGGTGGCGGCGTTGCCGCCGCTGGGCTGCCAGAGTTTTCCGTTGGTGGCGGCTTTGCCGCCGCTGACCCGGCAGCATTGCTGCCTTCATCCTGGCCGTCCCGAGGCTGGGGGACCGGCGTGTTGGTTGCATCAGCCGCAGCGGCGGGCTGGGACTTAACGCCGCTCGTGGGGGTGTTCTCGCCGGTCAAGCCATCTGCTATCAGCCCTTGGACTCCATCGGTCAGAGTCGCGCTTTCCGTCTCCAGGGTCTGCTCTGCCGGCTCGGATGGTGTGGCGGCTTGGGCCGGCGCCGCCCCGGTGGGAGCCGAAGCCATTGTTGGGACCACAGCCACTGTTGCGGTTGGCGTTGCCGAAGGCTCCGGCGCCGCCGGGGCGCCGCTCCCGGAACAACCAACCAACACAGCGGTGACAGCCAACAACACCAAGGATAGCAATATCGCAGTAGGCCGCCAGCTCATATTACACAATCACCCCGGTATTTTGTCTGAATCCTTACTTACGCTACGTCTACCGGTGGCTGGCGGATTGGTGTGGGAGAGCTCGGCCCTCCTCGGTTAAGCTCAGGACGGGGCGCTTGACAGCTAAAAACGATGAAACCAGGCAGCCCCCGGGTTGGCTCGCCTCAACACAGGTACTTCTCGTCTCAGAAGGAGCGCCGTCCGGCAAGCAGCTACTCGACCAGGTCTAGCCTATGGAAGCCGTAGTAAGTGTCGGCCTCCAGGACCCGGATTAGTCCTTCCTCCGTCAGGTTTATGGGGCGCATCGGGGTCGACCAATTCTCGGTCAACTCATAATGCAGGTCATATAAGGGCGTGGGTTGGTTTCGCCGAATTAGCAACAGCCGGAACAAGATCTCTTGGACCGGCATCTCGCTGCGAATAAAGTCTTCATCGTCGCTCGAGTACTCTGCGATCTCATCCACCAATTCTTGGACGTCGGTCAACTCGTTGTCCGGCGACAGACGGGAGGGGCAGGCAGCCGGTCGACGGTCTGCGATCATGGCTAACGCCGATCTCTTCAGCTCCCGCAATCGCTCAAAGCTGATCACGTAAGCTTGGACCGGCTCCGGCGGCTCGGGAGTCTCCAGATCGGGGACGGTCATAAATCAACCTCTTCGTTCCAGTCGAGCATGATAATCCTGACTCTTTCCCCCGCCCGCTTTAGCCGCAAGTTTTCCGGGCAGATGGCCAGTCCGTTGGCGCGGGACATGGAACTCAGGATGTTGGAGCCTTGGGGTCCGGAGGGGGTGGCATAGTAGGTCCCGTTTCGCCGCTCCACTTCAACCCTGGCATATACCCGGCGGCCATCCGCGTTGAAAATGGGACCGGTGAGCACACCTTCGACGGTGGGGCGCGGCAGCCGCTTCCGGCCCATCATGGTGCGGATGGCGGGGCGGGCGAACATCTCAAAAGCGACCATGGCGCTGACCGGGTTTCCGGGCAGTCCCAAGATTGGGACCGGGTCTCCGTGGTCGCGGCGCAAGTGGCCGAAGGCCAGCGGCTTAGCCGGGCGCATCCGCACCGACCAGAAGTTCATCTCGCCGCGCTGCGTCAAGGCGTCTTTGACGATGTCGTAATCGCCCTTGGACACCCCGGCTGAAGTGATGACCAAGTCCGCCTCGGAGGCCGCCTCCAGCTTTTGGTTCAAATCGGCCAGGGAATCCTTGGCGATGCCCAGCGGCTTGGGAATTCCGCCACAGTTGATGACCGAAGCCGCCACGCTGAAGCTGTTGCTGTCGTATATCTGACCGCCGCCCAGCGATTGGCCGGCCGGCGACAACTCGTCGCCGGTGGCAAGAATCGCGACGACCGGGCTGCGGGTTACCCGGACTCTCTCCATGCCCAATGACGCCATCACCCCGACTTCCGCCGCCCGGACCACCGTGCCCGCTTCCAAGACCAATTGCCCTTGGCCCACGTCCTCTCCGGCGGGCCTCACGTTGCTGCCGAAGGGTAAGCCGGTCATTATGGAGACTTCTTCCAGGGGCCTTCCCGCCGTCCTTCGTTGCACCTCGTCGGTCTCTTCGAAAGGCACCACGGTATCGGCGCCTTCGGGAATGGTGGCCCCGGTCATTATCCTAATGGCAGTGCCCGGCTCCACGAATTGGTGGGGGACTTGGCCGGCGGCCACTAGCCCAATTACTTTCAGGCTTTGGGGAGAGCCGGGGGACGCGCTTTGGATGTCTTCTTGCCGCACCGCGTAGCCGTCCATTCCGGAGTTTGCTGCGGGAGGAAGGTCCAAGGGCGAGGTTATGTCCACCGCCAGCACGTGGCCCAGAGTCTCCAGCAACGGCAGTTCCACCGGTTGCAGCGGGCTGAAGCTGGCCATGATTCGGTGGTAGGCCTCCTCTACGCTGAGCATATCCTCTTCAACGTGGCGATGACCGTGTTCGTGGGCCTCGGCATGGTGGCGGTGGTGACTGCTCATCTGTGTTGCTCCGCCGGGTCAGTTTCTTAAAGACGCTTGCACTTCTCGCTCGAGACTGCGTAGCAGCCCTTGGAGCGAGCGGTTGACCTCATCGGTGGTTAGGGTACGGTCTTGGGACTGGAAATACACGTGAAAAGCCAAAGACTTGGTCCCCGCAGGGATGTTTTCCCCGGTGTAAATGTCGAACAGCTCGGCGTGCTCCACCAAGCGGTGCCGGGTAATGACGCCTTGCACCCTTGCCGCCGCGACATCGACCGGCACTACCAAGGCCAAATCCCTGGTGGCCGCGGGGTACCGGGAGGGCCTGAAGAAGCCCTTGCCTGAATCAGGGAGTGATTCCAGAAGTCGATCAACGTGAAGCTCGAAATAAACAACAGGATGGTGTCTAAGCCCGAAACGTTCCGTAATCGCCAGACTGACCTCGCCTATAGTCCCCAGTTCGTGCTTGGCGTAGTTGATGTGGGCGCACCGGCCAGCGCCGAAGAATGGCTCGTTGACGGGCTCGTATTCGGCTAAAACCTCTAGTCCTTCCAGCAACCCCTCCACCACGCCCTTGGCGTCATAAAAGTCGAGGCGGCCTTGGTCTTCCAACCAAGAGGGCGCCCACCGCTGTCCCGCCAGGATACCGGCCGCAATCTCCCGTTCCTCGGGAAGGTCGCCGGATTGGGCCCGGAACACCCGCCCCACCTCGAAAAAGCGGAACGGGCCTTCGCTGTGGCCCTGATTGGCGGCCAAGGTTTCCAATAGGCTGAGGCGGAGGGTAGGACGCAAGCAGTCCTCCCTAGAGTTAAGGGGGTTGGCAAGCCGCAGGGTATGCTCCAAGGCTCCCGTCCACTCGATCTTCCCTAAATCATCGGCGTTGACTGCCGGGTAACTGATGACTTCCTGCATCCCGCTGGCAGCCAGCCCGTCTTTCACCCCGTCGACCAGCCGCCGGTGGGGGTCTTGGCGCTGATAAGGGATTGGGGTCGAGAGCATGGTCACCGGCACGGAGTCGTACCCTATGATTCTCACCACCTCTTCTACCAGATCGTCTTCCAAGGTGAGGTCGTTCCGCCAGTAGGGTATATCAACCTGCACCCAGCCGGGCCCTTGGTCTCGGGTCTTGATGCCCAAGGACTCCAGCACTTGCACCACCGTCGACTGGCCGACCTGCATTCCCAATACCCTCTCCAACCGGCTGGCGGTCAGGGTAACGGGTTGGGACAACCTTTCTTGGCCGGGAAACACGTCGATGATGCCCGGCGCGACGCTGCCCCCGGCGACTTGCTGGATTAACTGGGTGGCCCTCCTGAGGGCGATGGGCGCCAACTCCGGACGCAGTCCTTTCTCAAACCTGAGTGTTGCCTCGGTACGGAGGCGGAAATTCTGCGCGGTCTCCCGGTTGTTGTAGGCATCGAAGGTAGCCGATTCCAAGAGCACGCTGGTGGTGCCGGGACTGATTTCGCTGTTGGCTCCGCCAATGACCCCGCCCAGTCCCACGGGATCTTGGCTGTCGGCAATGACCAGCACTTGCTCGTTAAGCTGGCGCTCCACGCCATCCAGGGTCGCCAGTTTTTCGCCGTTCTTGGCCCTACGGACGATGATGGTCCGGTCCTGCAATAGACCGTAATCGAAGGCATGGAGCGGTTGGTTGTACTCCAGCATCACGTAGTTTGTAGCATCCACCACGTTGTTTATGGGCCGCAGTCCGGCTTTGGTGAGCCGCTCCTGAAGCCAATGGGGCGAAGGTCCAATGGTGAGGCCGCTGATCAGGCTGGCTGTGTAACGGTAGCACAGGTCCGGGTCAACGACCTCAACCGAGACCCGGTCCCCCACTGGCGGCCCGTCTTCGGAGTAGGCTAGGTCCGGCTCCCGCACCGTTTTGCCCGTAAGGGCGGCAACCTCGTGGGCTACCCCCAACATAGAGAGGCAGTCCAGCCGGTTGGGCGTGAGTTCCAGGTCCAGCACAGTGTCGCCCAAATAGGTATCTAGAGGGACCCCCACCGGAGCGTCGTCCGGAAGCACGATGATGCCGGTGTGGTCTTCACCCAAGCCCAATTCCAATTGAGAGCAGATCATGCCTTCGGAGACCACCCCACGGATGCGGGCTGGCTTTAACGTCTCGTACTTCCCGGAGTGGGCGTTGAACAGATTGGCGCCTACTCTGGCAAAGCAGACTTTCTGATTTGGTCCGACGTTGGGCGCACCGCAAACGACTTCCGCTTCCCCAAACCCGGTGTCGACTTGGCACAAGGACAACCGGTCCGCCTGAGGATGGGGACGGACGGCGATTACTTGGGCCACGAAACAGTCGTTCCAGCCTCCGGTCTCGGTGACTTCCCCAACTTCAACACCGGCCATGGTGAGGCGATGGGCCAAGTCCGTGGCGGAGATGTCCACTTCGACGTAGTCCCGCAACCAGCTTAGGGGCACTTTCATAGATTATCCGTTAGGGGCTATCCGTTATGTCTCGATGAAAGGGTTCCGATAACCGGGCTATTGGAGTACAGGCACCCGTCCGCATTGTTGGGCGTAGGGCCTAGGCCGACAATCAAAGCGGGGGTCTGCTTCGGATTCTATCAGAACTGCCGCAGGAACCGCAGGTCGTTGGAGTAGAACAAGCGAATGTCGTCAATACGGTACTTCAGCATTGCAATACGCTCGGGGCCGAGGCCGAAGGCAAAGCCGGTGTACTTCTCGGGGTCGTAGCCAACCCTGGAAAGCACCCGAGGATGGACCATACCGGCGCCCATGATCTCAATCCAACCGCTGTCCCGGCAAATGCGGCAGTCGCTGCCAGCGCCGCCGCAAGCAAAGCAGTCGATGGACATGTCCACCCCAGGCTCCACGAAGGGGAAATAGTCACAGCGAAAGCGGACCCGGCGCTCTTCGCCAAAGAGCTTACGGGCGAACTCGTATAACGTGCCCTTCAGGTCGGCGAAGGTAATGCCTTCATCCACCGCCAGCCCCTCCACTTGGTAGAAGTGCCACTCATGGGTGGCGTCGGTGGCTTCGTAGCGGTAGCACTTCCCGGGGACCACCACGCGAATGGGCGGCTGGGTGCTCTCCATTACCCGAGCTTGCATCGGGGAGGTGTGGGTGCGTAGGAGCATGGGTTGTTCCCCGGTCTCATTCCGGTAATCGACCCATAGCGTGTTCCACATGTCGCGGGCCGGGTGCCCTCTGGGAATGTTGAGCATCTCAAAATTGTAGTGGTCCCACTCCACCTCCGGGCCTTCCACTACGCTAAAACCCATAGCGCCAAAGGCGGCGCAGATCTCTCGCACAATTTGGGTTGTGGGATGCAAGCGGCCGACCAGAGTTTGCCGGCCGGGGAGAGTAACGTCCAGCCGGTCTTGGGCCGCAGCCAGAGCAACCTCGGCGGCGTTGATCTCGGCGGTGCGCTGCTGGAAGCTCTGCTCCAGCGTGCTCTTGGCACCATTGGCCAAAGCGCCAACCGCGCGGCGTTGCTCCAAGTCAAGCCGGGAGAGACCGCGGAGCAGCGTGGTCAATCGCCCTCTTCGGCCCAAGTAGGCAACACGCCAAGCTTCCAGCGAGTCCAAGTCGGTAATGCCCGGCAGTTCACCGATGGCGGCGCCGGTTAGCTCTTCGATGGCCGAAGCTGTGGGCGCCCCGCCCTCCGGGGACTGGCCGCTAAGGGGTTCAGGTCTGGATTGGCTCAATGCGTGTGACTCTTTCCCGCTCAAATTATGCCGCAAACCGGTATCTAATGCGCCAGCCAATTATAGAAACGGTCTTTGCACCGGTCAACCTCAGACCCGAGCCTAGTGTCTTTCGGTTGTTCGTCTGAACTGTGATTTCTCTAATTCCGGGATTTACAAGATTGGGAAATCAAGCGAATCCCTTAATCCTATGAATCCCGGTCCAGACAAGTGTACCGGGTGACAACACTGCCTTGTATAAGAACATTAGTTCTGTTACTCTTTGCTCAGACCACCTCCGGCCGAGTCCATTTCATTCGGAGGTCTCGTGTGTTCCAGCCGACTGCCGGGTCCGGCGACCGAAGGCCGGTCCCCAGGCTTTAACCGATTGCGAGGAAAAGAGATGGGCCCGTTCCATCTGAAAGTGTGTTTGAAGTGCCGGGGAGACCTGGTGCTGGATGAAGGCGACTGGTTGTGCCTTCAATGCGGCAAGTACTATTACACCAGCTTGTACCGTGACTATGTTGGGCCGGGGGATGACGTTGGCACGAGGGACGAGGTTGGGCCTCGGGACGCCGATCGCTGGGACCGGCCCTACTTGGCAGCACATCGGACTAAGCGAGCTTCTACCCAGCGAACCCTTATACAATGCAGCCGCATCATCACGACAAGCGTTATCGGTCCGGCCAGTCCACTACTAACGAACGGACCCGTTGATTCTCAGAGAATGAGGGTACTTGAGGCGGGGAGGATACACCAGACAGAGGTACGCCAGCCATGAGCCGGCCCAATATCGGCGGCCCGCTGTTGGCCTTAGATGCCGGAGTGTCGCAGAGCGGTTGGGCCGTCTTCATCCCAAGCGGCGAGGTGTATTCCGGAGTAATCGCCCCGCCGTCGCGGCGCAGCCTCAAGGCCCGTACCCGGCTAAGCTACCTGAGCGATAGTTTGGACTTGTTGGCAAGCAAGTGGCTGCCGGTAGAGTCAGCTTATAGCCAGGCTTCCGGCATCCATTGGGAAGTCCCGGCGTTGCAACTGCTGGAGGACACCCTGCGCCAATGGGCCGAACGCCACCTACTGCCTTTGTTCCCTTATACTGCCCAAGAGGTGCGCACCGCGGTGACGGTCACCCGAATGCTTCGAAAGAGGACTTGGCCTATTCCGTCATGATGGCGCTAGGGATGATAGGGAGTAGAAAGTCCGCTCCAGAGTGGGAAGCGATTGCGGTGGGCAGCTACCATCTGGCCTCCCGAGGAAAACCGCGATAGCAGGCGATTGATCTAACAGGGTCTTTCAATTGTCATTCTGAAGGAGCATTTCGACTTCGCTCAAGATAAACTCCGCGACTGAAGAATCTAAACGCCTGGCCCGGAACCAACCTTGGCTTGCCCGATGAATTCCAGACCCTTCACTCCGTTCAGATGCTGTACTGGGCTTGGACCAACCGCAACTCGCGCCTCTGGGTCAGGTCTCCCTTCAGCACGTCCTCGATGGCCTTCTTAACTTCCTCCTTCTTCAAGACGTCCTCCATGCCATCGAGCACGTATACGTAAAGGATGCTGTTGTCCTCGGAGAGGGTATATGCCGCCAAAGTCAGGTTCCCGGGCGCCGATCTCCAGCAAGAGTTGGTCGTGGGTCTTGAACCCGTCCCCGGTGGAGTCAGCTTCCACCGGCCCGGCGCTTTGGGCCAAGCTCGCCCAAGCCCCAGCCAGCACCAAGACAAGAATAAAGATGGGGATATATCGAATTAACTACAGTATAGTTCATCTTATTACGGTTTAAGCGTTCTTTTTCAGAAATACTTTAGAATTACCATCAGTAGAGGGGCTTAAGCTTATCGGACCGCCTCTACGAAAGTCAATCTCTCGAATTCTTTGGAGAATATACTCCAAGGCGCTGTTATTCCTTGAAGCGTCAGCCCCGGCTGGCGGCAATCAGCGGGCCTTTTCATTGTCGATGTCGGAATACACCTCCGCTCACCCTGAGCGAAGAGGAGTGGGGCCACAGGCGGAACGGAATGGAGTCGAAGGGCCGTGCACACCCAGGAGAATCCCTCGGCTCCGCTCCCTCTGGTCGCTGCGCTCAGTGCCTGTCCTGAGCTTGTCGAAGGGATGAGCGGTTCCATGTCAGTGTGCTCACCAACTCTGAACACTTACATCGAAAAGGTCTCATTGCAGCGGTCTCGTTGCAATGGGATTGGCCCGGTAGTATTCTGGCAACGAGACCACTATGGGAGGAAAATCATGGCCAAGATTAGCAGGGTTAGCCACGTCGTATTAAACGTTAAAGACCCCGAGGCGTCAGCCAAGTGGTACAGCGAAGTGTTGGGCATGGAGACCATGAACTACAGCCCGGGCATCGGGATGGCCTTCTTGTCTTTCGGCGCCATCGATCACGACATCGCTCTCATCAAGGCCCCCGAGGGTGTGGAGACCGGCAGTCCCGGCCTTAGTCACACCGCCTTGGTCATCGACGGCGGGGAGGAAGAGCTGAAGGAGATCTACCAGAGAGTAAAAGCCAGTGGCGCCCAGATCGACTTCCTGGCCGACCACGGCCTTACCAAGAGCTTCTACTTCTTCGACCCGGACGGCAACCGCTTGGAGATTTTCTATCAACACCTGCACGGCGACGACGCCATGAATTACATGCGCGAGGCCGGTGCAGTTTTGGACCCCTACGAACTGGAACCCACCTCGGCGGACTAGCAGCCTCTTCAAGAGGAAATTCATGGACAAGCAAGCTATACCCTTCCTTTCCGCCAGCGAGTTGTCGCGGCTGATACAGACCAGAGAGGTGTCGCCAGTGGAGGCGACGGAAGCCTACCTGGAGCGCATCGAGCAGATTGACAGCCAGCTTAACTCCTACATCACAGTAAGCAGTGACGGAGCTCTCCGGGAAGCCCAAGAGGCGGAGCAGGCCATTGCCGCTGACCGTTACCTGGGCCCCCTGCATGGCGTGCCGGTAGCGGTGAAGGACCAATTCTACACCAAGGGAGTACGCACCACGGCTGGCTCGACAATCCTCTGGGACTTCGTGCCTGAGGAAGACGCTACCGTGGTGGCCGGTCTCAAGAACGCTGGCGCGGTCATGCTGGGAAAGTTGAACCTGAGCGAGTTTGCCTTGGGGGAGAGCTTCCACCATCCCGCGGGCACGCCCCGCAACCCCTGGGACTTGGACCGGAACCCCGGCATATCCTCCAGCGGCTCGGCGGCGGCCACCGCGGCCTTTTTGTGCGCCGCGTCCTTGGGAGAGGACACCGGCGGCTCCACCCGGATTCCGGCGGCTTGGAGCGGCTTGGTGGGACTGCGCCCCACTTGGGGATTGGTGAGCCGGTACGGGGTGCTGCCGGCCTGCTGGTCGATGGACACCGTCGGGCCCATCACCCGTACCGTCGAGGACTGCGCTATCACTCTCCAGGCCATCGCCGGTTACGATCCCAAAGACCCATACACCTGGGACCAACCGACGCCCGACTACCGCCAAGCCCTGAGCGGCGATATAAGCGGCATCCGGGTGGGGATTCTCCGCGAAAAGATAGAAGCCGACGACGTGGAACCCGAGGTTAGGGATGCGGTGTTGGCGGCGGCCGGAGTGCTGGGCGAGTTGGGAGCGCCGGTGCAAGACGCGACCTTCCCGTTGCTACGGGATGGAGGGGCCGTTTCCAAGTGCTTGACCGATATGGAGGGCGCGGCGGCCCATTACGAGAGGTTGAAAACCCAGGTCGCCGAGTACGACCATAACACCCGGGTACGGCTGCTGACCGCCATCCTGACGCCGGCCCAGGTGTATTACAAGGCCCAAAAAATAAGAACGCTGCTGCGCCAGCAGGTACTGGAACTGCTTCAAACGGTGGACGTGCTGATTTTACCCACCGCCCCTAGCCCCGCCCCGCTAATACCCGACGGCCCCGGAATCAAGAGCCAAGCGGACGCCCACAGCCGCATGTCCGGGGTCAGGAGCTTCACCGGGCCCTTCAATCTGGCCAGCGTGCCCGCTATATCAGTCCCCTGCGGGTTCACTTCGGACAACCTTCCCGTCTCCCTCCAGATCGTCGGACGGCCCTTTGAAGAAGCCACCCTAATGCGAGTGGCCTACGCCTACGAGCAAAACACGCCTTGGCACAATCGGAAACCACCGATGTAAATTAGGTTCTGTTGACATTTTCCTGTCATTCCCGCGAAAGCGGGAATCTAAAAACGCTATCAGCCAGTCAGGTTCTCTCCCTGTTTAAGTTCTTGGATTCCCGCGAAAGCGGGAATGACGATATGGGATTACCGGATCGCCTTATATCGCAAATGTCAACACAGCCTAGGCAATATCCTGAATTGATAGCGATCGAGACCCTCTCGGCTCCCTACACCTGGGGGGCCAGTGGAGGGCTGCAAACCCGATGCCCAGTAATAGAGGTAAAGCTATGGACCAACTGGTCGCGCAGGCTTTGGAAACCGCCCGGGTGAGAGGGGCAACCTACGCCGACATTCGCGTCGTCCGCACCGAACAGGAGCGGTACGTAGTCCGAAACGGCGTGGTGGACACTCTCAGCATGGACCAGTCGATGGGGTTCGGCGTCCGGGTGGTAGCCGACGGCGCTTGGGGCTTTGCGTCCAGCCGCGACTATCACCGCCGCCGAAGTGGACCGGGTGGCTGCGCTGGCGGTGCAGGTGGCTCGCGCTTCAGCGCTGGTATCCCTGGCCACCCCATCAGCCAGCCAAAACGCGAAGGCCGAGGGGAAGCATGGTAGGGTTATTCTGGGCCCGCCGGTTACCAGTCGGGGAAACTTATACGACACCCATTGAAGTCGACCCCTTCGGTATCGCCCCCGAAGAAAAGCTGCAACTGCTGATGGAAGCCGACCGGGGCATGGCGTCGGTAGAAGGCATAACCGCCCGGCAAAGCAACCTGATTTTCATCAAGGAACACAAGACCTTCGCCAACAGCGAGGGCGCTCAAGTGGAGCAAAACGATTTTACGAGTCGGGCGGGGGGATGCAGGCCACGGCGGTCGGCTCCGGCGAAGTGCAGCGCCGCTCTTATCCCGAGTCCCACGGGCGGATGCAAGGCTGCGCTGGCTGGGAGTACATCATGCGCATGGACCTGCCCGGGAACGCCGAGCGCACCGCCACCGAAGCCGTGCAACTTTTAGAGGGCCGACCCTTGTCCCAGCGATACTACGGCTACGATCATTATCGGCGGCTCCCAGCTTGCGCTCCAAGTCCACGAGTCCTGCGGCCACGCCATCGAGTTGGACCGGGTATTGGGCTCGGAGGCAGCCTATGCCGGTACCTCGTTCCTTACCACCAACAATCTGAATAACTTTCGCTACGGCTCCAACCGGATCAACATCACCGCCGACAGTCT
>CBDCPI010000009.1:0-55715 GCA_965220245.1 Dehalococcoidia bacterium
TGACGGAGGAGGCCCAAGGCGCCGTGCGCGCCGGGCAGTTGCCCTTCGTGGCCTCGCTGGCGCAGGCATTGGTGCATGGCGTGCCCAGGGAGCGGGAGGGCCTGCTCCGAATCAACGGCGTCGGCGCCAAGATTGCCGAATGCGTGCTGGGTTACGGATGGGGCGAAGAGGCGCTGCCCCTGGACGCCAACTGCATCCGGGTGCTCGACCGGGTGTTTGGCCGTGATGGGCCGGGCCGGACGCCAGCGCCATTGCGCGACGGTCTAAAATGCGTCTATCGTAGGCGACGTAGGCAATTCTCAGACCTAGCCATCGGCATGGTGGACATCCACGAGATACTCCGGCTGCACGGGCAGGTCTGTTGCGCCAGAACGCCGGAATGCGCCCGGTGCCCGGTAAGCGGGTGCAAGTCTCGCCGGGAACCCCGGGACGGTTCCGCGGGCATCGAGGCGCTACCCACGATTTGGGACGACTGGAGGGAGTTGATCAATGAGCCTGTCGCAATTTGACATAAGCGGTCAAAAGGTCTTGGTGGTTGGCGCTGGACGGGGTATCGGCAAGGGAATCGCCTTGGCGTTCGCCGAGGCCGGAGCCGATGTTGCGGTTACCGGACTAACCTCCGTGGGAGCTTCCAAAGTGGCTGACGACATTCGGTCCCTGGGCTGCGCCGCGCTAGCGTTGGCGGGAGATGCTACCAAAGCCCATGATATGGACCTCATCGCCCAGCAGGTCCTGGCCGAGTTTGGCCGGGTCGATACCCTGGTAAACTGCGTCGGCGACGCCATCCGCAAGCCGGTGGTCAAGCTGCCCGGCACTACGACGGAAGGAATGACCGAAGAAGAGTGGCGGTTTGTGGTCGACATCAATCTTACCGAGGCTTTCCAAGGCTGCCGGGCGTTGGGCCCCCACTTGCTGGAGCGGGGCGAAGGCTGCGCCATTAACATCTCCGGGTGGGCTTCTTTCCGGGGGCGGCCGCATTCGTCGGCTTACGATGCCGCCAAGGCCGGCCTGATGCGGTTCACCGAGAGTGTGGCCCAAGAGTGGGCTCCCTTTGGCGTGCGGGTCAATTGCATCGCCCCCGGCTATTTTCCGGACCCGGAGCAGATGTCCGCCGAGGCCTATCAGGCCCGCCAGGAAGCCGCCTGTCAAGACGTCCCTCTGGGCCGGTTGGGAGAACTCAAAGAACCCGGTTATCTCGCGGTGTTTCTTGCTTCTCCGGCTGGCTCTTATATCACCGGCCAGACTTGGGCGGTGGACGGCGGAGTCAGCATTAAACACCCGTAAATGAATTCCCGGAATTCCGCCAAGGGAGACATCAACAGACTTGTGGTGACCGCCACCAGGGTCTTTTAATTGTCACCCCGAACGGAGTGAGGGGTCTAAAATCCCTCCGGCAAGCCAAGATTGGTTCCGGCAAGGACTTTAGATTCTTCAGTCGCGGAGTTTATCCTGAGCCAAGTCGAAGGGCTCCTTCAGAATGACAATCGAAAGACCCTGTGACCGCCACCGGCCAACCTTGCTGGCCATTGGGAACCCTTGTACCATACTTGCCATGCCGCCCCTTTGGTACACTTGGCTGCGGAATCTCCGGCGTCACGTCCACTGGTATGCACTTCGTCCTCCCCGGCGACGGTCCGGGGCTGCGCCGTGGTAGCGTCTCCGGCTGGCGACGCGATTCGCGTGCAAGGACTGGAGAAAGCCTTCGGCGATTGGCCGGTGCTCTGGGCCCTGGACCTGACGGTCAATTGGGGCGAGTTGCTGGTCATCTTCGGAGCCAACGGCGCCGGAAAGACCACCCTCTTGCGCATCCTCTCCACCCAAACGAGACCCGATGCCGGCGCAATTCTGGTGGCAGGATTCAGCCCCCGCCGGAGTCCCCAGGCAGTTCGGCGGCGCGTCGGCGTGGTCGGCCACCAAACTTTCCTCTACGACGACCTCACTTGCCGGGAGAATTTGGTGCACTACGGCCGGCTTTACGGGCTGGACGACTGCCGAAGCCGGGCCGACGAAGTACTCGCCCGCTTGGGGTTGTCCAATCGCGCCGACCGCCGGGTCCGCACTCTGTCCAACGGGATGCAGAAGCGGCTCTCCATTGCTCGGGCGATACTACACCACCCCCAGGTACTGCTCCTCGATGAACCAGAGGCGGGGTTAGACCGGGAGTCGATGGAGTCCTTACACGCTTTGTTGCGGGATTGGACTGTTGAGGGCGGCAGCGTCGTAATGACCACCCACGACGTGGACTTGGGGCTCGCTTGGGCTCACCGGGCCTCGCTCTTGGCTGGCGGCCGAATCCATTTTCCTTCGGCCAACGACTTCCGGGACGGCGGCGAAGTGCGCCAATTGCTGGCGCCTTCTTTTGGAGCCAGCCGGTAATGCAGTTCCTGCATTCCATCGGGGTACTGCTCTGGAAAGACATCCTGCTGGAGTTACGCTCGCGGGACCTAGTGGTCTCGGTGCTGGTGTTTGGGCTGGTAGTGGTGGTGGTGTTCAATTTCGCCCTGAATACAACTCCCCAACGGGTCGCCGCGGTTGCCCCCGGCATTCTTTGGGTGGCCTTTGCTTTCTCCGGAGTCTTGGCTATGAACCGCGCCTTCGTGAGGGAGAGAGAGGAGGGAGGACTGGACGGTCTGCTGCTAACCCCGGTGAGCCGGGATGCTATCTTTCTGGGAAAGGCGGCGGCCAGCTTCGTCTTCATGCTGTTGGTGGAAGTGGTGCTGCTGCCCATTTTTGCCGGATTGCTGGGCTTCTCCGCCGTCTCCTTCTCTTTAATTCTAACCATTGTGCTAGCCACCCTGGGCTTTGCCTTGGTAGGGACCTTGTTTTCGGTCATCGCCGTCCAGACCAGGTCAAGGGAAATCCTGCTGCCGGTATTATTCTTTCCGGTAATCCTGCCGGTGCTGGTAGGGGCGGTTGAAGCTACCAAGCAAGCCATAGGCGGTGAAACCGTGGTGGGTTTGGGCCACTGGCTGCCGCTGCTGGGGGCATTCGACGCTCTGTTTTTGGTAATATGTCCTTGGGTGTTCTCCATCGTGGTTGAGGAATAAGGGCGTAGTGGAGGAATAAGGGGCTGTGGCGCGGACGGAAGGAGTCGAAGGCGTGCAATCGGAGACATCGTCTCTGTGGCGATGGCCTCTCCAGTTGGCTGCGGACAGGAATATCCGGGGGATTCTGCTGCTGATGGCCGCCGGACTAATGGCCGCCGATCTATACTTAATCTTTATGGCGGCCCCCACCGACGCCAATTTGGGGCACGTGCAACGGATCTTCTATTTCCACGTTCCTCTGGCCATCATGTCGTTCTTGGCTTTTGCCATCGTCTTTGTGGCCAGCATCCTCTATGCGTTCCGGCGCACTTCAAGATGGGACAGCTTGGCCCATGCCGCGGCTGAAGTCGGCGTGGTCTTCATCAGCCTAGCCTTGATCACGGGAATGATCTGGGCCAAGCCGGTGTGGAATGCCTGGTGGCTATGGACTCCCCGGCTCACCACCACCTTGATTCTTTGGCTGATCTACGTCGCATACCTAATGGTCCGGGCCTACGCTCCCAACCAAGCCAAGGGGGCCGTCTATGGCGCCGCGATGGGGATCATAGGTTTCGCCGATGTGATGGTCGTATACTTTTCGGTACAGTGGTGGCCAGGCATTCATCCGACGCCGGTGGTGGGCCCCTTGGCCGAGACCGGGGCGCTGGATGGGACCATGCGGAGCGTGCTTTTGTTCTCGTTCCTCACATTCCTGGCCTTGCTCATTTACTTGATCGCGGAGCGTTTAGCGCTTCGAGAGAGCGAGGACCGGATAAGAGAAATCAGGTTCTCATTGCGAAGGACCGGCGCGGATGTTGGTCCCGGAGAGTAACCAGTCATGGCCTTCCTGCTGTTGCAGACCCAGTTACCGCCGTCTAACCTACCTTGGCTTTTCGCCGCTTTCGCAGTTAGCTGGGGGGTGTTCTTCATCTATGTGTTTTTCGTGAACCGGCGGCAGCAAGAGATGCGTAGCCAGATTAGGGAGCTAAGGCGAGCTTTAGAACGGCAGGAGGCCCAGGAGACCGACTAACGGCTGGAGTCGGCCCGCCCGAGGCAACCGGACAACCCCTGGGACCTTTTACTGATGCGTGAATAAGTTTCTAAACTATCCCCTCCCCCGTCGTTCCGGCGAAGGCCGGAATCCAGGACCGTTCTCCGCCAGCTACGCCTGTCCTGAGCTTGTCGAAGGGTTCTTGTCCTCAGAATTTCTGGATTCCGGCTCAAGGCCGGAAAGACGAGGACTGGTTTAGGTAGTCGTTCACGTATCAGTAAAAGACCCTGCGGAACAAACCGGCGGTGGTTTATGCTAGGCCGTCGTGATAATATTTTGGCTAAGGTAACGGTAACTTAACTATGGGAAGCCCCCGAGTTCAAGGCAAGCGGTAGGAACTGTTGCAAGATTTAGCCCCAGAACCGGAAGAGTATCTGGACCAAGACGAAGGCAAGGGACGCAGCAATAGAACTAGGTTGGTGCTTTTGCTCCTAGTTGCCGGTCTGGCCTTGGGCTACATGGTCTACGCCGCCTTCCCCGGCAATGCGCTTTACTTCATGACCGTGAGTGAGTTCATGGGTCGAGCGGAAGCCCAGGACGGCCGGATTGTGCGGGTGTCCGGGAAGCTGGTCGACGGGTCTTTCCATCGCGAAGGGACTTCCATCCTGTCCCGCTTTCAGTTGGTGGACCAAGACCCTGGGGAATCGAGCGTAAATTTGAACGCCAGCTACGTGGGGGTCCTCCCCGACCTATTCTTCAACCCGCATTCGGAGATAATTCTCCAAGGCAGCTACGGACCGGGCCACGTCTTTGAAGCCGACACCATCTTGGTCAAGTGCCCCTCCAAATACCGCTCTCTCGAAGACCAGCTACAGCAAGAGAGCTAGCCCCACTTTTTTCACCCACTGCCGGTCGCTCAATTGCGCTATATCGTTTTTGCCGGGAACTGCGGGGGCAAACTAGCCCTGCAAGCGGCGCAGTTCTTCTCTTAACTGCTGCAACTCCGCTTCGGCAGCCAAACGGCCGGCTTGCTCGGCATCAGCGCGTGCCCGCTCGGCATCGCCGCGTGCCCGCTCGGCATCGCCGCGTGCCTGCTCGGCATCGCCGCGTCCTTCCGCCTCAACCAAATTGCGAAGGAAGGTCTGGGTGACCGGATCGTAGAAGAGCAGGCGTTCCGGCCGCCAGCACAAGTCCAAGCCCAAGGCCGGGCTGCGGCCCCGCAGCCGCCCGTTGGAGTCCCGGTACATCGGCAGCCGCCGGTACTCGCCATCTACCAGCATCTCGCCCACCAGCGGCTCTTGGTAATATTGGCCGCCGGTGCCGTCAAACCGCCAGTATTCCCGGATGCCAAGCCGGGCGTAAAGCCCCCGCTTCGGCCCCTCGTCGTTCTCGTGAGTGCTGGCCGACGCGATTTCCAGCGCAAAGTCCGGCGCCCGGCCCATCTCGTCCATGACATAGCCGTTGCGATGAATGATCGCCGCAACGTCGACGCCGAAGGCGATGCAACAGTCCGGCTTGACGTGGTGCGTGCGCCCTTCTTCGTCTTTGTAATAGATGGGTAGGCTGCCGTTGACCAAGGTAGAGGGGGATTCCCGGAAATGGCTGCGGAGGATTTCGGCTGTTTGGGTGTGGAGGGGGTCTTGGTACATAGCGTCGGGCAGCGGCTCTTCAACGTCGGGTAGGGCGTCCGGTCCGGGAAAGGGGCCTGGCACGGCCATCTTCTCACGGGCATAGGGGTCAGCACGTCGGCGCGGGTTTTTGGTGGTCATGGCTTACCTCGGGGCATGGAGGGCGCACGATTGCCGGGATGGGTTGACCCAATGATAGCATACCGGCAGAAGAGACTGGCGTCGGCCTGGGCTGGCGGGGTTGGATGAAGAAAACCCCTCACCAACGCCGATGAGGGGTTTCGCAATTCAAGCCTGCTGAGAGGGTGGGTCAGATCTGGAAAGCCTGCATTAGGTCTTCCACCGACTTGGTCCCAACTCTGCCCCAGGTCTTTTCCAAGCGCTGGTCTAGGGACGGCCGGGCTTCGTCTTGGTAGATGACACCTACCGGAACGCCGCCTTGTTGCAGCAACTCGTAAGCCGAGCCCCGGTCGGTGGTGTCATGTTCTTCAGGGACCGTCCACAACGCGGGGTCGATGCCCTTCTTCCGGTCGCCTTTCAGGTCTTCGAAGGTGTCGTTGTAGGTGGTGCAAGGTGATTGCACGTGAACTATGGAGAACCCCGGGTGCTCCATTCCTTGCTTGATCAGTTGAGCCAAGGGACGGGGCTGGCCGGAGAAACCGGAGGCGATGTAGGAAACGCCTAAGGTCAGATACAACTCCAGCGGGTTGATCTGAGACTCCAGCTTGCCGTAGGGGGTGGAACTGGTGATCTCGCCCAGCTTGGTGGTGGGGGAGCTCTGCCCCTTGGTTAGCCCGTACACCCCATTGTCCATGATTACGGCGCACAGGTTGAGGTTGCGGGCCGCTTGGGGCCCAATATGCTCGCCGCCGATGCTAAGAAAGTCCCCGTCGCCAGCCACGACCACCACGTTCAGCTCCGGGCGGGCCATCTTCACACCCAAGGCGATGGGCAACGACCGGCCATGAATGCCGTGGAAGCCGTAGGGTTGGGCCCCTTCCAGCAAATGCACCAAGTTGCCGGAGCAACCGATGCCAGCGACCACCACGTTGTTTTCCATCGGTAGCCCCGACTCTTCCAGCCGGTCAATCATGGCGAATTCCAAGGCGCGTCTTACTCCGAAGTCACCGCAACCCGGGCACCACTTGAAGTCGTACTCTGGATTTTTCTTGCTCATGCCCGAACCATCTCCCTGCGAGAGGCGTTAGTCATCCCGGTTACTTTTTCGACCAGGTCCCTGACCTTGAACGGGAGTCCGGTGTACTGGTTGATGGACTCCGCTTTGACCCCCAAAGACCGCAGTATGCCAGCGAACTGGCCCTGGTAATTCAACTCCGGTACGATAACCAAGTCTTTTTCCCGCAGCTCCGCCAGCATCTTGGGCGGCAGCGGGTTTAAGAAAATGGTGTAATACCAGCTTACGGGGACTCCGGATTCCTTCAACTGGTTGTAGGCTTCCAGTGCCGGGCCCTTGGAGCCGCCCCAAGGGACCAAGGCTACCTTTTCCTCGGGCCGGTCCCGCTCGTACTCGTCCTCCTCCAGCAACTTTATCTTGCTGAAGCGGCGCTGGGTCATTTGTACGTGACGCTCTGCCAAGTGGGTCGTGTCTCCCATGTCGTCGTGCTCGCTGCCGTTGGCTACGTAGGCTCCGGGATTGCCGGGCAGCGGCATCGGGGAAAGCTCATACCCGGCATAGCGGCGGTAACCGTTATTGCCGGTGTATACCTGCCGGTGCTCCACCTCAATCTTGGAAAGTTCCGGCTTCGGGATGTTTTGCACCCGCTCCGCCAGCGACATTTCACTCATCAGGATGACCGGCCCTTGGTAACGTTCCGACCAGTTAAAGGCTTTGATCGCCCCGTAGAAACACTCTTCCACTGTCCCCACGGCGATGATGGGAATCTTGACATCCCCGTGGGCCGGGAACATGCAACTCATCAGGTCGGATTGTTCGGTCTTGGTGGGCAGGCCGGTGGCCGGCCCGCCCCTTTGCACGTCCACCACCACCAGCGGGATTTCCGCGATCCAACTCAGCCCCAAGCCCTCGCTCATCAGGGACAGGCCGGGGCCCGAGGTGGCGGTCATGCTCTTCTTACCAGCGAATCCACCGCCCAAAATGGCCGTAATGGACTCTATCTCTGAGCTAACCTGATAAGCGAATTTCCCCGGCCCCACCAAGTTGCGCTCCATGTAGAGCAGCACCGGCGTGGCTGGCGAAATGGGGTAACCTACGTAAAACTCTAAGCCCGCCGCCATCGCCCCCAAGGATAGGGCCTCGTTCCCCTTAAGCATCAGTTGGGCGCCCTCGGGCATTTGCGGCGGGGCCAACTCGCCCAAGGAGAACCCGGACGCGGCGATATGCTCTCGCCCCAAGTCCATGGCCAGGATGTTTGACCTGATTATTTCCTCGTCGCCGGCACGGCCCCGGCTAAACCTACGGGTAACGAACTCTTCCAAGAAGTCCTTGGGCATATTGACCAAGTGGGCCAAGGCGCCGATGACCACCATGTTGGCGGCCCGGTTGTTGCCGGTGGACCTGGCCAACTCGTCTACGGGCAACCCGAAGCCCCTGGCATCGTCTTCCAGTTGAAACTCGTTGGAGTTAAAGATGACTACGCCGCCGTCCCTTACCTCACTCTGGTGGGTCTCGTAGGCTTCCTCGTTGAAAGCCACCAACACGTCGACATCGTCACCGGGGCTGAGAATGGGGTTGATCGAAATGCGCGCTTGAGTCCAAGTGGGCCCTCCCAGAATTTGAGAAGGAAAGGTTGCAAAGGTCAAGGCGTGATAGCCAGCATTGGTGGAAGTCTGAGCCAGTCCTTCGGCTGAGGTGACCACTCCTTGGCCGCCTTCCCCAGCAAATCGAACGACGAAGTCACGCATCTGCATTTAGAAACCTCCCGGGCTGCGTATCATGAACCCCGTATTTCCCCGAATCCAAGAAGTTATATGAGACGAGTGAATAAATTGCGGAAATTGGGACTAATAGCGGGGGAAATAGAAAAGGGACCCGATGGTGGTAGGCCGCAGACATTTTAGGGTTTGTCTCATTAGTGGTTAACGGGACCAGTCTCTGAGGGCTATATCCAGTTTTTAGGCTGTTCCTTCAAGCCGCTCGCTTGTTCTTCCGGTAAAGCCCATGGGGACAGAGTTGGGCTGGCTTCCAGAAAAGTGTTTACGAATATATCGTATGGCTCAGCCGATGTCAATTAAGTCTGGCTTCCGGACATGCACGAATCTTACCGGTTACGTGAACCCACAGACTTACATTGGGTATCAATAGTTGGGGCCGGTGTCGCGCAGGCGCCGGACCCGTTCGGCGATGGGCGGGTGCGTCGAAAACAGGTTTGCTATGGAGAATTGGCTCCGGCCTTCGTCGGATTCTTGGTTCAGTGGATTTACTATGAAAAGGTGGGATGCGCCCTCGGTCACGTTCATGGGACGGGCCCGACTCCCCTGTTCCAGCTTCTCCAAGGCATTAGCCAGGGCGTGCGGGTTGCCCGAGGTGTGAGCGCCGGTGGCGTCCGCTTGAAACTCTCTGGCGCGAGAAATGGCCGCACGGATCAAGGTCGAGGCCAGCCCGGCTACCATCGCGACGAGTATCACCCCGATCAGGTTGCCGATGTTCCCCTCGCGGTCCCGCCCGCCGAACATCATCCCTATGAATGCGCCCCACTTGGCCATGGTTGCCAACAGCATTATGGCCATTGCCATGGTCGCCACCACCGCCATAATCAGAGTATCGCGGTTGCCCACATGGGCCATCTCATGGGCCAACACGCCGCCCAGTTCTTCCCGGGTGAGGATCCGGCGGATGCCCGTCGTCACGGCCACGGCCGCGTGCCGCGGGCTGCGCCCCGTGGCGAAAGCGTTGGGAGAATCGGACTCGATTTCATACACCTTGGGCATGGGGAGACCGGCTAGCTCAGCCTGCTCGGCGACTATTCGGTAAAGCTCCGGGTCCTCCTGCTCGGTTACCGGGCGCGAATGGGTCGAGGCCAAGGCGATCTTGTCACTCATCCAATACATGCCGAAATTCAAGAGCAAGGCAATGACCAAGAAGATCAGCATCAGCGGAATGCCGCCCAAAGCCAAGCCGATCAGCAGCAGCAGCCCGCTCAGCAGCATCATAAAGAAGAACGTTTTCATGGTATTCATGATTGGTTTATACTCCGAGCGTGCGTCAGTTGAGTGGTTGAACTTTAACACCTTCAATTATAGCATTCGGCACTCATTTACGCCGGAATCGAGGACGCCGGGGCAGGGGCTTTATTATCCCAAGAACCCCGTCTCAACTGTCATTCCAGAACTCCGCCTCAACTGTCATTCCGAACGCAGTGAGGAATCTAAAATTCTTCGACGGCAGAACGATGCGAAGGACAAGGACTTTAGACCCCTCGCTCTGCTCGGGGTGACAATTAAATGACCCTTGAGGCCGGGGAAGCCAATTGCGGTCCGTTGACATGCTTAGAGACATAGTGATATATTTCACACAGTCCGGCCCCGCTGGGGTCCCGGGCTTGAGGAGGAACCGCCATGCCCTTGAAGATCGCCGTGCTGGCAAAGCAGGTCATCGATCCGGAGATGCCCACGGCGGCTTTCCGTATCGATGCCGAAGCCAAGAAAGTGGTGCCTCCCGCCAACATTCCTCCGGTGGTCAACGGCTTTGATGAAAACGCCGTAGAGGCCGCGTTACAAATCAAGGATTCTCAAGAAGCGTCCATCACCGTGATTTCCAGCGGGACTTCCTTCGCCCTCGACGTGATGAAAAAACCCCTGTCCATGGGCGCCGATGAGTTGGTGCTCCTCCAAGACGACGCCTTTGAAAACACGGTGGACAGCTTTCTTACCGCCCAAGTCTTGACCCGGGCAATCAATAAGCTGGACGGGTTTGACCTGATCATCTGCGGCCGTCAGGCTTCCGACTGGGATAACGCTCAAGTGCCCCTTGGGGTGGCGGAGATTCTGGGCGTCTCCTGTATCGCGCTCTGCCGCAAAGTCGAAGTGAAAGACGGCGCCGTCGTAGCGGAGTGCACGACTCCCGGCGGATATGAAGTCATCGAAGCCCCCTTGCCCGCCTTGGTGACCGTCAGCAACGAGTTGGGCCAGCCCCGCTATCCGACGCTGCGGGGAATTATGGCGGCTACCCGCAAGCGTCCGATAATCTGGGATGCCGCCGAGTTGGGGATGGACTCGGCGCAACTGAAGCCCCGGGTGACTCTCCGGGACCTGTTCGTGCCCCAGAGTGGCCAAGAATGCGAGTTTGTAGAAGGGGAGAACGGGGCCGATGCTGGTCGTCAATTGGCCTTGAGACTGCGGGAAGACAAGCTCATTTGACCGATCAGCTTTCCGGTTGGTGACCTCCAACTTGACACCTGGTTTGGCATTTATAGCTTATAGACCGCAGAGGCGTGCCGGCGTCAAATAGCACTTGATAGCCAAGTCTATCAAACAGATAGGGGCTGGGTTATGGCAGTCGGCGAAATGGACTCCGGCAGGCTGGGAATCCTCGAAGGACGGATAGCCGAGCAGTCTCTGGCAATCCAAGATTTGCGGGAAGGGTTGCGGGAAGTCAACGCCCGCATCGACGGGGTGAATGCCCGCATCGACGGAGTGAATGCCCGTATTGACCGGCTGTTCCTCGCGATGCTGGGCATCGGAGCGGCTCAAATCGCACTGCTGATGACGCTGGTGGTTCGGGGCTAACCAAGTATTTTTCGCATGTTCAGGGATTAGGAGTGTATGATGGCAGAGGCCAAGGGAGTGCTGGTCTTAGGAGAGGTAGCCGACGGAGGCTTGACTCTCGTCTCCCAGGAGATGCTGGCCGCCGCGCGCAAGATCGCCGACGATACCGGTGAAGAGCTGTGCATCGGCCTGCTGGGCGTCAGCGTCCAAGAGGCGGCCCAGCAAGCGATTAGCTACGGCGCCGACCGGGCATTCGCGGTCACTCACCCTTTGCTCGGGGATTACCAGGTGGACCTTTACCTGTCCGCCATCGAAGCCCTTTGCCGGGACTTGGCCCCCAACATAATCTTGATTCCCCGGACCAACGAGGGAAGGGAACTGGCTCCCCGTCTCGCCTTTCGCTTGGGTGTAGGCTTGGCCCAAGATTGCTTGGAGGTGTTGGTGGACCCGGCGGAGCGCCGGCTGCTGGCCAACCGCCCGGTATACGGCGGCAACGCGGTCGCGGTGGTTAGCTGCGACTACACTCCCCAGATTGCGGCCGTCCGGCCCAAGGTCTACGAGCCGCTCGAGGCCGACCCGTCCCGCCAAGGGCAAGTGGTGTCTTTCCCGGTGGAGTTGGACCCTTCCCAAGCTCGGACCCGCATAGTACAACGAGTCGAGGAAGAAGCCACCGGGGTCAAACTCGAAGACGCCCGGGTGGTAGTTTCCGGCGGCCGCGGGCTGGGAGGCCCGGAACCCTTCCAAAGTCTCGAGGAATTGGCCAAGGTCATGGGCGGAGCCGTGGGGGCATCGAGAGCCGCCGTCGATTCCGGTTGGGTCCCCGTGTCCTATCAGGTGGGGCTTACCGGCAAGACGATAACCCCTGACCTCTACATCACGGTGGCGATTTCCGGAGCGAGCCAACACATGGCGGGTTGTTCCGGCGCCAGAGTAATCGTAGCCATCAACAAAGACGCGGAAGCCAACATCTTCAAAGAGGCCCGTTACGGCGTGGTTGGCGACTGGGAGCAGGTAGTGCCCGCGTTTACCGAGGCGGTGCGGGAGCTAATCCAGAGTTAAGAGACCTCTGACCGCAGGCTATTGCCCCCGTAAACAAGCTCCTGAAGAGCGGCTTTAACCGTCAAGGGTCTCCCCTCTTTCCCTAAGCGGGTGTTTAATTAAGTCCTCGCAACCGGTAATCTGTCACCCTGAGCAAAGCGAAGGGTCTAAACTCCTTGAGAGTGCTGCTGCCCAAGCATTTTAGATTCCTCACTCCGTTCGGAATGACAAGAGCGAGCTACAATTGGTTTTTAGGCGCCCTCTAAGCCTCCGGGGGCCTCATGGTGTGCCAAGGGGTGGCTTGCTCATAAGCGTGAGCTACTTTAAGAATCTTGTCTTCCCCACCGGGACGGCTTCCTATCTGAATACCGATGGGTAGGCCGTCCTCGCTAAAGCCGCAGGGCACCGAGGCCGCCGGGGCGCTGGCCAGGTTGAACAAGCGGGTGAGCAGGTAAGGCAACCGGGCCGCGTTTTCCTTGCTCGTGATCTGCGGATCGTCCTCAATGGGTTGGGCTGGCCGCCCGCAGGTGGGCAACACCAGCACATCGTATTTTTCCAGTGCCTGATGCACTTCTTCCCGGAGCAGGCTCCTCAGCTTTTGCGCTTTGTAATAGGCCTGGGCTGGCAAGATGCTGCCCACTAGCTGCTGGATTCGGACGTCGTGGCCATAGTCGTCCAAACGCTCCCGGACCCAATCTTTGTGGGCCAAGGCCGGTTCCACCGCCAGTAATATAGACGACGCTGCGCTGGCGGTGGCAGTCAACGGCAGCGAGACATTCTCCACCGTTGCGCCGAGTTCTCCCAGCACCGTGATAGCTTTCACCACCGCGTCTCTGGTTTCCGGCTCGACCAAGTCGCTGTTGATCTGCTCGGTAATCACGCCTACCCGAAGGCCCTGGATATTTCCATCCAAGGCTTGCCGGTAGTCCGGCGCCGGTAGGTCCCAAGTGTAGGGGTCTTGAGGGTCGTGGCCAGCGATGGCGCCTAGCGTAATTGCGGCGTCCTCCACCGTTCGTGAGATGGGGCCGACCGTATCCATGCTCCACACCCCGCGCATGACGCCATAACGGCTTACCAACCCCCAACTGGGCCGGAGGCCGACCAGACCGCACCAAGTGGCGGGGAAGCGGATGGAACCGCCGGTGTCCTCACCCAAAGAAGTGGCGCACATGAACGCGGCGGTGGCGGCGCCGGAACCGCTGCTGGAGCCGCCGGTGTACCTTTGCAGGTCCCAAGGGTTTTTGGGGGTGCTGAACCGGTGGGAGAAACCGGTAATCGCGAACTCCGTCAGGTTGGTCTTTCCCAACAGGACCGCGCCGGCTTTCTTTAGATTGGCGACCACCGTGGCGTCCTCTTCCGGAACAAAGTCCGCCAAGAACCTGGAGCCCCCGGTAGAGCGGAGGCCCCGGGTCAGGAACTGGTCCTTTACCGCTACGGGGACGCCGTGCATCGGCCCCAGATAATTGCCCCGGGCGATCGCGTCCTCGGCCTCCCGGGCGGCTTGCAGGGCCTGCTCCCGGGAGATGGTCAAGTAGGCGTTGAACTTAAAGTCCAAGGCGTCAATTCGGTCCAGATAAGCCTCCGTCGCTTCCACCGGCGAGACTTCCTTGCTGCCGATGAGACGCGAGAGGTCGGACGCAGAGAGAAAGGGTAGTTCGGACTGGTCCACGGTGGTCTCTCCTATGCGATAAATGGTAGATCCAAGGTAAACTCAGGCCCACAACGCCCGCAGGTCGCCCCATTTGGTATAGCCATTGGGAAAGGACGGCTCGTCATCCGTCGCTGCGGCGCAGGCCTGAACTGGCCTGGGGGCCAGTGATGGGCCCAAGCCTCGGGTAAGCAGGACTATGTGACGGAACGATTAACCGGGCCTAACCGCTTTGGGTGGGAGGCATGATGATGGGCAGGGGCTCTACGTCATCCAAGCCCGGTGGGTTAATCTGGTCCAAGGCTTCCAACAGGGCGTTGAGGCTGTACATTACTTCGGTCAATTCCGGCTCCTGTATATCCAGCCCCACCGCCTTGCCCAAAGCCCTTATTTCGTCTTGATTGAGGTCCGCCATAGCAACCCCCGTACAATTTCAGTCTTTCTAGTCTACATACTCCCCGAAAACCCTCGAGCCGTCAAGCGGACATATTGAGCCGTCGCTTCGGTTGGGCTATACTCCCGTCGACCCGAGGAGCCCTTGGCCAGTCAGTCCAAGGTTGCTGAGGGCGTGTTTGCTCCTTATCTTGCAGAGGATTGAGTAACAGAGTTATGGTGGTGAATTCGGATAGCGCCGTGGACCTGGGCCTTGAGTCGTCTTTCAACAAACTTCCGGCGTGGATTGCGGTGGGAGTAGAGTCCTTCTATTTGGTCCACGGTAAGAAAGGATACCTATTGCTCTCCACCGAGTGCCCCCACGCCGGAAGCGAAGTATCCAAGCAGGCCGACGTGTTCCTGTGCCCCGACCACGGTTGGCGGTTCGAGTTGACCCAAGGGGTATGTGTCAACGGCCCCCGGGCCAAGATGTACACCTTCCCGGTGACGGTCCAAGACGGACACCTGATCGCGGACCTGACCGAGCAACTGGACTGAGCTCTCTACGGAGTAGGGCTCCTTAGACTCTCACCCCAAGCCAAACTCCTCACTCGAACACCCCGGCGATGGCGCACTCCGCCAACTCGTCGTCGGGCATTCCCAGAACGTCCCCCAGAATATACGTCAGGTCGGCGCCCAACTCGGGAGCGCCCCGGGTCACCCTGCCGGGGGTACGCGACAGCTTGTAAGGGGCCGCCTCTACGATTCGAGCCACACCCCCGGCGTCGGGGACTCGGCGGAAAAAGCCCCGGCTTTTCAGTTGGGGGTCTTGCGCCAAGTCGGCGCCCGATTGGGCCACCCCCGCCGCGGTCCCGGACGCTTGAAGCCGGTGCATGACCTCCTCGGCAGTACAGCCCAGAGTCCACGATTCCACCAAGCCGTCCAGAGCGTCCGCGTGTTGCTGGCGGTTGCCCACTGACTGGAACCGCTCGTCCTCAGCCCAAGGCGGACTGCCGATAGCCGTGGTGAAGGCTTGCCATTCCTCGTCAGTAAACACCGCGATGGCTACCCAACGGTCGTCCCCTCGGCACCGGTAGACGCCATGAGGCGCCCCGCCGCCGTGGGGGAGACGGTTGCCGCTCCGTTGCCGGTCCGGATCGGACGGGTTGGCGCTCAAGTCCAACACCAGGGTTTCCAGTAGGGAAGACAAGGACTCCAACTGGGAAAGGTCTATCCACTGGCCCTGACCGGTGCGGGCGCGATGAATCAGCGCCAGCAATACCGCTTGGGCGCCAGCCATGCCGCCCACCGCATCGCTGTAGGCGCTGGCCGGGCCGCAAGGGTCGGTGTTTGGAAAACCCGTTTGGTAGGTGATGCCGGACCACGCTTGGAGCGTCTGCCCGTAGCTGACCCGGTCTTTCCAGGGTCCGGTGCGGCCGAGGCCCGACATGCTCAGCATCACAATGTCGGGCCGGATTTGCCGCAGGCTCTCGTAGTCCATTCCCCAGCCGGGCATCACCCGGCCGCTGAAGTTTTCGGCAACTACGTCAGACACTGCCACCAATCGCTTGGCGATGGCAATCCCCTCGGGAGTTTTCATGTTCAGGGAGATGGACAGCTTTCCCGCGTTCCAGTTGTGCCGTTGCCCTAAGCCCCGAGCGGTCCTGGAACCGGGCCCGCCAACCACTGCCAGGGCTTGATTGGACTCGACTTTAATGACCTCGGCGCCTTGGTCCGCCAGGATGCGGGTGGCGGAAGGTCCGGCATGGATCCAAGTAAAGTCCAATACCCGGATACCCTGTAGCACGAGGCTGCCGGAGGCCGGATTAGCTCCGTCCACGGCCTAGATTGCTCCGGCGCTGAACAAGACTTCCAGTTCTCCCGGCATCATACCCAGTTCACCGCAATAAATCTCACGGTTGTGTTGCCCAATGCTGGGCGCAGGTTCTCTCAAGGCCCAAGGAGACCGGGACAGCTTGTAGGGTGCTCCCGGATAAACCAAGGACACATCTCGTTCCGTATCATAAACCTCGGAGAAGAAACCCCGGTCCCATAACTGTTCGTTGTCTAGCACCTCGCTGGCGGTCACCACCGGCCCCCAGGGGTGATGGTGGGCCTGTCCCCACTCGGTTATCTCTTCCCGGGTGTGCCCCATGGCCCATTCTTGAATCAACTCTTCGATGTGTTGGGAATGCTCACCCCGGAGGATGAAACGGTCATTGTACTTCTCCGACATCAGGTCGCCAGCCATGCCCTCCCGGTCCATCCAGGCACGGAGGTCGTCCCAGGCCTGTTGGGTGTTGGTGGTAATGCTCACGTAGCCGTCTTGGCAACGCCAAGTGGCGATGAACTGCCCGCCGTGGCGAAACCCGCACCGCACCGCCGGTATACCGTCGTAGTTATAGGCTGTGTTGACGTGCTCGGTGGTGGCCGCCACTGCCTCTTGCATAGAGACGTCGACATGCTGTCCGGCTCCCGTGGACAAGCGATGGTACAAGGCCAGCAGGATGGCGATGAAGGCCCGGTTGGAAGTGGTGTGGTAGGCTTGCGACCCCCATAAACGAGTGGGTGGAGTGTGGGGCCAACCGGTAACGTACAAGTAGCCGCCCATAGCGAAGCCGGTCAGGTCGGTGGACTTGAAGTCTTTGTAGGGGCCGGTCTGGCCGTAAGGGGTGAGCGAGGCGTAGATGAGTCCGGGGTTACCGGTCTCTAGGTGAAGATGCCCTAAGCCGATGGACTCCAGGTAGCCCGGCGGGCAGGTTTCCAGGAAGACATCGGCGCTGGAGGCCAAGTGTCTAAGCAGAGCCCTGCCGTCACGAGTATCAATGTTCAGAGTGATACTGCGTTTGTTGGTGTTGAAGTGCAGCCAATGGAGGCTGGATTCCGGGTCAAGCCGGTGCGGCAGAAAAGGCCCGATGCGCCGCATGGGGTCCCCGCCGGGCGGCTCCACCTTGACCACATCGGCGCCCATGTCGGCCAGCAACTTGCCGCAGTAGATTCCCAGCGGGCCGGACAGGTCCAGCACCCGGTAGCCGCTCAAGGGCTGCCTTGGCGGAGAATACCGGGCTTGACCAGCCACCGCGGTCAATCAGACCCTTCCCGGACCGGCCAGCCCGTTCTTACGGCAAGCGCCTTCGCTGCCGAGAAACGGCGGCCCGAACCGGTAGGACTTCCCGGAATCTCCCAGCAGGCGGCGGGCCACTGCGGTTGGTTGGGACATACTTTTAATAGGTCTTTATTTCCAGAACGTGGCCGTTGGGGTCTTTGAAATAGACCGCCTTGCCCATTCCCTTGGCGCCCATGGTCATGCCCGGACCCTTCATGTTTTCTTGGTCGTAGGGGGCGTCCCCGTAAGGGATGCCCGATTCCCGGATATTGGCGAAGGCCGTATCGAACTCTGTCGGCTCCATAGCAAAGGCGTAATGGATGCTGCGGAAGTCGTCCGAGTTTCTGAAGTCCAGGGTGAACCCCTCGTTGACTCTAACCGCTAGAAAAGGACCAACCTCTCCCAAGTCTTCAAATCCGAAAATCCGGCTGTAGAATTCCACCGCCTCTTCCCTGTCCCGGACCGGGACAATGGTGTGGTCCAGCACTGTCGCCATAGCTTTACCCCTTTTAGATTAAGCCCTTTAGATTGGAACTCTCCGGGACGCTTCGGCAGGCCCGGAGGAGCCTCTGATCGGCCCTGGTAGCGCCTACTTATGGTACTCTATTGATTGCTTCCAAGAATGTCAATTTACCGCTGCCGGGGTCTGAAAACTACTGATGCGTGAATAAGTTTCTAAACTGTTCTCCCCCTCGTCTTTCCGGCGAAGGCCGGAATCCAGGACCGTTCTCCGCCAGCTACGCCTGTCCTGAGCTTGTCGAAGGGTTCTTTGTCCTCAGGATTTCTGGATTCCGGCTCAAGGCCGGAAAGACGAAGGCTGGTTTAGATAATCGTTCACGCATTAGTAAAAGACTCTGGGATGAGGTGTAACCTACTTAGACCATAGGAGATTTAATTGTGGCAGATATAGGTTTGTTTGAGGCGATCCATAGCCAACGCTCCTTCACCCGCTTCCGGCCGGACCCGGTCCCCAAAGAGGCTATCGACCAGATTATCGACGCCGCCACCAAGGCTCCCAACGGGGGCAACCGCCAACCCTGGGAATTTATCGCCATCACCGAACCCGAGGTCGTTGCCCAGGTTGGCGGGGTGTACAAAGACGTCTGGCTGAACGCTATGGGGCACGAGCCGCCGCCCAACGAGTCCCCGGCCTACAAGGCGGCCCGCTATCTGGCCCATCACATGCCGGAAGCCCCGGCCCTGATCTTAATCTGCGCCGACCACGGGGGCACGTCTCCGACTACCGAGGGAGACCCCTTTGTACGAGGGAGCCAAGCCTCGTCTATTTGGCCGGCGGCCCAGAACCTGTTCTTGGCGGCCCGCGCCTTGGGACTGGGGACCCGCTTGACTACCGCCCATACTAGGGGTGAGCAACGGGTAAAGGACATTTTGGGTATCCCGGACCACGTGGAAACGGTGATGCTCACGCCCCTGGGCTACCCCCGGGGGAATTTCGGCCCGGTGCAGCGCCGCGCGGCGTCGGAGGTTACCTCCTACAACCGCTACGGCAACCGGGGTTAAAACCCCCAGGTCTTCCCGAAGTCGGCCCGAAGCAACAGTTGGCCGGTCATCGAACGGGCGTCCTGCAATGCCAGGTATACGGCGCTGGGTCCGACTTCATCAGGGTCGACGCGCAGATGCCAGTCCCTTTGGGTCCAAGGAATGGCGGCCGAGCCTTCGCTGCGCAGGCCGCCGGGGCTCAGGATGTTCACCGCGATGTTGTGCTCCCGCACTTCGTCGGCCAAGCAATAGCTGAACATGTGCAGGGCGGCTTTGGTGGAGCTGTAAAGCACGCCGCCGCCCTGCTTGGGGTCATCGGCCATCCGGGAGCCGATGTTGATGATGCTGCCGCTTTGCTGCCGGACCATTGTCGGCAGCACCGCCCGGGTGACTAGATAAGGCCCGGTGACGTTGACCTCTACCAGTTCCTTCCAGCGGGCCGGTGGAATCTCCAGCAGCGTTTGCCCCAAGACCATCGCCCCGGCGTTGTTTACCAGCACGTCTATATGGCCGTACCGCTCCAGCACCTGGCGCACCAAGTGTTCGACCTGCGACTCCTCAGTCACATCGCAGGCCAAGGCCAAAACTTCGCCGCCCTCAGCCTGAATGTCCCGGGCGGTTTCCATCACCGTCCCCGGTAGCCCGGTGGGTGACTGGACCCGGGCGCTGATCACGACCTTGGCCCCTTCCCGGGCGTAAGCCTTGGCGATGGCCCGGCCCAGCCCTCGGCTGCTGCCGGTAACTATAGCTACCTTCCCCGCCATCTTGGCCATCTCTTCCCCCTAGGCGAACCGGGTTTTCACCCAGCCCTCTTCGAAAGGAGTCCAGAAGTGGGAGGTCAGTCTCAAGTGCTTGAACTTCCACTCGCCGTCTACTCTGACGTAGTCTTCGTCGTAGCGGGCGGCGCCCCAGACTGCCCGTTCGCCATCGGCAAAGGTGCAGGGCTGGAACAGGTACCAAGTGCCGTTGGCGGTATCGCCGTTTACCTCGATGATCGGGTTGGTAACCATGTGAATCGCGAAGGGCAGGCGCTGCGGGGCCCGCTGGAAGAAACTGCGGATTTCCTCGCGGCCATCGGCCCTGCCGCGGATACCCCCGTCCCAGATGGCATCCTCGACGAATAGGTTGGCTAAACCGTCGGCGTCGTAGTTGTCGTCGCAGTAGGCGCAATAGCGGCGTTTGAGCCTCTTGATGTCCTCAATGTCCTCCAAGACTTTGATTCGCTGCTCCAAGCTCTCCAAGCTCATGGCTTCCTCCTATCGATTTGGCGGCCGGTGGCGACCAAGCGGCAAAAAATCGAATCACGCGGCTTGGCCGCCGTCCATGTCGATGCACTGGCCGACAATGAACTCCGCTTCTTTGCTGCAAAGCCAAGCGATGAAGTTTCCGATCTCCTCCGGCTGTCCGGCCCGGCCCAAAGGGATGGTTTCCAACCGGGAATGCCACTCCCGGCTCCGGGGGAACCCGTATAGAGCGTCATTCCGGGAGGTATCACTGGTGCCGGGACTGACGCCGTTCACCCGAATCCCGTAGGGCGCCAGGGCCTTACCGGCTTTGTGGGTAAAGGTAGCCAGGGCCCCGCTGGCGGTGGCGTAGGCTAGGTCGGTAGGACGGCTGATCTTGGCTTCCACCGACACTACGTTCACAATGCTGCCGCCTTTACCTTGGCGCAGCATCGCTTGGACCACCGCCTGGGTGCAGAGAAAGGCGCCGGTCACCTTGATGTCCAAGACCGTCCGCCAAGCGTCTTCAGTCAACTCTTCGAGAGGGGCCCAAGCCGCCAAGCGGGGCGCACTGGCGTTGTTCACCAAGAAATCGATACGTCCAAACCGGGCAACCGTCTTTTCGACCATGTCCCGGACTTGGTCCGCTTTGGCAACGTCCGCCACCAGAGGCAAAGCGCCGCATCCGAGCTGCGTAATCTCCGAGGCCACACTCTCGATGTCCTGCCACCCGGCTTCCTGTTCATCCGGCGGGAAGCTCTGGCGGTCACGTCCGGTGCCTGTGACAGTCACGTGAGCGCCCTGTCGGGCAAAGGCCAGAGCGGCCGCTCTGCCGATACCGCGCATTCGGCCTGCCCCGGTTACCAAGGCTACCTTTCCTTCGAAGTTGCCCATAAAACCTCCGGGAATCCTGTGAACCCATAAGGCCCATAGAATGCTGGTTAGCTCAAATGCTGGTTAGCTCAAATGCTGGTTAGCTCGAATGCTGGTTAGCTCGAATGCTGGTTAGCTCATAGAGAGGTCCAACCTCCGTCGACTATCAGCAGATGGCCGGTGGTGGCGGCAGCCGAAGGGCTGGCCAGATAGATGGCGGCTCCCACCAGTTCCTCGGGCTCCATCCGCCGCCCCAATGGCATGTGAGCGGCTAAGTCCTGCTCCACCTCCGCCTCGCTGCGGGGGTCGGCCGCCAGCATTCCCGGGGTGTTGGTCGGCCCCGGACCGATGGCGTTAACGGTTATCCCGTACTTGGTCCACTCTAAGGCCAAGACCCGGGTCAAGTTGGCTACGCCGGCCTTGCTGGCGCAATAGGCCGCCCGGGAAGACCGGGCGACGATAGCGAGTTGGGAGGCAATGTTGATGATCCGGCCTCCGCCCTGCTCGATCATGGGCCCGGCCGCGGCTTGAGCACAAAAGAAGACGCCCTTCAGGTTGGTGTCCACCACCGTGTCCCAGTCGTCCTCGGTGACTTCCAAGGCCGGCTTACGGCGGCGGATGCCAGCGTTGTTAACCAAAATGTCCAGCCGGCCAAAGTCAGTGACGACCTCGCCGATGGCGGACTTGATGTTACCCAAGTCCAGCACGTCTAAGGCATAAGTCCGGCTTTGGCAGCCCAAGTCTTCAATCTGCTGCTGCACCGCCGACGCATCTTCCAGCCTCTGGGGTATATCCGACACCGCCACCGCCGCTCCGGCTTGCGCCAGCCCGATGGCCAGCGCGCTGCCGATGCCCCGGGCCGATCCGGTAACCAGGGCCACTTTTCCTTCTAAACTAAGACCGGCATAAGCCATAGCCACAGCTCTCCTTCTGATTCTATAGCGGCCCTAAAACGCAGGGCCGCAGTCCAATGCCAGACCGGTTGGCCTCACCCAAGCGCAACAAGGAGCTTGGGCGAAGCGTCGCCGTGGTGCTTCTGCCGGACCACTCTTGAACAAGACAGTTGCTCAAGTCCTATTTGGAAGTAACATCACCCAGACTTCGCCCGGCTTGCCCACTGGCCCAGACCGGCGCTTCGGCTACTGGGCTTGCACCAACTCGATACGCACGTTGTCCGGCCCCTCGATGTAGGAAATCTTGTTGCCGGATGCCGATTGGGTTACCGGCATCAAGACGCCCACTCCTTGGGCCTCCAGCCGGGCCATTACCCCTTCGATGTCGTCGGTATCGAAGCCGAAGTGCTCCAAGCCGTAATGAGAAACGGCAGTCCCTTCCGGCAGTGTTTCACCGGCGGGAGCGCTGGTCACGTTAATGCGGACCCCTTCAATATCCAGCCGCACCGTCTGGGAACCCCCGAGCCCTTGGCCTTCCCCCACGATTTGGGCGCCGAAGGTGTCTACGTACCATTGGGCGGTTACTTTGGGATCGTGGGCTTTTAAGTGGATGTGGTTAACTCGAAACATCTTCCTTCCCCTAGGCGAATTTGTTCGGAAGTACCGGTGCGGCGCTTCCAACAAAAGGCACTGGCTGCCCGGCTAGCATAACATAAGCTGCCGCAATTCGAGGGTGATGCGGGGACAACGGCAAGGCAATCGCATTTTGACTAGGCACGGCCACTAGGCGCCCACAAGGGGCGCCCCTACGATGGTGGTGATGCCGGATGGTGGCGATGCCGAAATGTAGGGGCAACCCTTGTGGTTGTCCTGTCCGCTCGCCGGGCCTTGCCGGGTCTTGGACTTGAAGGAACCATAGTCAGGACGTAGAATCAGCCGGGACCAAGCGGTGAGACAGCAACGCACGGCGCAACGGGATGCGGGCTTAGGAGAAATTCTTGCAAGAGGCGCTGGCAGCCCCGGCCGACCCCAAGCAAAACCGCAATTTTATTCTATGGAGTCTGTCCTTCGGGCACGGTATTTCCCACCTCTACGATCAAGGGTTTCCGGTATTCATGCCCGCCATTGCGTCGGCCTTGGGCCTGAGCAACCTCCAAGTGGCCGGGTTGCTCGGCATCCGGCAGGCCGGCTTCGGCGGCGTCAACCTGGGGGTTGGCGTCTTCGTCGACATGCTGAAGCGCCAGTGGGGCCTGATCCTTACCGGATGTATGGTGTGGGCGGCTATCTCTTACTTGGCCGTGGGCGCCGCACCCAACTTCGCCTGGTTGGTCCTAGCTATAGCCTTGGTGTCTATACCGGGCGCTTTGTGGCATCTGCCCGCCACCGCGGCCCTCTCTCAACGCTTTCCCGACCGCCGGGGCTTCGCGGTCTCAATTCACGGCTTGGGGTCAAACATTGGCAACGTTTTGGGGCCGCTGCTGGCCGGGGTATTGTTAAGCTATTTGGTCTACAACACGGTGCTGTTCATCTACGCCGCACCGGCGTTGTTAGTGTCTTTCTTCGTGTGGTGGTCCCTCCGGGACGTTGGGAAAGACGCCGGGCCCGAACAGCACCGGCCGCTTGCCGCCCAATTCTCGGCTACCAAGGAAGTCATCAAGAACCCGGTAATCTTGGCTTTAGTGATGGCGGCGGCGGTCCGCGGTGTTGGACTCAACGCTATCTTTCACTGGACACCGTTCTACCTGGAAAAGGAATTGTCTCTCGGGCACTTCAGCACCGGGGTCCACATGGCGCTGTTGACCGGCATGGGTATCGCTTCCGCCCCGTTTTTGGGTTCCATCTCCGACCGGTTTGGCCGGAAAAAGGTCTTGGTGCCCGGTCTGTTCGCGGCCAGCGGCCTCTTACTGCTGGTGGTGAGCGCGGGTGACAGTGTTTTACTGGCCTTGATAATGGCCGGGGTTGGACTGTTCAGCTTTGCTTTGCAGCAGATTATCCTAGCTGCGGTATTGGACATCGCCGGCCGGGGGACCGAAGCCACCACCACCGGATTTATCTTCGGCTTGAACGGAATAATCGGCGGAGTGTCGCCCTTCTTGGCGACGGTGATCATCGCCCATCTGGGGGGCTACGGCTCCATCTTCTATTATGCCGGTATCCTTACTGCGGCCGCTGGTCTACTCGTTTGGCTCACCCCTCTTAAGCCGCAAGACCCCTCTCCCTCGCCGCAGGTCTAAGGCCGTGGCGTGATTTCTCCAGCCCCTTTGCCGAGGCGTCGGCGGTCCCGGCGCTGAGTCTCCGATGCCGCCCAGCAAACGACCTTGATTTGTCTGAATACAAGTGTCTGATATTGATTTTACTATTACTCGTCTTCTTGGTGCAGGCTGTCGTATGTTCCCGGCTCTTCCCGCTCCGTCTCCTGCGATTGGTCGATAGCCACCTGGGCCCCGGCTCCGTCGGAGAGGGCTCCCGTCTCGAATATAAGACCCTCGAACCCCCAGTAGTGTGTGATGGCGCCGGGCTGCTCGTCTCCGAAAAAGAATCCGGTTCCGATATAGACCTCGCCCGCTCCGGTGTCCTGGCCCAGGTCAACTGGACCGGCCAGAACCTCACCGTTCAGGTATACCCAACCGCTATTGCCCCAAACCCCCATGCTCAAGCGGTTCCACTCGCTGTAACCGGAGCGTACGCTGGCGCTCGTGCCGCTGGCCAGGGTCTCGTTCGTCTGACCGATCCTCTTCCAAAGCCGCCAGTAGCCATTGCTGACCACCGCGAAACGCAAATTAGGCGTTTCAGTACTGGACCGAACTTGGAAGCCATAGTCGAAGAGCGTCCCCCCGGAGCCGTCATAGGGATTCTGGAACCAAGCGTCAACCAGGATGTCCTTCTCTTGGAGACCTACGTTGACCCCCTCAATGAAACCGTCTAACGGTTCATGGTGAATATGGCCGGACTCCGGGCCGAAGAGAGAGGTCAGGCGCAGCTCCGCAGGCGGCTCCGGCGGAATGGGGGAGCCGCCCGCAATCAACGCGGCTATCCGCTCCTGGACCGTGGTCTCCAGAATGGCGAAGTTCAGCCCCGACGACTCGGCTATCCCGTAGGTGTTGATGCCGACAATCAGGCCCTCCGCGGTCAGCAACGGCCCGCCGCTGTTGCCCGGGTTGAGCGCCGTGTCGGTCTGGACCAACTCGACCTTCTTGTCGGTGTCGTAACGGAAGGCGGATACGATGCCGGTGGTCACGGTCATGCTGCCGGGAATGAAGACGCGCAGGGGCTGGCGCACGGGTGTGCTGAAGGGCAGCCAGTCGCTGCGAGGATAACCCACGGCCAGCACTTCGTTGCCGATGCGCAGGCCAGCGGAGTCGGCGAACCCGATGGCCGTGAAGTCGGCGCAGCAGATGCGGACCACCGCCAGGTCGCGCTGGGTATCAACGCCCAGGACCGTTCCGGTGTAGTCCGTGGCGTCTCCCACCTTGATCGTGACCGTCTTCTCCTGACCGACGACGTGTTGGTTGGTGACTATGTACCCGTTCTGTTCCTCGGTCTTGAATATCACGCCGCTGCCCTGGCTGCTGGGCGTCATAACCTTGACCGCGGCGGGGCGGACACGCTCGATCATGTCGCTGCGTTCTTCCGCGGGCGTGGGCGTGGGTGTTGCAGTGGGTTCAGGTGTCGGCGATGCAAAATAGGCTATGATTACCGCGATGGCCTCTTCCTTAGTGATCTGGTCCGCCAAGTAGGCTCTGACGGCTGCGATGGCCTCTTCCTTGCTGATGATGTTGTCGTTGTTGGCGTCAAAGCGAGCAACGACGCCGTTACTGGTCCCATCGTAGCGGGCAGCGGCGTTATTGGAAGCGCTGGCTGGCTGGCGGCTGGATCCGAGGCTGTTGACGGTAATGCCTATGACCAGCAGCAGGACAAGCGCCACGCCGCCGAAGAACAGAATCTTCCTCTTGCGAGACCACGTTGTCATGGGGGAACCCCCTTGCGGTAAAGGATGTAGGCACTTGCGACGGTGACCTAAGTCCTTGCAACGAGCCAACAAGGGGGCATGGAAAATGCCCATCCTTGTTCCAATGGCTCTGTGCCCGTGCGGGGGAAAATAGCAGCATGGGTCACCGTCGCAATGCCATCATATCACAAGAAGGTACAGGGACAAGCCCAGCCGGTCCCGTTCCGTATACAAGGTGTCCATTGTGAACACTTGCGGCAAACGGGTCTCGTTGACAGTCTATCCGGGCGCCGGTACAATCAAGCTGCCATCCACCCAGAGCGGGGATGAGCCTCTAATGTTTGTCCCTTTATAGCCGAGGGATAGGCCGCTGGGATCTGATGGGGACCGAGACGGCCGTAAAATCGATTAAACTGCAATTCTGCGCCCCGCGATAGCGGGGACTTCTTATCGGTCCACCCTCTCTTACCTGTTGGCCTGGACCCGGCTTCCCAGTCCGGAGGTACGGATGAACCAGACCATCACCGCAGTTCCCGGTCTACACGTGGGCCACTACACCGACCTCGACCATGCCACCGGATGCACCGTATTCCTTTGTCCCCGTGGCGGGGTGGGCGGTGTCGACGTCCGGGGCGGCTCTCCCGGGACCAGAGAGACCGACCTTCTCCGTCCGGTGCACCGGGTTGACCAAGTACATGCCGTTGTCCTCAGCGGTGGCAGCGCCTTTGGACTGGATGCGGCATCCGGTGTAGCGGGCTATCTGGCCGAGCGCGAGATTGGGCTCCGGGTTGGGCCGGCCATAGTCCCGATTGTCCCCGCCGCTATTCTTTTCGACTTGAGGCTGATTACCTCCAAAGTCCGGCCCGGGCCCGGGGAAGGCGCGGCGGCTTGCCGTGCCGCCAGCGCTGGACCCATGGCCGAAGGCACTATAGGCGCGGGCACCGGCGCGACGGTTGCCAAGACCAAGGGGTTCGAGGCAGCGGTAAAATCCGGGATCGGCTCCGCTGTCGTCCGGTTGCCCGAAGGCCCTCTGGTGGCGGCGGCGGTAGCGGTCAACGCTTACGGAGGGGTATACGACTACCAGTCGGGCCAAGTCGTCGCCGGACCGAGGAAAGCTGGCGGTTACGGCTTTGAAGATACGATGGAGCATCTGCTCCAATACGGGATTCCTGATGAAAGCCCATCGCCCGAAGAAAACCCATCCTTGGAAAACACCTCGATTGGCTTGGTGGCTACCGACGCCCAGCTTACCAAGGAAGAGGCCAACTACCTGGCCCGTGTCAGTCACGATGGACTGGCGTTGACCATTCGGCCTTGTCACACCGACCGGGACGGCGACACTATGTTTGCCTTGGCCACCGGGGACTACTCCCAGGGGGTCAACCTCACTAGGCTGGGAGCGGCGGCGGTGGAAGCCACGGCCCAAGCGGTCCTCCGGGCGGTACGCACCGCCACCGGACTGGGCGGCCTTCCGGCGGTGGGCGAGGTGCCCGGTGCCTGAGTCTGGGCTGGTAGACCAAGCAGACCCGGCCATTGGCTTCATCGGCGCCGGGGTATTCGGCAGGGGCCTTAGCTTGGCGCTTAGTTCGAAAGGCTACCGCGTGACCTCGGTCTACAGCCGCAGCTTCGCCTCCGCCCAGGGGTTGGCCGACCGGCTGCCTTACTGCCAGCCGCTGGCCACGGCCCAAGAGTTGGCCGATGTGTCCGACTTGGTGTTCATTACGACGCCCGACTCGGTTATCGCCGAGGTGGCTGCCGGGGTGCGATGGCGGCCCGGCCAAGGAGCAGTCCACTGCTGCGGCGCGGCCTCAACCGGACTGCTGCAAAGGGCCTTGGACCAAGGGGCCGCCACCGGGGCCTTTCACCCGTTCCAGACCTTTGCCGGTCTGGCGTTTGAGGGTACAAAGGGACGCGCCGAGGCTGCCGAGAGGATGTCCGGCGTTTCCTTTGCCGTCGCTGGCAACGGGTGGACGAGTGCTTTTCTTACGGATATGGCCCACCGGTTGGGCGGCCACCCGTTGCCTATTCCGGATAGCGACCGTGCCCTGTACCATGCCGCCGCTGTTCTGGCCTGCGGCCATCTGGCGGCGCTGTTGCAAGGGGTCGTGGCGATGTGGGAAGACATGGGGTTTACCCAGCAGGAGGCAATGCGGGCGATTTACCCCTTGTCCCGTACCACGCTGGACGCCGTGGCCAAGCAAGGTGCGGTCTCCAGCGCTACCGGCCCGATAGTGCGAGGCGACGTCGCCACGGTCCGGGCCCACTTGGAAGCGTTGTTCCAGCGGTTGCCGGAATTGGTCCCGCTGTATGGCGCCTTGGCCGCCGCATCTCTGCCCATCGCCGAAAAGCGCGGCGTTGGTTCGGGCGGGATTGAGGCGATGCAGGAACTCATCGATCACTATGTCGGCGTGGACCGATTGCGCGATGCAAGTCATTGACCGCAGCCCGGACATCGTCGAGGCTTGTCGGCAGGCCACTCGTCCTCTGGGGCTGGTGCCTACCATGGGGGCGCTCCACGAAGGGCATCTATCGCTGGTGAGGCGGGGCCGCCAAGACAATGAGACGTTGGCGGTTAGTATTTTCGTTAACCCGACCCAGTTCGGCTCGGGAGAAGACTTGGTCAGCTACCCCAGAGATTTGGACCGGGACTTGGGCTTGCTGAGCGAGGGAGGGGTCGACTTAGTATTTACACCGGCCGCCGAAGAGATTTATCCGCCGGGATTCGACACCTGGGTCGACGCGGGCCATCTGGGAGAGGTGCTGGAGGGAGTCCATCGCCCCGGCCACTTTCGCGGGGTGGCGACCGTGGTCACCAAGCTGTTCAACCTAATGCGTCCGGATAGGGCTTACTTCGGCCAAAAGGACGGCCAGCAAACGGTGGTAATCCGCCAGTTGGTTAGGGACTTGGCCTTGGATGTGGACTTGGTGGTGTTACCGACGGTCCGCCAACCGGATGGGCTGGCCCTCAGCAGCCGCAATGTACACTTGACTCCCGAGCAGTCCGCAGCCGCCCCGGTGATATACCGGGTCCTTTGCCGGGCCCAAGAGACGTGGCAGTCGGGAAACCGGGAAGCCAACTCGTTGCGCAGACTGGTAGTCCAGATGCTAGAGACGGAGCCGCTGGTGGATGCTATAGAGTACGTGAGCGTGGCCGACGGCCAGTCCTTGGCAGAGTTGGAGCACGTGACCGAGGGCGCGATGGTCTCCCTCGCCGTCCGGGTAGGCCAGACCCGGCTCATCGACAACGTCATCCTGCAATAGCTCTTCGCATCTAGGGGTCGGCTATCGGCTAGGCCGGGTACATCTCCTCCATTAGGGCTTCCGCCCAGTTGGCTTCCGCGGGCAAGACCTTGTCTATGGCCCTGAGCTTGTAGTAGCTGGGAGCGGTCCCCTGCGGCTCCCCGCCGTCGGCTACGGTACGTGCCGCTTCCAACAGTTGGCGCCGGGCAACCACTATCGCCATGTCGCTGGCCGCCAAGGTCTCCCGGCTCCGGTCAACGATGGTGCCCATGCTCTCTTGGACCGCTTGGTCCTGATTGTTGATGCCCTCGATGCCGGTAAAGGTCTCTGTCTTTTGCACCTGGCGGTCGATTAGCCAGTCGTTGCCCCGGTTACGAATATTGTGAAAGTCGGGCAACAAGTCGCCCTCGCCCCTACCCAACGCTGCCTCATACTCGTGGTCTTCCGGCGAAAGCGGGTCATCTCCGTAGCTGTAGAGCCAGTTATAGACCATGCAACTCTGGTCGTCCATGGGGACCCACATGTGTCCGGCTATCAGCGTTTTGAACCCCCCGCGGCCCAGAGCGAACTGCTGCGGCCGGATTTGGTGGAAAGGCATAATGTAGTGGTAGGAGCGGATCAGTTGTCGGCCGTCGTCCAAGGAGCGGATACCCGCGTAACGGTGCCCGTAATCGGTACGCTCGACTTCCACTTTGGGCGCCGAGCTTTGGACCAAGGCCGAATTCCACGCAATGCCGGGCCGGGTGGTGGTAGGGGAAATGGTGCGGTGCAAGATGGGTGCATGAGCCGTGTCAATGCCGCCCTCAAGCCCTTGCAGCCAGTTGCAGTCCTGGATGTTCTTGGATACCAACCGGTGGCTCTCCGGGACTTGCGTCCACTCGAACAGGGGAAAAGCGGGAGTCTTGCCGGTGGGCCCCAGGTAGGCCCAGACCACGCCTCCGGCCTCGCAGGTTGGATAGGCGTTGGTCCGCACCTTGTCCTTGAAGTCGCTGCCCGGCGGCTCATTCATCATGTCCAGGCAAGCCCCTTCGACATCGAACTTCCACCCGTGGTACACGCACCGCAACCCATGTTCCTCGTTTCGCCCCAGAAAGAGGGAGGTCAACCGGTGCGGGCAGAACTCGTCGATCAGGCCGATGCGGCCCCCGGTGTCGCGGAAGGCCACCAGCTTTTCGCCCAGCAAGGACACCCGCACCGGAGCACAGTCCGGGTCGGGGATTTCCCGGGACAGCAACGCCGGCACCCAGTAGCGGCGCATCACTTCGCCCATGGGAGTGTTGTGGCCGGTCTGGGTCAAGACCTCGTTATCGTGGCGGGTAAGCATTAACTGCGGCCTCCGGCGGACGGCGTGACGGAGTAAGCAGCCTCGACGAATCCCGGAATTTGGGTCCACTTGACGTTCCGGTCGTCGTGGAGCAATCCGGCCTCTTCACCCGAAGAGTATTCCAAGCCCAGCGGGTGGTAGACCAACTCGATGAGGTTGCCGTCGGGGTCGCTGATGTAGGTATAGTGCTCGTTGGTGTCCTCGCGGCGGCCCTGCTGCGGGTCGTCCCCGCCGGTCCCGGTGAACGCACCGCCTGCGGAGCGGCTGCAAGCTACGCCCTGTGCGTCGAGGTGGGCCAGCATCCCGTCCCAGTCCTCGACCTCGATGGCGAAGTGCACACGCGGGACCGGGATTACTTCCTCAACGTCGCTGGTGTGAATCTCGCCGGCGCCGATGCGCAACTGAAGCTGCCGCTGGTTGAGCGCCGGCCCCCGGTCTAGGAACTCCGCCCCCAGCACTCGCTCGTACCATTCTCGGGTCTGCTGCCGGTCGCTGATTTGGATGTTGATATGGTGGATAATGCTCACTCTGGACATGAAATCCCTCCCTGCAGGGCGTCCAAGGATTTAAGTGCAAATAGTTAAACTGTATTATCCTCTAAAATCCGCTGGCCTCGCAAATCAATAAGCGGTGATACCAGGGCGTTGCGGAAATTCCCTCTCCAAGCAGGCTTATAGGGGTGGGGTGAGGGGACTTCTGCGCTCCTGTCGTAAGCCCGAATAGTGGGTGATATGGGCCTGCCGCTCTGCATCGAGTGATGCCCAGCGCGCCCTGCATCTCCCCGCTCCCGCAGTTCCGCGATGCCCCACCCCGGAGTATAATGAGGCATCCCACCTTATCCGCCCGCGGAGGCCCGTATGACCCCCAGGCCTGTTGCCACCCCGCAGCCGGGCGCTCCGGACATCCTCCGGTTTCCGGACCCGCGACCCTGCGACTTGGATATGACCACTTACTATTATGTGAATTTTCCGGCCTACCCGCCGTCTCTGGCCGTCCACTTCGGAAACCCGGAGACGACGGTCATCCTCGGCGAGTTGGCGGCCGGTCTGAGGCCCACCGACAGCTACGAGGGCATCCTGTTCCCCGACCTGCTGATCGCCTTCAACGCAAACTCCGCCGCCTGCCGCGCCCGCAACGGCTACCTGGTCCCGGAGCAAGGCAAGCCGCCGGACTTTGTGCTGGAAGTGGCTTCCGAAACCACTGGCGAGCGCGACGAAACCCACAAGCGGGACGCCTACGCCACCATGGGGGTCGCCGAATACTGGCGGTTTGACCACACCGGTGGCCTCTACCACCGCGCGCCCTTGGCCGGCGATACGCTGGTGGATGCACAGTATCAACCCATCCCGATCAGCCGGTCGGAGGACGGGAATTTCTGGGGCCGCAGCGCAGTGCTGGGCCTGGACTTGTGCTGGGAAGAAGGCCAACTGCGCTTCTGGGACCCGGTGGGCCGACGCTACTTGAACACCTACCAGGAAGTCGATGACGCTCGCCTCGAAGCCGAGGCCCGCGCCGAAAGCGAACGCGCCGCCCGCCTCGAAGCCGAAGCCCGCGCCGAAAGCGAGCGTCAAACCCGCGCCGAAGCCGAGGCCCGCATCCGTCGTCTCGAAGAAGAACTCCGCCGCCGTCCCAACCCCTAGCCGCCGGAAAGGAAGCTGCTCTCCCGGAGTCTAAGGCGTTCTTACTCTACGTCCGGTACGTCCAGTTCCTCGGACTCCATCAACTCCTCCGCCCGCTGAAGCAGCAATTGTTGCCTCTGGGGACCCACGCCCCGGCTGTCGAGGTAGAGCCGCAGCGCTTCCGCCGGTTGCAGTCCTTGGGCCGACTCCGCCGCCAACCGGGTGCGGCGGGGAGCGTCCGGGGATTCCCGGCTGATTGCGGCGATATAGTGGGCCGTCGCTAGCGCTTCTCTGATTTCGGGCTCCCTTAGCCCAGAATCCAATTGCTGGGGTAGGCTGATCCGCAAGCGTACCACCGCATTGGTGATGTTCTTTCTGGCGATGGCCCGAAGCACCGTGTTTGTTGGGTCGGGATCATCGGCGCTCACGGTAGCATCGATGGTCACGAAGGGCCGGGCCTCCAATCTTTGGAAGCTGAAATCGACTAGCCTATGGCCTTGGGGCGCCGCTGGGTCCAAATCGATCACGCAGAAACCTTTTTCGTCTCCCTCTTCGCTGAAATCTACCCGCTGCAAGCTGCCCGAATAGACCACCATCCTAGGCGCATCCCGGAGTACTTGGTGCTTATGGATGTGTCCCAAGGCCACGTAGTCAACCTGGGGCCGGTCCAGCGCGCTGGCCAGCAACACGTGGTCTTGGCCCAGCATCATGGACCGCTCGGTGCCGGTGGTGGCTCCGTTGACCGTAACGTGGCCGGCGATGATGGCAGGGACATCGGGATCGAGTTGCCGGGCGCGGACTTCGATTGCCGCCGTCATCCGGCGCTCGATCTCGGCCCTTATCTCCTCTATAGTGAGTCCCCGGGAGTCCTCTCTAGTCAAGATGACACTGCGCCGGGGCCACGGCACCGCCAAGACTTGCAACGGGCCCGAGGGAGTTGGCGCCAAGTAATTTTCTAACTGGGAACCCACGTAGGTGTGGGGCACCCGCAAGGTGGAGAAGATTTCCACGGCGGTGGCCCGGCTCACCGCGTTGGGAAGGTCATGGTTGCCTACTAGCAAGAAGACAGGAATTCCCGCCTCCGACAAGCGGTTCAGCCGGCGGGCAAACTCCCTTTGGTGGGTCTGAGAAGGGTCACGTCCCTTGTAGGCGTCGCCAGCCATTAGCACCAGGTCCACGTTATTGGTCAAGGCAAAGTCCACCACTTGGTCTAAGGAGGACAGAAAGTCGCCCAAGCGAGTGGAGAGGCCGGTTTCCGGGTCGGTCCGCCCGTAGTTTTCGACTCCGATGTGCAGGTCGGAAAAGTGTAAAATACGCACGGCTTGTCAAACCTTACTCCATTGGGCCAACGTTGACAACGGGCCGGGCGGTTTCTAGAATCAGGAAACTCCCCACGGACCTGGGTCTACGACCTTAGAGTACTGATTAGGGTGCGCGATTATGACTACTCCCAGGCAACTGTATTCGTTACAGGAACTGGACTTGGTCTTGGACCGGTTAGAAAGCGAGGCCGAAAAGGCCGAGCAAGGGTTGAGCGAGGACCTTGGCATGGACCGCGTCCAAAACGCGCTTCGTGAAGAAGACGAACGCCTTCTTTTGGTCCAGACCCAACATAGCCAGCAGCAAATCGAGGCGGAGACTCACCGGGAACGCTCGGCTAGGTTGGATGAGCAACTCTACGGTGGGAACGTCGCCAACCCGAGAGACCTAGAAAGCCTTGAGCGGGAAGCCTCTCACGCCCGGGAGTTGTTGGAGCAATACGACACTGAACTGCTGAACCTTTCCGTGGCAGCGGAGGAGGCTAAAACCAAACGGGACTCCCTGGAAAGGGAGCTTACCGAGATAAACTCGGCTTGGGAACAGCGGCAAGCGGAATTGAAGAGTGAAATCAACCGCTGTAAGGAAGAGAAGCAAGCGGTAGGAGACCAGCGGGCCAAGCTGGTGGCAACGCTGGACCCGATTTCAGTCCAACGGTACGAGGGACTTCGCAAAGCCAAGAATGGGTTGGCTGTCGCCCGGGTGGAGAGAGGCCTCTGCCAAGCCTGCCGGATGGCTTTGCCCACGCAGCAACAACAGCGGGTGCGTAACGGCCGCCAGACGGTGCTGTGCAGCAGTTGCGGCCGTATTCTGTACCTGAACTAGACCGCTTTCCGACCAGTTTGACCCCCCTATGGCGGTGTGCTAGAGTGCGGTTGGAGAGCCAAATAGGCTGGGTGACCGCCGCTTCGATTCTTCGGAGGGGAGGAAAGTCCGGGCTCCACCGGGCAGGGTGCTGGGTAACGCCCAGGCTTTCGCGGCTAGCCCGAGGAATCGGAGCAGTGCCGCGGGGGACGGAAAGTGGCACAGAAACACACCGTCCGCCTCTGGCGGATAAGGGTGAAATCGGACGGTAAGAGCGTCCGGTCGTCTACGGCGACGCAGCGACGGCCAAACCCCACCTGGAGCAAGGCCAAATAGGGGGACCATGGGCGCCCGGCCCGTCCCCGGGTTGGCCGCTTGACCCCGATGGCAACATCGTCCCGTTCCATGCGGGAAACCTAAGGGTCTTCTCAGACCAGTAGGAGGGCTAGATAGATGGTCACCGTCCGCCTCCGGCGGATACAGAACCCGGCTTACAGGTCTACGCGGCTCTCTCTCCGTCTACTCTCCAAAGCTGGCCTAACACCTACTGATAGTCTCCAAAGGTTAATCTTCTCTGGCTCATAGACGACCTTCAGCCTTGGGATAATAATGAAATGATCACCGACCCGGATGCCTATCTTCGATACTTTGATTCCATCCATCGCCGTACCTTGCGGGATGTTGCCGCTTTACCCCCGGCGGCCGAGACTTGGGCGCCGCCGGCTGGCGAGGGCGAACAAGGCTGGAGCATCTTCCAGATCGTTCAGCATATCGCCGAATCGAGGCTTTACTTTGCCAAAGCCTACCGGGGAGAAGGCTGGATCTACAATTGGCCGGCGCCGATCACCGAAGAGCAGGCTACCTGGCTTCCCGCTCTCGAAGCCGCGGCTAAGGAGTTTCAGCTCCGCATTGAAGGGACTCCGCCAGAGTGGTTGCAGCGCCGCATTCCGATGATCGACACCGATGGCGCCCTGAGCGGTTGGCGGGTCTTGATGATGGTGCTGGAGCATGAGGTACACCACCGGTCCCAGATAGACACCTATGCCGGTCTGGAACAGTGGGAAGTGCCCCAGATTTTCGACCGCTACCGGGAACAAGTGGAGCTACTCCAAGAGGAGCAGCGGCGCTTGCACCCGGACAATTGACCCTCGGTTATGCAGCACCGAGAGTTATCTTAGGCAGCCCCATGAGCTATCCCGAAGATGCCTGCTCGGCGGTTATAGAAGGCCTGGACGCCATCGGCATCCAGTTCTTCATCTACCTTCCGGACAGCTTTGGCGCTCCGGTGATCAGCCACTTTGAGGCCGATGCCCAAGTGCGCTCCTTTCCTGTGGCCAGAGAGGAAGAGGGCATTGGTATTGCTTCCGGACTGGCGATGACCGGAAAGAAGGGCGTGCTCTTTTATCAGGACACGGGCCTCGGCAATTCCATGGGCGCTTTAACCACCTACGCCATGGCTTATCACGCGCCCATGCTGATTATGGCGGTCCGGCGGGGCGGGTTCGGCGAATTCAACGCAGCCAACTTTCACTTTGCCGAGACCGCCGTAGAAATGGTGGAGTCCATGAAGATCAAGTCGTTCCTGTTGGACTACCGGGTCCCTCTGGACCATTGGCCGGTGGCTATCCAAAAAGCCTACGACTACGCTTTCATGACCCATCGGCCGATAGTAATGTTCCTAAATCTGAAAGAGTGAGCCAAGAGAGCCACCCTGAAAGAGTGATGGCCGAATACCGTGGCGGTTGAGCGCATCCAAGCCCTGGGGGCTATCTCCGAGTACTTTCCCGACGATCCGGTGGTATTCACCTGCGGGGCTACCTGCCGGGAGATGGCCGCATTGGAACGCCGCGATAATCACTTGCTGGTTATCGAAGCGATGGGTCTGGTGAGCCCCATCGTCTTGGGCCTTAGCTTGGGACTCGAAGGGGAGTCTCGCCGCCGGGTGGTGGGGGTGGAAGGGGACGGCGCCATGCTAACCAACCTCAACGCCTTAACTACCATCGGATACCTACAACCGTCGAACCTGCTGTTGATCATTCTGGACAACGAACAGTACGCATCAACCGGCGGCCAGTACACCTTTACCTCCAAACTCGACCTAGCGGCCATCGCCGCCGAGTGCGGTCTCCGCACCTGGAAGGCCGATGACTTGGAGAGTCTCAAGCAGTCGATGGCTGAGGCCGTCGACACCAGCGGGCCGGGCTTCATTCACATGAAGATTGCCCCGGGGAACAGCAGTGTACCGTTGCTGCTGGAGGACCCGGTAGTCCTCGGCGACCGGTTCACCCGCTGGCTCGCCTCCGTTTCTGAAGCTTGAGATAGCCGCGCCGAAGCTCCCGGCGACCAGCCCCCGCCTCAATCCCACTTTATCACCAAAGCACCACGATAAACAGGCGGTCCGGAAACAGGCGGCCCGGCGGTTCTCGCCGACCTCCCTCCTCTATGTAGAAGCGGAGATAGATTGTCACTGGCGCGGGAGGTTGGGCGGTAGTCACTCCCGTCGAAATCCGCCTAAGCGGTTGATGAATCTGTCCCAAGCCATTATGATTGAGCCGACGGACCGCCCTTCTGGGCAGCCGGTCAGTGCCGGGGTCAGTGGCGGCTTGCTTCATCGAGAAACCGCTCGTGGAGAAGCCGCTCGTGGATTGTAACCCCGGCCCTGTGATGTAACGATAAGGGCGCTAGGACTATGTACCTGGACCTGCACAGCCATTCGGTCTCGTCCGATGACTCCCGCGCCACGGTGGAGCAATACTTGAAGTGGATTCAGGTGCTCCGCAAGCGAGGCTATACCGTCGATGGGATTGTGTTGACCGAGCATCGCCAGTTCGACGCCGACAAGGACTACTCGGTGCTGGCCCAACAGTACAACGTACTGGTGTTGAAGGGGTCTGAGTTGGATACTAGGTACGGCCACTTCTTGGTGTATGGAGTGACTGCCTCTTTGACCCAAGACATCGATTTCTCCGATGTGCGCTTGGATGCTCGCGAGCTAATGCAAGCCGCCAGCCACCACGGTGCGGTGGCGCTCCCGGCCCATCCGGGCCGCTTTGGTATCGGCTTGACCGAGTACATGGAGCAAGGAGAAACATTCCAAGACGTGCGCATCGTCGAGCTAATCAACGGGGGTAGCCGGAAAGGTGAGAATGAGCGGGCCGCTGAGCTTTGCGCCAAGTACGGGTATCTGGGCATCGGCGGCAGTGACGCTCACTTGACCAGCCACATCGGCGTCGGCCTGACCCGGTTCGGGGATAGCATTACCAACGAACCGGAACTGGTGGAAGCGCTGCTGTCCGGCCACTTTGAGCCGGTCTGGCTGGAAGATTCCCAACAAGGGGTTTGAGCATGGTAATGGAGTTGGACTACAACCGCTCTTTGTACGGCAAAGAGCATCTTGCCGGCCCCTTTGAGGTCACCAAGGAGTTAATTCAGGCGTTTATCCAGAGCGTGGGGGAAACCAGTCCTATATTCACCGACGAAGCGGCGGCGGTGGCCGCCGGTTATCGGGGGCTGGTAGCGCCGCCAACCCTGTGTACGGTGCTGGTCCACCGGGTGTCTCTTCCCAGCATCGACCTAAAGTTCGGCAAAATGCAAGTCCATGCCGGCCAGCGGGTGCAGCCTCGGCGCCCCATTGTGGCCGGAGACCAAATTACCGCGTCCTCACACTTGAAGGACGTGTACGCCAAGACCGGCCGCAGCGGCACTATGGTGTTTATTGTCTGGGAGACCACCTTCTGGAACCAGAATGGTGTAGTTGTAGCCGACGTTCAGGAGTCTTTCGCCAGGCGCGAATGAGCCCTCTCCGGACCGGATGCAGCCAGGGCTTGGGCGCCCAGAGACACAGACACCTTTGCTCCGCGCCTTGGCGGCCAACAAACCGCGTGGGAATTGGAGCGTAGATTTGCCAAACTTTGAGGACGTAGACCTAGGTGACGAGATCGGGCCTTTGGAGACGGAAGCCACTGATGATGGTGTGACCTCCTTTTGCCAAGTTTGGGGCAACCCTATGCCCAACCGCTTCACCGATCCGGAGACGGCCCAGAGCGTGGGCCTTCCCGGCCCCATCGTTCCCGGCATCATGGCTATGGCCCTGATGACCCGGCTATTGACCGACTGGAGCGGGCCCGGTTCGGTGCGCGACTTGGACGTAGTTTTTCGACAACCGGTGCCTCACCACCAGCCCTTGTTGATATCCGGAACGATAACTGACACCCGGCAAGAGGATGGCGAGAATCTGGTGGAGTGCGACTTGATGATGACCGGGGCTCAGGGAGAGCGCTACGTCGGCGGAAAAGCGATAGTGGCTCTGCCCGGCGCTACGGATTAAGCGCCCGGTCCTGGGATAATAGGTTCAAATGCTGGAACGCTTGCGGCAAATCGCTTTTATGGTGCGGGACCTCACCGAGGCCCGGGACTTGTACCAGCAGACTCTGGGGATGGAGGTCTGCTACTCCGAAGACCTATCCCGATTCGGTCTGGAAAACTTGGTGTTGCCTGCGGGCAACGGCACCTTTGTGGAGTTGCTTAGTCCCACCGTCGCAAGCTCGCCCGGGGGCAGGTTCATGGAGCGTAGAGGCGAGGCGCCCTACCTGCTGGTCTTCGAGACCAAACAGTACCAGCAGTTGATTCCTCACTTGAAGTCATTGGGTGTCCGCATCACCAGCGAGATGGAGGACGGCAATCAACGCTCCGCCTTTGTCCACCCCTCTTCGGCTAACGGCGCGTTTATCCAGGTGATCGAAGTAACCGGCGGGGATAACCCTTGGCCTGCCGCGGGCCCCGATTGGCAAAGGGAAGCGGAGCATTCCTTGGTCCGCCAGCTTCGCCAAGTGGCGGTGTTGGTGCGCGACTTGGACCAAGCCACCCAACGTTGGGGAGAAATGTTCGGCCTGCGGGCCACCGCCCGATTTCAGGTTAGCTTTACCGACTTGGAAATCGCGGTCATGCCCCTGGCTGGCCGGGACACGTTTATAGAATTGGCTCAACCCACCAGCGGGGATACGGCCGCCGCCCGTTTCCTCGATCGATACGGTGAGGGGGTCTATTTGACCATTTATCAGATTGAGGATTCCTTGGCTGTCGACGCCCAATTGAAGGAATTGGGTGTCCGCTACACTTCCTCCCGAGTCACCGAAAACTACACCAACCTGGGTTTTAACAGCATTTGGCTGCACCCCAGCGGCATGAAAGGCGCCTTTACCCAACTTTCCCAGGTCTTGGTTGCGGACAATCCTTGGCCGCCGGCCGGCGACTCCTGGCATCTGGCGTAACCGCAAGCCGTCCGGCAATCGACGGTAGTTACTGCAAACTGCTGGTGTTTCCACGGGCCCGGCGCAAGCCAGACCGCGTGGCCAAGAATATTGCGGAGGCACGAAGATGTACGACCTAAGCGGGAAGGTCGCAGTAATCACCGGCGCCGGGGGCCGCCACGGTATCGGGCGCGCTATTGCTCTTCGCTTGGCTCAAGAGGGCGCGGACGTGGTGGTGACCGACATTAGAGCCAGCCTAGACGCCATCCGTCCCGAGGACCGGCAGGGAGGCTGGCAGGGCTTACCCAGTGTGGTAGAGGAGATTGAGTCCGCGGGCCGGGACGCCCTGGGTCTTTATTCCGACGTATCCGACAGCGCCCAGGTCGATGACATGATGCGCCAAGCGTTGGACCGCTTTGGGCGCATCGATATTTTTGTAAACAACGCCGGCTCTCGCCCGGGGAAAGACCGGGTCTTAGTGGTCGACTTGGAAGAAGAGGCCTTCGATGAAGTACTCCGGGTCAACGTTAGAGGGACCTACCTGTGCTCCCGAGCGGTGGCGCGGCACATGGTCTCCCGGGCTGGAGGAGGCAAGATCATCAACATCTCTTCCGGAGCCGGCAAACGGGGAATTGCCCGCTACGCCGCCTATTGCGCTTCCAAATTCGCCATCGTGGGGTTCACTCAGGCCATGGCGCAAGAGATGGCGCCGCACGGGGTAAACGTGAACGCCATCTGCCCGGGGTTGGTGGACACCGAGCGCGTGGACTTTATTGCCGCGGCCCTAGCCCCGGCCGGAGAATCGTCCGAAGAATTCCGGGCCGGCATGGCCCGGGAGCGGGCCCTGCGGGTGCCGATGGGGCGGATTGCGCAGGGGGACGACATCGCCCGTATGGCGGCCTTCCTAGCGTCTTCCGAGTCGGATTATATCACCGGCTTGTCCATTAGTGTGTCGGGCGGCAGCGAGATGAACTAAAAGACTTTACCAATCAGCCCTCTCGGTCAGCCGCCATCGAGGCCCTGGCTGGCAAAGCGGGAGGCCGGGCCAGGAAGACCAGCACTCCCGCTAGCATGTAGGCTACCGCCAGGGCCAGGTAGAGGTAGTCGTAGCTGCCGACTACCTCGCGGAACACTGCCCCCAGAGTGGGGCCTACGCCTAACATCAGGGTCTGAAACGGCGAGAAGAGCCCCAGAATTGTGCCGTAAGAGTCTCGCCCAAAATATTGGGCCAGCATCATCCCTTCCAAGGGGTCCTCCGGGCTAGAAAACATGCCAAAGGCCACGGCGAAGGCCAGAGCCATTCCCAAGGAGCCGACAGTAATCAAAAAAAGGACCATCGCTCCTGAGATGATTAACGTCGTGGTCAAACAAAGCCGAGGCGAAACGAAGTCGGCCAGATAACCCCAACCCAAGTTGGCGATGGCTAGGAACGTCCCTAAGCTTAGTACCCCGGCGGCGGCGCCTTTCGAGAGACCTACATCGTCGGCCAGATAAGGCACCAGGCTAAACCCCACCGCTCCGGAACCAAGGGTCCCGAACCCGGCGGCGATGGTCACCAGCCAAAAGGACTTGGTCCGCAACGCCTCGCTAGCGCTCCAACTGAACTCGGCGCTTCTTCTCCCTGGGGAATTGATGGTCCCGGTACTTGGAAAAGCCGGGACCCTGGTCACCCTAGCGCCGGGACGGGCCCCGTCGGGGGCCAAGCCGATGTCTTCCGGGCGCCGCCGCATCAGCAGGAATACCGGCAGCACTAGTACCAAGCTAAGTATGCCCAGGTAGCGGTAAGCCGCCCGCCAGCCCCAGTGTATGGCTATCAGGGATATGATCTGGATGTTGATGGCGCCGCCGATGGGGCGGAATGTTGATACCAAGGCCAAGGCGATGTTGCGGCGGCGGCGGAAGAAATTGACCGCCGCCGCCCGAGGGACCACGCCGATTAACACCGGGTTGCTGACCGCCCGGCCGAAAATGTAGGCGCCAAAGAATTGCCAGACCGCCTGGGTGCCGGCGATGGTGAAAAATGACGCCGCGGCCACCACCATGCCCGCCGCCATGAGCCAGCGGGGTCCGTACCGGTCGGTCAACCTACCGATAAAGGGAGTGAGAAACCCGGAAGCCAGAGTACCCGCGGTGACCGCAAAAGATATGGTGCTCTTCTTCCACTCGGTGTCGTCGGAGATGAAGACTTGGATGCCGCCCAGCACCACCTGAGTCACCCCCGTGCCAGCAAACGTGGCCAGAAAGCTGATGACCAAGATTAGCCAGCCGTAGTAAAAGGGAGTGCTCGGCCTCCAGTCGACGATTGAGCCTAATATAGTGGTGTTCCGCGGCGGCGCAACTCTTCCTCTAGCTGCCGTATCCTGGCCTGGTCGGCCTCCCGGGCCGCTTGTTCCCTTTGCAGGGCAGCTTCTGCGTTCCGGCGGGCGGCGGCTTCCACATTGGTGTGGGCTTCCGCAGTGGCGGCGCGGATTTCCGCGTTATGACGGGCGGTCTGCTGGGCTTCAATGGTAGCTTCCGCCTCAGGTAGGTTGCGGAGGTATGCTCCCGTCGCCGGGTCTAAAAAACGCAGATGTCCACCGTCCCAGCACAAGTCGAGCCCCAGCGTCGGGCTGTAGCCCCGGATTACCCCATCGGCGTCCCGGTTAGGTTCAATCGCCCGGTACTCCCCGTCCACCAACCGTTCCCCGGCCAGCGGCTCTGGGTAGAAATCGCCGGTAGCGTCGAACCGCCAGTACTCCCCAATGCCCAGCCAGGCGTAGAGGTCGCGTTTGAGGCCCAAGTCGTTTCCGAAGGTGCTCACCGAGGCGATTTCCAAGGCAAAGTCGGGAGGACGGCCCACGTCCCGGATGAAGTAGCCGTTGCGTCGGCGAATGGCTACCGGGTTGACGCCGAAAGCAACGTAGCAATCGGGCCGGAAAATCCGCTGCTGCCCCTGCTCGTCGTGGTAATAGACCGGCGTGTTGCCGCTGACCAGCACCCCGGGACGCCCCCAAAAGAAAGTCCTTACGACCTGGATGGTTTCGGTGACGTGGTCTTCCTGCTGCATACCGTCGGGCAATGGCTCATAGTCGTCCGGGGCGTCGGGGTCCGGCTTGACCGAGAAAGGAATGTCGGCGGGTAAATCTGGGTACTCCGCCTGCGGCAACCCGGTCCTTCTCGTATCCCGGGTCCGCTCGTATCTGGGTTCCTCGAAGGGCGGTGGCAACCTGGAAGTCATGGCAATCCTCCTGGGCAAGCTTCCCGTGGCTGCCGCCGGAGTTGGAGTCGAATCAGTCCCATGATAGCACACCGGCCGAAATGCAGTTGCCCCGGCGCGCCGGCTTCAAGCCGTTGGATGCCAGCCGGATTTGCAGTATAGTTGCCCCTGTCATAGCAACTTCAGGATCTCCATCTGTCCGCAAGGGTGGCTGGAGAGAGACCTTCGGCTAATGGTTTACTAAGAGCTCGATGCGACTGGGACGACGGCGCCATACTGCAAATAAAGTTGCCGGGAGAGGCAGCGAACGCCCAGGGGAGCACGGTCATGCTCACGGGGCCATGGACCAAGCCGTCCTGGACAGCAGCCGGGGAATCTGGGCCGTTAAGGTATCCTTGGTGGTGCTCTTGGTTACGGCGGGCCTGCAAGTCGTGGTCGTGGTAATCACTGGCAGTGTCGCCTTGCTGGCAGACACGGTCCACAACATCGGCGACGCCGCAACCGCCCTCCCGCTGTGGGTTGCTTTTTCGCTGAGCCGACGGTTACCCACCAAGCGATTTACCTATGGGTACGGTCGCGCCGAAGACTTGGCCGGCCTGCTGATCGTCGGCGTCATCCTGGCTACGGGCATTGTGGCGGGGTACGAGTCCATCAAGCGGCTTTCCGACCCCCCGGAGATAGAGTATATCTGGGTCGTCGTCATCGCCTCGCTGATTGGATTCGTGGGCAACGAAGCCGTCGCTTTATTTCGAATGAAGGTGGGCAGAGAGATCGGTAGCGCCGCGCTGGTGGCCGACGGTATGCACGCCCGGGTCGACGGGCTCACCAGCTTGGCGGTGCTGGTAGGCGCCATCGGCGTCTGGTTGGGAGCCTCGTTGGCCGACCCCATCATGGGCATTGTCATAACCGTCGCGATCTTCCGGATCGTCTTCCAAAGTGGCAAGTCGATCATTTCCCGGCTGCTGGACGGCGTGGAGCCCGAGGTTATCGACGAAGTCCGCAGTGTAATGAACGCTACTGACGGCGTGGAGGAGGTTACCGAGATTAGGGTACGCTGGCTGGGCCACCGGCTTTTGGCCGAGGTGAACATCTCGGTGCGCCAAGACCTTTCGGTCGAGGCCGGACACCGGATAGCCCAAGAAGCCCATCACCAGCTTCTCGATAGGTTGCAATACCTGTCCAACGCCACCATTCATGTGGACCCCGTGGGAGCCTCGGGAGAGGAGTACCATAGCCGGTCTATGGCGCACCACCACAATGAACCCGAAGGGCACATTCATTAGCCCTGCCGGGTAATTGCGGATGGCCCGCCGCGGCGGGCCACATAAGGGAATGAAAATGGCGGCCAGCCCCAACCGTCACTCCCGCGAAAGCGGGAGGCCAGAGGTAGGCGGTGAGTGATTTCATAGGTGAGTGATTTCATAATGGAACTGACGATAAGGGGCAGTGGATTCCCGCCTGCGCGGGAATGACGGGTTGGGTATTTTCATAGTAAAGGCGGGTTGGTATTTTCATAATAAACGACGGCTCCCCTATGAAATCAGAACGGGAGGTGAGACTATGACTCTGGAACGCAGGGACATTGAACACATTGCGGCCCTCGCTCGCATCGCCTTATCTGATGAGGAAGTGGAGGCGCTGCGAGAGCAACTTTCCAACATCATGGACCAGTTCCGAGTCCTCAATGAATTGGATACTTCCGGTGTGGCCCCTACCGGCCACGCGGCCCAGCTTGTAGGCGTCGCTGGCGTGATGCGAGAGGACGTTGCCAGTGAATCTTTGGAGCCTGAGGACGTGCTCCTCAATGCCCCGCGCCGGGAGGGGGAGTTCTTCCGGGTTAAGGTGGTGCTGGAGGAGTAATTCCGGTGGTGGAGATGGAATATTTGACCTTAACCGCGGCGAGACGCCGGCTGGACCGGCGTCAGCTCAGCTCGGTGGAGTTGACCCAAGCCTGCTTGGACCGCATCGAGCAAGTGGAAGACCGGGTCAAGGCCTTTGTGACCGTCACGCCGGAGGTTGCGCTGCGCCAAGCCGAGGCGGCCGACCGGCGCATCGGGTCTGGCGAAGCCGGCCCCTTGACCGGAATCCCGGCGCAGATTAAAGACGTAATGTGCACCAAGGGAATTCGGACCACCTGCGCCTCCCGTATGCTCGAAAACTTTGTGCCGGTGTACAACGCAACCGCCGCTGCCAAACTCTTGGAGGAAGGCGTGACCTTGTTGGGAAAGGGCAACATGGATGAGTTCGCCATGGGCTCTTCCACGGAAAACTCCGCCTTTTTCCCGACCCACAACCCATGGGACCTGGCCCGGGTGCCCGGAGGCAGCAGCGGCGGCGGCGCCGCGGCGGTGGCGGCCGGGGAAGCCATCTTCTCCTTGGGGTCGGATACCGGGGGCAGCATCCGCCAGCCGGCCGCGTTTTGCGGCGTCGTGGGCCTCAAGCCGACCTACGGACTGGTCAGCCGCTACGGTCTGGTTGCCTTCGCCTCTTCCTTGGACCAGATCGGACCGTTAACCAGGGACGTAGCCGACTGCGCCTTGGTCCTAAATGCCATTGCGGGTCACGACCCCAGAGACTCCACCTCCCTGCCCTTGCCCAAAAAGGACTATACCGCGGCATTAAATGACGCCCCCCTGTCGCAGGGAGGCCCGGAGGGACCGGTACGAATCGGTGTGCCTGAGGAGTATTTCGTTGAGGGTACCGAGCCGGGCACCCGGAAGGCCGTCGAGACCGCCATAGCGACTCTGGAGAGTATTGGCGCGGCTGTCCGGAGCGTTTCGTTGCCCACGACCAAGTATGCTTTAGCCTGCTACTACATCATCGCGCCGTCGGAATGCTCCGCCAACCTGGCCCGGTACGACGGGGTCAAGTACGGTTACTCCTTTCATGAAGCCGAAGATATGTGGGCCGACCTGGAGCAGACCCGGCAGCGGGGCTTCGGTCCCGAGGTAAGGCGCCGGATAATGCTGGGCGCCTACGCCCTATCGGCCGGCTATTACGACGCCTTCTACGTGAAGGCGCAGCAGGCCCGTACCCTGATCCAGCAGGACTTTGCCCGGGTGTTCCAAGAAGTGGACGCTTTGGTAACACCCGTGTCTCCGACGGTGGCTTTCCCTTTGGGGGAGAAGACGTCGGACCCGGTCCAAATGTACCTGAGCGACGTCTGTACCCTGCCGCCGAACATCGCCGGCCTTCCCGCCATGTCGGTGCCCTGCGGTTTCGATCAAGGGCTGCCGGTAGGCTTGCAGATCATCGGTCCCCACCTATCCGAAGAAACGCTGCTGCGGGTCGCCCATGCTTACCAGCAGGCCACCCGCTGGCATCTGGCGACACCGGTCTTGTAGGACCAATATCAGGGCGCTGCCCTGGCGTGGAGTGCACCCCGCCAGGGCAGCGCCTCGGAAGCGGTTAGATTTTCGTCGGACTCCAGTAGCCGGTATTCACCAGGTAGTCGGCCCGCTTGTCGGCCCACTTTGAAAAAGTGCCCCAGGCCCTGCCCCAGAACCCTCCGGTAGTCTCTTCCGCCGGCCCGGTAGCGGTCAGCCCGTCACCCTCCGGGAAAATCGCTTCCAGAGAAATCGGTCCGATGTTCGGTATCTCGATGGTGGTCGGCTCAGTGGTCGGCTCAATAGTAGTCGGCTCGATGGTCACGGTTGTCATAATTCACCTATGCTGCGTTAAAATAGTCCCTTGAAAATTGCTGACATCCCGGAGGATGCTACTCTGTAAGAATCATTAGCTAACTCCTTAAAGTTTGGTTACTCCCCACTCCTTAGCGACTTACTATAATATAGTACAATTGCTATCACTTGTCAAGTATCTAATTATTAGTTAGAATCCTTTGAGTGAAATCAACCGGGACAAATCAACCTTGAAAAGGATTAGGGATGGACTGCCAGCAGCCGTGCCCCCGCTACGAGCGGGCCATGAGCATCCTCGGCAAGAAGTGGACTTGCTTGATCTTGCGCTGCCTGATGGGCGAACCCCGGCGCTTTACCGATATTTCAAGCTACGTTAGGGGACTGAGTGATCGTTTGCTGTCGCAACGGCTCCAAGAATTAGAGGACACCGGCATTGTGAAGCGGCAAGTTTATGCCCAACGTCCGGTGGTGGTTGAATACTCACTGACACCCAAAGGCGAGGCCCTTCGGACAGTGGTGGCGTCCATTCAGCATTGGGCCGACCAATGGGCGCACCTAGAGTCTCCAGCCCAAGCCGCCCCTTCAACCGGTTAAGCGGTGCCTTTTGGCCCTATCGTTCCGAAGGGCCGGAACGGTAAGGCCTTTTCATTCCGGTAAAGTCATTCTGAGCCGTAGGCGAAGAATCTAAAATCCTTCAGCAAGAACCTGGTCCGAGTATCGAAGAAAGAGAATGCAGTCAAGGACTTTAGACCCTTCGCTATGCTCAGGGTGACAGTGAAAAGGCTCAGGCCGGAGCGCACCGGTCTACTTGACAGGACATCAGGCGACCTAAAATTTTGACTCCGGGGTGAGGCAGATGGTGCTCCGCAGCAAAATCAGTGAGATTCTGGACCGAGACCAAGCTGGCGGCGAGGTGCTGGTCCAAGGATGGGTCAAGACCAGACGCTCGTCCAAGTCCGTGTCCTTTGTGCTGGTGAACGACGGCTCGACGATAAGGGACATCCAGGTTGTGGCCGACCAGTCCCAGCCGGGCTTGCAAGTCGTGGACTCACTGACCACCGGTTGCAGCGTCACGGTGGCCGGCGCTTTGGTCGAATCACCCGGCAAGGGCCAGCGCTACGAGATTCAAGCCAGCCGCATCGACTTGGTGGGCGCATCCGACCCCGAAACTTACCCGCTACAAAAAAAGCGCCACACCCCGGAGTTCCTACGTGAAATCGCCCATCTTCGGCCTAGGACCAACACCTTTGGCGCGGTGGCCCGGGTCCGCAACGCCACGGCTTTCGCGATTCACAGCTTCTTCCAAGAACGGGGGTTTAACTTTATTCAGACCCCCATCATCACCGCCAATGATGCTGAAGGGGCGGGCTCCATGTTTCGCGTTACCACATTGGACTTGGACAACCCGCCCAAGAAAGGCCAAGCTGTTGACCATGAGGAGGACTTTTTTGGCAAGCCCACCTTCTTGACGGTGAGCGGACAATTGGAGGCCGAAATCTTCGCCCAAGCCTTGGGCGACGTTTACACTTTTGGTCCGACGTTTCGGGCGGAAAACTCCAACACTTCCCGACACTTGGCTGAATTCTGGATGGTAGAGCCGGAAGTGGCGTTCTGTGACCTCGACGGGCTTGCCAATCTGGCCGAGGAGTTCCTCAAGTACATCTTCAGCTACGTGCTGGACCATTGCCCGGAGGACATGGCCTTCTTCAACCAGTGGTACGACCAGTCCGCTATCTCAACCCTGGAAGAAATCGTTGCTTCCAGTTTCCAACGCATTACCTACACCGAGGCCGTGGAGCTACTGGTCAGCTCCGGAGAGAGCTTCGAATATCCCGTAGAATGGGGAGCGGACTTGCAGTCGGAGCATGAGCGCTATCTGACCGAGAAGAAAATCGGCAGCCCGGTGATCGTCACCGACTACCCCAAGGAAATCAAGGCCTTCTATATGCGCCTTAACGGTGACGGCAGGACTGTGGCCGCCATGGACGTGCTGGTGCCCAGGATCGGCGAAATAATCGGCGGCAGCCAGAGGGAAGAGCGCCGGGACGTGCTCCTGTCCCGCTTGTTGGAGTCGGGTCTCTCCGAAAGCGATTACTCTTGGTATCTGGACCTGCGCAGCTACGGCACCGTACCTCACGCGGGGTTTGGCCTGGGGTTCGAGCGGACGGTCCAGTTCATCACCGGCCTGTCCAACATCCGGGACGTCATCCCCTTTCCCAGGACCCCCAAGAACGCCGAGTTCTGAGTTTCACCGCCGGGGCTTTGTTGACGGCCCAACGGCCCCGTCCATATAATAGGCTCGTCCCCAGCAAAGCGTGGCCCGCGGCGGACTGAGCTAAGCTTGGACCAATAAAGGAGCGCAAATGACAATTCCCGAGTCGGTCCTGCATCCAACAGCAATCGTTGATGAGCTGAAAAAGAACAACTTCACCCACGTGATTTGGCTTCCCGACAGTGAGACCAATTTCATGTACCAATTGCTTACCAGCGATCCCTCGCTGGACTTGGTCCCCGTTTGCCGGGAAGGGGAAACCATGGCCATAGCCGCCGGGCTGTGGGTCGGCGGCAAGAAGCCGGTGGTATTGATCCAAAACACCGGGATTTTCGAGTCCGGCGACTCCATTCGCGGGCTGGGGCTGGACGTTAACCAGCCGCTGGTGATGCTGATTGGTTACCGTGGCTGGAGCCGCCACGGAATTACCACCGACTCGGCGGCGCGCTACATTGAGCACATCCTCCACGCTTGGGGCATCAACTATTATCTCATCGAGACCGACGAGGACGCCGACCGGATCAGCGTGGCGACCGCTGAGGCGGAGCGGGTCCAAAAGCCGGTGGCGGTGCTGGTAGGGACCGAGTTTGGCGCCTAGGCGGCCCCTGTAGTCGTGGACCTTAGCCGGATTTCAGAGTCGTATCAAAAAAGGACTGCCGAACATGATAAATAACACGGACGCCGTCAGATTATTGGACAACAAACGCAATGGCGCGGTAATCGTGCCCACCATGAACGCTGGAAATGTTCGTATGGGCCTGCCCAGCGTCACTACTCATCAGGAACTGGACTTCCCCTTGTCCGGCGCTATGGGCAAAGCCTCCTCAGTTGGGCTGGGCTTGGCGCTGGCCCACCCCGAGCGCAAGATCATGGTCTTGGATGGCGATGGCAGCCTCCTGATGAACCTGGGAACCCTGGTTACCCTCTCCAACCAAGCGCCCAAGAACTTGGTCCACTTCGTGTTCGACAACGGCGTCTACGCGGTCACCGGCGGCCAGCCGGTGCCTGGCTCCGGACGGGCCGATTGGGAGAAAATGGCCGCTGCCGCCGGCTACGCCGCCACCTTCTCCTTCGACAACCTGGAGGACTTGACCACGGGTATCGACCAAGTGATGACCGCCGAGGGCCCGGTGTTTGTCCATCTGGTGGTGGAGCCCGAGATTGAAAACACTCCGGTGCAGTTCCGCCCGCGGGCGTCTCGCACCGTGCACATGGCGATTCAAGAGTTGCCCCAAGCTCTAGCTGCCGACTAACCCCGTGGTCCAATTTGGTCCCGGTAGCTACAGGCGAGAGAAGACAGCCGAGGCGGTGACAAATTCACCGCCTCTTTGATTACTGATACGTGAACGATTACCTAAACCAGTCCTCGTCTTTCCGGCCTTGAGCCGGAATCCAGGAATTCAGAGGACAAAGAACGTAGATGGTGGAGAACGGCTCTGGGTTCCGGCCTTCGCCGGAACGACGGGGGAGGGGATAGTTTAGAAACTTATTCACGCATCAGTAATTCCGAAGGCCGAGCGTCAAAGCTCAGGGTCTTTCAATTGTCACCCTAGTCTGCTATTCGTCACCCTGAACGAAGTGAAGGGTCTAAAATCCTTCTGGAAAGGCGAAGTTAGTTCCAGCAAGAATTTTAGATTCCTCGCGCTGCTCGGAATGACAATTAAAAGACTCTGCATCAAAGCTGCGGCGCGGTTGCCAAAAGCTCCTAATGGGCTATGGAGTCCTTGCGGCCAGACCAGGTATTGAAGACCATCGCCAAGGGCCTGTTGGGCAAGGTTTTTGCTTACGGCGCCTTTGTTCTAGGCTTCTGGTTGCTGTACCAAGGGTTCGCCAGACCCAATATTGGCCTCGGGGTGCTGGGAGGTCTGGCGATACCGGTAGCGGCCTACCTGATGGTGTTGGCCCGGAAGTCAGACCCGGTAACAGGAACAGCCCCAAAGGAAATCGAGCAGGAGGATAGGTCCGGTGATTCCATCCCCAGTGATTCCATCGATGGAAGCGGCCCGGGCGATAAACTACCACCGTAAGGATGCGTTGGTGGTAGCGACGTCGGCGGCATTGCGCGACTGGTGCCAGGTTTCGCAACGGCGGGACTTGGACGTCGACTTGCAAGACTGCATGGACCGGGCCCCGGCAGTGGGTCTGGGGTTATCGTTGGCCCAACCCGGGAGCAAGGTGCTGGTGTTGGACTGCGATTCGACCCTGAGGACCGACCTGGGTGGCTTGGCGACGGTGGGGGAGTCCCAGCCGGAGAATTTGGTGCATGTGGTCTTCGACGATGCTTCCCATCGCTCCACCGGCGGATTGCCCATCAAGGCCTTGGACCATCTGGACCTCCCGGCCATGGCCCGCAGCGCCGGTTACGCCAAGACCTACCAGTTCGATGAGTTGGAAGAGTTGGTGCTGGGGTTGGAGGAGGCCCTTGCTCAGCCCGGCCCGGTATTCGTGCTCGTCAAGGTCGTTCGGGATGAAGAATTACCGCCCATGCCCAGCCGGAGCATGGCCGAGGGGTGGGCCGCGGTGCGGCGGACGATTAGCTCCGGGGCCAAGAGTGGGGCTTCCACTCCCCGCTCAGCCTGAGCGGCAGCCGAAGGGCCGAAGTTAGGCCGCGACGCTATCTTCTTCCATAGTTCGCACCAAGATTTGCCGGGCCACGTTGTAACCGATTGATACCTTTTCCCGTTGCGTAGCCACCTCCAACACCCCAAGATACGGCGCCGCCGCTAAGACGGTGATTTCACAGTTGGGCACAATCATGGAGTCGGCCAAGAAGCGCAAGAGCTTCGCATCTTCCTCGGGCACCCGGTCAACCACGTAAGTAACCGCGGGTGAGGCCGTATCCAACGTAAGAGCGTTGTCGGGCATCCGGGGTTCCCCGGAGCCGGGAATCGGGCGGCCAAAGGGTGAGCGGGTGGGGTGGCCCAGTTGCTCCACCAGCTTTCCTTGAAACTCCCGGGACATTCCGTGTTCCAAGCGATGGGCCTCCTGGTGGGCTTGGTGCAGGTCCATTTTTAACAACCGCACCACCAGCCACTCCGCCAAGCGGTGGCGGCGGGCGATGTCCTCGGCGCCCTCAAACCCCCGGGGGGTCAGCCGGATCCGCTTGTCGGCCCCGATGTCCACCAAGTTTTGCCGCTGCATCCGCCGGATCATTCCAGCAACCGAGGGCACCGATGTCCCCAACCCTTCGGCTATTGGCAATTGCTTCAGGGTGTCGGTCAACTGAGTGATGGTTGGGATTTCCGAGTCTTCCCAGAGCTTGTACAAGCAGAGCAGATAGTTTTCGGTGCCAGGCGATAGCCGCTCGTCCTGCCCTTCCGTCAGTGTTTCATTGGAGTCTTGGTCACGGGAGCCTTGGTTGCGTTTCTTTCTTGGCGGCATCCGCTACCTGCGTGAAGTTAAATTATTGGAACCTCGGGCCGGGCGCCTTCGACTGCGCTCAGGCTAACCCTTCGTCTCCCGCTCAGGAAAAGCCAAAGCTTGCCCCGCTGCTTACAGCATACCAGTTTAACGGAGAAACGCACCACCAGTGGAGAGTAGGGTCTTTCAATTGTCATTCTGAAGGAGCGGAGCGACTGAAGAATCTAAACGCCTGACCCGGAACCAACCTTGGCTTGCCCCATGAATTCTAGACCCTTCACTCCGTCCTTGCCAGTAATATACAAGGGTGAGACCTTTGCGTAACCCCGTAGGGGCACCCCTTGTGGGTGCTTTGGTGTTGTCACCCCCAAAGGGCGCCCCTACATTTCTCGGTACCTGCGCGCAGCAGTCCCGGTTATGCAAAGATCTCAAGGGTGACAACTGAAAGACCCTGCAGTGGAGAGACTGCCCGGTCCAAAGGCTGCGTCGGCTCTAGCAGGCTAGCGCCATTTGGTCTTTGAACAGCCTCATATAATGCCCCGGTCTCAACCGGACCTCTACCGCGGCGCCCTTGGAATATTCCGTGGTGTGAGGAAGCAAACAGCGTATTTGGCGGCCGGAAGGAAGACCGATGCTGTACAGGTACGACCCGCCGCGAAACTCCCGCTCGACAATCACACCTTGTCCGTCCTCGGCGGGATAGCATTCCAGGCAGTCGGGACGGACCATAACCTCGAGGCTGCCCTCAGTCTTGGGCTCGTCGGCTTGAGGAGGCTTCGACTCCCCGCTCAGCCTGAGCGGTAGTCGAAGGGGGAGAGAACCCGGCCATTCCCCCGGCCATTCCCCCGGCCATTCCATGGAGCCTAACTCGGTGCTCAACCTATCGCCGTTCCAAGAGGCTGGCAAAAAGTCCACCATGCCGATGAATTCCGCCACAAAACGGGTTGCCGGGCTATGGAAAATCTGCTCGGGGGTTCCCGTTTGCTGTACCCGCCCTTGATTTATGACCGAGATCAAATCACCCAGATACAGGGCTTCTTCTTGGTCATGGGTAACGAAAACGGTGGTGGCGTGACTGGCCCGCACGATTTCCCGGAAGTCCCGGCGGACCTGCTCTCTGAGCTTGGGGTCTAGATTCGAGAAGGGCTCGTCCAATAGGAGTAGCTCCGGGTTGGGGGCCAACGCCCGGCCAAGGGCCACTCGTTGCTGCTGGCCTCCCGACAACTCGTGAGGCATCCGCCGGCGTAAACCGTGGAGGCCCACCAGCTCCAGCACTTCGTCCACTCTGCCGTTGTGCTTGCCGGCCTTGGGCAGCCCGTAAGCCACGTTTTGCTCTACAGTGAGATGAGGGAAGAGTGCGCCCTCCTGGAATACCATGCCGATTTTTCGTTTTTCGGGGGGTACGATGGAACCCGGTCCACAGACCGGGCGGCCTCCCAAGTGAATCGTTCCCCGCTCCGGCCGCTCGAATCCGGCTATTATCCGCAACGCCGTGGTCTTGCCGCATCCGCTGGGGCCTACGAGAGCCAACACCTTGCCAAAGGGTACGGACAGGTCGAGGCCGTCCACGGCTGGCACTCCCGCAAACTGCTTGGCCAAGCCGCGGCACTCCAACCCCTGCCGGTGGTTGCCGGAGGTCTTTTTGCTGGAGTCTGAGCCTTGGGACTCCGGGCTGGCCGGTCCACAGCCATTGGCCTTGGGAGAGTGAGTATGCGGTGTTAACATGTGGCCCTCAGCACAGTCTTTCCCGTATAGCTAATGCGCCCCGGCACTACAAGGAAAGCGCCGCGACTAAGTTCTATGCAACGGATGGATGGCTAATCTGCCGTTGTTAGGCTAAGTATAGGAATGCACCGTGACGAATGGCCGATAGTGTAGATACATTGTACCGCAGTGTCAACACCCATTGACGAGAGCTTGGATGGCCAAGGCGCGGGCCGTTTTGCCGGTATTTACTGGCACCCTCCTATAGCAACAATCGGAGGCGATACCCGCGGAACGGGAATCAGGTGTCATTGAAAGCGGTCTCTAGGCGCCCACAAGGGGCGCCCCTACGATGGTTACGATGCCGAAATGTAGGGACAACCCTTGTGGTTGTCCTGGTCGCTCCCCCAGCGCGTTGACATTGGATATATGCCCGCGCTATTCTTCTGGCCGAGTAGCTGGGCATATTGGTTCAACCGGTTAAGCACTCCAATAATGCATTATATGTATACACGATATATTAGTTGAATGATATAAGTCGCTTCTCGCTTAGGCAGTTTACACCGGAGGAGTTAACGTCCTAAACAGGGTGGCAACAACCGGTCTCCTCGGCCGGGTATTCTTCCGTCAGGCAGGGCCTTCACCGGTAGTCTGGGCTCCGGCCTTGGCCGTAATGGCCGCCTTGCTCTTGCCTCCGGCCTACTTGCTCGTTCGGACTTTGGACGGCGGCGGTGAAGCCTGGGACCTGTTGTTCCGGGTCCGGGTCGCGGAGGTCTTGGGCCGGACCCTTCTCTTGATTTTCGCGGTCACTGCCGGTTGCTTGGCCCTAGCTGTCCCGCTGGCTTGGCTGACAGTGCGTACCGACCTCCCCTTCCGAAGGCTCTGGGTGGTGCTGACTGCTTTGCCCTTGGTGATTCCCAGCTACGTTGGCGGCTTTATTGTTGTCGTGGCCTTGGGACCTAAGGGGATGCTCCAGAAGCTGCTAGACGGGCCTTTCGGCATTGACCGCCTTCCCGACATAAACGGTTTTCCGGGAGCGGTATTGACGTTGATTCTGCTGAGCTACCCCTATGTACTGCTGACCGTGCGTGGGGCATTGCTGCGGATGGACCCGGCGCTGGAAGAAAGCTCACGGGGCCTTGGATACAACGCTTGGTTCACCTTTTTCCGGGTGGTCTTGCGGCATCTGCAACCCTCGATTGCTGCCGGTTCGCTTTTGGTGGGGCTATACACTCTCAGCGACTTTGGGGCCGTATCCTTGCTCAACTATGAGACCTTTACCTGGGTGATCTTTGTTCAGTATGAGTCGGCCTTAAACCCCGCCTTGGGAGCCGCCTTATCCTTGGCGTTGGTGGTGCTGGCATTAGGGATAGTAGCCAGTGAGGCCCTTACCCGGGGGCGGTCTCGCTACTACAGCAGCGGCTCCGGAGCTATCCGGCCAACGGCGCCGGTTCGGTTGGGCCGCTGGCGGTGGCCCGCTCTGGCCTTCTGTACTTTGGTGGTGGCGTTGGCGCTGATATTGCCCATGTCGGTCTTGGGTTATTGGGTATATCGGGGTGTCTCGGCGGGGGAACCGCTTCTTTTCCAGTGGGAGGCGGTCCGCAACTCGCTGTACGTGTCGGTGTTGGCTGCGGTTGCCACCGTGGTAGCCGCTATCCCCATTGCGGTCATGTCGGTGCGTTATCCCGGCTTCATCAGCGCGTTATGTGAGCGGATAACCTATATTGGCTTCGCCTTGCCCGGTATTGCAGTCGCTCTCGGTCTGGTTTTCTTTGGGGCAAATTACGCCTCTCCGGTGTACCAGACTACCGGACTACTCATTTTCGCCTACGCGATTCTCTACCTATCCCCGGCATTAGGACCAGTCAGGACATCCTTGCTCCAGATAAGCCCGCGGGTTGAAGAAGTGGCCCGCGGCTTGGGCCGTACTCCCCTCCGGGTATTTTCCACCGTGACCGGGCCTTTGCTGGCCCCAGGCATCCTTTCCGGTGCCGCTCTGGTTTTCTTGCTGACTATGAAGGAGCTTCCCGCTACCCTGATCCTGAGTCCGGTAGGCT
>CBDCPI010000010.1:0-13452 GCA_965220245.1 Dehalococcoidia bacterium
TTGACCTTTGGACTGGCTTGCTGCGCCATTGAGATGATGTCCACTTATATGGCTCACCACGACCTCGACCGGTACGGAGTGGTGACTTGGCCGTCTCCCAGACAATCGGACGTGATGATAGTGGCTGGAACCGTGGTAAAGAAAATGGCCGAACCCATTCGGTTGCTTTACGAGCAAATGCCCGAACCCAAGTGGGTCATTGCTATGGGTAGCTGCGCCACCAATGGAGGGCCCTACTACCGTTCTTACTCGGTGGTTATGGGGGTCGACCATGTGGTCCCGGTAGACGTCTACGTGCCCGGGTGTCCGCCCCGGCCCGAGGCGTTGTTGTACGGTATTCTCAAGCTCCAAGAAAAAATAATGAAGGACGCTAAAGAGCGTGGCGGAAAACCCTAATCCAGAACCCGCCCACACCGAGTTCCAGAGCTTGAGCCAGTCCGGCAGAGAGTTGCTGGCCCTGTCCCAAGAGGTGCTCAAAGAGTTTGAACCCGAGGCCGGCGCGCTCGATGACCTACCCCAAATTACGGTGCGCTCCGCCGACACCGCCCAAGTATGCCGGTTGGCCAAAGATGACCCCAGGCTGGTCCTTCGCCAGTTGCTGTGCTTGTCCTGCGTAGATTACAAAGACAGTCTACAGTTGGTGTACATTCTACACTCCCTCGATCCTGAAAGAATCCTAGCGGTCAAGACCGACGTTCCGTATGACAACCCCCGCTTGCCCTCGGTCACGCCCATTTGGCGGGCGGGGGAATGGTACGAGCGGGAGGCTCACGACCTATTTGGCGTAGTATTCGAGGGGCATCCCGACCTGGCCCCCCTGCTGCTCTACGACGGGTTCGAGGGATACCCCGGCCGCAAGGAGTTTCCGTTCAACGACTACCAGGAGTTTTAGAGGGTCTATGGAACGGTTGGTGCTGACCGCCCGGGTTGTACACGGGGTTAGCGGCTATGTGGCCACGGTGGAGCAACTTCCTCTGGAGGGGTTGGGAGAATCGGTGCGGGAGGCCCAAGACCAACTGGTCCAGGTTACTCGGGCTTGGATCGAAACCCATGACGGCCAGGATACTCTGGGGAAAGCCTTGGCCCAAGCTGGATTCCCAGGGGTGGAAGAGGATACCGAGCTTCAACTGGAGTTTATCCAAGGACCCGTTTCAGATGAAAAAGCGAGCGGCTAAACAAGCTAAAAATAAAGCTAGGATTGTTTACCAAATCCAGGAATCCCGGTGGGGCAGCGCCTATCAGGCGGTCTGTCCCGAACTGATTGTGACCGCCTTTGGCGACAGCGCGGAAGCGGCGCGGGAGGCGTTGCGGTCCCAGGTCGCAATGTACTTGGAAGACTGCGATGAACTGGGCACGCTGGATGAAGTATTGATCGAGGCCGGCTTCTATTACGATGGAGAGGTCTGGATGAGCAACGAGGTCGAGCCGGTCAAAGACCCTAAGATTGTAATAATTTAATAGCCGTCGGCAAGCCGACGGCGGGCCGTCAGCCCCAGGGTTGAAAGCCGGCGGTCGATTGCAGCAGCGGCGAGGTATACACTTTATGGCCGAGGTTCCCGAGCAACCGACGGCGAACGCCGAACCCGTTGAGATGCTTCTCAACATGGGGCCGCAGCACCCTTCAACCCATGGCGTGTTTCGCTTGGTCTTGTGGGTCGACGGTGAAAAGATTGTGGAGTGCCAGCCCCACATCGGCTACCTCCACCGGGGTTCGGAAAAACTGTGCGAGGGTGAACAGTATAACCAAGTGATCACCCTCTTTGACCGGATAGACTACATCGCCAATTTCAACAATGAACACGCCTATTGCCGGGCCGTGGAAAAGCTGATGGGGCTGGAGGTGCCGGAACGGGCCGAGTACGCCCGGGTCATTCTTTGCGAGTTGAACCGGATAGCCAGTCACTTATTGTTCGTCGCCACCATCGGTCTGGACGCCGGAGCCATGACCCCCTCGATGTTCTGCTTCCGAGGAAGAGAGCGCATCCAGACGGTGTTCGAGGCGGTCTCCGGCGCTCGTATGATGCATAATTACTTCCGCATCGGCGGGCTCAAGGAGGACCTGCCGGAAAATTTCGAGCAAATGGTAAGAGACCTCTTGCCGCTGATCCGGGAGGATGTGGAGGAGTCCGATCGCCTCTTGACCTTCAACGAAATATTCTTGGCTCGGCTTAAGGATGTCGGCGTCATCTCTGCCGAGGACGCCATTGACTTTGGGCTCACCGGCCCCTGCCTGCGGGCCTGCGGCGTCAACTATGACCTGCGCAAGGTCCAGCCTTATTCCGTCTACGACCGCTTCGACTTCGACGTGCCGGTGGGACTGGACGGCGACAGTTGGGACCGCCATTACGTCCGGGTCCAAGAAATGTACGAGTCGCTGCGCATTGTCGAGCAGGCATTGGACCAGATGCCTCAAGGGAACGTCGTTTCATCCCTGGGACGCCGGTTGATCCGTCCTCCCAAGGGCGAGGTGTACGTGCGGTCGGAAAACCCCCGAGGCGAAATCGGAGTTTATCTAGTCAGCGATGGGACCGATAAGCCTTACCGGGTGAAAATCCGCCCTCCTTCTTTTTGCAATCTCTCCGCCATCAAGCAATTGCTTACGGGCATCTGGATAGCGGACGCCGTGGTCGTGTTGGGTTCTTTGGACATAGTTTTGGGCGAGGTGGACCGTTGACAGTCCCGGCGCCCTTGTTGGCCATCAGCGGGGCCGACTTCGGTTGGATCGTGCTGGGCCTTTTTTTGATGTTCCTTGCCTTATCGGTAGTGGTGCTCTCCCTTACTTGGCTGGAACGCAAGGTACTGGGCCGCTTGCAGCGGCGCTTGGGGCCCACCCGCACCGGACCCATGGGACTGATGCAGCCTTTGGCCGATGCTCTCAAGCTGGTCTTGAAGGAGGACATCATCCCATCGTCGGCGAACAGGACCATCTTTTGGGCCGCCCCGTTCATTGTCGTCGTGTCCGCCTTTATGATCTGGGTCACTATCCCCGGCACCCACGACGCGGTCATTAAGAACCTGGACCTGGGGCTTCTCTACATTATCGCTTTTGCTGTGATCGGAATACTGGGCCTGGTGCTGGCGGGATGGGGCTCCGCCAATAAGTATGGGCACCTGGGAGGGCTCCGCGCCGCCGCCCAGCTTATCAGCTATGAGATTCCTATAATCATGGTTGTCATCTCCGTGGCAATGCTGGCGGAGTCTTTGGATATTAGAGAGATCGTAGCTGGGCAGGGGGACTATCCTTATCTGGCGGTCCAGCCCCTGGGACTGGTTATCTTCTTCATTGCCGGTTTGGCGGAGGTCGGACGCACTCCCTTCGACATCTATTTCGCCGAATCGGAGGTCGTGGGCGGTCCCTTTGTGGAGTACAGCGGCGCCCACTGGTCGGTGTTTTTCCTGGCTGAATACATCAACACCTTTGCTGTTGCGGCCCTGGTAACTTTGTTATTCATTGGCGGGTGGTCGGGGCCGGGTCTTTCGGGCGACTGGGGAATCGTCTGGTTCTTGGTGAAAGTGTATGGGGTGATTCTGGTTATCTTCTGGGTAAGGGGCACATTTCCCCGGCTGCGCATCGACCAGCTTATGGCCTTCGCTTGGAAGGTGATGGTGCCACTGTCCTTTTTGACTATCGTCATAACCGCTATTTACCGGTTCTACAACTGGCCCGCTTGGTCCTTGACCTTGATGTCCCTTACCGGGTTGGTGGTGATTGCTTATATAATTCATCGTCGAATGGTGGGGCCGGCCCGTCAGGTAGCCAAAGTCCGGGCCCGGCAGCGGTCGTTGCGGGCTCAAGGCCCCTCCGCCGGAGCAGGCTCTCCGGTTGCCGGGCAGTGAGTTTTGGTAAACTCCTTTGGTGATTCATCTCTAATCCAAGAATGCGTGAGACTCTGCACTTAGAGCGTATCGATGATATATAGCCTGAAAGGTCTTTGGTTAACTTTAGTGTCCACAGTAAAGGGGTTGCGTCAACCGGTGACCCGTCAATATCCGGCCACGGGCAACTTCTGGACCAGGACCGAAGCCCCCACTCCGGTGCAACCCAGGTTTATGGGCTTCCCCGCTTTGACCTGGGACGGCCAGGTTGACGAACCGTTTTGCACCGGGTGCATGGTTTGCATCCGTAATTGCCCCACTCTGTGCATGTCGGCCACTATGAAAGATAACCCGCTCCAAAAAGAAGGCCGCAGCCACAGGAGAAAGATTGTAGATAGCTTCGAAATCAACCTGAACCGGTGTATACTATGCGGGATTTGCGTCGAGGTGTGTAACTTTGACGCCATCGTCATGAGCCACGAGCACGAGATGAGCACCTACCGGCGCAACGGCGACCGGGTGGACCTGCCGGCCTTGCTGGAGATCGGCCAAAACTTCCAGACGGAAACGGGTTGGATTCCACCGACAAAACGGGCCAAGCCGGCCGGCGCAACCGGAGCCGGTGGGTCATCCTAGACAAACGAGCAATAACAAACGGACAATAGGCCGCCAATTTGCCAGCCTGACTCAAATCCAACGGATTCTTCAAAAGGCTATTCGGCAAACGGTAGTGTAATTCGACCATGTGCAGCATCAGGCACAACTCGCCTATGGAAATTCTCCCCTCTAACGGTCCCGCTCAGCGGGACTCATTATTTGCTCGGGGCCGCTGACCGTGTCCTGGTTCTTGTTTATCTTGCTGGCGGTACTAACCCTGGGCGGCGCTTTGGGAGTGGTGTTGACCAGGAACGTGGTCCACGCTGCCTTGGCCCTTCTGTTGTCGCTCATCGCTGCGGCGGGAGTCTACTTGATCTTGTTTGCCGAGTTCCTAGCCTTGGTGCAGGTGCTGATTTACGGCGGGGCGGTCACAATAGTTCTGGTGTTCGCCATAATGCTTACTCGCGGCGGGGAATACCCGCGTATTTCCGATAACCGCCAGTGGCCCCTGGCCGCGGTTGCCGCTCTGGGATTGTTAGGGGTGCTCATCCCCTCCTTTCTAATCCAGTCGGTTAAAGACACCGAGGCCCAGAGCCCCGGGTTCGGCGACCTGGCCAACTCCCTGTTCACCCGTTGGGCCATTCCTTTTGAAATCGCCTCCTTGGTCCTGCTGGTAGCCCTCATCGGCGCAATAATCATTGCCCGGTCTGGCAGGGGCGAAAGCTAGGGCATGGTTTCTTTATTTTACTTTCAGTTGCTGAGCGCCGCTCTATTCGCCATAGGGCTGTACGGAGTGCTGGCCCGGCGGAGCGCCGTGCTCATTGTGATGTCCATTGAGTTGATGCTCAACGCGGTAAACATAAACTTGATCGCCGCCGCATCTCATCTGAACGGCATTGGCGGTTTCGTGCGATTCGACGGACAGATTATCGCTATCTTCGTGATTACCGTTGCCGCTGCGGAGCTGGCCTTGGCCCTAGCGATCATTCTGCGGATATACCGTAACCGGCAGACAGTAAACGTGGATGAAATAGACCTCATGAAATGGTAATCCCACCGGTTGATCTCACGGCCTTGTATGGCTATCGGCGGGAACCTCCCCTTCTCCCTCTTGCCAAAGAGGGGGGGCGGGGGGTTGGCCCGGCTGACTGCTGACCGCTTATGGAGTGGGCTTGGCTAATCCCGGTTTTCTGCTTTGCGGCCGCCCCTATTATCGTTGTTTCCGGCAGGTTTTTGCCCGGTAAGGGTTCCTCTCTTTCCATTCTTGCTATCGGAGCCGGCTTCGTAGTTTTTTGGGTGGTCCTGGCAAGTTTTCTCGACGCCGGCGCCTCCGCCAAGGACTGTTTTACCAGCCAAGATACCGGATCGCTGACCTGTCACTTCACCCATAGCTGGTTCCATGCCGGGGAACTGGAACTCTTTTGGGGAATCGTCGTGGACCCGCTGGCGGTCGTGATGCTGGGCTTGGTCACCTTCGTGGCCTTGCTGGTGCAGGTCTATTCTCTGGGCTATATGCGCGGCGACCCGCGCTTCGGCTGGTACTTCGCGGTCCACTCGCTGTTCGCGGCGTCGATGCTGACCTTGGTGCTGGCCGACAACTTTCTGCTGCTCTACGTAGCCTGGGAACTGGTGGGGATTTGCTCCTACTTGCTCATCGGTTTTTGGCACGAGAGGCCAGCGGCCAAAGAAGCGGCCAAGAAAGCGTTCATCGTCACCCGGATTGGAGACGTGGGCCTGCTGGTGGGGATACTGCTGCTTTGGCGGGAAGTAGGGTCTTTCAGTATGTCCGCGGCTTTTGACGCGGCTCGCAGCGGAACAATGAGCGAAGGCGTGACCACTGCCGCCGCCTTGCTGCTGTTTCTGGGCGCAATGGGAAAGTCGGCCCAAGTCCCGTTTCACGTTTGGCTGCCCGACGCCATGGAGGGGCCCACACCGGTCAGCGCCCTGATTCACGCCGCCACCATGGTCGTGGCCGGGGTGTACCTTGTGGCCAGGGCCTTCCCTATTTTCCAGGCTTATGACGCCGACCCCCTGCTTGGTGGTGGCGATCATTGGACTGGTTACGGCTTTAATGGCCGCCACCATCGCCCTGGTTGCCACCGACCTGAAGCGGGTCCTGGCTTATTCCACCATCAGCCATTTGGGACTGATGATGCTCTCCCTGGGGGCCTTCGGCTATACGGCGGCGGTCTTCCATTTGCTGGCCCACGGCTTTGCCAAGGCCCTGTTGTTCTTGGGGGCCGGCAGCGTGCTTCACAGTACCGAGGAGCAGGACATCCGAAGAATGGGCGGTCTACGAAAAGTGATGCCATTGACCGCCCTGGTGTTTTTAGTGGCCGCGTTGTCCTTGGGCGGCATTCCCATCCTGGCGGGTTTCTGGAGCAAAGACGAGATACTGGCGGCGGTTAACCATAACCGCAATGCCGTATTTATTGCTTTCGCTCTGATCACGGCCTTGTTAAGTGCTTTGTACTTGGCCCGGGCCATGTTTGCCGCTTTCTTTGGACGGTTGAGGCCGGAACTTGAACAGGTCCACGACGCCCCTTGGCAGATGGCTTGGCCGATGGTCTTGCTGGCGGTGCTGGCGGCCGGGTTCGGGTTCTTGAGCTTCAATTGGCCCGGCGGCTACGACGGCATCGGCAGCTTCATCTTCTTCGGCAAAGGCCACGGCTTCGAATTTACCTGGTGGTTGGGTGTGCTCTCTGCGGTCCTCGCTGTGGCCGCTTTTGGGTTTGCTGCTTTGGTATACGTGAGAGGAAGGATTTCCTTGGAAGCGGCGAAAGCTCGTTTCGCGCCGCTGGTCCGGGTAGTAGAAAACAAGTATTACTTCGATGAGCTATACCAGTGGGCGGTAGACCGGGTAGTCTTGGTCTTCTCCGGCCTGATTGCTCTTTTCGACCGGGTGGTGGTCAACGATCTTGCAGTAAACGGGCCGGCCAATTCCGTCCGGCGCTTGGGGATAACTCTGCGGCTTCACGTCACCGGACACTTGTACAGCTATGCGCTGGCTATGGTGCTGGGTACCGTGGGCCTGGCGATCTTCTGGTGGTTAAGGTCCATCTAACACGGCTGGGATGAACGACTTCGACCAAATAGCCCTGCTCCTGCTCTTGCTCGCCCCGCTTTCGGGAGCCGTTCTCATCATGTTCATGCCCAGCGACCGGCCCAAGGATATTTGGTATTTCTCCGTTTTCGTGGCCGGCGTATCCCTGGTCCTGTCCCTGATTATCTTCGCTCGCTACGATTACGGACAAGGGGGATTCCAGTTCACCCGCACCTTCGAGTGGCTGGACGCGCCCCTCAACATCGACCTTTCCCTGGGCATCGACGGCATCACCGCTCCCTTGGTCTTGCTCAATGGCATAGTGCTCCTTGGCGGGGTGCTCATATCCCAGACTATCCGGCAACGGACCCGTGACTTTTTCGTACTGCTGCTGGCCCTCGGCTCGGGAGTCTACGGGGTGTTCGTGGTGCGGGACCTGTTTTTCCTATTCTTTTTCTACGAACTGGCCGTCCTGCCCATGTATTTGCTGATCGGAGTCTGGGGCAGCAGCACCGACTTTGGGACCTTTCTGCGGACCAAAGAGTACGGCGCGATGAAGCTGATGCTCTACCTAATAGCCGGCAGCGTGCTGGTGTGGGTCGGCATACTGGCGGTGTACGTGGAGGCGGGCGACGCCGGGCTGGCCACGTTTTCCCTGACTGCTCTTGGCACACTGGCTCCCGACGGCGAATTCAGCGAGACCTTCCAGACCCTGGTATTCCCTTTGTTCATGGTGGGCTTTGGAGTGCTGGCGGGCTTGTGGCCCTTTCACACCTGGTCTCCCGACGGCCACGTCGCCGCTCCCACTGCGGTGAGCATGTTGCACGCCGGCGTCCTGATGAAGCTGGGCGCTTACGGAATCATTCGCGTCGGCTTGGTGCTCCTGCCCGACGGCGCCGCAAACTGGATGCCGGTGCTCATCAGCTTGGGAACCGTAAATGTCCTGTACGGGGCCGTCTCGGCCATGTCCCAACAGGACCTCAAGTATGTCATAGGTTATTCCAGCGTCAGCCACATGGGGTATGTGCTGATGGGCATCGCCACCTTGGACCGTATCGGGGTTGCTGGGGCGGTGTTGCAAATGTTTTCCCACGGCATTATGACCGCCCTGATGTTCTTGCTGGTGGGAGCCATATACGACCGGGCCCATATCCGCGACATCAACATCTTAAACGGGCTGTCCAACCGGATGAGGGTGACCAGTTTCTTCTTTGCCATAGCCGGTTTGGCCTCGCTGGGGTTGCCGGGCCTCAGCGGCTTCATTGCCGAATTCATGGTGTTCACCGGGGCCTTCCGCACCTACCTCCCCCTAGCGGTGTTGGCGGTGATTGGCGCCGCCTTGACTGCGGTCTATATCTTGCGGCTGCTGGCCCGCGCCTTTTTGGGGGAGTCGGACGCCCGTTGGCAGGACCTGACCGACGCCAGCAGGGTGGAGAAAACGGTCGGCGGAGCTTTTGTATTGATCTTGATATTCGTGGGCGTCTGGCCGGAGCCGCTGATGCGGGTTATTAACGTAAGCGTTGACGTGCTTCCGGGGGTATAAATCAGGAGTATAAATCAACCGTGACGGGACTGACCGCAAACCTTGAATTGCTAACGCCGGAGTTCGCTCTGGCGGGACTGGCCCTCGTTGTCTTTACTTTCGACCTGCTGCTCCCCGACGACAGGAAAGAGCTACTGGCCTGGCTGTCCATCGGCGGCCTGGCCGGCCTGATTGTCCTGTCGGCGGTCATGCTGTGGGGTGAAGAAGAGTCGTTGTACGGCGGGCTGCTGGCTATTGACGACTATTCCTTGTTCTTCAAGATATTCTTCCTGGGCACGGGCATTTTCATAATCCTCAGCTCTATCGACTACGTTAAACAGTTCCTGGATAACCCGGGGGAGTTCTACGGCCTGCTGTTGCTTTCCATACTGGGCATGAATGTAATGGCCCAGTCTAGGGAGCTGTTGACCGCCTACATCTCCTTGGAGTTGCTCAGCTTCAGCCTTTACGTGCTGGCTTCCCATGCCCGCGCTAGCCCAAGGTCCAACGAGGGGGGCCTGAAGTACATCATAATCGGCGCCTTTTCTTCGGCCATCCTGTTGTACGGCATCAGCATGGTCTACGGCGTTCTGGGGGTGACCCGTTTCGACGACATAGCCGGGGCCTTGGCTTCGGCGGGCGACCTGAGCCCGGCCCTCTGGGTTGGGGTGGCATTGATCCTGGTAGGACTGGGCTTCAAGGTTGGGGCGGTGCCTTTCCACATGTGGGCCCCGGACGTGTACGAAGGCTCGCCTTTTCCAATCACCGCCTATCTAGCCATAGGTTCCAAGGCGGCCGCCTTTGCCTTGGTGCTGCGCTTGGCTGCCGAAGGCTTTGTGCCCGCTGCCGACCGGTGGGACCAGTGGCAGATCATCCTGGCCGTCCTGGCCGGAGTAACCATGTTGGTGGGAAACCTGGTGGCCTTGGCCCAGAGGAACTTGAAGCGGCTCATGGCCTATTCCAGTATCGCTCACGTGGGTTTCATACTGGCAGGGGTTGCCGCCCTTTCCTCCGACTCCGTACTGGCTTCCAACGGCATCATGTTATATCTGGTCGGATACTCAGTCACCAACTTGGTGGTGTTCGCCGGGCTTATCACTTTTTTCAATACAACCGGACGGGAGATGATCACCGACCTGGCCGGACTGGCTGACCGTCAACCTTTCCTGGCTGCGTCCATCGCCATGGGACTATTTTCCCTGGGCGGCCTTCCCGTCTTTGCCGGGTTCGCCATTAAGTTCTACTTGTTCACCGCTATCGCCGATTCAGGGTTTCTGTGGCTGGCCGGCCTGGCTATCTTCAGCAGCTTGGTTTCCTTGTACTACTACCTCCAAGTCATTCGCCAAATGTACATCCAGCCCCCTTGGGCCGCGCCGGAAGACAACCCTGAGAAAGCGCCGGAGGGAACGGCCCCGTCGACGGGCCTGGCGGCGGCCCCCTCGGCGGTTATGCTGTCGGTGCTGGGTGTGGGGGTGGCTGCTTTGCTCTGGATCGGGGTATACCCTTCGCCGCTCCTCGAACCCATCGAGGCCGCCAGTAGGGCGATCCTGCCGGGGGGGTAGGCGCAAGTCTGCTATAATTAAGAACCTTATCGCCAGTCCGCATTTTCCATAGCTGAAGGTGTTTACACAGATGATTATATCGGTTATCGGAAGTAGCCAGCCCAAGTCAGACGAGCATCTCCGGTTGGCCGAAGAGGTGGGCAGGGAACTGGCCAAGCGGGGCGTCACCCTGGTGTGCGGGGGACTCGGCGGGGTTATGGAGGCGGCTTGCCGGGGGGCCAAGCAGTCCGGCGGCAGGACAATCGGCATCCTTCCAGGCCGCTCTCCAAAGGACGCCAACCCCTATGTGGACATCCCCATCGTCACCGGGATGGGATATTCCAGGAATGTTATCGTAGTGTCCACCGGCAGGGCGGTCATCGCCGTTGGCGGGGCATACGGCACTCTCTCCGAAATCGGGCACGCCCTAGGATACGGTATACCTGTTGTCGGCCTCAAGACTTGGCCCCTCACGTTGACCGGCGAGGGCCAGCCCCTGGAGGAGATGGTCATAGCGTCGGACCCGGTGGACGCGGTGGACAAGGCGTTGGCCGCCGCAACCCGGAACGTCGCCGGGTAGTTCCGGAGAGCCTTGAACACAACGCACCGGACCCGCGGCGTAAGCATTGCCCGCGGCGTTAGCATTGAGAGTGTTCGGGGCCGGGAAATCCTCGATTCCCGGGGGAATCCGACAGTGGAGGCCGAGATCGGTCTCTCCAACGGGACCAGGTTTCACGCCGCTGCGCCCTCGGGCGCCAGCACCGGCAGCCATGAAGCCCTGGAACTCCGAGACAAGGACCCCCAACGCTACCACGGAAACGGCGTCCTGAGAGCGGCGGCCAAGGTGAACAACGTGATCGGCCCTTGCCTCATCGGACGCTGCCTTGGGGACCAGTCCTCCTTTGACAGCGACCTGATCGCGCTGGACGGCGCCCCGGACAAAAGCAATCTCGGAGCCAACGCCGTTTTGGCTGTTTCGATGGCCCTGGCCAAAGCGGCGGCCTCGTTGTTAGACCGGGACGCCTACCTATGGCGCTACTTGGCCCAAGGGAGCACTGTCAGCCTGCCGGTGCCGATGTTCAATATCCTGAACGGCGGGAGGCACGCCTCCGATTCGGCGGACATCCAGGAATTCATGGTGGTCCCGGTGGGGGCCGCTACTTTCTCCGACGCTCTGCGGGCGGGCGCCGAGATATACCACCAGTTGAGAACGTCTCTCCGGGACGCCGGGCATAGTCTGAACGTGGGAGACGAGGGAGGGTTCGCGCCGTCTTTGCCTTCCAATAGAGACGCTATCGAACTGGTGCTGCGTTCCGTCGAGGCGGCGGGCTACGCCCCCGGCCGGGACGTTTACCTGGCCCTGGACGTGGCCGCCTCCGAGTTGCTCCAACAGTCCTCCGGGAAGTATGTGTTGGCCAGGGAAGGTCTCGAGTTGGACTCCGGGGAGATGGTGGACCTGTATGAGCGGTGGACCCGTGAATACCCGATTATCAGCATCGAAGACGGACTGGGCGAGGACGACTGGGAGGGCTGGCGGGAATTGCGCCTCCGGCTCGGTGATTCGGTCCAGTTGGTGGGCGACGACCTGCTGGTCACCAACATCCAACGGATTCAGCGGGGTATCGACGCCAGGGCAAGCAACGCGGTGCTGCTCAAGCCCAACCAAATCGGCACTTTGAGCGAAACGCTGGCCGCCTTGGAGCTAGCCCGAGGGGCCGGTTGGGGCACTGTGATAAGCCACCGCTCCGGGGAAACCGAAGATACTACCATAGCCGACTTGGCCGTAGGTTGGGACGTCCGACAGATCAAGGCCGGAGCGCCGGCCCGGTCCGAGCGCCTAGCCAAATACAACCGCCTGCTGCGGATTGAGGCTGAACTGGGCGACCAAGCCCGTTACGCCGGCGCGTCGGCATATAGCCACCTCAAAGCCCCCATGGACGTCGACTGAGGCTATGTTGCCGCACAGAAGTCTTTTTCTCTGCCTGGTTTCCCTATTACTTCTCCTCGCTTGTTCTAACGGTGGTCAAGTCAGTATTGAGGAATTCTCTCAAGCAATTTGCGAATCGGAACTGAAGGCCCTCTCCGAAGAGACTGCACCCCACCAAACATGGGGGCAGTTTCGAGATGACGCCCAAAAGGCGGTTGATGCACTCGAAAGCCTCCCGTCTCCGCCCCCTGAGTTACAGCAGTATTATTCGACCACGTTAGAGGTGTGGAGAGCTATGGTCAAAATGATTGAGAGACATCCTCAAGAAGACCTTATCCGAGACCATCAACTTCTTTCTATGATGGATGAGGTTGCAAAACTGTCTGAATCTGTTGACCGCGCCATTCTTGCTATGCCCGACGATGTGTTCGCTAAGGTGACAAGCGTAAAGTGTTAAGGCGGCCCCTGAATATGGATTGGCGCTAATCGTACCTATGATTGATCCCCGCTCGCACTGAGTTTGCCAGAAGCACTGGGTTTAGGCTTATCGGGCAACCCGGTTCATAAAACTGCGACTCAGCTCGAATCGCTCATCGGCCTCGTTCCAAAGTTCCTGTGCATAGGTTGAATCGCCTCTGCTGTTCTTGTCAGGCCCGTGAAATAGGCACACGACGATTCCTTCTTGTTTGGCGATATCCACGGCGGGGATGAAATCGCTATCTCCGGCGACTAACGCCGCGTGGGTAATTTGGTGTTTTCCGCTCATCAACGCGAAGTCAAGGCCCAGCAACAAGTCGGTACGCTTCTGTTGGAAGATGGGTTTGCCTTGACTGTCGTGTCCGCGAAACGCTAACCGCCCTTCTCTCACCTGGAATCGGTCAAGACGGGAAAGCGCGTGGAAAAAACGGCGGCTCTTGGCGAATTGCTCCTGTTCAGAATCAGTAGGAGGCGAACTTTGATAAGGAAGGCAGTGATAGTAGTATGTCCGTAGCAGGTCCAATGTCCC
>CBDCPI010000011.1:0-237500 GCA_965220245.1 Dehalococcoidia bacterium
TCCTGGAGGAGATGCCGGCGGACCCCGCCGCCTGGACCCGCCGGTACAGCCAGCCCCCGCCCAACCCGGCCGGCGCCAGCATGCTGGTGAACGTGACCGTCCGCATGAAAGTGGAGAATCGCCCATGGCCGCCCTTTATCCTCACGGTCCTATCATTCGTCGCCGGCACATTATCAGCTTGGTTACTCCTGATGGTCCTGACCCGAGGAAGAGGCAAGCCATAACCGGATGCTCAAGGAGACAGGAGGATAACCTGCCATGCCGACACCATCCCCGCCGGTTTCCGCCGGCCGGAGAGAGGTTGAACCATGCGAGCCCTCGCAACCAAGGCTGACACTCGCATAACATGCCGGACTGCGCAAGGAGTTACCGCCACCTGCACTTGACTACGCCTTGTGAGGCTGCCAGTGCTGCTGCACCAGAGCAGTCCCACGACCGTCCACCCAAGCACGCATGGTCATATACAGCAGCCGCACAGCAGGGAGCAACTCCACAGCATGGGCATAAGTCCCGAAGAGGGCCTCCTTCGCAGCCTTCCCGAGGAAAGCAGGCACGATGGGAAAACCACGATCACACCAACTTGATAAAATAAATCAAAGGACAGGAGGCACCCCAAACCGGAGACTGGAATGCAAAGGAAAATGAAGCTGATTCGGAAGTTGCTGGAACATTTGGAGATGTCTCAAACCGAAGATGCGATCCCCATACCGGAATTGGACCACTACAGCGAAGCCGAAGTTCACTATCATGTTGGACTTTGCCATGAAGCAGAATACATGGTCGTCTACCTACCCGAAGTGGAAGGACCAGGACGCAGGTTCAGAGGCATCGTCCGGTTGACATGGACGGGCCACGAAGCCTTGGACAGGATGCGCGCTGGCCAAGCCAACACCTAGGAATTGTCCAGCGCTGAGACCTCTCAGGCCCACCAAGGTGAGCAGCCACCAACTCGCTTTCCTGATTCAACCGGTCCGCAGACGCACAATCCGGACACGTCTCCCGCGGGACAATCCCCGTTGCCAAGACACAGGGAATCAGGCCCGTACCGCCGGGAGCCCCGCTCCTATTTCGTGAACCAATCCCACCGTAATCCAAGTGAATGCCCACATACAACAGATCAAGGTCTCACCCTACGGGTTAATTTTGAAACCGGCTCATATCGGCCATTTCCGGTCTGGCGGGCATCATGATTCAAATTCCCCTGTCGCCGAACCTCTGGGCCGCTGCGGCAATCATCGCCTCGGTGACAGCATTCAGCGGGGCCAAGGTGTTCCCCAGCTTCAAAAACGGACCAACCGGCGAGCAGGCCGACAATGGAGATAAAGCCTGATGGAAAATGGCTCACGCCGCCGGACCCGGACACTCCCCATCCTGAGCATTGCAACCATGGACAGCCGTCGCTGTACGGCGCCGGAGAGAGGTTGAACCATGCGAGCCCTGACTCTCTACCAGCCCTGGGCCAGCCTCATCGCCCTGGGACACAAGCAGTTTGAGACCCGTTCCTGGCGGCCCGGAAACGGCCGGATGGGCGAAGCAATCGCCATCCACGCGGGAATGACCGAGGACCGGGAGTTCCGGAAGGCCCCGATGGTCCAAGAATTTCTCGGCCCCAGTCCGCTGCCCAAGGGAGCGGTCGTGGCCGCCGTCCTGCTGGACAGCGTACACCCCACCGGGAACGGCGGACTCCCGGAAGCAATACCCAAACCGGAGTTGCCCCACGAGCGCCGCTTCGGCAACTACGCGCCGGGCCGGTGGGCCTGGAAACTGACGGGACTGTACCGGCTGCCGGGACCGGTCCCCCACAGGGGCGCGATGGGACTGTGGAAACTGCCCGACGACCTGGGAAGGAGGCTCCTGGCCGAATGGCAGGCTCACTACGCGAGCCAATAAGGAAACGCCCGTGGAAATGAACCCGGAAGCCACCGGCAAGACGCCGACACGCACGTTAACAATCCCCGGCCACCGGGAGAACGAACCCAGACCGCAAACCCCTGGAGCGACCGGAACGCCATGTTCGACGACATAAACGAAATCGAAGTGGGCGGAATTCTGCCCACCCGGTGGCTGCGGGAAGCCGCCCAGGACGGCGTCATCTTCACCGAACAGTACAAAATCCCGGAGGCGAACCTCCAGCCGGCCAGCCTCGACCTCCGGCTGGGAGACCGGGCGCACCGGCTGCGCTGCAGCTTCCTCCCGGACGCCGGCCGGGTGCGGGACAAGCTCCCCGGGCTGTCCATGGAGACGATAGACCTGCGCGACGGGGCCATCCTGGAGAGAGACCGGCCCTACCTGGTGCCCCTCATCGAGCAACTCCGGCTCCCGCCGGGCATCCGGGGCAAGGCCAACCCGAAGAGCTCCACCGGGCGCCTGGACATCTTCACCCGGGTCATAACCGACCGGAGCCACCGGTTCGACGAGATCGGCGAAGGGTACAACGGGCCGCTGTTCCTGGAGGTGGTCTCCCGCTCCTTCACCATCAAGGTGAAGACCGGGCTGGCCCTCAACCAGTTGCGGCTGATCAAAAGCGGTCCGGACGCCGCCGGGCCCGCCGGGGACCGCCGGGCCGCCCTCAGCGCCAACCTGGCCGGAGACGGCGAGAGCGCGGGGTACCGCGCCAGGAAGAACAGCAGCCTGCTGGACCTGTCCCGGGAGCGCCGCCACGACCCCGGCGACTACTGGGAGCCGGTGTACGCGGAGCCGGCCCGGAGGCTGGTCCTGGAGCCGGAGGAGTTCTACCTGCTCACCTCCGCCGAGCGGGTCAGAGTCCCGCCGGAATACGCCGCGGAAATGACCGCCTACGACCCGTCCAGCGGGGAACTCCCGACCCACTACGCCGGGTTCTTCGACCCGGGGTTCGGATGGGACCGGCAGGGAAGCTCGGACGGGGTGCAAGCGGTGATGGAAATCAGGGCCCATGACGTGCCGTTCATGATCGAGCACGGCCAGAAGGTGTGCACGCTCAACTTCGAGAGAATGCTCGAAGTCCCGGACAAGCTCTACGGGGCGGGAATTGGCTCGTCCTACCAGGGCCAGGGGCTGATTCTGAGCAAGCACTTTGTCCTGCCAACGGGACACCGGCAACTGCCGCTTCTGGAAGGACCGCTGGGATGAAGGAGTCTCCACGCTGCTGCTGCGGCCGCAAGGCGGCTCATTCGTTTTCAGGGCCGCGGTGGACACACCAAGCAACGAGACCAAAACCAAGGACGTGAAAACGAAACGGCCCGTCAGGCCCCCGGCAGGCTGATTACCGCTCAAACCGCCCGTTCCAGCCACGCCTCCGGGACCGGCAGCCCGGCAGAAACGGCACCGGGCAGCCCCGGCTGTGGAAGCGCCTCCTTCACCCCGAGCCACGGAGCCGCGCCCCGGCAGACCAACCCGGCGAAAAGCGCGCTCTCCAATTCAGGCGCCGGAACTCCCTGTTCCCGTCTTGCAACCAACAATCCAACCCAAGAGGACAGCCAATGATCAGCAAAGCCCAAGTCCAACCACAAAGGATTCCGGCACGCATGACCAAGTGCCACGCGCACTTCACCGACATCGACCGGTTCGCGAACTGCCTCTACTGCGGCGGCAAGCCCGGCAGCAGCGCCGTCCGGCGCACCAACGAAGACGACTAAGCGGTCCGATGCTGATAGAAGCAGCCCAAGCAGCGGGTATATTCGCAAAACGCGGCCGGAGAGAGGACCGGTATTCTTCACCCCAGCCACGGCAGTCATGGCCACCCTCATGCCTGCGCCCGGAGAAACCGGGGTGCGGCGGGACGAGGACCCGAATGCCGGAAACCGGGGGACCGAATGAACAGGAGAAAGAAGCTCCACACCGTAACCGGCGCCACCGGCTACACCGGCCGGCACATCACCAAAATTCTGCTGGAAGAGGGCCACCGGGTCCAGTCCATCACCGGACATCCCAACCGGGAGAACCCGTTCGAGGGGAAGGTCAAGCTCCACCCCTTCAACTTCGACAGACCGGAGGCGCTGCGAAACACCCTGAAGGGCACCGACACCCTGTTCAACACCTACTGGATAAGGGTTAACTACCAAGGCAGGACCCACGAGCAGTGCGTGGAACAGACCAAGACGATGTTCCAAGCTGCCCAGGAGGCCGGGGTCAGACGCATCGTCCACATCAGCATCACCAACCCCGACCCGGAGTCGGACCTGCCGTACTTCCGGGGCAAAGGCCAAGTGGAAGAGGCTCTCAGGGACCTGAAGGGAATATCCCACGCCATCCTGCGGCCCACCGTGCTCTACAGCACCGAAGACGTATTGCTCAACAACATCGCTTGGACCCTCAGGAAGTTCCCGGTGGTGCTGCTGCCCGGAGCAGGAAACTACGGCATCCAGCCGGTGTTCGTCGAAGACCTGGCCAGGCTCGCCGTGCAAGCGTCGGAGAGCGAAGAAAACGCCGAGGCCGACGCCGCGGGCCCGGAGATATACACCTACGCACGCTTGGTCAGACTGGTGAAGAGCAAGACCGGAGCCAGGTGCCTGGTGCTGCCCTCTCCCAAGTGGCTCACCTATGCTGCAGCCCGGGCGCTGGGAGCGGTGCTCGGCGACATAGTGCTGACCAAAGACGAGATAAAGGGGCTTTCCAGGGGACTCCTGGTATCGAAATCGGGACAACGCGCCCCGGCTCCCACCAGGCTCTCGGAATGGCTGGACGCAAACGGCCAGGAGTTGGGCCGGCGCTACGCCTCAGAGGTGAAACGCCACTACCTCACCTGAGACCCGGCGCCGCCAGGAGCGCGGGGGAGTACGAAAGAAGAGGAGGCTAACGCCTCCGGGGCGCCGTGATGCGTATCCCCGGACGGCAACCTGTCCAGTAGAATCAGCAAGCCGACAACGACACACCCGGACCAATAAACGGCAGACTGACGACGGGAGAACAAAGAGGTAAAGAGATGATCAATCAAGTGATCAACTCTCTTGGGACAGATGAAAATCCCGACCGGCCCGCTGAAACGGCGCCACCATTAAAAGCCGGGAAATACGCGGGTGCGGTCCTCAAATCCCGGGGTCAGCAGACCCCCCGCCCGCATACCGGCGCAGCGCATCAACGAACCCGCGTCCAACTGCCCAGCCAACGAACCGGACCCTTCACTTGCGGGAGTGATACCATGCCAAGGCGACATCAAACAAACAGCGAAACTTTCTTCTTGCTGAAACCGCCAGTGGCCGCCGTTACCGCCCTGTGCGTGAGCGCCGGGCCAGCCATCGCCATCGCTGCGAAACACGGGTTCGGATGGTACGGTTCGATAAGTGGTCTGCTGCTCTGCGCCGCCAGCGTCGGCCTGCCCCTGGCAGCCCTGAAAATAGCCGACCGTCTGGACCGAGACCATGAGATACACCGGCCTACCTCCGGCTATCGCCGCGCGGCGTCAGGACTGGATTGCAGCGGCGCCGGGGACGGCCACAGCGGCAACACCGGTCGCGGGCGACGCCGCAGGGGCTCACATGACCCTCATGACGAGCCGGGGTGATTTTGCCTCAACCTCAAAATGAAAGAGGGTCAACCCCGGCCTCCGGCCCTCAACAGGTGACAAATACCCCAAAGTAGTCCTCTCCCCTTCCGCAGTAAAATCAGGTAAACACTCGAAAGCGGAAAGGGAGGACCCCTTGACCAACCTAAACGCCATCCCCTGGCAGCAACTGGCAGCCCAGGAACTGGACCAACCCGGCGGCCCCAGGCTGCGCATCTCCGGCGCCGGCAAGTGCCCCCGGGCCCTGGCCTACGCCGCCCAGGGCATCCCCGAGTCCGACCCGCCGGACGGGCACTCCCGGAACCGGATGGCCTTGGGCCACATGGCGGAGGTCCTCATCCTCAGGGACCTGGAAAGCCGGGGCTGGGAGACGGACCACACCGTCCTCTCGCCGGGGGGGCAGCTGGAGCTCGAGCTGAAAGTCCCCGGCGCCGGCGCTGCCATTACCGGCCACCCCGACGGCGTCTGCCGGCACCCGGAGTTCACCAGGGACCGGTGGATCACCCTGGAGTGCAAGTCGATGAGCGTCAGCCGGGGCCAAGAGACCGAAGAGCGGGGGGTGGCCGAGGTCTACCCCCAGTACCTGGCCTAGATCAGCCTCTACGCCCGGCGGCTCCACCAGATGGGACTGGTCTGCCACCCGGAGCGGGGCCTGTTCGCCATGATGGACCGGGACGGGCGGCCCCTGCCCCCGGAGCGGGTCTCCTGGGAGCCGGAGCTGGCCGACGGCGTCCTGGAGAAACTGAAGGACCTCCTCCGGGAGGTGGAAGCCAGAGCCGTCCCGGAGCGGCCCCAACCGGCCAGCTCGATGGAGTGCCGCTACTGCAGCTACCACAGCCTCTGCCGCGGGCCCCGGACGGAGAAAGAGGAGCCGGCCAACGGCCGGAAGGCCAGCGTCCTCAGCCAGGACCCGGAAGTGAAGGAGGCCGCCGCGGAGTGGCTGGAACTGAAGCCCCGGATGGACCGGGTGAAAAACGTGCTCCAGGAAGCGTCCGACGAGGCCGGCAAGACCGACGTGGTGGCCGGGGGCGTCACCGCCGGCTACTTCCAGCCGAAAAACCGGCCAGCCTACGACGCCGGGGAGCTGGAGCGGTTGGTCCCGGCGGACATCCTGCGCCGCTGCCTGGCGCCCCGGCAGGACCGGCGCCAGGGGTTCTGGGTCAGGAAATCGTCATACTAAACCAATACCAGGGTGGGATGTGCATTTTGGGAGTCTTGAAGGCGACCGAAAGGACTCGAAGGCACCTCATATCACCTTGTAAGTAAGCCCTAACTTGGTGACCACCGACAGTGCCATCTAGCGATATGTACATTTCATCTTGGCTTTAGTTTAGACAGAGCCCAAAGGAGAGAAAGATGGCGGCTTCAAAGGAAAAGGAAGCCCAATGCCACGGCTGCGGGACCCCGGCCGCCGCCGGGCCGGACCCGCTGCGCCCCGGCCGGTCCAAGTGCCTCGGCTGCGCCGCCGTCAGCACGCTGAAAATCCCCGGCAACCCCGAGAGGATGAGCCCCGCGCCGGAGGAAATGGTGACCGGGCCGGCCTGGCCCATCGCCGGGAACATCGTCCAAGACGGCGCCCTGTGGCGGCACCAGGCCCAGGCCCTGGAGGAGCTGGACCGGGGCAACAACGTGGTGACCGCCACCGGCACCGCCTCGGGAAAGTCCCTCATCTTCCAGATATGGACCCTGCACCTGCTGATGACGGAAGCGGACGCCACCGCGCTGGTCTTCTACCCCACCAAGGCCCTGGCCAACGACCAGGCCCAGAGATGGTAGCAGTGCTGCCAGGCCCTGGGACTCCCGGGAGACGCCGTGGGCCAGATCGACGGGGACGTGCCGGTGGAGCGGCGGGAAGCCGTCATGGACCAATCCCGGATCGTGGTGATGACCCCCGACGTCTGCCACGCCTGGCTGACCCGCCGGGCCGGGAGCCAAGCGGTCCGGAGATACCTGGCCGGGCTGAGCGTGATCATCATCGACGAGGCCCACACCTACGAATCGGTGTTCGGCAGCAACTCGGCCTACCTGTTCCGGCGGCTGACCGCCGGGGCCGTCAACGCCGGAAACCCGGGGCTGCCCCAGTTCATCGCCGCCACCGCCACCATCCTGGAGCCCGGCGAGCACCTGGAAAAGCTGACCGGACAACCCTTCAGCGTCATTGACGAGACGCAGAACGGCTCACCCCGGTTTCCCCGGACGCTGCACCACCTGCCGACGGTGATTCAAGCCGGCTCCCGGGAGCAGCAACTGGCCAACCTCATCATCAACATCATAGACGCCGACGAAAGAGCCCAGGTCATCGCCTTCAGCGACTCCCGGCAGGGGGTGGAACGCATCGTCCAGTCGGTAAACCGGCCCGGAGCGGTAGGGCAGGACCGATCCGGGTACCTGGCCGAAGAACGGCGGGAAATCGAGGACCGGCTCCGGGAGAACTCCCTCCGGGCGGTCATCGCCACCTCGGCCCTGGAACTGGGCATCGACATGCCGGACCTGAACTACGGGATCAACCTGGACCTGCCGCCGTCGCGGAAGCAGTTCCACCAGCGGCTGGGCCGGGTGGGACGCTCCCAGCCCGGGGTCTTCATCGTACTGGCCCCCGCCGGCCGGTTCTCCGCCTACGGGGAGACGCTGAAGGAGTACTACCAAAACTCGGTGGAGCCCTCCCATCTCTACCTGGACAACGAGTACATCACCTTCCGGCAGGCCCTCTGCCTGAAGGAGGAGATGAAGGACGCCGGGCGCGACAGCCCGGTCCCGCCCCGTCACTGCGGCTGGCCAGAGGGCTTCGAGGCAGCCCTGAAGAACGCCCACGGGCGCCCCCCGGACCACCTGGAAGTCCTGACCCGGCGCTCCGGCCAAGGGCCGCCGCAGCTGGCCCACGGCCTGCGCAGCGCCGGGGAAGAGGAGCTGGAAATCATACCCCGGGCCCCGGGGCCGGAGGGCCGGGACGGAGAGAGCATCGGCACCATCAACATATCCACCGCGATGAAGGAAGCCTATCCCGGGGCCGTCTACCGGCACCGGCACCGGTCCTACCGGGCCGAGGAGTGGCTCCGCCGGCCGGAGACCCGCCAACCCTTCATCCGGGTCACCCCGGTACCGCAGACCGGAGCCCGGACGGAGCCGGTGGTCCGTCGGATCGTAACCATCGAGCAGGGAGACCGGCACGGCGCGTATTTGTCAGAAACCGGGGGCCGCCAACCGGCGGACCTCGGGGACTCCCCCGCCGAGGCGAGGGTCCTGGTCACCGAGTCGGTGGAAGGGTTCGAGGAGAGAAGCAATTCCAGGTACGGGAACTCCGGAGAGGGCGTGCAGTACTATCAGGCCCTCAGGGAAAGGGACCCCCGGAAAACGCGCAAACAGCACGAGTTCCCGACGACGGCGGTCCACATCCGGATAAACGAGCCCTGGTTCACCGGCAGCGCCGGGGAGCCCTGGCAGGCCCGGCGGCAGATAGCCCGGGCCCTCCGGCGGCACCTGGCCTACTGCCGGAGCATCGCCCTGCCGGACCTGGGAGCAGGGGTGGAGAACATCATCATTGGGACCCGCCGGGGGTACTGCGCCTCCTACAGCTCCATCGTGGTCTACGACAACATCTACGGAGGGCTGGGCCTGGTCAGCCACCTGTACGAGAACCTGGCCCGGTACGCCAACGGGTTGCAGCTGAACACAGGCCGGGACGAGGGCGACCGGGAACGGGTCTCCCCGGAAAACGCCGGACGGTTCGTGAAGTGGCTCCGGGAGAAGGGAGACCGCCCCGGGGGACCGGAGGCGGGGCCGGACGAAGGCGACTGGTGGCGGGTCCTACGGCCGGAAAGCGAGGTCCGGGTCTTCTCGCCAAGGCGGAACGCAATGGCCGAAGGCGTGGTCAGGAGGAACCTCTGGAGAGACGGGGTCCTCTACGAGATCGCCGCCGGAGACGAGTTGATGGAGGCCGCCGACCGGCAGTTGACCCTGCCCGGGTCCAACCACGACTGGCGGCTGTGGCAACCCGGAGAGGACCGGTACCGGGAACTGGAGACCGGCTAGGCGGGAAAGAGACCGGGACCCACAGTGTGGGTCCAATGGTCAGACAAGATGACCGCCGCCCGCACCCGGAACCCCCTGACCGGAACATACCGTCCTGCCAAGAGGCCTTCGACGGCATCACCCATATCCAACACTTCCACGCCACCGGGCAGTAAACGTTTGCCCCGGAGAAGCCGGGTGAGGCCGCCCAGCGCCTCACCCGGGAGCACAGACCGAGGAACAGCAACGCCAAGCCCGATGGACGCACCGCCGGAAAAAGGAGCAGCAGCTGGGGCGGACTCGCCAGTTAGTCGCCTCTGCACGGGCCGGATATGGCCATAACTCTGCTTTACGCAAAATCTAGAAAGAGCAATGGATGCCATCGCTCTGGCGCGGCGCCAGCCACAGGTGGCGCCGGAGGGTTTTCCACTGTCTGCAGCTGACCCAAATATTCAGGAACTCCCGGTCGCTCTATACCATCCACTTGCAGATTCCCTCGCTTATGCCGCTTGAAATGCGTAAAGTCCAGCTTGAAAGTCCGGTAGTCCAAGTCCGGATAGAATGGGTCGCAGGGGCAACGGCCAAGACGGAGACCCAGGGAATTCATGGGAATAAAAAACATTATGCCCGGTCCAAATGCCCGGTCCAATAACGTGTTACGATTTAAGCGACAACGGGACAGTGAACAAAATCGGCCACCCGATTGAAAGGGTTTACGATTGAAAGGGTTTACATTGAAGAAGATAGTCTACCTAGCGGCGGCAATATTTCTGGCAACGGTATTCCTGGCAGCTTGTGGCGGCGACCCCCAGGCAACGTCAACTCCCGAGCCTCCACCTCCCACCTCCACAGCCCAGCCCACTGCCACACCGACTGCCGTCCCGACATCAGTCCCCACCCCCAACCCCGCAGCCAGCATCAGCCCCGATGCCGAAGTCTCCGGCCAGGGCGCGCTCTCCGTGGAATGCCCCCTGGACGGAACCCTTGATAGCGCCGTAGCAATTTCATCGTGCAGTGCCCTGGCAGTGCAACAGGTCAATAGCTTTTCCTTTAATGCAGAGATAGATCTGCTGGCTCTATTCCCCGTGGAGGAGACCGGTGGCGACCAGGGTTCCATCCAGTTAAGTGGCTCTATGGTCCAGCCTGACAGGCTCCGGTTCCAGATCAATCTGGGCACCGGCGCAGAGATGACTGAGATTAACGGGGTCATAGTCGGCAACGACACCTATGTCCAGGACCCGGAATCCCACCTGTGGTTCAAAGGCGCTCCTCCCGACGACGACTTCCTGGCCTCCATCCAGATGGTCGGTATGCTTATGCTGCCGACCGATCCCGCCATCTCTCTAAATGGCACTATCGACCTTGACGATGGCTCCATAGCTTACCTCATCGTTTCGGACCAGCCCGCCCAGCAGGGAAGCGGGGCCGGGTTCCCCCTGGGCTCAGGCAGTACCGTCACCAGGGTCGTGGGCGTCGCGGACTTCCTGATCAGGGAGGTCAGGGTCGCCGCAGAAGGCTTGGACGGCGAGGCCCGAGACTTCATAACCATCAGTTACCACGGCTACAACGAGACCGCTGAAATTGAGCCGCCCGCCGACTATCTGCCCCTTCCAGATGAGGCGATGGATACCGGCGCTCCGGGAACGCCCATGGTTGTGGGTCTTACCCGGAACGACGACGGTGATGTGGAAGTGATGTTCAGCGAGCCCGTGTTTGTCGAAGGGGACGTCGAGCTCTACGTTCTGGACCCTGAAACCGGAGGCTGGGGACTTCCCCTTCTCGGCGGGAGTGGCACCGACACCCTGACCTTCGACGCAGATGCAGAGGACAAGCCATCGCTGGTCCTGGGTGAGAGCCAAATTGCCGGGTTCTCCTTTCCCGACTCCGACTCCAACCTAGTGGACTCCGAAGGTACATGGGTTAACCTCAACTTCGATTTCTGGACCTATGAATAGGCCCGCGCTGTCCGGCATGATCCTGGGCAAGGGGAGTGTCGATCAATGTCTCCATAGCCTCTGATATGCTGCTCGACATGATCCCGAAACACGGGGATTGAGGTGGACCCCACCACCGTGGAGCGGTTCCTAGAGGAGCTGGTGGAATCGGTTCCGTTATCCCTGCCGCGGGATACGCGGGCGTAACCATAGGTCCTCATAGTCTGCGCCTGCGTGGGCGGGGGGCAAACGGGCGTCTAACGACACCCCGCCAGGGACCTCCTCCTCCTCGCCCAACCTAGCCCGGATGTGAAAAGGTGTCGTAGGCACGGGAGACGACATTGGCGAAATACGGGAATGGCTCCGCAATATCCTCTCCAAATTTACGGAACAGATGTCGATGCGCCGGGCGGAGGAGCTGGATGCTCAGGCCGCGGAGGCCAAAAAGAGGTCAGAGCAACTGAAAGCCCAGATCGTGCAACTCCGGCGGGAGTTAGCCATAATGAGAAGGCTCAACCGCCGCCGCAGTCGGCGCCTAGGGACCCTCCACGAGACCACGCAGCAACGGATGATGACACTCCACAAGGAGCACCAATGACCAGCCCCGTCAACAACTTCCAGGACATCCTGGACGCCATGGAGCGCGACCCTGCGCTCAAAGACGCCCTGCGCCGCCATATCCTCACCGAGGAGCTCCTCCAGGTTCCCGTGCGGCTCGAGCAGTTCATCACCGAGCAGAGGGCCTTCAATGAAGATATGAGGGAACGCTCGTCCAACACCTTGACCAGGCTGGACAGAATGGAGGGTGACTCAGGCACGCTCAAGGGATACTGGGCAAGAAACACAGCAGTGTCCGACGCAGCGGGAATCGTACAGGACATGGGACTGGAAATCGTCAGGACCCTGACCGCCAGCGACCTGATGGAAATGTCCGGGAACCAACTGGACCGGGAGACCGGCAGGAGCTTCCGAAGGGCCGACCTGGTCATAGAGGCCACTAAAGACGGGGCCCCGCAGTACGTCGCCCTGGAGGTCTCATACACCGCAGACCAAAGGGACTCAGGGAGAGCGCTCAGGAACGCCGGGCTCCTGACACGGTTCACCGGCAGGAAGGCCACAGCCGGCGTTGCCAGCGTCAGAAACACGCACGAAGTCAAGCAACTGGTGGAATCAGGCGAACTGTACTGGCACCCGCTGGAGGACCGGACTCCAGAACCCGAGTGAACGGAAGGGATCTACCGCGAAGCCGGTGAACAAGCTCCACGGACAACACACGCCAGACATGAGTCATCCCGGAGTTTGGTAAGGGGCGGGGTAGCCGGGCAGCTAGGTTAGCCATAGGGCGCTCAGGCGGCTCGTAATCTGGAGAGCGGTATCGCGGCTTGGCGGTACCGCTCTCCCGTTCTGTGGCACCAAGTTCGGAGGAGGTCTTGGACCAGGGGAGCGAGGCCCGCCGCCAGCAGGGAGAGCAGGAAGGCATAGACCAAGCTGACCATATCAACCTGGCCCGGATGGCCCTGGATGTCTACAGCCAGGAAGGCGAAGCCGCCATGATCGTCTTCCTAGCCGACAACCGGGAACCCCAGGAGACCGCCGACGCCCGGAAAGCCCGGTCCATGGAGCTCAAGGACGGCGCCGAGGTCGAAATCGCCGACGGCCCCGAGGGCCTCAAAATATAGGTGGTCCACGACAAGGCGGCCAGCAAGAACGGCCATCCCCGGGACAACACGAGGCCCGCCGCCCTGGGCATCACCGGATGGCCCTTCCCGCCGGAGGAGCCAAGGCCCCTCCTGGACTGGCCCAACCCGGAGTCCATCCGGAGGGAGGTCCTCCTGATGGCCGAGGAGCAGGCCGCAGAAAAGCTGGGGCTAGAGCCCCGGAGCCCAGGCCATGCCCCCATGGTCTCAGGCAAAGCGGCTTCCACCCTGGCTCCAAGCCTGGATGGGACCGTGGCCCAAGCAATTGAACTCCACGACATACCTGGCCCGCTGCTGACCCTCCTCGACGAGGAGGTCAGGGAAACCGCGAAACGGGTCAAGGGCGCCCTGAGGCCGGAGCAGTTCGAGCAACTGGCCCTGGCCGCAGCCAGGGAGTTCCAAGGCTGAACGACGGCGAGCAGAACCCGGCCGCCGCCGGGGAATAGCCGCCCTCACCATCCCGTACCCCTGACCCAGACTGAAAACCTGACGGCTACTGCCGGCGTTTCGTTCAAGGAAGTCCGGGCGACACCCCGGATGCAAACGGCCCCGGCCCTTTTATCCGGGGACCGGGACCGCTGGGAACGGCTCCGGCGGGCAGGCTAGTAGTTCTCGGACCAAGTGGCGAGACGGGACACGTAGAGCCAGCACTTGGCATTGTCCGTCGGCCTCGCAGCCTCAGTACTCCAGTAGACGATGATGTTGTTGTCCGAATCCCGGCCCGACTTCACCCGGACCTTTCCAGTGATGACGTTCCCATCCCGCAAGCCGGCCGGCACCAGCTGGGTGCCCACCTTCGATTTCTCTGCGCTGCCATCATTGTCAGCAAAACAAACAGTGGTGCCAGCAGTACCTAAATCCGTAATGTCAGGGTTCCAGACCTCCGAGGCGCACTCCTGCCGCTGCGACTGGATCTGGGCCCGGACCTGGTCCATCCTGTCCGCGGTGGAAGCCCCCCGCTGGAACACCAGCTGGCTGCGGAGCAGCCCGTCACAGTCGTGGCCCGAGTCCATCTGCACCGCGGTGCCCCCCACCGGCTCAATCACCGTCTGGCTGACAATCCGGGGAATGATAAAGGCCGAACCGACGATGATCAGGCCGATTATGGATCCAAACAGCCCCATGCGGGCCTTGGACGCATTCTGCGGGTCCCCCTGAGACATCATCCACATGAGACCCGCGTAGGCGATGCAAACCCCCGAGACGCTCCCTCCCACGATGGCTATCAACCTGGTCAGACTGCCGCCCAAGACCGTAATTTCATCCACGGCCCGCCTCCTTCAGAATGGCTCCAAGTTCCTCCAAGGCTGCACCTCCGAAAAAGAATTACCTTCAGGTTAGAACAGGGATTGCCGCCGCCGTTTTGTCATTAGGGGAAAGGCGGCGGGTCAATCAAAAGGTCATTCCCCAGCAGACTCTCTCCAAGCATTGAAGGCACTGACGTAGAGCCAGCAATAGGAACCGTCCGAGGGCAAGCCACTCCCGGCGGTTTCATTCCAGTAGATGAGGATGTTGTTCCGGGCATCCCGGGCGGACAGAAAGCGGGGCTTCTGGTCCGACGGTCTGAGCAGCCCGGGCGGAACAGACAGTCCGCCCACGGTCCAAGGAGCATTGTTGGTATCAAAACAGTTGTTGGAATAGCTACTTGTATCCTCAGTAATGACCTGTGGACTCCAGAATTCCGGGGCGCACTGCTCCCGCTGCGCCTGTATCCGCTGGACCAGCCACTGCATTCTCTGCGGGTCCGAAGCGGTGGTACGCGACACCAGCTGACGCTTGAGCAGCCCGTCGCAGTCGAACCCCGAATCAAGCCTGACCGGGATGCCCCCCGCCGGCTCGATCACCATCTCGCTCACCACCAGGGGGATCAGGAAAGCCACCCCCACGATGATCAACCCGACCACCGTGCCGATGAGGGACATCCGGACCTGGGACATCCGCTGCGGGTCTCCCGCGGCCGTCATCCACTGGATCCCGGCCCAAGCGATGAAGACCGCGGCCAGGACCCCCCGAAGATGGCCACAAACCGGGCGATGCCGCCCACGACCGACAGGATCGATTCCATGAATTCAGCCTAAACCGGAATCCCCGGACCGGGATTTAGCGTTAGCGGAAAGCGGACCGGACATGGAGAGAACCCGAGGGACTACCGGTCCCGGGACCGGTCAATGGCTTCCCTCAATGCCTCCCTCACCTCCCGCCTGAGCTCTTCGGCCACCTCCTCCAACGCCTTCTCGACGGCTTTATCCACCAGCGCCTCAACCTCGGGCGCCGCCAAGCTGGCTTGGTCCCAGCCCGGAGAGCCGTCAAGGACCGTCTGCCCCTCATGGTCGACCCGGACAATCCAGGGGACCCGGGCGGAAACGTCTCCAAGGCCCGCCGGCAGAGTGAAATCCACCGAGGCCCGGGCGGCAACGTCGTGGAGGCCGCCGGACCGCCGGAACGCCGGAGAGAACTCCCACTGGACGTTCCTGTTGACCTGGGCCCTCACCCACCCAACGCCCAGGCTTCCCAGCAGCGCGTTGCGGTCAACGGTCCAGGCAGCGATCTCCCCGCCGGCCGAATCGGCCCGGGCCTCCACCCACTCCTGGGCCAACCGCTCCGGGGAGAGGCCCTGGTCCCGGCCCCCGGAGCAGGCGGCGGCAACCAGGAGCAGGACGGCGAAGCCAACGGCGGCGGCCGGGAGTCCCCTGAAAAGCGGCCTGTTCCCTGCCCTGACAATCATTTCTCACCTCTCGAACTCTCCGGGATGAGCAGCCCTGAAATTCAGGATAAACGGGAGGGCGGAGCAACCGTTTTAGCATTAGGAACAAGGAGAGGGCGGACCGGCCGAGGCCAAGCGTCAAAGAGGAAGACCCGCTTCCGCCGTTAATGACAAAACGGGAAGCCCCGGGTGTTGACTACAGTTCAGGCAGACGGTCCAAGCCGAGCCAAAGAGCCACCAAGCCAGCCCGAGCCTCGCTTACCCCAGCGGGCTACGCCCCGGGGGTCCAGAAAAACAAGGAGAAATCCATGAGCAGACGCATATCCGGCATCCCGGTCCAAGCAGTCCTGGCGCTGGCCGTCCTGATACTGCTCGCCTCGGCGGCATGCGACCGGATTGGAAACAGAGCGCCGAACCGGTTGAACCCGACCCCGGAGTTCGGGGCAGACGGCTCAATCAGCGCGTCCCAGCTCTGGGAGATGTTCCAGCCCAACGCCAACAGCTTCACCGCGGAGGGGTACAAAAACCGGTGGGGAGTAATCATCATCGACGACGTGGACGCGGTCACCACCGGTGGGGTGGTGATCAAGCGGATGCCCGGTCAACCGGCCACCCTGGAGTTCCGGTACAACTATCCCGAGTACACCGACGAGATCAAACGCGGGGACCGGGTGAAGGTGCTGTGCAACGTGGGCGGAGTCACCCTCACCGGGAACATACTGAAATTCGACTACTGCCGGCCCCATCCCCCCGAAGCCCGGCCCCCCAGGGACCGGTAGGAACCCCGAGAACGGGGGCTCCCGAAACCGGTGCAGCCGGAGCACGGAGAAGACAGACGCGAGCGCGCGGCCCGGGCAGGCAATGGTCCTGGGCCGGACCAGCGACTTCAGGCGGGTCCGGGAAGACGGCGAGTGGAGAAGAATCGAACAGAGAAACCCGCCATAACCTGCTTCCCTTACCAGCAAACCGGCGCAGGCGCCCCGTCAAGTATCCTGTAACAGTGAATCCAACGGCGGAGGCGCACACCCTATGGGGCAGACATTCCGGAAGCAGGCAACCCCATTCACCCAGACCGAACGCAACGGCTGGGTCCTGACCCTCACCGCTCAGGAAACAACCGAGCTCCTCCCCAAGCGGGAGCCGGAGCAACTCAGCCTCTTCACGGAGACCAACCGCCCGGTCACCGGCCGCCACATGGAGAGCATCGAACGGTTCCTTAGCGAGACCCCCGGCTGGGCCCTGCCCAGCATCATCCTGGCCGTCACCCCAGGCAGCGTCGCCCGAGAAGAGGGCGCCATCAGCGTGGACACGGACCAGATCAGGGTCCTGGACGGCCAGCACCGCATCGAAGCCCTCTCCAACCTCATCCACCACTGGCAAATCGCAGCGCCCCGGGACGACACCAACGAGACCCAGGAACGTCTGGACGCCATCCTCGTCCAAGAGCTGCCCGCAGTCATCTTCGAGGTCAGGGACAACCGGGACCAGCGGCAGCTCTTCGCCTGGTTCGCTAGGAACAAGCCCATCGAACCCGCAGTCCGGGAGTTCTTCGACGAGTCCGACCCATTCAACAAAGCAGCGAAAGCCGCAATGGACCAGTCGGCACTGCTCCGGGACAGCGTGACCTGGAAAACAACGAACCTTCCGGGCAGGGGGGAAGACTCAAACAAGCTCCTCACCCTGAACCAAATCAAGCAGATAGCCGCCACCGTCCGCATCGGCATCCGCCGCGCCCCCAAGCCCGCCGACCGGGAGGCCTGCCGGGAGAAGGAAGTGCAGCAGGGGCTGCAGAACAACCTGGTGGAATTCTTCGACCGGTTTCTGCCGGAATGCCTGCCCAACTACCAGGCCCTCAGCAACCTGGAGTTGCTGGACCGGAACATCAAGACCGACCGGAACGTGAGCTACGCCTGCCACTTTCCGGTGATGAGACTGGCAGCCAACGTATGGGCCAGATGGAAACTGGACCGGAAGCAAGACCCGGAGGACCTAGCCCCAGTCATCGGGAAACTGAACCTCCGGTCCGCAGACCCGGACAACGTACTGGAAAAAGAACTGGGAGTGATGACCGGCACGAAGAAATTCCAGAAAGCGCGGGACAAAAGCTGGGAAGAAGCGACCGCCCGCATCCTGCAGAAAGCGGCTGCGGAATAGAGACGCGCTCACAACCATGATATGGGAACGCCATGGAGGGAACGGCGATGCCCAACACCCGGAAGGCCACTTCTAAGACGGGGGAAACGGCGGACCGAAAACCGGCGCCGGCCAACCCGGGTAACCCATCAGCCCGCCTCGCCGGCTACTCCTGGGTAAAACGCGCCACGACAGGCGCCAGCATAGCAGTGGTCATTGGGATTGCCCTAGTCCTCGTCGGGGCCCGGCAAGACATTCCGGCCCTGGTACAGGCCGGAAAATGGCTGTTGGGAATCGCGCTAGCAACCTGGACCGCGTCATCTTCGGCGTCATAACGGCTTGGCTCGCACGACCAGCCTATCACCTGGCCCGCCAGCGGCTCGCCGGAAAAGAGCACCGGATAAAAACGAACAGCCGGGATTGCTAGAGGAAAAGCAAAGCCGCCCACTGTTCCCGGATCCTTCATTTATAGAGGGAAACATAATGAAGCCGCACCTCTACAGAGTGACCACCTGGGCAACCCTCATCCCAGTGGCTCCGGCAATCTTCGCCCTCGCCACCGGCCGGTACGAGCTGGGCCTGGTCCTCAGCATGCTGGCCCTGGCCCTCCACAGCGCGGTGGAGCCCGCGAGGAACCTCGCGGGCGGAAGAGAGGGAGAAGAAACACTCCGGCAAGGAGCGATGGTCCTGCTCGCCGCAGGCGCGATGACGACGACGCTGGAAGGGAAAGCGTTCCTGTACCTGACTGCGGCCCTGTTCACCATGGGGGTAACAGCGATGGTCCTCAGAATCATGAGGGAGAAAGAGAAGACGCAAACCTGACTTGTCAACGGCGATAGCGGTATAAATCCTCACTTCCGTCAACAGCCCAGCAGAAAAGTCACCGGCAAACCAACCGTACCAATCCTCCGCCGACCCCCGGAAACCCACCGGCAGCAACCTCCACAGTCTCACCAGACCACCCCGTCCAAGGAACACCCGGCCCACCACGGACAACATGACGGCTTGACCAAGCGACGGTCCCCGGCAAGAACAACCAGCCGGCGCGGACTCGCGAAAGGACAGAACAGGCCCCAGACGCCGGAACATCCGGACCCAGAGGGACACGAACGTCCAAACCCACAGGCACCCGAAACCCCGGGAACCCGGCACGAAGCGGCGCGTCCCAAAACAGGCGCGCCGCTTCGCTTTGTTTGAAAGAAGCGAGCCAAGCCGCAAAGAGAGGTCCGGAAAACCCATGCCCACCAGCACCCGAATCCAAGCCGCCGCCGAGGAATTGCGCAACGAGATACGCCGCCACGACCGGCTCTACTACAACTGGCAGGTCCCGGAAATCACCGACTCCGAATACGACAGCCTGATGCGCCAACTCCGGCAGCTCGAAGAGAAACACCCGGAGTGCCGGGACCCCGGCTCCCCCACCCAAAGGGTCAGCGGCGAGGCCGCCGCCGGGTTCCGGGAGGTCTCCCACCCCACGGCAATGCTGAGCCTGGGCAACGCCTTCGACGAGACGGAGTTCGCCGCCTGGCACCAGAGAATGGCCAGCCACACCGGGGACCCGCACCCGCCGGTGAACGCCGAGCTGAAGATCGACGGCCTGGCCGTCCGCTTGGTCTACGAGCAGGGCCGGCTGGTCCTGGGGGCCACCCGGGGCGACGGCCAGACCGGAGAGGACGTGACCCGGAACATCCGCACCGTCCGCAACCTGCCCCTGATACTGACCCCTCCGGAAGGAATGATCTTGCCGGACACCCTGGAAGTCCGGGGCGAAATCTATATGCCCAAGGACACCTTCCTGCGGGTGAACCGGGAACGGGAAGAACGGGGCGAATACCAATACGCCAACCCCCGGAACGCCGCCGCCGGGGCGGTCCGGCAGTTGGACCCCAGGCTGGCCGCCGGGCGGGGACTCCTGGCCTGGGTCTACTCCACCACCAACAACCTGACCGGCAGCCAGCGGCTGAACCTGGAGGTCCTCCGGCAAATCGGCTTCCCGGTCAACCCCCTGGGACGCCCCTGCCGCACCGCCGGGGAAGCCGCCGATTTTCACCGGGAAATGGTCCAGCGGCGCGACCAGTGGGACTACGAAGCCGACGGCATCGTGTTCAAGCTGGACAGCCTGGAGCAACAGCAGGCGCTGGGCAACACCGGGCGGGAACCCCGCTGGGCCGTCGCCTGGAAGTTCCCCTCCCAACAGGCGGCGACCCGGCTCCTGGACATCCGCATCAGCCACGGGCGCTTCGGCCGGCTCACCCCGGTGGCGGTGCTGGAGCCGGTATCCGTGGGCGGCGTCACCGTGCAGAGCGCCAGCCTGCACAACGAGGAGGACCTCCGCCGGAAGGACATCCGCATCGGAGACCGGGTGACCGTCGAACGCGCCGGGGACGTGATACCCCAGGTGACCGGCCCGGTGGACACCGATAGGGAAAGGCCCCTGCCGGTATTCGCCATGCCGGAGAACTGCCCCGGCTGCGGGTCCCCGGTGGAAAGCCCGGAGGATGAGGCGGGCCACCGGTGCCCCAACGAAAGCTGCCCCAGCCGGCTGCCGGAACAGCTGAAGCACTTCGTGAGCAAGCGGGCGATGAACATCGAGGGGCTGGGCGAGCACTGGTGCGAGGCCCTCACCGAAAGGGGGTTGGCGGCCAACACGGCGGACCTCTACCAACTGAGCAGGGAGGACCTGCTGAAGCTGCCCCGGATGGGCGGGAAGCTAGCGGACCGGATTCTGAGAAACATCGGCGCCAGCCGGCAGCGGCCCCTGGACCGGGTGCTCTACGGGCTGGGCATCTTCCGGCTGGGCCGGGAGGTGTCGGGACTGCTCTCCCAGCGCTGCGACAGCGTGGACGAGGTCAGCAAGCTCAGCATGGAGGAACTGAGCGCCATCGACGGCATCGGGCCGAAGATAGCCGCCAGCATCGTGGACGGGTTCCGGACGGACCGGGTGAAACAGACGGTCGCCGGCATGGAGCAGGGCGGAGTGAGAATGGGACGGGACCCGGCGCCAAGCGGCGCCGGACCGGAAAATATCATAAAACCGGAGGAGAACAACGGAATGAGCAGCCTTTTTGACAACCCCGATACCCCGAAATTCGACGGGCCGACCTTCGTGGTCACCGGCAAGCTGACCGGGATGACCCGGGACGAAGCCGAGTCCGCCATCCGCGGGAGGGGCGGCAAGACCGGCTCCGCGGTGTCGCGGAACACCAACTACCTGGTAGTCGGGGAGAAACCCGGCTCGAAGCTGAAGAAGGCCAAGGAGCTGGGCGTGGAGATTCTCGACGAGGACGCCTTCTTCAAGATGATCGGGGAATAGGTCCCCGCCCGGCAACGGGCTGGCATTTCAGGGGCCGCTGCCCGGGCCGCCGGCGTGAGAACCCGAACGTGACCAAGGGTCTTGTATCTTGACATTGGCGCGGAGAATCTCTTATCGGGAGTGTTTGCAGGTGTGGCAAACCGGCAGGGACGCCCCCGCCAAGGCCGCCCGCCAGCGGGAGCTCCAAGCCCCCGGTGGCCTCCAAGACCACTGCCGACGGGTGCACAGACTGCAACTCCGCTGCCAGGCCGCTGACCCCGGCCTCGTCGTAGGCGACACTCCAGACGGCGCCCGAAGGCCGGAGGGCCACTCCACCCGGTCCTTGGTCACGTCAATGCCCGCGTAAATGGTTTCCTGCTCCATATTTCCTCCCGGTCAAGGGTTGGCCCGTTCTTGCAAAATGCGGGCTTGTCCGCCCAAGCAACTGTCCAGGCTCTGCTGGGAAAGGTGCGGCGACCACGCTTTCAAACGGCCTGCCAGGACCAAGACCCTGCCGGTCTGCCACACCTGCAAACACTCCCGATAAGAGATTCTCCGCACCAATGTCAAGATACAAGACCCTGCCGAACTTCCTATGGCAGTGTTGGTTTTGTCTCGCCACCGCAACTCTGGTCCTCCGAATATGAGCGCCGCCAGAGTTGAGACTTTTCCAGGGCAGCTAAACCCACCATGCGGGCCAGTTAGGATGTATGACCCCTACAGCAGCCGGTAGACAAATTTCGTTGTGCTGCTGGGGTTTGGACCTTCTACGTCGATTAACTCCACGCTGGCTCGTCGCGCCAATTCGCCTCTGCGGTCCGAAAGGGCACTGCAAACCGAGGGGTTGCGATTCAACCATCCGAGTTGCTTGTGGACTTCCCCAGACACGATGCTGACCTCTCTCTCGCCCCGGTTGCGGGCCGGCGTGATCCATTCGTCGATGACTACTCTCCGGACATCTTCCGCCAGGGGAGTCTTTGGTTCGGGCCTTGGAGTGAACCTGCTATCCGGTGGCGGTGGCGCAGGTTCCGGTATCCCCATCACGTCCTTGCGGATATTCTCCACCGCCTCGGCCTCCGGCAGTTGGGCCGCACTCAACACCTGCACCACAGCGTAGAGGGCATGGGCCACGTCATCCGCCAGCATGTCACCGGAAGGAGGGTGGGCCGAATTGTTGCGGGCAATCGCCACCTGTTGAAGCAAAGACCGAGTTTTGCTGTAGTTGTGGAACACATCGGCAAAGGCCCGGTCGAAGTGGCGAGTGACCACCGGGACGAAATGGTAAGGCTCCAGAAGATCCGCCTTGTCCCGTCTGGGGTCGTTGGCGGCGTCCCTGCGGAGATTTGACCGCTGGTTATCGGAGACGACGGCCATGACTCCCTGCTCCCACCAATTGTTGGGAAAGGCGGCAACCAGTCTCTGCTTCACAAACCGGCGCATGGCATCGGTGTAGAACTTGAGGCCCTGTACCAAGGCGCTGTAGTTTCTCTGTACCATCTTCTATCTCCAAACGAGGCTATCCAGGACCGGCAGCATCAGCCAGCAGGCCCGGCAAACCGGTCCGGGGCAAACTGCTCCACCGGCAATTCGGTGGAGCCTTCGGTGATCAGGTCGGCAACAGCCTTCCCCATGGCGGGGCTCAACAGGACGCCTTTCTTGCCCGCGCCGGTGGCCAGATAAGCGTTGTCCCAGCCCGTGGCCCGGCCAACGATGGGCAACCAGTCGGGCGTTACCGGGCGCAAGCAGGCGGTGTGTTGCACCAGTCTCGCTTCAGCGATGCCGGGCATAAGTTTCACCACGCCCCGCAACAGCCGCAAGCGGGCAGACTCGCTGGGCTCCCGGTCGTAGCCGCGCCATTCTTCGGTAGCGCCGCACCATACCAAGCCGTCGGGCTTGGAGTACAAGGAACCGCCTCCGCCGGACCAGTCGTGGGACAAGGGGCCTCCGGGAATTTCGAGCCTCAGAATCTCGCCTTTGAGCGGGTCCACCGGGAGATACGCCCCCAGCCACTGTTCGGCTTGCCGCGACCATGGCCCATTCGCCAGCACTACGCTTTCGCAGGGGAGGACGCCGTCTTCCGAAACGACGCCGGTAACCCGCCCTTTGGAGCTTTCCAGGCCCTTGACGACGCCGGGCCGCACCGACGCACCCAATTGCTCCGCGGCGCGGGCCAAGGCCAGGGTGTATTGGTAGCTGTCCAACGACGCATTGCCTCGGGCGATAACCCCCCGGAGCACTTTAGGGGATAGTCTCGGCTCCAAGTCCAAAAGCTGCTTCCGGTCCAAGATGCTGACCTCGAAACCGTCGGCGGCAAGAAAGGCGTCGGCAGTCTCTTGAAGCCCGGGCAGTTCCGGTTCTTGAAAAGCCGCTTGAACCAAGGAAACGATGCGCCACTGATAGTCGATACCGGTCTCGTCAAGTAACCGGGGCCACAACTGTTTGTGCATCAGATAGGATTCCATGGCGACAGGCCCAAGGGGTCCGGGGATCCCGATGCCATGGCCCCGGTCAAGAGAATCAAAACTCTGGGGAGAGCGGGGCGGCTGCCTTGCAGCCGCCCCGCTCTCCCCAGGCCACGATGGCCATGACCAAAGGACACCCAACGCCAACAGAAGAGGCGCATGATGATCGACCGGATAGTCAACGTGATCGCCGGCAGCCGGCTTCAAGAGCTGCAGGAGCAGCTGGACCGGTCCCGCCGGAACGAGGCCCGGCTCATGGCCGACCTGGACGCCGAGCTCCGGAACAGCAACAGGACCGCACGGGAACTCCGGGAAGCCCGGATGAGCCGGGACGGTTACCGGCAGGTGGTCGAAGAGCTCCAGCGAAAGAACCGGGAGGAAGCCGCCGAGAGACTCATCGAGGACCTGCAACTGGAGCTGGCCCTGCGGAAGAGTCCGGGCTGCGCCCGGAGGAAGCGGATCGACGCCCGCAGCCTGCTTCTGGAGGAAATTCCGGTCCAGCAACGACAGCCAACAGCACCAAACCGCCGGGGGGCCTAGAAGCCCGATTCGAGGAGAAGGACGATGCTTGCCATATCCGATCTGGCCATCTCCACCCCGGCGGACCCAAAAGAGGCCGGACCGGGCCAACCCCACGCCCGGCTACGCCAAGAGACAGAGCCCGAGAAGACAGTCAAGGACAGGCCGGATCCGGCGAGGGCCGACCAAGCCGGGACATAGTCAAAGGCCTGGTCACCCGATACGGAATCAACGGAACCTCCCCGGAGGCAGACGCCATGACCATCAGCGAAGCCCTGTATCACCTGGAGAACTTCGACCTGACCAGGAACACGCCCAAGGACCGGGCCCTGGCCGAGATGCGGGACCGGCTCCGGCACATCCGCAGCCTCAGCATCCTGGACCCCGGCTCGAAGCTCACCGAGACCGCCGCCAAGACCATCTTGGCCGAGGCCGACAGGCTGGACCTGAGGACCTTCGGCGCCAACCTCCATGACCTGCCAGCCACCAGGGTCCAGTAACCCTGGAACCCGGCGGAGAGAGACGCCGGTTCCAGCAGTACACAGAGACACAGACCGGATGGACTCGACGAAGACGTTGACCGCAGCAAAAGTGGACAGCAGCACCCACCTCTTCGGGTGGCGGGACGCCGAGGGGACGAAGCGCCCTCTGAGGGGTGAGAGGGCAGCCAGCATTATTCCTGCACCAGCTAGACGGTACCCGGGAAGATTCGTCTCCTGCCAAGAACGCCTGCAACGCGAGGCTGTCGTCACCGCTCCGTAAAGAGCCGGCGGCTTACCCCCGGCCGGCCAGCGGGTCCGCTGGGGAAACCCGCCGGTGCGCCGCCTCCGGCGCCGGGCCCGGGAGGCCATCAAGGAATTACCAACCCCATGAAAGCGGCCAGAGTCCGGGGCACGGTCAAAAGCCTGGCCGACGGGTACGGACCGTCGGGAAGCTCTAGGCATCTCCGAAGACCGGGTTTTCAGCTACGATGCCACGCTCCCAAGGCGGCCGGAGACCCCCGGAAGACTTGCGAGTCCTCCATTTTCCGGGCTGCAATCCCCGGAACACCAGCAAACATTTTGCAAACGAACTCAGCACATCCCCACAAAACCTCAGAGGGCTCCACGGTCTTTGCAGCTACAATTCCGGCCCTGAGAACATTCCACAAAGTCCCACAACCCCCGGGCGCTCAGTTTACGAAACCGCTGCTCTGCCACTGAGCTACACCGGCTTGGGGGACCCCTGCTTTAGCTTCCTGCCGCTAGTCATATCCACGAAGAACCGGTCAGGGTGGTGAATAGAGCCAACAGGGTCCATTTTATACCAATCGAGTTGGTTAGTGCACCGTAAGGCGCTTCAGGGTCTTTTACTGATGCGTGAATAAGTTTCTAAACTATCCCCTCCCCCGTCGTTCCGGCGAAGGCCGGAATCCAGGACCGTTCTCCGCCAGCTACGTTATTTACCCTCAGAATTTCTGGATTCCGGCTCAAGGCCGGAAAGACGAGGACTGGTTTAGGTAATCGTTCACGCATCAGTAATTGTCACCCCGAACGGGGTGAGGGGTCTAGAATTCCTCCGGCAAGCCAAGGTTGGTTCTGGACAAGGACTTTAGATTCTTCAGCCGTTGAGTTTATCCTGAGCAAAGTCGAAGGGCTCCTTCAGAATGACAATTGAAAGACCCTATAGGGCGCTTACCGTTTCTTTACCGTCAACCCCTATTGGGCTACACTGGCTTTGAAGAATGGCAGAGCATTAGTCTGGAGGCGCGTGGGAGGACTGCTTAATGGCAACTATAAAAGACGGGAAGAACGGTCTTCCGCTATCTGGAGTTCAGGTATCCTTTGCAGTTAACGTCATTAAGAACCTGATAAAAGACCGTAAGCAGGCCAAGTCACGTCAAGACCATCCTGAAACAAGAAGGTCTGCGTGAGTCATGCCACAATCAGACTGCTGGTACAGGTAACGATAAGTCTACCCCTGCCCCCGCATCAGGCCCGCCACCCGTTCGCCGATCATCATGGCGGTGCCGCTGGTGCCGGTGCATACAATGTCAGGCATGATGGAGGTGTCCACGACCCGCAGTCCCTTGACGCCGTAGACCCGGCAGTGCTGGTCCACCACCGCCATGGGGTCCGATGCCGGCCCCATCTTGCAAGTACCCGACATGTGCTGGGTGGCGCTGTATTGCAGGGCGTCGGTGATCCACCGGTCCAGGGCCTCGTCGCTGGCTAGGTCCGCATCCGTCGGCGCCACCCTTTGACCGGTAACGCTCCGAAAACCCTCATGTTCCAAGAGCCTTATCCCCAGGCGTACCGCCTCCCGCATCCGTTGGCGGTCCCAGGGGTCTTCCAGGTACCGGTAGTCAAGCTCCGGCTGCCGGTGGGGGTCGGCGGAGGTAAGCCGCACCTCTCCGGAGCCGGCCGGTTTATACAGGCTGGCCGACAAGGAAAGCCCGATGGACTCGTTGGGGTCCCCTCCCATGGCGGTGGCGAAGGAACTGGGGCTAATCAGCATGTCGTTGCGAACGTTGGAGCCGGTGGCCGTGTAGTGCAACAGGCACTCCCGCTTGGGAGCGTTGGGGTCCATCGGCAAGCCGTCTTGGGCCCGGTAGAGCAGCGTTACCTGGGGATGGTCCTTCATATTCTGCCCTACTCCCGCCAAGTCTTGGACTAGAGCAATATCGAACTCCCTCAGTTGCTCCGCAGGGCCGATTCCGGACAGTAGCAACAGGTGGGCCGACTTGATGGCCCCGGCGCTGAGAACAACCTCCTCGCCTTCCACCACATACTCCTCGCCGCCGCTTTCGGCCCGAACGCCAGTGACTTTTTTACCGGAGAATAAGATACGGGTCACCAGCACGTTGGCCCGGATAGTCAGGTTCAGGCGGTGCCGGATAGGGTTGATGTAAGTAAGGGCGGTGCTCATACGCACGCCGTCGATGTTGTTCACTGGCACCGGGCTGACTCCGGTGGACTCCGGGTGATTGATGTCCGGGAAGTCCGGGAAGCCCGCGTCCAAGCACGAATGGTAGAAGGCCTCCTGAAAGGGCAAAAACTCTTGGCGCTGGTAACGTCTTACCGGCACCGGTCCGTTGGAGCCGTGGAAGTCGTCCCGATAGTCCAAGTCGTTTTCGATGTTCCGGTAATAAGGCAATACCCGAAGAAAAGACCATTGGTCGTTGCCCTTGGCGGCCCAGTCGTCAAAGTCTTCGGGCGACCCGCGAAAGAACTGGGCGCCATTGATGGCGCTGCCGCCTCCTATCGTCTTGCCGCGCGGGACCAACGTAGGGTCTTGCTGTTGCCGAGTGGGGCGGCCTTGGAAGGACCAGCTATGGGGCGCATCGGCCACGGACGCCAAAGGGTTGTAGCTGTACTTTAAGTCGTCGGGAAGGCGTTCAAAATCGGGATATTCAGGACCGGCCTCCAATAACAAGACCGTCCGTTCCGGGTCTTCCGAAAGGCGGGCTGCCAGAGCGCTCCCGGCGTTGCCGGCGCCGACAATGATCACGTCGTATTTCATTCCTTACTCCCCATGGTCTTCAAATACTAACGCCGGAGCCTGGTTGGCCTAAGGCTGATTGGCTTGTTCGTAGGCCCCGATGTCGCGAGCTCTCCCCCAGGGACGGGAAAAGCCGCGTTGGTCGGACTCCGCGGCGGGGCTGCCAGCGCCACTGTCAATCGCCGGGCTGCCCGGGAGCAGGGCGCGGGTCTTGGTGGGGCCGCCATTATTGCGTAATGGGGCCAGCTTAGCGTCGATGGGCTTGCCCCGGGTGCCTACCAGGTCGCCCTGAGCGGCGGCGTAGGAGCACCCTTCAATCGACCCAACAAGGTTGTATCCCAACGAGGTTATGTCGCCGGAGCAGTCCGGGCCGGCCGTGGCGAAGTTATTGGCCAATATGCTGCCTCGTAGGTCCGTCCGGGGTGCTTGCGAGGGCATTTGGACCCGAATCCCGCCGCCTTCCCCGTCGGCGCGGTTGTCACTCAAGGTGCTGTCGATCACCTTTAGACGGCCCCAGTTTTGGATGCCGGCTCCAAATCTCGCGGTGTTGTCGCTAATAGTGCTATTGGCGATGGTGAAGTCGCCCATGTTGCGAATTGCGCCGCCGCCCCCGCCGCCGTGGTTGCCGCTAATAGTGCTGGAGTCGACCTCAAAGAAACCGACTGATGTGTTGAGCAGGCCCCCGCCTCCAATGTGGGCGCGGTTGGCCGTCAACGTAGTCCGGGTCATGGTGACGTTGCCCCAGTTGCTCATTCCGGCGCCGGTATTGGCCCGGTTGTCCCGGAAAACGCTGCCTTCGATGGTTAAATGCCCGCCGCTGAAAATCCCCCCTCCCTCGCCGGCGGCCCTATTATTCGCCACGGTAGTGTTGGTGAGGGTTAGTGTTCCGCCGTTGAAAATGCCGCCGCCGCCGCCCGCGTAGTTATCGCTAATAATGGAATCTATCAAGTGGAGGGTCCCATGGACATGAACGCCGCCGCCGAACTCCCAATTAACGGTCACAATGCCGCCGATGGTGGCCGGGAAGACCACGTGCCGCGGCTCTCGGGAGGTTGCCGCCCCGTGGCGAATGGTCAGTCCGGAAATAGTAACGTCGTTGCCGAACGGTACTCGGATTACCCTGCCGGTAGCGGCGTCCGTCGTCTTGGCGGCTTCGATGATCGTAGCCTCCGGACCCGCTCCAAGCAGAGTCAGGTCTTTGTCGATGACCAACTCGCCTTGGCCCCCGTCTTGGTCCCCGCCTTGGTTCAAAGTATAGACGCCCGGGGGAAGTTGAATGGTGTCGCCGTCCTCGGCTTCCAGCACCGCTTCTCTCAGGAAGCAGGCCGGGCACTCCGATTGGGGAGCATGGTCCAACCGGATCAAATTAGTCCCATCCCCGGCAATTACCGGCCCCAAGGCCAGCACACTCAGCCCGGCTATCGCTCCCAAACCCCAGGTGCCGGTGGCCAAGGTGGCTACCGCTCTCTTCGGCATCACTTTGGCCAGCCCCCAAAAGGTGACGGGTCCCCCGGCCGCCGCCACGAACAATAGGGTTGCTGCCGGAGCGGTTCCCATACCCACCAGCAACAGGGCCGCCACCAAGGGTATCTCGAATAGTAGGGGCACATTGATCAGGACCCCCAGCGTAGCCGCAATGACCACACCCAGAGCGTTGTCACCCAGGAAGGTCTGGACCGTGTCTGGGCTAACCCACTGCAAAGCCAGCCCGCTGGCAAACCCGGCCACTACCATGATGGGTCCCAAGCGGAACAAATACCCTAGGGCGGAACGCAACCAAGCGCGGAGTCCTTCATTAATTACCTGACGCCACGTCCCCGGAGTGCTATCGGGTAAAACGACCAAGGGCACCGGTTCTACGAACTCCTGCTTTTCCCGCCCCGCCAACAACGCCACCAAGGGTCCCAGGAGAAGGGCCCCAACCACGCTCAGGCCGATCCGGCTGCCGGCCAGCATGGGAGCGAAGACCAACATCGCCATGATCAGCGCCGGCAGGTTCAAGGTAGAGGAGCCTTGAACGATGGCCACCGTGGTCTCGATGCCGGCCCCCCGGCGCCTGAAGGCGGAAGATACCGGAACGATACAAGCGGAGCACAGGTTCATCGCCGGACCGACAATAAGGCCCCTTAAAGAGCCTTTTAGGCCCCGCTGCGACCAGTTGTTGCGAGCTTCGGGAGGAAACAGGAACACTTCGGTTAGGCTGGCTATAAGGAACGCAAAGGTCATTCCCAGGCTTACCAACTTCAGGTAGGTGAGGGAGAAGTTCCACCAGCGGGAAAGGAGGGTCGAGTCGGCGGAGCCTTGCAGGCAGAAACCCTGAAAGCACTCAACGGCGGGCGCTGTCGCCGCCACCAAGTCCTCTTCCACGGTGTCCAGCTTGGGCACCCGGTTGAACCATAGGAAGAGGACTAGGAGAGTTACGAAGAGGACTAACCCGACGGCACGCTTTTTCTTTAGCGCGGTGTCAAACATCGTTGACGCGTTGGCTAAGGCTTGCCCCAGAAGGATGGTTACTCGGGGAAGCGGTGAGGCTACCTGCTATGGGGTAGAGTCTAGAAGTATCTCTTAGCCGTGTCAAACCGGTGTGGGTATTTCATCTCTGGATTCCCGCCTGCGCGGGAATGGAGGAAAGATGCGTGGTTTCGAATCCTTGCCAAGGAACGGACTATACGGCTTGATTACGACGGTTGGACATGCAGGTCCTTAAACCTTATGCGCGTTGATAGTTGTCATAACGTAAAAATCTATTGACTTAACCTAAAGTTGCACCTATGATCCCGCGACGGTACGGGCCTACCGCTAGCTGCCGCTACCCTTTTAACGTCAGCAGAACGCGCCGGACAATCGTTTTTCGCAGGGTGAGCGTGCTGCGGTTTCCGAAGAACGAAGGTTCATATGGAGATTCCTTCCTAATTAAATAAAGGCTTGATTTTTTGCGCGCAACCCGGAAAAATTTGTTATACTGCCACCGCATTAAAACATGGTTGTTGCCCGGCGATAGCCGGGAGCATTCTGTGGAAAACGGTTTAGCTTGGGAACCACGACAAAGGCAGCATGGGAAGGCTATCCCGGTCCGGCGATGTGCCGTCCAGTAATGTGAAGGAGGCTCTGGTTTGAGCGAAGTCCGTTTAGAACCCGAAAATGTTGGGGAGACCTCCGCAGGGGCAACAGCCGCTGATTTGAGGGCGGATGTCGGACAGTCCATTGCACTAACCCTGCTTCTGTGGATGCGGGGCATTACCCGGAACGCCGACCGGGCTTACCTGATAATGGGGTATATTTGCGGCTTGGAGTTGCTGTTCCTGGGGTTCTTCATCACCTACCAGGTAGTTGCTCGAAAGGTAGGCTGGGTACAGGCGCCGGCCACCGACGTGATGAGCGGCTACGTGCTGGCCATGGCGGGTACTTGGTCGTTCTCTTATTCGCTGCGGACCGGGTCCCACGTGCGAATCGATGCACTGTTGCCATTTATGGGCGCCAGGACCCGATGGTCGGCAGACTTTGTAGCCTTGGCGGCAGTAGCGTTCCTGGCGATAGTCACCGCTTGGAAAATGTGGGGGACCATAGTTAACAATTATGACCGCGGAGTTGTGACCAACGACTATCCCCTGACCCCCCTGTGGATCCCAAAAATCGTGGTTGGGCTCGGCTTTAGCTTTCTAACGTTCACCGCGTTTCAAATGATGGCAGCCATGGTCGCGGAGGTAGTCCTTCCCTGGTGGCACCGCAAACTGGGTGGCGGCGAAATTGAGCGGCAGAACATAGTGACCGGTGAGGCTGCGGAGGTTGCCTAGAAACGCAGTCTCGTGCAGGAAATCCACTTCTGGCTCCAACCGCGGTAGGCGGTGAATCGGCCTGCACCGGAAGCCGCTTTGGCGGCTGTGGCAGCGCCAAACCTTAGGAGGCCCAACGGGCTATGGCAATAGGCGTAGCATTCGGACTGATGGGCGCATTCTTCATGGCCGGGCTCTACGTGTCCGCCGCATTGGGGTGCTTGTCCCTCATCATAATGTGGTTCTTTTCCGACGCTCCCCTTTGGAATATCATGGCCAACAAAGCGTGGGAAGGGAATACCAGCTTCATCTTGGTGGCGGTTCCTCTCTTCATTCTGATGGGTGAGTTGATGAACCGCAGCGGGATGGGCGAGCGCATGTACGGCGCGGTATCCCGCTGGCTGTGGTTCCTCCCGGGCGGGCTAATTCACACCAACATCGTCTCCTGCGCCATCTTCGCCGCTTGCTCCGGCTCCAGCGTGGCCACCTCGGCCACCATCAGCCGGGTATCTCTCCCCTCCTTCCGCGCACGAGGCTACAACGAGCGGTTGGTCATCGGCTCCCTGGCAGCGGGAGGAACCTTGGGCATCCTGATTCCCCCCAGCATCAGTTTGATCATTTATGGCGTGCTGGTGGAAGAGTCGATTGGGCGGTTGTACTTGGCGGGCTTCCTCCCCGGATTCATGCTGGCCGGGATTTTCATGGTGATGATCGTTATCATCGCCATAATCTGGCCGCGCATCTCCCCTCGCGTTGCTGAAGAGGAAGCCAGCATCTTTGACTTGGAAGCTTGGCGGGCCCGAATTATCGGGCTTATATCCTTGCTCCCGGTCATAGGTCTGATATTCATCGTCTTGGGCACTATCTACATGGGTATAGCGACCCCCAGCGAGGCTGCCGCCTTTGGAGTGTCGGGCGCCTTGGTTATCGGGGTCAGCCTCAACTCCGAGCGGGCCTGGCAACCGGCGTTGGCTGCGTTCTTGAGACGGACCGGAATGGTGGGCATGTTGTCCGGAGGCGCGGCGGCGTGGGCGCGGTCCCAACCGGAACCCAGCAAGGAAGAGTTTAACGCCGCCATCCAGCGGAACTTGCAGATTATTCGAGAGGCCTTTATGTCGACGGTGCGCACCACCGGAATGATCTTCCTGATTGTTCTGGCGGCGTTCACCTTGAGCTTTGCCTTTGCCCGGTTGGGAATATCCCAGGACATCGCCAACGCGATCACCGGCCTGGACCTCAACGCGATCACCTTGGTGATCGTACTGGTCTTCTTCTACATCGTTTTGGGCACCTTCATGGAAAGCTTCTCCATGCTGGTAACCACCATACCCATCTTGGTGCCTACATTGGAGCAAGTGGGTGTGGACCTTATCTGGTTCGGCATCATCATGGTGATTTTGGTCGAGGCCGCGCTGATCAGCCCGCCGGAGGGCATCAACCTCTACGTGCTGCACGGTGTGCGCCAAGACGTGAGCCGGGAAATGGCCGAAGCGGAGGGAGTACAAGTCCAGCAGGGCACCATTGCCGACGTTTGGATCGGTGTGCTGCCCTTCATGGCCTGTATGGCGGTAGCGATAGCATTGATCATCGCGTTTCCTGACATTGCTCTATGGCTACCGGATGCGATCAAGGGCGAACGAGGCGGTGGCGGGTAGCGCCCTGCAATAGACACAGGCACAACAAATGGCCCCGCTTGAGGAGTATCCCAAGCGGGGCCATTTGTTTTTCAGGGGTTATACGAGTTTACTCTTCCGGGGGCAGGAATGCGTTGGGCACCACGGCGCTACCGGCGCCGGCGCCGGTAGTGTTCCCATCTTGATTCTCGGCGGTAATCTCGACTGACACTTGGTTGCCGTTGGCAACCCGGGTGATACCGGTAATCTTGGCGGAGAAGGTCACGGTGTCTCCGGGCCGCACCGGCCTCAGGAATCTAAGGTCCACCACCCCGGTGTGATTGAAGACTTGGCTGCCAAAGTGCCTTCGGAGCATTTCGATGGCAAAGGCCAGCGACATTCTGCCTGAAGCCACTGTGCCCGAGGTCCCCAAAGTTTCCCGCGCCGTTGCCTCATCGGTAAACTGGGATGGCCCGGTCTGCCCGGCGCTTCCTTCAAAGAGGTCGATGGCCTCTTGAGTCACCTCTTTAACCAAGGGCGGGATGTCATCGCCTACTTCGTACCTGGGTGACTGGTAGTTTCGCGTTATCCTCCCCACTTCTTTCCCACCTCTGAGGGTTGCTTCAATTCGTGAGTAATGACCCGGTCTATCAGGCGCCCGTCTTCATCCACGGATACCGCTTCCGTCACAATGTAGTTCTTGCCCCTTCTCAGGTACTTGTCCGCAATCCACGCGGTGATGGTCAGCTTCTTTCCGGGCACCGGCGGATTGTAGCAGTAGAAGGCGCACCGGGCGTTCACCGACCCGTTGTCACGGTACTTGGCGTTGTATTGTTTGACGTCCACCTTGTGGGAGATAGTTGGATAGCTGGCTTCCGGGTCCATCACCCCTTTCCGGTAGGTGTCGACCATCTCTTGGGTCAACACGTAATCGTACTTTTCGAAGGTCTCTCCGACCTCTAGTTCGTCCCAATCCAGCAATATCCGGTTGTCGGGTCCTGCCATATCGTCCCGCTCCTATTATTGATACGTGAATAAGTTTCTAAACTGTCCCCCTCCTCGTCATTCCGGCTCAAGGCCGGAATGACGAGGGCTGGTGTAATTGTTCACGCATCAGTAGTAATTCGCCAGTAGAGATAAAGCTGGCCAACCCGGACCAATCAGGCCGGGACAACCACCTCTCTGCCTTCATCCGAGGCTTGGCGGATGGCGTCCACCAAACGGTGCAAGCCGACCGCGGTATCGAAGTCGGGTTGGCCTTGCTCGCCGTTGTTAATCGCTTCGCCGAACATGTAATAGAGCTGTCCAACGTTGTGGGGGGCGCCCTGGGGCATACCCTCCAAGACGAAGGTGTGGCGGCCGGGGATCTCCAAGTCCTCCAGGACGTCCCCGTTTTTGGCTCCTTGGACCCTTACCGGCCCCAACTGAGGAGAGTCCTCCGAAGTGGCGGTCAGTGTTCCCTCCCGGCCATAAATTTCCATGCGGTAGCCGCTGCCGGCCCACGGAATACTGGCGACATGGGCCGACACCACCGCCCCATTGGCCAAGCGGCCGCTGATCAGGATGTTGTCCGGAGCGGTTACGTCCACCATCTGCTGGGTGTCGGTCTCGTACCACTGGGCAGCCTGGGTTGAAACGACGGAAGAGACATGACTGAAGTCGCCAACTACAAAACGCAGAGCGTCGATGGAGTGCCCGGTGGCGATGGTAAGAGTAGTGGCGCCGAGGGTGTCATCCCGCTGCCAGGTACGGCCGGAGGGCCGTTCCAACACGCCGCCCCGGATTAGCTGCATGGAGCACGACATGACGTCACCCACGTAACCGTCTTCTACCAACTCCTTTAGGTACAAAATGGCTGGCGCCGCCCGGGCTTGAAGACCCACCACTGCTTTGACACCTTGGGCCCGGGCCAAGTCGGCCAACTCTTCAGCCTCGTTGAGGTCCTTCCCTAGGGGCCACTCGGTGAATACGTGCTTGCCGGCTAGGAGAGCGTCCTTGGTGATTTGATAATGGGAGGGCACCCGCAGCACCACGGCGACGGCGTCGATTTCGGGATGGGCCAACATTTCCCGGTAGTCGTTGAAGGCCATGCGGGCGCCGTACTGCCGGGCCGATTCTTCGGCGGTCTCGGTGCGCGTAGTGCAGACCCCCGTCAGCTCAAACTCCGGGCTGGCCACGATGGCCGGTAGATGGGAGCGGTGGGCCCAACCCACCGTTGGACTGGCTCCGATGATTCCCAGGCGTATTGGGTCCGGCATAAAATATCTCCCTCCGACTCTTTTAGGCAGTGGGCTTAGTAAACAGTTTTCCATTCTACGGCTATATCGTTGGGTTGCCTACAGCCAAGGCGGGGAATTCAGGGTCTTTTCATTGTCGATGGCACCATCTCCCCGCTCACCCTGAGCGAAGCCGCAGGCGGAGCGCAGCGGAGTCGAAGGGCCTGTCCTGAGCTTGTCGAAGGGATGAGCGGAATTGGTAACGCCGCTGCGCTATGGTCGAGACAATGAAAAGACCCTGGCAGGGAATTGGCTTCAAGAATAAGGAGCCCCAGATACACCTGGGGCTCCTTATTAACCTACTCGGGTAGGACTAAGCGGGGATAGCGGCGGATTTAACCCCTGCCGTTTCGCAACAGCTTGCCGGGCAGAGCTCCGGTCGCCTCTCCGTCCTCGAAGGTCACTTCGCCGTTGACCATGATGTAGTTGTAGCCCTTCGCCTTCTGGATCCGGCGCCACTCACCACCAGGCAGGTCCTCAGCGACCTCGGAAGGAAGGATTTCCAGCTTATCCAAGTCGTACACCACAATGTCCGCGGGCGCGCCCTCTCGGATGAAGCCGCGGTCCTTGAAGCCGCCGAAGTGAGCAGGGAGGTAGCTCAGCTTGTAGTGGGCATCCTCCAGGGTCACTATCTTCTCGTCCCGCACCAGCCAGATCAGCATATCAGTCGGGTAGATGCCAGCGGTCAAGAACTTGACGTGGGCGCCGCCGTCAGACACACCAGCGATAATGTGCGGGGAGTCCAGCACCTCGGCGGTGTACTGAGCGACGTCACGGCCCTGGGTCTCAGCGATGAATTCGGTCCCCATGTCGTCGGCTACGACCAAGTCGAGCAGAGCATCGATGACGTGCTTACCTTCTTTGTCAGCGATCTCCTGGACCGTTTGCCCGGCATAGTGTTCGTATTCCGGCTTGGCCGTCTCTTCAACGAGCAAGCTGCCTACGGACCCTTGAACAACCCTGGTAGGCCGGGTTCCGGAGTCCCACTCTTCCTTCAACTGGCGCCGCATTTCGGCGCTTTCCATCTTCTGCTTCCGCTCTTCGCGGGTACCCAAAGTCACCTCGCGCCAAGCGGGAGTCTCGTCGAAGAGGTTCCAGTCCTCGAAGGTGAGCTCGAAGCCGCCGCGGCGGGTAGCCCCTTGACCGTAGATCCAGATTCCGCGCTCGGCACACTGCTCTAGCCAGCGGATGCGCGCCCGGTGCTGCTCGGGGTGGACCGCGTTGGGAGCCACCGCCTGGTAGAGTACGGGCCGACGAGCGGTCTTCGCGACTTGCTCGAAGAAGTTCTGCGTGTCTTCACCCAGCGGGCGGCCTTCTTCTCCAGTCTCTTCGTAAGCTAGCTCAATGAATCCCTCGTCGCGATCGGCCAAAATCTTGGCAAAGGTCAGCAGTTCATGCTCAGATAGCAGGTCGGTGATCATGGGGGTGCCGTCGTAGTCCCGCTGCACCGAGGTCTGGCCTAGAACCTGAGCGGACCAGCCACAGGCGCCGGCATCCATCGCTTCGTGGATTAGCCGGACCATCTCTTGCAGCTCGGCCTCGGTGGGCCGCCGCTTCTTGGCCTCGTCCCAGCCCATTACCCAAGCATATAGAGGAGTAAGAGGCACGTAGGTCAGGCAGTTGACTCCCTTGGGAATGCGGGCCAGGGTCTCCATGAACTCGGGGAAGGTTATCCAGTCCCAGAGCATACCCTCTTTCATCGCATCGTAGGGAATGGCCTCGTTCCGGGTCATGCTGAGCATGGACCGGTCCCGGTCTTCCACCCGCGACGGGGCGAAGCCGAAGCCACAGTTGCCCATGGCCACCGAGGTTACACCGTGCCAGCCCGACAGCGTGCAATAGGGGTCCCATTGAATCTGGGCGTCGTAGTGGGTGTGCAGGTCGACGAAGCCCGGCGCCACGATCAAGCCTTCAGCATCCAAGACCTTGTCCGCGGTGTCATTTCTCAACCCGCCGATCTTCGCGACTCTCCCGTCTTTGATCGCGACGTCGCTTACGTAGCGGGGCGTACGTGTGCCGTCTACGACCGTTCCTCCCTTGATAATGATGTCATAGTTTGCCATCCTACATCTCCTTGCAATTAGTATAGGCTGCCAGTCCAAGATAATTCTGTAAGTCTAGTGTCTCCTGTTCCTGTTGTCAACATTTAGCCGGAAGTCGTCACTAATGCCTCGGCCTTTCGTAACTAGACACCGCTATACCGGCGATTCTGACTGTCGCCCTAGCCGGAATCTTAAGCGATTCGCGTCAGCTTCCATCTAAGATGTTGTTTCAAAAGCTCCTTCTCCTTGGGGAGAAGGTTGGGATGAGGGGAAGGGAACTTTGAAGACACCCTCTAAGGTTGGAAAGCGCCGGGTCCCACTGCTCGCTGCATTGGCAGCCCGGCGCTGGTCCTAAAAGAGCTACTCGGATTATCTGCTTCCCTGGTACAGCGGGCCGCGGAGTACCTGCCCGGGCAGCGCGCCGGTGTGCTCGCCGCCTTCCAGCAGGACCTCGCCATTTACGATGACATAGTCTATGCCAATGGCGCCCTGTTTCACGTGCATCTCGCCGCCGGGGAAGTCGTAAGCCGGCTCACGAGGGGCGGAAGCAATGGTGTCGGGGTCGAAGATGGTGATGTCGGCGGCCTTACCCGCAGCGATGAAGCCACGATCGTGAAGGTCGTGCATGATAGCCGTCTTTCCGGTCATCCGGTAAACGGCGTCTTCTACCGACATGACGCCTTTTTCCCGCACCCAGTAGCTCAGCAGCCTGGTGCTGTAATCGGTGCGGTCCCCCTTGTCCGGGCGGGCGCCGCCGTCGGTGGTGCCGATGACGGAGTAAGGCGAACCCAATATCGCCCGCTGGGCGTCGACGTCATTGTTCCTATCGATTACCTGGAATGCGGTGCGAAGATCGTCGTCCAGGACCAAGTCCAAGAACGCGTCCATGATTCCCTTTCCTTGTTCTTGGGCAATCTGCTCGACGTTCTTGCCACTGAACTGCTTGTTCCTATCCTCGTGGGCCATGTAGACTTCGACCAGGTCCCAGCGGCGGGTGAAGCTCATCTGCCGCTGGGCTCGGCCCATGCGATAGCCGTGCTCGCCTTCGGTCTCCACCGCCTCTAGGCTCAGCGCCCGGCGAATTTCGGGGTCCCGGAAGGACTGCATCCGCTGCTGTACCGGCTGGGCCATGACCGAGTCCCACGTCTGCATTCCTTGGAATACGGTGGTGGGGCTGATCGTGTCCTCGTCTTCCAAGCCTTCCAACCCGGCCCGCAGGTCGAAGATGGGTCCGGCGGTGGCGGAGAGGCACGATCCGTAGGCCCGGATGCCCGCGCGGAAGGACTCCTCCAACATCTGGAGGTGCTCTTTCCACTCGTCGGGCTTGTTTATCTCTTGGGTAAGCAGGTTGTACATGGCGGGGCGGCCGGTAATTCGCGCCAACTCTTGGGCGAGGCGCGCCGGTCCGCGGAAACCGCCGGGGGAGCCGCCGCTTACCTGGAAGACACCGGTGCCCACTTCACCCAAGACGCTGCCCAGAGCATACCGCTCCTCGTCGGTGGCGACCGAGGATGGGACCTTGACCCCGAAGATTCCCTCTCCTTCGTCGACAAAGTTGCCGACGCTGAAGCCTAGGGCCCCGGCCAGCATTCCCTTGCGTATCTCGGCCTTCATGGCCTCGATCTCTTCAGGAGTCGCCGTGCGCTCTTGGGCCGCAGCGCCCATCGCATAGCGCCTTACCCCGGAGTGGCCGATCAAAGCGCCCACGTTGATGCCGCGGTTGCGGCCGATGGCGTTGAGGTACTCGGGAATGGACTCCCAAGCGAAATCTACCCCGGCACGCTGCACTTCCAGAGGTACGCCCTCCATGTAGTTGAACATTTGCAGGTACCAGTCGCCGTCTCCGGGCCTGGTCGGGGCTAGCACTGCCCCGCACTGTCCGACTATGATCGAGGTGTTGCCGTTGAGAGAGGTGGAGTTGACGATTGGGTCCCACATGCACTGCGAGTCGAAGTGGGTGTGGTGGTCAATGAAGCCGGGAGCCACTACCCGGCCTTCGGCGTTGATGGTGCGGGTAGCGGACTCGTTGAATTTGCCGACGCCGACGATTTTTCCGTTGGTGACTGCCACGTCGCCGTAAAATCCCGGCGCTCCCGAACCGTCAACGACAAGGCCGTTCTTGATTAAGAGATCGTAGGCCATTACGCTTCCTCCCGTGGGCCCCGCTAATGCGGAGCTAGTTTCGAATAAGGACGCCAATGTCGCCGCAACCTTTTGGTACAGGGGATGGGGCACACAGACTTGGTGCAACGGGGCTTACTCTACGGTATTGGCGAGCCTACGTCAATAAAGATTTTCTGAACGATTGAAAGCCGACAGCCAAATTAGTGCTTAACGTTAATATCGGAATGATGGTTACGAATTCTGCCGACCGCTAAACCTTCTTCTAAGGAGCTACTGATGACCCTTCCGGAAACGGCATACCTCCAATTCACCGGGGACCTGACCATCTGCCGCATCTTGAACGGGATGTGGCAGGTGTCGGGAGGCCACGGCAATATTGAGCCGGAGCCGGCCCTTCAGAGCATGTTCGACTATTTGGACTCGGGCTTCATAACCTGGGACTTGGCCGACCACTACGGCCCGGCCGAGGACTTTATCGGCGAGTTTAGACGTAGGCTGGGGAATTCTCGGGGCGAAGAAGCCTTGGCTGGGTTACAAGCCTTTACCAAGTGGGTGCCGCGGCCCGGTCCCATGCCCCGGGAGGTGGTGGAAGGCAACGTGGACTTGTCGCTGCGCCGGATGGACTTGGACGCCCTCGACCTCTTGCAGTTTCACTGGTGGGAGTACCGGGATGAGCGGTACCTGGAAGCCTTGGCCCACCTTTCGGAACTTAGTGAAGAAGGCAAAATAAAGCACTTGGCGCTAACCAACTTCGATAGTGAACGGGTAGCCCAAATCTCCGGCCAAGGCTTCCGAGTGGTGTCCAACCAGGTGCAGTACTCGTTAATCGACCGCCGCCCCGAACTGCGGATGACCCAGGTCTGTCAGGAGCATAACGTCCAACTCTTGGCCTACGGGACGCTGTGCGGGGGCCTGCTGTCCGATCGGTACCTGGGACGGCCCGAGCCCTCCTCCCGGGAGTTGAATACCGTCAGTCTCAGAAAATACAAGCAAATGATCGATGCTTGGGGCGGTTGGGGGTTGTTTCAGGAGTTGTTGGCAACCCTCCGGCCCATCGCCGGTAAGCACGGAGTTAGCATCAGCAACGTGGCGGTAAGATATATCTTGGACCGCCCGGCGGTGGCCGGCGTCATCATTGGCGTCCGGTTGGGGCTGTCCGATAACCGGGAAGAGACCACGCGCACCTTCGACTTCGGTCTGGACACGGACGACCTCAGCCAGATAGAGGAAGTCTTGAGTAAGTCGCGTGATCTCTTTAGCTTAATCGGAGACTGCGGCGACGAATACCGCCGCTAATGGTCCCGGCAGGGTCTTTCAATTATCGATACCCTAGCACCCACCCGCTCACCCCTGACAAGGGTAGGCATTTGATTGTTTCAGGTTTCTGCATGGTAGATGAGCTTCATATCGGGCGACGGTTCCGGCCACGGTTCAGGAAGCAGCCAGACCCTGCGCCAAAGTCTGCCCTTGGGCAGCAGCCGTCTCAGCCAGATGATGCCCTGCCGCAGTACACTGATAGTCCGTTTGGGAGCGCTCCAAGCGCTGCGGTGAGTGGACGCCAGAGCCTTCGGCGGTGCTCTGAGATGGCCGGGCGCTATGCCAAGCTCATTGGCGTCTTCTACCCTGGTCCCATACGCCAGCGTCCAGAACGTCGCCACCGACAACGCAAGCCAGTGCCTCGCCACCCGTTCGGGATCGGTCCTGCGAGTGTTCTGCCACTGCCACCCCAAGCTCTTGAGTGCTCTGAAGCCCAGTTCTATCCAGAACCGGAGCATGTACCAGCACACCCCTGCTTCGCCGGGCGGCAGGTCGGTCATCACCACCCACGGCTCGTCTTGGCCCTGGTCCCAGACCACAATCACCGTCCCGCGGCGGCGCTTGCTGCTGTCCCTGAAAGCCGTCCCGGACCCAACATATGCGTGCCCCGGCCCCGGCACCAACGCTCGCGCCGGCAGGCGGGTTCCTCCGTCAGGGCAGAACACGGTGTTGACCGATTGCCGCATGTAAGGATGCCACCCCACAGAGCGTATCTGCTCCCACAGCCGCGGACTCCTCAAACCGCGGTCAGTCATCACCAGCACGCTCATGTCCGGCGGCACCGCTTCGGACAGCAACTTCAGCAGACTCACCGCCGGCGCTATCCACTGCCCGGGTTTGTTGGCGGGCAGGATGTGCCAGGCCACCGGAATAGCGCAACTGCGATAGACCACGCTTATCGCAATGGCGTTTATCCGGTCGCCCTTCATCGTCGGGTCTATGGCAAGCACCAATCTGTCAGACTTCCACCAATTGAGAATCCATCGCAGCAGTGGAACGAAGCACAGTCTGACATCCAACTGCACTCCGCACGGGTTGGCGCGGTCCTGCCCATTGTACAGCCACTCCCGGAGATACTGCCGTATGCTGTTGAAGTTGCCTATGAACGAAAGCTCAGCGGCGACCGCGTTCTGGCAGCCGCTCTGGGCCATTATGATGCCGTACACCCACAGGACCAGTCCCTTCAACTGAGACCCTCTGAGATGCGGCATGTAGTATTGTATGGTCTGCTTCATCTGGTAGTATTCGGTTGGGAAGCGCATGGCGAACCTCTGGCAGCCTTTCTGATTCTCACCAAAAAGATGCCAGAAAGCTGTGCGCTTTCCAAGTTCTTATGCCTATTTCATACTTTGCCTACCCTTGTCAGCCCGCTCACCCTGAGCGGAGCGCAGCGGAGTCGAAGGGCCTGGCCTGAGCCTGTCGAAGGGGTTGGCGGTGCGGAGCAACCGGCCTGGCGAGCAGGGTGCTGGCAACCTGGAACAGGTCCTTCGACTCCGCTCCCTGTGGTCGCTGCGCTCAGGATGAGCGCAAATTGTGTCCGGTTGGGGTAGCCACAGGCTACCCCAATAGTTTTGCCTTCTGGGATTCAAACTCGTCCCGAGTCAAGTAGCCCTGTTCCACTAGCGCTGCCAGCCGCTCCAGAGCGTCGATGGTCCCGTTCCCTTTGTTGCCCGGTCTGTATAAGGACTGGGGGAGAGACACCAAGCTGGGGCTGGCGTTCTTGACGTCGGTCAACCCGCACAGTCCCATAGCAACGTCAAGCTCGTTCCGCAGAATTTGCAGAACGTGGCGCATACCGTCCTCGCCGCCAACGGAGAGGCCCCAAAAGATAGGCCGGCCAATGAAAACTGCTTTGGCTCCCAAGGCCAGGCATTTCAACACGTCGGTGCCCCGGCGCACGCCGCCGTCCATGTATACCTCGGCCCGGTCACCGACCGCGTCAACCACCTCGGGGAGCATCTGGATGGTCCCCGAAGCCCCTTCCAAGGCGTGCCCGCCGTGGTTTGACACCACCAAGCCTTCGACGCCGTACTCGGTGCACAGCCTGGCGTCTTCGGCCGTCTGGATGCCCTTGACGACGATGGGCATGGAGGTCAAAGAACGCAGCCATTCCAAATCGGACCAGTTCAAGGCCGACTCGAACATGTCCCCAAAGTTGTCCCGGTTGGGCAGGTCGGGCAACTCGATGCCCACGAAATTCTTTAGAATCCGCTCCGCGTCCAGAATGTAGGCGAAGCGGTCTTCCCGTTCGGTCGAGCGGGCGCCGAGGTTGTCCACCGTCAGCACCAAGGCGCGGTAGCCGGCTTGCTGGGCCCGGCGCACCAGAATCTCGGTCAACTCCCGGTCCTTGAAGAAGTAGAGTTGGAACCACAGGGGCCCGCTGGCGGCTTCCGCCACCTCTTCGATGCTGTAGCTGGAAGCGGTGCTCAGACTCATGATGGTCCCCGAGGCCCCGGCCGCTCTGGCCGAAGCCAACTCGCCCTGGGGATGCGCCCGCTGGTGGGTGCCGGTGGGGGCCAGCATAATCGGGAAGTCGATCTTCTGCCCCAAGACCTCGGTCTCCAAGCTACGATGGCTAACGTCGGCCAGCACCCTGGGCCGTAGCCTAATTGCTTCCATGGCGGCCAAGTTGTTGGTGTTGGAAAACATAGTCGGGCCGCCATAGTGGCCAAACAGCCGCTCGAAAAGTACCGTGGGCATGGTCTGCCGGGCCCGGGCCTCATAGTCGGGAATAGTCAACAAGGGCACTTGGGTAGTCATTGCTCCTCCTTGTTCCTTATTATTGATACGTGGATAAGTTTCTAAACTGTCCCCTCCCCCGTCATTACCATGAAAATATCCAACTCGTCATTCCCGCGCAGGCGGGAATCCAGAAATTCCAGGCACAAGGACCGCCACTGGTTAGTAAGGTCCTGGACTCCCGCGAAAGCGGGAGTGACGGTTGGGGACTGGCCGCCATTTTCACCCGCATACGTGGCTTTCACAAAGCCATCCGCAATTCCGGCGAAGGCCGGAAAGACGAGGGTTGGTTTAGGTAATTGTTCACGCATCAGTAATTGGGTCCCTGCTGGGTCTCTTTAGGCGAGTCCGGGTAGCTGCGGACTAAATCTATTCGTCTTGGAGAAACTCGTTGACCCACCGGGTCATCGGTCCCTTATCGTAGAGAGTGTTTAGCACCACGGAGTTTTGCAGGGTGTTGCCACCAAAGTAGCGCTCGTACAGAATCTGCCGCGAGCCGAAGGCGCTGCATGAGGCATCCCAAGCTAAACGGAACAAGCGGACCCGCTCCTCGGCGGTCGCCGTCTCGGTATCCAGGTACATGGCTATTTCGGGGGCCAAGGGCCCGTTAAGGTCGGCCTCGGTGGGTAAGGCCATCAGGCTGCTGGAGCCCAGCAGTTGCAGTATTTCCCCCATGCGGGGGTAGGTGCGGATGAACATATTGCGCGCCACCAGCAGAGGGAACCGGGCCGGGCAAAGCACGCCCCACTGGTCCATCGCCGCGTCGGCTTCCGCGGCCCGCAAACACGCCTTGGTCACTTCCAGGTTTTCGATGACCTCGGCGATCATCTGCTGTACCTGGGGGAGTTGGGCGGAGCCCAAGGTCTGCACTATCAGGTTGGCCAAGCCCAGGATGAACTCGCCTTTGACCACTTGCTTGGTTACCACTTGGTGCCCGGAGTGAAGAATCCGGTTGGTTGCGGTGGGCATACTGTTGCAGAGGTCTACGTCGCCCAGCAGAAAGACCCGCTCCCAAGGCACCAGCACGTCGTCGAAAAAGACGATAGCGTCCATCTCCTCGAAGCGGGACCCCAAGGGATGGTCGAAATGGGAACGGCCCAAATCAAAGCTTTCCCGGCAGAGAAACTTGAGTCCCGGAGTGTTGCAGGGGATGGCGAAAGCGAAGGAATACAACTCCTAAGCGTCGGGAGGAAGTTGGTGGTTCCGGGCCGGGTAGACGGCAATCTCGTCGGCCAAGGGCCCCAGCGTCGCCAAAACCCGGGGACCGCGGACCACTATCCCGGCGTCGGTCTCTTTCACCACTGACAGGGCTACGTCGGTGCGGTCCTCCAAGGGCATGGACATGGGGGACCGATTGCGTTGCAAGTTGACCAGGGTGTGAGTGAGTACCAAGTCGTTTTCCCGTATGAACTCGAAGTAGTTCTGGATGTTGTCCTTAAACTCGGGGCGGTTCTGGGCGAAGAAGTCCCCGGCGGCGGCCATCGCCATCATGGTGACGTTCATAAAGTCCGGGCTCCGGCCCATCATGCCGCAACTGGCTTGAGCCCAGCGGGTCATCATGGTGTGCCGCCGTTCCAAGTCGTCCTTGGTCTTGGGGGTGATAAAGGACAGTCCCACCGGGTCGCCGCTGCTGGGCGAGGTGTAGGTCAACTCCTCTTTGTGGGCCGGATCGTGCTGGAGGTCGTACAGTTTCGCTACGGTGCGTACCCCGTTGCGAAGCCCCGGATGGGAGGTGACGTCCTTGACCCGCTCCCCGTTAATGTAAATCTCGGCGGCCCGGTCCTTGAGTCCGTCGATGTATTGGTCTCCGGTCCTGGCGGGCATCGCTCCACCTCCTTTGAAAGTTGCCAGCCCGGCTAAGAGAGTGTTTCAAAATTCCCTTCTCCTTGGGGAGAAGGTTTAGGCTTGTCCTGAGCCTGCCGAAGGGATGAGGGGAAGTGCCTGGCGGTCGCCAGGGGAGTCCACAGCGAGAATGGCCCTCACCCTAACCCTCTCACAGAGGGAGAGGGAACTTTGGAGATACCTCTAAGCTCCGCCGGCGACCCATTCGGCCACTCTTTCACCGATCATAATGGCTGTGGCGTTGGTGTTGGCCCTGGGGACCTGGGGCATCACGGAGGAATCGGCCACCCATACTCCCAGCACTCCCCTGACGCGGCAGTGCTGGCCCACCACCGCCATAGGGTCGGTTTCCGGGCCCATCTTGCAAGTCCCCGAAACGTGGCGGGCCGTGCCGACGTTGTCACTTGTCTGTTTTACTGGCAGCTTGATATTCTCAACGTGTGTTGGTGTTAGATCAAGCGCCGCCCCCAATCCCATTAGTCCTCCATCCCGTACACTTCCCGGCGTATCTCCCGGGCATACCGGCGATACCCGCTGCCGGTCAACCGTAGGAATTGCTCTCTGGTCAGACCAGCGGATTCAATGGTTCTCCCCAAAGTTAGCGGGTCCATATCATGTCGCCTGTGGTCGGGCAAACTGAGACGGACACCGGGCATTTTCGGATGCACCAAGTAATGATGTGAACCTTCCTGTCCGTCATCTCGCCAACCCACCATCTTGAGCCTGGTCATTGCATCGGCAAAAGCAACGCTCCTAATGAATGGGGGCATCAACCTTTTATCTGGGTTACGCTAACAGTAGCCGATTTGACCGCATAGCCAGCTTTACGGTAATCGTCTAGCATCTCCAGCATACGACGCTCTACCTCACGGGATTCAGCCATCAGCCATCCGGTAATGGCTTCCCTAATGTTTACAAGAGCCTCCTCCTCGTCCTCCCCTTGTGAATGACAACCGGGTAGAGCAGGGCAACTCACCGAGTAACCGTATTCGGACTCGATTAGCGCCACGTCATAGGTGGTCTCGAAGACCGAGAACTCAGTTGCCGCCGCCCTGTCCACCGGCTTGTAAGCTGCCAAAGTGGAGGCTGTGAACTGGAAACGGCGTGGGATATGTTTGTTTTCAGGCCGCGTTATAACCAGTTTCACCTTTTGGCCCGAGCCAAGAGTGTAGTCCATGCCATCAAGAGAACCAATGCCTAGTCCCACCTTGGTATTGCGGGCATGGCGGTCAATCTCGGTGATTTCCATCAACTTGGTCAACCGGTCCAGCACATCCGGTCGAATATCACGGGTCAAAAACTCTTTAAATCCGAATTCGGCAAACAGGACCTCTGCTACTTCTTTGCTGTCCATCAAGTCTCCATAAGAACTGCAGGGGTAAATCGGACGCCGCCAACTATTGCGGCTTAGCCTGCCTGTTACCGGCCCGGCTAAGCTCCGCTGCGCTCCAATCGGCCACCCGCTCGCCGATCATGATGGTCGTAAGGTTGGTGTTGGCCCGGATTACGTCGGGCATTACGGAGGCGTCGGCTACCCGGAGACCTTCCACGCCGCGGACCCGGCAATACTGGTCGAGCACTGCCATCGGGTCGCTGTCCGGCCCCATCTTACAGGTCCCGGAAAGGTGTTGGCCTATAGAGACGTTTTCCAGCAGCCAAGCGTCCAAGTTCTCGTCGGACTGCAAGTCTTCCTCGGTGGGCGAAATCAGGCTGTCGACAATGTTGCTGAAGGACTCGTGCTCCATGAAGCCAACGCTCAAGCGGACCGCCTCCCGCATTCGTTCCCGGTCCCAAGCTTCTTCCAGATAGCGGCAGTTGATGAAGGGCTGAATGCCGGGGTCGGTGGAGGTCAACCGCACTTGGCCGGAGCTGACCGCCAACTCCATGATGCAAGTGAAACGGATGCCCTCCTCGGCCAGAGGATCGCCGCCCAAGGGAGTGGAGAAGGATGACGGCAGGATTTGCATGTCGTTTCGCAGGTCGGACCCACTCGCGGTGTACCGGAGGACCGTCTGAATTCGAGGGGCGGCGGCGTCCAAGGGGAAGTCGTCCTTCACCTTGACCCGTACCGCAACCAGCGGATGGTCCCGCAGGTTCTGGCCTACTCCGGGGAGGTCGTGCACCACCGGTATCCCAATTTCCTGCAAATGGGCCGCCGGGCCAACGCCGGAGAGCATTAGCAATTGGGGCGAGGCGATGGCCCCGGCGCTGAGGATAATTTGCTCGCCCTCGACCACGAATCTTTCGCCGCCGCTTTCAACCTCAACCCCGGTGGCCCGCTTGCCTTGGAAGAGGATGCGCCGGACCTGAACGTTGGCCCGGATGGTCAGGTTCATCCGGTGGCGATTGGGATTGATGTAGGTTAAAGCGGTGCTCATCCGCACCCCGTTGGGGTTGTTCATCGGCAACGGGCCCACACCGGTGGAGTCCGGATGGTTATGATCGTAGGTCTCGGCGTACCCGGCGTTGAGGCAAGCGCCGTAGAAGGCTTCCTGCAACGGCAGCCAAGCCTCCCGTTTGTGCCGCCGCACCGGCACCGGCCCGTCGAAGCCGTGAAAGTCGTCCCGGATGTCGGTGTCGGTCTCCAGCTTCCTGAAATAGGGCAGCACATTAATGAAACCCCACTCGTCGTTGCCCCAAGAGGCCCAACGGTCATAGTCCTCGGGCACACCCCGGAGGAATACCTGCCCGTTGATGGCGCTGGTGCCGCCCACCACCTTGCCTCTCGGCACGTTTACCGGCTCGGTCTGGACCGAGGAGCCTTGGCCGACAAAGGACCAGTTATGGGGCGCCCCCATCTCCGAGGCGGTGGGCATGTACCCGTACTTAAGGTCGTCCGGCACCTGCTCCAGGTCCGGGTAGTCGGGTCCGGCCTCCAGCAGCAGCACCGAGCGCTCCGGGTTTTCCGAGAGCCTGGTAGCCACCGTGCCGCCGGCCGACCCGGCGCCGATTACGATAAAGTCGTACTTCATAATGGTCCTCCATGTTATAGGGGCTGGGGGACTAAAGGTTTGGAAATCTCACGGTCAGATTGCTTGCAAAAACTCCTGGGTGGTCATAACCGTGCCTTGGCGGGGGTACACTTTTTCGGTAAGCACCCGGTGTACCTCCGGGTCGGCGTCGGAGCAAGCGTCAGAGACTACGATGAATTTGTAGTTGACATCGACGGCCCACCGCACCGAGGAAAGCACGCAACCGCTGGTGGCCACGCCCATCACGATCAAGGTGTCCTTTCCCATCTCCCGCAGGGTTACGTCTAAAGCCGTGGTGGAGAAGGGCCCCGGCTTGGTCTTGGTGACGACTAACTCCCCGGCGTTGGGGGCGACGCCTTGGTGGATTTCCACGTCGGGAGCGTACTCTTGGAAGGGGCCGCCCCGGTGCACCACGTAGATAACCGGAATTCCGGCACCCCTCGCTCCGGCAAGGGCTTCCGATGCGTGTTGGATGACCCCGTCCGGGTCGCTGGCAACGTTGTTAACAATGCGCTGCTGGAAGTCCATAATCAGCACTACGGCTTTGTCCCGGTCGATAGCAACTTGCTGCGTCATAAAGTCCCGTCCTTATCCCGCTTGAATCGATTCCGCGATCTTTTCGGCAATCATAATAGTAGTAGCGTTGGTGTTGGCCCGGATAACGTCGGGCATGACCGAGGCGTCTACCACCCTCAAGCCCTGAATCCCGTATAACCGGCACTGCTGGTCTACCACCGCCAGGGGGTCAGAGTCCGGGCCCATTTTGCAGGTGCCCGAGATGTGCTGCGTTGTGGATACGTTATGCCTTAGCCAAGAGTCCAAAGCCTCATCGCTGGCTAGGTCCTCCGGCTCCGGCGTTATGATCCGCTTTACCAGGGCCTTGTAGGAGTCGTGCTCCAGTAGCTTGAGGCACAGCCGCACCGCTTCCCGCAGCCGTTGGCGGTCCCACGGGTCTTGGAGGTAGCGGTAGTCGAGGAACGGTTGCTCGCTGGGGTCCGTGCTCTTGAGCTTGAGCTCGCCTTGGCCTTTGGCCAACTCCAGAATGCAAGTAAACCGGATACCCTCCGCTTCCAACGGGTCCCCGGAAATGGGCGACGAGAAGGAAGACGCCATGATCTGCATATCGTTCCTAGTGTCCGACTCCTCGGCGGTGTAGCGCAGCCCCAACTGGGACCTGGGGGCTTGAGGGTCTAGGTCCACCTCGTCATGGACCTCCAGCGGAATCCTGACATTAGGGTGGTCTCTAAGGTTCTGACCGACTCCGGGCACATCGCGGACTAGGCCGATACCCATTTCCCGTAGGTGGTCCGCCGGGCCGATGCCCGACAGCATCAATATCTGGGGAGAAGCGATGGCCCCGGCGCTGAGGATTACTTCCTCCGATTCCAGTTGGAATATTTCTCCCCCGCTTTCAACCTCAACTCCTGCTGCCTTTTGGCCTTCAAACAGCACCCGGCGGACCTGCACGTCACCCCGGACCGTCAAGTTCAGGCGGTGCCGGTTGGGGTTGAGGTAAGTAAGGGAGGTGCTCATGCGCACCCCTTCCGGGTTGTTCATCGGAATAGGGCCAACTCCCCAAGACTCAGGGTGGTTCATGTCCGGGTCGTGGGGGTACCCCACGCTGGTGCAGGCTGCGTAAAAGGCTTGCTGTACCGGCAGCCAGGTCTCCCGCTGATGGCGGCGGACCGGAATGGGGCCGTCAAACCCGTGAAAGTCGTCCCGGATGTCGGTATCGGTCTCCAGCATCCTGAAGTAGGGCAATACGTTGATAAAGCCCCACTCATCGTTGCCCATCTCGGCCCAAGAATCGTAGTCCTCCGGGACACCCCGGAGCAGGACTTGGCCGTTTATAGATGAAGAGCCGCCCACCACCCGGCCCCGCGGCACCGGCATGGACTCCCCTTGCTCTTCGGTGGGTTTGCCGGTGAATGACCAGTTGTGGGGCGCGTCGACGGCTGAGGCGGTCTGGTCATAGCCAAATTTCAAGTCGTCCGGATAACGCTCGAACTCCGGGTAGTCCGGGCCGGCCTCCAGCAACAGCACCGACCGGTTAGGGTCTTCGGATAAACGGGTGGCCAAGACACAGCCGGCCGAACCGGCGCCGATGATGATTACGTCGTACTTCACGTGGGTCCTCCCAGCGATAGCGGTGTTGGCGGCCTTGGCCGCCCACTTTGAATTGCTGGGAACAAGTTTATCCATCGGCCACCAGTTGTCAAATTATGGCTTGGCAAGGTAGTGGCTCAGTTTGAAATGATTGACGATATACCGCACCACTGCCAGAATAATTCTTGGACTCACCACAAGGGGGCATGGAAATTATGACCACAACAATAGAGGAGAGGGTGAGTCGGCTCGAAGGCGGCTATGAACATCTGGCAACCAAGGCTGACCTTGCTGAACTGAAGGCTAGCATTGCTGAACTGAAGGTTGAACTAATCAAGTGGATGGTCGGGCTAATGGTTGGGTCTGTCGCCGTGGCATCTTCAATTGCGCTTTTCGTTCAGAGACTCTTCGGCTGAAGGAGACACTCCGTTTTCAAACTGAGCCACTGCTCTCGCGTGCATTATCGCATTGGCCGGGTACGCGCTGGTGTCCGGGCGCCTGTTTGATGGAACATTCTAACCGGTCTTCATCGCCGGCGCCGGAACAACCGCCAGACGGGGGTGGAGAAGCCGGGGAGAACGTCGCCGCCGTCAAGAATGTCGTCCTCCCCCAGGGTTACGGGGGTTGTGTTGGGGCGGTGTATGGTAAGGGTGGTGTTCTCCGGGTTGGCAACCCATACCATTCGGCTGCCGTAGCTGAGCCACATTGCCGCCTTGGCCGCCATTTCGGGGTTGGAGTTGCCGGGCGACTTGACTTCTACCGCTAGGTCGGGCGCAAGCTCCGGGTAGCCCAGCATATCCTCCGGGCTGTGTCCCGGAGCAAACCAGGCCGCATCCGGCGCGCGCACTGTATCCGGGTCGCGTTCCAAACGGAAACCGGGCTCTCCGGAGGCGACATCGCCATAGTCGTTGGCGTCAGCGTGGATGGATAAGGTCGTATCTATTCTACTCACCACTAAACCGTGTTTCTTTCCGGGAGCCATTTTTTCAACCAACACTCCGCGGATGAGTTCGTACCGCCTGCCATCGCGGGGCATTAGCAGCAGCTCGTCGGCGGTTATCAACTTTTGTTTAGTAGTCATCCGGCGCCGCACCAATTAGCTAGGGTAGGAATATTGCAGACCCATTTTAGCACTAGGGACTTCTTAACACTGGGACCCTGTCCAAACGCCCAATTGCGAGGGTGGCCTGCCCCTGTCCAGCGCCTACGACCCCCCAGGGCAACCACCCAACGCAACCACAAGGGTTGCCCCTACATTTCGTCATCGTGACCGCCGTAGGGGCGCCCCTTGTGGGCGTCCAAGGGTCGTGCCAAGTCAAAATGCGATTGCCCTGTGGCGCGGCGCCTTGGTTATGGACAAAACTTCCGCATTCCCGTTACTATTTCCTCCGTCACCATTAGCCTAATAAACCGGAGGCAGGCTGCCCCCTACCCCTGCCGTCTATTCTTCTTAAGGAAGAAGGGGGCGTTTCACCAAAGTAGCCAATGCCGGAGGAGCGTATGAAGGTCGAAGTTTTTACTCACCCTGGTTGATTTAGCTGCCGGACGTTAGAGGAATTCCTCTCGTCCAACGGTGTTCAGTATGAGCACCACGACGTGGCGACCGACGAAGCGGCCCGTGAGCACCTCAAGAACCGGGAAATAAAGTCGCTTCCGGTTACTATCATAGATGATGAAGAGGTCATCATCGGGTACTACCCGAAGAAGCTGGTGCCCGCATTGAACTTGGGCGTGACCGTGGACCTCTCCGGAAAGACCGGGTGGTTGTCGGAAAAATACACCGCCGTCCTCAACGCGGCCATGAGAGCAACCGGCCAGCTATCCGGTGACCAACTCGCCGCAATGATTCCGTGGCGGCCGCAGAGCGCCCGGGACTTGATCGTCCACATCATCTCCTTCCCGGAGCTTGCTTGGCTCAGCCACCAACACGGCAGCATGTCCACCGAGGATATGGCGGCGTCTAACGTCCGGCTGAAGGACATCGTAAGCGGCGATGCCATCGCGGAGTACGGACAGGGAGTCCTCAAGAACATCACCGAGTTCTTGGCCAGTGACAATACCGAGGCCTTCGACCGGGTGGTCCCGGCCCACTACGGCGGTGAAGTCACGGTGCTGGAGTTGCTTAACATCATCCTGAGCCACAGCACTCACCACCTGAAGCAGGTCTACTATTTCATGGAGCAGGAATTGCACTTGACCCTGCAAGACCCGGTGGCCGATGCCGACTTGGAGGGCATCGCAACGCCAACGGCGCTAATCTAGCACCAGAGCAACTATCAAACCGGCCTGGAGGTGCCAAGATGAAATATGACTACATCGTGATTGGAGCCGGATCGGCGGGGGCGATTCTCGCGACGCGGCTGTCCGAGGACCCCAACCGGTCGGTGCTGTTGTTGGAAGCAGGCTCGGACTACCCCAACTTCGACCATCTCCCGGAAGAGGTGAAATTCGGCTACGCGACCGAAGCCGACGTGATGACCAGCGACCACAACTGGCAGTTCGTTGGTAAGGGCACCGAAGAGGCTCCTCCCATGATGGTACCCAGGGGCAAGGTCACCGGCGGCTCCAGCGCCATCAACGGCCAGGTGTTCCTCCGCGGTGTGCCCGAGGACTACGACACTTGGGCGGCGATGGGTAACGACCAGTGGAATTTCCAGAGTCTGTTGCCCTACTTTCGCAAGCTCGAGACCGACACCGACTTTAGCGGCGATTTCCACGGCAACGACGGCCCCATCGTGATGCACCGTTTCAAAAGGGAGACTTGGCTTCCGGCCCAAGTGGCTTTCCACGAAGCTTGTCTGGCTGCGGGCTACCCCGACTGCGCTGACCATAATCACCCCGATTCTTGGGGAGTTGGGCCAACCCCGCTGAACAACCCCAACGGTATTCGCATGAGCACGGCCTTGGGCTACCTGGACCAAGCCAGGCACCGGCTGAATCTGACCATCCGGCCCAACTGCACCGTCCACCGGCTGGTCTTCCAGGGCAACCGGGCCACTGGCGTGGAGCTCGAGAGCGGCGGCGAGACCTTTACCGTAGAAGGAGAGGAGATAATCCTCTCCGCCGGAGCGATCGGTTCCCCACAGATATTGATGCTCTCCGGCGTCGGTCCCGCCGACCACCTGCGCAGCCTCGGCATTCCTGTTGTGTCGGACAAACCGGGTGTCGGCCAGAACATGCGGGACCATCCGGGGGTGTGGGTAACTTGGCGCACTAGGCAAGGCTTCGATCTGGACGGGTTGGCGCCCAGGATGCAGTTGACCCTCCGGTACACGGCCGCGGAGTCCGACCTGCGCAACGACATGAAGATTTCCATGCAGTCCTTCGCCACCGAGCGGGTGAACCGCGGCGGCAACCGGATGGAACCCCTCGGCATCCGCATGACCGCCGGGATATACTTAGCCGTGGGCGCGGGAGAGTTGCGTCTGGCTTCGACCGACCCCACTGTACAGCCGGTCTTGGAATACCACTACCTTGAAGAGGATTTCGACCGGAAGCGCTTGCGGGAGTCGGTGCGCATCTGCGTGGAGCTGGGTGAGCACGAGTCGTTCAAGGACATTATCCAAGAGCGGGTCGACCCAACGGACGCCGACTTGGCTTCGGACGAAGCCCTTGACCGGTGGATGATGAAGGAGGTCACCACGTCGCAGCACATTTCCTGCACCTGTAAGATGGGGTCGGCAGCCGACCCCCTGGCCGTGGTGGACCAATTTGGCAAAGTGCACGGCCTAGAGGGACTGCGAGTAGTGGACGCCTCGATCATGCCCGACTGCATCCGCGCCAACACCAATGTAACCACCATGATGATCGGAGAAAGGGTCTCTGACTTTATTCTGCAAGGAAGGTGAACTTATGACCACAACAACCGGCCAAAGCAGCGAAAGCCCGCCGACCTACCAGGTCGTGGGGACCAGGCCCATACGGCATGACGGCTTCGAGAAAGTAACCGGGGCCGCCAAGTACGGGGCGGACATTCAACTTGCCGGGATGCTCCACGGCAAGATTCTGCGCAGCCCCCACGCTCATGCCTACATTCGCTCCATAGACACCAGCAAGGCCGAGGCCCTGCCCGGCGTGATGGCGGTGGCTACCTCCAAGGACTTCCCGATCATCGAGGACCAAGTGATTGACTTGGCGGAAACCCAGGGCAACGTCCGCCTGATGGCCGAGCACGTCATGGCCTATCAAAAGGCGCTGTACAAGGGACACGCCCTGGCTGCCGTGGCGGCGATCAATCCCCACGTGGCGGAGCAGGCCGTGGGCTTAATCGAAGTCGACTACGAGGTCCTTCCCACGGTGCTGACGCTCCACGACGCCCTCAAGGAGGACGCGCCAGTTCTGCACGACGATATGACCACCTATTTTAAACTGGAACGTTTTGGCCGGGGTGAAGATACTGGGGTCAAGGGCAACGTCGCCGGGCACATCCAACACAAGCTGGGGGACATCGAAAAAGGGTTCGCCGAAGCCGACGTGATCGTCGAGCGGGAGTTCGAGACGCAAACGGTGCACCAAGGCTATATTGAGCCCCACGCCTCCACCGCGGTCTGGACCGGCGACGGCCGGCTCACCGTTTGGACCTGCACCCAAGGCCATTTTGCTATCCGCTCCTCCACCGCTGCCATCATGGGAATCCCCGAATCTTCCGTCAAAGTGGTGCCCACGGAGATCGGTGGGGGATTCGGCGCCAAAATCACCACTTACTTGGAGCCGGTGGCGGCCGTCCTAGCCAAGAAAACCGGGCGGCCGGTAAAGCTGGTCATGGACCGCAAAGAGGTCTTTGAGGGCACCGGCCCCACCTCGGCTACCCACCTGCGCTGCAAGATTGGGGCTGACAAGAGTGGAAAGATCACTGCTGCCCAACTGTACATGGCCTACGAAGCAGGGGCCTATCCCGGCTCCCCAGTCGGAGGCGGCACCTTGTGCGCCACCGGTCCCTATAACATAGAGAACCTGCTGGTGGACGGCTACGACATCGTTTGCAATAAACAGAAGGTGCAAGCGTACCGCGCTCCCGGCCAACCCCAAGGCTGCTTCGCGGTGGAACCGGTTATCGACGAGCTAGCGGAGAAGCTGGGAATGGACCCCATGGATTTGCGGCTGAAGAACGTGGTCAAGGAAGGAGACCGCTTGCCCACCGGAATACCCCACGCCCGGTTTGGCTGCAAAGAGATGGAAGAGGCGATGAAGGCTCATCCCCATTACTCCGCGCCGTTGGAGGGGCCCAACCAAGGCCGGGGAGTCGCCGTGGGGTACCGCTGGCAAGGCGGCCAGCAGTCTTCGGCCACTATTAACGTGAACAGCAACGGCACCATCAATCTCATCACCGGCTCGGTGGACATCGGCGGGACCAGGACCGCGGTGGCGATGCAAGCTGCCGAGGTGTTGGGTCTGCGGGCCGAGGACGTGGCGCCCACGGTGGTCGACACCGACTCAGTAGGCTATACCGCCACCACTGGCGGCAGCCGCACCGCCTTCGACACCGGCTTGGCCGCGATTGCCGCCGCCGAAGAGGTCAAGCGGCAGATGGGCGCCCGGGCGGCTCTGATTTGGGAAGTGCAAGAGGAAGACGTCGCCTTCGAAAACGGGACTTTTATTTGCACCAAGAACACCGAGGACCGGATCACCTTCAAGGAGTTGGCCGGTAGGCTGCTTCGCACCGGCGGCCCCATCACCTGCTCCGCTGGCGCCGCTTCCACCGGCGTCGGCCCCATCATCGCCGGCAATATCGTCGACGTAGAAGTCGACCCCGAGACCGGCAAGGTGGACATTCTCCGCATGACCGCCTTTATGGATGTCGGTAAGGCGGTGCACCCCAGCTACGTTGAGGGTCAAATGCAGGGGGGGACGGTGCAAGGCATCGGGTGGGCCTTGAACGAGGAGTACTTCTACCTGGAAGACGGCACCATGGCCAACTCCAGCTTTTTGGACTACCGTATGCCCACCAGCTTGGATTTGCCCATGATCGACACGGTTATGACCGAGGTGCCCAATCCGCGGCACCCCTTCGGTCTTCGCGGCGTCGGCGAAGCGCCGATTATTCCGCCGCTGCCGGCCTTGGCCAACGCCATCTACGACGCCGTCGGCGTGCGAATGACCAAGCTGCCGATGACTCCCGGCGCGATCCTCGAAGCCCTGGAAGCCAAGAATTCCGGGCAGTAGGCAAGGTTACTACTCCATCGCCATAGGTAACCCGGAAGCACAAAGACCGGCTAGACCCATTGATTGGCTTAGCCGGTCTTTCTTTGTGTCAAGAATTGGGGCTAACTTGCTCGGGAATAATCTGACGACTAGACCGTAGGGTCGTTAATCGTGGGAGCGTCCTTGTCCAGCATCAAGCAGGCCTCGCCCCACTGGTTGCTGCTGTCCAGGCTCCATTCCTCCAAACAGTCAACAGGCTTCAACCGAATCCCGTACTCACCGCCATAGACCAGGAGAACGACCCCTTCGCCGGAATCTTCGGATAGGGCGGCGTGGGCCGGGCACGGACCGAACCGGTCCCAGCCAGTAACGTCGCACCAGCGGTCGTTCCCGGTGAGGTCGGCAGTATAGACTTGGGTAATCAGGCGGGGCGCCGATACCAGGTCGAACATCCGGTGCAAGTCCAGCGGGCTGTTCTCTCCGGAAGATACCTCAACTTCAAACAGCATAGATACTGTAGCCTCGCTGACTACCGAAATCCTTGGTGATGGGGAAACAACCTCGCACCTCCTACGCCCTCTGGCGGATGAAGTCGGCGATGCGCTCGCCAATCATCATGGTGGTGAGGTTGGTGTTGGCGCGAACGCAGTCGGGCATGATGGAGGCGTCCACCACCCGGATACCCTCCAGTCCGTGAATTTTCCCGTACTGGTCCACCACGGCCATCAGGTCCGACGCTGGGCCCATCTTGCAGGTGCTGGTCAGGTGATGGCCGCTTACCACCACACGGCGGATGAAGTCGTCCAGGGCTTCATCGGAGTCCAGCTCCGCGTCGGAGGGCTGAAGCCGCTCTTCGATTATGTCGTCGAACGCCGGATGGCGGGCTAATTCGGCGCAGGTACGGACCGCCTCCCGGCAGCGGACGAGGTCGAACTCCTCTTCGAAGTAATGGAAATCCAGGAAGGGTTTGCCGTTGGGGTCGGCAGAGGTGAGGCGCAACTCTCCCGAACTTACTTCCTGGTTGACGAAGGTATACATACCCAGCCCCGACATTTGGCCGGCCCCGTCTTTCGGTGTATACATGGTGGTGTTAATCAGCGACCCCATGAGAATCTGGAGGTCGTTGCGCCGGCTGGAGTCTCTGGCTGTCCAGCGCAGCGCAACCTGCATCCGGGGCGCGTTGGGGTTCAGGGCATGGCCTGCCCTGGTCTTGAAGGGCACGTACACAATGGGATGATCGCGCAGGTTTTGACCCACCCCGGGCAGATCATGCGCCACCGGAATTCCGAACTCGCGCAGATGGGCGGCCGGACCAACGCCGGAGAGCATCAGGATATGGGGTGAGCCGATGCTGCCGGCGCAGAGCAAGGTCTCTTCGCCTTCAACGGCGAACACTTCGCCGCCGCTCTCAACTTCCGCTCCGGTGACCCGATTGACGTCGAAGAGGAGGCGGTGTACGGTGCAGTTGGCCTTGATAGTAAGGTTCAGGCGGTGCCGCGCCATGCCCAAATAGGCCAGTGCCGTGCTGAGGCGGATGCCGTTGGGGTTGTTCAGGGGCGCCGGCCCCACCCCGGTGGCATCGGGATGATTAAAGTCGGGGGCCTCGGCAAAACCCATCGCCAAGGCGGCGGTATGGAAGGCCCGCTGATCGGAGCGCCATTCCTCCGGCGCGAAGCGGCGGCAGACGATGGGGCCGTCGGAGCCGTGGAAATCGCTGCCACCGAACTCCGTGTCGGTCTCCATTTTCCGGAAGTAGTGGAGCAGTTCCTGGAAGCTCCACCGGCTGTTGCCCATAGCGGCCCAGGCGTCGTAGTCTTCAGGCACTCCCCGCAGGTACACCTGACCATTGATAGCGCTGGTCCCGCCGGTAATTTTGCCCCTGGGCAGGGTCAGCGGGCGGCTGGTGGCGGTGCCGCGGGCCGGGAACTCCCAGTTATGGTGGGTGGTTACGGCGTCGACTCCCGAGGCGAAGCCGAACTTGATCTCGTCGGGCAGATGCTCGAAATCGGGATAGTCCGGGCCGGCCTCTAGCAACAGCACCGACCGGGAAGGGTCCTCGCTCAGCCGCGTGGCCACTATGGAGCCTGCCGACCCTGAGCCGATGACGATATGGTCGTATTTCATTACTGTCACCGCTCCCTGAAACCTAATCTAATTTCTACAAGCTGGTCCCCAAGGATAGCAACCTCAAGATGGCGGCCCCGCCGCAGGGAAGTCTAGAAGCTCCCCGTCCCGCCGTCAAATCACCCGGTATCATGGCCGCAGACGTAGGGTTAGCTTAGTCAGAAATTCACGCCAAGCCAGTTTGGGTATCAATACTGCCGGAAGAGTTCGGGATAACGGCCCTTAAGGTACGCGATATTAAACCCGGAGAAGGGTAGTCCCGGCAACGTAAGGGTCCACAACATTTGGTCTCTCGCGGCAGAATTTCCCAAAGCGTCAAGTTGCTTTGTAAGCCGCTCCAGCATTTGCCATTGGACGCGACGCTGAAACCTTAGATGACGTTGATCGTAATCTCGTAGTCTGCTGAATTCGTCGTTCAGGTCAATGTCCCGGATGGTCCTAAAGGCTATGGACCAATCCACATCGTCAAGTTGCTCTGCGGGACACATCTTGCCGGTTTCAAAATTGAAAGCAAAAAACTCATGCGCCGACCTACTATCGTCAGCTTCGTTCGGGTTGACGTATCCCGATACCGGCGTATACCGGGAATGATCGCGTTCCAGAACGTTGTTGACAAAATCACCGTCAATGGGCCAGCTATTACTCTTATGCCTATTGCACCTGGAGCAGGCATAAAGCAAGTTGAGCCAGTTAAACTGTTCGTCCGAGAACCTGTTACGCGGCCGGAAATGTTCGATAGTTTCTTCATTGGAGTCAGGATTTTCTTTACCGGTTGGCGGTTTGCAAGACTGCTGACAGTAGGCGCAGACTGGTCCAAAATCCTGCTTTAGAGCATCGCGTATGCAACTGCGATTGGCTCCGTCCAAATCGTCCCATTGTGTGTGAGAAACCCGGATTTCGGCAATGAATCCGGGTTCCGGGGAACGTGGCACCGAGCGCACAGTTAACCGTTCTCCTGATTGAGGCTTTGGGACTGCCGGTATTGCGCCAACGCTTCAGCGAATTGCTGCTCGAACAACTCCATCTGCGCCGCCATTGGGCCGCCGGCCAGCAAGTCCCGGTCTACGAGTTTTCGTAACTCCTCCATCTTCTGCTGGCGCTCTTCCTCCTTTTCCGGGGTATCCCGTGGCCCTTCTTTCCGCAGTTGCCGCAGCTCCCGCGCGTTCTTTGCAGTCTCTTCGTCGGTCGGGTCGTCTACACCCAACATCGTCCGGAGAATTTCATCGGCAGTCCAGCCGATAACGTCCTCGGTGTTGGTTGTGGCGGTGATGACTCCGCTTTCGTCCCAGTTAAGCAGATGCACCTGCCCGGCTTTCCGACCGGCCACGATAAATGGCGAGTGGGTGGTGGCGAATATCTGCAACCCCGGAAAATGCTCCAGCAACGCCGGGATAACCCGCCGTTGCCAGGTCGGATGCAGGTGGTTTTCAATCTCGTCAATCAGCAGGATTGCCGGCTTTTCTTCCCAACCCTCAGTCCAATCATAGTGATTTGCCATTTTGAGGGCCAAGGCCCAGACCCACAAAAGAGTGCCTTGCGTTCCTGAACTTAAAACGCCGGCGTACAGCGGCTCACCCAGAATGTCGTCTGTGGTCCCAATCCCCAAGTTGTAATGCACGACCCTTGCAGACCCGCCTTTTTCCTTCCATTCCACATAATGATGCGGAGTTTCATCGTATATCACCTCAGAACAAACGCTCTTGGCACAAGAATAACCAACCTCTATAACTTTTCTAAGTTGGTTCTGTTGGCCCAGCTTGACATACATTCGAAGCCAGTCTATCGCTAGTTCTACATATTGGCCGTGGAAGACGCCGGATTTAGTATCAAAAAGGTCTTTCAGCGGAGCATCGGTCTTGACATTCTCCGGTTCCCCGATTGTTGGCACTAATTGGTCGAAAATGGGCATGACCGGGAGGTGAACCCGGGCCGCAGGTATATACAAGAGAGGCACCGCATCCACAGTGATTGACTCATCATCAATGACTGGCCAATCATCGCTTGCCTTCAAACTAATCCCACTAACCTCCATGGCTTCGTCTGTGAGAGTATAGAAATCGTGGGCAATGTAATCTATGCCGACATCGGCGGTGCGATCCAATCCTAATGAATACACACCGTTTATTGCCCGCAGTATGGTGCTTTTGCCGGACGCATTTGGTCCGACGAACAGGTTCACCCGTTCATCACAATCAAATTCAACACGTACCAGCGGTAGCAGATAGTAAATGTCCACCTGCGTTATGTGCATACCAACACCCCATCGGCAGCCCGGCTCAGGAATCCCGCTAAGCGGTGCAGGGCTCCAACGGTTTTATTATACCAGTATCATTCCTACAGGCTCGAACAGGGACCGCTCCCTTTACCGCCCCTTCCAGACCGGAGGGCGCTTTTCGGCAAAGGCCTGGGGGCCTTCCTTGAAGTCCGATTGTATTGTGTGGAAGCGTGTTCTGACGCCAGCGACACGTTGATGTACGACGGTGTTTCAAATGTCCTGCGTTCGTATAAACTCGTTCCCGTTACGGGTCCTGATTTCTATGCCATCCGGGGTTACGGTGCATGTCCCATGTCCAAGGTAATTGAGCCTGCCGGATTCTAGTAAACGGCTTATGCAGTCGAACGTCTCTTGCAACAGTATGTCTCTGCCTTCAAACCTGTGGGGTATGTAAATGACGCCTTGATCGATGGCGCAGAGACGCCGGTTGGGAAAGTCCGTGTCGCGAGTCACTATGGTCCGCTCGTCTGAATTTGCCATTTCTATGATGGCCGGGTCACCAGGGTCAGGTTGACTTGGGACAACTTGTACGTCTGACCCCTCAGAGCCTCCCAACAGCATCATCAGTTTCTTCCCTATGTGAGTCTCACAAAGGAAACGCATCTGTGACTATTCGCGCTCGACACTGGAGTAGTCACAGACCATCGCTGCGAATGACAGGCAGGCCTCAACGTCTTTTTGAGTGATGCCGAAGTCCTCTATCGGGTCCTCCCCGGTAACCAGGTATCTCAGCACGAGGGCGACCGGAATCCGGGTTTCGGCTATGCAGGGCTTGCCGCCGAAAGTCGTTAGTTTCGACGTTATAGCTGGTTGCAACTCCGAGCATTCCGAATACACCACTGACATGTGGGTATCGATGCGTTCTGCTTCGACTTTCCGTTGCGCCTTGATACCGGATTGCGGGCCCTTTAACTCCGTCATAGATCAACTCCCTTCGGGCGGGTCGAAGCCCCGCTCAGGGTCTTTCAGAAAATCTTCTATCGCCCCTTCCAGACCGGAGGGCGCTTCTCGGCAAAGGCCTTCGGGCCTTCCTTGAAGTCCTCGGTCTGAGTGAGGGTTGAGAACAGGATATTCTCGAACCGCAGGGCGTCTTCCAGGGCCCGCCCCAGACTCCGGAGCATCGACTCCTTGGCGGAACGGACTCCCAAAGGTCCGTTCTGCAGAATCAAGTTGGCATATCGCTCGGCGGTGGGCATCAACTCCCCTTGCGGCACAACCTCGCTGACCAAGCCGATGCGAAGGGCCTCTTGGGCGTCGATGGGTTCGCCGGTAAGCTGCATCTTGAGGGCGTTGCCCAACCCGACGATCAAGGGCAAGCGCACCGTGCCGCCGTCGCAGTGGTGAAAGCCCCGGCGCACTTCCGAGCAACCGAACATCGCGTTCTCGGAAGCTACGCGGATGTCGCAGGCCAGCGCCAACTCCAGACCGCCAGCCAAAGCGTAGCCGTTGACGGCGGCGATGATGGGCTTCCAAATCTCCAGTCCGCGGGTAATGCCGCCGAACCCGTAACGGTTGGCGTCTTGCCGGGTGTCGTAGGGTTCCCGCTCCGCTAGGCCGGGAGTATAGGTCTTCAGGTCGGCCCCGGAGCAAAAGGCCCGGTCCCCGGCCCCGGTCAAGATTGCCACCCAGACTTCCGGGTCGTCACGAAAGGCGCACCAAGCCTGGTTAAGCTCTTCCTGCTGGGCAGCGCCAAGGGGATTCATCGCCTGGGGCCGGTTAATGGTCAAGTAGACGATGCGGCCACGCTTCTCGTAAATAATATCTGCCATCGCTTCCCTCTAGGCAAACCCTACGGATAGAGTAACGTGCCAGGCCTGGCCCTCAGAGGAGACCAAGCCTTCTTAGTCTTCCGGAATCGGTTCCCCGTGTTTAATCATGCTCTCCAGGGTCATTTTCAGCACTATCTGGATGTTGGCCCTAGCCTCTTCCTTAGTGTATCCCCACGTTGCTCCACCCCGGTCTTCGAGGGCCGGGGAATAAGCAAACCACCGGTCTTCGTCCGGCTCTATCACAACCTTGAAGTTGTAAGTCTTCATTGTGCCGCCTCCGAACGGGCTTTTTGGTTCGTCATAGAGTCTGGTGCTATTGCTATTGTAACAAGGCTTCCGCCGGGAAGTGCGGCCGGTGGGGCCTTGATTGTTGGAACGCAATTGACGCATCCATTTCGTTACGCCTAAAATGCGGTATCCGTTACGTCGGGGCGGCTCTGCGTGCCCCGTTCGGGAGAGGATTGATGCAAGACCAAAACCTGGAATTGATGGGCCATTTGATGCGCCGGGCTGGCTTCGGCGCTGGCCGGGACGAGTTGGCCTTCCGCGCTGCCAAAGGGTATGAGGCCGCCGTCGAGGAGTTGCTGCATCCGGGAGAGGAGCAACGAATTAGTGATTACCTAGTCCGGCGCTTCCACCCTGAAATTTCGTCGATGATGGGGCCGGTAGCCCCGGCGGAAAACTGGCTCTACCGGATGGCAACTACCACGGCTCCCTTGCAAGAGAAGATGACCCTCTTTTGGCACGGCATCTTCGCTACCGGGTACGCCAAAGTCATTCACGGCAAGGCGCTGTCGGACCAGACCCGAATGTTCCGCCGCTACGGCATGGACAACTTCCGGACCCTGCTGGTGGAATTGTCCAAAGACCCGGCCATGATCATCTGGTTGGACAACCAGGACAACCACAAAGGTTCAATCAACGAGAATTACGGCCGGGAACTTTTGGAATTGTTCTCGATGGGCGTGGGCAACTACACCGAGGATGACATTAAAGAGTGCGCCCGGGCCTTTACCGGTTGGACCATCGCCAACCGCACCTATATGGAGCTACGCTCCCAGCGGGACTCCGACTGGCCCTACGGCCGGATTTCCTGGCATTTCGAGTTCAATCCCGAGGACCACGACGACGGGGAGAAGACTTTCCTTGGGGAGACGGGCCGCTTCAATGGCGAGGACATTATCGACATCATCTGCCGCCAGCCGGCCACCGCCCGGTTTATCGCCAGGCACCTGTACAGCTTCTTCGTTGCCGATGAGCCGCCGGTGCCCCAGTGGCCCTATACCCCGCCCGCCGACCCTCAAGCGATAGAGGTGCTGACCCAAGCCTACTTCGATCATCACTACGACATTGCCGCCGTGTTGGGGGTGCTGTTCAACTCCGGCTTCTTCAAGTCCCAGAGCGCTTGGTATACCAAGGTCAAAAGCCCCGTTGAGCTGGTTGCCGGCATACTCCGCTTGACCGGAGAGTTCGACCGGCCCCGGTATGAAATCGTGGACCGGTACAACCAAGCCTCCTACATGGGGCAAATCCTGAACAACCCGCCCAGCGTGGAGGGTTGGCACCAAGGTACCGATTGGTTGGATAGCGGTACGCTGGTGGAGCGGATCAATTTTGCCAGCCAGCAAATCGGTGACACTTCCAAGCCGGGGATTCAGGCCATGATTAGTAGAATCGGGTCGGAATGGGCCGGGGCCACCTCGCCGGATAGACTGGTCGATGTTTGTCTGGAACAGGTGGGCGCGTTGGCGGTACAAGACGATACCCGGAGGGTACTGGTCGATTTCGCTGCCCAAGGAGGCGGCGTCCGGGACCCGGAGGGAACAGCGGAGGCGGCCTGGCAGCACATTGCCGATGTTTTACAGATGGTGGCGGCAACCCAGGAATTCCAGAGGGCCTAAGCAGTCCCCTCTCCCGGAAGGAGAGGGCCAGGGGAGTATCACGGTGACCACTCAGAGCTTGAAACCGCGACAGGATTCAACGCAAATGCTGCCGGAGCCGGTATTGGTAGAGCCGATTGGCCCTATCGTGTTGCGGCTGGATCCCGTCGTGCAGCTTACCGATGACCAGTTGGCCGAACTGTGCTCGCTGAACGATGCTTTGCGCATCGAGCTCAACGCTCAGGGAGAGTTGGAACTCTTGCCCCCTACCAACATCACCGCCGGAAGCCAGGAAGCCCATCTCACCGCCGATTTGATGATTTGGGCCAGGGGCGACGAGAGGGGTGTTGCCTTCGGCCCCACCGCCGGTTTCACACTGCCCAACGGCGCGATACGCGCCCCGGACGTCTCATGGGTTCTCAAGAGCCGCCTGGCGGAATTGACCGACGAGGAGAAGCACAAGTTTGCGCCGATTTGCCCCGACTTCGTAATCGAACTGCGCTCCAGCTCCGACACCCTGCGGGGGGTGCAGGCCAAGATGGAAGAGTACATGGAGAACGGCGTCCGGCTGGGCTGGCTGATAGACCCGCTGGCCCCCCTGCGCCGAGTGTATATCTACCGTCCCGGTGCGCCCGTCGAGATACTGGAGAGCCCGGAGACCCTTTCCGGCGAGCCGGAACTGCCGGGCTTCACGCTGGACCTGAATCCCGTCTGGGAGCCGGCCTTCTGACTGGCGTACCCCGAAAACAGTTGCCGAGGCGAAGCAATGACTACTGCACAGAGGACGAATTTCCTGGAATACTCCCATACCATGGGCATGACGGTCATGGAGGGCCGGGGTTTCTACTACCCGGTGGATACCGCCGTGGGCAAGGACGACCGCCTCTACGTGATCAGCCGCAGTAAGGAAGAGACCACCCGGGGTATCCGCGTTACCATGTGTGACGTCGATAGCGGATATTTCGGCAACTTCGGCGGCTACGGGCACGAGGGCGGCAAGTTCGTCTGGCCCGCCTGCGGTACCGTCGATAATCAGGGCCGGTTCTTTATCAGCGACGAAAAGCTGAACCGGATCACCGCCTACGACGAGGCGGGCGGCTACCTCTTTCATTGGGGAGCTTCCGGCCCCAATGAAGGGGAGTTGGACACCCCGTCGGGTATAGCCTTCGACAGCCAAGACAACCTGTACGTCGCCGACACCTACAATAACCGCGTGCAGAAATTCACCGCCGATGGCCGGTTCTTGTTGGCCTGTGGCGACGAAGGCGAGCAGCGCCTCAGCCTACCCTGGGGATTGACGACCGATTCCCAGGACAACGTCTACGTGGCTGATTTTGGCAACGACTGCGTCAAGAAATTCTCTTCCCAGGGCGAGTTCCTGGCCGCCTTCGGCTCCCCGGGCCGGGGCAACGGCCAGTTCACCCGGCCGGCATCGGTAGCCGTAGACCGCGAGGGTTATATCTACGTAGCCGACTGGGGAAACGAAAGGGTCCAAGTGCTGGATTCCCAAGGCGGCTTCGTGATGAAGCTAAGGGGCGAAGCTACCCTGTCGAAGTGGGCCGAGAACTTCCTGAGCATCAACGTGGAAGAGGCCACCGCCCGGGCGACCGCCAATCTGGAGCCGGAGATAGACTATTTCGTGGCGGACCCCCATGAGGAGTCCTCTCACATCGAAAAGCTGTTTTGGTCCCCCGTTTCCGTCAAACTGGACAGCCAGGAGCGGCTCTACGTAACCGAGACCAGCCGCCACCGAGTCCAAGTGTACCGGCGCAGTGACAAGTAACAATCATACCTACCCGCGGGATGGCGGAGTTTGGCCCCGCCCGTACTCTACCGCTATCGAAAACAGTACCAGAAACACTAATCGAAGGAGCAGCACCATGGTTTCTACCAAGAGAGAGCGGGCATTGGTTGTAATTGAGCTTGCTGGCGGCAACGATGCCCTGAACACCTTGGTCCCCTACAATAAGGGCCTCTATTACGACTACCGCCCGAATATCGGCATCCCCCAGAATGAGGTGCTGCCCATCGACGGGGAATTGGGGTTCAATCCCAACCTGTCGCCGGTCAAAGACCTTTGGGACCAAGGAAAGCTGGCCGTAATCAACGGTATTGGCTACCCTCAGCCCAACCGGTCCCATTTCCGGTCCCGGGACATTTGGTACACCGCTGAGCCGGAGACGATTGGAACTCAAGGTTGGCTGGGCGCCGCCATCCGGGACTTGGACCCCGCCGGGGATAACGTGCTGACTGCGGTGAACTTTGGCCGCGGCCTTCCCAGGGCGCTGGTAGGCAAAGGAGTGCCGGTGGCGTCGGTAGGCAACCTGGAGACCTACGGGCTGCTTCCCGACGTTAGCGACGATTTGGTGCGCCACCATGCCCTAGACGCCCTGAGCCGCATGTATGGACCGGACGGGGGCCGGGATGTAGTGGCCCAAGTGCTTAGCGAGAACGGTGCGCAGGCTTTAATGGGCGCCGACATCTTGAGGACGGCGCCGGCCCAGTACTCTTCCAGCGTCGAGTATGCCGATACTCCTATCTCCCAGAGCTTGAAGGGGGCGGCCCAAGTGATGTCCGCCGGGTTGGGCACCCGCATCCTGTATGCTCAACACGGTAGCTTCGACACCCACAGCAACGAGTTGCAGTCCCATGCCAAACTCTGGCAGGATGCCTCAACCGCGATCATCGACTTCACCGAGGACCTAAAAGAGCACAATCTATTCGACGACACCTTGATCCTAGTCTGGTCCGAGTTCGGGCGGCGCGTTCGGGACAACGGCACCGGCTGCGATCACGGCTCCGGCGGCGTCGCCTTCGTCATCGGCGGCGCGGTGCAGGGGGGCCAATACGGCCAGTACCCGTCCCTCCAAGATAGAGACCTCTCCGAGGGCGACCTCCACTACACCAACGACTTCCGCTCGTCCTACGCCACGATTCTTGACCGGTGGTTGGGATTGGACCCCGATCCCATCGTAAACGGACAATTCGAGCAGTTCGACTTCATCGCGGCCTGACCGGGGATATTAAACGCAGAGACCGCAGAAACCGCCGAGGGCTTACCAAAGTCCTCGGCGGTTTGGTCATTCTACTGTTTTATCCTTCTACTAAGGATGCGCCAGCCGGGTCTAACTTCCCGGTGGCCGGCGGCGCAGTTCCGCCTCGAGTTGCCGCACTCTTTCCTCGGCGGCCAGCAGGGCTTCCTGCACTTGCCGCCAGTTGGCGAGATAGGTCCCTGTAACCGGGTCGTAGAACCGGGGCCAGCCCTCGTCCCAGCACAGGCTGAGTTCCAAGACCTCGCTGTACCCCTTCAAGATGCCGTCGGGTCCGGTGGTCAATTCTATGGGCTCGTAAGTTCCACCGGCCAAGCGTCCCCCGGCCAGCGGCTGCCTGTGGTAATTGCCGCCGGTGGGGTCGAACCGCCAGTATTCGAGGACACCGATTTGGGCGTAGATGCCGGGTTTCCGGTTGACATCCTCCCTCCCCGTGCTTTCCGAAGCAATCTCCAGCGCCCAGTCCGGCGGCTTCCCAACTTCCCAGGGCAGGTAGAGCTTGCGCGGGCGGATAGCCACGGCATCAACGCCAAAGGCCAGGTACACGTCCGGGGAGATGCGGACGTTGAGGTTGCGGCGGTCATAGCAGATGTATGAATCGTAGTCGAGAAAGACGTCGGGCCGCTGATTGAAACCAGTGAACCGGGCACTGAGGAGTCCAAAGACTTCCGCCTGTTCCAGGTGTTGTTCCATGGCGTCGGGCTTTTCCGCCGATTCGTCGGGGTCGAAGTCTAGGCTGGCGTAGTCGATTTCGCCTTGCCGCTTGTAGGGCAGCATGGTGAACTTGGTCGTATTGGTAGCCATTGTGGGCCTCGTGACCGCCAAGGGTGATTGAGAGTCCATTATATCAGGGGCGAAGGGCCTACAATCCATGCCCTCGCCAACTCTGAACAGTTACTGGTTCGTCTGGGAGTAGTCGGCGCAGGGTTATTTTAACGCTTGGCCCGGACTGCCCATAGCCCGGCGTTGCGCCCCGGAGCGAGCGTAGGTCCTCCAGGCCACGCCAACCTGTGGCCCTGGGAGCGGAGCGGGTGAGCCAAGAACTGACCCAGTGGAGTTTTGTAGAAAACGTGCCACCAGCGGCCAGCACCCGGGCGATTTCCTTCAGGGTCTGGCCAGCGTTGGTGACATGGTAGCAGGTACCGAAATCTACGACGACATCAAGAGACCTGTCGGGGAACGGTATTCTGTAGAATCCGCTGGCCTCGAAGCATGTTCCGTCACGGTAACCACATCGGGATTCTCGGAGACGAAGCGACCGCGGAGTATCGTTGTTGGCGCTCATCGTAAACGGCCAATTTGAGCAGTTCGACTTCATAGCGGCCTGACCGGGGGATATTAAACGCAGAGAGCGCAGAAACCGCCGAGGACTTCAGTAAGCCCTCGGCGGTTTTGTCATTCTACTGTTTTATCCTTCTACTAAGGATGCGCCAGCCGGGTCTAACTTCCCGGTGGCCGGCGGCCCAGTTCCGCCTCAAGTTGCCGCACTCTTTCCTCGGCGGCCAGCAGGGCTTCCCGCTCTTGCCGCCAGTTGGCGAGATAGGTCCCTGTAACCGGGTCGTAGAACCGGGGCCAACCCTCGTCCCAGCACAGGCTGAGTTCCAAGACCTCGCTGTACCCCTTCAAGATGCCGTCGGGTCCGGTGGTCAATTCTATGGGCTCGTACCTTCCACCGGCCAAGCGTCCTCCGGCTAGCGGCTGCCCGTGGTAGTTGCCGCCGGTGGGGTCGAACCGCCAGTATTCGAGGACGCCGATTTGGGCGTAAATGGCCGGTTTCCGGTCCACATCCACGCGGGCCGTGCTTTCCGAAGCAATCTCCAGCGCCCAGTCCGGCGGCTTCCCAACTTCCCAGGGCAGGTAGAGCTTGCGCGGGCGGATAGCCACGGCATCAACGCCAAAGGCTAGGTACACGTCCGGGATAATGCGGATATTCAGGTTGCGAGGGTCGTAGCAGATGTTAGTCTCGGAGTCTAGAAATACGTCGGGCCGACGGTCGAAGTCGGTGAAACGGGCGCTTAGCAGGCTAACGATTTCCCGCATTTCACGGTTTTGTTCCATGGAGTCGGGCGGCGGCTCTTTTTCGTTGGGGTCGAAGTCTAGGCTGGCGTAGTCGATTTCGCCTTGCCGCTGGTAGGGCAGCATGGTGAACTTGGTCGCATTGGTAGCCATCGTGGGCCTCGTGACCGCCAAGGGTGATTGAGAGTCCATGTTTATGTAACGCCCGCTAGCTTCCTACCGGCGCCCCCAACGGGCGCGACCCCGGCAGCCGCTCGTAGGGTCCGGTCAGTCCCAACTCGTCGGAAATGCTGCGCATCGCCGGCAGCACCTCTTGGCCCAATAACCGGATGCTGGTCATGCGGTCCTCGTGGCTCACCGGGCCATGATGGTGCCACATGGCGAAGATTCCGGGGCGTATGGTTTCCAGGATGTGCCGGATTTTGGGAATGATGCTATCCGGCGTGCCGACGATCAGTTGCAGGTTGTCCTGCTCTGCCTGGAAACGGCCGTAAATCTGCTCCCGGTTGGCAGCGATTTCCTCCGGCGTTTCCGCCGGTTTGAGGGCCATCAACTCCTCACCGCTGTTGGGGTCGGTGTAAATCTGGGCCAGCCGCCGGGTGGCCGCTCTGGAGTTGTAGCCCGGTGGGAACATCCACTCCGGTCTAGCGAAGGCGTTGATGCCGCCGCCGTACAAGAACGCCCGGCCCAACTCTTGGGCTTTCTCTTCGGTCTCGGCAACCACCACCCGTTGCAGGTAGCCGAAGTTTTCCGGGCCAAATTCGTACCCTTCTTGCGCCGCTGTGTCCCGGTAGAGCTTGATCATTTCCAGCGTGGGCTCAAGGAAAGTGGCCAACGCCAAGTAAGGATAGCGGTGCCGGGCGCACCAAGTGACGGTCTCCGGGCTTACCAACCCCGGGATCCACATCTGGGGGTAAGGCTTTTGCACCGGCAACACCCACGGGTTTACGTGGCGGTAGTGGTAGTGCTTACCCTCGAACCGGAAGGGACCGGGTGTGGTCCAAGCCTTGACCACAAAGTCGTGGGCCTCATTAAAAAGCTCGCGGTTGTAGGCCGGGTTGGCGTTGTTATAGATCGACTCGCTGCCGGCGCCGCGCACCCAGCCAGGGACCAACCGGCCGCCGGAGATCATGTCGATCATGGCCAGTTCTTCGGCCAACCGCAAGGGGTCGGCGACAGGCAAGGGGTTGCCCAACAACACGATTTTTAGCTTCTTGGTGATCCGGGCCAGCACCGCCGCTTCGATGTTCATCACGGCGCCCATGCAGAAGGGCGTGCCGTGGTGCTCGTTAAGCATCACGCCATCAAAACCCATCTCCTCGGAGTAAATGGCTTCATCGAAGTAGGAGTTATATAGCTGCCCGCCTATTTCCGGGTCGAAGTGTTCGTTGGGAATGCCAAAGTAGCTGGCGTTCTTGATGATTTCCTCTTCGGGGACCTGGTAGTAAGGCCGCTCGGTGAACATCATGATGTGCATAGCAATCTCTCCTGAGTTGGCTTTAGCCTAGAAAACTTCGTACCCGGCTTACAAACTGCTCCGTCTGTTCGATTTCCGGCCGGTGACCGCAACCGTCGAAGACGGCCAGTTCGGAGCCTTGGATAGACTGGTTGTAGCGCTGGCCCGCCGCTAGTGGGACGATTTGGTCCTCCCGGCCCCAAACCAGCAGCGTCGGCAGCCCGGTGATCCCCTCTAGCAGCGGCCCCAGACTGGGGTTGTGCATGTACGGCTTCCAAGCCAGCCGGGCCGACTCGGCGCGGGCGTCTTCCCAAGCCTCGAACTGGGCTGGAGACTCCTCGCCGCCGTACAGCGAGGCGAACTCCGGAGTGGCGGCGACGTCGTGTACACTGGCATTGAGATAAGACCGCGCCGTCACCACGAACATGTCCATGATCTCCCCTTCCGGCGGCCTGAGGCCGGTGGGAGCTACTAGCACCATGCGGCGGAACTGATTGGCGTTGGCGGCGGCCATTTCGGCGGCAATCCAGCCGCCCAAGGAGAACCCGATAACGTCCACCGGCCCTACGGAGGATTCTTGGAGCATACGGGAATAAAACCCGGCCAAGTCGCGGACGCTGCTTACCCAATTGGCCCGGGGCAGCGCGCCAAATCCCGGATGGACCGGTATGGATAGCAGATGGTCTTGGGCCAAGTCGCCGTGCCACGATAGCCAACCGGGGTGCCCCAACTCCTCGTGCAATACCAGGAGGGGCTCGCCCGAGCCGCCCTTAATCATGGTGACGCCGGTACCGCCTACCTGGACAGTCCCTTGGGTACAGCCATTAGGGGGGCCATTCATCGTTGGACAGCCTCCTACGTTTAGTTAGTCCCGGTCTCTACGATTCTTTATGTCGGTGACCGGGAGCCTTTGGGTTAGAACCACTAGGGACGCCTTTGCGTACTAATAGCAGTGATATTCTCCACCGTAATCGCCAATCGCCCCTTTGGCCCATCATCGAAGTTGAGGTTATTGTACCATGTTGTTAGGGCGCCTCTGGGCGTAATGGGCCGGTAACAGTAAAGGATTGTCCGCTAGGAACAACCGAGAGGCATTCTTATATTTAAGGGTCACAGGAGCAGGATATGTCCACCTTCGGAGACATTGAAAGGTTATTCGCTGATTTGTACCCGTACCGGTGGGGCATCGGTGCGGCGGTCTTGGTCCTTATCGCAGCTTTTATTGCCTTCGGGTACTGGAAGGGTTGGCACTTGGTGCTGTGGCGGCGCCGGTTGTTGGTGTCGATCATCGGCACGCCGGTCTTGGCAGTGACCCTATGGCTTGGGTGGTCTCTGGGTTCGCCGTTATTTACTAACGTAACCGTCGAGGAGGCGTTCCCCTTTGCCCGCAGCGCCGAAGTCCCCGCGGACCTAGAGCGAGCCAACGTGGAAGAGGTCATGGCGAGCATGGCCAAGATTAACCAGGAAGTCGATGAAACCTTGAGCGAAGGGGCCGGTGAGACATCAACCCAGGGTATGGTCATGGAAGAGGAGGACTTGACCATGCTGACCAAAGGCTTAGCTATGATGCAAGAGGCCAGGGAGCAATCGGACCTCGGCAAAATGGACGAGGGCCTGGAGATGATGGCCGCGGCCGTCGACACCCTTAACTCAGACGCAGGACCGGAGGGTGGCTCCGGTGAACCGGTGTCCTTGGCAGCGGGGCATTTCATGGACGCCGACAGTTTCCACAAGGGCAGCGGGTTGGCCACCATCTACCGGGGTCCCGATGGTTCCCACCTGCTAAGACTGGAAGAACTGGATGTGACCAACGGACCGGACCTTCACGTGATTCTGACGCCCTTCAACAATCCCGAAAGGCACCGCGACGTTCAAGTGCCGGGATATGTTGACCTTGGGCAGCTCAAGGGGAACCGTGGGAACCAGAATTACTTCATCCCTGACGACGTGGACGTAAGCTCGTTCCAAAGCGTGGTCATTTTCTGCAAACCCTTCAGCGTTATCTTCAGCGTCGCGGTCTTGCAGGACTCAAGCCAGGGATAAGGCGATTGCAAAGTTGATAGTAGAGTGTACGCCTGAAGTATTTGGCGGTATAGTAATCGCCAGTATATGGGACGCCTCTCACCTGAGCACCGCGTCCGGGAGGTTGAAATGGTGTCTGAGCATCCGGCCCCGCTATCCGACCTGAAAGAAATAATGCAAGGCATGGGGTCGGTGGTCGTTGCCTATTCCGGTGGCGTGGACAGCACTCTCGTCGCAGTGGCGGCCCATCAGGCATTGAGGGAGCAAGCCCTGGCAGTCACCGCAGTGTCTCCGGCCTTGGCGGCGCGGGAGTTGAAGGAAGCAAAGGACCTGGCCGCCAGGTTTGGCTTCGCCCACCGGGTTATCCACACCAACGAAATGGAACGAGAGGGCTACGTATCCAATTCCCCGCAACGCTGCTACTTTTGCAAGACTGAGTTGTATGCCCAGCTAAGCCGCCTAGCCGACGCGGAGGACTACCGTTGGGTAGTCAACGGGGCCAACATTGACGACCAAGGAGACTACCGGCCCGGGATGCAGGCGGCCTCCGAGCACCGGGTCCGCAGCCCCCTGATAGAAGGCGGGCTAGATAAGGCCGCCGTCCGGCAGGCGGCCAAGGAATTGGATATTCCTATTTGGGACAAACCGGCCCAACCCTGCCTGTCATCCCGCATCCCTTACGGTACGCCGGTTACCCTGGAGACCCTCTCTCGCATAGAGCAAGCTGAGGACTTCTTGCGCTCCTTGGGCATCAGGGAATTCCGGGCCCGCCACCACGATCGTTTGTGCCGTATTGAAGTCGGAGAAGCGGAGCTGGAGACCGCTTTCAAGCTGCGCCGGGACATCGTGGAAAACATCAAGAAGATTGGTTACCTATGGGTGTCGCTGGACTTGACCGGGCTCCGCTCCGGCAGTCTGAACGACCAACTCAAGGTAACCCCGGCGGCCAAGCCGGACTAACGGCTGTTGCCAGCCTTAGAAACCGCCCGGATTCAGGGTTAGACGGTATTCAGGCTTAGAGGTATTCAGGCTTAGACATGAAGGTTGCATATATCCAGTCCATCGGCGGCGCCAGCGGGGATATGTTCTTGGGCGCCCTGGTGGACCTCGGCGTACCATTGGAAGTGTTGCGCCAAGGGCTGGCCCCCATGCAACTCAACGGATGCCGGTTGGAAGCGAAGGAGGAGACCCGCTGTGAGGTACGCGGCACTTACGTGAAGGTAGTGGTCAAGGACCCGGCGCGGCGTTCGCCCAGAGAATTGCTGGACATAGTGGAGACCGCAGGACTGTCTCCGGTGGTAAAGGACCAGTCTTGCCGCGTATTGCGAGCCCTGTGGCAAGCCGAGAGTAGGGTGCACGGCGAGTCTGAACAAGGGCTGGAACTGGAAGAGTTGGGCAGCCTTGATACCCTGATAGACGTCGTTGGCGCGTCCATTGGCTTGCACCACTTGGGCGTGGAGGCGGTATACGCCGCTCCCTTGGTTTTGGGCTCGCCCGCCCCGCCGCGGCGGCCCGGCGGTTACTCCAACCCGGCCCCGGCGACCTTAGAGTTGGCGTCGGCCGCCGGAGCGCCGTTGGCCCCCGACAACCCCATGTACCAGGGCGCCGGTGAGCTGACTACACCCACCGGAGCCGCTCTGATTACAACGTTGGCGACCTTTGAAAGGCCGTCCTTCACCGTGGAGCGGATAGGGGTGGGACTGGGGACCAAAGACCCGAAAGAGTTTCCCAACGCGCTAAGGGTGTGGCTGGGACAGGGAATGGAGGGGTCTACTGTTCGCAACCAGAAAGGGGTGGTGTTGCTGGAGACGAATCTCGACGACGTGCCCGGGGTGGTGTTGGGCTACACTCAAGAGCGCCTCTTCAACATCGGAGCTTTGGACGTCTGGTATACCCCAATCCAGATGAAGAAGAACCGGCCTGCGACCATCCTTTCCGTCTTGGTGCCCGAGGAATTGGAGCGGGCCGCTTGCGAGCTGATTCTCCGGGAAACGCCAACCTTGGGGATTCGTACCCGGCCGGTCGACCGCTACGTGGCGGAACGGCAGATCGTGTCAATAAAGACCGACCTCGGTCCCATTAATGTGAAGATAAAGTCCTTGGACGGGACACCGGTGAGCGCCGCTCCGGAACCGGATGACTGCCGAGAGATCGCGCTTGAGACCGGGTTACCCTTTCAGGAAGTTTATCAGCGGACAATGGCCGAAGCCCGGCGCCAGTTGATTAGCTGACAAGACCCTGAAGCCAGCCTGGATAAGGAGATCACCAATCGAAGAAAGCCGCTTGAGGGAATTTCTCAAAGAGTTTAAAGAGACCTCGATGAGCGTCGACGCGGCTCTAGGCCGGTTGCGGGACTTGCCTTACCAGGACCTCGGGTACGCCAAGATAGACCATCACCGTTCGCTGCGCACCGGCGCCCCCGAGGTCGTGTTGGGCAAAGGAAAGACGCCGGAGCAAGTGAGCCAGACGGTAATAGCATTAAAGGGCAGGGGACACCCGGTTTTGGTGACCAAGACCGGCCAAGCCGCCTATGACGCCGTGGTGCGAGACACCCCGGAGGCGGTCTTCAACGAGTTGGCCCGGGCCATTGTAGTGTATTCCCCGGAGTCAACGCCCCAGCGCGAGGGGGTGCTACTGCTCACTGCCGGCACTGTCGACCTCCCGGTAGCCGAGGAGGCGGCGGTCACTGGCTCGTTGATGGGTTCCAAGATGACCCAGATATGCGATGTGGGCGTCGCCGGCCTACACCGATTATTGGACCACCTTCCGGCCATCCAGGCAGCCCGGGTAATCATCGTGGTGGCCGGGATGGACGCCGCCCTAGTGGGAGTGGTGGCCGGTCTGGTTTCTGCCCCGGTTATTGCCGTACCCACCAGCGCCGGTTACGGCGCCAGTTTCGAGGGTTTGGCGGCCCTGCTGAGTATGCTGAATAGCTGCGCCCCGGGAGTCGCCGTGGTCAACATCGATAATGGCTTTGGTGCTGGCTATTTGGCCGCCCAGATGAACCGGATGGCTTCTCCTCTTCCCACTGCCACCTCGGGGCCTTAAAGATTGAACCGTAATCGTAGTGTGAATTAGTATCCTCGCCCTAGTCAGGAACGGTATTGCCCGGCCTCGGTTTGCGTTGGGCCGGCCCTGAAAGCGACGGCATCATGACTTTTGCCGCCCTGTTGATCCTGGCCTCCGGCTTCTTCCTGGTTAGCCTGGCTGGTGTCCCGACGGTCCGGCAGCGTGTAAAGGGCCTATTCTACGGTTGGTGGGTCCTCTACGCTGCCATCTCGGCCAGCGTTTTCGTTAGCGGGGTAGGCAACTGGACGCTAACCATCCTCATATCCCCCATGTCCGAGGACTTGGGATGGTCTCATGCCGAGATTCTGGGTTCTTTGACCGTCGCCGGGTTTTCCGGCGCGGTAGTATCGCCGGTGATCGGGCGCATCGTGGACCGTTACGGCGCCCGGTTGGTCATTGCCTCTAGCGTTTTGGTCTTGGGCCTAGCGCTGATACTCACGTCGAAAATCCAGACTATTTGGCAGTTTTACGCTCTGTACGCCTTGAGTTTGGGGTTCTCTTCCTCCGCAGTCAGCCGGGTGGGCGCTCAGGCGATAGCCTCTATCTGGTTTACCCGGAAGCGGGGCGCCGCCTTCGGCACGATCATGGCCGGTTCGACCATCTCCGGCGTGGCCTTCACCCTCCTGTCTCAAGCCATCGCCGACCGTTGGGACTGGCGTATGGTTTGGTTGTTGTTGGGGTTGGCTATTTTGCTGGTGCCGCTGCCGCTGGCCTGGTTTGTGATCCGTCGTAGACCGGAGGACATCGGCTTACAACCCGATGGAGATTCCCCTGATAGAGATAGGGCGGGACGCTCCCCCCGGGCTCCGGGGGTCAGAAGCGGTGACGGTATCCCCGTCAGCCAAGCAGCGGACGAAGGTTGGACGCTTCGGGAAGCGGCGAGGACCAGAACGTTCTGGCTGCTCAACGGTGGACTGCTCCTCATAGGATTTCCTTCATTCGCCATCATTGTGGTGATGCATCCGTATTTCACCGAACTGGGTGTCTCCGCCACAACGGCCGCGCAACTGATTAGCTTCTACGCCCTCTCCAGTTTTCTTGGGGCGTTGCTTTGGAGCGTGCTGCTGCAACGCTGGCCGGTGCGGGTCTTGCTGGTGCCTTCAACCCTGGCCTACGCCGCCGCCGTCACTTTGTTCGTAGTTTTAGGACGGTTCGCCTCGGTGCCCCTGCTGTACTTCTCAATCCTGTTATTGGGTTTGGGCATCATGGGTATCTCTCAAATTGGGAACCAAGTATGGGCCGACTTCTATGGCCGCAAAGAAGTGGGTTCCATTATTGGGATGTCCAATCTAATCCGCACTGTGCCCTTAGCTCTGGGCCCCCTGCTGGCGGCAGCTATTCACGACTCTATGGGAAGCTATCCGCCGGCGTTCAGCCTGTTTGCCGCCCTCTGTTTCACCGCCGCCTTTGGCTTCTCCTTTGCCCGGCCCCCAGGGACCGCGGCCCTAGCTCCCCAAGGCAGCCCGTAGCCGTCTCCTCGAACGGTTACATTCGCCGCGCGCGGCAGCCAGCTTGACATAAGCGCCGGGCCTATCCATTATCCCTTTAGGACGCTGTGGCGGTTATTCTTAAGAGAGTGTTTAAAAACCGATTGCAGCCCATCCCTTCGACAGGCTCAGGACAGGCCCTGTCATTCCGCCCATCCCTGTCATTCCGAACGAAGTGAGGAATCTAAAATGCCCGGCGGCAGCAACGCCTAAGAAGGCGAGGAGTTTAGACCCTTCGCGGAGTTTATCTTGAGCGCAGCCGAAAGGCTCAGGGTGACAGGTGACTGGTTGCGAGGACTTATTAAACACCCTCTAAGGACCTTGCCGGGTTGCTAGAAACGGATAGGTCCCGGGAGCGGCCTTGCAGAATAAGGAGGACTTACGTGATTCAGCTAACTGACGAAATGCGCGAATTTATAAATAACGCCCGGGTCAATGGGACCCCCTGTATTCTATCCACGGCCTCTCCCGATGGGGTGCCCAACGCCGGGTTCCGGGGCAGCATGATGGTATTGGACGACGGCGCTTTGGCTTACCGGGAACGAAACCAACTGTCCACCTGGGAACACATCCAACAGAATGCCAAGGCGGTGGTCCTATTCCGGGACGCGGAGAAGGACGTTGGCTGGAAATTCCGCTGCACCGTTAACGTTTACCAGGACGGCGAGAGGTTCGACCAAGTAATGGAACGACTGGCCGAATTGGGTTATAACGTGGACCCGGCGACCCCGGGCACCGCCGTGATTCTTCAAGTCGACCAAGTATTAAACTTGACCGGAGAAGTCCTCCAAGAGAGAGTGCCTAACCTGCGTTGGTAAATGAACCTGAAGCCGCAGTCCGATCACCCTGAGCCTGTCGAAGGGTGTCCAAATCAGCAAATAGGCTTTCTAAGATAGTTTCTTAGACCGGCGGGCCTCATCGGAGTTGTTCGGTTAGACGCTGCCTCGACCAGCCTTCGCCCTTAGATTATGCCGGAAGGCAAGGAGGAAACCTATGGCAGACACCTTTGTAAGTCCCTTTGACACCAACGAAGCGTTGCCTCCGGAGATCATTGCCAATCCTTACCCCAACTATCATCAGCTACGAATCGAGGACCCGGTGCACTGGAACGGACCCATGGGGACTTGGAATCTGACCCGCTATAGCGACGTGATGGAGACGTTGCGGGACCGGCGCATGTCCTCCGATAGAATGTCCCTCTACGTCGATCGTATTCCAGAGCAGATGCAAGAAATAATGGCTCCCATCCTTAGCATCTTCTCCAACATGATGCTGGTGGCCGACCCGCCGCGGCACACCCGTCTGCGTTCCCTGGCAAACAAGGCTTTCACGCCGCGGGTAGTAGAAAACATGCGGTCCGGCATCGAGGCTATAGTTGAGGAGTTGCTTGACGGCGCGGCGGCGGCGGGCCGCATGGATGTCATTCGTGACTTGGCCTACCCCCTCCCGATGCGGGTAATTAGCGGGATGCTGGGCGTGGCGCCGGAGGACCGGGACCAATTCAAGAAATGGACCGACGACTTGGCTATGTTCCTGGGCGACGTTCGCGGGGCTGCGGAACACGTTGGGGTTGCCCAGCGCAGCGCATTGGAGATGGTTGAGTATCTAAAGGGCATCATCCGGGAATGCCGGGAAAACCCTAGAGACGACTTGATAACCGCGTTAGTAGCTGCCGAAGAGCAGGGAGATACGTTCAGCGAGGAAGAGCTGTACGCCATGTTCGTCCTGTTGCAAATCGGCGGCCATGAAACCACGACCAACCTGATCGGAAACGGTCTGCTGGCCTTGCTGCAAAACCCCGGCGAGATGCAAAAACTCATAGATGATCCCGCCTTGATGGGGACAGCCGTAGAGGAGTTGCTGCGCTACCACAGTCCGATTCAGATCACGGCCCGCATTGCCACGGAAGACTTGGAAATCGGCGGAAAGCAGATTGCCAAAGGGCAATTTATCTCGACGTACCTGGGGGCGGCAAACCGCGACCCGGAATATTTTTCGGAGCCGGACCGCTTGGACGTCACCAGAGAAGAAAACCGGCACTTGGCGTTTGCCTTTGGCCCCCACTTTTGCTTGGGGGCGGCTCTAGCTCGCTTGGAAGGTCAGACCGCCATTGGGGCCGTGCTCCGGCGTATGCCAGACCTGCGGCTAGAACCGCCCTTTGCCGGAGAGGAAAAGTTAGAGGCTTTTCCTTGGCGGCCCAATCCGATATTCCACGGACTGGAACGCCTGCCGGTGGTTTTCTAGGGCAGGAATTCGACCGGCCAGCCTTATAATGCTTGGGCCGAACACTATCGGCTATTTGCCAAGGCCCCTTACACCGGGCAACGCAACTGTTCAGACTTGATACATCATTCCATCAAGTCTGAACAGTTACCGCTCCTCACCTCCTTTGACCAGACTACTTCGAGTGACTAGAATTGGTCGACCCAATTGTTGGTCGACTTAGCTAGATGAGCAGTGGAAATCCATGGGTCTATCGAGCAGGAAACCCCCAGGGAATTCTATTGATGCCCGGTAGCGTGAAACCCGGTAGTGTGAAACCCGGTAGTAGTAATCGGGTTAGGCGCGGGGGTCCGGCCAGCTTTCTGACGGTCCTAGGGGCGCGGTTGTGAGCTTCCTCACCGGACTGGCCCTGCGCCGGCGCTCCGTAACCATCCTGGTGATGGTGCTCCTCCTAGTTGCTGGTATCGTCACCTACCGCACCCTGGAGCGCCAGCTCTTTCCCGAAATCCAGTCTCCAATCATCACCGTCATCACCGTTTACCCCTCGGCAAACCCGGAGACGGTGGAACGGGACGTTACCGAGCCGATTGAAAGCACCATCGACGGGATGGCTGGCCTGAGTGAGGTCCAGTCGACTTCCTCCGAGAACCTTTCGGTGGTTACCGCCAGCTTCGAGTTCGGCACCGACATGAACGATGCTGAGCGGGATATTCAAACCGCCATTAACGCTTTGTCGTTGCCCGACGGAGTCGAAGACTCTTTATTCCGGCGCATCGACACCGACCGGTTTCCGGTGTTGCAGCTAACCGTTCTCGGGGACCGGGATATCCCCACACTGCAACGCATCGTCGATGACGTGATATTGCCTCGCATCGAGCGGGTCGACGGAGTGTTCAGCACCCAGGTGTTGGGCAAAGTCGACGAGCAGGTAGTCATAACCGTAGACACCGGCCAGTTGGAAGACTTTGGCCTATCGCTGCAAATGGTGTCGGAGGCCATCCGGCAAAACAACATGAGCATCCCCGCCGGGGATATCGAAAACCGTGGCAAGTCCTTCCCGGTGCGCACCGCTCACGAATTTGGTTCCCTTGAGGAGATCCGCAATCTCGCCATCGGCTTCGAACCGCCAGGGGCGGCTTCGGGTGCTCCAGGGGGTGGACGGTCGTCCCAACGCCCCATTCTGCTTTCCGACGTGGCCGAAGTCGAGTTGAGCACGGCCGAAGCCTCCACCATTTCCCGCACCAACGGCAAGCCCAGCTTGGGCATCGTGGTGGTGAAGGAGGCCAACGCTAACACTCCGGAGGTGACGGAAGACGTCTTGGCGGAGTTGGAGAGTGTCCAAGCCGATGTTCTTCCGCCCGACATCGAAATCATCACTCTGGCCAACGATAGCCCTCGAATCCAAGCCCAACTCTCCAGCTTGTTGAGAGAGGGCCTGTTTGGGTTCATCTTCGCCATTGCCGTCGTCTTCGTTTTTCTGATTAACCTCCGTCCCACTTTGATGCGCGGAATCATGCTCACCCTCCGCCCCACGGTAGTCATTGGGCTCTCGATTCCCTTGAGCATAGTGTTCGGCATCGTGTTGATCGGGATGGCCGGGTTGTCACTCAACTTGATGACTTTGGCCGGTCTGGCTATCGCCGTGGGCCGGGTGGTGGATGACAGCGTCGTGGTCTTGGAGAACATGTACCGGCACATCCAAAGCGGCGAAGAACGGTTGCAAGCTGCCATGGATGCCACCCGAGAGGTAGCGGGCGCCATTACTGCATCCACCTTGGCGACCATTGTGGTGTTCCTCCCCTTGGTGTTCATCAAGGGCTTGGTCGGCTCCTTTTTTACCCCCTTCGCGCTGTCGGTGAGTTTCGCCCTGATCGGGTCGCTGTTGGTCGGGCTGACCATCACCCCGGTCTTGGGAGCGATGTTGCTGCGCCGCGGAGACTTTCGCCGGAGCCCGAGTACGGGGAGCCCGAGTACGGGGAGCCCGAGTACGGGGAGCCCGAGTACGGGGAGCCCGAGTACGGGGAGCCCGAGTACAGAGGAAACTGGGGACCTCGCGGAGCCTGAGTACGGGGGGGGCACCGGCGCCTGGATGCAGCGAGTATACACGCCGGTCCTCCTCTGGTCGCTGCGGCACAAGGCCATTACTCTATTGGCCGCAGGAGGGGTCACCATCGGCAGCCTGGGGCTGTTGAGCGTGATCCCGACAACCCTTTTCCCGGCGGGGGACCCGGAAATCATAACCATCAACCTAGAGTTGCCTAACCGCACCAGCGTGGCCCGCACCTTTCAAGAAGTGGAAAAAGTTGAAGCATTGCTGGACGGCCTCCAAGAAGAAGGGCTCGTCGAAACCTACCAGGCTACCATCGGCGGCGTGGCAACTCGTTTCGGTCCAGCCAGTGAAGTAGGCGGCGGGCTGGACATCGCGGGGGTGTTTGTCCGGTTGGCAGAAGAGGTGCCGGATGATATCACCCACCGGATTCGGGCGGAGTTGCCGGGGGACGAAGACGTTATCATCAAGGTGGAGGAGATCGTCAGCGGAGCGCCCCAAGACGATTTGGAGATAGTGGTTATCGGTCCCAACCTCCAGACGATCACCCCGGTGGCTAACGACCTTGAAGCCACTCTCAAATGGGTATTTGGAGTGACCAACGTTAGCAGCGACATCAGCGGCGCCAGGAATGAGGTAGTCATTGACGTCGACCCCGAGCTTGCCGCCGAGGCAGGATTGACCACTGCCTCGGTGGGCCGCCAAGTCAAGCGCTTTATCGTTGGGGAGGCGGTGTCCGAGGTTAATCTGGAAGACATCACTATGCAGGTGGTGGTGCGGGGGCCGCCGGAAACCGTCGACGACATCGACAAGCTCAAGTCCTTGACCATTCAGGGGCCTTCGCCCCGAGACCAAGTGAAGCTGGGCTTGATTAGCCGCATCGCCATAGAGCAAGGGCCATTGAGTGTCAGCCGCTTTGACTTGGAAAGGTCGGTCAGCGTCACCGGCACGATTATCGCCGAAGATACCCAGGAAATCAGCGACAAGGTGGAAGAAATTATTGACCGCCTCGACCTTCCGCCCGGAGTCGAAGTTAAGACCGGAGGGGTTTTCGAGCAGGTACGGGAAGGGTTCCAGGACATATTCCTGGCCATGGCTATTGGTATTTTGCTGGTCTATCTGGTGATGGTGGCCAGCCTGGGCTCGTTGCGGAACCCTTTGATTATCGTGGCCAGCCTACCCTTGGCGCTGGTTGGCGCCTTGGTGGCCTTGGCCATTACCGACCGCACACTGAGCTTGTCGGCGCTGATGGGCCTTCTGTTGCTAATCGGCGTGGTGGTGACCAACGCCATTGTTCTCATCACCTTCGTGGAGCAACTAAGGGAACGGGGAATGGGCGTGCACGACGCCTTGGTCGAAGGAAGCCGCATACGGTTGCGGCCGATTCTAATGACGGCTTTTACCACCGACATCGCTCTCCTGCCTCTGGCCGTCTTCGTTGGGGAGAGTGGGCTCATCATCGGCGCGGAACTGGCTACGGTGGTTATTGGGGGCTTGATTAGCTCCACCTTCCTAACCCTCATCGTGGTGCCGGTGCTCTATACCATCTTGCACCAAAGCTTGCCCGGTTTCTTCGGCAACTTGGGCGCAATCTTTAGAAGGCTTCCTCCCGGCGGGCCGTCTTCCTCCGGCCCAACTCCTGAATTAACCCCCGGTCCCACCCCGGGATTGACTACCGCGCCGGCCCCTGGGCCAGCTCCCGGCCCAACTCTCGGATTAGTCCAAGAAGGTCTGGACTACGGAGGGGTTGTCGCCAGCCCGCGGGCTCCCGATGAGGAGATAGCCTTAGAGGGCTGGACCCCGGCTATCGGCCTGCTAATGGTTACCCGGTGGCTAACCGGCAGGCTGGACCGGTTTTACTTGGCGTTGGGTTGGTTTTGCGGCTTTGCCTTGTTGTTCTTAGGTTTCTTCATCACTTACCAGATCGTCGCCCGAAAATTGGAGTGGCCGATGGCGCCGGTCATGGACTTCATCAGCGGACTAATCCTGGCAGTGGCTGCCACTTGGGCCTTTTCTTACTCGCTGAGGTCCGGGGCCCACGTGCGGATCGACGTTCTCCTACCGTTCATGGGCCAGAAAACCAGGGCGATAGCCGACCTCGCCGCCTTGGGCGCCGTGGCGTTTCTCGGCTGCGTGACCGCATGGTATACCTGGTACTCAGTGGTCACCCACACCTCCGACTCCCTGTGGATTGCTAAGGTAATAGTGGGCATCGGGTTCTCCATGCTGGGCTTCACTGCTCTGCAGATGATGTTTCTAATCGTGGCGGAGGCGTTATTGCCCCGGCTGCACAAGCGGATGGGCGGAGTCGACTTCGAAGATGAACCGGCCGGCGCCGTCCGCCGGGGCGGACTCCTTCAGTAATGCTAAGAGGGTGTTTTCAAAGTTCCCTCTCCCTCTGGGAGAGGGCCAGGGTGAGGGCCATTCTTGCTGTGGGCTACCTTGACGGTCGCCCAGGCACTTCCCATCATCCTAACCTTCTCCCCAAGGAGAAGGGACTTTTGAAACATCCTCTAATTCTCCGGCGGTCACCTAAAATGTTAAAAGCGGCCTTTATAGCTAGAGGCTCGCTCCCCGTAGTGCTCACGATGAGGCAGACATGTTAATCGGCTTGGCCCTGGGGCTGATGGGCGCGTTCTTCATGTCCGGTTTCTACGTGGCCGGGGCCCTGGGAGTCATCTCGCTGGTCCTGATGCAGTTCTTCGCTCCCTTTAACGCTCCCCTGTGGAGTGTGTTGCCAGTCAAGGCAGCGTCGGTCTACACCACGTGGAACTGGATTGCTATCCCCTTGTTTGTGTTGATGGGGGAGTTGGTGCTGCGCAGCGGGCTCGCCGAGCGCATGTACACTGCCCTGTCCCGGTGGGTCGCCCTGCTCCCGGGAGGGCTGCTGCACACCAATATCGCTTCCTGCGCCATATTCGCCGCGTCGTCAGGCTCCAGCATTGCTACCGCCGCTACCATCAGCCGGGTGGCCTTGCCGTCGTTTCGGGCGCGGGGCTACAACGAGCGGATCGTATTGGGGTCTCTGGCCGCCGGGGGGACCCTCGGCATCTTGATTCCTCCCAGCATACTGCTGCTCATTTACGCAATAACCGCCGACCAGTCCATTGCCCGGATGTTCCTGGCAGGGTTTGTTCCCGGCTTCATGATCGCTGCGGTTTTCATGCTAATGATCGGCATTATCGCCAAGATATGGCCAGGGATTGCCCCCAAGGAAATCGGGGCCGGCTTCCTAGACCGCAGCGCATGGTGGGACCGGATCACTGCGATTGTTCCCATGACCCCCATATTTGCGCTGATTGCATTGGTCCTAGGTACGATCTACGCCGGCATTTTCCTTCCCAGCGAAGCGGCCGGTTGCGGAGCAACCGGGGCGTTCATCCTGGCCATAACGAACAATTCTTTCCAGACCACGCGGGCGGCGACCGTCCGCACCTTGTACCGTTTCCGGATAAGCCGGCTGTTCCCAGGGTTTTTGAGAGCAAAGCTCGAGGCGATGCACCGCGACTACCCTTTCGAGAAAGCGCAGTTAAGAGAGACTTGGGAAGTCAACAAAACGATGCTCAATGACGCGTTTTTCTCCACAGTGCGGACCACCGTGATGATCCTGCTTATCCTCCACGCGGCCTTTATTCTACAGTTCACTTTCGCTCGGCTGGGCATATCGGCTGAAATAGCCGCATGGGTCACTGACTTGGACCTGGATACGGTGCAATTGGTGTTGGTGCTGGTAGTCTTCTACTTGGTCTTGGGCACCTTCATGGAAAGCTATTCAATGCTGTTCGTTACGCTTCCTATCTTGCTGCCGACCCTCAAAAGCGCCAACGTGGACCTGTTCTGGTTCGGTATCATCCTGGTAATCCTGTTCGAGGTAGCCCAAATCAGTCCTCCTCAAGGGCTGGCCCTCTACATTCTGCATGGGGCCCGCCAAGAGGTGGATTCCAGAATGTCCGCGGCCGAGGGAACTACCGTTTCCGAGGGTACGATTGCCGATGTGTATATCGGGGTGCTTCCTTTTCTCGCCTGCATGATGATCGTCTTGGGCATCATCATAGTGTTCCCGGATATCGTCACTTGGCTGCCCGACTTGGTCAAGGGCAAGAATTAGCTTCCCTAGCGTCAAAGTTTCCACCGGGAGGTGACCTGCCATGGTCCGCCAAAATCGGTTATTCCAATACCTCCGGCCCTTCGACAAGCTCAGGGTGAGCGGAGCGAGAGCCGGAATACTCGCCGCGGTATTGTTGTTGATTGCCGGCGCCGTTTTCGGAGTTTCCCAAGCCACCGGCAGTTCTGACATAGACAATGGAGAGGAGGGTGTTCCTGCGCTGGGCAGGGTTAAAGCCGACCTAGTGGAGACTGAGGTCCGGGGCAAGCTGGCCTTCCCGAGAACCGTCGACCTTACTTTTGAAACCAATGGCATCGTTGGCGCGGTGCTGGTAGGCCCCCAGGACGGAGTAGAGGAAGGGCAGGTGCTGGCCCAACTTAGAGCAGTGAAGATTGCCGAATTAACTGAAGCGGTGGCCGGGAGAGAGGTGGCTCTGGATGCCGCCGAGGACCGGTTGGCCGACCTGACCCGTGACCACAATCAGCAGTTGGCCCAAGCCAGGCAAGCCCAAGCGAATGCCAAGCTGGCCCTGAGCGATGCCAGCACGGAGTTAACCGATTTCGACTTGGACTATCAACAAAGACTGGCCCAAGCTCGGCGGACCAAAGCCTCAGTGGAACTCGGTCTGGACGAGGCGAGAGAGGCATTGGACGACTTCCCCAGTGACCATCTGCTCGAATTGGCCCAAGCGCAGCAGAACAAGGCCGACGCCGGCGTTCAGTTGGACCGGGCCCTGGACAGGCTGGACAACTTGATCGTTGAACACCAGCGGGAGTTGGCCGCAGCCACGCAGCGCAAGGCTAGCGCCGATGTAGCCTTGGACCAAGCCCAAGAGAAATTGGGAGACTTCAATCTGGACCATGACCAAGACCTAGCCCGGGCTTTGCAAGCTGAGGCGGACTCGGACCTGGTGCTGCTGCGGGCCAAAGATACTTTGGATAACTTTCACTTGAGACAGGTACAGGAGTTGACCAAGGCCCGCGAGGCTGTTGCCGCGGCCGAGGTGGCGAAGGAAGCTCCGGAGGATGCGTTGGAGGCCTTTGAGGACAGCCGGGCCTTGCAACAGACCTTGGCCACCCAAGCTGCGGTGGATGCCAACAACGATCTGAACGTGGCAGTTACCCTCGTCGCCAATTACAGACTCAGCGGCCATGACCCGGAAATATTGAAGGAGTTGGTGGACAAAGAAAACCGGGCCCGCCAGGAGTGGGTGATTACCGATGATGACTTGTTCCGGTCAGGAATCGGCCCCGCCCCCTTAAAGTGCGAGGACTATAATGGCTCGCGGGTCACGCTTCACTGCCAGCGATTGCAGATAGCAGTGGAATTGGCCCGGACGGATTTAGCCCAAGCCTATGACCGGTTGGCCGAACTGGAAGCCCTGCACCAAGCCCAGTTGATGGAGTTGAGCGCCGCGGTGGAACTGGCCGAGGCCAACGTGGGTAAGGCTGCCCAAAGGCTAACAATGCTCGTCGGCGGGCCGGACCGGCTGAAACTACTGGAGTCGGAGGCCACCGTGGAGCGGGACCGGGCCGAATTGGACCAGGCCGTGCAAGACTTGGCTAGTTTGGACCGGGCCAGTGATGTGAGCTCTTGGCCGGCGGATATTGCGTTGGCTGAAGCTGACGAAACCGCCGCCGAGGTTGCTTTGAGGGACGCGGAAGCGGCGTTGGCCGCCATGCGCGGCCGGGACGCCGGTTCTTTTGCGCTGGCGCTGCAAGAGGCCCAAGTAGCATCGGCGCAGGCTAACCTAGCGGCGGCGAGGCGAGCCCGGGCCTCTATAGTCGCTGGCGTGGACCCTTTGCGGGTAGCGTCAGTGGCCGCCCAAATCACCCTGGCCCGGGAAACCCTGGTTAAGGCCGAGACCAGCGTCGCCAAGTTGCTGGATGGGCCGAACCAGCTTGACTTAAGGGCCAAAAACTCCCAGGTAACACTGATGGAGGCGGTGCTAAAACAAGCCGAACAGGACTTGGACAACCTGCTCCCGAGCCCGGGTTACGCCGAGCCGGGGTTACGGGGTCGTGACTTGCTGGAGCGGGCCCTGTTACAGAGAAGCTTGGACTTGGCTAACGAAGACTTGGTCAAGGCAGATAAGGACTTGGCCGAGTTGGGCGACTCCCCCGAGCAGCTAGAGGTGCAACATTTGCAGGCCCAGATCGAACATCTGCAGGCGGCGCTGGCGGAGGCCCAAGAAGACTTAAACGGCGCCTTCGTTCGGGCCCCTTTCAGTGGCGTCGTCACGGTAGTCAACGTGGAAGTCGATGACCGGGTCAACAACCGGTCTAGGGTTGTTCAACTGGTCGACCCGGCGAATGTGGAAGTGCAGGGCGTGGTGGACGCCGGGGAGCTTGACGTGGTGAGGCCGGGTGCCAACGCCTTGGTGACGTTGGACTCTTTGCCGGGGCGCTCCCTGGAGGGGATGGTTTCCCGGATTGCTGCGGAGCCCAGGACGGAACGGGGAGTAATTAGCTACCCCATTACCATTAAAGTCGACGTTCCTCAGGGACTTAGTATCCCGGTGATGCTGAGCGGCGTTACCACGGTGGTCTTTTATGAAGAGAATTAGTGAAGGCAATTCGGCTCGTTGACATTCCGGGGCGCCCTTGCTAGATTAGGCGTGAGACCAGTCAGCTAAAACTCATCGCGATGCGAACGGTATTCAGGCTTAAGAGGAGATGCCCCCATGCCCGTGCAGAAATTTAAGCCCATGACCAAGGACTACGCCACCTTTGACTGCGACGCTCACGTGGTGGAGCCGGCAGTGCTCTGGGAAAGAGCGCCGGAGCACCTTACCAAGGATGAGCTTGCCGCCCTCAAGGCCACCATGTGGTACGAGCCCGACACCAGACAATTGCTAATCAACGGGAAGGCCGACGTTAACCAGTTCTTCCCGGAGCCGCGGGTAGGCAAGGGCATAATCGACATCGTCAGGCTCGCGGGACCGGGCTTGAAGCACGACATTCAGCGTGCCCTGAACGTGCGTAACCTCGACCCGGAGACCGCCCTCACCAAGGAGCAGTCGGACTATCTGGCCCACCGCGGGGCCGATGAGCCCAAGCCGCGACTGCAAGACATGGATGTCCAGGGAATCGACCAAGTGATGATCATCCCCACCAGCATCGACACCTATCCTTGGCTGCAAAACGCCTTCGGCGCCCGGGCCATGTGCCGGGCCTACAATGAATGGGCTTACGAGTATACCCTGGAAGACCCGGAGAGGCTCTTCTTCGCCGCCCTGATTCCGATGCAAAGCCCGCAATACGCGGTGGAAGAGGTATACCGGGTGGCCGCCAAAGGGTGCCGTGTCGCTCTAGTGCGCCCCATGGACGCCTTCGGCAACTATCCGATTCAGCCCAAGTACGAACCGGTCTGGAACGCCTTGGAAGACACCGGCATGGTGTACGGTATGCACCCGTTCCCGGCCATGGGCGCGCCCAAGCCCCCCGGCTACTCGGACCAGTATTCCGGGGCCGAGCTAATCCGCCGGACGATTTCCACCTCCGGCTTGGCCCATACTTTCTTGTCCAATGTCCAAAACTTCCAGGCCGAAGCCGCGCTGTGGGTGACCATGGTGCTGATGTCCGGGTTCTTTGAGCGCCATCCCAAGATCAACGCGGCGGTGTTTGAGGCTTCCTCGACATGGCTCAGCTTCTTGCTGGACGAATGCGACAAGACCTACCGGCTCTACCGCAACGACCGGCGAATGCCTGCCCTGAAGCGGTTGCCCAGCGAGACCTTTGGCCTGCACTGCGTCACTGGCTTTGAGGGCGATGAGGCCCCGCCGTCCCGTCTGCCGGAGTTCTACCGCGACATTCTGGCTTGGGCCTCCGATGTCTATCACCACGACGGCGATGACGCTTGGCGGGCTATCGAGACGATGGAAGAGTGCGAGCTGTCCGTCGACTACCAGTCCCGGTTCTTGGGGGCCAATGCCCGGCGCCTGTACAACATCGGTCCGCCGTCCAAGATCATCCGGGAGCGGGTCACCGAGATCGAGCGGCCGGAGTGGTGGCCGTCCGACGAAGAGATTAGCCGGGCCCTGGAGCCGGAGTCGGCGGTGGCACGGCGGTAAGGCAGCTTAGGGTAACCGGAGTTCGGTAACCCGAGCTTGATAGGCGCCCGCGCAATGGGCCCCTTACCCAGGGGCCCATTTTTAGCTCAAGAGACTGGGCGCAGCGGGACTATTGTTGTAACGGAGGCACTATGAGAACCAGAAAGCGTTTTCCTGTCTTCGACGCCGATTCCCACGTGGTAGAGCCTCGCCAAGTCTGGGAAGAGTACCTGGAACCCGAGTACCGCGTATTGGGAAAGCAGGCCCTCTGGAGGGAAGATGGGAACATCAACTCCTACCTCAAAGTCAACGGTAAGATGTTCCGCGACACCGGTAATCCCAACATTCCCCGCCACGCCATCTGGCGCCCCGGAATGACCTGGGATAATGTCGGCGAACTCGACCCGGATATCCGTCACGCGCCCGTTCCGGGTTCGTGGGACCCCGGGGTTCGTCTCCAAGACATGGATGCTATGGGTGTGGACCAAGCTTTCCTCTATCCCACTTGGTTCGCCGAGGGTTTCCACTTGATCGAAGACCCCGACGTGGCTTATGCGCTGGCCCGAGCCTATAACAACTGGATTGCCGACTTTTGCAGCGCCGCGCCCGACCGTCTTTACGCCGCAGCGATGCTGCCATTGCAGAATATGGACTTTGCTCTTGAAGAACTGCGCCGGGTCTCCAAGATGCTCAGCTTCCCCGGGGCTTTTATCCGTCCCATGTTTATCGAGGACCGCTACTTTACTCATCCCTACTATAACCCCCTTTGGGAGGAGCTAGAGAACCTGGGCGTTACGGCTGCCGTGCACCCTACTCCCGGCCTTTGGAATCCCGAGTGGACCTCTCACGGTCCGTTTACCGAAAAGGTCAAAAACCGGCTGGAGCAGACGGCGGCCCTCGGTGGTGGCGGCGGTGGGCCCTTTGCCGGAGGAGGAGTCAACGAACGGGCTACGTCATCCATTGCCGGCACGGCGGGAATGCCCTTGGGGCATCCTATCTCGCCGATCCTGTCTTACTGGTTGGACAATCACATGTTTCTGTCCTCCACCATGATTGGCTATACCGTGATGGAACGCTTTCCTAATATGAAGATGGTGGTGGCCCACGGCAAAGCATCGTGGATGGAGGAAGTCTTGGAAAAAATGGAAGCCTCCACCCGGGTTATCCCCTTGATACACCATTATCCCGTGCGTACCGACCCCGAGGAGATGTGGCAAGAGGGCCACGTGATGCTGGGATTTGACGCTGAGGAGCGGTTGGTCCAAGAATTGCCGTACACTTTCCAGGACAAGATTGTTTGGGGCTCCCGCTATCCCCACCACGACACCACCAGCGCGTGGGACGCCATCCAAGCCCTCGCCAGCGCCGACGTGGAGGACGCCACCATTGCCCGCATGATGGGCGGTAACGCCGTAGCGCAGTTCGGCATTGCCGCTAGCTAGGATGCGCGGGTAGACAGCTAGATGGTCTACAAGGCGCCTAAGCTAAAGCTAAGCATTCTAGACCAAAGCCCGGCGGAAGACGCCGAGTCCAGCGAGGACGCACTTCGCCACACTATCGAGCTGGCCCAAAAGGCGGAGGCCTGGGGCTATCGCCGGTTTTGGGTAGCCGAACACCACGGGTCCAACCGGGTTATGGGGTCTTCCCCGGAGGTGATGGTATCTCACCTTTTGGCTAAGACGGAGCGCATCCGGGTGGGCTCCGGTGGGGTGATGCTGCAACACTACAGCCCCTATAAGGTGGCCGAGAATTTCAACGTTTTGGCCTCCCTCGCCCCCGGAAGGGTCGACCTAGGCATAGGCAGCGGTCCGGGAGGGTTGCCGCGCTCGACCAAGGCCCTCCAGCAGGAAAAAGGCCCAGGGACGGTCTCCGTGCCGGAAAAGCTGCTGGAACTAAAGCGTTTTCTGCACAATCAGCTTGAAGAAGGCCACCCATATTATGGGTTAATAGCCAGCCCGATAGCGGCCCAACCAGCCGAGTTGTACTTGCTCGGTACTACCCCCTCCAGCGCCATCCATGCCGCTGAGCTAGGGATGCCCTACGTGTTTGCGCTCTTTCTCAATCACGATGAGTCCGTTATGCGGGATGCGGTGGACGCTTACCGCAGCCGGTCCAATCACCGGCCTGACCCTCTGGTTAATTCACCTGACCCTCTGGTTAATTCACCTGACCCTCTGGTTAATTCACCTGACCCTCTGGTTAATTCAATAGAAGGCGCTCAGCCCAGAGTGATGTTGGCGTTGCCTGTCATAGTAGCCGACACAGACCAAGAAGCCGCCAGCTACGCCTCGGAGATCATCGTGGTTAGGGTCCGCTTGGAGAGTGGCCGTACCTTCACCCTCACTTCGGTAGAAGGGGTGGAAGAGTTCGGCAGGCAGTCCCAGCAAAGTTTTACCTACGTGGTCCAAGAGTCCAGCGTAGTCCACGGTTCCCGCGAGACGGTGAAGCAGAAACTCAGCGACATTCAGCGCAGCTATCAGGTTGACGAAGTGTTTGTCGTGACTGCCATCCGGGACTTCCAAAAGCGCCTCCATTCCTATGAGTTGCTCAGTGACGCCTTCGCTCTCAGCGGGGCTCCGGACTAACGCTTGCTTTCTTAGATAATCTTTCAGGAACAATCCTTTAGGACAGGGCTAAGCATGGCAAAGCAACGCAAAATGCGCCTGGGATCGTTTCTTTCCGGGACCGGCAGCAATATGGCCTCTTGGCGGCACCCAAACGCCGTTCCCGACGGTCCGATAAACTTGGAATATTACCTAGGACTGACCCGAAAAGCGGAAGCGGCCAAGCTGGACTTCGTGTTCTTTGGTGACGGTTTATACATTAGTGAAAAGTCCCACCCCATATTTCTCAACCGCTTTGAGCCGCTGACTTTGTTGGCCGCGTTGGCGATGGTGACAACCCATATCGGCTTGGCGGCCACTTTGTCTACCACCTACAGCGATCCGTTCACCGTGGCCCGGCAGTTCGCGTCCATCGATCACCTCAGCAACGGCCGGGCCGGTTGGAACATCGTCACCTCTCCCTTGGAAGGGTCCGCCCTGAACTACAGTAAGCCGAAGCACCCGGAACATGACCTGCGCTATCGGATGGCCCACGAGTATCTCGAGGTCACCAAAGGGTTGTGGGACTCGTGGGAAGACGACGCCTTCGTCCGGGATAAGGAATCGGGCGTTTTCTTTGACCCCGCCAAGATGCACCGGGTGGACCACCGGGGAGAGTTTTACTCGGTCCAAGGTCCGCTGAATATATCCAGGTCAAAACAAGGGCGGCCGGTGCTGATTCAAGCGGGGGCGTCGGAAGCCGGCAAAGAGTTCGCCTCCCGTCACGCCGACGCTGTTTTCACCGGGCAAGCGTCGCTGGAGGACGGCGTGCAGTTCTACCAGGATGTCAAAGAGCGGGCCGCGAGACATGGTAGAAACCCCGACGAGGTGCTGATTCTCCCAGGGTGCGCCCCCATCGTCGGGGAGACGGCGGCGGAGGCCGAAGCGAAGTACCAAGAAATCGCCAACCTGGTTGGTATTAACGACGCCCTAAACTACCTTGGCCGGTATTTCAACGATCTCGACTTTACCCAATACGCTCTGGATGAGCCCTTTCCCGAGCTTGGAGACTTCGGCCGGAACGGCTGGGAGAGTACGACCGACCGGATAAAACAACTGGTAAAAGACGAGGACCTGACCCTGCGCCAGATGGCCCTTCGCGCCACTACGCCAAAGCATGTGTTTATCGGAACCCCCACCTATATCGCGGACACCATGCAGGAGTGGTTTGAAGGCGCCGCCGCCGACGGCTTTATGATGAACGCCGCAGTGCTGCCCGATGGGTTCAACGACTTTATCGACCACGTCCTGCCCCTCTTGAAAGAGCGCGGCCTGTTCCGTACTGAATACGAGGCGGACACCCTCCACGGAAACCTGGGGCTGCCGGTCCTGCCTAACCGGTACGCGGCGGCAGCCAGCCTTGAGCAGTCAGCCGCCATAAGTGAATTTACAATCCGGGGCTGAAATAAGGCATAATGGACTGAAAAAGAGGCATACTGCCATGGACCGCGTTTTCATCTACTGGGACAACTCCAACATTTTTCACGAAGCGCAGCGTCTTGCCGAGGAACGGAACGGAGGCCCCGACGCCCGCTACCGTGTGCGCCTCCACTTTGAAAATCTGTTGCGTCTGGCGCAGGCCAACCGTCCGTTGCAGAAGGCGCTGGCTGCCGGCTCCGTACCGCCGGAAATGCGCCAACTGTGGAACCGTCTGGAGAGCCAAGGCGTAGAGATCCAGTTGTTCGACCGCGGCAGCGCGGGAAGCGGAGAACAAGAAATGCCCGACCGAATACTTCAGTTACGGATGCTGGAAGACGCCCTGGACTATAACGGCGATCCCGGCATCGTAGTGTTGCTTACCGGAGACGGGGCCGGTTATCTCGAAGGCGCCAGCTTCCATAAGACTCTTGAGCGAATGTACAACCGAGGCTGGCGGGTTGAAATCCTCTCGTGGGCCCATTCCTGCAACCAAAGGATGCGCCGTTGGGCGGAAGAAAACGGCGCATTTGTGGCCTTGGATGACTTCTACGAGGCCATCACTTTTATGGAGCCGTCCCGTGCCGGACATCAGCTAGCCCAGGCTCGTCCTCCGGCGCAACTGGATTTTTCGGAGCGGCCGACGGCTCGATTAACTTGGACTACCACAGGGGCTGACGAGACAAGCGGAGGCCGCCAAGCTGGACTTCGTGATCTTTAACGCTTGATGTGAAAACGGCGCGATTCTTTGGGCCAAGGGTTCCTGCTGTTTCGCTTGGGCGGAGAGATTACCCGGGCGCCTCACACCAAGCGTTTAAGCGTAGCTACTCCCCCCGGGCGCCGTCCGGACGGCGTGGCCCCTCAATAAAGGCCTCAAGCCGCGCCACTCGCTGGGCCAAGGCCGACAGTTCGTTGGCAAGGTGGTCGATACGGGCTTCAAGGCGCTCGATACGAGCATCAAGGCGGTCGATGCGGACATCAAGGCGGTCAATGCGGCCTTCCAACCGTTCAAATTGCCTGAACATAAGCTGCAAGGCGGCCATACCGAGGGCCGCCAAAGAAACGCCAACAGCCAGGATTCCGATTAGCTCAGGACTCATACCTTGCCTGCCCCTTGGAAGCTGCTGCCATCATAACACGCTAACATTTATTCCCCTGGGACCGGGTGGAGGACTATCAGGCGCATTCCCCGGTCTACCCGGTCTCCCGGCTGCACCGAAACTCGTTGTACGGTACCGTCTCTGGGAGACTTGATCACGTGCTCCGTCTTCATCGACTCCATAATTACCAGGTCTTGTCCCGATTGCACGCTGTCGCCCTCGGCTACTTGGACCGCCAGTATTACTCCGGGAATTGAGCAGAGTATCTCGTCGCTTCGGGCCTCCCGTGAACCCCTGGCCTGGGGAGAAGGGGCCGATGCTGAGAATACGTAGGACTCTCCGCCAATCCAAACGTATATCTGTTGCCCGGCCCGGTGCGCTACGAAGGGCACGCTCTTAAGCTCGGTTAGGTGATAGAGGCCCTCCCAATGGTCCGGTCCCGCGACCAAGACCTGGTAAGCCGGACCGGTATCCCGGATGGCCGCCGGTTCACTCGGCTCACTCGAATCCAACGCATCGCCACCTCCGTCGACACTGTCCGGGGGCGGGTATACTTGCCGGAGCCGGTGCGGAGGCCTGTCCTGAGCTTGTCGAAGGGTCATGGGAAATTGGCCCGTTGGATGGTCTGCCAAGGGCCGTTGAGTCTGACGGGGGCGGCGCCCGCTCGCCCGGTGTTTGTTGGCGTGGCTAGCTGCCAAAAATGGTCCGCCAGCGCCATAGCCGGACCGTTCAATGCTTGGATCAAGGAGGGCGCAGTCAGTCCACTATACTTCTGCACGAACCCGGTGTCGTAGTCGCCTAACCGAAAGGCGGGATGGTCGATTGCCCGGATGAGGAATGGCAGGTTGGTGGTCACGCCGATGGCCGGGAAGGACTGCAAGGCCCGGAGCATTCTCTCGATGCAGGCTGGCCGGTCCGGGGCCCATGAGACCAGCTTGGCCAGCATTGAGTCGTAATAGGGGGTTACCTCAAGCCCTTCGGCGACTCCGGAGTCCAAGCGAAGCCCCACCCCATGAGGAGGTTGCCAGGTAAGCAGTTGGCCGGTGGCCGGAGCAAAGTCGTTATACGGGTCTTCGGCGCAAATGCGGCATTCGATAGCGTGACCGGAGGGTCGAATGTCCTGCTGGGACAATGTAATCGGCTCATCGCAAGCGATACGTAGCTGCCATTCCACCAGGTCCAACCGGAGGGTCTCTTCGGTGATGGGATGCTCCACCTGGATGCGCGCGTTCATCTCCAGGAAGTAGTATTCACCGGTTTCCGGGTCCACCAGGAACTCCACGGTCCCGGCATTGGTATACCCGGCTGTTACGGCCAAGGCCACCGCCGAGCGGCCCATAGAGTTCCTGAGACCATCGCCCAAGGCCCCGTCGCCCAAAGCCAACGAAGGGGTCTCTTCGATCACCTTCTGGTAACGGCGCTGGACGCTGCATTCCCGCTCCAGGAGGTGGATGGTTTTCCCGGCAGTGTCGGCCAAGACCTGAAACTCCACATGCCGGGCCCCCGGGAAGAACCTTTCGAGGAAAACCCGGCCATCGGCGAAGGAAGCGGCAGCTTCCCGGCTGGCCGATTCCAACGCTGGTTGGAGGTCTTCGGGTTGCTCCACCAAGCGCATGCCCCGGCCGCCGCCTCCGGCCGCCGCTTTGACCAAAAGGGGGAAGCCCCAGCGGTGGACGAAGGCGTTTAGGTGCGCCTGCTCTTGAATTAGCGCCGGGGGTTGCCAAAGGGGGGAACTGGGCACCACCGGCGCCCCCGCCTGAATCGCCAGGTCTTTAGAGCGGACTTTGTCCCCGAACAGGGCGATGGTGTCGGCCGCCGGACCGATAAACGCCAGGCCGGCATCGACGCAGGCTTTGGCGAAAGACGGGTTTTCCGATAGGAAGCCGTAGCCGGGATGGACCGCATCGGCGCCGGCTTGGAGGGCCAAGCCGATCAACTTGCCTTGGTCCAAATACGTCTCTTCGGCGGAGACGCCGCCCAACGGGTAGCCCTCATCCGCCAGGGCCACGTGGGGCGAATGGGCGTCAGCGTCCGAGTAGACAGCCACTGAGGCGATGCTCATGGCCTGCAACGTTTGCAGCACCCGGACCGCGATCTCGCCACGGTTGGCTATCAGTACCTTGGAAAACATATTACATCCTAAAGACGCCCCACTGGGACTCGAGGATTGGAGCATTGGCGGAGGCAGCGATGCCAAGGCCAACAATGTCCCGGGTGTCCTTGGGGTCGATGATTCCGTCGTCCCAAAGCCGGGCGGTGCTGAAGTAGGGGCTCCCTTCTTCTTCGTATTTCTCCAAGATTGGCCTTTGCAGGTCGTCCTGTTCCTGTTCCGATAGGGTTCTACCCTGCCGGGCCAGTTGGTCGGACCTTACCGTCAACAAGACCCCGGCGGCTTGGGGCCCACCCATTACCGAAATCCGGGAATTCGGCCAAGCCCACAAGAAACGGGGCTGGTACGCCCGGCCGCACATGCCGTAGTTGCCCGCTCCGAAAGAGCTGCCGATTATGACGGTGAACTTGGGCACCGCCGCATTGGAGACGGCCATGACCATCTTGGCCCCGTCTTTAGCGATCCCCTGCGCCTCATATTCCCGTCCGACCATGAACCCGGTAATGTTCTGCAGGAAGAGAAGGGGAATCTTTCGGTGGGCGCAAAGCTCGATGAAATGCGCCCCCTTTAACGCGCTCTCGGAGAACAGAATGCCGTTGTTGGCTACGACCCCGACGCGATAGCCCCAGATGCGGGCAAACCCGCACACCAGGGTTTCGCCATAGTCCTCTTTAAACTCGTGAAATCTGCTGCCGTCCACGACGCGGGCTATAATTTCCCGGACATCGTACTGACGTCGGCTGTCGGCGGGAACTATTCCATATATCTCTTCCGGGTCATACAGCGGGGGCTCCGGGCTAAAGACTTCCACGTCCGCATTGCTGGAGCCCCGGATGGTACAGGGTACGAAGTTCTCCGCAATGTTGCGCACGATGGAGAGGGCGTGATCGTCGTCCCTGGCGTAGTGGTCGGCGACGCCGGAATACCTGGTGTGGACCTCGGCGCCGCCGAGGGACTCGGCATCGACGTTTTCTCCGGTCGCCGCCCGGACCAAAGGCGGCCCAGCCAGGAAGATCGTTCCCTGCTGTCCAACGATTACCACCTCGTCGCTCATGGCCGGTATGTAGGCCCCTCCGGCGGTACACGAGCCCATGACCACGGCTACTTGGGGAATGCTCTGGGCCGACATTTGGGCCTGGTTGTAAAATATGCGGCCGAAGTGGTCTCTATCCGGAAAGACTTCGGCCTGCATGGGCAGGAAGGCCCCACCGGAGTCGACAAGATAGATGCAAGGCAGGCGATTTTCCAAGGCGATCTCTTGGGCCCGGAGGTGTTTCTTCACCGTGATCGGGTAGTAGGTCCCTCCCTTCACCGTGGCATCATTGGCTAGGATGACTACTTGCTGGCCGTGAATATTCCCTATGCCGGTAACGAGGCCGCCCCCGGGGTTCTCATCATCGTACATTCCCCAACTGGCCAAAGTGCTTAGCTCCAAGAAAGGGGAACCCGGGTCTAAGAGCCGTTTTACCCGCTCCCGGGCCAATAACTTTCCCCGGCTGCGGTGCAGTGCGGCGGCATCGGTTCCGTCCCGGTCTCGGACTTTGGAGAGGTTATCCGACAACCGACACACCAAGGAGCGCATGGCAGCCTGGTTGGTGTGAAACTCGGCGTCTTGGGTGTCGATCTGCGAAACAATAGTATCCATTCTGTCCTTTCACTCATGGGCGGCTAAGCCCGATTCGACCGGTGCAGGTTGACCGGACCCCTCGCGGGCTCTTGATTTGCGAGGTGGAAAACTTAGCTAACGCCGGCTCCGGATTTTCTCGTCCACGATGTACATCAATACGATTATAACCAACGCGGCGATGATGACGACCCAAAGACCCGCAAACCTGGGCCCGCCCTTGGTGGCGCCTGGTGCCAGCGGGGAAGGTTGGCGTTCATCAAGGGCCCAATCAGCCCGGGCCGAAGCGGCAAGGGCCCAAGCGGTGTCCAGTCCAGACACTCCAAAGCCGTAGACCTGCATCAAAGCGTCTTCGATGGAGTTTCCTTGGGCCAGCCGCCGCACCAGTGTCTGGAAGGAGCCTATTCCGTATTCCTCGATCAGGAAGGCTACGACGCTTTCTGCCTTCTGGTAGAAGGTATAGATTTCTTCGGGAGTGCCGGAAACTCTGGACATGGCGGTCAACGGCGGTACCTCTTTGCTAAGGTGCCGGTCCCAATGGGGCGGCATCGCATAGTTGGCAAACCCCTCATCCAGCCAGGCCGGCAGGGGACGGCCTTTGGGTCCCACGGCTTGGTCCAGAAGGAGGTGGGCGGCTTCGTGGACAATAATTGTAGCCTCGAACCCGAAGCCAACAAATACTTGGTTGTCAGGGAAGGCGAACCCTCCGAAACCCGGCGATTCGATCATAGTTTGTTCGCGGCTTGGCAAGGCGTCTAGGGCTTCGGAGTCGCCGTTGTAGATGACGCCCTTTATCCGCTCCTCAATTCCCGCCGGGAGCAAGCCGCTGATTCGGTTCAGCGCCACTTTTATGTCCCTGGATTGTGAGGAGACTTTTATACGGGGTAGATCGTGGTGCAGCAACAGAAGATGGCCGATTTGGGTCCTATCCCACTGAATACGGTTATCCAAGTATTCAATTACGGCCGACGGAGTCTGGTGGACGTTCCCGGCAGCGTCGCGGATTGAGTAGTAGTATTCCAATTCGGCGCCGGGCGGTAGATACTTAGCCTTGCCGGTGGCGAGGGTCAGGTTGGCGGTGACCTGCTGCCCTGGGCTGAAGTTAGGATAAGCGCGAGACCAAGTCTCTGAACCAGCGGTGCGATAAAACAGCCGAACGTTGCTGATGTCCGCGTTCCCTTGGACCGTTAGCGAGAGTCTGATGGCGTCCGGGAAGTCGATCTCATAGTGGCTGTCGATTACTGTGATTCCACCGCCGGAAGCTAGGAGGGGAGCCGCCGGTAAGGATAAACCTAGCGTGATGCCGAGGCAAGCCAACACCAAGTACAGCTTGGCGTTAGGCCATGCTTGACGCCGTTGTGCCGCCAATGTCCTGGGTAGCAACGGAAGACTCCACCCTTTTCGGTCTTGAAGACCCGGTGTCCCACGACTCTGCTTCCAATACAATCTTACACCCACAGGCGATAGTCCTGCAGGGCCTCAGCCGGAAAGTGGCGTAGGCGGGTCACGCCTGGCCTGCGAATCCAAGCCGGGAGACCGTATCTGTTAGAATATTGCCAATAGGCACATTGAGGGAGGCTACACTATGACCACCAGTTCCATCGATCCCAACCGAGTGCTGCTGACCGGAGAGAACCCCTACATCCGTCTAAGCGAGACCGACAACGGGCCGGTGAGCACCGACGCCAGCTTCTGGCGCATCCTATTTTCTCCCGGCGGCCCCGGCCACGTGCTTTTTCTGCAAAGCGAGCTAACGGCTAACCAGCCCAGAGTCTATAGCGACAACGTGGAAATGACCCGCTGGCTGCAAGAAGCGATTCAAGGAAGCATCAACCCCACCTTCGGTAACTTGGAGCTTCCGGTCACTGCGGCTACCTTCGCCAGTTCGGGGGACCTGAGGTCCTCTTGGACGGAGAGCATCACCACCCAGGAAGAGGCAATTACGCTGACCTGGGACTCTTTGGGAGAGCCCTTTCTGAGCCATAGCTTTCCCGGAAGCAACCCCGACCGGCCTTACGGCGTATCCACGGTGTTGATTCCCGCCAACGCAGCGCAATTGACGATCAATGGCAACGCCGCCTCGGGACGGCCCTTCCCGCGTCAGAGGGACGCCCGAGTCCATAGCACCTGCGCCTTGGCCTTCTCGGAGTCTTGGCTCCTTCCTTACTGAACCTTTACTGATGTGTGAACAATTACCTAAAACCAGTCCTCGTCATTCCGGCTCAAGGCCGGAATCCAGAAATTCTGAGGACAAGAACGTAGCTGGCGGAGAACGGTCCTGGACTCCGGCGAAGGCCGGAATGACGGGGGAGAGGACAGTCTAGAAACTTATTCACGTATCAGCAATGGCATACGCTCCGGCAGCGCTTGGACTTGGCCCTAATCTATGGGGCGCGTTAGACCACCTTGGCGCCCAGAATCCGTTGCAGGTGGCGGAGGCCCCAAGCGTGGCCGTCGGGGTTGGAGCTTGCCACGCAGTCGCCGGGCACTTCCACCGTATAGTCCCGGTTGCGGGCATCGGAGACGGTGTGCAGCACGCAAACGTTGGTGCTGACACCGCATACTAGGAGTTTATCCGGCTTGAGCGCCTCTAGCCGTTGGGCTAGACCGGTGTTGAAAAAGCCGCTGAACCGTTTCTTGGGCACTACGTTGGACGCAGTAACGAACTCGGCAAGCTCGGGAATTACCTGGGTTTCCTCAGTCCCTTCAACGCAGTGGGGCGGGAACATCTGGAATTCCAGGTCGTCGGGATCGTGATGGTCGCAGATGAATAGGATGGGAGAGCCGGAGTCGGCCTCTCGCTGCAAGAGTTCTCGGACGTTTGGGATTATGCCGCGGGCTGCTTCGCCGCTGTAGATGTTGTGGCCCGGCTCCAGAAACCCTCGGAGCATATCCACCACCAAGACCGCGTTTGGCATATCTCAACCTGCTTTCATATTACTGATGCGTGAACAATTACCTAAACCAGCCCTCGTCTTTCCGGCCTTGAGTCGGAATCCAGAAATTCTGAGGACAAAGAACGTGGCTGGTGGAGAACGGTTCTGGATTCCGGCCTTAGCCGGAATGACAGGGGAGGGGGTAGTTTAGAAACTTATTCACGTATCAGTAAGAATGTCTCAGTAGCTTTTTGATGTTGTTAGGGCTTAAGGGCAAGTCCCGGACTTCTACCCCCAAGGCATTGGACACGGCATTCGCCAAGGCGGCGCCAGTAGCCACGATGCCGATCTCCCCCGCGCCTTTGACCCCCAAGGGGTTGATGGGAGATGGGGCGAGGTCTAACACCGCGATGTCAAAGGCTGGAATATCGGTGCTGGTGGGCAACAGGTAGTCCATAAAGCTGCCCGCCAAGGGCTGGCCTTCTTGGTCGTAGACCAGTTCCTCTAAGATGGTGGCGCCGACGCCCTGGGCCGCCGCGCCGACCACCTGGCCGGTTAGCAGCAAAGGATTTATTACGTGCCCCACATCCTCGGCGATGGCGTATTTCAGTATTTCGATGTGTCCGGTCCCCGGATCCACCGCCAGATGCACGGCATGGGCCCCGCAGGGATAACATTCTTGAGACGACTCAAAATAGTAGGTTGCCTCCAGTCCCTTCTCGCCTTGATTGTACCGGCTGACCGGTCCGGCCAACTCAAGGGCCTGCCCCAAGTCCAATACCGGCCCGTCGCTCAGTGAGCCGGTGCGGTAGATGCGCCCTTGGGCAAACTCGATCTCGCTGGGGTCGACATCCAGATAGCCTGCGCTGATGCGAATAATCTTTTCCTTCAATTGCCGCGCCGCCCCGTATACCGCATTGCCCGCCAGCGTGGTGCCGCGGCTGGCGAAGGTCCCTCCTCCGAAGGGCATCAAGTCGGTGTTCCCGTGGTACACCGCAATATAATCCAAGGGCACCCCAAGACCGTCAGCACAGATTTGGGCCATCACCGTCTCGTGTCCTTGGCCTAAAGTGGCAATCCCCAGGTATACAGCTACCTGGTCCGGGCCGGTGACAACCACTCGGGCGCCTTCGTAGGGGGTGCCGGTGCCGGTGCTCTTGACGAAGCAAGCGACGCCGACGCCGTGGAACCTGCCGTCTTGATGCCGGCCAGAGGTTGGTTTTAGCGCTTGGTAGTCGATTACCTCAAGGGCCTTCTTGAGCACTGCCGGGTAATCCCCGCTGTCGTAAATCAAGGAGTAGTCCTCGGGACGGGTCCGGCCCAACTCGTAGGGCATTTCAGTGGGAGGAATCAGGTTCTTCAGCCGGAGCTCTGTGGGGTCGATATTCAGGTCGGACGCCATCATGTCCAGCATCCGCTCCCGGAAAAAGCAAGACTCGTACCGGCCGGGGGCGCTGAAAGTGCCCATTCCTACTTTGTTGGTAAGCAGACACTTCACGTCCCACTGGTAGTTGGGAATGCGGTAAGGCCCGGTGAGCATCGTTGCGGTGGATACGGGCACTGATGCGCCGTGGGTGCGGACATAACCGCCCAAAGCGCCGTAAATCTTGGTGCGCATCCCCAGGATGGTGCCGTCGCTTTTGGCTGCCACTTCCAACTCGCACACGTGCTCCCGGGAATGGTTCGCCGAGATTAGGTGCTCCATCCGGTCCTCTATCCACTTGACCGGACGGCCTGATTTCATGGCGGCAAAGGGGACCAAGAAGTTTTCCGGGTAAAACTCGCCCCGGACGCCGAACCCTCCTCCCACGTCGGGCTCGATATAGTGGATGCGGTGCTCGGGGATTTGCAAGAGCGAGGCCAGGACCCCCCGGTTGAAGTGGGGCACCTTGGTCTCGCCCCAGACCGTAAGCTCCTGCCGTCCGGCGGAATAAGATGCGACCAGCCCCCTGGTTTCCAAAGGGTTGGCGGTGTGGCGGTGGCAGCGAAACTCCTCCTTGCGGGTGTAGTCGGCCTCTTGGAAAGCCCGGTCGGCGTCGCCCAATTCCGAGGCGAACTCGTAGGCCAAGTTGGTGCCGTGTTCCTCGAACAGCAGAGAGTCTCCCTGCATCGACTGCCACACGTCCACCACCGGGGGTAGCGGGCCGTACTCCACCGCCACGCCGTCGAGGGCATCCTCGGCCAAGTACCGGCTCTCGGCAAGCACCACCGCCACCGGTTCGCCGACGTACCGCACCTTGTCTTTGGCCAAGGGATGTTGCAGGAACTGCTCGATGCCAACGTAGGTGCGCATTCTGATGGGGATAGGACGGGGCTCGACCGAGTCCTCAATGTCCTGGAAAGTGATGACCCCGGCCACGCCTTCCATTTCCAGGGCGGCGCTGGGGTCTATCGACAAAATGCGGGCGTGGGCGTGGGGGCTGCGCAAGATGGCGGCGTGCAGCATAAAGGGCAGCTTAACGTCATCGACGAATTGCCCTTGCCCCCTCAAGAACCGCCGGTCCTCTTTTCGCCGGATGGGAGCGCCAATGTACGTCTGGGTCATACCGGTACTCTTATCATTAAATTCGGGCCGATTTGATCATTCCCCACACTCGCTCCGGGCCCACGGGGGGCTCGGTAAGCTCGACGCCTAAGGGGAGCAAAGCATCGGCCACCGCGTTGGCGACTGCGGTATAAGCGCCGACGGTCCCGGCCTCGCCCACTCCTTTGACTCCGCCTTCGGTGAAGGGAGAGGGGCTTTCGGTATGCAGGGTTTGGACTTGGGGAATATCCACCGAGGTGGGGACCAGGTAGTCCATAAAGGAGCCGGTGATCAATTGCCCATCTTCGTCGTACCTGAGCTCCTCGAACATGGCGTTGCCAATCCCCATAGCCACCGCGCCGACTACTTGGCCCTCGACAATAACGTGGTCGAGAATCGTCCCGCAGTCTTCCACGACGAAATATTTTTCCAGCTTGACCAACCCGGTCTCCGGCGCTACCCGGACCACGGCCAAGTGGGCCCCATTGCCAAATACCTGATGGGGTGGGTCGAAAGACCGGGTGGCTTGCAACCCTCGCTCGATATTTTCGGGCAGGTTAACCTCCCGGGAAGCATCGTAGGCCGCGGCGGCCACCCGGGCAAAGGAGACTCGCTGCCCCGGGTCGGCTTTGACAAACACCTCCCCTTCGGCAATATCCAATTCGCCTTCCTCGTTCTGGAGGAAAAAGCGGGCCAGCTCTAACACCTTGCGCTTGACCTCTTGGGCCGCCAACCGGATGGCGCTGCCGGTGCTTACCGCGCTCCGGCTCACACCGGTCCCGGAGCCAAAGGGAGTAGCGTCGGTATCCCCCTCCATAAGCCTAACCGTTTCGTAGGGTACGCCGAGTTCCCGGGCCGCCAAGTTGGCGAACACGCTGTCGTGGTTCTGCCCCGTGGAGCGAGCGCTTACCGCCGCCGAGACGTTGCCCCGCGCATCCACCCGGATAGTGGCCGAATCGAAGGCCGGCAGTCCGTAGACGCCGCGCCGGTGGTAGTCCTGGGACCCGGTGCTGGTGTGCTCCACGAAACACGCGACGCCAAGGCCCAAGAGCTCGCGATCTGTCCGGGCTTGTTGCTGGAGTTGTCGAAGCTCTTGATATTCGGATAGCTGCAACAATTTCTCCAATGAACCGGGGTAGTCCCCGCTGTCGTAGAGCCGGCCGGCTACGGTGGGGTAAGGCATCTCGTGGGGTTGGATAAAATTCCGGCGCCGTACCTCCGCCGGGTCCAAGCTCAAGGATTGGGCGATCATGTCCATGATTCTTTCGATGACGAAGACTCCTTGGACCGTGCCCACTCCCCGATAAGGGCCGCCGGGGCACTTGTTGGTAAGGACTCCGTAGGCCTGGCAACTGAAGTTTTCGATGCGATAGGGCCCCACGATGGACTGGCCGGTGGTCATCGGCTCCAGCCCGGCGCTGGTAGGACCCAAGCAGTGGGCGCCTTGGTCCACCAGGACCTTGCAACGGATTCCCAACACTTTGGCATTGCTGTCGGCGGCCACCGACAGCTCTACCCGCTGCTCGTGGGCGTGGGCGCAGGACGACAGGTTTTCCATCCGGTCTTCCACCCACTTCACCGGACGGTCTATTTTCTTGGACAGGAACGCCAAAACGATAGCCTCGGGATACCCGGTGCCCTTGATGCCAAACTCGCCCCCGGTGTCGGGAGAAATCACCCTGACGGCATATTCGGGCAACCTCATTACCGTGGCAAATATCGACCGGGACTGGTGAGGCGAACGGGAGGAGGTCCAGATGGTCAAGTGGTCCAAGCCCCGGTCGTAGCTGGCGATAACCCCCCGGCCCTCCAAGGGGACGGCGGTCTGCCTGGGAAAGTGGAAGGTCTTTTCCAGTACCAAGTCCGCTTGTTGAAAAGCCTGGCCGGTGTCGCCGCCGCCAAACTCCCGATAGAAGACTATGTTGTCGTCCATGCCTTGGTGGACCGTGGGCGCGCCGGGCGCCAAGCTTTGGTCTACGCCGGTTACTACCGGGAGCGGCTCGTAGTCGATGGTGATGGCGTCCACCATGTCTTCGGCGATATGGGGACTTTCGGCAGCGACGGCCAGTATCGGTTCCCCGGCGAATACCACCTTTCCCGGAGGCAACGGGTACCGGTCGTAGGGGCGGGCGTACTCGCTGGACCCGGGCGCGGCAGGCCGCACCGGCTCGACATAGGGTAAGACCTCGTCGGGAGTCAATACGCCGATGGCGCCGGGCAACTTGAGAGCTTCCTCCACATGAATCTGCTTGATGTTAGCGTGGGCATGAAAGCTACGGACGAAGGCCGTATAGCACATGCCGGGGACCTTGATGTCGTCCAAGAACCGTCCCCGGCCCCGGACCATGCGAGACGCCTCCGGGCGAGCGATGTCCTCGTCCGACTGTGCCATCTTGTTCTCCTTGGTTGGCAGTTCCAGTTGAGGCAGGCCGTATCCCCGGCCAAGGTCTTTTGTAACTGTTCAGAGTTGAGGGCAATCGGTCCTTCGACTCCGCTGCGCTACGCTCAGGATGAGCGGGTTCGTGTCAGTGCGCTCACCAACTCTGAACAGTTACGGTCTTTTATCCTGCTGCTGCGTTGGGGGCTGGCCCTCGGCTGGTCTGCAGGATGGCCTCGATGATGGGCGCATATCCGGTGCAGCGGCAAATGTTCCCTGAGATCCCTTCCCGCACCTGTGCTTCGGTGGGACTGGGCGTGTCCCGGAGAAAAGCGACGGCGGTCATTAGCATACCCGGGGTGCAAAAGCCGCACTGTAGAGCGTGATTGTCTTGAAATGCTTGTTGCAGCGGGTGAAGGTCATCCCCTTGGGCCAGCCCTTCCACGGTGGTCAGGTTGGCTCCGTCCGCTTGGACCGCGAGCATTAAGCAGGAACGGACTGCCTCTCCGTTGAATAGAATCGTGCAAGCGCCGCAGACCCCATGCTCACAACCCAAGTGAGTGCCGGTGAGGTCCAACTCATCCCGGAGGAAGTCGGCTAGGGTCTTTCTCACCTCCGCCGGGGCCTCGTATTCCCGGCCGTTTACCGCCAGCTTCACGGTGCGATGGGCGCTGGTCATTATTTACCGTCTCCATTTGTCTTGATTCAAGGGGCTCGATTCAGGGCTGCCGCCAAGCTCCGGTAAGCGATAACGCCGCCGACCTCCTTGCGGTAAGCCGCCGAGGCGTGAATGTCGGAGTCCGGGTCCAACTCCTCGGAGACCACCCGGGCGGCGTCTTGGAGTACGTTGTCGTTAACCGGGCTTCCCAGCAGCGTCTCCTCAGCCCGGCGGATGCGCACCGGCGTTCCGGCAACACCGAACATGGCGATGCGGGCCGACTGGCACACGCCACCGCTATCCAACCGCAGTAAAGTCACGGTGCCCACCATAGCGAAGTCGCCCTGGCGCCGACAGACCTCTTGAAAGCCCCACTTCCATTCTTCAGACCGGTCTGGGGACTGGGCAGGCAAGCGGACCTCGGTGAGCAGTTCCTCCGGGGCCCTGGCGGTAGTCAAGTGGGAGATGAAGAAGTCCTCGGGTTTCAAGACCCTTTGGCCCGCGGCGCTGGATAAGACGAACTCTCCGTCAAGGGCCAAGCAAAGCGCCGGTAGCTCAGCGGCTGGGTCGGCGTGGGAGATGCTTCCGCCTACAGTGCCCCGGTTGCGAATCTGGAAATGGCCGATGGAGGGGATAGCCTCTGTCAGCACCGGGACTGCTTCCGCAACGGCAACAGACTTCTCTACGGAGCGCTGCCGGGTCAAGGCTCCGATTGCCAACCCACCGTCCGGGGCGGGCGAGATGTAGTCGAGCGCGGGGACCCGGTTGATGTCGACTACGACGTTAGGCCGGGCCAACCGCATATTCATCAGTGGCATGAGACTCTGGCCGCCGGCCAAGACGCTGGCGTCATCGCCGTGCTGCTGGAGCAACTCCAGGGTCTCCTCAAGGCTGGTGGGCGCAAAGTACTCAAACTTCGCCGGTTTCATGTGCCTTCGTCCTTGTTGGGTCTCTATCCCGGTCGGTAGACCGGGTTGAGGGTTGGCTACCTGCTTAGGGAGTATCTCCAAAGTTCCCTCTCCCTCTGGGAGAGGGTCATTCTTCCGCCGAGGCGGAGGGAATACCTTGGTGGTCGCTAGGTACTTCCCCTCATCCTAACCTTCTCCCCAAGGAGAAGGGACTTTTGAAACATCCTATTAGCTGGAGGTTGGGGCCGGACCAGATACAACCTTCGGCCGTTATGGGTGACCGTTACCCGTGAATAGTAGCGTCGGGGTGGGGAGTTGTCCACTTGGAGGTATGGTATGATTGGGCCGTCAAATCTTGACCCGGTAAATCTTGAAATGGAGGCGCCATCATGCCATTCGGAGGCAATGACTGGCTAGCGTTGACCCCGGAAGCGGCCTTGGAACCGGAGATTCCCATCTGCGATCCTCACCATCACTTTTGGGACTTTCGGACCCAGCGCATCCCCTACCAGCGGTACCTGCTTCACGAGCTGGCGGATGACATAAACGGCGGCCATAACGTGCGCTCCACCGTGTTTGTCGAGGCCCGGTCAATGTACCGCATCGACGGCCCCGAGGAAATGCGTCCCGTTGGCGAGGTGGAGTTCGTTCAAGGACTAGCCGCCGCCAGCGCCAATGGCTTGTACGGCCCCGGCCGGGCTGCTGCCGCTATCGTGGGGCACGCCAACCTGAACTTGGGCGAGCAGGTTGAGCCGGTGCTGGAAGCCCTGCAAGCGGCCAGCTCCAACCGGTTCCGGGGTATCCGCCACTCCGTAACCTGGGACCCCCACCCCGAGGTGGAAAACACTGCCGCCCACAATACGCAAGGCCAATTGGCCAGTGAGAATTTCCGGGCGGGGGCCTTGGTGTTGTCCCGCATGGGGATGTCCTTGGAAGGGTGGATGTACTTCCCGCAGCTACCCGAGTTGGCCGACTTTGCCAGGGCCGTGCCCGATCTGAGTATCATCCTGAACCACATTGGAGGCCTGCTGCGGGTTGGGCCCTACGGCAACCGGGATGATGAGGTGCTGGCTACTTGGCGCAGCGGCATCGCCGCCGTGGCGGCCTGCCCCAACGTTACCATCAAGCTGGGCGGCATCGGCATGCCCCGGACCGGTTTTGACTGGCATACCCGGGAAACTCCCATCGGCTCCGAGGAATTGGCCGAAGACATGGCCCCCTTGGTGGACTACTGCATCGAGCAGTTCGGGCCCAGCCGGTGTATGTTCGAAAGCAACTTCCCGGTGGACAAAGTGTCGTACTCCTACAACGTGATGTACAACGCCTTCAAGAGGTTGTCCAAGGGTTACTCCGCCAGCGAACGGGCCGATATGTTCCACGACACCGCTGCAAGGGTGTACCGGATAGACGTTTAGCGTCTGGTACAGGCGGGCACTTAAGGATTTAACCGGGGTTGTATTACGCTTCGTTGGTGTATGCAACCCCGGCCCGTTTGCCAACAGGGTTACTGATGCGTGAACAATTACCTAAACCAGTCCTCGTCTCCTGAGCTTGTCGAAGGGCCGGCCTTGAGCCGGAATCCAGAAATTCTGCGGACAAAGAACCCTTCGACAAGCTCAGGACAGGCGTAGCTGGCGGAGAACAGTCCTGGATTCCGGCCTTCGCCGGAATGACAGGGTAGGGGACAGTTTAGAAACTTATTCACATATCAGTAATAGTGCCGTGGCCTATGACGGGCGGCCCAGGTTTGAATGCCTAAATGCCCAGGGCCTGCGCTCCGGCCCTAGCGATGGCCTCATCGTCCAAGCCGCTGGGAAGCCCGCCGACGCCAATTGCGCCGACCACTGCCCCGTCGCTGGTTACTACCACGCCCCCGGGAATCGCGATCAGTTGCGGGTCCCCGAAGGATTCCAGCGTCCGCCCCGAGGTCTGAAGCTGCTCGGCGAAAGCCAGCGTGTCCATGCTCCGCATGGCCGAGGTGTAAGCCTTGCGAATCGCAAAGGTGGGCCGCAAGCACCGGTCCATGCGGGCGTAGGCCAGCAGGTTCCCGGCGTCGTCCACCACGGCCATATCCACTTTGCGCCGGTTGGGGTCCCGGTTGTAGTCGGCGATCATCGCGGTAATCGCCGCTTGGGCTTGGTCGAGACTCAGCATTGCCTTGTTGTACATCTAAACGTCCTCCCGTAGACAGGTTGGGCTCAATATACTATCCGGCCCGGACCCTCGCAATAATCTATCAGCAGCGACTTTAGCCGCCAAGGGGCGCATTTGCTCGGGTGGGGTACTGGGTATATATTGGGGGCGATGGATCCGTATCTCCCGCAGGAGCGCCGGTCTTGGTCGGTCTTGTTGCATCCGCGCTTGAGTCATAGTTCCAAGGAAAGGCCCTTGTACCTCCCCGAGGACCCCCAAACATGACCCTAACCGGCCTCCTTATCCTGTCCTCCGGCTTTCTACTTATCACTGCCGCCGGTATCCCCGAGTTCAACCGCCGCGTCCGCGGATTGTTCTATGGGTGGCATCTGGTCGGAATCACTCTATTTATAACGGCCTTGGCGGGCGGGCCCGTTTGGAATGGGGTGGGAGTGTGGGTAAAGGCCCTGGAGGTCCAGTTTGGCTGGAGCCGGGCCCAGCTAACCGGGGCCTTTTCCTTGGCCCAGTTGGAGGGGAGCCTGATCGGCCCCTTGATGGGGTACTTGATCGACCGGCTGGGTCCCCGTCGCATGGTCTTTCTTGGTCTGGCGGTTACGGGGCTGGGCTTTGTGATGTTCAGCCGGACCACCAGCCTGCCGATATTCTACGTCTCTTACGGTCTCATTATGCTGGGCACCGCCGCCGGCACCTGGCTGCCCATGATGGCGGCGCTGAACCGGTGGTTCTTCCGGAAGCGGGGGAGGGCCATGGCGGCCGCCGGCGAGGGCTCTTTCTTGGGCGGCTTGTTGTTAATGCCGGCGTTGGCTTGGTCGGTCAGCCCCGATGTTCTGGGCTGGAGCTCCACCGCCTTTTGGATCGGATTGGGGTTCATTGCCATAGCTTGGCCGATTTCCCGGACCATCCGGGAACGCCCTGAAGATTATGGGCAGCATCCCGATGGAGACTCACCGGCGCAACTGCGAGCAATCCAACGCCAACTGAGCCAGGCACAAGCCAGCGGAACGGAACCGTCGGATGAGCTAGATTTCACGGCGCAACAAGCAATCCGCACCCGGGCCTTCTGGTTCATAACCTTCGGCCACGCCTTGTCGTCGATGTTAATCGCCACGTTGACTGTGCACTTGGTGCCGATGCTTACGGATACCGGGATCTCTTTACAGACGGCGGCTTACGTTTGGTCGGTGCTGATGGCGGTGGGCGCGGTCTTTCAGTTGGTTGGCGGCTACGTGGGGGACCGGGTGCCCAAGAACGTGGCGATATTCGGCTTTGCCACGTTGCAGGCGGGCGGCTTCATCTTGGTGGCCTTTGTAAACAGCCTGCCCATGGCTATGTTGTTTGCGGTGGTATACGGGGCCGGCTTTGGCGGGCGCGTTCCGTTAACGACGGCTATCCGCGGCGACTATTTTGGCAAGCGGGCCTTTGCCACCATCACCGGGATCTCCATGGCGCCCCTATACATCTTCATGCTGGTGGCGCCCTTGTTTGCGGCTGCGATGTTTGACGCCCAAGGCAGCTATAAGCTGCCCTTCATACTGCTGGGCGCTTTGGGCGCTTTGAGTGGGCCGTTGTTCCTGTTTGCCAAGAAGCCGCAGTTTATCCCCGCGGCGGCGAGGATGAGCCCGGCCCCTAGTCCCTCCGATTGAGCTATTACTTCCTCCCTGCGTTCTCTTCCCCATCGCGTAGATTCGCACCGGTAGACACCGCATTATTTCGCGGGCCTAACCCTGCGGGAGCTACGAATAGACCTTAGGTTATAGCCTCTCCCTCGCTCCTTCGTCGCGCCTCTTGACCGGTCCTCGGATTCTGCACCACGGGACCCTCGCTCCTCGGGGCGCAAGTTCAATTAGCCGGCTAAGAGGCCTCGCCAAGGCGCCACCCCGGAACTACGCTCTTTCGGGAATGAGTTCACGAAACTCGTACCAACAATCCCCAACTATGTAGGAATATATTTCCGTTTTGAAGTTTACTGGAGTACTACTTTCGTAAGTTATGACCCGGGATATATTCGACGTATTCATTACCAAAAGAAATAAATATGTGCTAATACTATTTATAATTTGTCATTGGCGTAATGAATTCTGTGAACTATATTCTTTGAATTAGTGAATACGTCACGAAGAGGTCTGACAGGATCGTCAAAAATAGCGGCAGGTCATAGCCGTAAATACCATGCAACACCACACTGGGCGAAGGTTCCCGAGACTATCAGATTCTAAAGCGATGGCGAGTCTTAACTCTATAAGGAGAATAGTCATGCGTAAGTATCTGCTTCCAGGTTTCATGGGTCTTTTGCTATTGACCTGAGTTCGGGAAGGCTATAAGGGTTGAGATAGAAGCTTAAGCTGCTGGTCTGAGAGGTGGAGCGAAGGCTTTTTACGTTGGTGGCAGTAGGCGATCAAGCCACAGACCAAGTTGACCAGGAAGTTAGCCACACTGCGATGCCTGGTATGTTCAATTTGGGAAATGTTCTTCAGTTGGTCGTTGATGGTCTCAATAACCGGCCGTTTCCGCAACAACAGTTTGTCCTCCAGGGGCAGCGGACGCTTCATGATGTTTTTGCGCTTGGGCGTGATTAACTCCAGGCCTTGCGCCAGCAGTTGGTCAAAGAGCGGTTGGGAGATGTAGCCCTTGTCTCCGAAAAGCTTGCCAAACAAGGTCTTGGCCATGCCCGGCAGGGGCTTGCGGTCATCGACGTTGCCCGGAGTCAGCCGGCAAGCCAGTATTTCGCCCCGGTCATTGACGCTCAGGTGGAGTTTGAAGCCATAAAACCAACCCATCGAGGTCTTGCCCCGCGCCGCGATGCCCGCAAAGACCTTGTGGCGGGGAATCCGTTTGTTATGGCATACCTTGATGGCAGTGGCATCCACAAAGGCGAGGCCGGTGCAGTTGCCCTGGCGCTGTTGCAGGTAGGCTACCAGTGGGATGATCACCGTAGGAGTCAATTCAACGAACCGGTTGTAGCTGACCAGACCAGGGAATTCGGGCCGGCGGTGAATCAGGACATACTCGGTGTAATAGGCTTTGAAGTTGCGGTAGTGGGACTGGTGAAAGTGAATGAGAATCGTCATGATTTCACTGGGGGACAACTGTGTCGCTCGAACTCTCCGCCCCCCGTCCCGCGCCAGCGTGACTCGACGCCAATGAGGTTGGAAAGCTTTCCAGAAATCATCGACACTACAGAACAGCTTGAGTAGACTCATGGGGGATGCCTCCTTGGTATCGTCTACCAGAAAGAATAGCCGTTCTTTCTTTAGGGAGGCATCCCTTATCCCGAACTCAGGTTACTAGTATTACAACGACGGTTCAAGGAGGGACGTGTGGGGAGGCACGAAGGGCGGCTCGACGCTTGGCATGGGAGTGTCTGGCCCGCTCGTTGCATTCTTGCGTCTCCTCCAGCCACCGCAGCAGTTCAGCCGGCCCGAACCGTTCCCGGGGCAGCATCTCCCGCACCACCCGGTAGACCTGCGGTCTCGTGATCCGGGGCATCTTTTCCCCCCCAAGCCTGTTGCAGGCTCAGGAGAAACGCTCCGCCCAGCAGGCACAGGGCGACGTGATGATGCCATCCCGCCCAGGTGCGGGTCTCGTACTCGTCCAGCCCCACGTTGCTCTTTTCCGTCTCGAACTCCGTTTCTATGCGCCACCGGGAGCCACCCACGTATGCCAGGGTCTCCAGGGGAGTATCCTCCGGATCGTTGGACAGGTAGTAGCGGGGCTCGCTGCCGTCCAGGTTCCGGCGGTAAATGGCCCAGTGGATTTCGCCAGGCTTCCGCCTGCTGGTTGGACGCACCCTCTGAGCGCTGAACAGGTAGCTGCGGGGACCCTGGCTTCCCTCGGCCACCGTAATCTCACGCCAGGCCTCCTCCGGCAATTCATCGCTGCGCTGCTCCATGGTCCGGCGCTGACCGTCTCGCAACTTGGGTTTGCGGGGACGCCCGAATCCCTGATGCTCCGGCCTGGTCCAGGCTGGCTCCAGCGGCCAGACCGTGGTGCCGCCGGGAACGTCCAGCACGTAGCGCATCCCCAGCGCCGCCAGTCCCTCACGGAAGGACGGCGACATCCCGAAGGCGTCGTCCCCCGCAACCCATCCGGCCCTCAGATGTCCCCGCTCCAAGGCCCGCTCCACCATCTTCAGCGCCAATTGGGTCTTCGACTGGTAGCCCTGCCTCTCCTCCGGAACCCCCGCCGCCTCACACCGGTCTTGGTCCGAGGTCCAGCTCTCCGGCAGATAAAGCCGTTTGTCCACCAGGGCCCGTCCCAGCGGGCTGACGTAGGCGAGGAACATTCCGGCCTGGCAGCTGGCCACCTTGCCCAGCCTCCCGCAATACTGACGGGCCACTCCCACGGACTTCCTGCCCTGCTTCGGGAAGTCGCTGCCGTCCAGCACCCACACCGCATCCGGATGTCCCAGCCGGGGTCCCAAGTACTCTTGAAGGCGTCCTATGACTGTGTCGTCATCCCAGGGGGATTCAGCGAGAAACCGCTGCATCACCCTGGCTGACGCCGGAACCGTCTCCGACAGATTCTCGGCGTTGCGCCGCTCCCCGGACTGTACCAGGAGAGCCTGGAGGTAATGGCGGCTGTGGTCCCGCGCTTCCCTGCGGCCAAACAGCGGAGCGAAGTAAGCGTGAAAATCCTGAAAGGTCCCGTACACCTGCTCGAAAACCGCAGCATCCACTTCCCTGCCTCACTTGCCCAAGCCTTCCCCAACTACCCCGTCATCCTAGCATCCCAACCGTCGTTGTAATACTAGCGAACCAGACTAGTTCTCCGAGACCACGGTGGGGCTGTGCAGGGTGGCGTCAGGAGTGCGAGGTGGCGGGCTGCGGGTTGGGTGGCGTACCACCGGTGCTGTTTTCCGTGGGAGGGTTCAGGGCTGGGGAGGGGCTGGGCTGGTCTTGCAACCTCCTCTGGACACAGAGAGAAAGAGCGGCGGAAGCCTAGCCTCCGGGCAATTTTGCCCAGTTCGTGAACACCGGAATCCGCCGTTCACCCGACGTAATCCGTAGCCACTTTCCGGTCTGTTGAGTTTCGCAATTTTCTCCAATTCAGAGTCTTTCTTGACAGGCTTTCGCGGCTGGAATTAAGATAGTAAAGTCTGCCGAGGTAGCTCAGTTGGTAGAGCACGGCACTGAAAATGCCGGTGTCGACAGTTCGATTCTGTCCCTCGGCACCGCTATCGATGGTTACCAAGGCAAAGGCACAAGAGCGGGAGTGGCTCAGGGGTAGAGCGTCTCCTTGCCAAGGAGAAGGTCGAGGGTTCGAATCCCTTCTCCCGCTCCAACTTCTTCTTAACGGGCGCCACCACCACACTATTGTGTAACCTTGACCCTCACCCCTTGCCGCCATTTGGCGTTTAATGTTCCTGCAAGTCCTATTAAGGTCTCGCGCCCGCTTTCAATGAATGCTTTCCCAGTTAATTCCACTGGCACGGTCCCGGTGGGCAATCAGGGAGTAACTCTGCTCAGAGCTATGGAGACCAACACCGGTATAGTCAGGCGGAGACTAGAAAGGGAAGGATGGTACTTGGCCTGCCGCGGCAAGCACGACATCTACAAACACACCGAGTCCACCGAGACAATCCGACTGCCCCGTCACCGGACAGTCTCCATAGGTATAGCCCAACAAATCGCTACGCAGGCCGGATGGGAATAATGACCGAGAAGATGACTAAATATCCCGCAGTGATAGATGGGAAGCGCGGCGCCTATGGCGTTGTCATTCCTGATTTACGCGGCGCCTATGCCATGGGTGCTACCGTAGACGAAGCTTTGGCCGACGCCGAGGATATGCTCCCTGAATTTCTGGATGTACTGCGAGAACATGGCGATCCCATTCCCCTACCCAGCGCCGCCGAGGATGTGGAATTACGGCCTGGGGAAATGCTGGCCTTCGTGACACTTCGAGCACCAACCATGACAACATAATGGATGGCTGGGTCACAGCGGAGCAGGCGGTCGCCCAGCTAGAAATGTCCCACGCGCTGCCCGGCTGGCAGAAGCCCGCCGGCTTCGAGTCTGGGAACCGGTGCAGAAGGGCTGAAAACAGAAGGACGTGGCCGAGGCTCTGACACACATGGAACGGTTCGGGGAGAAGGGTAGCCGTTTTGATTGGATACCCCGGCCCCATGGCCCTAATCAGTAGGGAAATGTAGGAGGCACGATGTTGGCAGGATTCAAGAGTGGAGACCCCGGATGCAATAAGACTATGAAGAGCTTCTATTGTGCCGTCCAGGGTATCCTACATGAAGTATTCCGTGGTCATATTGTGGTCAGGCTTTGTTGCATGAATATTGGCAGCACATGAAATGTCCCGACACCCTTTGAATCGAGCTATGCTACTCGATAGCTATCCGGCATTCCCAAGTGGGTCATCCGATTCAAAGCGGCACACTTTACCTTGGCTTCCACCTTCTGCTGCGGTAACTTCCTGGCCTGAAGATAGGAACCAAAGATGGTCTTGAACCGAAACATGGCAGTCTCGGCCAGGGAACGCCGATGATAGCCCGACTCTTGTTTCCACCGCTTACGTCCTACCTTCCGAATCCTTCTCAGGTTCTCGTCCCGCACCAGGGGCGGGGTGGCACAGTTCCCATGCTGCCAGATACGGGCATCCTTTCGAGGTGGAATTGCTACCCGCCTGACACCTCTGACAGCGCAGCCCTCATATACCTTCCTTTTGTCGTAGGCCCCATCGCCACCCACCTGCTCCACTGACTCGGTGCTCTGGTCCAGAAGTTCGGGCACCGCTCCCGCATCGTCCAGGCTGGCCTCGCTCAGTACCACGGCCTGGATCTCCTGGGTTTCACTGTCCACGCTTAGATGGAGCTTCCTCCAGGTGCGCCGTTTGGTATAGCCATGCTGACGCACCTTCCATTCTCCCTCCCCAAAGACTTTCAACCCGGTGCTGTCCAGTACCAGGTGCAAGGGCCCAGCAGCTTTCCTGAGCAAGGAAACCCCCAGGCGCTTGGCGCGCTTGCAGAGGGTGGTATAGTCCGGCGCCGGCAAATCCCACTCCAGCAAGTGAAACACGGACCGGAGAAACCCTTCGGCAGCCCTCAGGGTCAAGTGGAAGACGCTGCGCACCATCAACAGACACTGGATTGCTCCATCGGAATACTGAAACTGCCCACCGCGCTTTCGGGGGCCGTCGGGCTTCCAGGCCCCAATATCCTCTTCGCTGGTCCATAGGGTTATTGAACCCCGCTGGACCAGGCTTTCGTTGTAGTCATGCCAGTTACGTATCCGATACTGGGATTTCCTGGTGGTGGTGCGTTTCTTGGGACGAGCTTTGGAGGCTTGCGGTGTTCGCTTCATGCCTCCAGCTTAACACTACCTCCCATTCATTCAACAAAGCCTTGTGGTCATATTAAAGAAGGGCTAGAGGAAGTCGCGCAGTATAGACGTGACCTCGGTGGCTATAAGGTCAATCTAACCGTCTCCGTTGCTATGCCTATATGCCTCGACTGTGCATATACTTGGTGGCACTACTATTTTGGCCTTGGACATACAGATTGGCCTCAAATCAACACTGATAATTGGGCCGTAGACCTTCTACTACTCGGTGTTCCCCCATCGGTAATATCCCAGATGGAAGAAGATGTTGCAGAAGGGATTGACGAGACGACAAGAGGGCCGTTTTGTTGTGAGTGCAAACGTCCGTTGCCCTACTGGGAAGATGAGGAGAGTGCTTGCTACTGCGTTGAAGTGCCCCTAAGCGAATATATCAGTCACCAATCCGAAGAGAAGGCCACATCGGTTGGCAAAAATCTGAGACAAACCATCCTAGAAGTGTACGGAGTAACTTGCTTCGGGTGCGACAAGTCCCTCAAAGAAACTGAAGTTACGATCGACCATATCGTCCCGAAGAGCAAAGGTGGAAAGGCAGATATGTTTAACCTTCAGCCTTTATGCGAGTCCTGCAACCAAGAGAAAGCTAATCAAGTACCTTTTGAGAAGAACATTGTGCTACATTTTCCGCTACGTCCCATGCCGGGGGATTCTTATGAAGGACTGGTCTGGTAGCACTTTGTTCCAAAACTCGCTTTGGAGTAAGACCCGTGTGGCCCGTCCATGCGCCGGGCCTTTGCGAGGCATCTACGACGTAATCAGGAGTACGCCATGCCGAAGACGATATTGGTGCTCGCGTTGATAACCGTAATGGTGATGGCCCTAGCTTGCGATGCTGCGAGACCGCCGACCGTCGGCGCTTCAGACCCAGGTCCTAATACCGTCATCGCAGACCCGGTACTGTTGACCCTTGAGAAGATGAAGTTGGCTTGGGAAATTGCGGATTTACTGGACGTATCGGAGAGGCAACTCGTTCGCGGTCTTTCATCTGAGGAAATAGAGGAAACAATGGAACGGCGGCTAGAACGTTTCCAAGCGGCCTATCAATTCATTGACCAAATGCTTGAAAGGGACGCGCAGTTGATACCGCCAAATGCTGCCCCGGAGGATTGGGCTTTGGGCCTCATTAGATTGGAGACAGCGCAGTAGAGCATTCAAGCTACTAGTATTACAACGACGGTTCAAGGAGGGACGTGTGGGGAGGCACGAAGGGCGGCTCGACGCTTGGCATGGGAGTGTCTGGCCCGCTCGTTGCATTCTTGCGTCTCCTCCAGCCACCGCAGCAGTTCAGCCGGCCCGAACCGTTCCCGGGGCAGCATCTCCCGCACCACCCGGTAGACCTGCGGTCTCGTGATCCGGGGCATCTTTTCCCCCCCAAGCCTGTTGCAGGCTCAGGAGAAACGCTCCGCCCAGCAGGCACAGGGCGACGTGATGATGCCATCCCGCCCAGGTGCGGGTCTCGTACTCGTCCAGCCCCACGTTGCTCTTTTCCGTCTCGAACTCCGTTTCTATGCGCCACCGGGAGCCACCCACGTATGCCAGGGTCTCCAGGGGAGTATCCTCCGGATCGTTGGACAGGTAGTAGCGGGGCTCGCTGCCGTCCAGGTTCCGGCGGTAAATGGCCCAGTGGATTTCGCCAGGCTTCCGCCTGCTGGTTGGACGCACCCTCTGAGCGCTGAACAGGTAGCTGCGGGGACCCTGGCTTCCCTCGGCCACCGTAATCTCACGCCAGGCCTCCTCCGGCAATTCATCGCTGCGCTGCTCCATGGTCCGGCGCTGACCGTCTCGCAACTTGGGTTTGCGGGGACGCCCGAATCCCTGATGCTCCGGCCTGGTCCAGGCTGGCTCCAGCGGCCAGACCGTGGTGCCGCCGGGAACGTCCAGCACGTAGCGCATCCCCAGCGCCGCCAGTCCCTCACGGAAGGACGGCGACATCCCGAAGGCGTCGTCCCCCGCAACCCATCCGGCCCTCAGATGTCCCCGCTCCAAGGCCCGCTCCACCATCTTCAGCGCCAATTGGGTCTTCGACTGGTAGCCCTGCCTCTCCTCCGGAACCCCCGCCGCCTCACACCGGTCTTGGTCCGAGGTCCAGCTCTCCGGCAGATAAAGCCGTTTGTCCACCAGGGCCCGTCCCAGCGGGCTGACGTAGGCGAGGAACATTCCGGCCTGGCAGCTGGCCACCTTGCCCAGCCTCCCGCAATACTGACGGGCCACTCCCACGGACTTCCTGCCCTGCTTCGGGAAGTCGCTGCCGTCCAGCACCCACACCGCATCCGGATGTCCCAGCCGGGGTCCCAAGTACTCTTGAAGGCGTCCTATGACTGTGTCGTCATCCCAGGGGGATTCAGCGAGAAACCGCTGCATCACCCTGGCTGACGCCGGAACCGTCTCCGACAGATTCTCGGCGTTGCGCCGCTCCCCGGACTGTACCAGGAGAGCCTGGAGGTAATGGCGGCTGTGGTCCCGCGCTTCCCTGCGGCCAAACAGCGGAGCGAAGTAAGCGTGAAAATCCTGAAAGGTCCCGTACACCTGCTCGAAAACCGCAGCATCCACTTCCCTGCCTCACTTGCCCAAGCCTTCCCCAACTACCCCGTCATCCTATCATCCCAACCGTCGTTGTAATACTAGCATCCTGAAGTCTCTTGGACCTACGAAATCCTATTCTCCCATTTAGGATGATTCCCATGATCTATGCCTTTACCCCTACTTTCCAAGAAGACGCCGGGCGGTGGAGTGCCTGGATTGAAGACCTTCCCGGCTGTGCTACTTGGGGTTACTCCAAAAAAGGGGATGCCCTGCAAGCCCTGCACGATGCCGCCGTGCTGGTGCTGGAAGACATGATCGAATGTGGAGAAGACATTCCCGCAGGACGGGGCTCTTTGCAGGTAGTGGTTCCCGCATGACCGTTCCCGCAAGTCTGGTTTCCCATCTCCGCAATACCCCGATTCGCCAATGGATTCAATCGTTGGAACCGGCTGGGTTCAATGAACTGCTATCCCAGTTAATTCCGCTGGCACGGTCCCGGTAGGCAATCAGGGCGTAACTCTGCTCAGGGCGATGGAGTGTCCGCGCTCTCGATTATCAGAGACCAGATGCCGTCCGCCAAAACACCGATTCCATAGACCCCCGGGGTGGGGCCGGTCGCGCCTTCTTCCTCCGAGACCTCCATGGTGATCGTTTCGTCAAAGGGGCCCGGCTCATCAAGCAACAGCACCTCGGGCCGGCCGCGGACATTGTGCAGCATGACTTTGAAGTGGCTCTCTCCGTCGTGGTTGGCGCGAATGGTGTAGGTCCCCACTTCGAGTTCCATCCAGCCGCCGCCGCCGTCGCCGACGCCGCCAAACTGGATAGTCGGCGCTTGTCCGGAAATAGGGAAGTCCTGCATCAGCCGGACTCGCCAAGGACCGTCCGCAGTGACATTGAGCTGATGAGAGCCGGGCTCCATGCCGTTGACGTTATCCCGGTACACCGAAATCAAGAGGTTGCCGAAGTAAGGGCCCTGCGAAGTGATGTATGGTTCCAGTTCACCTTCGTCACCAAGCATAGAAACTGCAAAGTCTCCCTCGCCTTCGTAGTTAGCCATAAGGACCAACACCCCGTTGGCGACTACAACGGGTTCCGAAAGCTGGCTGCCTTCACCTTCGAACTCCCTTTCCAAGGGCGCCGTGGCTTCGGACAACGAAATCGACGGCCTATCGTCCCGCTTCGTCACCGGCGTCGATGCCGGTCGGGCCGTGGGCGCTAGTGTAGGCGCTACGGTGGGTTCGGGGGTTGCCGTAAGCGCCCTGGTAACTACGGCCGTCGGCAGCGGCGTGGAGGTTGGCGTAGGCCCGCAGGCTGCCAACACCAGCAGCACCAAGACCGCGGCAACCACCTGGACCGTGACAAACCGGTTTCTAAGCCTCATATCCTTTAACTCCGGGAAAGCCCTGTGGGCGTCTAGCGGCAAGCGCCCCAGAATAATACGACTAAGTTACTGCGTTGGGTTCCAGCGGAAGTGCAAGGAGGGCCAAAGGCCACTTACAGCGTTTGACCGCTCGACTCCCCAACTGGGCGGATAGCCCCGGACGAAATTGACAGAAAGTTTAACAGACCCGGATTGGTATGAATATGTCGGCAATTTGCCAGCCATCCGTGGGCTAGTTAAAATTTTGGTTGCGGCCCTCTCGCTGGAAACAGCGCTTCGTGCGTTTTCTGGTTGTCCTAAAGGGTCAGGCCCGGAGAGGCGCTTCGCTTCAAGGCCGCCACTAAAATATCGATAGAAAATAGCCCAAGAACGAATAACCCAATCACGGAGCGAGCCTTAGAAAGGAGACTGCATGAACTCGGCCCACCAGTCCATCATTGCCAACGTCGACCGCTTGAACGAACATCTGGACCGCGAGAACTGCTCGGCAGTGGTCCTCCGGTCGGGCAAGAACTTCACCTACCTGGCCGGTTTCGCTTTCCCCGGCACCCTGGCCCGCCACTTGGACTTTCCCGATTCCCCGCGCGAGGTGCTGCTGGTGTGGCCCCGCCACGGTGACCCGGTAATGGTCCTGAACAGCTTTGCCGCCCCGCTGGCCCGCCGGGACTCTTGGCTAACAGAAATCGAGGTCTACGACGATTACGCCGAGTCTCCTTACTCTAGGGTAGCCGACATTCTCACCCGCATGGGACTGCACCAAGAAAGAGTAGGCTTCGAGAAGAGCTACTTGAGCGCTCTCCGGTGGGAGGAAATCGGTCAGCGCCTGCCCGGAATTACCATGCTCGACTGTACCGAGCTTATGGACAAGGTGCGTTGGGTCAAGACCAGCGCCGAGGTGGCTTTGCTGAAAGAGGCGGCCGACATTCTCGACGACGCCTACTTGGAGGTGTTTCCGGAAGTCCGGGAGGGCGACACCGAGCGAGAAGTACACAGCCGCATCGTTCAAAGTTGCCTTCGCCGGGGCGCTCAATGGGCCCACGGCATCCTCAACTCCAGCAAGAATACTGTGGCTTACGGCGGCGAAGGCGACACCCAGTTCCAAAGAGGGGACATCATCCGGAACGATTACGTGTCCTACTATCAGGGATATCCCGGACACCAGTCACGTACCGTCGTCGTGGGGCCGCCTTCGGAAGAGCAGAAGCGCACCTACCAGTCGGTGCGGGACATTTACCGGATGACCATCGACCAGTGCCGCCCCGGCGCCAAGGGAAGTGACATCCACCACTTCGCCGCCGCCAAATTCCGGGAGCATAATTACGAAGGCCGGGTATCGTTGGCCGGCCACTCGGTGGGGGCTTGGTGGCATCAACAGGAGCCTTACTTGGTGCCCAGTTGCCAGTACCAACTGGAAGAGGGCATGGTGCTGGCCTTGGAGCCTCACGTCGGCTATTGGCACCTGCAAGACATGGTCCTAGTGACCAAAGACGGCCCCGAATTGCTCTCAGCCCGGTTCAACACTGACGAAATGCTGGTGGCCGGGTAGAGTCTGCTGTACCGCAGTTTCCTCAGAGGCTATAATCACAAGCAAATACTCGAGGGAGCAATCTAATGCCAAACGGTAAGTTCACCTCTTGGGTCCACGGTTCCAGTATGCAGATAGAGTACCCTAACCGGGTTATTTCGGTCAGGCACACCGGGCCATTCGTCCGCATCGAGGGCGCAGTAGGACAGAATACCTGGGTCCACTTTCCGGTGCCTACGCCGACCGTGGTGGACGGCGCGTCCGTGCGGGTCGATACTGCCCTGGTAAGCTTCCGCACCCGGGCCAACGCCACGGTCCACGAAGTGATCGTGTATGACGGCGATAAGCGAATCGCCGAGCATACCGGCCTGAACCTTCAGAATGACCACTTAGACGCCCGGTTCGACGTTCCCAACACTCCGTTTGCGGGCCAAGGCATCAACATCACGCTGGGCGTGTCCTTTGCCAATAAGGCCGCCGACGCCCGCTCCATGCAGATCGAGATTATCGGCGCCGGCATCGAATTCCAGTCCTGAAGCGGCTGAATAAACCAGCTATCTTGCCAATGCGGTGGGGCCCCGCCCCGTGGCCCGGAACTGGCCCTGCCAAGGAGACAGAGAATGCCGTCCAGCGAGGTTGCGGCCTACAAGAACTACATCGGTGGCCAGTGGGTCGAGTCGGAGTCGGGAGACACCTATCCCATAGCCAATCCGGCCAGCAAAGATACCCTGGTAGGCACCTTCCAAACCTCGAGCGCAGAGGACGCCCTGCGAGCCGCCAAGGCCGCTCAGGAGGCGTTGGCGAGTTGGTCCGGCACCCCGGCGCCGGCCCGGGCTTCGGTGCTGTTTCGAGCGCTGGAAATCTTCCGAACGCAGGCTGAGGACATCGCTCGCACCATCACCATCGAGGAAGGCAAGCCCTTGGCCGACGCTAGAGGTGAGGTGCGGCGGGCGATGAACATCATCGAGTACGCCGCCGGGGAAGGCCGGCGTATGTTCGGCTATACCACGCCTTCCGAGTTGCCCAACACGGTGGCCTACACCGTCCGGCGGCCCTTGGGCGTGGTCGCAATCATTACTCCTTGGAACTTTCCCATCGCCATCCCGGCGTGGAAAATCGCGCCAGCGTTGATTTGCGGCAACACCTTGGTGTTCAAGCCCGCTTCGGGCACCCCCCTCAGCGCCGTCAAGCTCGTAGAAGCCTTCGAGGAGGCCGGGTTGCCTCCCGGAGTGCTCAACCTGGTTACCGGCCCCGGCTCCCGGGTAGGCAACGCCTTGGTAGAGAGCCCGGACGTGCAAGCAATCTCCTTTACCGGGTCCACCGAGATTGGCACCGGCATCTACGGCCAAGGGGCCCAGTTGTTGAAAAAGGTGCAGTGTGAGATGGGCGGCAAGAACGCCGTCATTCTGCTAGCCGACGCCGACTTGGACAAGGCTTTGGGCGGCATCGTTCAAGGCGCGTTTGGCTCCACCGGCCAGCGTTGCACTGCTACCAGCCGGGTGATCGTTGAAGAGCCTATCTACGACGAGTTCATGGAGCAGCTAATCGACCGCACCAGCAAGCTGAAACTGGGCAACGGACTGGACGAAGACGTAGACGTGTCGCCCCTTTCCAGCCAGTACCAGTTCGACAAGGTGATGGAGTACATCGGCGTCGGGACCGAAGAAGGGGCCCATTTAGTCTACGGAGGGGGCAGCCCCAGCGGCGGAATCTACGACGAAGGCTACTACACCGAGCCCACAATCTTTACCGACGTGGGCCAAGACATGCGCATCGCCCAAGAAGAGATCTTCGGCCCGGTGTTGACGGTGTTCAAAGCTTCCGATCTCGAAGAGGCCATCCAGATTTCCAACAACGTCAAGTTCGGGCTTTCATCCTCGATTTACACCAAGGACATTACGCAAGCCTTCCAGTACATCAACACCGTAGACGCTGGCATGGTCCACGTGAACGCCCCTACCCTGGGTGGCGAGGTACACCTGCCCTTTGGCGGCCTCAAAGCGTCGGGCGTCGGCCAGCGGGAGCAGGGTGTCGAGGCGGTGGACTTCTTCAGCGAGGTAATTACCGTTTACATCGACCATGCCGCCGCTGCCCGGCAGCAAGCCCGGTTTATCTAAGAAAGTCAGGTCCGGGTTAGCCCACAGAGACGAGACTACCTAGACTAGGGTGGGCCCGTTACAGGTTCACAGCGGCTTCCGGGAAGCGAATCCCTCGTTGGTGCCGTGCCAGTAGCCGATGCGGTCCTCGCCGCTGATCCAACACAGGAATATCTCCCTCCCGTCGCGCTCGGACGGGAAGTCCACCAAGCCTTGGCCCAGGTCTCTTACGATGATGCCCCGGTCGGTGACTTCCTGTATGCCCTGGCGTAGCTGTTCGTTGATAGACTCGATTCTTGTTTGTTGCGATCTGATCTCTTGGTCCTTGCTGGCGGCGCCGTTGCTGCTGCGCTGCCGCAGCAATTCCAGCAGGCTGGTGTGCCTTTCGGCCAGCTCTTCCCTCAGCGGGGCCAGCCGGGCAAAGGTTTCCTCCAGCCACGGCAGCAGCGCACTGGCTTCTTCCCAAGTGAAATGGCGTTCTCTCATATGCAACACCCACTTTAACCTAACCGGCTTGCCGACGCAAAACCTGTACTTTCCGGGTAATTGTTCAGACTTGCTGAGGCGAATTGACCGAGAGCCACATCCGCAATGCCAGTGCTAATACCCTCACGACATTCTGCCGCCCAACCGTCATTCCCGCGCAGGCGGGAATCCAGAAATTCCGAGGACAAAGAACCCTTCGACAAGCTCAGGACAGGCGTAGCTGGCAGAGAATGGTCCTGGATTCCGGCCTTCGCCGGAATGACGGGGGAGGGGACAGTTTAGAAACTTGTTCACGTATCAGTAAAAGACCCCAAGGTGAAATTATACGAGGCCGAATAGCCCTCCGGTGAATAGCGTACAATACCCAACAGAGTTACGAGACGGTTTGAGTAAGTCGACCGGTCTCAATAAGATATAGCGAGCCGATTTAACGATGCAATCCCAAGCCACCGATAAGAACTGCTTTCTGGAGGGAGAACCGGTCCTAGTGGTAGACCGGAAAGGGCGGCGGTACTTGGTAACTTTGGCTGGAGAACAGGTCTTCCACAGCCATTTGGGCCGGCTGCCCCACAATTTGATGATCGGCCATACGGTCGGGGGCTGGTATCGCACGGACAAAGGCCACACGGTGCTAGCGGTGCGGCCCACCCTGGGCGACTTCGTCCGGGAAATGCCCCGAGGTCCTCAGATCATCTACCCCAAAGACTTGGGGAATATTATAAATCTGGCCGACATATTCCCCGGCGCAACGGTTATCGAGGGTGGGCTTGGCTCGGGTTCCCTTACGTCGGCGCTCCTCCGGGCGGTTGGCCGCCAAGGCCGGGTCATCACCTACGAGATCGACGAGTCGGTAGTGTCCAAAGCCATGCTCAACATCAAGAAATTCAACCCGGACCCGGCCAATCTCACGGTGACCATTGCCGACATCTATCAAGGGATCGCCGAAGAGAACGTGGACCGGGTGGTGCTGGATGTCCCGGAACCCTGGCAAGCCGTCGCAACCGTAGGCGATGCTCTGGTGATGGGCGGAATCCTGTTGAGCTTTCTTCCCACGGTTTTACAGGTGCATCAGCTCGTGATGGAGCTGGAAAGGGACACCAGGTTTCAATTGGTGGAAACGGTGGAGACCCTTCTGCGCCCGTGGCACGTCACCCAGCGCAGCGTGCGGCCCGCCCACCGCATGGTGGCCCACAGCGGCTTTTTGACCACTGCGGTGCGGTGCCAAGCCCGGGCAGCACCGTTGAGGCCGACATCAAATGCAGTGGACGCAGCGGAAGAGGCTTGACCTAACCGCTCTCGGCGCCCTTCACTCCGGGGTGGCTGTCCCGAACAGGCTGCCTTCTATGGACCAGGCATCGGGGGCCAGGCATCAGGCCACGGCATCTCCGTCAAAGGCTGTGTTCCCGGGTAACGGCCCTCCAGCAACGACAGGTGCTGGGGAGTCAATAGGGGCACTGGCAGCAGTTCGACCAATTCCGCGGCATCGTCAGAGCCTTTGAACCCCCACAGTTCGGACGGCGCGACGTTTTTGCTTTGTGCCAGGACCCCAAAGTCGCCAAGACCCCCCAGGCGGGCCAAGTCTAGCATACCGGCCCGGTTGGCCTGCGCCGCGTATTGGGGCAGCCCTAACCGGGCGAGGCGCCGTTGCATCGAGCCCAACCCCAGTTGGTGCAGAAACTGGCCTTGGCGCGCGAATCCCAGAAGTTCCAGGGAATTCCTCCGCCCGGCATCAACCACCGAGGTAAAGTCCACGTGGGCTGTAATGTCTTGGCGCCCAATGTACCGCAGCGGGGAGTCGAGCTGCGCGTGCCGGTAGTAAGTGGTCAGGGCACCTCGAAACCGCCGCTCCGGCGAGTAGAGTTCTTGGGCCGGATGCCCGTAGTCGACCGTGAGAACGAACCCTCTCTCCAGTGCCTGGGCCGTCTCTTCAACCCAAGGTCCCAAGCCCAGATTGATCTCGGCGGTCTGCCCCTCCCGTAACTCAATCCCTAGGGCGTCCAAACGCTCGGCCAATTGGGAGGAAGACGGCCTTCCCAGGCAGGTGTGCAGGCCCTCCTTATTCCTAGTGACATAGACTTCCCGCAGTCCGTCTCGTCCCATCTTGACCTGATGGACCGGAAAAGAGTCCAAGTATTCGTTGGAGAGAACGCAGCCGACTACCCCTTTGCAGGGTAACCCCGAGGCGGTGACCCGGGATGCGCGATGGGTGACGTTGCTCTCAGCTAGGCTCTCCTCCGCTCCGGCGCTGGTGTGGCGGTCCACGCAGAGGTAGCGCAGGGTGTGGGCAAACCGGTCGGGCAGATGTTCCGAGGCGGCAATTATGTCCCGGCACAAGACCCCGTTGCCAGCCCCCAACTCAACCACGGTGAACGGTCCCGGACTGTCCAACAGACGCCACATTTGAAATAGCTGCACCGCCAAAAGGGCGCCGAACACCGGGTGTACCTGGGGGCTGGTGTAGAAGTCGCCGGCTGCTCCAATGGGCTCTCCCGAGACGTAGTAGCCCCCCTGCGGCCAGAAGAGCGCCACTTCCATGAATTCGGCAAAAGTGATGGCTCCCCGCTGGTCTATGCGACGGTGTATCTCGGCTTCGGCAGTCATTGGAGATAAGCGTTGACTCGCTGTATGCCCGGCTATATTATCTATTTTCATAATAATGACAGGGGAGGGGACAGTTTAGAAACTTATTCAAGTATCAGTAAAAGGTATCCGGCGAGGCCCCGTCAAGGGACCCCGCCGGATAGTTGCCGGTTGGATAGATTGCGCCGAAGGGACCGGGGTCCCGGTAACTCGGGTTATTTGGTAGTCCGATTACCGGGTAGCCAGTGCCCGGGTTGTTAGTGGGTTATCCTACCAATGCCAAATGGCGTCGTGGGAGTCGAAAAGGTCGGCCAAATCACTTTGGCTGATTAGCTGTAAACCTTCGGCCAACTCCTCAGGCCGTATCCCCCGGTCCGCCACGTCCTCCTGCACGGCATAAGTGGGCACCCCCGCACTGATGAGGTTTACCACATCGGCGTCGAGGGTGGGCGGAACGTCCAGAGACACGTCGCCGAACTTGAGGCCGCTGGCGTCTTGGCCCATGACCCCGTAGTTCACTGCGTTGCTGCGCAGCAGGATAGAAATGTCGGCTCCGGCATTCTTGATCATGTGAGTCAACCACAGGATGGTGTCGTCCTGTTCTTCGATGGTGCCGTGATAAGCCCGCTCCACAACCGACAAAATCTTCGCCATGGTTCTCTCCTATCTGGCGCCCATGATCAGGGTATTGTCACTTTCACCAGACCATTTCAAGAGGTCCGGAGGCCCGCCGCGGCGCGCGCCCTCGATCCAGTCCCCGGCGCCCCGCTCGTCGACACACATGCCGCAGTTGATCCAATCGACTTTCCCCGTGGCCAGCAGACCGGCAACGAAGTTGGCGGTGGTGGGATGGTCTTGCTCCTCCACCGAGGTCCCTTTTACGGGATTGGGGTGGGGTTTCTGTTCCTTCATCGTCATACTCACCGCCCCCTCGTAAGCAAACACGTTTACCGTGTGGCCCTTGCGGACGGCGGCGTCGGCAATTCTAAGGGCGCTGGTGGTAGTACCTGATTCGTAAGGAGAGTCCATCAACGCAATAGTCAAGGTAGCCATGTTCTCCTCCTACTCCACGGCTTGGAGATTAATGCCAGACGATCTTAACGTCTGGCTGCACCAGTTGGTCTACCAGATTGTCCACGCTGGAGACAGTCACGCCCTCGGCCAACGCAGTGGTAGAGATTCCCCTTTCCCGCAGAGAGAAATCATCGGCTTCCACCTGCACCGACGGGGCCTCCTGCCTTAACGCAGTCAGTGGGTTGTTTTTCACGTTGTCCCGGGCGCAGAACACGCCATTCTGGATAAGAAACAAAGTAACCCGGTTTCCTTTAGATACTAGGTCACCAGCCATCTGGTACATGTAGGTAGTGTCGCTATACTCGAAAGGGTCCCTAGATTCGATTAACAAGTAGGCGGCCAACTCTTGCCTCCCTGATGCCATTTCGCCAAGACCAGACCGTGACCCGGCACTCTCAACCTCTTCATCCCAGCCTTCTCCCCGAGGGAGAAGGAGCTAGATTCGCTCACAAAACCTTAGCCCGAGCGGGCAAATTATAGCACACGCCCTTGTTTCTTAGTAAGGAGCGGGCTAGAACCCCAGGGGAATTGCATCTTAATTCCGCAGGGTACCGGACTTCCCCGCCAGGGCGGACTGGCGCCCAACCCCGTCATCGCCATGAAAATACCCAACTCGTCATTCCCGCGCAGGCGGGAATCCAGAAATTCTAGGCACAAGGACCGCTACTGGCCTGTCCTGAGCTTGTCGAAGGGTTAGTAAGATCCTGTCCCGCTTTCGCGGGAGTGACGGTTGGGGACTGGCCGCCATTTTCATCCGCATACGTGGCTTTCACAAAGCCATCCGCAGCGAGTTACCTTTCTTCTCTTGGCGTTTCTGGATTCCGGCTTTCGCCGGAAAGACGGTGTCAGCGGACCGGAACGTCATACCATAATTTCTTTGACAAGCGATATAAAACGCGATTGCCCTGGGCGGGGCGGCCCGGAATTGCTTGTTTTTGCGAATTATCGCATTTTTGCTGGGTCATCTATTACATACCTAGACGATTGCAAAGTCAGTCAGTCCCTTTTCTTTGTCACCCTGAGCGCAGCGAAGGGTCTCTCCACTGTAGCTGAGATTCTTCGCTCCGCCAGGTCAAGCCATAAAGAGAGGCGATTCATCGTATGCTAACTGCGGTGCAAAAGTTTCTAGTCCTCGCAGCCATTCTTGGCGCGATGGGGCTTGTGGCCGTTCTCCTCATGCCAGTGGCTTATGCGGGCGACCTGAGCGGGGTCAGCCTGACGATGAGCGATTCCAGGCCGGGCGCAGCCGGTAGCAGCCACCAGTTCGGCTTTACGCCCGCCGAAACGACGGAAACGATACTCGGCGTCAAGTTCGAGTACTGCTTGAGCGCCGCCAGCGCTTGCACGGTTCCCCCCGGCCTCAATACCACCGGCGCCACACTCTCCGCCAACCTCCTCGATGGTTCCACTGTCAACGCTTTCGCCGTTTGGACCATCGACGTGGCTACTAATGGCGTCATAAACGTCACCGACGCCACCGGCGTCATCGGGGCCACTGCTCAAACCATCGCCATCTCCGGGATAACCAACGCCGGCAACGCAGCAGATGCCACGGCGACGATTTTCTACGTCAGGACAACCACCTACAGCGATGAAACCACCCTGAGTGATGCCAACGAAATCGACGGCGGAGCTCTCGCCAGCGCCTTCGTCCCGCGAATTATGGTGTCGGCGAGGCAGGACGCCATGCTGAACCTCACCGTCGCGGCCGTTGGCGATAGCACAACGATAGGAGGCAGCCAGGCGACGACGGGACTGTCAACCGCGACCGAACTGGCCTTCGGCACTTTCAAGCCGCTGGGAACCAGCGACGCTGAGCCCCTATTTCTGGCGCACGACGTCACGGTCAGCACCAACACCGCAGGCGGATACAGCGTAACCGTCGCCAGCGGCGGCGCTAACCCCTTGGAGCTGGATGGCGGCGGCGGGTCGATAGCGTATGTTTCCAATGCCACCACGTGGAATGATGCCGCGACGGTTGGGTTTGGAATTACGGCCAAGGACGGTGGCGCTCCCGCGGCGTTCAGCAGCGGCTTGACCTACTTCTCGGCGCCCGTCGATACTCCATTGGTCGTGGCCCAGAGCAACGCTCCGGTCACCGCGCAAGAGACCAAGGTGGCCTTCCGCGTTCAGGTCCAGCCCACCCTCCCGCAGGGCGATTACACGGGGACCCTGACTTATACCCTGCTGACCAATTTCTGAGACGCAGGCCACCACCGGGCTTCTGGTGTACGTCCAGACCACCGCATCGCTGGTGAATAGCCTCCATGAGACTACTCCGAGACTGCTCCGTTAAAGGGCTGTCGTCCGGTGGGTGACCGGCGGCTCAAGACTTTCTCTCCGTAACGGCCCAAGGGGATGCGGGACATATCGCGCTGGGCGTGGAGTTAGCGCCTGCGGCGGAACAGGCGCCACACGGGAATGGTGAAACCGGGAAGCAAGTCGCCGCCGTCGAGGATGTCATCCTCGCCGAGGACTACCGGGGGTTCGCCGAGGCGGTATCTGGTGACGGTTGTAGTTTCCGGGTTGGCTACCCATGCTTCCTGGGAACCGTAGCTAAGCCACATCGCGGCTTTGGCGGCCATTTCGGGGTTGGAGTTGCTGGGCGACTTGACTTCGACGGCGAGGTCGGGGGCCAACTCCGGGTAGCCTTGCGTTCCTTCCGGGATGCGGCCCGGCGCAATCCAGACCACGTCGGCGGCGCGCACAGTGTCGGGGTAGCGGTCCAGCAGATAGCCGGGTTCGCCGGCGCCGACGCTGCCGTAGTCGTTGGCGTCGGCCCAATTGCCGATAGTCGTAGTAATTCTTCCCACTGCTATACGATGCGTGTCCGCTGTAGGCATTTTTTCAACCAGTACTCCCCGGATGAGCTCGTACCGCTTGCCATCGCGGGGCATTAGCAGCAGTTCGTCGGCGGTTAGCAGTTTCTTTGTGGTAGTCATCTGGCGTCGCATCAGTCCGGTAGTTTATCCGTGGTATTTTATCCGTGGAGACTGATTTTATTCTACTGCGCCACCCAGCCCCCGTCGATGACCAACTCGCTGCCGGTCATGAACGATGCCTCGTCGGAGGCCAAGAACAATACCCCGTAAGCCACCTCGTCCGGCTCTCCGTAGCGGCCCAAGGGGATGCGGGACAACATCAGTCGTTGGTGCTCCGCATTGGTCCGCCGGGCTTCGGTCATGGGTGTGTTGATAGGCCCGGGATGCACCGAGTTGGCCCGGATACCGTCTTTGGCGTATTGCAGGGCGGTAGACTTGGTGAACAGCCGCACCGCGCCCTTGGAGGCCTGGTACTGGGGGCTACTGATGTCCATGCCGACCAGTCCAAGCTGGGAAGAGATGTTGATGATGCTGCCCCCGCCGGCCCGCCGCAACTCCGGTATCGCGGCCTTGGTGCCCAAGAACACTCCCTTGGCGTTGATGTCCATCACCCGGTCCCACTCTTCCACGGTGGTGTCTTCAACTACGCTGGTGGCGCCCACGCCGGCGTTGTTCACCAATATATCCAGCTTGCCGAACTCGCGCACCGTGGCAGCAACGGCTTCACCCCATTGAACTTCGCTGGTCACGTCCAGTGGAAGAAAAATCGCCCGTCCCCCGGCCTCGCTGATCTGTTCCACGACCCGTCGGCCCTCATCCTCCAAAACGTCTCCGATGGCGACCTTGGCGCCTTCGCTGGCGAACAAACGGGCTTCGGCCGCTCCCATCCCGCGGGCGCCGCCGCTGATAAACGCTACCTTGCCTTCAAGCCTCATGATCACTCCTGGAACCTGGCCTAGAACCGGGTTTGTTGGTTCATCGAGTATCCTTGAATACTAACACTCCTTCACCGCCAAGGGTTCTGGGCGCGGGCAAATTCTACCAAACCACGCTGATTCTGGATACGTAAGTGGGGTGAGGCTAGCCCAATGTCACGCCCAATTCCCGCAGCATATCGGGTAGGGTAGCGGTTGCGACGTCGAGTTGCTGGCAGATGTTTGGGATTTTGATATTGGTGCGAATCTGACCGGATGCTGGTTGGGGGAGAGGTTCCTCTTTGAATTCTTCGTCTGTCACAACACGGCCTTGGGTTGCCCAAGCGTGAGCAATAAGCCACGGGTCGGCGCCCCTCATAAATTTACGAACGAAGTATGGAGCGTATCTTGCGGCCACATGTTCGCTGATTTGAGCGTACCGTTCGATTGCTGCGTCACTTTGAGCCGTGAAATGGGTTAATTTTCTTCGCTGAGCCCACTCGCTGAGTTCGTCGTCGAATTCGTTGGTTAATTCCTCAAAAACCTGCATTGGGATTGCTACTTGTCCGGAAGCAATGTGGGTATCCAATTCGGCCCAGAATCGGGGGGCAATATCGAAGGCTAGTGGCCCGTTTTTAGCGTGGATGAGTACGTTGGTATCGACCCAGAACTCCGGCATTGGGCTAACTGTCAGCGTAGGACCGTTTCACCATCTGCTGAACTTTTTTCCCCCTTACACCTAGCAGGCGAGCGGCTTCAATTAAGCCAATGCGGTCGGCGGCCACCGCGGCGATTAGAGCTTTGGTGAATGTTTTGCTGTTTCTGTCGTACAGGCTGACGGGCATATTCTCGCTGCGCGGTGTTCTCAGCCGTGAATTCAGTGCGCCCTCGTATGTCTCGGTCTGTTCCTCGGCATAGTATTCGCCATAGGCTTGGCGAAGAGCCGCTACAGGGGAGACCCGATCTTGAAGAACTCTCTTGGATAGTAGGAGCATCTCGACCGCAACCGAGAAGCACAGTTTCTCAATACTGCCCGGTTGCTCGAATGCGGCTAGATTGAAGTCAAGATTGGAAACACCCGGTTCACCAATCCAAATGTGGGCCAGTTCAAAGACCAGTGTAAGGACTTGAGCCGCTCTCTCATCGCACCCGTTAATGAAGATGATTGGAGCAAAGTCATCGGTCAGAGCGAATCCTCTAAACTCGTCGATGCGGAGGGGCCGGTAGTTGTTATTGTCCGCCACTCTCGACCTGAGAACCAAGACCCCAGAATCTTCAGTTCTTCGTACCAAGCCTCGAAAAAAGGATTCCAGCGCCTTGGCAGTCCGTCGCTCATGATCTATGTCTAAAGTCGCAGCAATGTCTGCGGCTATCTTTTCCGGTTCCGAGTTCTTGTTGAACCGCTCCAAGAACCGCAGCGTGGGCAGTTTGTGGTTGTACAGCTCATTTGTGTAAGACCACTGCTTGAGTTGCGCGTCGTAGATAACGTCCAGCAAATCCGGGCTAGGCCGTTGGGATAACTCGCCAGGGGCCACGCGCAGGTCGGGGACTGTTAGGTCTTCCTTGGGCGGCGCGCTCAATAGCAGATAGCCGAAGGGCAACCGAAGCCGGTTGGCTAGGTCCTGTGCCTGAAGGTAGGTGGGCTGCCGGGCGCCGCTTTCCCAATCCTTGAGTTGCGCTCCGGAATAAGGAGCCCATTCCTGGACCGCTTCCTCCACCGTGGAGAATAGCCGTTCCCTGGCCCATTGCAATACTGTTGGGTTAATGCGAACCCTTGTTGTACTCATAATACACGTGACGGGCGGATTGACCAGCTCTTATTATACCCCCGTCGTTAGAACCGGGTCTGCTGGTTCATGGGGGTGAAGGTTGCCGGGGTGACGGTAAGCAGGCCGGCGTCCACCGGGAGCACCACGCCGGTAATCCAGCGGGCTTCATCGCTGGCCAGAAACAGGGCCGCGTACCCGATGTCCCAACCGGTGCCTTCGGTAGCCATGGGCGCGGAACTCCGGCGGTGTTCCCGGAGACCGGCATCCATGCGGGGCGCCACCATGGGCGTATAGACCAGCCCCGGGGCGATGGCATTGACCCGAACGTTGTCCCTAGCATGGTCGGCGGCCATGGACATAGTCAGTCCGATGACGCCGGCCTTCGACGTGCTGTAGGGAGTGCTGCTGTGGGCCCGTAGGCCCGCGATGGAAGAGATGTTGATGATTGACCCGCCACCGGTCTCAATCATGCGGGGGATCGCGGCCTTGCTGGCCAGCATCATCGTTTTGATGTTGATGGTCATCACCCGGTCCCAGTCCTCTTCGCTCACTTCCACCACCGTGCCCCGCTGGGACACCCCCACGTTGTTGTCCAGAATGTCCAAGCGGCCGTAACGGTCGATGGCGGCTTGGACCATATTCCGGCACTCCTCAGCACTGGTAACGTCGGCTTGAAAGACCGAGGCCACCCTCTCTTCTTCCTGAATCATGGCCAGGGTTTCCTGGGCCCGATCTTCCACGGCGTCCACCAGCAACACGCTGGCGCCTTCCCGGGCAAACAACACGGCGGTGGCTTTGCCGTTGCCGATGCCTTGGCCGCTGGAACCGGCGCCGGTTACTATCGCAACTTTGCCGGCCAACCTGGGGCTTCGTTCCGCCATACCTTCCCCCTTAAAATCGCAAACATGGCACTATAAGCTAGGGTACCATCGCTAAATCGATCGTGGCTGTCAAGAGGCCACCGCCTTGAGCAGGCCTTATCCGTTCTCCCCGTTCGGGGCCAGAACGACTTGTCGGATACAAAACTGACTGACCGCACCGTCGTCCCGGCGAAAGCCGGGACCCAGGAATGCTAAGACGGCTGCGACGTTCCTACTTGGGACATCCTGGATTCCGGCTCAAGGCCGGAATGACGAGACGGCGCCAGGAGAACGGCGCTAGGAGAACGGCGCTAGGAGAACAATGATAAGGCCCTAGCCCTTATGGGAATACCTGCTCCTTCCCTAGGCCACTATAGGCCGGGAGACGATCCACAAGCTGACAATGGTGTAAATAACCATCAGCGCCAGCATGGGAAGCTGGCTTTTGAGCACCAAGGCTTGGTCTCTGAACAACAACATCGCCCGCAGGTGGGCTAGGAACACGGCGATCATGTGCCCAATCACAATCACCGCTAGGGAGAAGAACCAGATAAACCGGGCGTTGGTGACTTTGATGTCGATCAAATAGCCGGCAGTCCCGAACAGGTCCCATCCCGAGCCGAAAGGGTCGGATACCAACGGAATTAGTTGCTGGCCCTGGATTAACAAGAAGCTGAGGAAGTGAGCGAAATTGTAGGCCAAGGCGATGGGAATCAAGGAGAAGACGAAAACGCCGGCCAAGGCGTCCACTGCCTCCTGTCTCGCCACGGCCCGGTGGATTAGGTAGTTAAATGCCCAGTAGACTCCTGCGAAGGCCAGGGGAAACCCGATCAGGCCGATGGTGTTGGCGATGACCACTCCGTTAAGCCATTCTCTGGTCAGGCCGGGAAACCGGACCAAGAACCAGCTTTGCACCTCCAGCCACTCCGGCGTTGCCGCAAAACCGTCGAAGGTGACGGTGGCCAGTAGCAGCAGCACCATGGCAATGACGTCGGCGCCAACCCGGCCGGGTTGGTTCAAGCCCACCGCTGGCGGCCGCAGGTTAAACTCGTAGCCTTCAGCGTATTCCAGGCATTCATAGCAGTCGACGCATCCGTCCTCGGGCCGCTCGCTGTAACAGGCGCTGGAGCCGCACTCTGCACACAACCGGGGGTCGGTGACCCGTATCTCGGTGATGGAAAAACGGGAGATGAATCCGAACACCACCGAAAAGGCTTCACCTTGCCGCAGCCACTGGTGCTTGCCAAATAGGAACATGCCGACGGCGGTAATGGCAGTGTAGACCAAGGCCATGGCGGCCAACCGGCGGGGGTCGTCGCTGCCCCCGTAAGCGTTCTCGACCCAAGCGAAGGCAAAGAATAGCGCCACGGCGGGCCAAACCCCGAGCCTTTCCGGAATAATCCATCCCCGGGACAATTCTTGGTCCGGCTTGATTAGCCGGTATCCTCCTTCAGCCCACCCGTAGAGGACTTTCCAAGGGTTGGTCAGTGCCCACAGGTTGCCAAACAAGGCGATAAGAAACCCTATCCCCACCCACCAGATCACCCAGATGAAGGTTGGTGCGAAGTTGTCCACCGGACGGCTTGCGCCAGCCAGTCCCGCAGCGATAATCATCGCCAACAAAAACACCGCAAAAAGTTTTGCGGGCAACAGCGCCGGGCCGGCCAAGACCACTCGCAACACGCCGTTGCTGAGCAGGTTAAGCCGAGGATAAGTCAACTGCGGGAAGTCCCCTCTCACCGCGGTCCCGATAAAAGCGAACGATAGGACCACCGCGGCAGCGCCGCCCACCATGAAGTAGGTGAGGGGTAGGGGTAGGTCGTAGCGTTCACCGAAGCCATGGGCGTAGGCCTGCTGCCCCAAGAGCGCCGCCAACACCGTTAAGGCAAGCAATGTTAACTTGAAGCGTGTCATCAGGGGGCCCTGCTAGGACTCTCTATTTCGAGGCTTGTTCCGGCCCGGCAATCTTCCCCAAAAGAACACCACGACAGCCAGAACGATTACCGCCAAAGCCGTAGCCAGAATGAAATTGAACCCTCCTCCCCCCTCTTTGACCTCCATCGGCACCACGATCGTCGTCTCTCCCAAGTCCGAAAAGACGGCGACCGTCATTTGCCAGCCGCCGGCCAAGTCAAAGACAAGGTCGGCTTCGTAAAAGCTGGGGGAAACATCGTTGGGTGCGGCAGCAGGTCCGACAGTGGCAGCGCCCGGCGGCCCGGTGGCGGAGATGTCGACATTGGCGGTGGTCAAGACCTCGCCGGAAGCTAAAGACCGGAGAAGGATGCTGACGTGGTTCTTGCCCACCACCGCCCGGGACGGGAAAATGCTAACGTCGATGTGGTATGGGCCCGATTCTTGGGAAGCCAATAAGGTGGCGCCACCGTTGGCGCTGGCTATCCCAGGACTCCCGGTAAGCACACCAAAGGCAAAGACCAAAATGACTAAGAGGCAGCTAGAAGCCAAAGTTAACAATCTATGGTGACCGGGTGCTGTGAGCAGGGCAATCGCATTTGGAATACCGTGTCCAAAGTTTGTCTAAGCTCATGTCGCCGCTTACCGTCATACCCGCGAAAGCGGGTATCCAGTAAGTCTCAGCCCGATGCAATTATCCCTAACGCAATGCTCTCTGGATTCCGGCTGAAGGCCGGAATTGCGGATGGCCTTGCCGAGGCCACGTATGCAGAATGAAAATGGCGGCCAGCCCCCAACCGTCACTCTCACGAAAGCGGGAGTCCAGGACCTTACCCGCCAGTGGCGGTCCTTGTGCCTGGAATTTCTGGATTCCCGCCTGCGCGGGAATGACGGGCTGGGTATTTTCATAACAATGACGCCTGCCGATGGCCTTGCTAGCTTAAATGCGATTGCCCTGGCGCTTTGGGTTGGATTAGAGGCCACGGGTATCCTAGCATTCGCGCACTATAGCGACAACGATTACCGGCACACTTTGCTCATGGCTTTGGTGGTCTTCTTCTCGGTGCTCTTGGGCAATCAAAGCGTTCATCCAGGGCTCGTCTGGGTCTAATGAATTGTACTGGCCGGAATAATTCTTGACTCCTACTTAGGGCCCGCTTACACTGAAGCCGTGAAGAAATACACAATGGACGTGCGGTTTTAATGATTGGTCCCGCAATTGCCGGTGAAGACGTAGCCTTATTCATAGACTGGGAAAACTTCAAGATCAGCCTGGCAACCGGGCGCCGCACCCCCAATGTCTCCGCGTTGAAGGAAGAAGTCTCCAACCTAGGGCGGGTAGTTGTCGCCAAGGCCTATGCCGACTGGGTCGCCCGCGCCCCTGAGCTCAGGGGCGCCAGCCAGTTCATCAACGATCCCCCGGCCCTCTATGCCGCTGGTATCGAGCCCGTCTACGTCCCCACCCGCTTGTCTTGGGGCAATAGCGCCTCCGCGGAGCCGGTCCGTCACACCCGGGTGAAGAACAGCGTGGACGTAAAGATGACGGCGGACTGCATCGAGTGCGCCCACTCCTACTCCAACATCGGGTCCTTCGTACTGGTATCCGGGGACTCCGATTTCATCCACGTTGTCAACACCCTGCGGACCATGGGCAAGAGAGTGGTGATCATCGGGGTTTCTTGGGCTACGTCACGACGGCTGGCCGATCAGGTGGACGGCTTGATCCTTTACGATGTGGACGTCGACCCCATTGTAGTGTCGGACCCGGTACCCACCAGCAATGGCCGCCCGTCTGCCCGGGCCGCAGGGGCCGGCAAGCCAGACTTGGGTGCGGTGATCCGGGAAATCGAAGAGATAGTCCGTAGCGAACGCCAAGTCGGCGGGACTCCGCTACTCACCTCCATCAAGCAACGGCTGATGCGCCGTTACCCCGGGTTCGATGAAAAGCAGTTGGGCTATTCGGGATTCAAGAAAGTCATGGCCCGGGTTGCTCAGGAAGGCAAAATCAAGCTCATTACCGCCGGGCTGGTGGACTGGGCCACCATGGCCGACGAACCGGAGCCGCCCGAATCTGAGGTAGTGGCGCCGGAGAGTGAAGCCGTCACCCCGGCTAAGGGACGCCGACGCCTTGGCAAGCCGTTCACCCCGGCGCACGACACTCCGGAAGAAGTGGCCGCTGGTGGAACGATAGAAGCATCGCCCGAAAGGGTAGAGGGGATGCACGACGGGGCGCAAGTGTTTCTAAAGAAGCCGCTTGCGCATGGGGAAGACGTTGGGGAGGAGCAAGACCTTGGGGACGTGCCAGACGTTGGACTCGCCCATGACGTTGAAGACGCCTCCGGACCGGTTGAGGAGACAACGCCCTCTCACGCCATATCGCCTACCCTTGAGGCGCTGGTGACTGAAGCTATCAGCGGCTTGGAACTACCCGAGGACCCTGGTGATGGAGAGAACTCGCAACGAATAGCGGACTTGATCATCATGGCCGATACTCTGGAACACCGGGAGGGGATCAGCCACGTTGCTTTTAACTTTCTGGTATCCGAAGTCTGCCAAGCTTTGGAACAAGGGTTGGAGGCCGATTACGGTGAGATTACCCAACGGTGGTCCCAGGTATATTCCCGCACCTACATTAGCAAAATGCTCCGCGGACTGAGTTCCGGCAGCCTATTCCAACGGGGCTGGCATTCTTGGCGCGACGAGGTTTCCGGTCAATACCGGAAGCGGCGCACCTTTAATCTGGACCGGAACCACGAAGTGGTGCAACAGGTGCTAAAGGAACGGTGGGAGACGGAAAGCCCCACCGAAGCCCCCCAAGCCGAAGCGGAAACACCCGGACCCACCGAGCTTTGGGACGCCGAGTTTTCGGAAGATGCCCGCCGGTTCGACGATACCGTCCGGTCCGTTACTCCCCATTGGAACGGGGCCGACAGCGAGACTCCGGGCGGCGAAACTCCCGACAATGAAGAACCCCGGCACGAAGAGGAAAACAAGGCCCCAGCGGGCTTCCTCACATATCCAGAATCAGAGTAGACCAGCCGAAGTCCCTCGCCCCCAGACCCTCGGCGGTATATGGGTGGTAGTATTCCCTAAACCCCGACTTCTCGATGCACTCTTGGCTCTTAGCTACGATGATGTCGGCCAGGTCCGAGAACCCATGCTGGCGCAAAGCCTTGGACAGGAACCAGTTGGTGTTGATCCAACTGGGCCCCCGCCAGATGAACCCCCCCGGGTCTCCCGGCATGAACTTGGGGTCGGATGCGGGCACCGACGGCAAGGGGTACGGCGTCCAGAAGTGGTCCGGCGCGGTTACCCACTGATCAACGAGTCGTTCTACGATGGGCCTAGGCAAGTCCTCCAGCACCAGAGGCATCAACGAGCTAATCGTGACTACTTTGACCGGGGTCTCGGCCACGCCGGATAAATCGAAGAAAGCCCCGGCTTCCTCGTCCCAACACTTGGATAGCAAAGCGTCACGGGTCCGCACCGATTCCTGTTGAAACTCTTCAGCTTCGGGAGAGCCGTCCAGCAACCGCGCCAACGAACGCAAGCCCATAGCGTAGATGGAGTTAACCAGCACGTCTTCGAAGTGGAAAATGTCCGCGGCCAGGATGCGCCGGTCATCGCCGCGCATCGGCTCGTAGGCTTCGTACACCTTCGTTAACGCGGCAATAAACCCCCGGTTGCTCAGATCTTCCAGTCCCAAGACTTCATCATATTTGGGGGAACAGTCGGTGCCGGCTTCTTCGGGCTGGATTACGGCGATAAGCCCGTCTTGGTCCGGATCACGGACTTGGCGCAGCCAGCGATAGTAGGCCGTTAGCACTGGCAGGGCCTCCTGCCGGAATTGGTCGTCACCGGTGGCTTGATAGATCCGTTCGACGGTGTAAGCGATGATGGGGGGCTGCATCGTGGCGCTGTAGTTGTCCGAAACCCGGCCCACGATGTTGCGGCTCAGAAAGTCGGGCTGCTTTCCCATCTCCCAAAAGATGATGTGGGGGATAAATCCATCCGGCAAAGCTCCGCTCATCAAGGTCCGCATTTCCGCCTTGGCCTGCTCCACGTCGAGATGCAGCAGCGCGATGGCGTGGAAGCAGGAGTCCCAAAACCACTGAAACGGGTAGCCGGTCAGTGACGGGCAAACGAAGCTGTACTCCTTTCCGTTCCAATCGGCCACGCCCCGCCGCAGGTTACTCAACAGAATGCGGCGCGCCCCTTCCTCCAATTCACTGCGTTCCAAAGTTCGAATCTCCTTATTGGAAAGACTTTGATATGACAGCATTCAAGAACGGTTTGAGCACGACTTCCGAGGCGTCCAAAGTAAACCCCGCCGGGTTACCTTCCGCATCGTAAAAGGCCACCAACTCGTTGGTGATGGTGAAAGCATACCCGGTGCATAATTCAGAGCGTATTGATAGCGTTTGGGTGTCAGGCCAATACTCTACTATAAGCTTCGGTAGAGACTCCGGTTCCCTGCGGTTTACTGTAGTAGGTCCTTCCACGGCCTTCCTCCATATTCACTTTCTAATCTTTTGTCTGGGTAGGCGGTATGCAATGAGCCGGTGCTTGCATCTCCTATCAAGACCACTCTGATCCACTGACTGAATTGAGGCACGCGCCCCACAAGAATTGTCCTGACCTCCCCACCGGGCAACACGACCTCCCACTGATCGTGAGGATTCTCCATGATGCGTATAACCCATTCAGGATGAATCTCAGGGTGCCGCTCTCTGTCCGCCCCGTGGGAGGTCTTTGGCAGTTCGTCATACTTTCGCAGCAACCGCCGCATTTCGTCGGCATTACTGAGCAAAGGACATTTTTCTCGAGGCGGTTACGTTCGAGATTTGCTTGTCAGGGAACCAGATTTTCTTTCTCTTTGCGCCGGACAGCATCCAAGAACGGTTTGAGAAGCAGTTCGGCGGCCTCCAAATCAATCGCCACCAAGCTGCCTTCCGCGTCGTAGAAAGCTGTCAATCCTCTGGCGATCTCTTCGCCGTCCTTCACCCGCAATCCATTTTGTATAGAGAGTGTCTGGGTCTCGGGCGTATAGAACACTTCGACTTCCGGCAGGGGTTCCAGTTCTCGATGCCTTATTTCGGTACGTCGTCGTTGCATATAACGGTCTACCCCAAGTAGACGTCTAGGTACTTTCTGGCTACGGCGGGCCAGGTGAACTCGGCCAGCGTGTAGTCTTGGGCGTCGCGGCCAAGCTCCCGGCGGTAACCGTTGTCGTTCACCAAACGCACCATTGAGGAGACGGCCTCGTCTTGGTCGAACCTGGGCACCACCACGGCGCCGCGGGTCAAAAGCTCCCGGTTGGCGCCCACATCGTGGGTCAAGACGGGCGCGCCATAGGCCATCGCCTCGAAAAACACCAAGCCAAAGGCTTCATACTGGGAGAACAGGACAAACAAGTCGGCCTGAGAGTACCACCGGGCCAATTCTTGGTCGGAGACCTCCCCTACCATGGTCACCTCTTTCTCCAGCCCGGCATCGCGTACCGAGGCGGCAATCCTTTGCTCGGCGTCTTCATCCCGCCCCACCAAGACCAACCGCACCGGACGCTGAAACTGGACGCGGGCCCGGCGGTACACTTCCAGCAGCCATTCTTGGCCTTTGTGACGGCCCAGCCGGCCCACACACAACAGGGTCAGGGGCCGGTCCGAATCGTCCTCGGGCGAACTCTCCAGCCCTTCTTCCGGCGAGGGCAAGTCAGAGGGGCTTACGCTATCTTTGACCGGTCCCGGGACCGGTTCCGGCGCCCCCCAACCGATGACTACCTGCTTCTGCGGCGGAGCCCGGTAGTCCCGGCGGACCAGTCTGGCCTCTTGGTTAGTCAAGGCGACTACCCGGTCTACTACCTTGCACAAGAAGGTGTTGATGGGACGAAGCCACCAGCGGACAAGGGGTAACTCGTGGTAGGACGGCGTGAAAACGAACCGGGCCCGGCGGCGGAACCAAAACCAAGACCAGAAATGGCCCCAGAACCATCCGTCGCTCACGAAGTGGACCACGTTGGGGTTGAACTCTTGGAGGTAACGGCGCACTTGAAGCGGGGAAAACCAGACCAGGGGACAAGAGTACAAAGGCAATGAGCGCCGGGGGAATCCATCCAGACGGTAGATGCCGATACCCTCGGCCGTTGTCTCCCGGTCAGCCCAATCGGGTTGCGGGACCCTCGGGAATGAGTACTTGGTGGTGAGGACCGCCACTGCTTCGACTTCCGCCGACTTCTGAATCTGGAAGGTGAGCTGCTCGATGGCCCGCTCAACCCCGCCCAAGTAGGGGCGAAAGTACGGGGTCAAAAACAGAACGCGAAGCGGGGGAGTCGTCACAACGCCCGCTCCAAGCCATACCGCCAAGCATCATCAACGTCGCGTAGAGGCAGGTCCAGGGCGGCGCTCCACTGGAGCCGGTCGCCCCCGGTGGTCCCTAGCCGGAGCAGGGGGACCTCAGCGTCCACCGCTAACTCTTGCAAACGGGGCCACTGGTCCGGAGGCACGGCTACGACAATCAGGGACTGTCCTTCACCGAACATCGTCACATCCCAACGCTTGGGCATAGGTATTTCGCTAAGAAAGCCGGTCCCGTGGGGAATACAACATTCCGCTAGGGCCACAGCCAAGCCGCCGTCGGAGCAATCGTGGGCCGAGCTTAGCACCCCTTCTTTGATGGCTTGGCGGCACAGGGACTGGACTCGCGATTCCAGGTTCAGGTCCACCATGGGACGGCCCGCCACTTTGCCATGTATCGCTTGCAGGTACTCGCTGCCCGCTAGGTCCGACACCCGGAGCCGCAACCTGTCCCTCCCCAGTAGGGCAACCACCAGCCCTTCTCCGGGGAAAGCGCTTTGCGTAGTGCAGTTGACGTCCTCCAATAACCCCAAGCCACCGACTACGGGTGTTGGGTAGACGGCTTGCCCCCGAGACTCGTTGTACAAACTCACGTTGCCGCTGACCACCGGCACTCCCAAGACGCGGCAAGCCCGGGCCATGCCCCGGATACACCACTCCAGTTGGTAATAGACTTCCGGCTTCTCCGGATTGCCAAAGTTCAAGCAGTCGGTCAGGGCCAACGGCTCGGCTCCGGAGCAGGAAAGGTTGCGGCACACTTCGGCGACGGCAATCTGGCCGCCGTGGTACGGGTCTAAGTAACAGTACCTGCCGTTGCCGTCGATGCACACAGCAATGGCCTTACTCGTGCCCTTAATGCGCAAGACCGCCGCATCGCTCCCGGGTCCGGCCACCGTATTGGTCTGGACTTGGTGGTCGTATTGACGGTACACCCACTCCTTGCTGGCGATGTTAGGCGACGCCAGCAGCTTCAACAGCGTTGCTGCGGGTCCATCCGGGGGCAGAGGCACGTCAGAGAGAGACAAGGCTTGACGCTGCTTGTAGTCCGGCGACGGGACTCCCTTGAGCCGGTATTGAGGGGCCGCAACCAAGTGTTGGACGGGGAGGCTAGCGATGTTGTGCTGTCCGTCGAAGACTTGGGCCTCCGGCTCGGCCAGCACCGTGCCCACGGCGTGGCAAGGGACATCCCACTTCTCGAAGACTTCTTCAATCCGCTTCGCGTCCTCCGGCGGCGCCACCAAGATCATGCGCTCTTGGGACTCGGAAAGCATCACCTCGTACCCGGTCATTCCCCGTTCCCGGCGGTGCACCCGGGATATGTCCAAGAGGACGCCCCGGCCGGCGCGGGACACGGACTCGATGGCGGCGCTGGTCAGTCCGGCAGCCCCCAAGTCTTGAATCGCCAGTACGCGCCCGGTGCCCAAGGCTTCCAAGCAGGCCTCAATCAACACTTTTTCCAGGAAAGGGTCGCCGACCTGTACCGTGGGCCGCAGCTCCTGTTCCTCTTCAAAGGTCCGGGAGGCCAGACCGGAAGCGCCGTGGATGCCGTCGCGGCCCGTTCCCGCGCCTACCAACATGATGACGTTACCCGCTTGACCGGCAGACGCGGTGGCCAAGCCATCTTGGCGGACCAGACCGACGCACATGGCGTTGACCAAGGGGTTCTGGGAGTAAACGGGGTCGAAATAAATCTCGCCGGCCACATCGGGCACGCCGATGCAGTTGCCGTACCAGGAGATACCCTCGGTCACCCCCCGAAACAGGTGGTTGCTTTGGGGCTCTCCCGGAGGGCCGAACCGGAGGGAGTTTAGCAAGGCAATCGGGCGGGCGCCCATGGCCAGGATGTCCCGGACAATCCCGCCAACTCCCGTGGCGGCGCCTTGGCGGGGCTCCACCGCCGATGGGTGGTTGTGGGACTCGACCTTGAACACCACCGCCAGTCCATCCCCTATATCCACTGCCCCCGCATTCTCGGTCCCCGGTTGGGAGAGCACTCTGGGAGACTTGCCGGGGAAGAACCGCAGCAACGGGCGGGAGTGCTTATAGCCGCAATGCTCGCTCCAGAGGGCGCCGAACATACCCAGTTCCACCGGGTTTGGTTCCCGGTCCAGCAGGTCGACGATGCGGTCGTACTCGCTCCGGCTCAAAGCGATCTCGTCGAGCATCTCCTGGGTAACCGGACGGCCGTTTACTGGCACGGATAGACCTCGCCCGCGGCCACCCGGAAATACGCCGCCGATGGACCAAAGAAGGCGTGCAATGGCCCGGCATCGGTGGTCGTAATCAATGATTGCTGGTACTGGGCCGCTTTCTCCAAGACCCGGCTCCTCCGCCCGGCGTCCATCTCGGACAATACGTCATCAAGCAAGACAATCGGGCCTTCACCGCGGGCCGACGCCAGATAGGAAGCCTCGGCCAACCGCAAGCATAGCGCTAGGGTGCGGGCCTGCCCCCTAGAGGCGAAGGGCCTCATGGGCACGCGATCTATCAGCAAGTCGAAGTCGTCGCGGTGCGGGCCCACGGCCGTGCTGCCAGTGGCCCGCTCCCGTTCCGCCAGCGCTTCCAGAGACTCGCAAAACCGGGACTCGGTGTCTTCCAGGCTTACCCCGATCGGGACACTGGGCTGGTAAGACACCTCGAAGTCTTCGTCTGGAGTAGCGAGTTGGGAGTGGTGGTCCGCACAGCTCCACGCCAACGACTGCATCACCTCCTGTCGCCGCCAGGTAATCAGGGCCCCTTCCCGGACCAACTCATCGTTCCAAAACGCCAGCTCATCGGGCCCGGCGCGGCCTTCCCGGAGCATTCGCAGCAATTGGTTCCGTTGCTGGACCACCCTCTGGTAGCGCTGCAGGGCCTTCAAATACATGGTGTCGGCCTGACATAAAAGCACGTCTAGGAAGCGCCTCCTGCCGGAAGGCGGGCCTTGCACCAATTGGATGTCGTCGGCGCTGAAGAGGACCGCGTTGACCATCCCCACCAACTCGGCGGCAGTGCGGCGCACCCTGCTTACCCGAATCTGCTTTCGGACGGAAAGCCCGCCGAGTTCAAACCTCCTGGGTGAATCATCGTCGGCCCCTCCTCGGCTAGCGCCTTGATACTCGACGAAGACCCGCACGCGCTCGCCCTCTTTTTCGATGGTGCCGCCCACCAAAGCCGCTGCGCCTTGGGCGGCGGCTTGAAAGTTCAACACCTCTCGCTCATTCTCGGCGCGGAAGGACCGGGCGATAGCCAATACGTAGACCGCTTCCAACAACGTAGTCTTGCCCTGGGCATTGCCACCGGAAAAGACCACCACCCCTGGAGGTAGCTCCAGTTCAAGTTCAACAAGATTCCGAAAGTTGGTGATACTGAGGTGAGAAAGCCTCATTACAAAGCGTCATCGGAAAACTTCAAGGGTCCTCAAATCCGGGTCGATAGCAACCGCTCCGGAGCAACACCTCTGGCGGATTCATCGGCCTTACTATCCTGGCATTCGAGCAGGTCTGAGCCCGGACCGCCGGAATTTACAGGGTCTTTCAATTGTCACCCTGAACGGAGTGAAGGGTCTGGAATTCATCGGGCAAGCCAAGGTCCGTTCCGGGCCAAGCGTTTAGATTCTTCAGTCGCGGAGTTTATCTTGAGCGAAGTCGAAAGGCTCCTTCAGAATGACAATTGAAAGACCCTGCCAGGATTTAGCCGTCACCTTGGAGAGTCCGAATTTGCTGGTCCAAGTCCTCGGCACTCGCCATATCGCCGTTGGAAATACGAAAGCACCGCTCTAGGTAGAGTTGGGCCAAGCGAGAGGCGGTCTGCGAGGTATCGCGGGCTGCCGCCAGCAGGCTGCCAACCTGGAAGTTTTCCGGCAGGTGCCGCCCTAGGGTGGTAATCTCTTGTACCGCTTCCTCCGTCCCTTGCGAGTCGCGCCCTTCAACGGCGAACCGGAGCTTGCCCAGCAAACGGGATAATTCGCCCAGCTTGTCGGCCTCGCTCATCAAGCTGAAGAGCACTTCATTTACGTCGTAAGAACGGTCTTCATCAGCTTCCTGAGCTTCTTGGCTTGGGGCATCCGGAACGTCAAACGGACTCGACTCTATTACACCGCCACTGCCGGTACCGTCGGCATATCGCTGGGCGTAGGCTTGCACTGCTTCGGTGACGGCCTCCATCATCCTGGGCAGATCGAAAGAGAACATGCTGTCGCCAAAGACTAAATCATCGCCCCGGGCTTGGCTCATCCGCTCCAGTTCCTCGTAGCTGTCAACCGGCTCGGGCACCGGAGGCATTGCGAAAGCGGAAAAGTCGTTCAGCGGTAGGTTGCCCAAGTGCGACGCTAAGAAGGGCGGCACGTACTTGGTTAAGTCCGACTTTATCGGCAGCGTTATTACGTAAGTAGCATACACTTTATCCGGCTCGGTACTCACTCGAAAATAAAGCAGAGCGTGACCCTTGGGCCGCTGCGGGTCGCCCCTTTCGAAAGTGATGTCCATAGGCAACCATCCGTTACCAAGTTGCGGGCTCAAGGCCATTATAGGGTAAGGCCTACCCGTAGGCTATAGCGCCGCGAGGCGAAGCCCACGGCCTCTTAGTTGGCTGGGGCCGCAGGGAGTGTCCGTTCCCGGTAAGCCCGCCGCCGCCACTCTCGAATCCACCTAGGCCGCCAATGCTCAAGTCACCATATTCGTTGACCGGATAGCACGTGGGCGAGCATAATCTAGGTGTGCTATTTACACGGGGGTCTAATGACAACGGAGGCGGAACGCATTAGTCGGCTTGAGGGAGCCTACGAGCATCTGGCGACCAAGGCGGACCTATATCGGGTAGAAAGCTCCCTTACTATCCGATTCGCCGGGTTGTTGCTGACTTCGATTCTGTTGAACGCGGGAATAGTCTTTACCTTGATGAAGCTATTGGATAAGTAGTCCTGATCAGTTAAATTAGGCCCAATCACCGGACGGCAGAGGAGCCCGCTAATGGCCAGTGAACCTACCAAGCAGTTCGATTACGACAAGATTGAAGTCGGGGAAGAGCTAGGGTCTTACGAATACGTCCTCACCCAGGAGATGCTGGACGGTTTTCGGCGGTCGGTAGACGACCCGGAGGCCCCCTTCCCAACCTTGGCGGTGAAACACGATGCCACGTCCTTTGCCATGGTCTACGAGGACAATGTGGGCGGCGTTAACGCCGGCAACGAGGTGGAGTTTTTCAACCCGCCTATTCCCGGCCGGACCATCCTGGTCACTGGCCGGGTAGCCGACAAGTACCTGCGGCGGGACAAGCCCTACCTGGTTATCGAGGCAACCGCCATTGACGAAGACGGGAGGTTGCTGGAAAAGCTCCGCACTTACCAGATGAAGAAACCCGACGAGGTGGGAAAGAAATGGCAAGCTTAAAAGTTGAACTGGAGCAAGAGATACCGTCGGTCTCCAAGAAAATAACTCAGGAAAGCATCAACCAATTCGAGGCCTGCGGGATTTTGGACCGGGAGAACATCCACAACAGCCCCGAATTGGCGCAGCAGCGGCTAGGCTACACCCATCCCTTGGCCTCCGGCAGGATGTCAGTGGCCTTTGCTGCCGAAAGCCTCCGGGAGTTCTTCGGTCCGGCGGTGTTCAACCATACCGGAACAGTGAACCTCAAGTTCCTGCGGCCGGTGAAAGACGGCGACACCATCACGGTCCACGGGGCCGTCAAGCACCAGCAAGCGGTTGACGAAGGCACGCTGGTGACCGTCGAGATCTATTGTGATAACCAGGACCAAGACAAGACCGCCATCGGGACCGGCACGGCCATCCTGTAGCAGCACGCTCCGGGACTCACCTAAGCCTTTGCCGCCGACCGTCGCTTTTCAATCGTGAAGCAGTTCTCCTCGCCGCACCCCCGACTTGATCCGGCCGTATTCGGATGATACTTCCGCTCCTAAAATCAAGATCATAGCCGAGATGTAGGTCCAGAACATCAGAATTATCACCGAGGCCAGGTTGCCGTACAGTTGATCGAACTGGGCGAAGTTTTCGAGATACCAGATGAAAAGCCCCTTGCTCACCTCGAACAAGAACGCCGCCAACGCTGCTCCCACCCACACGTACCGCCAGTAAGTCTTGGTGTTGGGCAGGAATTTGTATATTGCTATAAAGATGCCGACGCTGATGATTAGCGATGGCAGCCTCAGCACCACCGCAATTACTTGGCCGCCCAAAAGCTCAGTCGCCGTGCGGCCGCTAAGCTCGATGGTGGAAGCCCATTGAACAAAGCTGGTCAATGCTACCGAGGTGAAGAACAGGAGACCCACCCCGATGGCCATAGCCAGTTGCCTTGGTTTGTTCTTGTAAAATGGCGGGTTCTCGGACACGTCCCACGCCCGGTTGACCACCCTCGTAATCGAGCCAAACACGGCGCTAGCCGACCAGATAAGCCCGAAGAGCGCGATCACCCCCACTGCCTCCCGCAACCGGCTCACCCCGGTAACGCTTTCCCGAACGAATTCCTCCGACCCCGGGAGGTAGCTTAGGATAAACTCAACCAATTCATCCTGGCGGTTTTGAGAGTCTACTATCCACCCCATGATTGCGGCGAGGGCCAATATGAGCGGGAAAATAGACAGGACTGCATAATAGCTAACACTGGCCGCCATGTGAGTAGCGTCATCCTCACCCATCTCCTGGATGACGCGGACGGCTAATGTCGCCGGGAGGCTTCCGCCCAGCCGGGTTTGCCTTAGTTCCGAACGGAGCCGCTGCCCTCCTTGGCCAAGGATGTGAACCGTAACCAGCAGTCTGGACTTAAGCTTCAAGGGGATCAAACGGCAAACACCTGATCGTTTGGTGCAATCGTAATCAGTCTTAGAAGAATCAGGCGTAAAGCCCCCGGTGGATAGCAGCAGGGCCTTTTCATTGTCACCCTGAGCATAGCGAAGGGTCTAAAATCCCTGACTGCATTCTCTTTCTTCGGTACTCGGATTAGGTTCTTGCTGAAGGTTTTTAGATTCTTCGCCTACGGCTCAGAATGACATTTCCGAGGATGAAAAGGCCCTGGGATAGCGGCAGGGAAATGGGGCCGGTGGTGATGGGTAAGGCCATACCTCGCCGGAGTAAGACAGGAAAGTGAGAGCGGCGGAAAAAGAACGCCGCTCTCAGGACAACCAAGGATTACACCAGGGCCGGTTAGGCTTTTTTGTCCGCGTCTCCCGATGATGGCCGGACCACGACCCGGACCCCGGAAATAACCCCGGTAACGGCGTTCCGAACGGCCTCGCCGGCGGAAGCGCTAATCGCGCTAGCCCCCTCGACCGCACCGGTGGCAGCCGCCGATGCAGCATCCTCGGCAGCTAAGCCAATGTCCCTGGCCCCCTCGATAGCGCCTTCAACCGCGTTTCGCGCCACGGTAGCGACGTCTCCGCCAACGCTGCTGGTAGTGGTGATCACCTGGCTGGCGCTGTGCCGGACCGCTCCCATCGAGTCTTCACCGATCTCTTGGGCGCCGGCAATCGTGCCCCTGACCACCGATTTCGCGGTATTGGCCAGGCTGCCTCCCACCTCGGCAGTGCCTTCGATGGCCGCCTTGGTGACCCCGGTAATGGAGTCCTCCATGGTGAGGCCCACACTCTTGCCGGTCACCAGGGCCCCTTCGATGGCGCCTCTGCCAGCATCGGCCACGTCGCCGCCAACTTCCGCGGTGCCCTTGATTGCGGCTCGCACGGTGTCACTCATCGTGCCTATGGTAACCGTGGTCACCTCGCCCACGCCTTGAATAACGCCGATCACCGCTCCTTTAGCGGCGCCTCCAACGTTGGACCCAACATCACTGGCGGCTTGCACCGCGCCGGTCACCCCATCCACTGCCAGACTTGAAACCTCACGGGTCACGTCACGGACCCCTTCTAGGGCCTTGACAGTATTTTCGCGGGTAGTATCCAAAGTGGTCCCCACCACGTCCCCCGCTCCCTTAATCGTCCCCACTAGGGTATCTCTGATACCTCTCCCTAGACTTCCCAACGGCATGGCCCCCTCCTTTTAGTTACGATGATTAGAAACATTATATCCTATATACTTCTCATCTCCCAAGGCGTGCTTGCATTTCTTTTTGACGTAAACTACACTGAAAATAGCCACCTGCCCAAGTTGAGGAGAACTATGCCCGGAGCCGAGTTCGGAAAAGTTGAAGTAGAGATCCTGTACTGCGTGTCTTGAGGCTACTACCCGGTCGCCACGTGGTTGGCGAGCGAGTTTTGGCGCTCGGACGCTCCCGGTGACGTTGCTCTAAAGCTAACCCCCGACGGTAGAGGCCGCTTGGAGGTTTACTTGGACGGCGATAAGATCTTCGACCGTAAGGAAGACGGTTTCCCGGACCTTGGTAAAGTAACCGAGTTGAAGATGACCATTGCCGAGAAAGTTTTCGACGTCGAGGACGCTCTGGCAGCCAGCTAGCGGAACACCACACTAGCTCAAGCAACCGGTATCGGATGCAGCTCCCACTAGGCCTTGGGGCTACATTTTTTATGGGGCCGTCGGCCTGACTCTCATTACAAGTGGTATAAGCGAGGTTGCTGTGGCCAACCCTGACCATGTATTGCTCCTCCAGTCTGGCCCGGAGGCCTTCGCCGAGTGGCGTGAGCAAAACCTTGGGGGAGTCCTAGACCTAAGGGGCGCCGACCTATCAGGATTGGACCTGAAAGGCGTTCGTATCCGGGACGCCGACCTCCGCGGCGCAAATCTAAGAGGAGCGTTGCTTCTCCGAGCGAGCATGGCCGGGGCGAACTTGGAGGGGGCCGAATTGGAGGGGGCCGACCTAGGCCGGGTTACTCTCTCCGGGGCCAACCTCTCCCAAGCGTCGTTGATCAACGTAAACCTGTTTTGGGCCGACTTGAACCACTGCAATCTTACGGGGGCGGTCCTCCGTTGGTCCCGCATGGGCCGTGCTTCGTTTCTGGGCGCCGACCTAACCGGGGCCGACTTGAGCCAGTCCACGATGATCGAGGCCGACCTGAGAAACACTACTTTGGCCGGGGCCAAATTCTTGTCCACTAACATGAACGGGGCCGACCTAGGCCGCGCTTTCATGACCGGAGCCGATTTCACCCTGTCGATGATTCGCGATTCCATGTTCGTCGCTGCCGACCTGCGGGGGGCCAATTTCGACCGGGCCAGCCTGCACCGCTCGGACATGACCTTAGCGAAATACGATGACACTACCCGCTTCCCCAAAGGCTTCGACCCCAATGACACCGGCGAAAAGGACGTTGACGGTTAGGGTGCCAGCCGTCGAGTCCCGGTACCCGGCCATTAGTCGTACCCTTATGTTAGAATTATCATAGTTGCCGGTTGGGGGCGTCATTGCCAGTCTTGCAAATCACCGGGGACCGCCCTGGCGCTGGTAAAACCAGCACCATCGGCGCCCTGCTACTTGAGTTCACTGCCGCAGGCCAGCGAGCAGCCTACTGCAAACCGTTCTCTTCCAGGGCCGAAGACGACGCCGACGCAGCTTTCTTTTCCGGCTTTGCCTCGGAGAACGCCCCGGAAGTCCCGGCTCCCCAGCCATTGCCGGATATTCCGGTTGTCGGCCCCCAGCTAACCCTAGAGGATTCAGTCTTAAGCACAGTCCGGGAGACTCTAGCCGACCTTCTGAGTCAAGTGGACGTAGTACTGGTCGAAGGCCCGGACCTGGCAAATTCCGCAGGCATTCCTATCCCCTACGCTCTTGACCTCGCTTCCGCTCTAAACTGCAAGGTTGTGCTCACCTTCGCCTATGCCAAGGACTTGACCACGTCCGCAATCATCCAAGGATGCCACCCCTTTGCCGACCGCTTGGCAGGGGTGTTGATCAACGGCGTTACCAGCTATCGCACCCGTCACGCCGAGAAGCACTTGCTAAAGGAACTGCGGGCCCAGGGTGTGCCGGTGTTTGGGGCCTTGAAGGAAGACCGGCAGATGCTGGGAGTAACGGTCCGGGACTTAGCCGACTTTCTTGGCGGCCAGTGGGTACAAGAACCGGAAAACACCGATGCTCGGGTGGACCGCTTCTTGATCGGCGGCAACATCATGGATGCCGGACCCACCTATTTCGGCCGTTTCTCCAATCAAGCAGTAATCACCCGGGGCGCCCGCCCGGATATTCAAATGGCCTGCTTGACCTCGACCCCGTGTTGCATCGTCTTGACTTGCGGGGAGGAGCCGGTGGAGTACATCCGGGCGGAGGCGATGCAGCGAGGAGTGCCTTTAATCTTGGTGGAGACCAAGACCTTGGAGACCGCCGAGTCTCTGGGCGGTCTCTTGGAGCTAGCTACCGCGCGCGACGGCGGGAAACTTGAGCACTTTCGCCAACTGCTTCGCGCCGATGCCGACTTGGATGCGCTGACCAAGGCGGCGCTGGGTTGAAATATGGCCACATTTATAGGAGCGGTGTGCCGGAGGCGTGAACGACAAAGACTTCTTCCGTAACTTGGTTTGGACGGCCTTGCAGACCGAAGGCGCGGCCCGGAGCAACCGGGTGCGCGACCGGATTCCGGACTTTCACGGGGCCCAGGATGCGGCCCGGTTGGTGTTTGAGCTTCCCACTTGGCAACAAGCCCGGGCCATCAAAAGCAACCCGGACCGGCCGCAGCGGCCCCTGCGCCAGCGGGCCTTGGAAGAAGGCAAAGTGCTGTATATGGCCGTGCCCCGCTTGCGCAGCGAGCAGTGCTTCGTGGAGCTGGACCCGGCTACCCTCAATGCCTCGCCGGCTCAAGCCTCTACCATTACCGGCGCCTTTCGCTACGGCAGGCTGGTCTATTTCGAAGAAATGAGACCCGTCGATTTGGTAGTTTCCGGGTCGGTGGCCGTCAATCGCCAAGGCACCCGAATAGGCAAGGGCGGCGGCTTTGCCGACCTCGAATACGGCTTGGCGGCTGCCACCGGCGTTGTCCAGCCGGACACCCCGGTGATTACCACCGTGCACTCGCTACAAGTCTTGGACCAAGAGTTGCCTTGGACCCAACACGATGTGCCGCTGGACTTTGTGGCGACCCCGGATGAGGTTATCCAGTGCCCCGAGGGGCTGCCGAAGCCGAATGGCATCTACTGGGATGATCTGGACCAATGGAAGATTGCGAAGATTCCGCTCCTCAAGAAATTGCAGTTGGAGAAATTAAAGCTAGAAGAAAGTACCTCGCCCCGCTGAGGCGTGTCCTCAGGAGATTACCGGCAGCGTCTCACGGGCTGCCCACCGCCCCTTCCACCTCTAACTCCTTCATAATGCCGGTGATTTGCTCCCAGGTATCTTCTTCAACGAATATCCCCTCTTTCAACCGCCGCGTCTCGGTGAGGTGTTCGATTTCTCCGGGATAGAGCACTTCGCTAAACCCGGAGGCAGGCGGAGAGTCCTTGACGAAGCTAACGAACTCCGCCACGTCCCGCTTGAACTGGTCCAAGGGCCGGAAATGCTCCACGTTAAAGACCCCGATGAAACAGCCGTCGTTGTGCTTGGCTTGGGGATCGATCCCAAAGCCCAATCCGGTGAGCAGCCCGGAGAACACCTCCACCATGAACGAAAGTCCATACCCTTTATGGCCTTGGTCGGCGCCCACCGGGAGGATAGCGCCGCCGCCGAAATACAGGTTGGGATCGGTGGTGGGATTGCCGTCCTTGTCGATAATCCAGCCGGGAGGCACTTCCTCGCCGCGGCTACGGGCCAGCGTGATCTTCCCTTGGGCCACCGCGCTGGTGGCCATGTCCAAAAGCACCGGGCCTGCCATGTCGCTGGGCATGCCAATGCAGATGGGGTTGGTGCCCAAGCGGCGTCCCTTGCCGCCGAAGGGCACCACCGACTTGGGGCCCGCGCCCGAATCGGCGGTGATTAAGCCGATCATTCCTTCTTGGAGCGCCATGGTGGAGTAATCACCCAAGCGGCCGATGTGGCTTTGATAGTGTACGGTTACTGCCGCTACACCGTGGGTCTTGGCTTTCTCGATGGCTATGCTCATGGCCTTCTCGGTCACCACGAAGCCAAAGCCCCAGTTGCCGTTGATTACCGCAGTGCATGGGGCCTCCTTTTCCACCACGAAAGGGGCTCCCGGCACGATGTGCCCTCTATTGATGCGTTCGACGTATTCGGGGATGTGGATGACGCCGTGGGAATCGTGGCCGACCAGATTGGCTTTTACTTGATGGGTGGCGACGATTTCCGCTTCGTGTTCGGGAGCGCCCTTGGCCACGTAGATGTGGTAAGCGACTTTCCGCAGATATTCAGGAGTAAAGACCGGCATGACTACCACTCCTTGACTGGAGGATGCCCTCAGTCTATTACCGGACCCAATGGTTGTCCACCAGCATTGCTGCCTACCTACATGCTAAGATAGGCGACGCAATGGTCAAGATTCGGGTTACCAACTCCAAGGTCATCAACCGGCCGGTCCGGGAAGTGTTCGACTTTCTGTCCGATTTTGGACGGCACCGAGAATGGGACCGGGAAGCCGAAAGCTTTAAGGGACCGGCTGGCCCCGTTGAGTTGGGAGCCACCTTCCAGAAGTTTGACGTCTTCGACGCCGGGACCGGCGGCCCGTTGGGCGCATCTCCCATTAGATCGACCCGGGTAGTCGTTCGAGAGGTGACCTACGTCGACCGGGACCGGTGGCTGGAGTACAAAATCAGCGGCGAGAATGGCTGGCTGCACCGAATTGAATTCTTTGGATTGCAACCCGCCCCCGAAGGCACGCTCCTCACCAAGGGCACCGACCTCATGTATCCGTCCCTCCGCCGTAACTTCCTGTGGCTGTTTGCGCCCTTCGTTCCGGTTTTCTGGCCCTTCGTGGTCTTGAACCTCCTGTGGCTACCCTCGATCATCTTTAGCCTGAAACGTAGTCAAAAGGAAAAGCTGGGGAGAATCAAAGACCGGCTGGAGGACCGGCAGGGACCGGATGCCGGAGGGTTATCCGGGGTCCGATAATACCGGGATTTCCGGGGGAGAGAGCCGGTGCGGCTTGGAGAAGCCAAGCCGCAACTGAGAGACTATAATTAGGGTATGGTAGAATCTAATATTACCATTGGTCCGTTGCAGGCAAGAGTCCGTTGGTTTGCGCGGCTTTTAACGGCGGTCGTCCGGTACCCGGCATGGACCCCGCCGCTAGAGCATCGGCTTGACCGCATTGAGCAGCACCTGGAAACCCTAACCGAAGTGGTGCTGATAATGCTCGGGAATCTCTCTGGGCAGTGGGACGATGCCCAGAGAGAGCGGGCCTTTAGGCAGGTAGCCAACTTTACTCGGGTTTCCCGAGGCGTGGCCCAGCAGAGGAACCCGATCAGCGCAACGGAAAGAGCCCGGCTTCAAGGATACCTAGGTCAATTGGAGACCGGGGGACAATTATCCCCCAGCGAAGCTGAGGACTTTCGCCGTCTTGCCGAAGAAGAGGCACGAGCCCACCCCAGAGAGGACTGGGCCAAAGACTTGTTGAAGCTAGGGCTGGTGGCCTTTGCCCTATACACGCTCTCGGAAATATTCAAACCAAACGAGAATCCATAAGTCCGCTCAAGCTGTGGTAGAATCTAATCGAGATATTCAGCATGAGTGTCCCAGGAAGAGCAAACCCCAGTGCCGGCCTCCCAGTTCTCCGGACGTTTAACAACTTAACTGGCGTTATTAGCCCCCGTAGCTCAGTGGATAGAGTGCCGGCCTCCGGAGCCGGAGACGAGAGTTCGACTCTCTCCGGGGGTACCAAGTCCACCAAAGCGGCCAGACCGCAGTTCTCCGCTTTAACCGGAGAATTCCCCCGAAATATCTCCGGGGTCACCAGTGGCCCAATCATTTGATGCCAAAGCGGCAAGAGCGTCGGGGCGTGGCCCAGCGGCAGGGCGCCTGGTTTGGGACCAGGAGGTCGGCAGTTCAAATCTGCCCGCCCCGACCAGACCTAAAGCGGCCTTTGCAGCTAGGCTGGCAGCGCCGCCTTAACCCGGGATTTCTTGGTTAGCCGCTGTTTCTGGGAGGGAGTAATTGGCCCCACCAATCATACCTCCCGGCTCCGTCTATCATCCGTCGGATATAATGGCCCATGAGGTAAGGTGCTCGGGCCATAATTCGTTCCTCGTTCCGGCCAACATCTATCAACCTACCAAGGTCAATCCCCTGCCAGCGGGGGAGATGGTGAAGAATCTTGGCTGCCCGATGCTGGGCCTATTCGGCGAAGACGAAGCCAATCCCTCCCCAGCCGACGTTGCCCGTTTGCGGAAGGAGTTGGCAGCATACGCCAAGACCTTTGAGTTGGTCAGCTATAAACATGCCGGCCACGCCTTTTTCTCCGATACCCGGCCCAGCTACCGGCCCGAGGTCTCCCAGATGGCTTGGGGCCACTGCTTGGAGTGGCTGTCCCGGTACCTGAAGCCCTAAAATCCCGCAGCGGCCCGGATTGACCGCCACAACCGGGCTGAGGGAACACCGGTAAAGGGTCCGGGTGTCCCCAGAGCCAGCGGCATACGCCCCCAATGCGGGGTGAGACACAAGGAGGGAATAGGAAATGAAAAAAGGGTACAAAGTCATCGACATCGACACCCACACCCACGTAAACCCCAGCTACGATGGCTGGTCTAAGCCTTATAGGATGTTTCAAAAATCCCTTCTCCTTGGGGAGAAGGTTAGGCCTGCCCTGAGATTGCCGAAGGGATGAGGAGGTATGACTGATGATCTCCAAGGTAGTCAACGGCGAGAATGGCCCTCACCCTAGCCCTCTCCCAGAGGGAGATGGAACTTTGAAAACACTCTCTTAGTCCTAAACCAAGTGTATACCCGTTACTGGGCAGGAACGAACTTCATCGAGAGGGAGTTGACGCAGTGCCGGGTGTTGGCGGGAGTAAGGCGCTCGCCGACAAAGACGTGACCCAAGTGTCCGCCGCAATTGGCGCATTCGATCTCAATACGCCTGCCGTCGGGGTCGGGGAGGCGATTTACGGACCCGGGTATCTCTTGGTCGAACGCCGGCCAGCCGCACCGGGCGTCGAACTTGTCGTCGGACCGGTACAACTCGGCGTTGCACCTGCGGCAAAGGTAGACTCCCTCCTGGTAGAAGTCGTCGTATTCGCCGGTGAAGGGGCGCTCGGTGCCCTTATTCTCAATCACCCACCTCTCCTCGGCGGTCAGGTCGTTGAATTTCACGTTGGTCATTGGCGGTCATCTCCTCTTGTCTGATGGGAAGATCCTAGCACTCTCTTGCCATCCAAGCACTCTGTTATGAGGATCTGGGAACATTTTAACTGGAAACGGCCCCGTTTGCGCGGGTGGAGCTTCAAACTCGGGACCTTTTCATTCTCATTCTGAGCCTCCTTTCTGTCATTCCGAGCAGCGCGAGGAATCTAAAATTCTTGCTGGGGCCAACTTCGCCTTTCCAGAGGGATTTTAGACCCCTCACTGCGTTCGGGGTGACAATGATAAAGACCCTGCTTCAAACCCCAGGGACCATTTAGCTATCTCCTTGGCGCACCTCGTCATGCCGGCGGAAGCTATATAAATACCGCCCGGTAGCCCTGCCCCCCTTGGTGACCTTGGGAATGATAAGATGTTTTCTATCTAGGCAATGTATTGCTCGGGACAGTTAAGAGGAGGGTTTATGAGCGACCAGTGGGACCATCGAATGGCTGTAGTTAACGGTATTAACATCCACTACGTTATTCAAGGACAGGGCTCGCCGGTAGTCTTGCTGCACGGATGGCCCGAGTTCTGGTATAGCTGGCGTCACCAGATTCCGGCATTGTCGGAACGCTTCCAAGTGATCGTCCCCGATTTGAGAGGTTTTGGTTATTCGGACAAGCCCCTCTCCGGGTATGATACCCGCTCGTCGGCATCGGACATTTACGAATTGGCCCGGCACTTGGGCCACCAGCAGGTGGCGGTGGTGGCCCATGACATCGGCGCCAGAGTCGCTTTCCGGCTTACCTTGGACCATGAGGAAACGGTCAGCCGGCTGGCCCTTCTGGACGCGACTCCGCCCATGGAGCAATTGGGGCCGCAGGCGCCGGCCGTAGTCCGGGAGCGTTGGCACTCCTATTTTCATCAGCAGTTCGACTTGCCGGAGAAGCTGATCGAAGGGCGGGAGGAAGTGTACCTTCGCCATATTTTCCGAGACTGGACCATTAACAAGTACCCGCCCAGCCCGGAGGAAGTGGAGCAATACGTGCGGGCCTATTCCCAGCCGGGGGCGTTGCGGGGAGGGTTCAGCTACTACCGCGCCGCCGCCTACGAGGACCCGCCCCACTGGCAGGCCGACGCCGAACGGCAGTTGCCCACACCCTTCCTATTTCTTTACGGCACCCGGCGAGTCAGGACCGCCGAACTCATGGGCGCCGGGCCGCTGGAAGACGCTTGGAAAGGGGTATTTCCCAATGCCAAGGCGAAACACGTGGGCAATTACGGCCACTTTTTGCAGTGGGAGGCGCCGGAGGAAGTGAACCGGGAGCTATTGGCCTTCTTGAGCGAATAATCTGAGTTCTTAGCCCAAGCTCACGGTACAAAGCTGCTGCCAAAAACCTTCTAACTATTTGGCGCGGGTTGTAGTAACATTGACAGTAAGCCTCATCTAAGAGACGCACTTTATGGGGGTGAGATGGTTACTACCACGGCGAACTTACAATCGGGAATGATGGAGTATGCCAGCCAGGACGGCGCCCAGATTAACGCCTACTTAAGTCAGCCTGCCGCTCCCGGCAGCTACCCCGGCGTCATTGTGACGATGGAGGGTATGGGCTTGGAAGACCACATGAAAGACCTGTGCCGCCGGTTCGCGGAGCAGGGGTATATCGCTATCGCACCCGACCTCTACACTCGCGAGGGCCGGCCAGCGCCGGACAGGGTGCTTGACGTCCTCTTCTCCGTCCCCGACTCCCAGACCATGGGCGATTTGGAGGGGGCCGCACTTTATCTCAAGGGCCATGCCAATGCCAACGGTAAAGTCGGAATCATCGGGTTTTGCTCCGGGGGAAGGTATACTCTGATGTTCGGTTGCACCAGCCAGAACGTGGACGCGGCGGTGGATTCCGCCGGCGGGCACATTATCCCCGATGAGACTACCGAGGCTCGTCCGGTGGCAGCCATTGACATGGTGGCCAACCTGTCCTGCCCCTTGCTGGCCCTATTCGGGGAAGAGGACGCCAATCCCTCTCCTGAGCACGCGGCCCGCTTGTTGGAGGAGTTGGACAAGCACGGCAAGACTTACGAATATAAGATGTACTCTGATGCAGGCCATGCCTTCTTTGCCGACTACCGGCCCAGCTACCGCGCCGCCCCGGCCCAGGATATGTGGCACCGCGTCCTACTTTTCTACGAGAAGTATCTCAAGTCGTAAAGATGCCGGGAGAGAAGCGGGTCCTGATCGTTGGCCGTCACCAAGGCTTTGTAGACGAACTTACCGGGGTCTTGGAAGGTCTTGGCTGCATTGTAACCAGCACCTTAAGTGATGCAGTCGCCCTCGACTTGGCGGTGTCTTCAGATTACGAGGCGCTATTGATCGACAGCGAACTATCGCAGGCTGACGCCGCCTATCTGGCTACGGGAGCCCGGAAGAGCAGTCCTTCTACCGCAGTGATTACGGTTCACAGCGTGGAGTCTGTTTTAACTCAACTGGTACAGGCGGGAGTCAGAATATAGGCAGTGGCTAATCGGGTTGAGGAGTCCGATACCAAAGAATATCAGATATTATGTTATTCTCATTATCGAGGTTAGCCGATTGACAGCAGTGGGCCAAAGATATTAAATAAACCCTTGCGAAAACCGACTATCCGCGTACCGAATCGGACTTTCTAGAATCCTGGGAACAGTTAGTTATGATTGGGAGGGCGCCTATAAGTGCGGTATGAACGGCCTGGGGCTGTACCGGTATTTAAGGTGAGGCTGGCATAGGCCAGCAAGGTAAGCACTACGGTATTACACGATCAACGAAAAAGGAGGACTAGATGGCGGACAAAGACATTGCGTTGATGGCTCACCTGCTTCGGCGAGCTGGATTCGGGGCGAGCCGGGACGAGATCGAGGCCAGGGTGGCCCAAGGATACGGCAGCGCAGTCGAAGAGCTTTTGAACCCTGGCGACGCCCCGGGCATCGACGAAGACCTCATGTACCGGGCTTATCCCTCGTACTTCGATAGTGCGGCCATTGAGACGCCACAGACCGAGATCGTCTACCGGATGATCAACAACAAGTACCAGCTTAAAGAGAAGATGGCCCTCTTCTGGCACATGATCCTCTGTGCTGGCGACAACAAGGTGGACAACGCCCGGACCACCTCTATGCAGTACGCCACCTTCCGGGAAATGGGCATGGGCAACTTTAAGGACCTGCTGATGTGGCTGTCCACCGACCCCGCCATGCTCTATTACCTGGACAATATCGAGAGCCACAAGGTCGCGGTCAACGAGAACTATGGCCGGGAGCTGCTCGAGCTGTTCTCCATGGGCGTGGGCAAAGACGGGAACTTCAACTATACCGAAGACGATGTCAAAGCCTGTGCCCGGGCCTTCACCGGTTGGAACCTGGCTCCCACGGTGCCGGTGTTCCCCTACGGGCGCACTCCCTTCGAGTTCCGCTTCGATCCGGCGGACCATGACGACGGCGAGAAGACCTTCCTGGGAGAGACCGGGCGCTGGAACGGCGAAGATGTGGTGGACATAATCTGCAAGCAACCCGCCACCGCCCGCTTCGTAGCCCGCAAACTGTACGACTTCTTTGTGGCCGACGAGTTGCCGGTCCCCTCGTGGCGGCTATCCGAACCCAGAGATGTGGAAGCCATCAGGATCCTGGAGAACGCCTACTTCGATTCCGGCTACGAAATCTCGGCCATGCTGAGGGCCCTGTTCACCTCCGACTTCTTTAAGTCCGAGGCGGTCCACCATGCCAAGGTCAAGAGCCCGGCCGATGTGGTGATCGGGACGATGCGAATGGTCCAAGACCATACCGAACCCAAGCCGGGGCTGTTCTTCGTCGCCATGGAGCCGAAGTACATGGGCCTGGACTTGCTCAACCCGCCCACGGTGGAAGGCTGGCACACCGGCCCGGAATGGATCAATAGCGGCAGCCTTATCGACCGCATCAACTTCGCCTCCAACCTGCTGGGGAACACCGAGCTTCCCGGCGTCAGGTCGATGATTGACCGGCTGATGGCGCAAGGGGAGACCATGACCGCCGACCAGTTGGTGGACGGATGCTTGGACTTGGTCGGCCCCATGACCATTGCTGAGGAAACCCGCCGGGAACTGGTCAGTCACGTCGCCCAAGGCGGCCAATTGACCCACGGAAACGAGTCTGAGCGCGCCGAGTTTACCCGGCGGGCCAGTGAGACCTTCCAAATGATAGCCACAACTTCCGAGTTCCAGTTCGGCTAGGCAACCCCAGGCCACAGACCAACAAAAGATATACAACGGAGGATAGACCATGGTATCTACCAAGAAGGACCCTGTTCTGGCGGTAGTGTCCCTGTCGGGCGGGAACGACGGGTTGAACACGGTGATCCCTTACAACAACCCGCGGTATCGGGACTATCGGCCCACCTTGGGAATTCCCGAAGACCAGATTGTCCACATCACCGATGAGTTGGGCTTCCACCCATCTCTGGCTCCTTTGAAGAAATACTGGGATGAGGGTAAGCTGGCTATCATCCAAGGCATCGGCTATCCCAACGGCAGCCTTTCCCACTTCCGTTCCATGGATATCTGGGCCACCTGCGAACCCGACACCTTGGGCGTCGAGGGTTGGCTGGGCCGGGTGATCAAGACCATCGACCCCAACGGCGAGAACGTGCTGACGGGCGTTAACTTCGGCCGCGGGCTGCCCCGCTCTCTGGCCATGGAAGGCGTGGCCGTTGCTTCGGTCGGCGACCTGAGCAGCTACGGTCTGCTCACCGACATCGAGCGTGAAGAGGAGCGAGAAGAAGCTTTGGACCTGTTCGGGCGGATGTACGCTCCGGCCATCGGCAGGGGTGCGGTAAACGACTTCATCCGGCGCACCGGCATCGAGGCCATGAAGGGCGCGGACATTCTGGGCACCGCCCCCGGCATGTACAATTCCGAGGTCGAATATCTGCTGGGCAACATCGGCGGCTACATGAGGGACATGGTCCAAGTCCACAACGCGGGGTTCGGCACCCGGGTGTTCTTCACCACCGCGCCGTACAACATCTTCGACACCCACGCCAACCAGGCGGTGGGCCACTCCAACCTGTTGAATGACGTTGCGGCAAACGTGGACTCCTTCATGACCGACCTGCGCCAGCTCAACATTAGCGACAACGTAACGATGCTGCTCTACTCCGAGTTCGGACGACGGGCCATCGACAACGGCTCCGGCACCGACCACGGCACTGGCGGCGTGGCCTTCGTCATCGGCGAAAATGTCAAGGGCGGCCTCTACGGCGAGTACCCCTCGTTGGAGCCTAACGGGTTGGAAGATGGCGGCAACCTGCTGCACAACACCGACTTCAGGTCCACCTACACCACGCTCTTGGAGCGCTGGATGGGCCTGGATGCCAAACCCATCGTCGGCGGTTCCTTCGAACCGTTAGACTTCATCTAGACTGCCTAGCGGGTAAACCGCTCAAGGCGGAGGCATGTCCCACTCCGGCGCCAGGCACTGTTGGCCCTCCGGCGTGACTGTCCGGTAGGCGCCCGGGGTTGGGACCGAGCAGGGTGAGCTAACTGATGGGGCTGCTTTGGCGAGGCTCATTCGTCTCCGGGGTGGCCCCAAAATAACGATTGGCCTAGGAGGTAAATCGTGGCAAGTGTGTTTCTAGGAATCAATGACCGGACTTTTACCTACAGCTTCGTCGCCGGACGCTCGGAGTTCCAGGGGACCGGCTTTCGCAACCCCATGGACATCGCCTTCGCGCCGGACGACCTCATCTATGTCGTAAACCGCTCCTTCGAGTCCCGGTCCGATGGGACCCGCATTAACGTGTTCCGGTTGGCCGACGAAAACGAGGAGTACATCACGGAGTTCGGCTCCTACGGCGACCGGCCGGGCCAGTTCCGTTGGCCCATGGCCATCGCTTTGGACCCGGACATCAACGTCTACGTCACCGACGAGTACCTGCACCGCATTACCATCTTCAACAAGGATGGCGACTACCTGAATCACTGGGGCACGCACGGCTCCGGCGACGGCGAGTTGGACCGGCCGGCGGGCATCGCTGTCCGGGATGGTGCAGTTTACGTTGTGGACAGCCGGAACCACCGGGTGCAGAAATTCACCACCGACGGCAATTACCTGGGCCAGTTCGGCAGCTTTGGCGACGGGCCCGGCCAGCTAAATACCCCTTGGGGCATGTGTTTGGACAAAGATGGCAACGTATTTGTGGCCGACTGGCGCAACGACCGGGTCCAGTCCTTCACCGCCGATGGTCAGTGGCTGGCCAGCTTTGGGCAACCGGGTACCGGCGGAGATGCTTCCATCGTCAAAAATCATGGCGGCATTAGGGTAGTGCAGCGGCCGGTAGGCCAGTTTAACCGCCCGACCGGGGTGGACGTGGACAAAGATGGGGACATCTACGTGGCCGACTGGTTGAACAACCGGGTGCAAGTCCTGACCCCCGAGGGACGGTTCATTACCGAGTTCACCGGTGACGCCGGGCTCTCCAAGTGGGGCGTGGCCAAAATCGAGTCCAACCCCGATATGATCCGGCAGCGGAACGGTGTCCGGGACTTCACTCCCGAGAAAGTGCTCTGGGCGCCGGTGGCCGTGAGGGTGGACGACCGGGGCCGCGTCATTATCGCCGACACGACTCGGCACCGGTTCCAGGTCTATCAGAAGAACACCGAGCCGGTCTTGGTCTAACTGTTCCTAGTCTAATCGGAAACAGGCCACAGGACCGGCCCGCTTCGGCTAATTTGTAGAGGAGGATACTAGTGGCAAGCGTTTTTCTTGGTATCAACGACCGGACTTTCACCTACAGCTACGTCGCCGGACGCTCGGAGTTCCAGGGGACCGGCTTTCGCAACCCCATGGATATCGCCTTCGCGCCCGACGACGTTATCTACGTGGTGAACCGGTCCTACGAGTCCCGGTCCGACGGCACCCGCATTAACGTCTTCCGGTTGGGTGAAGACCGGGAAGAGTACATCACCGAGTTCGGGTCCTATGGCGACCGGCCGGGGCAGTTCCGTTGGCCCATGTCCATCGCCTTGGATAAGGACATCAATGTCTACGTATCCGATGAATATCTCCACCGCATCACCGTCTTCAACAGGGATGGGGACTACCTGAGTCACTGGGGTGACCACGGGTCCGGCGCCGGCCAGTTGGACCGCCCTGCGGGCATCGCCATCAGAGACGACGTCCTCTTTGTGGTGGACAGCCGGAACCACCGGGTGCAGAAGTTCACGCTGGACGGTAAGTACCTGGGGCAGTTCGGCAGCTTTGGCGACGGCCCCGGCCAGCTAAATACCCCTTGGGGTATCGGTTTGGACAAAGATGGCAACGTGTTCGTGGCCGACTGGCGGAACGACCGGATACAGTGTTTTACTGCCGACGGTCAGTGGCTGGCCAGCTTTGGGCAGCCGGGGACCGGCGGAGATGCTTCCATCGTCAAAAATCATGGCGGCATTAGAGTAGTGCAGCGGCCGGTAGGCCAGTTCAACCGCCCGACCGGGGTGGCGGTGGACAAGGACGGCGACATCTACGTGGCCGACTGGCTGAATAACCGGGTCCAAGTGCTGACCCCCGAGGGGCGCTTTATCACCGAGTTCACTGGTGATGCGGTGCTCTCCAAGTGGGGCGTGGCCAAGATCGAGTCCAACCCGGATATGATCCGGCAACGGAACGGTGTTCGGGACTTCACGCCGGAGAAGGTGCTCTGGGCTCCGGTGGCCGTGAAGGTGGATGACAATGGCCGCGTAATCATCGCCGACACCACTCGGCACCGGTTCCAGGTCTACCAGAAGAACACCGAGCCGGTACTGGTCTAAAATCTGGAACCCGGACAAGTATTAGGGCTTGCAGCGGCGTCGCTGCAAGCCCTAATTTCTCTTCTCCAGTTGTCTGCCTGATGCTAGCTCAGTCGTGAGTGGTCAACCCGCGCCCCCTCGACCCATCAAGGCTTGGTCAATGCTACTGTCCGACCCTCGGTGTCTCCGCCTTTCTCTTCTTGGTGGTTTATACGGGCCAACTCTCCAGGTTAACCGCCATGTCCCAGAACCGGAGTTCGAAGCGCAGGCTGGTCAAGTAAGCGTCAGCCATCCCGGCCTGTTCCCGCGGGCCGGCCTCCTCCGCCAAACGGTCCGTCATTGACCGGAGGGTTCGGGCTAGCTCGGCAAACTCCGGTGAGGAATACATCTCAATCCACTGGGAGTACAAGGGCGCTTCCTTTGGGGCCCCCTGAACCCGCAAGTGTTCCCCTATCTCCCAGTAACCCCACTGGCAAGGCAGCAAGGAGGCTACCAACGCCGGGAAACTTCCCTGGTGGGCCACTCGCAGCAGAAAACTGGTGTAGGCAGTAGTGGTCGGAGCGGGGCGGGTGGCTTCCAACGCTTCTCGGGTAATGCCGAATTCAGCGCAGTAGGCCCGGTGCAGGTCCATTTCGGTGTTTAACGTTTCGTCCAATAGCCCGGCAAACCAACTCATGGTTTCCAAGTCAGGAGCGCGGGCCGAGCCCAGTGCCAGTACCCTAGCGTAATCAATCAAGTAAACGTAGTCCTGTAGCACGTAGTGCTTGAATCGGTCCACCGGAAGCGTGCCGTCGCCCACCCCGGTAATAAAGGGGTGGCTCAGGATAGCCCGGCGCACCGGCAGGGCCCGTTGCTCAATGTCGTCAGCAAAGCTCATGGCAAGTTACCCGATGGTATAGGGTGAAATAGGAAGCTGAATCAGACGAAGGCTGGCTAAGCGGCGGCAGCGGCGTGTATTACTATGTGATAGCGACCATCGCGGGGGTAATAGCTCACACTATCACACTATAAGAGACTTTGAACTCTCCGTTATTGTAGTAGTGAACGACTATCGGAGGCATGAATACAGTCGTTTTGGTCATGCCGTCAGGGTGCGGAGAAGCCTGGATGGAATCTAATACAGCATCAAGTGATGCCCTGTCCTCTGGACTAAGTGACAAATAATATCTTCTTGCGGAGCCTGAATGATCAAATACTACTTCATTGAGCAACTTCCGCTCTCAACTCGTCTAATGTAATCCAAGTACCGGAGGCCGCGGAGATTGCTTGCTTTGTGTTCTCGACAAAGTCTGCATCGTCAAAAAAACTTCGCCGAAGGAATTCTATCGCTTCGTTTTTCTGGAATGTTAGAAGGTCATATTGCTCGGCATTCAACACAGGAGCTGTCCGCTTGGATTCGGCTACCACGAAGTCCCGGGATTTGCCTCCGTATTTCTCTACGACAGCGCCGATGAACGACCAATCGGAGTCGTTCAAAGGCAGCGCAGTCGTTTCAACGTGTTCGGTAACCCTATAATAATTCGCGTCGTTTTCGTAGGGGGTTGTAGAACGCGTGGTGTGAATGAGGTTTCGCTGAGCCAAGTCCTCGAGCTTATTGACGATGGCATTGCCAACAGCATTCGGGCCGAAATGGTCCCAGCGATACGTGAAGCTTGTCATTTGCTCCCCAAGGTGCTCGAAGTGCATGTTATCAAGGAGATACACCATTTTGACGAATGTAGTCTGTAACGCAGCGGTAGGGAACCGACTAAGAACGCCTAATAAAATCGCCCCATCTCGTTCTAAGTTATTCATGGCTAGCTCCTCTCTGGGTGATATAGTTTATTTTGGAACGTTTCGGACGTCAACAATTTGTTGACATTGCCCCAATGGAGCAATCCTTGGCGTCGGATAACCCCAACTCTACGCCTTGACAGCGGCATGGTTGGAGGAATTAATTTTAGCTATGCAAGCTTAGCTCTTTAAGCTAATCGGGGCAGGAGGCTCTACGTCTCGGCCAACCCCACTGTCAACCCCCCGGTTTCGACGAAATCCGGGAAAGACTATAATGATTAACTGATTACCGGCAGCCGCTGGTCCCGGTAATCATCTAACCACCAACTTGGTTAGATAGCTTGACCGAGTAGTCTACTTAAAGAAAGGTGTCAGTAATGGAAGTTGTGTTCACTCAGGATGTCCCCAATCAGGCCCGGGCCGGGGAGTTGCGCCGGGTTGCCGACGGCTACGCCCGCAACTACTTGATTCCCCAAGGCTTGGCCGAACTGGCCACCCCGGAGGTGTTGAAGCGCCTCCATAAGATCAAGGCCGTTGGCGATGCGACCCGGATTCGAGAGACCGGGATCATGGAGGACTTGGCCCAAGCCCTCGAGGGGCTGAGCATTACGGTCAGCGCCCGGGTAACCCCCACCGGGAGGTACTACGGGACCATCAACAGCACTCAGATCGCGGCCCAGTTGAGCGCCTCCATAGGGCGTGATATTGACCGGCGGTTAGTTGAGGCTGGCGAGCCTATCCGGGAGCCGGGTGAGTACGACATCGTACTGCATTGGTCCAACGAGATTCAGGCAACGGTGCACGTCGTCGCGGAGGTAGAGGAGTAGGCGGATGTACGCGGAAAGGCTTCTTCCCCACGACCTGGAAGCGGAGGAAGCGGTCCTAGGGTCGCTGTTGATTGACGGAGACTCTTTCCTTAGGGTAGGGCATCTTATCAAGCCCGAGGACTTCTACCGCGAGAAAAACCAGATTTGCTTTGCGGCTTGCGTGGCCCTTTTTCAGCGTAGTGAGGCTATAGACCAAGTCACTTTGGCCCGGGAATTAGGCCGTACCAACCAGTTGGAAACCGTGGGCGGCATGGCCTACTTGAGCCACTTGGTTTCCATCACTCCGACCTCCGCGCATTCCGAGTATTATGCCCAGGCGGTGTCTCAGACCTCCTCCATGCGTCGGCTGATCGACGCGGCGGCTAGAATCTCGGCCATCGGCTACGAGGATACCCCCGATGTGGAGAATACCCTCCGCCAAGCCGAGGACATACTGTTCCAGGTCAGGTCGGGGCAGTCGGAGCGAGGGTTTGTTGCCCTCAGGCAGGTCTATGACCAATACATGGAAGACCGGGCGGCGCTGGCTGAGCCGTTAGTCCAAGGCGGCGCTCCGGTGATGACCGGCTACAACAACCTGGACCTTCTCCTCGGTGGCTTGCAACGGTCGGATATGATCATTCTCGGGGCGCGCCCCGCCTTGGGCAAGAGCGCGTTGGCGGTCAACATGGCCCTGAATGCCGCGCATAGCGGAGCGGTGGCGGGGATCTTTAGTCTGGAAATGAGCCGGGAGCAACTGGCGCTGCGGATACTTTCGGCCGACGCTGAAATCGACGCTCACCGTCTGCGGCTAAACTTGATCAACGATGCCGAAGAGCAGCGGATCATAGACTCCATTGGCCGGTTATCCGAGCTACCGGTCTTCATCGACGATACTCCCTTCCAAGGAATCGTGGAGATGCGCAGCAAGTCCCGTCGCCTCTCCTTGGAACACGGGCTTGACTTGCTGGTGGTGGACTATCTCCAGCTAATTCAAGGCCGGGGCCGGGGGGACAACCGGGTGCAGGAAATCAGTGAGATCTCCCGCTCGGTAAAGGGTATGGCACGGGAGCTAAACGTGCCGGTGTTGACCTGTTCCCAGTTGAGCCGGGTGGTTGAGGGGCGGCCCGGACACCGGCCCCAGCTTTCCGATTTAAGAGATAGCGGCAGCATCGAGCAAGATTCCGATATCGTCATGTTTATCCACCGGGAGGACATCTACTATACCGAGGAGGAGTGGGAACAACATAACCCCACCCGCGACTATCCAAGGAATCTGGCAGAGATCATCGTGGCCAAGCATCGCCATGGGCCCACCGGCAGCGTGAAGATGCGGTTTCGGGACAACTTGGTGCGGTTTGACGCCTTGGAAGTTGATGATTCTTGAGCCTAGGTTAACACGGCCATGAGGTTCTCCGGATTCGACAAAAACACTCTCTTCACCCCGGTCCCCAATCCCCTTTTGGGTCCTCTGCTGGAGCAGATCCAAGACGTGGCCGAGCTAAAGGTTACTCTCCGGGGAGTGTGGCTGATGCACCGAGTCCGGGGACGGCCTCAAGCGGTGAAGCAAAGTAAATTTCTCGCCGACGGGTCGCTGCTTCGGGGATTCAGTGGACTTGGCAGAGACCCCAAGGAAGAGATTCTTCGGGGTCTGGAGTTGGCAGTGGCCCGGGGGACCTTTCTGCTATATTTGGCTAATGGGGCCCCGGGGCAGGACCACGGGACCGGCGCCGAGCCAGTCTATTTGCTCAATACGGCCTCCGGGCGGGATGCAGTCTCGGACCTCCGGTCGGGTTCAAGCTCAATCCCGGATGGTGGTCCGTGGGAAACCGAGGACCCGAGTCCGGCTCTATCCCGTGGGGCGCCCAACATCTTTACCTTGTACGAGAATAGTATCGGCACATTGTCCCCGTTGCTAGCCGAGCACCTGAAAGAGGCGGAAGCTGCTTATTCTTGGCCTTGGATCAACGAAGCCTTTCAGATTGCGGTTGCCGAAAACAAGAGGAGTTGGCGTTACATAGTCGGCATATTGCGGCGGTGGGCGGCCGAAGGGAAAGACCATGGAAAACCTGGGAGACATCCTGAGAAGGATAGCCGTCAAAAATACCTTGAGGCCTACCAACGGCGATGGAGCGGTACTCCCGATGATAGAACCGGGTCTTGAACCCGGGAGTGAAATGGAAGGGGAGACTTGCCCTTACTGTAAGGGCAGCGGCTGGGTCAGCAAGCGGGTACCGCTGGGCCACCCGGATTTCGGGGAGGCGTTTCGCTGCCGGTGTGCGCCCATCAACGCGCCGGGGGCCCAAGTCGCCGCGCTGCGCCGGTACAGCAATCTGGGAGCCCTGACTAGGATCACCTTCGCCGTATGCAAGCCCGATGGGCCTTTACCTGACGCCGGTAGTCAACACCTCTTTCAAACCGCCCTAAAATCGTCGATGGAGTTTGCGGAAAACCCCACCGGCTGGCTAACTCTAGCCGGCCCCAGCGGCAGCGGCAAGACTTACCTAGCGGTTGCCATCGCCAACCGTTGCATTGAGCGGGGCCAGACCACTTTCTTCATGGTTGTAGCCGATTTGTTGGACCACCTCCGGGCGGCGTATTCGCCCGAGAACCCGGTCACCTACGACGAGCTCTTCGATCAGGTGCGCGAGGCGCCGGTATTGGTGCTGGACGACCTTGGCGCCCAAAGCGCCACGCCCTGGGCCCAAGAAAAGCTGTTCCAAGTATTCAATCACCGCTTCAACGCCGCCCTCCCGACCGTTATCACCGTGCGGGGTCCCTTGCAGCGGTTGGAAGATGGCCTGCGGTCTCGAATAGAAGCCACCGAAGGCTTCTCTAAGGTGCACCAACTGGGGCAATACAACACCCGCTTAGCCCGGCGGCTTGGCGACTTGCCGGAGGACATGCGGCGCCGGATGACCTTCGAGAGCTTCGACGTGAAGGGCGGAAGAAACGCCTCGCGCCAAGACCGGGAGTCTCTGCAAGTGGCCAAGCAAGCCGCGGAGACCTTTGCAGCACAGCCGGAGGGTTGGCTCCTGTTTACCGGACCTCCCGGCTCGGGCAAGACCCACTTGGCGGCGGCCATCGCCGGCACCAACTTGGCCCGGGACCGGACGGTTTTTTATGCTTTCGTTCCCAGCCTGTTGGACCACCTGCGGTCTACCTTTAGCCCGGATAGCCCCATCGGTTACGATGAGCTGTTCGAGGCACTCAAGACAGCGCCCCTGTTGGTCTTGGATGACTTGGGGGCGGAAAGCAGCACCCCTTGGGCCGAAGATAAGCTCTACCAGATTATCGTTCACCGCCACGAAGCCCGGTTGCCTACGGTGATAACCTCCGCCATCCAAGACCCGGAGGAAGCCAACCCTCGTATTGCCTCGCGTTTGGTGGACAGCGTGGTAGTCGATTGGCAGCCCATCACCGCACCCAACTATCGGGACCAGCGGCGGGACCAGCGACCGGACCGGAACGCATCGCCTCCAGCTAATTACCACCGTAGCCGGGGCGAGCTGCCACCCCCACGGAATTACTGATGCGTGAATAATTACCTAAACCAAGCCCCGTCTCCTGAGCTTGTCGAAGGGTTCTTGTCCTCAGAATTTCTGGATTCCGGCTCAAGGCCGGCCCTTCGACAAGCTCAGGACAGGCGTAGCTGACGGAGAACTGTCCTGGATTCCGGCCTTCGCCGGAATGACGGGGGAAGGGGGCAGTTTAGAAACTTATTCACGTATCAGTAAGAGGCTTTCCGTTGCTGTTGGTGACGGAGAGCCTCTTCCGTGAGCCGCTTAGGGTCTAGGCAACGGTGAGGTGGAGCCGAAGCCCGGCTTCACCTCACAGGGGCAGCGAGACCGCTTGGCCGGTCTGGGCGCTTCGCGTGACGGCTTCGGTCCACTCCATGTAATGCACGCCTACGTCGAAGGGAGTGTGGCTGACCTGCTCCTCGCCTCGGATGGCGGAAATGAACTCCTCTTCGACCCGCCAGGAGTATTGGTTTTCCGGAGGGTTGGCAATCTCCGCCAACTGGACATCGCCCCTTTTTCCACCGTGGAGGTTGAGCCGCCCGTCCAAGTGCAAAGTGCCCTCGCTGCCATAGAGCCAGATATCGTTGCCCGGCGAAAGACCGGTCACGGCGCTAACCCGTAGGTGAGCTTGGGCGCCATTGGCCAACTGGCATAGAACGTCGACGTGGTCCGGGATGGTTACGCCGACTCGGTTCCCTTCTTCATCCTGCCGGTAAGGCACGTTGACCCGGGTCATGGCCGTAACCTTGGTGGCCCGGCCGACCCATCGAATCATTGCCTCGTACCAGATTCCCATGCTCAGAATGTTATAGCCGCTGAGATCACGGTTGTGGCGCCAATGGAGCGGGCTGCTGGTGTCGACGAAGTCGGGCCCCAAGACCTGGACCTCTACGGCCATCAGCTCGCCCAGATAACCGTCGTTCACCAGTTGTTGAATCAAGTTGTCCACGCGGAAGGTCATGGGCGAAGGGACAATTTGGGTCACCAAGTCCGGCCTGGCCCGAGAAGCGTTGAGCATATCGTGAGCTTCCTGGGCATTGGAGGCCATGCGCGCCTCGCAGAGGACGTGTTTACCCTTCTCTAGGGCCGCCAAGGTCAGGGTGCGGTGCATGTATGGCCAAGTGCCGATGCAGACCGCGTCTAAGCTCTCGTCCTCCAACAGTTGCTGCCAGTTGTCGTAGACTTGAGGAATATTGAACTGGTCGGCCACCCTTCGCCCCGACTCGGCCGAACGGTTGGCCACCGCCGCAATCTCCACTCCGGAGACTTGTTGAAAGCCTGGAATGTGCCGGTCGCGAGTGTTGCGGCCTGCTCCGATTAGACCCACGCGGACAGCTTGGCTGGCCATGGAGGACCTCCTGTTCTCTTGGGAACCGCTATAGCGGCAACGAAATCGCCTTCCCGGTCTGGGCGCTGCGGGTTACGGCTTCGGTGAACTCCATATACTGAACGCCGGCGTCAAAGGGAGTATGAGTAACCGGCTCTTGGCCCCGGATAGCTTTGATGAATTGCTCTTCCACTCGCCATTTGCCTCGCATATCGTCAGCTATCGGCAACTCGGATAGCTCCTTGTCCCCGCGGCGGCCGCCGTAAATGTTCTTTATCGGGGGGCCGTTTAGGTGCAGTGTGGCTTCGCTGCCGAAGAGCCAAAGCTCCAATCCCATTTGCAGCCCGGTAGCAGTGCTCCAACTCATATCCGCTTGAGCGCCGCAAGCCATTTCGCAGAGCACGTTCACGTGGTCGGGTATCGAGATTGCCCGCATTGCGCCGTTTTCATCGATCCGTTGGCGGACATTTACCTTGGTCATGGCCATGACCTTGGTGGCTGGGCCGACCAAACGCATGATTGCCTCGTACCAGATACCCATCCCCATGATGTTGTACCCGCTAAGAGTGCGGTCTTGCCGCCAATGGAGTTGACCGTCGTAGTCGATAAAGGTGTCGGCCCGGTCTTGCCGCCCGTGGAAATCCGTTACGCGGAGACGTACCGCCAACAACTCTCCCAAGTACCCGTTGGCGATCAGCTCTTTCAAGGTGGGCTCGGTCTCCAAGGTCATTGGCGCTGGCACGATCTGGGTAACCAAGTGGGGTTTTTGCCGGGAGGCGTCCAGCATTTCGTGGGCCTCGCTGGCGTCCATAGACATCCGGGCCTCGGTCAGCACGTGCTTGTTGTTATTCAAGGCCGCCAGCACCATCGTGCGGTGCATGTAGGGCCAAGTGCCGATGCAGATGGCATCGGTATCGTCGGCCTCAATTAGTTCCACCCAGTTGTCGTACACCCTGGGAATCTCATACTCGCTGGCGATTCTTTCGCCTGATTCCCGGCTCCGGTTGGCCACGCTCACTATTTCGACGCCGTCTTGTTCCCGAAAACCTGGAATGTGCCTTAGACGGGTGTTGGCGCCCGCGCCGACCAGACCTACCCGGATTATTCCGTTCTGCATCGTGTGACTCCTTTTGGCCGCCTTTAGCTTTGGTCCGCCGGCGACCCAGGAGGCAAAGGCGGAGAATAGCAATGAATGGGGGCGGCTTGGTCGATTATAGGCGACGCCGCACCCCTAGTCCAGAAGCCGCGGCAGCGCGGCAGCAGGGTCTTATGGGCTGTCCGGTGCGTTGATGGTGTCTTTATCCATGCCCAGCGGGGCGTCACGGGTTGCGAGCAGCGCTTCCAGGTAGGGGTTGGTCAGGACTGCTTCGATGCACTCCCTGCTTCCGGCGACGTAGGTATCGGCTAGGTCTATGTCGGTGGCTACGCACCAAGTGCGGTCTTCGGGCCACCAGATGTTTGGCGAGTCGCCCCAGAAGGGAAATTCGCCGATGATGAAAGACATGACGGAATCCAGGGAGCCGCGAAAGAGCAGGTAGTCCCGGCCCGGGGCCTTCACCCGAGAGCCGGGCTTGTATAGCCGCGAGTCGAGGTAACCATAGCCTTCCCACAGGCAAAACCAGCATTGGCCTGGCGTTGAGGTGAATTCCCGCAGCACGTTGACCAGCGTCCGGCACTCCGCCTCCGGAATCGAGCCGACTGACGGGTGATGGCCCCACGGCGGGTCCGGGTAGGAGAAGTCTGCTCCAAGGTTGGCGATGTATTCGAATTGCGTCCGGGGGTGGACCGTCCGCCCGGTCCATGAAGCAACCGTTGACCACCGGACCGGCTGCTCACCGCTGTCGGCGAGATATGCCGGGTGAAACACCCGGGCATAGGCGGAAAAGCCCGCGGGCAGCATTGAGCTTAGATTCCCGAATTTCTCCAGGCTTTCCTCGACCCAGCGCGCCGGGGATACAGCTTCCGAGAACTCCAGGCCGGTGGGCGCCAGCTTCTCCTGCCGTATGGGAACGCCCCCGCCCGTGGATAGCCGCCCCATGCTGACCAAGTAGCCTTGATCGTATTGCTGCTTCAACTTTTCCAGCTCTGAATGGTCTATTGCTTTCCCTCCATATCGGCGCGGGGCAGCAGCCGCATACCCTGAGCCGCCGGTTGTGTTACGGTTCCCGCAACCGGCGCAGTTGTTCGCGCAACTCCTTGGCTTCCGCTTCGGCGGCGAGCCGGGCGGACTGCTCGGCGTCGACTCGCGCTTCGGCGGCACTGGCGCGCACTTCGGCGGCGAGCCGGGCGGACTCGGCAGTTTGTTCGGAGTCGAGGACCTCCCGGTAGGTAGGCAGACGCAGTCTCGTCGCCGGGTCGTAGAAGCACAGCCACCCCTGTTCCTTCCGCACTTCCCAGGACAGGAACAGGTCTAGGGTCGGGCTGTAGCCCCGGATTGGTCCGTCGTCTTCCCGGCGGATTCCAAGCCGCTGATAGCGGCCGTTCACCAGCCGCTCACCGATCAATGGCTCGCCGTAATACTCGCCGCCGGAGCTGTCAAACCGCCAATATTCGCCAACGCCCAACCGCTGGTACAGTTCGCGTTTCTGCCCCCTGTCGTTTTCCGCAGTGGTTTCCGAGGCTACTTCCAAGGCGAAGTCGGGCATCTTGCCCGCTTCCCAGGGCAGATACAGCCGCCGCGCCCGGATGGCGGCGGCGTCCACGCCAAAGGCCAGGTAGCAGTCGGGTCCCACCCGAATGTTCAAGTTGCTGCGGTCGTAGCAGATGAAGGTGTTGCTGCTGAGAAAAACATCGCCCCGAAGTTCCGCGTCGGAGAACCGGGCGGCCAGCAGGTACATTATTTCCCGAAGGACGGTCTCTTGATACATTGCGTCAGGCAGAGGCTCCGGCTCGTCCGGGTTGAAACAGAGGCCGCTGTAAATGTCGCCCTCTTCCCGGGTGTAGGGGATCATTTCGTGCCGGAGCTTGGAGGTCATGGCGGTCTCTCCGCGACGCAGCCGCAGGCCGACTTTCCGGCAATCTGCCGTATCCTAGCGTATCAAAATATTAACACACGTTGAGAATGGCTTTCCAATCCGGGTGTTCACCCTGACTCGTGACAGGGCATTTTCATTGTCGGAATAAGTCCCCCATAGCCTTGTGAAGGCCACGTAAGAGGATGAAAGGGAGCGGGCGACTTCCGGGTTCCCCGGACACTCCACCGACGCAAAGGGAGCCTGGATTACGATTGCGCCCGAAATTGCGGATGGCTTTGTGAAAGCTACGTATGCGGATGAAAATGGGCTATATTCATAACAATAACGGGGGGGAAGTCGCACTTGGAACGGTTTATTTTCATAATATGCCAACGATAATCGGAATCGCCAAGACGTTAGTGAACCTCTTCACCTCGGCCCGTTTTGTGGTTAGCGGCAATAGCATGGCTCCAACCCTGGAGACAGGCCAGTGGGTGTTGGCAGTGCGTCCCACCCGGTCTTGGAACCGGCTCCAACGGGGTGACATTGTAGTCTTAAACCACCCGGTGTGGCCGCAACGGACGGTTATCAAACGAATTATCGGCGTCCCCGACGAGGAAATACGCTGGGAAGGAGAGTGGGTTTACGTCAATGGCCTTTTGCTGGGTGAGGAATACGTCGGCGCTCTTGGTCCCGTCGGGCCGGGACCGGAAGGGCGGCGCCAGCAAGGAGAATGGTGGAACGGCCCTGACGACTACTTCGTTTTGGGGGACAATCGCCAACACAGCGAGGATAGCCGGGCTTTCGGCCCGGTCGACCGTCGGCTCATTCTGGGCCGAGTCTGGTTCAGGTGCTGGCCGCTGCGGGACTGGGGTGCGCTACCGGGCCGATGTGGTTTCGGTTAGCTTGCTCCTTCCCGGTGTGCAACCACTGGTATAAGTAGAAGGACTGGCGGCTAAGCAGCGGGAAGTTGGAGACCGGAGTCAGCTAAGGATCAGAACTTCCAGAAGTTGCCTACCTGGCAGATCACGTCCACTTTGTGGATGGCGGTGGCGGGCCAGCCCACCAGATTAATCCAGTCCTCAAAGTGGGACTGCTCTGCCGCCTCACACTCGGAAACCAGAGTGCCCGATTCCAGATCGCCATAGACCTTGAGAATAGTGGTGCGGCGGTCCGGCCGCCACTTTCGCACGGCGTCCAGTTTGTCGCGGAACTGTTCTTCGGTTATTCCGGAGACGTTATGGATGGCAATAAATCGGGCCATTGCGTCTATACCTCTTGTCGGACCTTGGCTATAGCGGAGTCGTTGATGACGGCTCAGTCTGACGGCGGCACGAAGGGGTAAGGGACCTCCGGGCCGTCCTTCAGCGGCAGCACCACCGTGGCGGTGCCGGGCATACTTTCGATGCCGTCCTGGGTCGTCATTCCGATGTCCAGATCGACTAGGCCCATGCCGGACTTTTCCGATTTGCTGGTCACCCGGCCCCACATTATCAAGATGTCTCCTGGCACCAGCATCGCCCGGTGTTCGAACCGGGCCTTCCAAGGCCACCCTTTAGGCAAGGTCCAGTCCTTGAGGTATTGCGGGGCTACACTCTGTTTCCAAGAGCCGTGGACCAGCAGCGAAGGATTCCTATCGTGGTTGAGGCCAAAGTCCAAGTCGTAGTGGATGCGGTGGAAGTTTTCGATGGCGGCGCTCCACCGGAACAGGTGGGTCGGCGTAGGGTGGTAAATGTACTTGGGCAACTCCATCCCTTCGTACACGTCTTCATAATAGGTCTGCTGCTTGTCGCGCAGTTGCTCCGCCGTCGGCTTCTCGTTGTGGGCCAGAATCTCTTCGGGAGTCATCTTGAGCAAGTCTTCCAGAAGCACGCTCATCTTTTCTCTACCTCGCTCTCTTGGGGACCGGGGCGGCAATTAAACCGCCTTACCCTGGGCGGACTTCATTGAGGAGATGTCACCGGGAGGAGATGTCACCGGCGGATGGTCGAAGCCCTGGTGATGCAAAGCACGGCCCCGGTCTGGTTTTTGTAGGTCGTTTCGGTGGTGATTATCAGGAAAGCCTGGCCGTCCCGGCCCGACCGCTCCCGGATGTCCGAGTACCTGTTTTGGAAATAGATCGTGTCCCCGATGCTGGGGTATTGGTATATCTCCAGTTCGTTTCCGGCGTTTAGCACCCGCACCAAGTGGGTCGGGACCGGGGGCAAGGCCCCCGGACGCTCCACCCGGCCGATACCGTCGGACTCCGGGTCCTCCTGGAAGGCCCGGGTGATGGGGTCTTCTTGGTCGGGCCGGATGCGGGTGGCCATGTAGCTCACCATGATAGGAGGCGTTATAATCTCGCCGTAGGGAGTGCTTTCTACGAATTCTTGGTCCCAATACCGGGGATCGGGGTCCATGAGGGCTTGGGTAAACCGCCGCAAATACTCTTCGTTCACATCGCCCCACGCCTCGACAACCTCGCCGCTTACCCCGATCATGGCTTGTACCTCGGGAGTGAGAACCGACTGGGTCTGCTGGGTCATAACTCGTCCCTCACGTTGGCTTAGCATCTCCAGCCTACTCCAGAGGCTTGATCATAGTCAATACGAGGAGCTTCGGCCGGCAGGGCCTTTTCATTCTTGGAAATGTCATTCTGAGCCGTAGGCGAAGAATCTAAAAACCTTCAGCAAGAACTTAGTCCGAGTACCGAAGAAAGGGAATGCAGTCAGGGATTTTAGACTCTTTGCTGCGCTCAGAGTGACAACTGAAAGACCCTGCCTTTGGCCCGGCGGCAACTATCACATTGATATGCCAGAGAGGTTTGGAGTTACCGCGACGGCCTTGGACCAACCGGGTCCCCCTTAATTATGATGGTTCGACTTGTTTGTTTATTGCTGATAGCTATCGGCTTGGCCTGCGATGGCAGCCCCGTGGAGCAAGCGCCGTCGACGCCGACGTTTGGCGGGCCGGAACCAGCCACGGCCACAGCTACTCCCGCCGGGAATAGGTTGGCGACCCAAGGGCCCGGTTCCCCAGAGCCACCGGCTCCGACGGTGACCTCTTCATTATCCGTTACCCAGGAGCCTACCCTGAGCCTTAGAACGAAGCCCACGACGCAGTCCTCATCTATAGCTCCGACTCCGGTCGGCATGACTCCGACTCCGGGCGCATCCCCGGAATCCCCTGGCGGCCCGGCCAAGGGCGGGCCGATGGTCAAGGTGGGGGACGCGGAGTTTAGTGTGGAGTTGGCGGTGACGCGGCAGCAGCAGACCCTAGGCTTGTCCGGTCGGCCCTCGCTGGTGCTAGGCACTGGAATGTTGTTCATCTACGAGCATGAGGGCAGATACAACTTTTGGATGAAGGAAATGCAGTTTCCCTTGGACATCGTTTGGGTTGACTCCAATTGCCGGGTGGTCGACGTCACTTTGAATGCTTCGCCCCAGCCCGGCCTGGAACCCGAGGCGCTAACGTTGTATTCTCCCGTAGGCCCAGCCCAATACGTGCTGGAGATTAACGCCGGGGAAGCGGAGGCCAACAGCATCGGTCCAAGAGACCCGGTGACGTTCGGTGGCGAGTTGGCCGGGCAGTACGGTTGTTAAAAAGCCGGGCAGTATGGTTGTTAAAGAATGAAGGCGCTTAACCACTCTCAAAGGACTATTGCAATGGAAATATTGGTTTCAGGTTCACTGGCTTACGACCGGATTATGGACTTTCCCGGAAGATTCTCCGACCACATCCTCCCCGACCAAATCCACATGCTCAACGTGAGCTTCACCGTTAACAGCCTGACCGAGAACTTCGGCGGCACCGCAGGCAACATTGCCTACGGCCTATCGCTCTTGGGGGAAAAGCCGCGCATTATCGCCGCCATTGGCAGCGATTATCACCGGTACTTCAACTGGCTGGCCGAACGCCGCCTCGGTACCGAAGATATACGCATCGTCCACGAAGAGTTGACCGCTGGGGCCTATATCACCACCGATACCAGCAACAACCAAGTGACGGGCTTTAATCCCGGCGCCATGAAACACCAAGCCGGGTTCGATTTCAACGGGGTTCACCCGGCTAACACCGTAGCCATCGTGGCTCCCGGGAACATCCACGACATGGTGGATTTCACCGCCAAGCACCAGGAACTGGGAATCTATTCCATCTTCGACCCCGGCCAGTCGCTGCCCATTTGGGAACCGGATAATCTGACCTGTGCCATCCGGCAGTCGAAAGTGCTAGTCTGCAACGATTACGAATTGGAGCTGATCCTCAACCGCACCGGACTGTCTAGGGGGGAAGTAGCCGCAGCAGTGGAATATCTGGTAATAACCAAGGGCGAGCATGGGGCCGAGCTAGTTGGCAGCAGCAGTACGGTCCGAGTCCCGGCAATTCGCGCGGAAAACTTGGTCGATCCCACCGGCGCCGGCGACGCCTTTCGTGGCGGCCTTATTAAGGGCATTCTCCAAGGGGAAAGCATGGAGCGGGCGGTCCAGATGGGTGCAGTCTGCGGTTACTACGCCGTGCAGTCCCAAGGCACCCAAGAATATACCTTCACCATGGATGAATTCACCCACACTCTGGAGCACCACTTTGGGAGGTAACGCCCCATAATAATGGCGTCCGCGCTTGTTTCGGCGTTTGCCTAACCCCGCCGGTTCGGCTACAATCCTCATCGGTTTGAGGAATCTTCCCCCCTGCTTGGGGGCTTCCCGTCACTCTAAGCCTTCCGTAACCCAGGAGCCGCGGTGCCCGTAGGCGTATTGGATGGGGTCAAGGTGTTGGACCTGAGCGAGGACGGCGCCGGGTCCTTCTGCGCTCGCTTGATGGCCGATTACGGCGCCGAGGTGCTCAAGGTGGAGCCGCCGGGAGGAGCGGCGCTGCGGCGCATGGGGCCTTTCTTCGGCGACGACCCGCATCCGGAAAAGAGCCTCTTCTTCTTGATTATGAACCTCAACAAGAAGAGCGCGACCCTCAACCTCGACACGGTTGCCGGCCGCGAAATACTAAGGCGACTGGTCCCCCATGTCGATGTCATCATCGAGACCTACCGGCCCGGCCATTTGGATTCCCTGGGCTTGGGCTACGATGCCTTGGCTTCGCTGAATCCGGGCTTAGTGCTTACCTCCATCAGTCCCTTCGGCCAAGACGGTCCCTATAGCCAGTACGAGGGTGAAGAGATCGTCAACTACGCTATGGGCATGATCATGAGCATCAGTGGCGTCCAAGGCCAAGAACCGTTGAAGCATGGCGGCTTTCAGGCCCAATACGAGGGCGGCCTGAACGGCGCGGCCGCCACGGCCATGGCCCTGTTCATGCAAAGCAACACCGGCCAAGGCCAGCACTTGGACGTGTCGATAACCGAGTGCGTCGCTTCCACCATGATGGCTACCCAGAGCATGTACCCCTACATGGGCGGCACCCAGTCCCGGCGGCGGGCCTCCGGCGGCATGTTCGGTCATCCCATGCCTTGCGCCGACGGGTGGATTATCGTCCAGACGGGAGGCGGCGCGTCCTGGGAGGACATTAGCCAGTTTTTCGAGGCGCCGGAGATGCTGGAGCCTCGTTTTTCCAACCAAGCCCAACGGGCGCAGCACGGGGAAGAGCTGGACCAAATCGTCTTGGAATCGATCAAGGACCGCAGCAAGTGGGACCTCTTCCCGAAGGCGGCCCAAGCCCGGATGTTGTTCGGGCTGGTGCAGACTCCCACCGAGTTGGCGGACTGCCCCCAGTTGGAGTCCCGCGGCTTCTACCGGGAGATCGAGCACCCGGTGATCGGCCGTATCAAGGTCCCGGCGGTACTTTTCAACCTCAGCCTGACTCCCTACGGGCAATGCCTTCCCGCTCCCACCTTGGGCCAGCACAATCACGAGATTTACGTTGAAGGCTTGGGCTACACCAATGACGAATTGGTCCAGCTCCGGCAACTCGACGTGATCTGAAGAGGATGGGCCAGTAAAGTTGCAGCTTCCCTTGGAAGGTGTCCGGGTCTTGGATTCTACCTACGTTTTTGCCTTGCCCTACGCCGGAGGCCTGATGGCTGACATGGGGGCGGAAGTAATCAAGGTGGAGGGTCCCGGGCGCCCCGACGTTACCCGAACCGGCGGCTACGCCGGCACCTTTCCCGACGGCGAACCCGGCGAGGACTGGTGGAACCGTCCTTCTACCTACAACCTGATCCACCGGGGCAAGCGCTCCCTCACTTTGGACATGACCGACGAGCGGGGTCGGGACCTCTTCAAGCAGTTGGTGGCGCTGAGCGACGTGGTCATGGAGAACTTTACGCCTCGGGTCATGCGGGGTTGGGGGATGGACTACCCCAACCTGTGCAAGATCAAGCCCGACGTGATTATGGTCTCCAACACCGGCTATGGTCACGGCGACGGGCCCTATTCCGGCTATCCGGCCCAAGCGACCACACAAGAGGCGACCCACGGGCACTGCTGGATCACCGGCTATAAGGACGGTCCGCCGGCTAAAGCCGGGGCTTCTTTCGTCGATTTTCTTTCCACCTGGACGGCCTTGTTTGCTATTGGCGCCGCCCTGCGTTACCGGAACCGTACCGGCAAGGGCCAGTGGATCGACATGGGCATGTACCAAGCCGGGGTATTGTTTACTTCGGAGTACATCATGGACGCCATCGCCAACGGACGGGACGGCAGCCGCATCGGCAACCGGCACCCCTACCGGGCGCCCCAAGGTTGCTACCCGGCGTTGGGAGAAGACCAGTGGATTACCCTCTCGGTGGGCAGTGACGAGCAGTGGGACGCCTTGTGCTGCCTGATGGGCCGGGAAGATTTAACCGGGGACTCGCGCTTCTCCGGCTTATTGTCCCGCCAAGCCAATCACGATGAAATCGACCGGATTATCAGTGCTTGGACCGCCAACCTCGACAAGTACGAGCTAATGCACTTGATGCAAGCCGAGGGTATACCCTCGGGCCCGGTCCTCACCGGCAAAGACGTTCATTTCGACCCCCACTACCGGAGCCGCGGCTTCTTGGAGCGGGTCACTTACCCCCCGGAGCGGAAGATCGGCGCCCGGCCCTTTATTGGGCGTCCTTACAAGTTCTCCAAGAGTCCCTTGCGGATTCACGGCCCGGCCCCCGCCTTCGGCCAAGACAACGAGCAGGTGGTGCGGGGCCTCCTGGGTGTCGACGAGACCGGCTACCAAGGTCTGGTACAAGATGCCGTGGTGTCTACCGTGCCCACCACCGGCGAGGCCAGCCCCCAGATTCCCCCTCAGGAAGCCTTGGAAAAGCGCCTGTTGGCGGGCTGGGACCCCGACTACCGGGAGCGCTTGGGCTTCCTGTAGCCCCTGTTTAGAGCCTGTGACCAGGCCCCTCTACTACTCCGGCGTCAGCCTCGGCCCCATTCTTGACACCCCCGAGAGGCTGGGCATAAGCTAAAACCCCCAGGGCCCGTAGCTCAGCGGCAGAGCAGCCGGCTCATAACCGGCGGGTCGCAGGTTCGACTCCTGCCGGGCCCACCTAACTGGATAAAATCAAGAACTTATCACATCAGATTCGCGGTGGCGGTGTAATCGGCCGTTCACCCGCCCATTTGAATAAGTAGCCAAACCCCCGCTGCGTCAGCGGGGGTTTTCCTTTGGGCGGCCCGGGCTCTGACTGACCTTCGCAAGGCTGTTCGCACTGGCAACATCTCAGAGGCCAGATTCCCAACGTCTGTTCCGAATACCGATCTGCCGCCAGGACGCTGGTCACACTAACATAGAAGGTGGTACAAACATTGGGAGCAGGTTCACAGAACCAAGCTGGTCACGGTCCACAATCCCATAAGGTAGGGAAACGCGATGATTTTCTGCGAAATCATTCTCTACGGCTGGGAGATCTAACTGAAGCGCCGTAAAGACGTTTCGAGCCTCCGGACCATAACACGGGGGACTGTCCGGCGCATGTGGGTCGCATTCCCATTTCTTGGAAGTAAACCTAGCCATCCGGTTCGACCGGGAGTTGGCCTACGGTAGAAGGTTGGCCATACCTGCCAGCTCTACCGTCGGCTTGAGCTGTAAGAGTGTCGCAAGGGGGTGTTGAAATAACCGATGGCCAAAAAGAAGCAGCGCGATCAGAAGCTGCGGGAACGTCGGCGACGCCAAGAAGCGGCGAGAGCAAAACGCCGTTCTATCGCACAGCCAGTCACATGGGATCGGCAAACCTCGCGGGAACCTCTCCCGATGAGCTTTTTCGAAGAGGCATGGGATCTGTTTGGGTCTATGTCTTCAGAAGAACGGGTTGCAGTGTTTCAGGACATTGTAAAGACAGCCGAGAGTGAGTTTCAAAAGGAATACTTCAGTCTGGGGGATTGGTTTGAACGTTACGATGCGCTCCATCTATTGGCCTATTGCTGTGCTTACTTCATCTGCCATCCCGTTGGGGTAGACCCCGAAGTGAACGGGGAGTTTGAATTCTACCCCCACTCCCTCGAGATCCTCCAGGCATTCTCGCTGATGCAGAAACGCTCCTTCTCAACACGGCCATTGGGTCCCGATGCCCAAGACCTACTCGACCTCATGAGCACAATCGGACAAGCAGCTAGCATCCGTGGCTACAAGTCTCATTTCAACCAAGTCGAGGGTGATAGTGAGATGAATCTCGTCCTGCACGGCATGAGTGTCCAAACAATGGCGGTTCGCAACCCGGGCTACCCACACCACATCCGCCAGATAACCCTCGAATTGGCAGCAACAGTACGTGAGGATTTTGTCAGCGTCCACGCGATTGATCCAGTTACATTAGTGGAAACATCACTTCAACTGCAGGAAGTTTCATTGGCTCGTCTGAAAGAACATCGAAGCCGGATCGCTCGTGCTTTCAGGGAGACGAGCTATGAGAAGGTTGCATCTACCTACGTGGAGTCTTTCCCTAACGTACAAGATTTTGATGCGGATCGATTGTTCGCACTTATGGGGAGCGATCTCGATAGCTTCAAAGCGGCGTTGCTGTACTACTCGGACATGATGATTGAGGACTGTTTCGTTTTCACCTTAGACGACCTGCTGGACGTTTATGGCAAAAATGCCGACAGGGAAGCGTTCAAGAATGTGATCGAAAAGTTGGCGTTCCAATTCGGAGATCTCCAGGATTCCAATAAAGAATGGGTGATCCTCAACAATCCGGTTTGGGAACGTCCGTTTATCAAAATCTTCGACGAAACTTATTTTTTGGCGTTAGTGGGACATATCCCTCACTATATTTCCAGCCTCCTCGAAGGCCTAGCGACCGAAGACCCTGTCTTGGCACAAAAATATCGTGTCCGGAAGGCTAAATATTTGGAGGAGGAAGTAGAGCGGATTTTCAGAGCAGGGTTTCCAGAGGGCAAGTTTTACCGTGGGAGTATGTGGGACAACGGAGATGAGGACAAAGGTGAGAATGACCTGGTAATGGTGTTAGGTTCAGTTGCCATAGTCGTGGAATCCAAATCCGGCTCGCTGACTGCTTCGGCGCAACGCGGTGCTCCCAAGCGCCTTGTGGATACAGTGAGAGATCTGATTGTGTCCCCAGCGGACCAAGCAAACCGGTTCATTCGGATTCTCGAAGGGATGCAAGGTCCAACTCGATTTGTTACCAAGTCCGGCTCAGAAAATATGATCGACGTCAGAAAGGTCCGATATTTTCTACCTCTGACTGTAACCATGGAGCAGTTCGGGTGTGTCACGAATATGCTAAACCTTGCCCAGTCAGGGATAGCCGATAGGAAAGTAGCTGAACTTGCTCAAGTCGTTAGCCTGACGGACTTGAAAGTTATCTTTGAAGTCCTTGGCCTCCAGTCCGAGAAGGTGCATTATTTCTTCCGGCGGAGGGAAATAGGTGCCCGCTTGCGGTTGCTTGGCTATGAGACGGACGTGTTGGCCTTTTACCTTGATCGCGGCTTCAATGTCGGCGAGGTCGAATTTTCCGGCGATATCCCAATAATTCTCGTGTCGGCGTCCAAACAGCTGGACCCTTACTTCGCCGGTGAGCAGATGGGAGTTATACGCGATAAACCTGTATTGAGATTGACGCCCTGGTGGACGACCATCCTTCAGCGTCTCGACGCAGACCTCAATGAAGAGCGCCTAGATGCAGCGCTTGTCCTCTTGAATGTTCCCTATGAAGACCAGAAAAAGCTGGAGGAGGAGTTTACCAAACTTAGCCAAAGTGTGAGACGCAACAGGCTTGGGGCGCCACGCACATGGGTCGAATTCCTCACGGGTCCTGCAGAGCGGCAGTTTTATGTTTCGCTCTTTCCCTACCTCACCAAATACCGTGAAGCGCGAGATGCGGTAATTGACGACTTCCTCAAACAAAGCAATGCTCAACAATCTCGAGGGGCGGTTTGCATCGCGGTAAACTTGGATCGCGGCGATACCCCATTTTCGGTTGTAGCTCTAAGCCCGCAACCAGACTTATTTGACCGACTATAGATAGTCAGGAACTCGGCCTCCATCTAACTTGCGGGCAAGTCTATGGGATGTGTTCCCGCAAGGCCGACGAAGCACATACAATTTTGAGACCTCAAAGCTTGACCACATCAACAACCTTCGCGTTGGCGTTGTGAACAGCACCTTCCTTCTGTAAGAGGCCGGGGCAGCGAGTCGGCCTCTTCTTCGTGTCTGCGTCCTGGAAACGAAGTGTCCACACCCGTTGATGTGGGACTCAAGCAATCTTCCGAATGTGAGCGCCGCTAGCGCTGGAAAGTTGCCGAAAATAATGATCGGTGCTAATTTGTAACTATACCAACAAGGTACATAACCTGACCGGATCGGCGAAACTCGCGCGGGGTGAAAGTCCAATGCCTTATGTGATGATTCCCGGATTCCTATGCGAGCGATGCAGTCACCGCTGGGTCCGCAAGCTGCCGGGCACGCAGGATCCGAAGGTCTGTCCCAAGTGCAAGTCCCCATATTGGAATACGCCGCGCACGCACCCGGTACGACCCAGTGTAAACCCCCTGCGCAACGATTGGACTATTCACCACGAAATCCCTTGACGCTGGAGTCGAGGCAAGACCGAGGCCCTAAAGAGTGAAAACTATGCAAAGCACGAATCTGCAGTCCACCATCGAGAGTGCCATCGCCACTGTAGCTGAAATGAGTGCACAGAGGACCGATGGAACATGGCTTGAAGATGTTGCCGTCTAGGAAGCAAAAGCTAAGGGAACCGCAGGAATCCGCCCCGCAAAGCCGCGGACTTGAATCCCACTGCAACGCCGCTCCGTAGGAAACAGGGAAGATGAGCGAGACAACCGCACACGACGCAATCGACCAAGCATTGGCAACACTGGAAGAAGGGAAGTCGGAACCCACCAGAGGGAAGTGGCTGGAGCGTCTGACAGCCCAGATGGCGCCCTACATAAAGGACTGGGACATTTCCCATTGCTGGACGTGGGCGGAATGGCCTGACCGGGAGAGGCTCCTCCCGGAAACCACAAGCCAAGACAACGGCATAGACGCCGTAGCGGTCGACCGCTCCAATGGATCCCTTATAGCCATCCAGTGCAAATCCAGGCAGTTGGACGAAACCGGGCATGGCAGGGACATCGACCGGCCAGATATAACCAGCTTCATTTCGGAAAGCGAAAACGAGCTGTACGACCAAAGGTGGCTGATTACCAACGGAGACAGCCGGCTTAACGACAGGGCTGAGCGCACGAACTCCCAGCTCAACAAGAAGATTAAGCTTTTCAACCTTCACGCCGACCTCACGGCACAGGTGCAAGGAAGTATCAAAGACGAGGAGTGCCCCCACTGTCAACCCAATCCTGACGGCGAGTGGCGCAGGCAGTCCAAGACCTGCATGCAGAACGACGCCGTCAGCACCGCTGTGAGCAGGTTGAGAGGCCAGCTCGAAACCGACGTCGACGGCATCCCCATCGGCCAGGCCCGCGGCAAGATCGTTCTGCCCTGCGGCACGGGCAAGACTCGCATCTCCCTGCGGATCGTCGAGGAATTGACGCCGCCGGGCGGGCTGTCCGTGGTCCTATGCCCGTCAATCTCACTGGTGGCGCAGATCCGGCGCGAATACCTGCTGAACTCAGAAAGGCCTATCCGCGCTCTAGCAGTATGCTCAGACGAGACGGCCGGTTACAACCCCAAGAAAGAGGATCAGAGAAATACCTTCGAGGAAGTGACCGCCGACTCCAGCAACGTCAGCGCCAACGAAATCAAGGGCAAGGTCACCACAGACCCGGAGGAAATCGCCCGATGGATAGGCGAAGGACACGAAGGTGAGCGAGTCAGCGTCATCTTCGGCACCTACCAGAGCGGGCACCGGATAGCCGAAGCACTCCGGACATCGGAAACAATCGCAGAGGTGCTGATCTGCGACGAGGCCCACCGCACCGCCGGGTTGCGCCGGACCAAGAAGTCCACCGTGGACCAGATAAAGGACTTCACGCTGTGCCACGACAATGATAGGTTCCCGGCAAAGCACCGCATCTACCAGACCGCCACGCCGAAGATATACACCCAGAAGGCCCTGCGGGAGAAACAGAAAGAAGACTGGGTAGTCCGCAACATGGACGACCAGAGCATCTTCGGCCCCGACCTGTTCCGGCGGAGCTACCGGGACGCGGTGGAGAACAAATGGCTGTCGGACTACCGCATCATCGCCGTTGGAATCAGCGGGGCGGAATCCCACGAAGTCGCCAACGCGCTGGCCAGCGCCACCGAGAGCAAGGGACGCAATCCCCTGACGTCAACCCACTTCCTCAGGGGGCTGGCGTTCACGCTGGCTATGGGCGGCGCCACCAAGGGGCGCGAGGACGGGGAAATCAACATCCAGTCCTGCATCGCCTTTATGAACACCGTGGACAAGTCCGACAACATGGTAAAGGCCCTAGACACCGAGCCGGTCAGGAATTGGCTCCGCGACCGGATGCGAGAAATGGATACCGGCAAGGCGCCGGCAACCTACACCCTCGACCACTTGGACGCGAGCAGCAACGTTACGGAGCGGGAAGAAGCCAAGGCCAAGCTGGCGGAAGGAACAGGGGAAAAGCCCCACGGCGTCATCAATGTGGGCATCTTTGGCGAGGGCACGGATTCGCCGTCCCTCAGCGCCGTGGCATTCCTGGAAGCCAGGAGAAGCCCCATCGACGTGGTGCAGGCCGTCGGACGGGCCATGCGCACCTCGCCCGGCAAGGACATGGGGTACGTGATTTGCCCCATCGTCATACCCCTTGACACGGATGCCGAGAACTTTCTCAAGACCAGCAACCCGCAGGACGGCTGGAAGGAGCTGAGCGACATCCTGCTGGCCCTGCGGGCCCACGACGAGCGGATTGAGGATCGGCTGGCGGAACTCATGATCCTCTACCTGCCTCCCGAGCCTGAGGTGGTCAAGACCATCGTCGGGATAGCCCACGAAGAATCCAAGCGGATGAGCTACTGGGAACACGTCGGTAAACCTGGAGCAGTCGAACTGGCGTTGCAGGAAGTGCTGGACGGGACGAGGAGCCCGGCCAGCGCCTTCAGCAAGGTGTCGGAACCGCCCGAGCCCAACGGAGTCATGGAAGCTGGCGCCGAATACCGGACCGCAACGACGGACAGGCCGATAGAGCCAAGTCAATCCCTCAGCGGCAAGAGCAAGGACAACAGCGAAACCGAGCTCCGCAAAGGCGGAGTAGAGCGGGAAAAACCGGACGAGAAGACCGGGATGCCGGGAAAGGTGGACATCGACAAGACAAAAATCAAGATCATCAAGCCCATGGCCGAGGGAAAAGGGGGAACGGTGGTGACCCCGGTGCGGGAACGCAGGCCCCGGCGCACCCAGGCGGAATTAAGCGCCCAGGCTGCCATGCGGCTCATGGAGTTGGATGCCAACGAAGAGCGCAGCAAACTCATCACTATGAACCTGCTGGAGAAGTCCGGCCTCCGGGGAAACCGCCCGGAACGCGACGCCAACATGATCCAGGACAGCATCTACGAAGCGGCCCACCAGCTACGCAACGACTCCCTCAAGGAACCGCTCGACCGGCATTTCAACCTCAACTACCTGGACGAAAAGGCCCGCGAGAACCAGGCCGACGGTTGCACCATCGCCGCGCTGCTGATGATGAACGCCGCCATGCTCCACCAGCGCATCAGCGCCGGCCGGTGGCTGGACGGAGTAGAAAGTCTGGACGCCATCAAGAACTCCAACAACCCAGTGAGCGAAATCAAGGACCAATGGAACACCATCCGGGCCCGGGACTTCCGCCCTGTGATAGAACCCGCCCTAGAAGCCATCCGCGCGATGGAGCGAACCGGCAGGACCGGCGGGCTGGTCATGGCCGTCCGCCACATCGCCAAGGAAGCCGAGGAACTGGCTGCCAGCTACGCTGACCTCGGCGCAGACCACGCCGGCCCCCTGTTCAACCGCGTCATGGGCAACCAAGCCAGCGACGGCGCCTATTTCACCCGCCCCGTGGCCGCCTCCATCGCCGCCCGCCTCACCCTAGACGCCCTGGGAGAGCAGGACTGGACCGACGAGAAGACGTGGAGGTCCCACAAGACCGTGGACCTGGCCTGCGGCAGCGGCACGCTCCTTACTGCCATGCTGACCGAGATGAAGCGAAGGGCCATAGAGCAGGGCGCAACGGCCAGCGAAATCGGCCAGCTACAGAAGACGGCGGTGGAAAACACGCTGAAGGGTATGGACATCAACCCCATCTCGCTGCAACTGGCTGCCTCCCAGCTCACCACCGGCAACCAGGACATCGGCTACCGCCGCATGGGGCTGCACCGAATGCCCTACGGCCCCGACACCAGCGACCCGGCGAAGGTATCAGCGGGAACGCTGGAGCTCCTAGGACAGAAGGAAATAGTTTCGCGCGACGGCGAACTCGACCTGCCCGACGTCAGGATAGCGTCAGAGGAAGTCTGGAGTCACGGCGGGGAAGCCATGGAAGACGCCGTGGATGCAGTAAAAGGCGGCGTCAGAATAGTGATAATGAACCCGCCGTTCACCAACCGTTCCAAGATGGGGGAAAAGTTCCCGCAGGAAACACAACAGGCGCTGCGGAAACGGGTAGACGACATGGAGCGGCTGCTGGTTAGCAACGACACAGCGCTGCGTGACTTCGTCGACAAGAACGCCCTAGAACCGCTGTTCACCACCTTGGCTGATAAATGCTTACAAGCTGAGAGCACCGTTCTCACTATGATCAATCCGACCGCTGCACTATGTGCGCCCTCAGCGCTGGAAAAGAGGCGTATCCTCTCACAGCGTTACCACATTCATTCGGTCCTTACCTGTCACCACCCAGGGCAGGGCAACTTGAGCCAAAATACAACCATTAACGAGAGCATCATCGTTGCCAGGAGGTCAAGCGGTACTAAGTCTGCGACAAGGTTCATCACCTTGGACCGGATGCCATCCGATGACAGCGAAGTACGTGAGATGCATCAAGCCCTCCTGGAGTGCCAAGAAGGGCAAATGAAAGATGGCTGGGGAGTAGTATCACACTGGCCCACGGAACGGATCGAGTCCGGCGACTGGACACCAGCAATCTGGCGTTCCCCGGAACTGGGGGGAGCAGCGTCAAAGTTTGCCAACGACTCCGAGCTAACCGCGATCAAGGACACGCCAGGAGTATTCATTCATTCGACGTACCAAACGCTACTCAGCAACTTCAGCAAATGTGATGCGGGAACGCGAGGAGCCTTTCCAGTCCTTGCTTCAAAGGGAGCAGAAGGTCAAAGTAGGATTATTAGCACCCCAGACGAATATCGAACCCCGAAAAAAACCGACGAAGAAACGGTCAAGTTAAATGGCGGCATCCATCGAGAGACGAAGAGGATGCTGGAGAAAGCAAGTCACCTCCAGATTACGCAAGGTCAACGAAACAACACTGGCTGTTTAACCGCCACCGCCAGCGACCATAAGTATGTAGGGATCGGATACCTTCCCGTGACGGGCCTAACGGCGGAAGAAAGCAAGGCAACGGCAGTATTCATCAACTCAACACCAGGTCGGCTACAACTCATGTGCAACGCAGGGCGTACACTGGAGTTCCCCCTTTACAATCCTGCAGCCTCAGGTAACATCCGGATCCCAGACGTCAAGAACGCCCGCATTCGCCGAATCCTGGCCGACTGCTGGGAGCGCACTAAGGACATGGAAGTACCTCAGTTCCGAGACGGCGAGTGCGACGTGCGCCGACTCTGGGACGAGGCAGTAGCCGACGCGATGGGCTGGGACGCCGCCGAGCTGTCCCGACTGCGCCACCTGCTCCACCAGGAGCCCCACGTCCGCGGCCTGGGCTACGGCCAGTACGGGGATGAGGTGGACATCGAACCTACCGACCGCGAACTCTTCAAAGAACTGGCCGACCGATGGGAAAACGAAACCGTACTGTTGTCTAACTCAGACCAAGCAGCCGAACACCCAGCCCACCAGGAAATCATCAGCATGGGCGAAGCGGCGGTGCCCCTGATTCTGGAACGGATGCAGTCCCAAAGTGGGCACTGGTTCCATGCCCTGCGAGAAATCACCAACGCAAACCCCGTGCTACCAGACGACCGCGGCAACGTTGGAGCGATGCAGGTCGCCTGGTTGGACTGGGGCGAGCGCAATGGATACGCCTAGCTGGGCGAATCTGCTTGTTGAGGCATTCCCCAATCTGGCCAGCGAAGAATTCGAGACTGTAGGGCAAGCGTCGGAACTGTACAACTGCATTGCCTACGCTGCCGGTGACACAACCAAATGGTGGTGGCCCGACGGCATCAATTACTGGCCCCCGTGGGCGTCGGAGACTAACCGGATAGAAAGCCTGAAGGAAGCGTTCTCCGGATTGGGGTACGAACAATGCGACACTAGCGACACCGAGGTCGGCTACCAACGGATCGCATTGTACGAAGTGAACGGCGAGATGAAACATGCAGCAGTGCAGACGCCCGACGGACGCTGGCGCAGCAAAATGGGCCAAGGACCAGTAATCGAACACGACACCCCAGAGTCCCTTTCCTATGGGAGTTACGGTGGCCCAACGGCATTTATGCGAAGGGCCATGGAGTATACGGAACACAGCGAATAACTCGGCATGGATAAATCGGTTACATTCAGGCCGGCCCGCCCAGCGGTTAGACACGCACGGGCAACGAAATGGCACGGCACGCAGGAATTATGCGTCCCATCTACTTACACTACGTGTCCACCACGCCAGCGGAGCCGGCAGTGATTGAGACCATCACCAGCACTGAGTTATACGGAGGTAAACAATGAGCGAACTAGCGCGCGCGGAATTCGACAAGGCGCGCATTTTACAGACGACGCAGAACGACGCTGGCCGCATCCGCCGAGGGGTCGCGGCAGCGCAACAGCGGTTGGTCCGAGCCGGAGTCCGATGGCCTTTCGAGCTTATGCAGAACGCTCACGACGCAGGGCCGCGTGACGACAACCAGCGGGTTGAAATCGCTTTTGTCCTGCGCGATGAGCAGCTTTTAGTATCCCATACTGGAAAACCTTTTGTGGCACAGGAACTTGCCGCCCTGCTGTCCGGTGGGTCTAGCAAGGAATTTGGCAGTGAAGAGACCACTGGACGCTTTGGCACTGGATTCCTTGTGACGCACGCTCTGTCAACGCGAGTTGATGTGGACGGCGTGCTGAACACACAGGAAGATCCTGAAATTTTCCACATTGAACTTGAGCGCGACGGGGACGAGGATTCCATCGCAAAAAACATAGAGCGAGCCAACCAAGCTCTGGAAAGCGCGAAATCAGTTTCAGCAGCCGCCATTGCAGACAAACCTACCGCTTCGCTCGTATATCATCATGTTAATGGCGAGGTAGCCAAGCGTGGATTGAGCCGCTTGGAACAAGCGCTACCGTACCTTTATGCAACCTGCAGCAAACTCGGCGGTGTCCGTATCGAGCTATTCGAAGAGGTGTGGCTCTTTGACCCGGTGGCATCATGCGAGGGCACGATCGGAGATTTCATCATCAATGAAACTCATATCGCGATTTCATCATCTGATGCAACGAAGAACGTCTGATGCAACGAAGAACGTCGTAGCAGTGCGCGTAGGCTATAAGGACGGTCAATCGGCCCTCCTTGCGGTGTTGGAACGTCGGGGCTTGGACGAGTATCAAGTTCCACTTCCCAGAGAAGATTTCTCCCGGATATTCGTAACCTTTCCTATAGCAGAGACCGACTTTTTGCCGTTCAACGTTATCTTGGATGGCAAATTTGCACCTGACCAAGAGCGCGATGGTATTGCCATGCACGATGCTGACAAAGCATTGGTGGATGAAGCTCTTTCGGTATTTCCCGCCCTCGTTCAACACGCCGTGGAATCAGGTTGGCTTGACGCCCATTACCTCGCCCACCTATCCGTTCCAGATAGACTATTGAGCGGCGAAAACGAAAGCGGCGAAATGGAATGGTGGCAGGAGGCACTTCTACGCGCAGCGGAACAAACCGCTGCCATGTCTATCGTGAACACTGAATCGGGCTTGCTACCTGCTCTGAGCCCTCAGGGCGGGCTGTCAGTATCATTTCTCGTGCCGGCGATTGATGCGGACGCAACCGAGTGTGTAGATTACGATACCGTCCACCAGATCGCTGGTGCCATTGAGGTCCTCAACATTCCTAGCAAAGAAGTTGCCCGGTCATGGGGGGGAATAGCCCGTCAATGGGCTCATATTGGGGCACCGGTTGAGCGATTGGGGTTGGATGAACTGACCACTTGGCTCAAAGATAAGGCACATTCTGTTGACGACCTGCCCGTTCAAGGGGACAGCTTTGCGTGGTTGGCAAACCGGTTTTTGCTGGCGGCAGATATGAACGACCAAAACGTTCGTGATCTGGTCGACGGTCTCTTGCCTGACCAGTACGGAAAATTCCGGAACACTGGGTCAGAATACCTTTTCAGCGATGGCGGGATCTCCGAGGAAATCAAGGACATATCCTCTGAGTTGGGTGAGGATATGCGCTCCAAACTTCTGCACAATGACATGGCAAGGGCTTTAGCAACTCCGGGTTTTGAGAAGGCGAACACGTTGATCCGAGGGTTGCTCGATAAAATGGACGACGGTGAATACACCGAATCCAAGGCAATCGATAAAGTGCTTGACAGCCTCGCAGCACGCCTGCCACATGACAGCGAGTTCGATGACGATACTGGGTTGTCCGCATTGCGTGCCTCGGCGCGGTTAGTAGCATACCTCGTGAGATGCGGTGATGATGCCAAGGTCAGGAGATGCCCCTTGCTGACTGCTGCCGGCAATGTGGTCCACCTTACCGGCAATCAGCAAATCCTAGCCCCGAAGCTGCATTGGCCAGAATCGGCACAGCCCTACTCAGGTCTCTACACGGGAAGGCGCCTGCTCTCTGATCGTTACTGTGATGATGGCGACCTTGCTCAAGCATTAGACGAGCTTATCGCGGTTCATCTCGTTATCGCGGCGCCTCTGTTTTACGGGAGGCGCGCAGAGATTGAGGATGTCAATTTGCTGCGGGAAATGTCGCGCGGTGCGCAGGATACCGCAGGAGTTACCGTCAGAGATGCTTCGTTTGGACAGATCGCGTTTCTGGCGACGGACCTAGTGAACCGTTGCGTTCAAGACATTGAGCTGGCCAAGCTACTGCTGGATTTCGTTCTCAACGTGGCAGCGCGCGAGGATCAAAACTGGCGCAACACAGAAAGCGTGCTGGGCAATCGTTTGAGTGAAAGGGTCACCTTGTCCCTCTCGGGAGCGACATGGCCGTCAGAGCTAAAAGTTAGGGCATGGATACCAGTCCGCACGGCCGATGATGAGGGGAATGAGCGAATAACGCCAATGCCAGCGAATGAATCGCACTTGCGAGATATCCTTGACTCGTCATGGCTGAAAGGAAACCGAGACGCGGTGGACTTGCTGCACCAGGCTTTTGGTTTCAGAGAGCTAACGCTGATGCTGGACAGCTTGGATAGTGAAGTCGAGAACGATTTAGTTGAATTACTGCAGGACCCAGAACTCGTTAGAGTGGCTGCAAGCCACCCCGACGCTGTAAGGTTTGCGTCGGAACTGGAATCAGCAGACATCACACTGGACTCAGTACGCGAGTTCGTACAGGACATACGACAGCAAAGGCGTAAGACTCAAGATATTCAGGATCTTGGGTTTGGTGTTGAGAGTTTGGTGAAGGAGAGCTTGAAATTGGCTGGCTTCTCCATGCGTCGCACCGGTATTGGCTCCGATTTCGAGATCGCGATGGAACTCGGCGACGTGGCTAACTTGCAAGTTACTAAGGACGAGCGAAGCTGGTTGGTGGAAGTAAAAGCCACCCGTGAGCAAAAGGTGGTCCGTATGTCGGATACCCAAGCCAAGACAGCCGCGAAGGAGAACGATCGGTACTTGCTTTGCGTCGTGCCGGTAGAACTTGAAAGTGACGCTCTGGATTTGGACAATGTTCTGGCTAGTATGAAGTTTGTGGCCGATGTAGGCGGCCGCGTGACCCCGCTGTGCGACAATTTGGGCGATTTCGAGGAACTGCGGGTCGACATTACGGCGGGCACATCGTCTGGTGTCCAGTTGGAAATCCCTCCCGGTCCGGCGCGGGTTCGGGTTAACCGTTCCGTTTGGGAAAACGACGGTTTCCCTCTTGATGATCTGGCTGAACACCTATTGTCACGATAAGCCTAAATCTGTCGGAAAATTAGCGTGGCGGTGGGCCTATTTTGACGATAGACAGAACCATCTTCGAGATGTGGCTGGGGGAGCTAACCGAGGCCATCGGCCCAAGTAGTAAGGCGTGACCGGGCGGAGGGACGCAAGGAGGGTGACGGTGGCCTCGTCACCGGCCTTCAGCTCGGTCACGCATCCTCCTGTCTCTGCCTCTCCCCCATCGCCATCCGGTAGCCGACGCGCGGCTCGGTGAAGATGTACGTGGGGTTGCCGGCGTCGTCGCCCAGCTTGCGGCGGAGGTTCTTCACGGCGGTGCGCACCGGCCGCGAGTCGCCGGAGCTGCCCCAGGCCCCAGACCCGTTGCAGCAGATGGTCATGGGTCAATACCAGACCGGCGTGGACCGAAAGCTCGACCAGCAACTGGTGCTCGATGGCGGTCAACCGGACCGGACGGCCGGCAAGGCTCACCCTGCGCTCGGGCCGGGCGGCGGCCCCCCGCCGGCGCAGGGCCGCCCTGATCCGCGCCGCCAGCTCCGTGGGCGAGAAGGGCTTGACCACGTAGTCGGCGGCCCCGGTATCGAAGGCCCTGGCGATAACGTCGTCCTGGCCGTACACCGACAGGAAGATGACCGGCACGTCGGCAATATCGAAAATGCCCTGCATCAGCTCGATCCCGTCGGTCCCCGGCAGCATCAGGTCGAGCAGCACCAGGTGGAGCTTCTCCTCCTCTATGAGGCGGTACACCTCCTCCGGGTCGGCGGTCACTACCGGCGCATAGCCCAACTTGGAGAGGGCGTCGCGGACGTACCGGAGCGCCTGGGGGTCGTCGTCCACGATGAGAATGCGCTGCTGTCCACGCTCCGACCCCCTGCGGCGGGCGGAGCGGGCGGGTCCGGCGGCCGCGTCAGTCCCGGCCTCCACGACCACCGGAATCGTAAAGGTGAACCGCGCTCCCAGGCCTTCACCGTCGCTCTCGGCCCAGATGCGGCCCCCGTGGGCCTCCACGATCCCCTTGCAGATGGCCAAGCCCAGCCCCCGAACCCCCAGAACCGCGCCCCTGGTCCTCCTCGCCGCTCCGGGAGAACTTCCGGAACAGGTGGGGCAGGCGCTCGGCCGACACGCCCCGGCCCTCGTCTATGACGGACACCGCGACGTGAATGTCCTCCCGCACGGCAGTCACCCGGATGGCGGAGGACTCCGGCGAGTGCCCGGCGGCGTTGGCGAGGAGGTTGCCCAGGACCTGGACGATGCGCCGCCGGTCCGCCATGACCCAGGGCAGGTCCGGCGGCAGGTCGATGCGGAGCGGGTTCCCGCCCCCGGCGCTCAGGAAGGCGTTCCTGGCCTCGTCCACCATGACGGCCAGCTCCGCCGGTCCGGGGCGACCGGCAGCGTGCCCGTCTCGATGCGCGCCACGTCCAGCAGGTCGCTGATCAGGCTGCGCATCCGGCTGGCCTCCCGTTGGATGATCCGGTGGAACTGGCGCATCTCGGCGGGATCCAGGTCGGGCTCGTCGTCCAGCAGGGTGGCTGCGAAGCCCCGTATGGAGGCCAGCGGCGTTTGCAGCTCGTGGCTGACCATGCCCAGGAACTCGGCCCGCAGCCGTTCCAGGTCCTCCAGGGGCGTCAGGTCCTGTAGGGTCACCACCACGGACTCGACCCGGCCCTCCTCCGAGTAGATGGGCGTGGCGTTGACCAGGGTGGTGACGCTCCGCCCGTCAGGGATCTGGATGACGATCTCCTCGGCGCGCACTGTCTCCCCGGCGCGCAGCGCCTGGGCCAAGGGGAACTCCTCCAGGGAGATCTCCCGCCCGTCGGCCCGCCGGAAGGTCAGCACGCCCAGGAGCTGCTCCAGGGGGCGGCCCGGCGTATGCAGGTCGTTGAAGATCCTTCTCGCCTCCCGGTTCAGCGACGCCAACGCCCCGGTGGTGGCGTCGAACACCAGGACGCCCACCGGCGAGGTGTTGATCAGGGCCTCCAGGTCGGCCCGACCGCCAGCGTCGCCTGGGAGGCGAACATCACCAGCGTCTCCTCGTCTTCCCGGGTGAACTCCCGGCCGCCCTCCTTCTCGGCCACGTAGAGATTACCCACGTGCTTGCCCCGGTGCCGCATCGGCGCGCCCAGCAGGGTCTTGATCGGCAGGTCGGGAAAGCCCAGCGACCGCATCTGGCTGGCGACGTCCCCGAATCTCAGGGAGCCGTGAATCGAGCTGAAGTACTCGAAGAGCGCCGGACCCTCCGGCAGGTCCAACATCCGCTGCTGCTCTTCGGGAGGCAGGCCGGAGGTGATGAACTCCATCGGTTGCCCCGATTCGTCGAAGGCCGTAATCCCGCCGAACCGGGCGTCGGTCAGCGACCGGGCGGTGTCCATGACCTCCTGCAGCACCGTGTCCGGATCCAGGCTCTCGTTAACGCGGAGGCTGGCCTCGCTCAACCGGGTCAGCCGCTCTCTTAGCTCCGTTATCTCCCGCCGGTGCTCGTCGGCTTCCTGCATCTGCCCTCCCGGACCCGGACTGCGGACGCCCCTGGCCCGCGGGTGTCACGGGTACCAATTGTACCGGATCGGCCAAATCATCACAATACGTCACGGCAATAGGGATTGATAATCACATTTATCTCACACGCATCGTCTAAAATGTACAGGGCTGGAGCGCCGTCCGATGTCACCTGCCCGGAGTGCTTGGCCTATGTCCGCCCGTTAGAGGGGTTGTATTGGTCTGTCTTCCGCATAGGATACAAGTTGCAGCAGCGTCAGAGAGCGTCCCGGCGGTATCCGCCGCCGTAAGGACGCACCTCGACGAACGCAATCTAACCCCACTTCCCGACGAATATCGTTATGAGATAGTCCCCCAACCCCGGCTGTCCCCTTCCTTCGCACCGTCTACCTCCCCCGTAGTTCCGCTTGCCCGGAGCTCCCGTTCCTGAACGCGTACGGGCAGACCGGGCGGTTTCCCTTTGCCTTCCGGGCAACGTCCCTGCCCGCCATCCAGCCTTTGCAACTGCCTAAAGTGAGGTTAGCACCGTGAAACGCCAACTGTCCTTTGCCGTTCTTGCCGCCCTGGGAGCCTTCGCGCTCGTCGTTCTCGCCGGCGTCCCATTGGCCTACTAGGCCCAGGCCCAGGCGTCGCCGTCGGTGGCGGTCAGCCTCTCCTCCGACACCGTGGAGGAGGGATCGGCTATCGCCGTCACGATGAGCTTCAGCGGCCTGGAGTCCGACGCCGACACCGCAACCAAGGATTACGTCTTCCGGGCCGACGTGGCGGACTCGGAGGACGGGGACGCCAACGAATGCGAGGACCAGGCGGGCGGCTACGGCCTGGGCGTGGACCGCTACATGTGGCAGGTGGACGAGGACCCCGAAGTCCGCACCGGGAGCGTCTCCGCCGACTGTCCGGCCGGCGACTACACCCTTCGGGCCAGCATCTCCTCCGCCGAAGGCGCGGAGCTGGCCTCGGCGAGGGCGAGCTTTACCGTGACGGCACCGGCCCCGGAACCTACGCCGGAGCCCACGCCCGAACCTACGCCGGACCAGGAAGACCCTGACCCGTCGGTGGCCCTGACCCTCTCCCCGGCCGGCTTCGCGCCGTGGAACACCGAAATCAGCGTCACCATGCTCTTCGGCGGTCTGAAGGCCGACTCCGACCGGGGCACCACCGACTACATCTTCCGGGCCGACGTGGTGGACGCCGCCGCCTGCGAGGGCGACGGCCTGGGCATCGACCGCTACATGTACCAGGTGGACGAGGACCCGGAGACCCGCAGCGGAACCATCGCCGCCGGCTGCCCCATCGGCGGCTACACCATCGAGGCCAGCATCGCCACCGAGGCCGATGGCGTGGTGGCCTCGACCAGCGCCGAGTTCTCGATATTCGGGCCCAGCATCGGCCTGGTCATTCCTCCCACCGAGCAGGGCGCCGGCAGTGTCCTGACCCTGAGCTTCGGGTTTCTGGCCCCGGACGCCGACGCCGACACCACCGACTACATCTTCCGGGCCGACGTGGTGTACGCCGACGCCTGCGAGGGCGACGGCCTGGGCGTGGACCGCTATATGTACCAGGTGGACGAGGACCCCGAGACCCACACCGGGACCATCTCCGCCGACTGTCCGGCGGGCGACTACACCCTGCAAGCGAGCATATCGTCGCCCGACGGCGTGGAGCTGGCCTCGACGAGGGCGAGCTTCAGCGTGGCGGAGCCGGAAGAAGAGGAGGACGATTCGGCGGAGCAGCAGACTGCGCCAGCCTTACATGCCAAAGTGTTAGTCACCGAGACGGTCCACGAGCCTCAGGGAGGGGTCATCGTAGGCGTCAGGGTCAGGACGGACTCCTACGCCGAACCGCAAGGGTCTTTAACCTTGACCGTGGCAACCAACTCGCTTACGGCGAACGCCAGGACCGACTACCTTCCGTTAAACGAAACGGTAACGTTCAGCCCTGCCGATTTCTTTGGTTACTATGACAGCGACAGCGACAGCGGGTTCTACGAGGCTATCAAGTACGTAGCGCGATTCAGGATCGTGGACGACAATACGCCCGAAAGTGACGAACAATTTTTCATACTGATGACGAAATCGGCATCCGCCCCGGCGAGTGCGACCACGCTGGGGGCGTTTGTCACCATCAAGGACGGTGACGAGCCGCGGGACGCCACCAGCAACCGGCAACCCAGCGTTACGTCCGCAATCTATGACGCCGACGAGGACGCGGTGGTCCTGAAATGGGCCGCCGGCAGCGACACCCAGGGCCTGACCGGCTACAGGATAGAGCGCTCCGCGCCAGGCGGCGCGACCGAGCTTACTCACGCCGACCTGAAAGGTGACGACCGGCCAGCGGTCGGGTCCGGCATATTAACCTGGAACGACACGACCGTTCCGGCCTCCTCTTTGGTGCTCTACCGCGTCTGGGCAGTGTTCAGCGACGGCAGCGAGGTGGCGTCCTACGCCTTCCCGGCCACCATGGACCGGGGCATCGTCAGGGCGAGGGCGACTCTCGAGGGCAGTAACGTCAGGTACGACGTCAGCTGGACTGAGGCCGCCTACCCTCTCGGCGATGGCAGCCTCCACTACGGCGTGTGCCCCGAAGGTTACAAGGTCTACCGAGATGTATACCCGGGCGAGAGAGTTCTTTGGGATGTATTACCCATTCTGATACGGACCTGGATAGACGTACCTTCGCTTTTACTGATAGCGGTTTCCTTGGGAGTAGAGGAGATGAAATACCTTTCCGTATCACGTGCGGGGGCGATAGCGGAACCACCGGCCTGCTCATCGGGGAGGACACCGCGACCGTCCAGTAAGAGGTCGCGGACTGCCATGCCGCTTTCCGCCTGAACATGTAGAGCGTCTCACACAGAAAAGGAGCGAAAATGCCGAGGTCCATCATCAGCCCGGTCGCCGGCGTGATGCTCGCCGTAGTCTTGACCGGATGCTCACTCTTCCAGTCTTCCGATGGGCAGCCCGCCGGGGCTGACGCTCCTACGCGGTCAGCCGGTACCGCTCCGAGTCCCAATTTCACCACGACGCCTGCCGTCGCCCCAGCCCCGGCGGACACGCCCACGGGCGCTCCCGCCGCCACCCTGGCTGACACAGCTTATGAAGGGCTGCTGGGAACCATTCCCGACACGCCCGAACTGCGGCGGGAGGTATACATCAATGATTACGCTCTGGTCCGCCAGATTTTCGACATCCCCCTGCCTGGGCCGGGGGACGACGAGGATGCGCTGGCGGAATTCTACGAGCGGCTTCCTCCAACAGGATTCGAGGGGGAGGCTGACGATCCTCCGGTCAGGGGGTTTGGGGCTATTTCATTCTTCGGCCCGTTCAACCGATTCAGGAACATTACGGCTGAGAATCTCCAACATCTTGCCTTCGACGTGCGGAGCATGGACCAGAGCATTGTAGCCTTTGCGCTCCCCGCCACCCTGGATGTAGTCCGGGGCCGCTTCGATCCCCAGGCTACCGGCAAGGCCCTGGAGTCCTGCTCCGAGTGCGAACCGCCCAGCCGGGAGGAGTACGGGGGCGTCTCCTACTATAGCTGGGGCGGGGACTATGCCGACAATCCGCAACTGAGATTCGCGCCCCCGGCCTTCGACGAGATTGGCAGAGGAGGGCGTATCGCAGTCCTGGACGAGTACGTATTCCGCACCCTTGGTACGTCTGATATGAAGGCATTGATAGACGCTGGCCTGAACGGGGGCGCTTCCTTGGCGGACGTGGAGGAGTTCCGGCTTCTGGCAGGCGGGATGTCCCGGCTGGGGGCCTACACCATGCTCTTGAGCGATGACGTTGAGGTCTGGGATGCGGCTAGCTATGCCGCGAAGGGGGGTCCCTGGCTAAGTCCCTACGAGGCGTTTGCCACCGGCGCAGGCAAGGATGAGAACGGGCACTATATGGCCCTTGTGCTGGTTCACGCCGCCGACGCCTCTGCGGAAGAGAACGTGGGACTGCTGCGCCGGATCATCGAGGAGGAAGGCTCGGTCCTCGGCGACACCCTATGGTCAGATTACATCGACGTTGGGAGATCGGAAATCCACGCCGAGGGACGTGTGCTGCGGGCCAAACTCAGAGGCGGGTTCGCCAACAATTGGCGTGATTGGGTGATCCAGCGTGACGGCCTCATATTGCACGAATAGAAACCGGCCTCCCGCCCACGGTAATTCCGGGCAACAAAAAGAGCCCGCATACCTGGCGGGATAGGGGGAGGGCGATGGCTTCCCATAGGGTGGATTCGCCTAGGCCCTAGGGATGGACAGACAGCAGGCGCTTGCGCTCCGCGTATGCCGAAGGGCTTGGACGTTGCCATTCGGGGAGAGGGCTCTGCGAATCGTTCTCTGGAAGGACCGGCTCGATGCCGAGACAACGCATACACCACAGCAGAATGGTCTACGACTTCCCCGACGACTTCCCGCAGCGGCTGGAGCGGTTCTAGGAGGAATCCGGCCTTTCGTGGGCAGAGCTGGCCCGCCGCCTCGACACCGACCCCGAAACCGTGAGGCGCTGGAGGGACAAGGGGGTGCGGCCCAGTGCGCATCACTTTGCCGCGCCCCTGGTGCTCAACCAACACATCCGTCGGCGCCCGCCGACGGAGGAAGCAGGCGAGATGAGACGCAAGCGTCCCGCGCGCCCCAGGGTGCTACTCAACCGGGACGCGGTGTGGGGTTGCTGGACCAGCTGGGCATCTCCCAGAACGAACTGGCCCGCCGGTGTGGGCTTTCGCCGGGCTACCTGTCCCTGCTGATGGCCGGCAAGCGCAGTCCCTCGCCGCCCACCCGGCGGCGGCTGATGCAAGCCCTGGGAGTGAGCGAGTTCGACGACCTGTTCATCTGGGAAACCGGCGAAGACCAGCGTTGACGCACCCGCATAAACCCGCATAGGCGGAGTGCCGGAAACGCAATAAAGCCCCAAACATGGGCCGTCAGGGGCAGCCATCGCATTCAGGCGATGGCTGCCCCTGTGTCTTTGCGGTCCAACGTCCCGCGCCCACCAACTCCCTCTCACGGTCCTGCTCGGCAGTAAGCGTCCATTCGAAGAGGTAAAGGGTTGGGGGCTTGGGTTTGCCCTGGCCCACCGGCGCCGCGACGGTTCCCAAGCCGAAACTATCAGGACCGCCGGTGGGAGTCTCGCATCCGGTAGAGGGGAACGCTCTTGGCCTTGCGCCCGTGGCCGCTGCTCTCTGCCCGCGCTCAGACCCCGGTCCGGTCCTCGCCGGGACCGGCGCCGTCCGGCTCCGGCTTGGTCAGCATTACGGAGTAGCCCCGCTCGTCCACCAGGTGGGTCACCGACACCCGGCCCCGGCTGTCGTACCCGGCGCGGTAGGCGTACTCCACCTCGGCGCCCCAGAGCACCCGGCCGCCGATGCGCACGGTGCCCCCGCCGGGCTTATTGCCACCAGCCCCAGGCCTGCCGGCGCCGCGCACGACCACGCCGTTGCGCCGGCCCTTCTTCCAGGCCATCACCTTCACCTCGGCGGGGACGACCAGCTCCGCCGCCGTCGGCCGGAACAACACCCCGTGCAGCTTCCTCAGAACCTCCCCCGACGGGTTTCTCTGGCCGTTCATGATCTGGGAGAGATGACCGGAGCTGATGCCGGCCAGCCGGGCCGTCTCGTTCTGGCTGATGTCATGGGCTTCCATGCGGTCCCACAGGGCGCGCGGATCGACGGTGGGAGGCTGGGCGGGTTCAATCCTGGCCGGGCCGTCCAGGGCCTCTTCCACCCGCGCCTGGACCGCCGGGCTCATGCTCCTTTCGCCCCGGGACACCTGGGTCATGTAGCCGCGAGACACCCCCACGTGTTCCGCCAGGCCCTTCAGGCTAAAGCCCATCTCCCTGGCCCGTTCCCGGATGTAGGTGCTCTCCCCCCTCCCTTTCACCACTCCGCCCTGGCGGTTGGCGCACTCTGCGGGGGCGATCTCCACCGGACCGCCCAGGACCGATTCGACCAGCGTCTGGACCGCCGGGCTCATGTTCTTCCGGCCCCGCGCCACTTCCGACATGTAGCCGATGGACACCCCCACCCGCTGGGCCAGGTCCTTCTGGCTCATGCCCAAGGCGCGGGCGCGCTCCCGGATGCAGGTGCTCTCCCCCTGCACCAGACCGCCCTGGCGGTAGACGACGCCCTGACCGGGGACCTCGCCCAGCACCGCCATGGCCCTCTCCCGCAGCAAGGGAGTCCAGGGCCGGCGCCCGCTGGCCACCGAGGACAGGTAGCCGTAGTTCACGCCCATCTTCACCGCCAGTTCCTTCAGGTTGAGGCCGTGCCGCCGGGCCGCAGCCCGCAGTTGGCTTTCGGGCTTGCCCTTGGTCCGTCCCTGTGCCGTCGCCCCGGCCTGCGTTCCCTGGATGTTCCCCGCACCCGCTGCGGCGTTCTCGTTGCCGTCGAACCCGGTTATGGAATGGGTGATTACCTCGGTGGTGTTGATGTTGGTAGTCGCGTTCATGTCGCTTCCTCCAAAACGCAGAAAGCGGGGCCGGCCCAAAGGGACCGACCCCGCTCGTCTGTAAGCAATTAGTTTTTTGTTGTCAGTGGCGGCTCACGCGGCCGCCCTGGTTTCCGCCGCCACCCAGGGGGCGACGGGCCTAAAGTTCCTGCTAGTTATTCAGTTGTTCCGATCTCCTGTAGTGGCTGGGAATTCCGGGTTCAACGTCGTGATGGATTACCTCCTTGTGGCTATGGATTGGTCGTCAGTGAGTTCCTCCGTTGCTGCTGGCGGCAGCGGCCCGTCGATGAGCAGGGCCACCGCCACGGGGATGGACGACCGGTTGTGTCCGCCTGATGAATCCGCCGACAACGACCGCCACAGCCTTGGGTTGGTTGAACCCTGCCGTGCTGGTCATGCGCACCTCCCCGGTGTTGCTGATGACGTTGGGGCAAAGGTTGCCGCCCGGCGCCGGACGCACTCCGCCCACGGTGAGACGCGCAACGGAGAACACAGGAACGCAGGAACGTAGGGTGGGGGCTGGAGCAAGACGCAGTTCGCCCAGGGTGTTATTCAGCGGGAACGCGAATCCTGGAGGCTGCAATGAGGGAGAATTGGAGAGGGACCGCAGTCGGGAATGTGGCTTTAATCCCCGGCGCCGGACGCACTACGCCCTGGGTCTGGCATTGGGCATTGAACGCAGGGTGAGGGTTGGAGCAAGACGCAGTTCGCCCAGGGTGTTATTCCGAGGAAACTGCTACGTGGGGGAATAGTTGGGGAATAGGAGAGGGAAAGGGAGGGGAACGCAGTCCGGCCAGTGGCTACGTCGTAAGCCACCGCACCGGGGAAACTGCGCGGCAACGATGAGCGTCCGGTCTGCTTTTGCAGTGCGACCGGAGCAAGGGGAAGTTGCGGTGCCGCTGCCTGTGTCCAGCAGCTACGCCGCAGTCATGGGGAAGCAGCCAGAGCTTGTTGTCCGCTCCAACCGCGTGTGGAAGGAAAGCGAAGCGCGTCAACCACTTCGTCCCTGAGAAGCCGAAGGGGAAAGAGCTTCCGGGATACCGTGCTGAGTCTAGCCGACACCTCCTGGCGGTGGGACTTCCGTGAGTTCAGGGTCCGCCGTGGAATGGGATTCTGTGGAAAGGGAATCCGGGATGCCGTTGTTGCTTAGGTGCCACCTCCGTGTTTCAGCCCGTGGGGTAAGGGTTCCGCGCCTTGGGTTAGGATACCTGGTGAAACGCACCGTGCGCTTCCGTGGGTAAGGACTACCGGCTGCTGGCGAAGGATAATTCACTCCGCATTGGCAGCAATTCCCTCGTGGGCACTCCGGGGAGAGAAGCCTCGATCCTTCGGAGTAAGGCCCGGGCGGACAGGGATCACGCCCCCAGGTTTCTAGGCAGTGGAAACACTGGAAAAGCCAGACAACACAGTCAGTATCCGGCCCCGGCAGGCCCGCCGCAAGGCTTTCGGGGCAGTGCTGCGCCAATCACTTGCCGGGACTTAGATGGGATTTAACCGGAATTTACCAACCCACTCGATCGCCCCTGCCAACGGCGCCGGGGGCCTACTTCCGCCACTGCCCCAACGACAACACCCGCCGCAGCCGGCGCAGGAATTCAAGCCTGGCCCGGCGCTTCCTGAACTCGTGGAGCGCCTTCAAGCGCCAGTTGAGCTGCGCGCCCCGGTCCAGGCCCCGCAGCGGCTCCGTCTCCGGCGGCAGGGTCAGGCCGTGGTCCTCCAGCATCGCCACCTCCAGCTCCAGAATCCGCTGGCGGGTTAACACCCACGCCAAGCCCTTGCCCTGGGCCGGGTGGCCGTCCCACAGCCCGCGCCACTCGTCAACCAGGGGCCAGGCGTCGCCGTAGACCTCCTCGTCGTCATCGGCGGGGTCCCTGGTCACCAGCTCGGGGTAGCGCCGCCGCGACGGTGATCCCGCACCCGGCGCCGGGCGTGTGGTAGCCGCCGGGGAAGCGCCGCTCCCGCCGCCCTTCCCGGCCTCCGCCTGGGCGAGCCTGCGCTCCAGCCGCCGCATCCCCTGGGCCTGCTGCTCCCCCAGGGCTTGCAGGCCCTCCCGCAGCTCGCTTTCCAGCCCCGCGACCCGCTCATTGACCCCCGCAACCTCGACCTTCACCCCCTCCATTTCGTCCTCCAGCCGGTCCCTGGCCTCGCCGTCCCGGTCCACCAGCATCCGCTCCAGGGCCTCCCGCACCCGCCGGGACATACCCTGCTTCACGCTGGCCGCAACCGTGCGCGGGTTCACGGCCAGCTCCCGGGCCGCGCCCTTGTGCCCCCGGCGCCGCACCAACTGGTGCAGCAACGCCGTCAGACGCAGCTCGTACAAGTCCGCCACGCCGCTGTCCCCGCCGCCGAAGGCATCGTCCAGGCCCGCTAGGGCGTCGCCGTCATCTGCGTCAGGGGCATGGGCCACGCTTTCGTCCCCGCCATCTGCGCCTCCCCCATCGCCCGCCATCAAGCTCCCGCCGGCACCGGCCAGCACATCCCCCGCCGCCGCGAGGCCGTCCGCGCTCCCGCCGTCTTCACCGTCCGCCTGGCCGGGGTCTGTCCCGCCGCTGACCGGCCGCGAAGGCATCACGCTCAACCATGCTCATACCTCCCCGGTGCAAAGTGCACCTTTCCAATAGGGGCCTTGTCCGCCGCTCCCGCTTCCTCAGGGGTGCAGAGTGCACCCCTGCAACGGGACCACTGCACCCCAGCCGCCGGAACTCGCCCTGGACTCCAAGTGCTTGCTGTCATTTAGCTGAAATGGGGCTGCTCCCCCCATTTCAGCTACGAACCCCGTCCCATCAACTTGCGTCCTCAAAGTCCCCGATTCCTGTACACGTCCATAACACCACGCCGGACCCGGCAAATCCCACGGCCCTGAAAGGGGGGGTCTGCTAACCCCCCCTTTCAAGGTCATTACCCGGTGATGTTCACGACCGTCCAGCCAACGCGCTGCCGCCGGCCTGGACCCGCCGGAGAGCAGTCAGGCGTGGCGGGACCAGCGCCGTCTGCCACCGTCCACCCCTGTCACAGGCCCAGGGTCAGCGTCGGCCGCTCGCAGCGCGGCAGCTCCGGAACACGTTACCCACACCCCAAGAGTGCAACTTCTGCAATACAATCACTGCAATGGCGTTGACACCGAGCCGCGAAAAATTGGCTGGTTAAATCTCCCTCCCTGACCCGGAATTCCGCCCGATCCCCGTTTGGAACGACCCCGATTGCATCCTGCAATGCAGTTTAGATTCCCTTACAGCCCGGCCACTGTGAAACCGGCCCTGGGCGATTGTAGTCCGGCGCTTCGGCGGCGGTGCCGGTGCAGGCTTGCCCTGGCCGACCTGGGTGAAGCGTCACGGGAGGTATGCCATCTGCCGCTCCCGACTCCCCCTGACCGCCTGCAACCGGACCGTCTGGGACAGGACTACCGCAACGCACCTTTCCGTTCCCCACACTTCCCGTGGGGGGGCCTTCCCACAAACCTGATTGCCGGCGCTCCAACCCTGTCAGACGCCCAGAGACGAAAGGGGGAGCATTTTGTTGCAGAACCGGCGCCTTGGCCGGTCCCCAGGCCGGACGCGCGACCCGCACGCCCTTCACCCCTTGCGGCCTGATGACGTGCTTGACACATCAGGATTGACACATGATGACGTGTGACTGCCGGCCCTCCCGGACGGACCGTCAGGCCCGCCGCTATCCCATGTTCCAAATGCCCCATCTCCAATAGGGCCGTGCCCCATCACCCCCGAAACCCCCCATGTTCCACGTGGAACATTTCGTAGCTGGCCTTGCCCCATGGCCGTGGAACCAGCCCTTCCCAAAAAGTATTCACCAAATCGGCCCGAACCCCCCCGAAATCGGCCGTTTTCAGCTACGAAACCGCCTTTATGCCCCATCCTGACCAAAGTCCAAATCCCTGTACACGTCTACGCCATCACCACCGGGGCGCGGCGCCCCAAACCCTATAGGGTGGTTCATGGATGATTCAGTAGTGCAGGGATGAACCACCCTATAGGAGGTTCCGGTTCGAGACTGAACGCCTCCACACTGGACGGCAGAGTACGGGTCCGGCGGGTCATTGACGCCGGCAACCAGGGGAGGGACAAGATGCGAGACAACAAAGAGAAGCTCCACAGGATCCGGACCGGCAGGGGAGTCGCCAATGCCGTTGGTGATCCGCCGGTTTACACGGCGGAGCGGCGGAAGACGATGCGGCAAGGGCTGCGCATCCTGGCCCGCATGATCGTCCGCGCCCACCTGCGGCGGGAGGCGACACCACGCGGCCCGCTGGCGGAAGCGGGGCTCGGAGATCGTCCTGCCTCAACCGCGTCCGGCCCGCCAACGGATTGTCAGGCCGTGGAGCAAGCAGATTCCGAAACCGGCACCCAGGAGTGACGATCCGTTGCCGGATAAAGGGCGCGGAGGCGGACCAAGCCGGCAGGCACAGGCACAACTGTCGAGAAAATTGCGAAACTCCCCGGCTGGCTTGCTACTGCTGATTGGAGACGAATACCGTCAAAGTACAGGACGAATTCCATTCACCATGATTGTTCGCCTAATCCTATTCACGCTGTTATTATTCTTGCCCCTCGGCAACTAAAGAGTTTCGCAATTTTCTCAACTGTCAGCCGAAATTGACTGCCCCCCACGACGGGGGTAGCATAAGAGAAAGATATAGGTCTCAGCGAGCGACAATCATGACGGCAATCAGAGACGAAATCCAGGAAATGATCCTGGAAGCAGCCAAGTTCGCACTGGAACAAACGCATGGCCCGATGCAGGAAGGAGACAAGCAGACGATGCTTGCCAACTTCAAGGGCAGGATAGTCCAATATGCAGGGCGCTACCCCGTCTCGGACCTGTTCAACGAATTTCAGGCAGCGTCCGATTCGGCACACGCGGCAGCGGTCGCAGCGGCGAAGCGGATGAGAGCCGGAACCGACGACCAACCAGGGGGAGGTTGGGAGGCTGCCCCGATAACGGGCATATGGGTACAAGCCGTCAAACACGCCGCGGAAGCGGCCAGAATATCTCACTTCCAGAAAGCCAGGGAGTACTTCGACGAAGGCAGGGAACGGGAAGCCACAGAAGAACTCTGCAAGGCCATAACCTGTTCCATAGCGGCCATAGCGGCCCGGCAGGGCTGGCCGCACCAGAGCCAGGACGACTTCGGAAATGCAGTGACGGCACTGGCCACCGGGACATGGCCCGAGGAGGGCGAGGACATATACCGGATGCTCGAATCGGCGTCGGAACAGGGCCAGGACCTGAGCAGCGCGTTCGCAGCCGCCGTCGCGCAGCCCAACTCGGTGGGAAACAGGCTGTTCTACGACCCCGAGAAGGGGTACAACGAAGACGCCCTGTTCTTCGCTGAGAGGACCATCCAGCTGGCCAACGAACTGGCAGGGGAGCCCAGGTGACCCCGGAAGAACATCTGGACTCCATAACGGAGTTCAGAAAGCACTCCGATGAGATATTCCAAGGCGGCGGCAACACACTGGTTGCCGCCGAACTATTGTGGGGCGCTTTGGCCCACGGGCTGATCGCCATTGCAGAACTCAACGGCTGGAGATGCGAGGGGCATCAGGGATACCGGCAGGTGGGCCACCAACTGGAGAGCAGCACACAACGGTTGCGGTGGAGATCGGATGTGGCAGCGGGAGAGCAACTGCACAAGCACTTCTACCAGGGACATCTGTCAGACGCAGAACTCCAGAGGTACAGGGCAGCGACCGGCCAGGGCGTAAGAGCGCTGGTGACCATGTTGCAGTAGTCAAAGAACCTGCCGTCATCTCTTGAGCGACGGTTGCCCCTTGCGTTGGAGTATCCGTAGCAATACAATAAAGGGGAGAGGCAAAGCAGGACACCCCCCACAGCGGGTCCCACGGGAGCGGCAGCGATGCGAAATGCCCAGTACCCCAGCAGAGAAGAGATGACCGTCAATCTCAACGCGGCCTTGGCCGACGGCGACTTGGACCGGGTGATGGGAACGCTGGGCCAGATGACCCGGGCCCACCGGATGAAGCGGGTTGCGGAGGAGACGGGCCTGGGTAGGGAGAGTTTGTACAAGTCCATGAAGGCCGGGGCCAGCCCCGAGATCGGCACGGTGGTCCGGGTGCTGCGGGCACTGGGCTTCCGCCTCCAGGTCATCCCGTTGGCCAGTGCCGACGATCCATAGCAAGGGAAGAAGGGAAATGACGAGAATCACGGCACTTTTACTGACATCAATGGCTCTGGTTGGATTATGGGTCGGGTGTGGAGGTGGAGAGAGCAGGGAGGACATTGCTACCGAAGTGGCAAGAGGATGGGTAAACACGAGCATCGACCAGGTTTCCGACGCCACCGTGGAGTTGATTATCGGCGAGAATCCTTCGCTGACACAACTGGCGGGAGGAGTAATCGCCGGCGAGATTCGCGACAACCTTTCTTGGACTTACTCGGTGCCGAAACGGGAGAGCGAGGACAGGTACTCGGTCACCGCGACCGCCGTGGCTGATCTGAAAATCGACATACCCCTCTTGGGAGATAAGGCGTACTCTGTGTCTGCGCCGTTCAACCTTGAAGTTGATACCAAGGCCCGGACCGTCTCGGACTGGTCTCTGGATCTTCTCTCGGCAAGGGTAGAAGAGCGATGAGGATAGAGGAAAGGCGCCAGGGCCTCGTGGTTGTCCTTGTCAGCTCTCCGAGAACGGCAGGTCATAGCGTAGACAGGAAAAGGCGGGCAGAATGAATCAGCGAATCACTACAACCCCGGCGGCCCTATACGCCCGGGTCTCCAGCGACCGCTAGGACGTGGACCTCTCCGTGGCCGCCCAGCTTCGGGCGCTGAGGGACTACGCAAGGAACAACGGCTACTCCGTGGCCCGCGAGTACGTGGACGAGGCCGAGAGCGGGCGCATCGCCGACCGGCCCCAGTTCCGCCGGATGACCAACGAGGGCGGCAGGAGCAACGCCCCCTTCCAGGTTATCTTGTCCTAAACCAAAGCCAAGGTGAAACCTGCATATACGTTGGCTAGAATCAGGGAGGTATAGCGTCAGGACGGGGAACAGACTGAGTGGGGATGGTGATGGGTATGAGGGGGATAAGACCGGACTTGGAACGGTGGCAGTTGGACTTGGCTGGTGTGCGCAGCAGGATGTACCTGGCGCCGACGCCTCGGGAAAGAGAACGGTGGCACGCTCTGTGGCTCCTGTGCTGGAACATGACCGCCTCGGCCACCGCCCATGCACTGAGCCGGGATGCTCACACCATCGGCAGATGGGCCACCGCCTTCAGCGAGGGAGGTCCGGCGGCCCTGATCTTCGAGCAGTCCGGTGGTTCCCCCCCGCCCTCGAAGAGGCGCAGCAGGCGGCGTTGAGTGCCGCGGTGCAGGAGTTGCCCGCCAAGTCGGGCATCGTCATGGCCAACTGGAACTGGAAGGTGGTGCGGCTGTTTGCCTCGGAGCGCTTCAGTATCAGCCTGAGCCGCAGTTCTTGCCTGAACTATCTGCACCGTCTGGGATTCGCGTTCAAGCGCCCCAAAAAGCGTCTGCTCAAGGCTGATGCGGAGAAACGGGAGGCCTTCGTGGAGGAGTACGCCGCCTTGGCATTCCAATCTCAAGAATCCGGGGAAAAGATATTCTTCGCCGACGAGGCCCATTTCCGTGCGGACGCCGAACTGCGGGGCAAATGGGTGCTCCGGGGAGAGCCAGCCTTGGTGGACTCGACTAGCCCGCGCTACGGAGAGAAGGCCAGCTACTATTCGGCGGTGTGCCTGGAGACCGGCCAGGTGGAGTGGATGGAACTGGAGGGGAACAGCAACTCAGGAACGTCGGCAGCCTTCCTGGAGCAGTTGAGGGAGAGGCACAGCGGTCGGCTGAACGTGATCTGGGACAACGCGCCGGCCCACCGGGGATACGCGGTGCGGGAATGGCTGGGCAAGCCCGGAGTGAACCTGCGGCTGGTGAACCTGCCGGGATACAGCCCGGACTTCAACGCTGACGAGGCCATCTGGGGCTGGGCGAGAGAGGAGGCCACCGGAAATCTGTGCTTGGGGACCAAGGAACTGGTTCAGGAGAGGGTCGGGAACTTCTTCGATGGGCTGGCCGGGCGGAAAGAGGAGGTCAAGCGCCGCTGCCGGACCATCCTGCAATCAAGAGCAGAGGGGCTCCCGCGTAACCCTCGTACCGATCCCCACCACCGGCCATATGTACATCCCACCTTGGCTTTAGTTTAGTACGGCTTTGTTGAATGAATGGGAGGTAGTGTTAAGCTGGAGGCATGAAGCGAACACCGCAAGCCTCCAAAGCTCGTCCCAAGAAACGCACCACCACCAGGAAATCCCAGTATCGGATACGTAACTGGCATGACTACAACGAAAGCCTGGTCCAGCGGGGTTCAATAACCCTATGGACCAGCGAAGAGGATATTGGGGCCTGGAAGCCCGACGGCCCCCGAAAGCGCGGTGGGCAGTTTCAGTATTCCGATGGAGCAATCCAGTGTCTGTTGATGGTGCGCAGCGTCTTCCACTTGACCCTGAGGGCTGCCGAAGGGTTTCTCCGGTCCGTGTTTCACTTGCTGGAGTGGGATTTGCCGGTGCCGGACTATACCACCCTCTGCAAGCGCGCCAAGCGCCTGGGGGTTTCCTTGCTCAGGAAAGCTGCTGGGCCCTTGCACCTGGTACTGGACAGCACCGGGTTGAAAGTCTTTGGGGAGGGAGAATGGAAGGTGCGTCAGCATGGCTATACCAAACGGCGCACCTGGAGGAAGCTCCATCTAAGCGTGGACAGTGAAACCCAGGAGATCCAGGCCGTGGTACTGAGCGAGGCCAGCCTGGACGATGCGGGAGCGGTGCCCGAACTTCTGGACCAGAGCACCGAGTCAGTGGAGCAGGTGGGTGGCGATGGGGCCTACGACAAAAGGAAGGTATATGAGGGCTGCGCTGTCAGAGGTGTCAGGCGGGTAGCAATTCCACCTCGAAAGGATGCCCGTATCTGGCAGCATGGGAACTGTGCCACCCCGCCCCTGGTGCGGGACGAGAACCTGAGAAGGATTCGGAAGGTAGGACGTAAGCGGTGGAAACAAGAGTCGGGCTATCATCGGCGTTCCCTGGCCGAGACTGCCATGTTTCGGTTCAAGACCATCTTTGGTTCCTATCTTCAGGCCAGGAAGTTACCGCAGCAGAAGGTGGAAGCCAAGGTAAAGTGTGCCGCTTTGAATCGGATGACCCACTTGGGAATGCCGGATAGCTATCGAGTAGCATAGCTCGATTCAAAGGGTGTTGGGACATTTCATGTGCTGCCAATATTCATGCAACAAAGCCGTTTAGTACTACAGTTGCACTACTGATGCCAGTAGTGATAGCCGCCGTCGGTAATGACATTGCCTGGCTCGGGCCTGGTGTCGTCGTCTCCACAAGGGCCAGGACAGCACAAAGTCAGCGGAGTGATTTGCTGTCCATACAAGGCGGCTGAGCAGACGGCGCACCTCGGGGACTGTCGGGGACTGTCAATGGAATCAGCATCCGGTCCCTGTTGATACAGCCCCTCTTTCTCCAGGCCATCCCTGCGTAAACGCGTAATGTCTGACCACCGCCAAGTAGGCGTGGGCCAGCATTGCCAGCGTGATGTGCCGGTACCAGCCATCCCACCTGCGCACCCCGTACTGGTCCAGCCCCACCTGTCCCTTGGCCTCCTCGAAGCATTCCTCGATGGCCCACCGGGTTCCGGCCACCCGCACCAGTTCCTCCAGTGTTGTCCCCGCCGGACCGAAACACACGTAGTAAGCCAACTCCCCTGACTTGGCAATGCTGCGCCGGGCCAGCAGCCAGTGGCCTTTGCCCGGATCCCTCAGGGGCCTTATCTCCACTTTGGCCCAGTCATAGACCCGGGAACCCTTGGCGCCGTCGCCGGCACTGCGCCAGACCCAGCCTGATTCCTCAACCTGCGACGCCAGCCGGTCCGCCCTCACCTGGAGAGGCCCCTTTTCCGTCCAAGCCCATAGCTTCTCGTTGCTCTTGATGGTCAGCACGTGGGGAATCTCCTCCCGCTCCATCCACAACCGCAGGTTGCGGTCGCTGCCGTAGACCTCGTCCCCGGTAACCCAACTGAAAGGAACACCCAATCCCACCGCCCTTTCCGGCATCCTCCGGGCCAGTTGTGGCTTGGTCTGGAATGCCACATCCTCCGGCACTCCGGGCTCCCGTCGGCGTCGCCCAGATGCTCCACCACGTAGGTTCGCAGGTCATCGCGAACCAGGTCGGCATCCCACCGGTAGGTGGACAGCAGATGCTGCAACCCGTCGGGGGTGGCGTACCCAGCCTGCTTCGCCAACTGCCAGCCGTTCTTGCGCTCCACCGGGCTGAGCAGCCCCTGCAGGTAGTCCAACGCCCGCCGACGCGGCTCCGGACGCCGGAACCGTCCTGCAATGCCCTCATGCACCCGTTCGATGCCCTCGGCCCACTTCCCTCACCTCATCATCACTCGACTACTCCCCATTCTACCCACTCTCTATCTGCGGCTGTAGCACTAAGGTAGTCTTGATACATTGGCCGTCAACTGCTGGATCTGAGCCCATGTTTTCCTCGAATTGAATCACGATATAGGGGCGCTTCTCGGATTTACCTTCATTCACGTCAACAAGGTTGTTTAGCTCTTCCCGAAGGCCCCTGTCCAACTCGTACTGATCCGAGAAAGTGTCGTCTTTGATGTAGCCATGCGGGTTCGTGACGATGGAAGCTCGGAAATCCAACGTTTCGCTGATACTGGAAGGAGCAATATGGTCAGCCTGTCGGACGATAAGGCCAGGGATTTCGTAGACTATAGTGCGCGTATACTTGGAGAGGTAGCAGGCATACGGAGTGCCCATTGTCCTTACTCCGGCCAAGGTTATTCCCATATTTCAAAGCCCTCGTATCAGTCGTCGGACCCGGATGACCTAGTTCACCTTCTATCCCGCTGTTGCCCAAGGGTTCGATTCCCCCAACTAACTCACGCCCGCAAATCGTCCAGAAACTCGGACACCGGCTTGACGCCAGTGACCAACAGGTGGTCCCGCGCGCGGGTGCAGGCCACATAGAGCAGGTTTCGCTCGGTGTTGTAAACCTCTTCCAAGTCCGCCTCGTCCGCAATAGATTCCACTCTGGACTGGAGAGGGATAATCTCCGAGTCGCAGGCTATTACCGCCACGGCGCGAAACTCCAGACCCTTAGCCAGATGCATGGTGCCGACCGCCAAACAGCCTTCTTCCGCATCCACCTCTTCGTCAAGGACGGCATAAGGTACCCCGCTTCGCTTAACCGCTGCCCGCAGCCCGCTCTAGCTGGTCCATTGAGCGAACAAATACGCTAATTTCGCCAGGTTGCAAGCCATCAGAAATTCTAGCAGCCAGCCACTCGCTCACTGCGAAGGATTCCGCCTCTTCGTCTTCGAGGACTTGAACAGTAGGCTGTGGCCCGTTGAACACCGAGACCGTGCCTTTCCGTTCTTCCAGGTTGCCGTCAACGTCGGAGATTTCCGGGTCCAGGAGGCGGTCTGCCTGTGTCCTGATCTGGTGCGAGGTGCGGTAGTTTATCCGCAGGGTTTGAGAACGGCCACGAATGTCAACGCCAAGTTCCTTCCAGGAGAAGGGTTGCTGGAATATGCGTTGACCTAAGTCGCCGGCGAAGAAAAGTCCGTTAACTCTGCCTCCGGCTACAGCCGCCAAGAACCTCAACTGCGCGACGCTCACATCCTGGGCCTCGTCGACGACAACGTGGTCAAAAGGCGGATGTTCCAGCCGTTCAACTTCCCAGGTCAACCGCCCGAACATTTCCGCCTTGGTCGATAGCCCCTGCTCTCGCAAACCTGACCTGACTCGCTCGAATACCGGCCACACGGCTTTCCGCTGTGCTTCGGACAATCTGCGGTAGCGGCCTATGCGCGTTACGTCACGATAGTCGTCCCAAGTGTCCAACTGCCAGGCGTCCACAACTCGCTCCCACTCCGTCAGGAGGAAGGGCAGGGAGAAATTGGTCCCTTCCTTGCCGGCGGCGTCTTTGACAAGGGTGCCAATGGTCTCCTGTCCGGGCAATTTCAGCGGACCAAACTTGGCTTCGTAAAGGCTGAGGCCAACGGCATCCAGCGAGTCCACCACGATTCTTCCGTCCGGCTGCACTTTTTGATGGACAAGCAGTTGCAGCTTGGTCCTCAACAGATTCGCCAGCGCGTCGGAAAAGGTGGTGAGCAGAACGCGGGCGTCCGGGTTGGACTGGGCCAAGAATGCGGCCCGGTGCAGAGCAACGACGGTCTTGCCTGTGCCTGCGGAGCCGGAAACCCGGGCTGGACCGTTGTAGTTTCGCTCGACGAGGCTCAACTGGGCCGGATGGAGGAAGATCGTCCATTTCTTCCAAGGGTATTCCAGCGCCTCTTCCAGTTCTTCGACGTTCCGCATCACGCGGAAACGGCGCAGCGCGTCGGGATGGGCGAAGGGATCGGTCCCGTAAGGGGCGGGTAGTGCCGGCTGCGGTGTCTTGCCGACGGCCAGTTCCAGCAGCGCCTCCGCCGCCTCCGCTGGCAAATGGTCGGCCAGGTCCAATACGCTGTCCTCGCTGGCGGCTCTGACGCCCTCCAGCCATTCCACCGGTACGCCGTAGCCCAGCAGTAGGTCGTCCGGGATATGGGCGAAGAGCGAGGGTTTTGGTGCCGGCTGTACCTCAGTTCCCACATAAACCGGAATTGCGATCTCTTGGGTGACTTCCCGAAGCTCCACCAGTTGGGCAGCGCCGGTGGTTGGGTGGGTCTCTAGCTTCCTGCGTTCGGCCCACTTATAGGCTTCATCGTGGTGGCCGACGTAGCACAGAGTCATGCCGTCGCCCCCTCGGTGGACGATGATTCGGAAATCCAGGTTAACGCGGACCGACCAAAAATTGGGGTCTTTCGCGCCGGTGACCCGGTGCAAGCTATGGCCCGGCCGGGCAGGATTGAGTTGCAAGTCAAAGGCGGTAGTTTTGGCCGCCTTCTGCTGCTCGTTGGGCAGACGGCCAGGCTGGAAGTGAATGTGTCGGCTATGCGGAATTGCATGGTTCATTCTTTGGACTGCCAAGTGCTTACAGCTAGCGGGACTGGATACCGGCATCAGTAGGCTTGCTGATGATGAAATCAGTCAGTATACGGCACTGACTGATCGTCGGTATTGTCGATGACGCATGGCAAGTGGAGCATCGAACTCAAACAGTAATTTCCATTGTGCGGGCGTGGGTAATGTCCCTGCTGGATACTGGACGGGCCTGCGATGGCAGGACTGTAGCAATAGCCGCCGTGTCACCATCGAGGGCCATGAACTCCACGACAAAGGCTTGTCCCTCTGGGTGAATATGAACGATTGTGCCAACGTCTCCTCGCCCTTCACCGCCTCCAGAGCCACCTTGGTCTTGAAGGCCGGGCTGTGCTTTCTGCGTTCTTTCGACATTTCCCACTCCCTCCCGACAGCTACCGCTGCCCTTAGTTTAGGAGCAGGACTCTCACTTAGCTACCTGTACGATTTTCCGGGTCCACCTCACTCCTCCCGGAGCACGCATACTTCCTGCTGGACTGAGATTCCCACCCGTTGCCGCCCCACCACGAGGGCGCTCCAATCCGGATCGGGAGACCACCGCTGCCCGCACTTCCGGCAAGTGCACTCCAACACCACATGCTCAGTCACCCGTGCCCGCACCCGGGGTATGGTTATAATCTGGCGGCGTCGGCGCACCCTCCCGCCCAGCAGCAGTGTCCCGCAGTCCGGACAACTGGCCGTGGCGTGCTCCACCCGGTGGGTGGGCTCCTCCCGCCGCCGGGCAAAGCCGTGGGCGCGCTGCTTGCGTTCCTTCTTGGGACGGTCCGTCCGGTTGGCCTTGACCCAGGAGGGCGGCTTCCGCTCCTTCCCGCCCTCCGTTGGAGGCTTTTGCCGGCCTTCCAACTCGGAGATTCGTGCTTCCAGAGCCTCAACATGGTCGAGGAGTTGACTAACCAACTGAATCAACTCCTCATGGGAGACCCCGCCTAAATTCACTTCCCGGTCCATGCTTTTAGTCTACCCCTGATTTAGCCAGTCTGAACAGTTACAATCAAGGGGCCGAATTGACTTCCAATTGACTAGCCAGCCGGGCGAATCTAATATCGGGGATGACGAATGACGGGAGGGAAGAGATGCCCAAGTTTTCTGCCAACGGGGTCGAGCTATATTACGAGGTTAACGGCCAGGGTTTTCCCTTGGTGTGGTGTCATGAGTTCGGAGGGTCCTACGAAAGCTGGGAGACTCAGGTCCGGTACTTCACCCGCCGCTACCAGGTCATTACCTACGCGGCTCGTGGCTGGCCTCCTTCGGACGTGCCTACCGACCCGGAGGCCTATTCCCAAGACATCCTGGTCAACGACCTATACCTTTTGCTCCGGCACTTGGGCATCGGCCAAGCCCATATTGGGGGGCTGTCCATGGGAGGGAGCGTTACCTTGAATTTTGGTATTGCTCACCCCGAGATGGCCAAGTCCTTGATCGTCGCCTCGGCCGGATCGGGAAGCACCGACCGGGAAAGGTTTCTGGCCAATGGTCAAGCCATGGCCGAGCGTTTGCTTTCGGAAGGTATGGAAGCGGTGGCCAAGGACTACGGCACGACCGATATAAGGGTACAACTCCGCCGCAAAGACCCCCAGGGGTTCGAGGAGTTTATGCGGCTGCTGGCGGCCCATCACCCCGTCGGTTCGGCCTTGACCTACCAGGGGTTTGTGATGAACCGTCCCACCGTGTTCGCTCTGGAGGACCAGTTGCGGTCGTTGCCGGTCCCAACGCTAATCATGATCGGGGACGAGGACGAGCCCTGTATCGAGCCGGCGGTGTTCATGAAGCGGGCCATCCCCCAGTCCGGACTGTCAGTGTTTCCCCAGAGCGGCCACGCCATCAACCTGGAGGAGCCGGACCTGTTCAACCGCACGGTATCGGATTTCCTCACCGCAGTCGAAGCGGACCGTTGGGCGACGAGGGGCAAGTAGAGCGTACATCGGACCTATGACCGATCCGGCCCGGCAAGTTCCACTGTCCCCGGCGGACACAGACGCTGCCGTAATCCAAGCCGTGGCCAACGCCATTGGCGAGGCGCTGTCGGCCCGCTGCGTCATTCTGTTCGGCTCCCGCGCCCGGGGCGACCACCATGAATGGAGCGACGTTGACCTGGCCGTCATACTCGCTGCCGATACCCTGGAGCCCCAGCAGCGCCGCGACGTTAAACAGGCTGCCGCCGCGTTGGTTGGCTCCGTCTCCGACGGACGGTTTCGCCATATTGACATTATCGTCTGGACGGAAGCGGAATACCGCGCCAAAAAGCGTTCCATCAACCACGTCGCGGGCCGTGCCTGGCGTGAAGGCCGGATATTGTACGGGGTCCACCAAGACCATCCCGGAGAAGAAATAGTGTCGGAATTGGACAACGCCAGACAGTTGATGACGTTATGCCGCCGACAGGTCAGAGGAATGCGGGCGCTGATGGACCCGGAAGCCGACGAGGAGAATTATGGCTTTCACGCCCAGCGGGCGGTGGAACTGGCCCTGAAGGCTTGGGTCAGCCTGGCCGGGCAGCGTTACGAGCGCTCCCCCAGCATCAGCGACTTGATAACCACCCTGACCAACTCCGGGGTTGCCGAGGCGGGGAATTATGCAGACTTTAGCCGGTTGACGCCCTACGCCGTTAAGTATATCTACGAGGCTGTGCCGGACCCGACGATGGACCGCTCGTTCGTGTTGGAGCGGGTCAGCGAGTTAGCCAATCTGGTGGACACGCTGTTGAAACGGCCGGAGCAGGAGAATGTCTAACTCTGCCTTTAGTTGCCATCCGGATGCTAGTCGGCAACCCATGTCGCAAGGATAGGAGTTAGCATGGGTGGCAATGAGCTCACAGTGGTAGCCACAAGTCTAAAACTGAAGAATTTGTGGAAACTTCGCCGGTTTTTTCGACTGAACGGCGGCATCAAGCGCCAATTGAAGGACGTGCACGGCTTGGAGGACTACTGGGTATCGGCCGACTTTCTGAGGCTGCGTTTTTACACGCTGTCGGTCTGGGAAAGCGAGCAAGCCGTTAGCGACTTCGTGAAATCCAGCGCCCACCGGGAGGCGATGGCCGCCTTCGACGAAATCAGCGTCCGCCAGGAATCGGGATTCATCCGATGGAAAACGTCGAACCCGGCATTGACGACCTGGAAAGAAGCCACCGAGCGCCTCTTGGCTCTTGGCCAACAGTGACCCGTTGACCCGTGCGGCTATTGGAGTTGATGGCGATGATGAAATCCGGCGGCAGGGGTTGACTAGAGAGACGGGTCTGGTTAGACAAACTCGAAAACGTTGATGGTAATGGACCGCGTGGGTTGCGTCGGCTCGTGCACGATTTTCCGTACTCTTTCCGTGGTCTCGCGGCTGAACGATTGTTCGCCGCAACGTGAGCATACGGTGGCCGGAATGCAGTCAACCAAAACGTACTCGCCGCTAACCCGGAAGATTTCGCTTACCAGTTCATCCCGGCTCTCCGAACAACCACAGGCAGCGCACGTCCACATGTTTATCTCTGGATAGAATAGTCTATCCACTCGTTAGGGTCAGGTTCGTATATGGTAACAATTCTTACCAATGGGGTATCGGCTAATGAGACTTGGATATGAAGAGGAATCCGCTCTTCGGTGAACCCAAGTAGTAACAAGCTGGGGGAATACTTGTCATCGGGATAGGTCTCGATTGCCAACGCCTCGGGTCCGGCCTGTCGAATCTCCGGTTCTGAGATATTGCGTTCCACCACACGCCGAAGCGCGTGTCGAGAGAAATCGAATTCCCCTAATGCCAATTGGGTTCGGACTTGTTCGAGGGATTTCGGCACGGATAGCCTGGATTACTCCTGCAACTCTTGGATGATTTTCTTTAGCTGGCCTTCATCGTCCGGCCCTTTGGTCTCGAAGCCAAAGACCACTTCGTCCAGCAGTCCGTCGTAGCGCTCTTTCACGGCGGCGGCCACCTCGTCGTAGCCGGCGGCTATGGCAAAGGCGTCGAAGATTTCGTCGGTAATCAGGCCGGTCATCTCGTCCCACTGGCCCTTGAGGGACATCTCGTGGAGCCGCATCGCCACCTCTTCGAAGCCATGTACCTCCAGCACCGGGGTGTACGTGCGGGTGGAGGAATAGAAGGCGATTTGCCGTTTTACCGCTTGCTTCTTCGCGTCGATGGTCGCCTAGGTAGGCCCGGTGATAATGAAGCCAGAGCCCGACAGGTTGACTTGCTTCGGATCCCGCCCGGCTCGGGCGGCCCCGTCGGCGATGCTGGGCGATATCCGCTGCTTCAGGTATTTGGGAGAGCACAGCGGGTGCAGCGACACGCCGTCGCACACCTCGCCGGCCACTCTGGCATTGTAGCGGTTGACCGCGCTGATGAACACCGGCGGTGGGGGTTGGTCGGAGGGGCCGGGGCTGAAGAAGGGCGTCATCAACGAAAAGTTGTAGTGGTCGCCGTGGAAGGCCAGCCGCTCGCCGGTCTGCCAGGCCTTCCAAATGGCGTGGAGGGACTGTATGTACTCCCGGAGTCGCGGCCCCGGCGCGGTCCACTCGGTGGAAAAGCGGCGTTGGATGTGGCCCTTTACCTGGGTCCCCAAGCCCAACCGGAACCGTCCGCCAGAAAGCCTTTGCAGGTCCATGGCGGCGTAGGCGAAGACCATCGGCGACCGGGGAAAGGCAATGGCCACCCGGGGTTCCAACGTCACCCGCTCGGTGGTAGTGGCGGCCAAGACTAGGGGAAACAATGGGTCGTGCCCCGTCTCCTCGGTGCAGAGGCCATCGTAGCCCATCAACTCGGCCCACCGCGCCTCCTCTGGAATGCTCTTAAGGTTGCTGGTATTCAAGTGGTAAAGCACCCGAAAACCCATTCTCTGCCTCTTTAGTTTAGAGATGTTTTTCAGTTCAAGACAGGTGCAAACAAGCTAATCATTGAGTGCTGGAGGGAGGTTAGTTGAAGTGCGCCGTTCGTCGTGAGTGTTTGAAATGGTGGAGCCCGTCCGGTAGGCATTCGGCTGGGAAGTAATGGCTACCCGGCCCGTCCTTTGCGAATGGCGTGAGTAATCATGGACACCAGGTTCCTCCTGAAATTCGAGTCGGAGAACGCTTGCCCGCTGTCCTGGTAAGTGGCCCAGGTTTGTCCTGAAATATCCGAGGGCGGGAGAGGGCGCTCCTCCGCCCTTATCGGCAGTACCCGTACCCCCCAAGTGAGGGCCACCCCCATTTCGATCATCACGTTCGGGTTGAGGTCTGAAGTTTCAAAAACCGCGATGTTGGACGAAACGATATCTCGCACGATTTGATTGAAAACATGCTCGCCGTAGCCGGCGCGAAGCTCTTTGAAATCCAGGGAAATCTTCTCGTGGCCTGGCATAGAATTGTATTGTTCAACCGCGCCTCCGAATTCGTTCTCCACGTTTACCACAAGGCGCACTGAATCATAATGCTCCGAACTGAACTGGTAACCGAATACTACTCGAAGAGAGTCCTGCGCCTGTCTTCTGGTGTCGATGTATTCCCAATCCTGGTCCGTAAATCCATAAGGCGAACCGATAGGTGTCGGCAGTCTGGGAATCCCGGGGCCGGTTGGAGCCGGTGACTGAGAATTACCGGGCTCGCCGGATGTTGTCATCAACTGTCTATATTGGTATTGGCCAAATGGTGTTAACCAGACATTGAACTTCCCGCCGTAAAACTGATTTACATTGGCATATCCGTTGTTTTCCAGGAATACGGCGGCATCAAGCGCTCTCTGGGACGGCAACGTTGCCTTTAGGTGTCCATCCGACAATAAGTGATGTCCGCGATGAGCATCTTCTTCCGGATTGGCATAGGCGGGAAGGGCATACTCCGCTAGGAATCTCAGCAGTATTATGCTGTCTCTTTCCATCTGAGCACTCATTGTGTTTTGCTCACTAACGGCCGATTTATGCCGTATGCCTCAGCGCCTTTAGGGTGTGACTCTTCTTTAAGGGGTGACTCTTTCTTATTGTAGTCGCCGTTCGGCCAGTCGCCAATAATCGCCGTCGGGTCCTTCGGTTTTCATGTTGGATTAGTGAGGTAACCCCCTACGACGTCATTCTGAGGAGCTTGCGACGAAGAATCTAAAGTTTTTCGGCGGCAAAATGGTTGAAATGAGCAGGATTTTAGACCCTTCGCTGCGCTCAGGGTGACAACTGAAAGACCCTGATAATCGCCGTTGGGTACGGCTACCACCCGCACCAGTGCCGCTCTGCTGCTGCGGGTGTCTTGACCGTGGGTAGAGGGTTGTGGGTGGGCCACGCTACTTGGCCGTGAACCCCCCGTCTACAATCAGCTCGGTGCCGGTGATGTAGGAGGCCTCGTCCGAGGCTAGGAAGAGCACCGCGTTGGCTACTTCGATGGGTTGGCCTTCCCGCTGCATGGGCACTTCGTTGACCAGCCTTTCCCGGCGGGTATCACTCCGTTGTAATGAAGTTAACATGGGCGGCATCATGCCGGGATGCACCGAGTTGACCCGGATGCCGTCCTTGGCGTGCTGCACCGCAGTGGCCTTGGTTAACAAGCGAACGGCCCCCTTGGAAGCGTTATAGCCGGGGTGCACCGCCTCCTGCCCTACGAAGCCGGAGATAGACGAGATGTTCACGATGGACCCGCCTCCGGCCTTCTGCATTTCCGGCACCGCATACTTGATGCCTAGAAACACGCCGCGGGCGTTGACGTTCATCAGCCGCTCCCAAGCGTCGGTGCTGCGAAAGTCGGTCTCGCCACTGCCGCTGATGCCGGCGTTGTTCACCAGAATGTCCAGCTTGCCGAACCGGGCCACCGCCTGCTGTACCGCGGACTCCCAGGCCGTTTCGTCAGCCACGTTAAGCTCCACGAACATCGCCTCGCCGCCGGCCTCGGCGATTTCGGACTCGACCTGCCGCCCATCTTCCTCCCGGATGTCGGCGACGACCACCTTGGCGCCCTCCCGGGCAAATAATCGGCATTCCTCGGCCCCCATACCGTGGGACCCGCCGGTAACAATCGCAACCTTTCCTTCCAGTCTCATGGGTTCCTCCTCTACGCTCGCTCTACAACGCTCAGCCCGGCCACCAACAAATCATCCTCGCAGCCTCCTGGACCTTCAATTCTTATAGTAATTGCCCATGGCCTTGCCGAGGCTACGTATGAGAGATGAAAATAGCGGTGACTCCACTATAGTCACTCCCATCCCATGTCGTCACTCCCGCGAAAACGGGAGTCCATTGCGCGGACTTCTGGATTCCCGCCTGCGCGGGAAAGACGGGGTGGGGTACTTTCATAGTAAGACGAGGGATGAATGTCAAATGATACCCAGTGTCCGGAGTTCTTCTAGCTGTTGCCAGGTGAAGCCGCGCTCCAGCAAAATCTCCTCGGTGTGCTGCCCCAGTTCCGGCGCGCCGCGGTCCATTCTTCCGCTGGCCTTGCTGTAAGCGATGGGCGCCCCGACCGACTTGATAGGCCCAATGGTCTCATGCTCCGTATCGACGATGTAACCGTTGGCGGCCATCTGTAAATCGGACGACACATCTTGGACGCGCGTAACCGGGGCGCAGATAACGCCGTTGCTCCGGCAAAGGGACAGCCACTCCTCGCAGGTCTTGGCGGCGATAGCCTCGTCGATGATTTCGATCAACGCGGCGCAGTTTTCCGCCCGGTGGCGGGTGGTGTCGAACCGGGGGTCTTGCTTTACCTCATCTCCCAGCCCCAGCACCGTACAGAAATCAGACCACGCTTCCTGAGGCCGGTTGATCGAAAACATAATCCAGCGGTCGTCGGAGCACCGGTACCAGCCTACCAGGGGATTGAACACCTGGCTCCGTACCGGCCGACGGGGCGCCCGGCCCGCCATCAAGGCTATGTTGAAGGGGAGGGCCAAGAGATGCACCATGGAGCCCAACAGCGACGCCTCTACCTGCTGTCCTTCCCCCGGTGCGCTCCCGGTGGTACAGCGCCCCCAGCACTCCTTGGGCCAGCAGCGTAGCGCCCAATTGGTCGCAAGCGCCGGGAGTCATGTACTGGGGCGGGCTGCCCTCCTCCCCGATGCAGTCCATCATCCCCGACCAAGCGAAGGCCACGTTGTCGAAGGAGCGCTCGTCGGCGAAGGGGCCCTGTTCCCCGTAGCCAGTAGCCAGCGCATAAATTAGCCGTGGATGGTTAGCGGCCAGCGACGGATAGTCCAGCCCTAGAGCCTCGCGCACCGGTCGACGGTGGTTGGTCAGCAACACGTCGGCGTCAGATAGGAGGTCCAAGAATATCTCCTTGCCGCGGTCCGTCTTCAGGTCTAGGGTAATGGAGCGTTTGTTACGGTTGGCCCCCTCGAACAGGATATTGCGGCCGCCCGGCAGTTCCAAGGAGACCCCCAGGATGCTGCGCCAAGTCCGGGCGATGTCGCCGGCCGGGTCCTCGACCTTGATGACGTCGGCCCCTAGGTCGCCTAGCATGTACCCGGTGGCGGCCCCGTGATGCGCCTGAGTCCAGTCCACCACCCGGACGCCTTCCAGTAGGATGCTCATATTCCAACTTCCCCCTCTCCCTCTGGGAGAGTCTTTTAATAGTCGATGGCAAAGTACACACCCGCTCATCCTGAGCGAAGCGGAGTGAAGCCGCAGGCGTAACGGAGTGGAGTCGAAGGATCGCGTTAGCTGTGGACGGCCCTTCGACTCCACTGCGCTACGCTCAGGGTGAGCGGAAATTTTAGACTGGCTGAAATACGATGCTGACAATTAAAAGACCCCCTCTCCCTCTGGGAGAGGGCTAGGGTGAGGGTTTCTGTTCGTGTTAGGATAACTCAACAAACAGAAACGCGCAGCCTGTATCCGCAAGAAAAATGCGCAGCCCGGACCTAAACCAAAACTTCCGCGGAGGTGTCCCAAATGCAGTCCAATTTTGTGCAAGCCGGAGTGGCACGATTACAGTACTTCGAAGTCGGCAGCGGGCCGGAAACGGTGGTGTTGGTGCATGGCTACGCCTCCAACGCCCCGATCTGGCGGTACACCGTTGAGGCGCTTCAGGCCCACGGGGACTACCGCATCGTCGCCTTCAACAACCGCGGTGCGGGCGACTCTCAACGCTCGGATTCCGAGAACGACTATACTGTTGAGACCTTCGCCTTGGACTTGTTCCATGCTGTGGAGACCCTGGGGCTGAACAACTTCACGCTGGTGGGCCACTCAATGGGCGGGGCCACGGTGACCCAGTTCGCCTTGGCTCATCAGGAGATGCTGAAAGCCTTGGTGCTATTGAATTCCGCGCCGCTCAACGGCCGGACCCTGGACCCCGACTGGGAAAGCGACTTGCGGGAGTCCTTCGCCAGCGGCGGTCTAACTCAAGGGGACATGGGGTTCAACGCGCCCCACGTGACCGAAGACTTTAAGGAAGAGGTTATCAGCATCATCAAACGCAACCCGGTAGAGCGGGCCATCGGCGGGCGCCGTTCCATGTCGGCTTTACGGCTGCGCGGACGGCTCACCGAGATAACCGTCCCGACCCTGGTGGTGGGCGGCGACCGGGACGTTACGGTCGGCGTGGACAACATTCTGGCCGAATACTTGGCCCTGCCGGAAGCGTCGCGGCATTTGCACCTGTTCCACGCCATCGGCCACTCCCCCAACGTGGAAGTGCCGCAGCGGTTTGCCGAGCTGGTGGCCGGGTTTGTGGCCGAGGTGAACGCCGGGAGGACGATGGCGGCAGCGGCGTAGAGGATGCCGCGAAGGTATCGGCCACGGGAGGTTATTCGTGTGCTGGAATGCCTAAACCAAAGCCAAGGTGGGATGTGCATTTCGGGGGTCTTGAAGACGACCGAGAGGACTCCACGGCACCTCATACCACCTTTAGGCCCCACACGGGTGGCCACCGACAGTGCGGTCTAGCGATATGCACATTTCACCTTGGCTTTAGTTTAGGATGGGTGCAGATCAGGCAGCGTAGCAGCCATGTTAGACTGCAACTGCCGGATGGACAGAATCCGGTAACGGTGGCAGTGTCGAGGCCCGAAGTTCCCCCTTCCACGCTTAGCAAGATAATCCGGCAGGCGGGGCTTACTTCCAGCGAATTTCACCGGGCGGCGGCGGAGTATCTGTAATGGTCAAAAAAAAGGTGACCGTCGTCCTGTTCCACGACGATGAGGTTGGCGGTTACAGTGTGATAATTCCGACAATCCCGAACTTGGCCACTATGGGCGACAGTGTGGAGCACGCTTTCGCTATGGCCAAAGAATGTCTGGAACTTAGCCTGTACGATCTCGACGGTTCGGACTACTACAACCTTAATCGCGTTTACGCCGACCATGTTGCGGTTGGAACCATAACGGTTACTGCTGCTCCTGACCGGAGTGCAGGCGATTCTAGCAGCGAGTCAAACTCGTCCGAGGCAAAGCAGGCGCCCGTGGAGCAAAAGGCAACCGTGGTGTTGCTCCGCGACCAAGCCGCACACGGATACACGGCCATCACGCCGATGTTCCCGAGCTATTGGATAGATGAGGACGAGGCGATCGCGGCATTTTCTGTCGTCAAGCAGACCCTGGAGACAGTGCTGAGAGATGGAGACGATTGGGACCCTTATGATTTGGCATATTCATACACCGAGCACGTCGTGGTTGGCACAGTAGAGTTGGAACTCCCGGTAGTGCCCGGCCCGGATTGGAAATTCTTCGATAAGGAAACGGGCGAGGAGATTGAAAGGCCAAAGGCGAACTTCAAGGGCCCCTAATTCCTTAAAGGGTGGACTTTGCGGCAGACCCGCAATAGGCAGTGGGTCTCCTGTTAATATGGTAACGGTAGCTGTGCCCGAAGGCGCAAGGAGGCCACGTATGTTGTACAAAGTTCCTCTAGTTCTTGAGCCACAACCTGAAGGCGGGTATACCGTAACCTCCCCTCTGCTGCCGGAACTGGTGACCGAGGGGGATACGCTCGACGACGCATTGGTAAACGTCAAGGATGCGCTGTTGGCCGTAATCGAGGCTTATGAGGACCTGGGCAATCCATTTCCTCGGAACGCGCAAATCGCCGATGCCAACAGCCCGGTTTGGCTGGAGACGGTGATAGCTGCCCCTTGAAATATAGGGACGCCGCTGACAGATTGGCGGCGATTGGTTGCCAGGAATTGCCGCGTAGGGGCGGCGGCAGTCATCGAAAGTGGTTCAACCCGGCCAACCGAAGAAGTACCGTGATTCCAGACTGGGGCGGGCGCGATCTTAGGTTAGGAACTGTGCGCGCCGCCGTTCGGCAGCTTGGAATCGATTGGCAGAATTTTCAGGACGCCTTGTCATAGAGGCTTCCTTCCGACCCAAGCGCACCTGAGGCTTTTATCTGCATAGCTAAGGGGAGAGACAAGGTGGAGGGAGGAGTGGGCATTGGGGATTACACGCGAATTCTGACTCTATCGGGTTCGGCAGTGACCAAGGCCCCTTGTTGTTGCTCCTCCCCAAACGCAGGCATCCAGGAGCAGTCGCAACGGTTACTCAATTGCCAACGTTTCAATCCGTTCGAGTCCGATGATCTTGCGGGCATAGAGAAGGCAAGCCTGAATATCCTCCGGCTCCAACCATGGGTAGCCACTAAGTATGGTCTCGGGAGAATCCCCGGCTGCCAGCATTCCCAGCACGTGCTCTACCGCCAGACACCGGCCGCGAATGAGCGGCTTACCCCCAAGATGGCTGGGTCCACCGTGATTCTCTGCAATAACTTGTTCTCGTTCATAGAACCCAACGTTTTGATTTCAAGATAGCGGCCGCTTTTCAAAGTCGATATATAGTACATCTCCTTCTTCGTCGTAAGAAGAGCACAAACGGCCCTTGGGAGAATGTCGTGCTGCGGCCAGCAGGCTTAAGTAGTCACTCAGATTTTCAGGGCCAAACTTGCCGACTTCTTGCTCTCGCACTGCAATTCTTAATCTTCCACCAACCGCCTGATAGAGCTGATAAGCGGCGGCAGTTCTTCTTGTACCACGCGCCACACTTCTTCGTTCTGGATTTCGTAATAATCGTGAATCAGCTTGTTTCTAATGTCGATCATAGAGCGCCACGGGATTTCAGACGCCTGTTGCCGGAGGCTTACGGAAACCTGATTGGCCGCTTCGCCCATAACGCATATTTGCCACATTACTGCGGCTCGCGTTTTTCCGTCACCGCTGAAGTCTCTATAGCTCATTCCAGCCGCAAATCCGAGGCACTCTCGAACGGCGGTTTCGATGTCGTGTATGTAAAGGGAATCCGAGCGGGACGTGGTCACACCGGTACTGATTCGACCAGTATGCTTTGGGGGTATCTCTCTTCTATAACAGACTTTGTTACTAGGTGAACCTTCACACCCAGTAAGTCGCTCAGATGGTGTTCCAGGCCAAAGAACTTGAGACCGAGCGGATGCTTGAAGGCGACCATAAGGTCGAGCCGGCTAGCCTCGTAATCGTCCCCCTTGGCATAGGGCCCGATTACCGCCAGGCTGGCGACGGCATACTCTGCCTGCAGGCCCGGCAGCTCCTCCCGGAGGACTTTCAGGACTTCCTGCAAGGAGGGCCGGCATTTCAGCACCATACCGTTCCAGCGGTCAACGGCCTCTTGAAGCTCCTCCCACTTGCGTAGCGCGCGGGTTTCCGCCTTGCGGATTTCTTCTACTCCTTTTGTGCCAATGTGCTGGCCCGGTTGTAGACTTCTCTCGTCAGGCCCCGCCGTTCCCGCTATTCCAAATTTCGTGTGGACCTCGTCAACATACTCCAACTCCTGCTCCCACTCGCGCAGGCAGTGGCGGATTTCTTCGTAGGCTTGCTGCTTATCCATTCTCATCTCCTTCAACGGAAGGCAGAAATGGGCGAAATTATAGGACGAGTTGGCCCTTCAACGTTGGCTGGCGTGCAGAATAGTGATTCCAACGACTTCTTCGCCGTCATAGCGCAAGATGATGTCGTCGTCGGTGAGTTCGCTGTTCGTGGCGCAGCTTGGCTTGGCAAAATGGATGTAGAGGACATTCCTCTCTTCGCCGGCGGATGGGTACGCTCGTCGGTGAAAGTACAACGTCAGACACTGCTGAACTCACTAAGATTTCCGTCTTCATCCACAAAGTAACCCAAGTCTTTCAGGCGCCTGGCTGCTTCGTTTTGAGTGTTCTCATCGAACAATTCCTTGAAGCAGGGTTGGAGCACGTGATATTCAACGGTCAGATCCAGGCGGCCATGTTCCCAAAGTTGATCGAACCCATATTGAACATCTTCAGTGCTGAGCAGACGACGGGCGGTTTCCACTCCGCCATGCTGCGCTACCATCTTATAGAAGATATAAGGAGTATAGGCAAGGTCTCTTGAAGCAGTGTAGTAAATGTTGAACATCGCTTGATGGAATTCTGACTCGAGATTAGTCATCTCGTCTCCAGTCTGGTCTAGCCGAGGTGAACCCTGGCGCAGCTATAACAGCATCGGGGTACGGGATATACCGGATGGGTTCTACCAGTGACTCAGGATATGGTCTGCGATCCTTATCGCAGGAGCGGCTCCTATGGGGTTGCTGGCCCCGAAGAACAACTCGAACATGGGAGTGTTCCTCGAATTTACAAAGGTTCTTCGGGTTGGCGCAACTCTGAAGAATACCTCTCCAAGTCGTTCATGATATCTGTCGGCAATCCGACCACTTCCACTGATCCTTTCTTGACGCTGAGTAGATTCAAAGAGAGACAGTTGAGGGGATGGCCGATAGAAGTCACTCCAATGCTCCCTCGAACCGAATATCCTGTCCAATTGGACTGCCAAAGCATTTGATGGCTGATCATCCCTGGGCATCATCCGTGCGATAGCTCCGACGGGAAATAGGATCCAGCAGTCGATCTTTTTTTGTCTCGGCTATGGTCACAATAGTAGACCAGGAAACCTCAGTGGCAAAAGGGTCGAGAAATACCACCGCCCTGTCGAGAGGTTGGAGACTGGCGCAGAATTCAGGGAGCATTCTGTTGGCGTCTTCGTTGCGGATGTCTATGTCCCGGTCAGAAAATCTACGGCGCAACTCGGTCAAGGCTTGGTAACGTTGTGGGTCAATCTCGCAGAATACAAGCTTGTCGAAGGGCTTATCATTTACATCCAAGGCAATTTGGGCTGACCCGTCATGCATCGCCCTGAAGTCACTGTAATCGTCTTGATAAAAGTCAGAGTTCAGGTGGAATGATCCCTCACCCGCGAAGGCGTCGACGTAAATCAGACGAAAGGGTCTGTTCTTCAACGCTGTGGTGTAGGCGTCGAGATAACGCCTGAGTATTTCCAGCTTATCGAGGCTCCAAGGCCCTCCAAATGACGTTCCGGCCACAGATCACTCCAATGCTGCGGGCATCTGTTGCCAAGTTCTTCCGTCAATGACTGCCGCTTCGCCACCCCACTTCTTACGAACGCCCACTAGTATTACAACGACGGTTGGGATGCTAGGATGACGGGGTAGTTGGGGAAGGCTTGGGCAAGTGAGGCAGGGAAGTGGATGCTGCGGTTTTCGAGCAGGTGTACGGGACCTTTCAGGATTTTCACGCTTACTTCGCTCCGCTGTTTGGCCGCAGGGAAGCGCGGGACCACAGCCGCCATTACCTCCAGGCTCTCCTGGTACAGTCCGGGGAGCGGCGCAACGCCGAGAATCTGTCGGAGACGGTTCCGGCGTCAGCCAGGGTGATGCAGCGGTTTCTCGCTGAATCCCCCTGGGATGACGACACAGTCATAGGACGCCTTCAAGAGTACTTGGGACCCCGGCTGGGACATCCGGATGCGGTGTGGGTGCTGGACGGCAGCGACTTCCCGAAGCAGGGCAGGAAGTCCGTGGGAGTGGCCCGTCAGTATTGCGGGAGGCTGGGCAAGGTGGCCAGCTGCCAGGCCGGAATGTTCCTCGCCTACGTCAGCCCGCTGGGACGGGCCCTGGTGGACAAACGGCTTTATCTGCCGGAGAGCTGGACCTCGGACCAAGACCGGTGTGAGGCGGCGGGGGTTCCGGAGGAGAGGCAGGGCTACCAGTCGAAGACCCAATTGGCGCTGAAGATGGTGGAGCGGGCCTTGGAGCGGGGACATCTGAGGGCCGGATGGGTTGCGGGGGACGACGCCTTCGGGATGTCGCCGTCCTTCCGTGAGGGACTGGCGGCGCTGGGGATGCGCTACGTGCTGGACGTTCCCGGCGGCACCACGGTCTGGCCGCTGGAGCCAGCCTGGACCAGGCCGGAGCATCAGGGATTCGGGCGTCCCCGCAAACCCAAGTTGCGAGACGGTCAGCGCCGGACCATGGAGCAGCGCAGCGATGAATTGCCGGAGGAGGCCTGGCGTGAGATTACGGTGGCCGAGGGAAGCCAGGGTCCCCGCAGCTACCCGTTCAGCGCTCAGAGGGTGCGTCCAACCAGCAGGCGGAAGCCTGGCGAAATCCACTGGGCCATTTACCGCCGGAACCTGGACGGCAGCGAGCCCCGCTACTACCTGTCCAACGATCCGGAGGATACTCCCCTGGAGACCCTGGCATACGTGGGTGGCTCCCGGTGGCGCATAGAAACGGAGTTCGAGACGGAAAAGAGCAACGTGGGGCTGGACGAGTACGAGACCCGCACCTGGGCGGGATGGCATCATCACGTCGCCCTGTGCCTGCTGGGCGGAGCGTTTCTCCTGAGCCTGCAACAGGCTTGGGGGGGAAAAGATGCCCCGGATCACGAGACCGCAGGTCTACCGGGTGGTGCGGGAGATGCTGCCCCGGGAACGGTTCGGGCCGGCTGAACTGCTGCGGTGGCTGGAGGAGACGCAAGAATGCAACGAGCGGGCCAGACACTCCCATGCCAAGCGTCGAGCCGCCCTTCGTGCCTCCCCACACGTCCCTCCTTGAACCGTCGTTGTAATACTAGCTGCTTGAGAAAGAAGGCCACGTTGGCCGCAACGGACTGGTCTCGCAAGTCCCGAACCCAGTCCAAGTCCATCGGCCGCGCGTGATGCCCACTCTCCCCACCGACTATGACCCAGTTCACCGAACCATCGTTCAGCCACATGGTCAGGTCTGTGCGCTCCAGCAACGGCTCCGCGGACACGAAACGGACAGGTGCCGGGATACGGGCTAACACAGTTAGCCTAGGGGCGTATTTCTGGGACTCCACAGAGGTGCCGATCCAGACGTTTGCTGGCCAACTATCTTGGAAATCGCTGGCGCACTGCTGCCACCAGGCTGCCGCCCTTCCTGGCCTTTTAGTCAGAATTTGGAAGACATGCCCACCGTTGGATATGGCTTCCTGCATCGTTGCGAACACCTCGGACACAAAGCTGAAGGGGACCCGTGGGTGGAACAGGTCGGCCATGCTGTTCACGAACGCGCGCCGAGGTTTCTTCCAAGTCAATGGGACCCTTAAACGGTCCGGCAAGAGGTGAATGTCGTCAGGTTCCGTTTCGTACCCTGGGACTCCCATAGCCTTCAAGCGGGGATAGAGGGCGAACATGTAACAGTTATCGCAGCCGGGCGAGATGCGGCTACACCCTGTCAACGGGTTCCAAGTCTCGTCGGTCCACTCAATTGTAGAAGGCATCTTATGTCCTTGAATGAGTGCGTAGCCAAACCCGCACTTAGAACAATTGTACTAGTAAGGTCTATAGGGAATTGTCACAGAGATTGAAACGGTATCAGGATTAGAACAGCAAAAGTGCCGAATCAATGATGTGCCACAGCATTATACCGACAATCTCCCGGCAAAGAAAAAAGGCCGGACTCATCGAGTCCGGCCTTTCTTTGTGCCCCTTAAAGGCTGAATAGCGGAAGGAAGAATTTGGTTCTTAATTTGATATAGGTCCCCGGGAAACCCGGGGTCCGGCGGGCCGCCAGCACCGCCGTTGCTCCTCCCCAAACGCAGGCATCCAAGAGCAGTCGCAACGGTTACTCAATCGCCAACGTTTCAATCCGTTCGCGTCCGATGATCTTGCGGGCATAGAGAAGGCAAGCCTGAATATCCTCTGGCTCCAACCAAGGGTAGCCACTAAGTATAGTCTCGGTAGAATCCCCGGCTGCCAGCATCCCCAAAACGTGCTCTACCGCCAGACGCCGACCGCGAATGAGCGGCTTACCCCCAAAGATGTCCGGGTCCACCGTGATTCTCTCCAATAGCTTGTTCTCGTTCATAGAGCCCAACGTTTTGATTTCAAGATAGCGGTCGCTTTTCAAAGTGGATGTAGAGAACATCCGCCTCTTCGTCGTAGGAAGACCAGAATCAGTCTATAAGAGTCCGTTCCCAGCGGTAAGCGTAGGGCGCCAATATTTCTTCGAACCATCAGAGGTTAATATAAAGAGCTGTTAATAAGCACTACCCACAGTTTTGTCTTCGATGGAAGTACAGTTGCTCTGAAAGGACGACGTACAGGCTTGTGCTGAGCAGGTCTTCTTCGGCGAGTGCAAGTTCTCTGGTGCTGCTGTGCTGCTGGCGTTAATGGGCATTGTTGTTGCACTCCGGTAGTTTCGTAAGACTCGTCCGTCTGCCGGCTCCAATTCTCTCACTGCTCTGAGTAGCCTCTGCAATCAGGATCGAAATAAGTATCCAAGGGCTTCTTATACTCCCCAAGGGCGAGGCGAGCCGAAGCGTCCAAAGGATATGC
>CBDCPI010000011.1:240000-448243 GCA_965220245.1 Dehalococcoidia bacterium
TTAGCCGGAGCTTATTCCCAAGGTACCGTCCTTCCTATTCCCTTGGAAAAGGGGTTTACAGCCCGAAGGCCTTCATCCCCCACGCGACGTCGCTGGGTCAGGCTTTCGCCCATTGCCCAAAATTCCCTGCTGCTGCCTCCCGTAGGAGTGGGGGCCGTGTCTCAGTCCCCCTCTGGCTGGTCGTCCTCTCAGACCAGCTACCCGTCATCGGCTTGGTAGGCCATTACCCCACCAACTACCTGATAGGACGCGAGCCCCTCCCCCGGCACTCAAAGGCTTTCATCCCGGAACCAAGGCACCGGGATCGTATGCGGGATTACTCTCAGTTTCCCGAGGCTATACCCCACCGGAGGGCAGGTTACTCACGCGTTACTCAGCCGTCTGCCGCTTTCCCCGCAGGCCGAAGCCCACGAGGCACGCTCGACTTGCATGCATTAAGCGCGCCGCCAGCGTTCACCCTGAGCCATGATCAAACTCTCTAGCGTAAAAAACCTTACTTCCTTCCACTATTCAACTGTTAAGGTGCCTTCGCCGCTCCCCAGAGCTGACGGTTTCACCAGTATAGGCGCGCATATCGGGCCTGTCAACCCTGCCAAGGGACCAATTTTCACAGGAGCGTCCTGAGTTTCTCCAACACTTCGGCAATAACCTGGGCCGGCGCTCAGCCCGCCAGTCTCGCTTGCCTTACCCTCCGGGCTTTCTAACCATTCCTCATTATTGCCCATTCGTGTTACTGCGGGTCAACCGTCGACTGCCTCATGTTACGGCTTTGCTTTGAATGCCCATGCCCCCTGTCAACTGCGAGCTATCCCGTTTGCTGGCGCCGGAGTTGTTCCCGCAACTGCCGCAGTTCGGCCTCGGCTTGAGCGGCACGGGCTTTGGCGGCCTCGGCGCGGGCCTCGGCGGCGGCGCGGGCGGCCCGTTCCTCCCGCCAGTTCTCCAGGTAGGCGCCGGTTAACGGGTCGTAGAACCGGGGCCAGCCCTCGTCCCAACACAGGCTGAATTCCAGAATTGGGCTGTATCCCTTGAGGATGCCGTCGGGTCCGGTGGTCAATTCTATGGACTGGTACGCGCCGTTGACCAGCCGTCCACCGGCCAGCGGCCCCCCATCGGCACCGCCGCCGACCTGCTGTCCTTCGAGGTGGTTACCAGCGTCGGGCCAAAGGGGGAGTAAAGTGGAGAGGAGGCAGGCACGCCATCGCCTGCCTTGACTTTGTTGAAGGATAGGGTATCTGCTGAGGGGATGATTGGGACAGACGACAACAAGACGAAGGTCAGGCAGTTACCAGAGCCTACAAGATCCTTTGGAAGGTACCGTCTTGGGCCCGCATTAACACCCTAGGCGCACCGTTATAGGACAAGTCTATGTGGACCAGGCTATTCTGGTCGCCTATCTGCAGCACCGGAGAGCCGCCGTTAATGAAGGATACGTAGAACAGACCGTCAGAACGCGGGTCTGCCATAGTCAGACTTGGTGAGTCGCCGATAAATGACACATCTAACACAGACCAGAGCCTTGCTGGTCTGTTATAACCAGAATTCGCGAGTCTAATTGGGACAACCCCACTCTGAACCGGTCAATGCCGTTTTGGTCGAGCATAAGAAGACTTGGTGAGCCGTCGTCGCCTAAGTACACAGCGGTCATTGCCTTCCTGGTCACGCATAGTTAGACTGAGTGAGCCGTCATCGTCTAATCCCAGTTCAGCCCGTACCTCGTCGTCATCATTCACCAACTGGAAAGACTTGGCCCGGATTACGTCCGGCACGGGGCTGCTTACGCTCGTAGTATTTCTTTGCTCGCTCCGTCCCTGGCTGCGGGAGCGATCGTAGGCGGCTCGCTGTTCCGGGTCGCTCAACACCACGTAGGCCCGGTTTATCTCTGCCATACGGATGGCGGCTGCACGAGTCGGGTTCCGGTTGGTATGGAACAGTTGCGCCAGCAGATGGAAGGTGGCCTGGATAACTTCAGAGTAGGCGGAGGGGTGGAGTTGCAGGATTTCATAGAGGTCTTCGGTTTCGGCCATTAGCTGTCATCTCTTTGCTTTGGTTCTTGCAAGTATAGCGTACCCTCGTATTATCCTTGCTCTTGGTCGTTAGGGGTTTCCCAGATTACATGATGGACAGCGATTCCGCCGCGCTTGGTAGACTTCTAGGCCAGGGGCTATAACTGGATTATTACCGTTTCCTGCCGGGGCATGGCCGCGCTGGCCGACGCCGTGCCCCCTCGCGCTGGTTAGCCGCGGCCTGTTATAACGGCTCAAATTTCGGAAGAGAACGACACAGTGATAGATGCCCCGACCGCAACCCTCATTGCCTCCGGCCTGGCTACTTTCGTTGCCCTGCTCGGTTTCGTCGCCGTGTTTTACTACAAGCTGGGGAAACTGGAACAGGGTCTGGCTGGCAACAGAGAGCTGACGCTGGCGGAAAGCCGTCGGCTGTCGGACAAGATGGACGCGGATTACGCCCGGCTGTCGGACAAGATGGACGCGGATTACGCCCGGCTGTCGGACAAGATGGACGCTCAGCACACGGAAACGATGGCGGCTATCCAGCGGTTGACCGATGCCTTCCTCTCCCATTCGCATGACGATGACGGAAACATAATCTTTCGCATCCCGCCGGGAAGCGGGCCGGATTAAACCAGTTTAGTCAAAGGGGAAGGAAGCCTCTGCCGTCCACTACCGGCGCGCCATTGGCTCTTGGGCTTGCGTCTCTCAGCGGACGGATGGCCTGGGCGTCAACGCCGAAGGCCAGGTGCACGTCTGGGGAGATGCGAACATTGAGGTTGCGCGGGTCGTAGCAGATGTTGGAGTCGTAGTCGAGAAAGACGTTGGGCCGGTCATTGAAGCCGGTAAACCGGGCGCTGAGAAGACCGAAAACTTCGGCCTGTTCAAGATGCTGTTCCATTGCGTCGGGCTTTTCCGCGGATTCGTTGGGATCGAAGTCAAGGCTGGCGTAGTCGATTTCCCCTTGTCTGCGGTAGGGAAGCATAGTGGTTGAAGGTGTGGTCATGCGGGCCTCGCAGGCAGCGCCGTCAGGTAATGGAGTTGGGATGCCGTCCGGCGCCTGTTGGAGTGGATTATAGCGGAGCAGGACGAGGGGGGTTAAGGTCTTGGGGGCGATGGATTTTGTTGCCTCTGCTTGAGCGCCCATGCCCGGCGGGATATAATCCGTGGGCCATGCAGATTCAGGAATTGGGCGAGTTCGGCGTCATTGATTTGCTCAACGACATGGTGGTCCGCCAGCGCAGCGGGCCGGATAACGCCTCCCCCTTTTCTTTTCGGCTAACAGTGGACACCGGCGATGATGCCGCCGCTTGGCAGACCGGCGTGGCCACCGAACTTTTCACCACCGATACCGTGGTTGAAGGGGTCCATTTCACCCGCGTTACCACCCCTTGGCGGGACTTGGGTTGGAAGTCCATCGCCTCCAACGTTAGTGACATCGCCGCCATGGGCGGCCTACCCCTCTACGCGCTGGTCACCCTCGGTCTGCCTCCCAGCACGGAAATCGACGACATTAACTTGCTGTATCAAGGTATGCTGGAGATTTGCAATCAATATGGCGTTGCCATAATCGGCGGCGACATGGTGCGTTCGCCGGTGGTGTTTATCACCGTGGGCCTAACCGGGGTCCACTCGGGAGAACCTATGCTGCGCCGCGCCGCCCGCGTGGGTGATCAAGTGGGGGTGACCGGATACCTCGGAGGTTCCGGGGCCGGTTTGCAGTTGATGCTGGCTGAGGAAGCAGGCAGCGGGCTCCCAACAGACATCTCCGAGGCAGCGGCGGACTATCTGCGCCAGCGCCACCGGCGGCCCGAACCCGCCGTCGCCGACGGCCTTTCTCTGGCCCGTGCCGGGGTCGTGGCCGCGATGGACGTGAGCGATGGGCTGGCCGACGATTTGGGCAAGCTCTGCCGGGCCAGCGGGTTGGCGGCCCGGATTGATGGCCCCCGGGTGCCGGTACATCCGCTCTTAAAGGAAGCCTTCCCCGACAAGTACTTGGACTTGGCCCTTTACGGGGGCGAGGACTATCTGCTGCTCTTCACCGCATCTCCCCAGACCATGGAATTGGTAATGCCCAAGCTGTCCCCGTCGGCGGCAGTGATTGGGGAGATAGTGCATGGTGAGCCGGGCAGCGTGTCTATTACTGATGCGTCCGGAGCCGAGACAACCGCCGCTTCCGGCGGCTGGGACCACTACCGGTAGCCGATGGCCGCCGAGTTTCGCATCCAGTCCCGTGGCCCCGACGAAACTCGGCAGGTGGGCCGGGTTATGGGAGAGCTAGCTCAACCCGGCGATATTTACCTCTTGACCGGCCCCTTGGGCGCCGGCAAGACTTGCCTGACCCAAGGAATAGCCAGGGGTCTTGAAGTGTCCGGGTACGTCAGAAGCCCCACCTTCGTGCTAATGTCCCGCTACCGGGGACGCTTGCCGCTGTATCACGTTGACCTGTACCGGTTGGGAGGCCCCGAAGAGGCTTGGGACTTGGGGCTGGACGAACAGCTTTTCGGCGGCGGCGTTTGCGTGGTGGAATGGGCCGACCGGGCGTCGGACCTGTTCCCAGAGGAGGGCCTATGGGTCGGACTGGACTACGTGGAATGGGACTCTGCGGCACGACATAACAATCAAAAAAACCCCACGAACCAAGACCCCGTGGAACAAGACAATCAGGAACAGGATTCCGGACGAACTATAACCTTTCCGGAATGCCCGGACCGGTACCGCCCGCTACTTGAGGCATTGGCCCGTTCCTTTGCCACGTCCGAGGAGGTTGTGCCCTAGTTGCTGCTGGCGATAGATACTTCTACCCGGTACGCCGGAGTGGCCTTGGCGGATGATCAGCGAGTCGTCGACTGCCGGTGGTGGTTTTCTACCCAAAACCATACCGCGGAGCTGATGCCTGCCGTCGCCGAGATTCTCCAGCGGTGGGGTCTCAAGCCTAGCTCGCTGGATGCTATAGCAGTGGCGCTAGGCCCCGGGGGTTTTAGCGCGCTGCGGGTGGGCTTGAGCGCGGCCAAAGGGATGGCCTTGGCGGCCAAGTTGCCCTTGGTGGGTGTAGGGACCCTGGATTTGGAGGCCTTTCCCTTTCTGGAGTCGGGTCTGCCGGTATGCTCGCTGCTGGATGCTGGGCGGAGCGAGACCGCCTCCGCTCACTTCGGGGCAGACGGCCGCCGCCTGCGGGAGGACTGGGTCTGCCCTCCGGAGGAGCTTTTGGAGGCGGTCCGGGAGACCACTCTATTTTGCGGCGAGGGAGTCCAGTCGTGTACCGGGTTGGTCCGGGAACGATTGGGACGCTTGGCGGTTGTGGTACACCAGACCGGACCAGCTACCCGCTTGGGCTCGTTGGTGGAGCTGTCGCGGCGGCGGTTGGCCGCGGGGGAATTCGACGATCTGGCGGCTCTGCAACCTTACTACTTGCGAATGCCCACCATTGGCGGCCCCAAGCGGCGGGACCGAATCCCGCAAAGGTGAAGGTACTTTCGATTAGCGGACTTGGCCCCAAGCTCTGCGGGTAGAACAAGCTCCCAGGGTAGGAAAGGAACGGCAGTATGGAACAAACACTGGTCTTGATTAAGCCCGACGGGGTCCAACGCGGCCTGTCCGGCGAAGTGATCCGGCGCTTGGAAGGGCGAGGGCTGAAGTTAGTCGGTCTGAAACTGATGCGGCTCGACGATGCCACGGCGAGAGAGCACTACGGTGAGCATGTCGCTCGCCCGTTCTTCCCCGGCTTGGTGAGCTTCATCACCTCCGGGCCGCTGGTGGCGATGGTCTGGGAGGCGGACGGCGCAGTGGACATCGTCCGTAACACCACGGGAGGGACCGATCCGGCCAAAGCGGCGCCGGGAACGATACGCGGCGACCTAGGACTCAACATCGGAAGAAACATAGTGCATGGGTCGGACAGTGTTGAGTCGGCCAGAAGGGAGATTGGCCTATTTTTCAGGCCCGAGGAGATAATAGGCTACGACCGCAGCACCGATGATTGGATTACAGAACCCTAACCACCTGCGGAGCTTGGGACCACAGGCGTTCCAGGTTATAGAAGTCCCTCTCTTCGGGCCCAAATATGTGCACGATTACGTCACTAAAGTCCAAGAGCACCCAGCCGGAAGCGTGGGTGCCCTCCCGGTGAAATCGGTTGACCTGCTCCTGTTTTAAGGAGCGGGTAATGTCTTCTTCGAGAGCCTCGATTTGCCGTGAAGACTCCGCCGACATGATCACAAAATAGTCGGCGAAGGGCGCAAGTTGGCGCAGGTCGAGCATCACTATGTCCGTGGCTAGTTTATCTGATGCGACGTCTACTACCAGTTGTGCCAACTCGGTTGAATTCAGACCTCTACCCTCCAAGTTCTCGTATTACTACGTCTAATTATAGATACTATATATTCAGTATAGGCTTTGCGCTAATCGCGGTCAACTGAAGTGGAGATTTGGAGACCTTTGCATAACTCCCCAATCAGGACAACATCGTGGAAGTGAAGCAACTCCTGCCAGCTACAGCCCTGGTCCCTGGATTCCCGCGAAAGCGGGAGTGACGCTTACGCAAAGGTCTCTGATTTGTAACTGTTCGGGTTCTTGGGTTCAGTGAGGCGTGGGCTAGATATTGATAACCTGTGCCTTCGGGACAACGCCGGTGATGGTCTCCGCCGTGGTGGGATGACAGGTGAAAACCAGCACCTGGTTGGTCTGGGATAGCTCGGCGAATGCCTCGGCGGCTCGCTTGGCCCGCTGCGGATCGAAGTTCACCAACACTTCGTCCACCACCACCGGCAGGCGTTCGGTATGCTCTCCGAACTCTCGAATCAGGCCGAACCGCAGCGCCAGGTAAAGCTGCTCGCGAGTGCCCCGGCTCAACTCTGGCGGCTGCTTGCTGCCCCCGTCTTGGTCGATCACCGTTATCGTCTGCTCTCCGATAGGGGCGTACAGTCGCTCGTAACGTTTCCCGGTAACGATGGAGAAAAATTCCTGAGCGTGCCGTATGACGCTGGGCTGACGTTCGCGCTCGAACTTCTGCCGTGTTTTATCCAGCATCAATTCGGCTAGCTTGAGCCTTGACCATTCTTGAGCATGGTCCCGCAACTGCTCCAGCAAGATGTTGCGGCTGGCCCGCAGCGCTGATGATTCCTCCTCGCCGGTCAGTTGATTTAGCTCGGTCTCGATACCACCCCTTTCTTCCCGAAGGCTGTTGCGGGTGTCGTCAACGTCCGCAAGCTGTTGGGACAGCCGGGCAGATTCCTCGTTGAGTTGAGTTAGGTCCGACTGGGTGAGCGCTTCCTGGAAAGCGTTCAGTCTATCGCCGGGACCGCTGAGAATCTGGAGACGGCTGAGACATTCGTCGCGCTGCCGCTCCAGGCCCCGGCACTCTTCACACAGCCGGATCCGGCGGCGAAATTCCTCCGGATCGACGGCGCCGCCGGCAGATAGAAGGTCATTCAACGCCTGATTCGCTTCCTGCCAACGCTGTTCCCTTAGCTCCAACTGACTGCGGTGTTCTTCCGCCTGCTTCCCGGCCTCCTCGCGCTGTTGGGCAAGGTGGTGAACGTAGTTGAGCTTCTCGATGAGCGCGTCGGCCCGTTGTTGTACGAGAGCCGGGCTTATCTGCCGTTGGCCGTCGGACTCCTCGGAATTGCTGGACGGAGCATTACCGGCCTCAGGGGAGACTCTATACTTGACGGCCAGCGGTTGCACCAATTCACGGTACTCGTCAATGTCCGTTTCGATGGCTGCCACCCGGTGGCGCATCTGCCGGACCTGCTCGTACTTGGTTCGGGCCACCTCCACCCGGGCTAGAAACTCGATCATCGTGTCCGGCGTGAAAGCCTTGGCCAAGCGTTGCCCTCGCAGCCAGCTTCTCCATTCGGCTTGGGAGTCCTCCAAGGATTTGGCCGTTCGCTCCCGTTCTTCCGTGGCCTCGGCTGCGTGCTGTTCCGCATCCTGTCGGCGCTGCTCCCTTTGTTCAAGCTGCCGCCGGTATTCTGCCGCCCTTCTGTCGGCTTCATCCCGTTGTTGCACTAGGCTGCGGACGTTATCCAGCTTCTCTATAAGCGCATCGGCCCCTCGCTGGATGAGAGCCGGGCTTATCTGTCGGTGCCTTCTGGGCTCCCCGGGTTTACCGAGTTCCCGTGCTTCCAGCGAAACCTCATACTTGTTAGCCATCGGCTGCACCATTTCTAGGTATTCGTCGATGTCCGTCTCAATGGCCGCCACCCGGTGGCGCATCTGGCGGACCTGCTCGTGCTTTGTCCGGGCCAGTTCCACCCGGGCTAGGAAATCGATCATCGTGTCCGGCATAAAGGAATCGGCGAGGCGGCGCGTCCTCAGCCAGCTTCTCCATTCGGCCTGTGCGTCATTAGCTAGTTGGTCGGCTTTTTCCTGCTCCTGCATAGCCTGACTGACCCGCTCCTCTTGAAGAGTTAACCGGCGCGCCGCTTCAGTAACCCGTCCGGTGGCCTCGTTCCAAGCCGCCAGTTCCTTTTCAATGGCATCAAGGCAGGCTTCCGCCGTATCCAGGGCGGCGGCATCGGGAGTACCGTCATTGATATTGTCTGGGAGTTCCAAGATGGCGCTCGCCTCCAGAAGCAGCGTCCGCCCAGCCTCTTCCGCCGTTCCGGCCTCGGCAACCTGTAGTTCGACTGCGCCGGTCAGAGGATTGGGGCCCGCCGCTGGCGCAGGCCGGCCCCTGGCGAGGAGATAGGCAGCAACGCCCAACAGGACCAGCCCGCCTATAATCCCCAGCAGCAACGCTTCCTGTCCCAGGAAAACGCCGGCCACCAGCAGAATGGCCCCCGCCAAGCCAAGCAACAGGGGGAGCGCTAGGCTGGGCAGTCCCCCCGCCTTTTCTGTTTGCTCCCAGCCTCCGGTTAGGGCGTTAAGCTGGGAACGCAGGGTGTCGTGGCGCTGCCGGGCTTGCTGGTACTCGTGCAACCGGCTCCGGGCCGTCCGTAGGGCGGCCCGGTGTTGTTCCAGGGCTGCGGCGTCAAGGGACGGCGGGGCGGCCGGCAGCTTTTGCCGGGCTTCCTTCTCCTCCTCCTCGCGGTCTTGCCGAGTTCTTTGGTCCTGCTCTAGCCGAAGCCGGGCCTGCTGTGCCTCGCTACGCTGGTCGGCCAATTGCTGTTTCCAGCGGTCCACTTCGTTGCGGACCACCAGCGAGGTGTCGAAAGATTCCAGCCGCTCCTCGGTCCAATTGTTGCCAAGGTCGCGGAGCCGGTCGTCAAGGTCGCCCTCCAACGCACGGAGCTCCGCCTGCCGCTCCGGCAGGTCCCGCACCGAGGCGTCGAAACTGCTCCGTCCGCGCCGCACCTGTTCAATCTGGTCCCGGTCTTCCAGAATGTCCATGTCGGCAATCTTGGCCTGGACAATCTTCTCGGCCTGTCCTAGCTGCTCCATAACCTCGGCTAGGTCTTCTTGCTGAATGTCCTGCAACGTCCGGGTATCCTGGTCCAGCCCGATTTGGGCCTGCTGCACCGCGTCGCTTTCGGCGGCTAGAGTTTGCTTCCAGCGGTCAACTTCGTTGCGCAGCGCAGAGGACATTTGGAAAGTCGCCAGTCGGGCTTCATCCCAGTCTGGCCCCAACGCGTCGAGCCGGCCGCCAAGCTCGCCATCCAGGTCCACCAACTCCGCCTTTCGTTCCGGCAGGTCTTTCACCGAGGCATCGAAGCTGCTCCGGCCGCGCCGGACCAGTTCAACCTTATCCCGGTCTTCCAGCAGTCCCGCATCGGCAATTTCGGCTGCGGCGGCAGCCTCGGCTTGCCGCAACTGGCTGGCAGCCGCCTCCCGGTCTTCCCGGGCCTGGCGGACTCTATCTTCGCAGTTGTCCAGCCGTGGAACGGGGTCCTCCGGAAATTGCTCAAACCGGGGCAACTCTTTCAGCTTGCTTTCACAGTCGACCAGCACTACCCAGTCTTCCCACCCTTTACGACGATTCTCCACGTCAAGACGGCGGGCATCCAATCTATTGTGCGAGGCTTCCGCTGCCTCCAGTTCTCGTTGGATTGTTTCTCGTCTGGCGGCAAGACTGGTGTACTTGGCGGCGTTGTCCTCGACCTCCTTTAGTCTTTTGTCCAGGAGTTGTAGTTCGTCCAGCGCTTGGGCCACCGGCTGGTTTCGACCCCGCGCCCGGAAAATCTCGTTCTTTCGGGCCTCCAGCGTCTTGGTAAAGTCGGGTAACTTGGGGACTCCCAGCGCGGCGCCGTAGATATACCCTTTGACCCCTTCTTCTTCCAGCAGACCGCCGCTTTGAAGTTCATCAAGACTAAAGGCGAACACGCTTTTGAAAGTGTCGAGCGAAGCCTGGCCGGTCAGACGCCCCAGCACATCGTCATCGTCCAGGGAAGACCCATCGGCAGTCCTGATGCTAACTCCGCCGCGACCGCCGCTGAACCTTTCCACCGTGTAGGCCGCGCCGCCGCCGTCAACCAGGGTAATCCGGCCGCCGTGCCTCCCTCCGGCCAGGGGCGGGTAGAAGTTGCCGAATTGGCGCGGGAAGCCAAACAAAATGGTGCGAATGAAGGCTAGCAAGGTGCTCTTACCCGCCTCATTGGGGCCGCATATTACCGTGACGGGAGCGGTCAACGGGCCGATGTTTCTCTGGTGGAAATGACCAAAGCCGTCCAGGTAGAGGTCTTCAAGCTTCACGGGCCGTCCTCCTCTTCAACCAAGGCCGCAAGGCACTCCTCCTCGGCGGCAGCAACTAGGCCGCGAAGTTCGTCATCGGACGGGAAATATTCCCGAAGGTACTGCCGGGCTCTGGCATGGCCGTACAGTTCTTGCAACTCCTGCCGCAACCCCGGAAGCTCTTCCGGGTCTTCCCGAAATTCATCGCAAAGGCGGGCCAAGTCTCCCAGGAAGTCATCCCGGCGGAGGACCTGCTCTCGGCTGACTGGAGAAGCAGTATCCAGTTGGATTCGGTCGCACCATAGCCAAGGCTGCCCGCCAGCCCAAGAACCGTTGACCTGCTCCAGAATATCGCCGGCAAAGTCCGGTCGCGTTAACGAGCGGTGCAAGGCCCCTCGTCCGGAGAGCACCAGCCGAAACACCACTGGGCGTCCCTCGGCATCTTCCCGGCAGGAAGCCACCGTGCTGTCGATGGCGTCAAGCATTTCTTGTTCCGTTTCCAACCCCCCGATATTGATTTCCAGTGTCTCCCAACGCACCACTTCCACCGTCCTGAATTGCAGGTCTACCTGCCCTGATTCCGATGCTTCCACCAAATAAACGCCTCGTGCGCCCGGTTCGTTGGGGTGACGGCCTTGGGGATTGCCGGGATAGACCACCACCGGACGTTCCCGGCGCAGGACTTGGCGGGTGTGGACGTGGCCCAGGGCCCAGTAGTCAATCGGGGCGCCTGCCACCAAGTCCTCGACGGTGCAGGGCGCGTAGGAATCATGGTTAGAATTGTTGTCGACGTTGGCGTGCAGAAGACCGATGGTAAACCCGCCCGGCGTAATGTCGGTGAACTGGGGAACCAGGTTTTCGCGGACCTCCCGCTGCGGATAACTAATGCCGTAGACCATCGCCCGTTCCGGCTCGCCGGGGAACACCGGCTCACCATGCACCTCCGGTGTGAAGCGGCAGCATCCCGGAGGCAGGTCGAGGCGGGCCTCCCATCCATCCAAGGGGTCGTGGTTGCCGTGGCAGATGAAAGAGCGGATGCCGGCCGCTTCCAACCGTCTCAGTCCCTCCACAAACTTGAGCTGCGCCCGCAGACTACGGTCAGCCCCGTCGAAAATGTCGCCCGCGACGAGCAGGGCGTCCACCCGTTCCCGGATGCACAGATCAATGATGTTCTGGTACGCGTTGAAGGTAGCCCGGTACAGGGTTTCAGACACATTATCCGGTGCCTGATTGCGGATACCCCGAAACGGACTGTCCAGGTGAAGGTCCGCGGCGTGTACAAATCTGAGTCGCGCCATTGCAAAAGCCCTCTTCCCGGCTTATGAGTGCACTATTGGAGTCCCAAGTGTAATCTCAAGAATAAAGTTCTGCCAACTTCGCCGCTTTTACCCGTAACAGTTCAGACTGGCCTAAATCTGATGAGCCGGATAGACTGCAAGCATGAAAATGCCTGTGGATTTAGCCGAGGTTTCCCGGGAAGAGTTGATTGAGATAATCGGTCAACGCATTGGCTTGATTGAGGCTCAGGAAGCCCGAATCGCCGAATTGGAAGGCCAACAGAAGCCGCCAACCGGCGGTGTGAAACAGCGGAAGCCGCCTTCTTGGGTCAAGGCCAACCGGCCAGTCCGCCCCAAGAAGGAACGCAAGGAGCGGACCCACGGCTTTGCCCGGCGGCCGGAGGAACCCACGCACCGGGTGGAGCACGCCACGGTCGGTTATCCCGACTGCGGGATACCCCTGCAAGGCAGGAGGGTGCGGGGGGCGTCGCCAGGTGATAACCATACCCCGGATACGGGCGCGAGTGACTGAGCACGTGGTCTTGGAACGGACCGGCCCAAAGTGCCGGAAGCGATGGGCCCCCAACCTGGACCTGAGCGCCCTGACCGTGGGGAGGCGACGGGTAGGCGTCTCGGGGCAGAGCGAAGTAAATGTGCTCCGGGGGGAGTGCCGGCTCCCCTTTGGAGTGATTCAGCGCTACCCCCGGTCGCGGGCCGGGGCAGGCTCTGTTGCGGGACATTCGCCAACTGAAGGAGCAATATCCCCAACACCGGGGTCTGACCGAATGGGCCCAACAGGTGCGGGAAGTATATGACCATGCCCAGGCCTATCCTAGGCCGGACCCGGAACTGCCGGAAACGGTGCAACGGGCCCAGCGGGTGAAGCAACAACAGCAGTTCCAAACGCAGCTATGGTCCATCTGCGAGCCTTATCTGGGCAGCGATGCGCCCATGAGGGTGTTGTCCCAACGGGTAGAACGCCTTCTTGCCTGAGTTGTTCACCTTCGCCGCTGATCCTCGGGTGAGGGCGGACAACAACGCTGCCGAACGCAGCCTGCGCCCAACGGTAGTGAGCCGGAAGACCAGCGGCGGGACCCGTTCACCGGAGGGGAGCGACACCAAGAGCATCCTGGCTTCTCTGTTCGGCACATGGCGCCTGCGCGGCCGGAACCCCTACCAAGCCCTCAACTCCATTCTCTCTCAACCCCAACTCGCCCCAGTCTGAACTGTTACCGGAGATTTGTAACTGTTCAGGTTCTTGGGTTCGGGTCTCGGGTTCAATGAGGCGTGGGCTAGATATTGATAACCTGCGCCTTCGAGACAACGCCGGTGATGGTCTCTGCCATGGTGGGATGACAGGTGAAAACCAGCACTTGGGTGGTACGGGATAGCTCGGCGAGTGCCCCGGCTCAACTCCGGCTGCTGTTTGCCGGCCCCGGCTTGGTCCATTACCGTTATCGTCTGCTCCCTTGATGAAGGGATGGTCTACCGGGCTGTGTAGGTCGTCTTAAGGACTCCTGCTGCCCGATACCCGTTGTTGCCGGACCCGTACCGGTCCTATACCGGCTCCACGATTTCAGTGGTACCGGGCAATAGCGAGCGGATACACATAACCATCATTTTGTCCATTTACGGGTAAAAGTCACCAGAAACACGGCAGTTAGAAACAAGCCGATGAAGGATTCCAACCCACCCAAATAGCGGACCCAGTTGTCGGGATGTTTAATCCAATCGCCGTAACCCAGAGTGGTGAAGGACACCAGGGAAAAGTAAAAGGAATGCCACAAGCGAGCCAAAAACTCGCTTCGACCGGCGGTAAAGAGTTCCGAGAAGGGATAGAGGAAGTAGACCAGCGCGAAGCCCAGGATGACAAATGCAGCGGTCACCACCACCCGTATGGGACGTTCTCCATAGCCGAAAACCAACTCGTGGATGGCGAGCCAGAGGAACACTATCATGTTGCGCCACCACTGCGAGTTAAGGGCTTGCAATATGCGCCAAGGGCGACGCCAATTTAACTCGTTACTTAACTGTTCCTGGGCTTCCAAGCGTTTGCAAACCCACTCCCGGTAGAGAAATTCTCCGGCAATGTCAGAGTGTCCATGGTTCTGGTACCAAGTGTTGAGTTGCCGGTAGATTGCCCGGGCATTCTGGTAAAACTTAATTCGCTCCCATTCGTTGATGTATTTATGCCCCCAGTATATGTCTTCCATATTGGTATGCTCATCTATTCTTACGGCTAACAGGTATGCTCCCTGCATGTTGGCTTGCATCAGGAATGCACCCCGGAAGTCGGCCCGGAACAGGTCGGCTTCCTGAAGGTCAGCCCGGAACAAGTCGGCATCCCGAAGGTCGGTCCGCCCCAGGTCGGCTGCCTGGAAGCGTCCCTCCCGGAGGTTCATTTCGGACAGATTGGCCGAGCGGAGATTGCGAAAGGCCAGGTCCAAGTCCGCAGCCGTCCCGCCATTGGCGCTTATCAACCCGGCAACATCCTCGCGGGACATGGGTTCTTTACCGGATAACACGTCGTCCCGGCCCCACTGCTTCAGCCACCAGTCTACTGCCTCTCTGGTACGAGGCAAAGGTCATTCCTGCACTTCATCGTCCTGTTTCGTTGATAGTCTGCAATCGTATGCAGATATTGTATAAGGGGGTGGGCCGAACTGGGAAATTCAATGCCAAAGGGAGGATGTAACTGAAACCGGTTGGACAGTGTTAGCAAGCCTCCCGTTATATTGTCTGAATCAGGATGCCCAGGATTATAGGATTAACTCGCCCCATCCTGAGTCCAGTAAATCCTGATTCACACAATTGCATTCCAACCACTTTCAGTCACATTATCCGGCGCCTGATTGCGGATACCCCGAAACGGACTGTCTAGGTGAAGGCCTGCGGCATGTACAAATCTGAGTCGCGCCATTGCGAAAATCCTCTTCCCGGCTTATGAGTGCACTGGCTTATGAATGCACTATTGGAGTCCCAAGTGTAATCTCAAGAATAAAGTTCTGCCAACTTCGCCGCGTTTCTGTAACCGTTCAGATACATTCATATAACATGTAATTCACCCCGTTTCACTTGTGCTAATCTGTAAACTGGTTCAGCTTTAAGCCCCAAACGGAGGGCAACGTTATGGCTGCCAAACGTACACCGGCGGCGATCAAATCCGCCTCAGGCGGACCCTACGAGGACGCGGAAGACGATCTGAGCATTGAGTATCCATCCTCGGACGGCGAACCTATGGCCGAATCCGATTTCCAGTACATCCCCCTGACCGACACCGTTTCTGCCCTGCGCAACTGGTTCAGCCACCGGACCGACGTTTACATCGCCGGCGATATGCTGGTGTACTACCGGAAAAATGACAACGTCACGCGGGTTGCGCCAGACGTTTATGCGGTTTTCGGCGCTGCTGGCAACCACCGCCGGGACTCCTGGCTGGTCTGGCGGGAGGGCAAAGCGCCGGATTTCGTGATGGAGATAGCATCGCAAGGCACCTGGCGATGGGACGCAACCGGGAAGCGGGACATCTACGCTGGCATGGGGGTAATGGAATACTGGCGGTTCGACCCGACCGGCGAGTGTTTTACCCCGGCGCTGGCCGGCGAGCGGTTGGCAGATGGCGAGTACCGGCAGATACCGCTGGATGGGTTCGACTCCGCTCACCCTGAGCGGCAGCCGAAGGGCGGCATACTGCGAGGCCGCAGCGCCATTCTGGGCTTGGACATCTGCGTGCTGCCGGGTTTGGAGTTGCGCCTGTATGACCCGGAGAGCAGGCAGTGGCTCCACACCCACCAAGAGGAATCAGTGGCAAGGCAGGCTGCGGAGACTGCCTTACGGACATCAGAGGCAGCGCGTCAAGCAGCCGAAGACGAGGTCCGGTTGCTGCACGAACAATTGCGCGAGTTGCAATCCCGGCAATAGCGTTTCTTCCCGCGCTTACGCCAGCTAAAGGGCTGCGATAATCGTCGGCGCCAAACCGGACGCTGGCCAGACCGATGTCTTACTGATACGTGAATGAGTTTCTAAACTGTCCACTCCCCCGTCGTTCCGGTGAAGGCCGGAATCTAAGACCGCTCTCCGCCAGCTACGCCTGTCCTGAGCTTGTCGAAGGGTTCTTTGTCCTCAGAATTTCTGGATTCCGGCTCAAGGCCGGCCCTTCGACAAGCTCAGGAGACGAGGACTGGTTTAGGTAATTGTTCACGTATCGGTAATACCGATGCAGCGTAAGGCTAGCGTCAATCTGCTATTTTGGGCGGCTTTCCAGCCATAATATCCGGCTGCGTAACAAAATTGTTACACCGGAGCGGCCCAAGGCGGCCAATTGGTACTACCCACCGGCCAAGCAGGAAGTTATAATACGTCGTTCGCCTCGAACGGTGATTGGGGAGACGGGCGCTTATTCAGCGATGGCATGGTTGCCTGGCGTCAGGGCTGGGGTAAATCGCTGCTTACATGGGGCGAACCGTGGCCGGGCCCTTTTGGGTGACCATTTATTGTGATATATTTTACAATGCCCTCCGGTAGAGTGATTTGCTAATGGGCCAGACGGGCTCATAGGCATTGAGAATCAGGCCCGGAGAGTGCCCGGAAACTTCAAGGCCAAGTATTATTCGGGACTGTTGGGGCGTGGGTGAGGCAGGGGAATCACATTGGGAATCGGGGAATGAACAGCTTAAAAGAACTGGCGCAACACGGCCTCTACTCCCCTGAGCAGGAGCACGATAGCTGCGGCGTCGGAGTCGTCGCTAATATTCAGGGGGGCAAGTCCCACCAGATCATTGAAGAGGGACTCCAAGTCCTGGTCAACTTGGGCCACCGGGGCGCAGCCGGTTGCGACCCAGAAACTGGGGACGGGGCCGGAATCCTGATTCAGACGCCCCACGAGTTCTTTGCCCGCGAGTCCGCCCGCTTGGGCTTCTCGCTGCCGGAGTCCGGCATATACGGCGTTGGCATGGTGTTTCTGTCCCCCAAACCGGAGTCACAGGAGAAGAGCCGGGCGCTGATCAACAAGGTGATTAGCGACCAGGGGCTGGAGCTTCTCGGCTGGCGAGACGTGCCCGTAGACCACAGTAAGCTGGGCCGCGACGCCCGTGCGGTGTGCCCCCACATTAGCCAGGTATTTGTGGGTCCGGGTAAGACCACGCCGGACCGCGACCATTTAGATCGAAAGCTCTACGTGGTGAGAAAGGTTATCGAGCACTCCGCCGACGAGTGGGGCTTATCGGAAGAAGACGCCGACTATTTTTATATATGCAGCCTCTCCTGCTATACGGTGGTCTATAAGGGCCTGCTGCTAGCCCACCAGATCACTGGCTTCTACGCTGACCTCGCCGACCCGGATGTAAAGAGCGCTTTCGCGCTGGTCCACTCCCGCTTTAGCACCAATACCTTGGGCCACTGGAAGCTGGCCCATCCCTACCGTTATCTGGCCCACAACGGAGAGATCAATACCCTCCGGGGAAATCTGAACTGGATGCACGCCCGGGAGTCCCAGTTCGAATCGCCATTATTTGGCGAGGATATGGGCAAGGTCCCGCCTGTAATGACTGCGGGAGCCAGCGACACCGCTTGCATCGACAACGCCCTGGAACTGCTGCTGATGACGGGGCGCGACTTGGACCATGCCATGCTGATGCTGATTCCTGAAGCATGGGACCAGCACGAGAGCATGCCCCAAGAAAAGAAGGACTTCTACGAGTACCATTCCTGCTTGATGGAACCCTGGGACGGCCCGGCGATGATTGTGTCCACCAACGGCCGCAGCATCTGCGCCTTGTTAGATCGCAACGGCTTGCGGCCCTTCCGGTACACCGTAACCAAAGACGGCAAGCTGGTAATGTCCTCGGAAACCGGTGTGCTGGACATCCCTCCATCCCAAGTCAAAGAGAAGGGGCGGCTACAGCCCGGCCGGATGTTCGAAGTAAATCTCCAAGAAGGGCGGATCATTGGCGACGCCGAGTTGAAACACAAGCTCGCCAATCGGCAACCCTACGGCCAGTGGCTGAAAGAAAACAAAATCTCGTTGGACAGTCTGCCCAAACCGCGAAGCGCCAATGGCGGGCATCCGATGGGAGAAAACTTTAAGACCGCGATTAATGGCTCGATTCAGCAGCAACAGCGAGCGTTTGGCTACACTGTTGAAGAGTTGCGAATGCTGACGACGCCAATGGCCCTGAACGGGGCCGAGGCCGTGGGGTCTATGGGCAACGATGCCCCGCTGGCGGTGTTGTCCAATAAGAACCAGCTACTGTTCAACTACTTCAAGCAGCTATTTGCCCAGGTTACCAACCCGCCATTGGACGCTATCAGAGAGGACCTAGTAACCTCGATGGAAGCGTTTATTGGCCGGGAGCAAAACCTGTTCGAGGAGACTGCGGCCCATTGCCACCAGCTAAAGCTGAAGTCCCCGATCATCTCCGGGGAAGAGATGGAGAAAATCCGGGAACTGAACGTTGGCGACCTTCGTTCGGTGACCTTGTCGGCCTTGGTCGATACCCAAGACGGGCCCGGCGCTTTGAAAGCAGCTTTGGACCGGTTGTGCTCCGGAGCGTCGCAAGCGATCAGTGATGGTTTCTCTATCATCGTGATCAGCGACCGGGGGGTGGACGGGCGCTGGGCGCCTATCCCCAGCTTGTTGGCCACGTCGGCAGTGCATCATCACTTGATTCGGGAAGGGACTCGCACCAAGGCCGGGTTGGTGGTGGACTCCGGAGAACCTCGGGAGGTGCACCACTTCTCCGCGCTCATCGGCTACGGCGCTGGGGCGATTCATCCGTATTTGGCCTTGGCCTCGGTCCAACAACTGGCCGTTACCGGGGAGTTGAACGGCGTCAAGCCGGACTACGCCGAGAAAAACTTCATCAAGGCCAATGAAAAGGGCGTTCTGAAAGTAATGTCCAAGATGGGCATTTCCACCGTCCAGAGCTACCGCGGCGCTCAGATATTCGAGGCCGTCGGCTTAAGCCAAGAGTTGGTGGACCAATACTTCACTTGGACTCCGACTCGTATTCAGGGTGTCGGGTTGGATGCCATCGAAGAAGAAGTGCTGGAGCGTCACCGCGCTGCATTCGGCTCCGGCAACCAGCTTCCGGAAACCCGTCTGGACTCCGGCGGCTTCTACCAGTGGCGGCGGCATGGGGAGTTCCATCAGTGGAACCCGGAGGTCATCGCCAAACTCCAGGACTCGACCCGTTCCGGGAATTGGAACACCTACAAAGAGTTTTCCCGCTCGGTCAACGACCAAAGTAGGAATATGGCAACTTTGCGCGGGCTGCTGGAGTTCAAAAAGGAACGGCCTCCGGTGCCCCTCGAAGAGGTTGAACCGGCTAGTGAAATAGTCAAGCGATTCGCCACCGGGGCGGTCTCTTTGGGCTCGATCAGTAGAGAGGCCCACGAGACTATGGCTATTGCCATGAACCGCTTGGGAGCGCGGAGCAACACCGGAGAGGGCGGCGAGGACTTTCATCGCTACACTCCGGATGCCAACGGCGATTCCCGCAGCAGTGCGGTCAAACAAGTGGCCTCGGGCCGGTTCGGCGTAACATCCAATTACTTGGTAAACGCTACCGACTTGCAGATAAAGATGGCCCAAGGCTCCAAGCCCGGCGAGGGTGGACAGCTCTCGGGCAACAAGGTGGACGAGTATATCGGCTGGGTGCGCCGGACCACCCCTGGCGTGGAATTGATCTCGCCCCCGCCCCACCACGATATCTACTCCATTGAAGACTTGGCCCAACTGATCCATGATCTGAAGAACATTAATCCTGAAGCCCGCATCCACGTTAAGCTGGTCGCCGAGGTCGGCGTGGGAACGGTGGCCGCTGGAGTGGCCAAGGGACATGCCGATGTGGTGTTGATCAGCGGGCACGACGGTGGCACCGGCAACTCTCCCGAGTCGTCCATCAAGTATGCGGGGCTGCCCTGGGAGTTGGGCATCGCCGAGACCCAACAGGTACTGGTGGCTAACGGGCTCAGAAGCAGGATTTCGGTGCAGACCGACGGCCAGCTAAAGACCGGACGGGACGCCGCCATAGCCGCTTTCCTAGGAGCGGAAGAGTTTGGCTACGCCACCGGGGCGCTGATTGTCAATGGCTGTATCATGCTGCGGAAATGCCACTTGGGCACCTGCTCCGTGGGCATCGCTACTCAAGACCCCGAACTCCGGATGCGCTTCAGTGGCAAACCGGAATACTTGGTCAACTACTTCACTTTCGTGGCCGAAGAGCTACGGGAGATAATGGCCGAGTTGGGTTTTCGCACCGTGAATGAAATGATCGGCCGGGTGGATATGTTGGATGCCCGGAACGCGGTGGAACACTGGAAAGCCCAGGGTCTTGACCTTTCCCGGCTCCTTTACCACCAGCCGGTACGGGTGGAAGGAGACCATACCTACTGCACCGAGCCGCAGGACCACGGACTGGACCGGGCGCTGGACAACCAGTTGATTGCCCTAGCCGCCCCGGCCTTGGAGCGCCAAGCGCCGGTAACGATCAAGTTGCCCATTAGCAACTCCAATCGCACTGTCGGCGCGATGTTAAGCGGTCAAATCGCCAAGCGCCACGGTGAAGACGGGTTGCCGCCGGATACCATAAAGATTGAGCTAGAGGGTTCAGCCGGCCAGAGCTTTGGCGCCTTTCTGTCCAAGGGGGTCCATATCCGGCTGGAGGGCGACTCCAACGACTACTTGGGCAAGGGTATGAGCGGCGGCCGCATCGTAGTCTGCCCACCGGCCGACGCCGACTTCGCTCCTGAAGAGAACATCATCGTAGGTAACGTTGTACTTTACGGGGCTACCGGTGGTGAGGTGTTCATCCACGGCGTGGCTGGCGAGCGTTTCTGTGTCCGCAACAGTGGCGTCCATGCGGTGGTGGAGAGTGTTGGCGACCACGGGTGTGAGTACATGACCGGGGGGGTGGTGGTGGTGCTGGGGAAGACCGGGCGCAACTTTGCCGCTGGCATGAGCGGCGGCATTGCTTTTGTTTACGACGAGGACGGGGATTTTGCCACCCGATTCAACCCGGGGCTAGCGGACTTGGAGCCGGTGGTGGAGACCGATGATATTGAGACTCTCCGCCGGAAGGTCGAAGACCACTTGAGGTACACCAATTCCAACCCGGCTAGGCGTATATTGGAACACTGGGATGAGGCCCTGCCCCGGTTCAAGAAGATCATGCCCAGGGACTATCGCCGAGTGTTGGCAGAGAGGGAAGAGAGGGGTGTGGCGGAAAAACAGGAGGAGCTAGAAACAATTTTCCATGGGTAAACCCACAGGATTTATGGACTCCGGGCGTAAGCCGCCGGAGCGTCGGCCTGTGCCCGAGCGGAAAATGGACTTCCGGGAGTTCTACCAGCCTTGGCCGGAGAGTCAGGCTAAAGAGCAAGGCTCCCGCTGTATGGACTGCGCGGTCCCCTTTTGCCACATGGGCTGCCCCTTGGGCAACGTGATTCCCGAGTTCAACCACCAAGTGTATCTGGGGAACTGGCAGGAAGCCTTGGATATACTTCTTTCTACTAACAACTTCCCGGAATTCACTGGCCGTATCTGTCCCGCCCCTTGCGAAGCGTCTTGCGTCCTCAACATCGACGCCGATCCAGTAACGATCGAATACATCGAGAAAGAAATATCCTCCAAGGGCTTTGAAAACGGCTGGATTCGCCCGGCTCTCCCCGAGGTACGCACCGGCAAAAAGGTAGCCGTGGTGGGATCGGGTCCCGCGGGCTTGGCGGCGGCTCAACAATTGAACCGGGCTGGCCATTGGGTCACAGTGCTGGAGCGAGACGAGCGCATCGGCGGTCTGCTTACCCTGGGGATTCCAGACTTCAAGCTGGAAAAGGACGTGGTCAACCGCCGGGTGCAGCTAATGGCCGATGAGGGGATTACGTTCTCCACCGGCGTCAACGTGGGAAACAATTACCCGGTGGAAGAGTTGCTGGGCAACTACGACGCCATCTGCCTTACTTGCGGTTCCACTGAGGCCCGGAACCTACCGGTGCCGGGCCGAGAGTTGGACGGGATCCACTTGGCCATGGAATACCTGACTCAACAGAACCGCATTATTGACGGCGATTACGTCGACCCGGAGCAACGGATCACGGCGGAAGGGAAACGAGTGGTGATACTGGGCGGCGGCGACACCGGCGCTGACTGCTTGGGGACGGCCCACCGCCAAGGCGCCGAGGTGGTATACCAACTGGAACTGCTACCCGAACCACCGGCCCATCGCCAGGCCAACAACCCTTGGCCGCAGTGGCCGGCCATCCAGCGTACTACGCCCGCCCACGAGGAGGGCGGCATCCGCGACTACAATGTATTGACCAAGTCCTTCTCCGGCTGCGATGGCAAAGTCGGGCGGTTGCACGCGGTCCGCATCGACTGGAGCCAGATAGGCGGGAACGGCCGCCCGGAAATGCGAGAAGTGCCAGGCAGCGACTTTGAAATCGAAACCGATCTGGTGCTCTTGGCAATGGGGTTCCTGCACCCCGAGCACGAAGGGATGTTGACCGACCTGGGTGTGGAGTTGGACGGCCGGGGCAACATCAAGGTGGATGCCGACAAGATGACCAGCGTTCCCGGAGTGTTCGCCGGGGGCGACGCGGCCCGGGGCCAGTCTCTGGTGGTCTGGGCCATCGCCGAGGGTCGAGAAGTCGCCCGTGGTGTGGACCGGTACCTCATGGGACGTTCCGGCCTGCCTCGCTCTCTGCCGTTGACGGGCTAACCCGGCTGCCTCTCCCTTCTACGGTCTCCTGCCCGCGGCGGTAGTTGAGAATTTTCGAATCTACTAGGACTCCCATAGGCGACGCCGACGACTGTTGCTGGCGTAACCGGAACTGAAACCAAAAAGAGGCGCCAAGGAATTCATCCACTTGGCGCCTCTTTTTGTGTCCCCTATTGGTTAATTCCCGCCACCCCGGCTGGCATTCCGCCCGTGGGTATGCAAGTGCCAATGGTGTTAGCTATTTCTTCCCGTAGAAAGCATCGCTGGCCCGCTGCAGACCGGCTACCCGGTTGGCTTGCAGAGCGTCTTTCCGCTCGCTGGCCCACTGCTGAGAGGTGACGATTCCGGTTAAAGACCCCTGGAAGTGGGGCATGACGTAGCGGGCCAATAGCTCATAGCTCCGGTGGACCTTGTCCCGGGGAGCCCAGTCCTCTACCCGGACCATGAAACTGCCGAAGCCGCCGCTGATCTCCTGCAATCGTTCGATGCCGGCAATGCAGTCATCGGGTGTGCCCACAATCCACTGATTGTGCTCCACCATGTAGTCGACGATCTGGTTTCGAGGCACGTCGGGCGCCGGATTGCCCAACGTCTCGTGGAAATACTCGGTGACGACCCTCGCCGAGCCTTCCCGAATGTCCTCAAAGGCTTGCTCGCGGGTCTCGGCCAAGTGGCAACCCATCACGATGCCCCAGTCTTCCCGCCGCATCGTCTTGTTGTGCTCGGCTGCGGTCTCTTCAGCTATGGTCCACAACTCCTGCAACGAGGTGCGGCGGATGGTGTCGCGGGGCACGCTCAAGGAGAGAACCGCCGCACCATGCTTTCCGGCTAGGGTTACTCCCGAAGGTGACTCCACCGAGGCCACGGCCACGGGTAGATGCGGCTGTTGATAGGGACGTAGTTGAAGCACCGCTTCGTTCAGTTCAAACCAGTCGCTTTTGTAGCTGATGGGATCCGTTTCGGTGAACAGCCGCATGATGATGCCCAACGATTCGTCCATCATTTCTCGCTGCCGTTCCGGCTTGATACCCAGCATCAAAGCGTCCGATGCCAATGCACCGGGACCGACCCCCAAGATCACCCGGCCTCGCGTCAGGTGGTCCAGCAAGACCATGCGGTTTGCTACCATGTAGGGATGGTGATACGGCAGGCTGACTACCCCGGTCCCCAACCGGATGTTGCGGGTGCGTTCGGCAGCCGTGGCCATGAACACCTCCGGCGACGCGATGGTTTCCCATCCGGCGCTGTGGTGCTCGCCGATGTAGGCTTCGTCGAACCCCAGGGTGTCGATCCACTGTAGTAGTTCCAAGTCTCGTTCCAAGGCTAACGTCGGGTTTTCACCTACCCGATGAAAGGGCGCCATAAACACCCCGAATTTCATTCTGGCGGGTGCCGTCATGCTCATGTCCTCCCGTTTAGCTTATCCTCTATCTGCGCCCACCCATCGGCACTTCCCCTACAGCGACGTTCCCGGTAGACCAGTCTACCTCGTTGTCGGGAGGATGGCGCTATGGCGCAAAGCGCAAACCAACTGCTAAATCTCTTGAGTGGCACCCATTCTAACATGGGCTGACGGATTCATCCACGGGCGGTTAGGCCCATCAGATGCAGGTGGTAGCGGCGGCGGCCAGGGCCTTTTCCCAGGGCCTTTTCCCAGGGCCTTTTCCATTGTCACCCCGAACGCAGTGAGGGGTCTAAAATCCCTCTGGAAAGGCAAAGTTGACCCCAGTAAGAATTTTAGATTCCTCGCGCTGCTCGGAATGACAGAAAGGGGCTCGGAATGAGAATAAAAAGGCCCTTGGCCGGCGGCCATCACGGGTGGCGGAGCGTTGGGGAACGTGGTATCTTTGGTCAACCGGGAACATGCCCTTCAAATCAAACAAGAGAGGTAACAAGATGCCCCAGATTAAGCATATCGCCATTGCCACCAATGACGCCGAAAAGACCGCTAGGTTCTATTCCGAAGTGTTTGGGCTCCGCGAGGTCGCCAAGCTGGACGGGGAGAACGCCAAAGGGTTCATGCTCAGCGACGGCAATGTTAACATGGCCATCTTGGACTTCCAAAACGACGCGGTGGCCGGCGAACGGGGTAAGGACTGGGAAGGCATCCACCATATCGGCTTCGAAGTGGAGAGCCTGGAGGAGATTGAGGCAAGGTTGGCCAACGCTGGCTCCCAACCGATGGACTCGGTCAACAATGCGTTGCACGCCGGCATGGGTGGTCCCCGCACCCAGAACGTGGAGAGTAAGTACGAAGGCCCCAACGGGGAGATGATTGACGTCTCCGGCACCGGTTGGATCGGCACCCGTGGCTTGGACTAGACCGGCTTAAGTCTTGGAGTCTTTGGCGAAATGACGACGGCGCAGAAGCACGCCGAGACAGCCCGGGAATTCCTGGAAGCGGTGAGCGGTGAGTTTGCTGCCGGGGACCTGCTGCAAGGCTCGGAGAAGATGTGGGGCGCCGCCGCCCACGCGGTGATGGCTGTAGCCCAGCAGCGTGGTTGGAGCTATGGCAAGCACTATGCAATCAAAGTCGCGGCGCGTCGGCTCGCTGAGGAACAAAACGACCCGGCATTGAGAACCGGATTTGCGATGGCGGAGCATTTCCACGCTAACTTCTATCACGACTTCATGGAAAACGACACCATAGAGGATTCCCGCCCGGTAGTGACAGACTTCGTTGAACGAGTGTTGGGCTTGGTCTAGCTAAAGGCTTTTACCCTTGGGCAATTGAGACGCCCGGCCTGATTAGGCCGGGCGTTTTCGTTGGGGCCGGGTAACACGCCGCCGGTTAGCCATTGTCTGGGGGTTGCTAACACTATGCCTAGATCAGAATGCAATGGAGTCTTTGGCGGCTTGGGTCATTTCGTATTTTCGAGGCTTTGTACTCTTCAATTTAACGCCCTTCGCCTCGAGTATCGGCCAAATGCTTTTGGTGATGTATTGTCCAAAGGCAGGACCGTCCTGTTTTGCTCCAAGATGCTTAGGAAATCGCTGTTGGACGACGCTTTGGCAATCTGATCTCTTGAATGGGCTGATTTCTACTTCTTCTATGATGGCTTTGGCTATAGATTCCTCCTGGGATTCCGCATTGCCGGAACCGTTGGATGATATTGACGGTTGCGCCGGGCCTGATAAAGATTTTGAGTGTGTGGGTTGCGGCGCTGCCCGCACAACGTGGAGATAATCAAGTGGGAAGAAAGGTGGCGGGACTTCCGCCGGCCAGTCTTGGATAAGAGAGCTGATTAGTTCTTGGGCATCGCCTTGAAGGTTCTCAACGTCAACGTACAGGTCGGACGGCTGGCGGGCTTCCGGTTCCAACACGAAGAAACTTCACTCCCCGAAACGGCTCTTTATGGTGGGAAACGCCGAGGCTTGCCCTTACATAAACAGGCTGTAGTGGCCGATGATTATATCTCTTTGGGCTTGGTCCCACTCGGCCCTTTTTTCGGTGATTGTTCTTTCCATTATTCCCGCGTCGCCCAGGAACCGGTCTTTCCAGAGGCCGTCGCCAAACTCCATCGCTTCCAAAGCTTGGGCAAAGCCGTTGAGAATCATTCCGTTGCTATTTTCAGGGTCGATGATGGACAGGCAGACGCCTTCGTCTTCGGAGTCGGCGGGTTGGGAGAAGTAGTACACGCGCATTTCAATTCCGCTGGACTCCGGGTCCGTGTTCTTGTAAAAGACGCCCCCATCTGAGGATGTTCGCGGCGGCGGCATAGTCTCCCATTTGCAGTTCTCGCCCTGCAAATACCGTCTGAGGTCACCCTCTTCCTTCCGCTTTGCCATGTAACCGTAGCTGAAAAAGGCTCCCACAAGGGCCAGGACAATGAAGATTACCACTATTACTGCGACTGCTATAATCAGCATAGGTCTATCTCAGGCCAGCCTCTATAAGATTTGCCTCTCGGGGCGCCTCGTCGTGTCTCTTCCAACCGCCGGTTACGCGGGGCGGAACAGCGGCGTGGGCCTCTCTGGGTCCACCTCCTCCAAGTCCAGCACCAAGTCCATCCCGGTCTCGATGTGCTGCGGGTTGCTGGCGTCGACCCCGAGAATGCGCGCACTGATGCGAGGGCCTTCCTCTAACGTCACGATCCCGGTGCAGTAGGGATTGTTGCGGCCGTAGCCCTGCTCCACCATGTACGCCGGGCCGATGGAGATGCAAGTGAAGGTGCTCAACTGGGCCTTTCCGCTGAACTGGTGCCACTCCATCTCCCGTCGGTGACAGAAGCGGCATATAGGACGCGGCTCTGGGGAGAGAGCGCCGCAGGCCCGGCAGCGCACTCCCATGAGGCGCTTCTCCTCGGCTAGGTAGGCGTTGAAAGAGGCGGCGGTGAATGTTCTGGTTTCCTCTGCCATGTAGTCCTTACCCCCGCCTCAGGATATTGACCACGCAGGTGCCGCCGGTCCCGCCGACGTTGTGGGTGAGCCCCGTTTCCAGGTTGGGGTTCTTTACTTGGCGGTCCCCTGCTTCGCCGCGTAGCTGGTGAAAGATCTCAGCTATTTGGGCAATTCCGGAGGCGCCCACCGGGTGACCCTTGGCCTTGAGGCCCCCGGAGGTATTGATGGGTTTGTCTCCATCCAGCGCAGTCCTGCCTTCGTCCAAGGCCCGCGCCCCTTCTCCCGGTTCGAAGAAACCCAGGTCTTCGGAAGCGACGATTTCGGCGATGGTGAAGCAGTCGTGCACCTCCGCCAACTGGATGTCATTGGCCGTTACCCCGGCCATGTCGTAGGCTCGCTGGGCGGCAACTTTGGCGGCGGAGAGGGAGGTCAACTCTTCGGCGTCGTGCAGAGGACGGCCGGACGCCTGTCCGGTACCGGCGATATGGACCGGCTTGTCGGTGAAGTTGTGGGCAATGTCGGATGACACCAGCAATACACAGGCGGCGCCGTCGGTAATTGGCGCGCAATCGTACAAGCGAAGCGGCCAAGCGATCCACGGATTGGCCCCAGGGTCGTTCAGGAAGTCCCATTCGTTCTGGTAGCCGGGGACTGGCTGCCCGCGCTGTTCGGCTCTGGCGATGCGGCGCTCCATCAGCTCGCGGATGGTGACGTTGAACTGGGCCTTGGGGTTTAGAGACCCGTTGACGTGATTCTTGATGGCCACCTTCAGCAAGTGGTCCAAGTTAGTCTCGTACCGGTCCATGTGGGCCTTGGCAATCGCCCCGAAAATCCCCGGGAAGGTAAGCCCGGCGGGCACTTCGTACAGCGCATCAGCGGCGGTGGCCAGTACGTCGGTCACTCCTTCAGTGGGCAGGTTGGTCATCTTCTCCATGCCGCCCACCAGCACAATGTCATACATCCCCGAGGCAATCGCCATGATTCCTTCGCGGAGGGCGCTGCTGCTGCTGGCGCAGGCATTTTCGATGCGGGTGATGGGGACCGGGGTCATCCCCAACCAGTCGGCGACGATGGGAGCGGTATGGCCCTGGTGCTCGAACAGGTCCGAGGAGTAGTTGCCCACATAGGCGCACTCGATGTCCTCAATATCGATACCTTGGTCTAGGTGGTCCAGCATGTCCTGGAAGGCTTCCACGAACAGGTCACGGCTGTCCTTGTCCTGAAAAGCTCCGAAGGGGGACATGCCGGCGCCCACAATGGATACCGGCCGGCCCAACCGGCGCTGCTTGGTTGCTGATGACATGTTTTGCTCCTTTTGCTTCGGGGGAGGTTGGTCTCTATTGGCTAGGCGAACATCAGCCGCCGGCCTTTAGGCTCGGGTATGGGATCGCCGTCCTCTGTAGCAGTGTCAATCCATTCCTGCATAATCTCCTGGACCATGGACAGCGTTTCTTCGAGGGTTTCCCCGTCCGCCATACAGCCCGGCAGTTCGGGCACTTCCGCAATAAAATGTCCGTCCACATTGCTCCAGTAGATGATAATCTCGTATTTGAGGCTTACCATTTCCAAACTCCGTATTTGATGAACAGGAGTCTCACCTGCCACACTTGGTATTCCTTGGCCATACGCCGACGCGGTTGCAAGTTGATTCTTTCCTCAACGCCCGGCTTCCGGAAGACATGGTGGCTGCCATTGATCGTTTCATTGAACCCCAATTGCAACAGGAACCCCAATTGCAACAGCAGACGCCTTAAACTTTCAAATCGTATATTTGAGTCAGATTCGCCACGGAGTATACGCCTTAGTAAGCGCTCGTTTCGGCGTGGCCGGTCTCCGTTCGTCACTATCGTTTCCAACGTAGAGTAGCGTCAACCGACGCCTCCTTGGGGAACAGGGCCTTTTAATTTTCGCCACAGCCATCCTATTCTACCCCACCCTGTCCCTCATCAACATACGTTGTCGAGCCAACTTGGGACACGGTGATGCTCTGCCGGTAGAACCCGCCTTCGACCCTGCGTTCCGCGTAGTGGACAGCGGTGTGCCAGTCTACCGACTCCGGTGCGCCCCGCAACGCTTCGTGCAGCACCCGCCCGTCCATACCCTCGCCGCCGGGCAACCCCAGCAGGTGCAGTATAGTGGGGGCGAGGTCGGTGTTTCCGGTGGGGCTGGTCAAGCTCACGCCTTGCTTGAAGTCCGGCCCTCTGGCGAAGAGTACGTTCCTCGTCTCGTGGCGGCTCATGGACCCGTGCTGCCCCTGTCCCGGCGCCAAGCCGCTGGAATAAGCGCGGCCCTGGTATCCGGCGTTGTTAGAGGTTGAGTCCCATCGGAACGACATCGCCAACTGGGGAGCGCGGGTGCCATCCAGGCCGATGAGGGACATCGGGAGGGTACCGGCCGGAGCTTCCGTCCCGCCGAATGCTGCCAACGCGCCGCACCAAGGTTGGGACATTAGCCACGCCGCCAACCGGTCCGCTGTGGCCGTGTCTGCTCCGTGAGTGTAGAACAGCACCGAGCCGCCGTTGGCTGCCACGGTCACGCCTCCAGGCTCTTCCCCTGGCGGAAAACCGGCGGTCCGGACCGACGCTTCGATAGCGATTACTTCCGATATCGTAGAGTAGCCGTGGTCCGAAACCACCATTACGTTGGTGTCGCCGGACAGCTCGCGTTCCTCCAAGCAGGACAACAACCGCCCGAATTGTTGGTCGGCTTCGTGGATGGCTTGGAGGGCGACCGCAGAGCCAACCCCGTGGGCGTGCTGGGCGTGATCGGGCTCCGAGAACCACAGCAATGACACCAACGGCCGCCGGTCCGGAAGAACGTACCCCGTAATAATCTCTACGGCGCGAGTTAGCAAGTCGCCGTTAGTTTCCCCGGATGAAGGCCAAGGGCCAAACCGGTCTAAGATTTCGTCGTGTAACCTGCGGGGCAAGCAAAAATCGGGGTGAATAGTTGCGCCGCCGTACGACTCGGCGTTGGGGTTTTGCAGGTAAGCGTTACCGGAGGTGCCGGTGCCCACAGCGATGAACTCCTGCCCGTGCCGGGATAGGATATCGGCCAACGTGGGGCTCAACAGGACCGGCGTTTTGGCGGCCACTTCCGACAGGGCCGGTTCCAACGCCGAGAAGGCCAGGTAAGGGTCAAACTCCGGCACCACCAACACGTTCCCGGTAAGACCGTGGCCTCCGGGGTAGCGACCGGTGACCATCGTGGCCGCATTGGTGCGGGTGACCGTGGGGAATACAGCGTGGTGGTTGCTAAAGGTTACCCCTTCATTGGCCAGGCCCGCCAAATTGGGCATCAGCCCAGGTGTTACCTGAGCTGGTTGGAGTCCATCAAAGACGACGATAAGCACGCATTTCATCGGTTTATTGCCTTCCGCAGGGGTTATCTGCGCTATAGAGAAGGCCCCAAAAACCTTTCTCCGTCGAAGTGAATCAGGTGCGTTGACGCATCCGCGCACCAGACCTCTGTTTCCCAAGAAATAGTCCTCAGATAGCGCGCCATCACGGTGCGGTCTGGGAACGCTGTGATGTACACTAGGGATGCTTTTGCGTCGCCAAACACTTCCGCAAGCTCGTTGTGCCGTTTTGGGTCAACCGGCCCGTGGCTGGTAACGGATTCTATAAGAAATAACCAGTTCTTCGCTTCAAGGTAAAGTACTACATCCGGCATTTTCCCATGAAGGTCTACATTTACACCGAGGTCGGCAAGTAGCTGCTCTTGAAAATAACCTACTTTGTCACCAGTATCACCTACGTAGATGACTGTGGCTCCCGGGGCAAAGCGAGGGGCAAATTGGCTGATAATCTGCTCTATTAGCTCACTGTGCGCTCCCGGAGTGAGCATGATTTCCGTATGTTGGTCCAATTGTACCGGAATCATCTGCATGTTGCGTTGCATTTCCCATTTGGCCGCAAGCGATCCTATTTCCTCCAAGTAGTCCGCAAGCGCCCGCTGCCAGCGATCGGTCCCATAGGTCTGGAGCATCCGAAAGGTCTCTTCGCTTACTTGGTAGCGTGCCAAGGGACTATTAACAGGCCGGTTTGAGTCGTCTGGATTGTACAAAGCGATGCCCGCTTCCGCGAATTGGTGCATCGTCTGACGACGAAATGTTTCGCGTGTATTTGGGGCGTACTCGCGTCCGTATTGCTGGCGGGCAAACTCCATGATCGGAGTGATGCCTATTAACGGCCTCAGCAGTTCATTCCAGTTTCCGTCCGGTTTCAAATCGACTAGCGCCAGCAGTGTAAGCGCAGACCGTTCGTTAAGCTGGCCCCGAGGCATTCCTATCGCTCGGAGAATCTCCAACGCGTCGTTAATTTTTTGCTGGGCCAGTGTCAGGGAATCGTCTTCCATCATGTATGGCAACTCTGCATTTATTATGTTGTCGATTTGATCCTGCGAAAGCCTGGTGCAACCAACTCGCTTTCCGATGCTTTCCAACGTGTCCCTTGTCGGATAGCGCAGCGACCTTAAGTCCGCGGCGTTTACTTGGGTGTGGCCGCTAAACTGCCGGAAATAACGGTCAACCATACTGCTGTTCAGATAGACGGTAAGCCCGGCGGCCAGCGGCAGAGAAAGCCCCCTCCTCTGGGCATGATATATATTCAGATGGTTTTCGAACCCAATCAAATCCCCCGGAATGTCGGACGGGCAGACCGAAGCTACGATGCGCCGACGTTCTTCTTTCGAGGTAAAGCGCTTTGTAACTACGAAGTGGCCCTCATTCGCCCATAGCCATTTGCGAGTCTGGTTCGTCACGCGAATCGCATTCGGTTTCCTCGTTATCCTGGGCCATTCCGGGCCGCCTCCCCTGAAGTGCTCTGGATACAAAAGAGGTGCAGTGCCTGACTCGGGCCAAGTGCGCAATTCGTCCTTCAGCCGAAAATCCACGACCGGCCCCGTGGATACCTCCACTCCTAGATCGGTAAGCTCAGCCGTAAAGCGCTTCATATGATCAGCGATCACTTGTTCAACTCTGTTGGTGGCTATGTGAACAATACAATCGGGATCGTTAGGCTGGATTACGGAAGCATATTCCGCATAAAGTTGTGTCATCTCTGCCGCGACGTACTCGCCTGAAGCGGGGTCGAACTCGAATGCGTCTCCCATGCTGGCCGAAATTTTCACTTTAGATGGCTGGTTGCCCTTGACGGCGTGGAGAATGATGTTCTCCTGCAAGACATCGGCACTTTTGAATGTGGTATCACGCCTCTCAAAAATGTGAATCTGTTTGAGGCCCATACTGGCAAAGAAAACCTGCCGAAAATGCTTGAAGTATGGCCCGTTACAAAACGAACGGGGAACGATTGCAACCATCTCCCCGCCTTCACAAAGCCGCTGTGCCGCAAGAAACAAGAAGCCCGTATAGAGATTGGAGGTCTCGATTCCCGCCTTTCGTAAGGCGGACCGGTGTTCAGAAAGAGAGCTAATCTTTTTGTAAGGAGGGTTAATTATTACGTGAGTGAAGGACTCCAAACGGGTCTCATCACATTCAAAAAAATTAGCCTGCATCCCTGCTGAATTGTTCAGGATAAAATCCTTCTCCCTCACTTCTGTCTCAATTTTGATACGTGCTGGTTCACACTCAGTTACGGCCTGTTCCAAAGTGCAGCGCAAGTAGCCGGTCAATAGCGGTTCGATTTCGTAGCATATGAGATATGCGCTTTGCGGTTGCTCATCCCCCGTGCACATCCGTTCTACCAAGGCAGCAGTCAAGGAGCCGACACCTGCCCCGGGGTCTAGGACGGACACATTGCCGGACAAGTCTGTGAACAGGCTGGCCATAAACCGGCTTACGTAGGTTGGCGTAATATATTGCCCTAAACGAGCACGGCGTCCGGGCTCAAGCTTCGATGCAGCATCAATTCCATAGAATTCGGCAATCTCAGCGAAGGTTTGTCGCATCAGGTTTGATGTTCCTTGGCTAATAAGTGAAAAAGTTGTCGGAAGTGGTCTTAACCGATGAGCCAAGATTAGAACGGTAGGGCACAATTATTCAACATGGCGCTGTCATAACTGTGATGCAAGCCAGTAGGTTGCTACCTGACGCCAAGGCACCCCCGTCACACCCCTCGGATGACTCCCTCGCACATCCGGGCGGCTTGAAGGACCTCGGGGATGTGGGCGGTCTCCTTGGTGGTGTGGAACGAGCGGACCCCGATGCCGACGGGCAGGGCCACGATGCCGTGGTGAATAAATATGTTGGCGTCGGAACCTCCGCCGGTGGCTTCCAGCGTGGGCTCGAGACCGGCTTCTCTCAAGGCCCGGCGAATCATGGCTATGGTGGGGTGTTCCGGCTGAATGCTGTACGCTTGGTAGGTGTTCTCGATTTCCAGCGATAGCCGGGCTTCGGGGTGTAGGTCCGCTACTTCCTGAAAAGCCTCTCGGAACCGCTGGGAGTAATGGTCCAGTTTGCGGTTGTCCCTGCTCCTGATTTCTCCGTCGATGAAGACGTGCTCGGGGATAATATTGCGCTTGAGGCCGCCCTCGATGCGGCCCACGTTGGCCGTAGTCTCGGCGTCGATTCGGCCTAGGGGCAGCCTAGTCAGGACCTCGGCGGCGATAATGATGGCCGAGATTCCGTTCTCCGGCTCGACACCGGCATGGGCCGCCCGCCCCACGATGTTGCCGGTAACCACGTTCTGGGAAGGCGCAGCCACTGAAACTCGACTGGCGGGACCCTCGCCGTCAAACACCAGACCGGTCTTGGCGGAGAGCTGGCCAAAGTCCAGGTGGTGAGCCCCTACCAGTCCGCCCTCTTCGTGGCGGGTGAAGACCACCTCGACCGGGCGGCGGGCGCCGCCCGACTCCACCACGGAAGTCAGGGCTTCCAAAACGATGCTGACGCCCGATTTGCAGTCCCCGCCCAGGATGGTGCTGCCGTCGGAACGCATAATGTCGCCATCCAGCAGCGGCTGGATGCCTCGACCCGGTTCCACCGTGTCCAGATGAGCCGATAGTAAGACCGGCTCACCGGCGCCGGGAAGCCGGCCAATCACGTTGTTGTAAGAGTCGTGGTGGACCCTCAAGCCAAGGCCCTCCAGCCGGGTGCTGACCGCCCGGTCGATTTCGTCTTCCTCGCCCGACGGGCTGTCGATGCGGATCAAGTCGATCAGGGTTTTAACCAGTCTTTCTCGGTCAGCCATTATTCATCCTTCCCGCTAGGTAGCTTGGGGGACGCTCATGGTTGTATGTTGCCGCTCACGGGTCCATCCCCGGAGCCAACCGGAGAAGCTCTACGGTGGTCCCTGGTAACTGTTCAGAGTTGTTGAGCACATTAACACGGAACCAACACGGAACCGCTCATCCCTTCGACAAGCTCAGGACAGGCACTGAGCGCAGCGGAGCGGAGTCGAAGGACCGATTCCCCTCAAATCTGAACAGTTACGATCCCTGGCGCTCTGGGCTGCGGCTGGTCTAAGGTCACGGGAGAGCCGCCACCGCCTTGATTTCCACCAGCAGTTCTTCCCGGACCAACCCATCAACCACCAGTAGCGTGTTAGGAGGGTAATCGTTGTCGGGGAATATCTCAGGAAAGACCTGGGTTCGGGCTTCAATGAATTTTTGGATGGAGTCCCGCCCCACCACATACGACGTGAACTCCACGACGTTGCTGAAGTTGGCGCCGGCGCCCTCGAGAATTTGGCCGATGTTTTGAAACACCTGGCGGGTCTGGGCCGCCACGTCTCCGGGGCCGACTACTTGGCCTCCGGAATCCATAGCCACTTGGCCGGCAACAAATAACAGCTTGCCGGGACTCACTTGGGCCGCCAAGTGGTAGGCACCCAAGGGCTGGGGCGCTGCCGGTGGGTTGAAGACCGTTCTCTGGATGTCCGCCATGGCGCTACTCTCCTTGGGCTGGCGATTAAAGCCACTATTCACTCGGGGAATACTTGAGCAGGGACCATTATAGAATATTGACGTGCCTGGCGGCGACGGGTATCAGAGGCCCAGTATATGCTTGCCGCTGGGCCAGTGTCATGCTGGTGCGGTGATGATATACTCGGCCCCATGGCGGGAGAGGCGGCCCGGCCGTTGGTAGGCGTCGGAGTGGTGTTCATCCGGGATGGTTGCGTGTTTCTGGCGAAACGGGCCGGGTCCCATGGGGAGGACACTTGGGCGTCCGCTGGCGGACATCTGGAATTCGGGGAGTCTTTGGAAGATTGCGCCCGCCGGGAGGCGCTGGAGGAGTTGGGCGTGACGGTGAGCGATTTGCGATTCCTCTGCGTCAGCAATATCGTCGCTTACGACACGCACTACTTGGACGTCGAGTTTCTGGGACACATCGGGGACCAGGAACCCCGGCGGGCTGAGCCGGAAAGTTTCTCCGAGTCAGGCTGGTTTCCGCTCGACGCCTTGCCCGGACCCCTATTTGAGGCAGTTTGGTACGCTTTGGATAGCGTCCGCACCGGATGCCGCTACTACTCCGGAACTCAGCACTGATTGGGGACCGACTGGACTAATCCCTCACTGGACTAAACCGGCCAGACCGCAAATGCAAGGAGGTCCGACATGGCAGCCAAGAAAGGGCAGGGCTTGCTGATGGTGTACACCGACGTTGCTCCGGAGCACGACGAGGAGTTCAACCGTTGGTACAACGAAGAGCATATCCCGGAGCGGCTGTCTATTCCCGGTGTGCTCAGCGCCGCCCGCTACTTGGCGGTCCAGGGGAACCCCAAGTACTTGGCGTGCTACGAGCTTTCCGAAGCTGACGCTTGGTATTCCGATGCTTGGCAATACTGGCTGAATAATCCTACCGAGTGGTCGAAGCGCATGTCTCCCGGGGTAATCGGGACCAGCTACATCCGGAATTTGTACCGGCTCATTTACCCCGGTGACGTAGCCGAGGGTACGGCTCAAGCGGACATGGCGCCGGTGATGCTGGTGGGCCGGATGTCGGTCCCTGCGGAGCTGGAATCCCAGTTCAACCAAGCCTACAACGAAGAGCGGCTTCCCGCTTGCTACCAGGTCCCCGGCTATATCCGGGGCCGCCGGTTCGAAGCGGTGATGGGTGAACCCAAGTACACCACGCTGCACGAGATGGAGTCGCTGGAGGTATCCCAGAGCCCCGAGTGGGAAGAATGGCGCATCGCAGTGACTCCGGTATGGTCGAGTACGGTCCGCCCCCGGATGACGCACGTCGACGGCTCTCCCGGGGTCTACACTCGCATATTCCCGGAGTGAATGGGGGACGGCAAGGGCGTCCCCCAACCCTCTCCCAGAGGAGACCTTATTGTCTGAACCGGGTTTCATAGGATTAAGGGATGCACATGATTTCCCAATCCTGTAAATCCCGGGATCAGAGAAATCACAGTTCAGATGAACAACCGGAAGGCCCTGGTTAGGCGCCCAGGGTCTTTTCATTGTCACCCCGAGCAGCGTGAGGGGTCTAAAATCCCTCTGGAAAGGCGAAGTCGGCCCCGGTAAGAATTTTAGATTCCTCACGCTGCTCGGAATGACAGAAAGGTGGCTCAGAATGAGAATGAATAGACTCTGATTAGGCGCCGGTTTTAGAGGCGTCTTAGCTACGAATCTGTTATAATAGCTATAGGTTTTTCAGGCTGGAGCGGTGGCTCCACGCTAGCCTTTTCGACAATTTCTCCCCAACCAACGGCTTGAATCCCCCCGGGATAGGACAACATGCAGCAACAGTCAACGTTGGAATATACTGCCAAAGATATCCAGGTTTTGGAGGGGTTGGAAGCGGTTAGAGTGCGGCCGGGAATGTATATCGGCAGTACCGACCAACGGGGCCTGCATCACCTGATTTATGAAATCCTCGATAACTCGGTGGATGAGGCCATGGCCGGGTATTGCAGCCAGGTTATCATCTCCATCGACGAGTCCGGCCTTATTACCGTCGCCGACAACGGCCGCGGTATACCGGTAGATATCCACCCGTCCACGGGCAAGACAGCCCTCGAGACCGTCATGACCACTCTGCACGCCGGAGGGAAGTTCGGCGGCGGCGCTTACAAGGTGTCGGGCGGTCTTCACGGCGTGGGCGGCTCGGTGGTCAACGGTCTCTCCAAGTACCTGAGGGCCGAAGTACGCCGGGGCGGTTGGCGCTACTACCAGGAGTTTGCCCAGGGCCACCCCAACGGAAAGCTGGTAAAGGAAGGAGCAACCGACCGGCACGGCACCACCATTTCCTTTCAGCCGGACCCGGAGATCTTTCCCATAATCGACTACGATTTTGAGACTCTGGTAGCCCACTTTAAGGAGATTGCCTACCTGAACAAGGGGCTGGAGCTCCGCTTTGTCAGCGAGTGGCATCATAACGACCGCGGCGGTGACGTAGAACGCACCTACTTCTTCGACGGTGGCATCGCCAACTTGGTGCGCAACGTCAACCGCAACCGGAAGGTGATGCAACCCTCCCCCTTCTACTACGAGAAGACTGTGGATGATACGGTGGTGGAGGTTGCGGTCCAGTATAACGATGGTTTCAGCGAGAACGTGTTCTCCTTTGCCAACTGTATCAATACTCAAGAGGGTGGCAGCCACCTGACCGGGTTCCGCACCGCCTTGACCCGGATTATCAACGACTATGCCCGCAAACAGGGCTTCATCAAGGATGACCAGCCCAACCTGATTGGCGAAGACGTGCGGGAGGGCTTGGCGGCAGTGATTAGCGTCAGGCTTACCGATCCCCAATTCGAAGGTCAGACTAAGACCAAGTTGGGCAACGCCGAAGTAAGAGGCGCGGTTGACTCGGTGGTCAGTGAAGGCCTCGCTCGCTATCTGGAGGAAAACCTAGCGGCGAGTAAGCGAGTAATCGAAAAGTGCTTGACCTCGCAGAAAGCCAGAGAGGCAGCCAAACGGGCCCGGGAGTTGGTAATCCGGAAGAACGCCCTCGACGGTACGTCGCTCCCCGGAAAACTGGCGGATTGCGCCGAACGGGACCCCGCCAAGTCGGAGCTATACATCGTTGAAGGCGAGTCTGCCGGCGGATCGGCCAAGATGGGCCGGGACCGTCATTTCCAAGCAATTCTGCCCCTCAAGGGTAAAATCCTCAACGTAGAGCGAGTGTTGCAGCAGCCCGATAAAATCCTAGGTCATGATGAAATCCGGGCCATGGTAGCAGCGCTAGGCGCCGGCGAGGGCGCTGAGTTCGACTCGGCCAAGGTGCGGTACCATAAGATTATTATCATGACCGACGCCGACGTAGACGGGTCTCACATCAGGACTCTGATATTGACCTTTTTCTACCGGCGAATGCAGGACCTGATAAACGCCGGGTACTTGTACATCGCTCAACCGCCGCTTTACCGTATCCAAAGCGGCAGGAAGATCGAGTACGTCTATTCAGAGGAAGAAAAGGACGTTATGTTGGAAAGCCTCAACAGTCAACGTAACGTCCATATCCAGCGTTACAAGGGTCTGGGAGAGATGAACCCGGACCAACTCTGGGAAACCACCATGAACCCGGAAACCCGGCAGATGTTGAAGGTCAACATCAGTGACGCTGTCGAAGTAAACGATGTGTTCACTACCTTGATGGGTGAAGAAGTGGCTCCCCGGAAAAGCTTTATCCACGCCCATGCCAGAAGCGTCAAAAACCTGGATGTATAATCGGCCAGTCTTAGGAGGACAACCTTGCCCGCAGCAAAAGCCCGGCGCCAGTCGGTAAAGAGGTATCGCCGTAACGGAAGCGTCCGGACTGAGACCAGAAGCTCCATCAGTAAAGCGTTGCGCACGCTTCAGGCTGGTCAGGTGGCGGAATCGGAAAATACAGTGCAAGCCGCGATCAGCACCATAGACCGGGCCGTGAGAAAGGGTGTCTTGCACCGGAATGCGGCGGCCCGGCGTAAGTCCAGGTTGGCCTCGCGTTTCAATAAACTGCTGGAAGCCTAACTTCGAGCCTCAGCGAGCCTTTCGTATAGGGTAGGGCCCATTATACCCTCTCGAAACGGTCGTCTTATCTAGGCCCGAGCTAACAACTTCTTCAGTAATTGTTCAGGCTTAAAGGGAACCGGTCCTTCGGCTCCGTTGTGCTCAGTGGCTGTCCTGAGCTTGTCGAAGAGATGAACGGTTCCCCTCAGTGCGCGCATCAACTCTGAACAGTTACCTTCTTCACAGGTGTCCGCCCCTCCGGGTGTCCTCTACCAAAAGGCCGATGTGACATAAAGTCATTGACACCTAGGTCGACCACCGTTACTCTGACCACAGAACATCCGTCTTATTTACCGGTTTCTATCTTGTGGCGAAGTAGGGCCGGTCTCATTAGCCCCCCAAGTCTCAAACGGGTCTTCAATGCTATGCTTTAGTGCTATATAAGGAAAGGTATGCTAATCAAGAAGAGGCTCTCCCCCCGGCGGCAGCAAATACTGGAGTTTATCCAAGAGTTCATCGCGGAGAATGGAATTCCTCCCACAGTGCGGGACATACAACGGGCCTGTGAAATCAGCTCAACTTCGGTAGTGGACTACAACCTTCATAAGTTGAGGGAGGCGGGTTACTTAAACCGGCGGCCGGATGTCGCTCGCGGCATCGAGTTGTTGGATGAGGCCGGTCAACCGGTTTCCACGGTCCCAAGGGTGCAGATAGTCGGCGCCATCGCGGCCGGCTTGCCCATCCCCACCTTTACCTCCGAGGGCTCGGCGGCCAGCGCCGAGTTCGACACTATCGAGGTTGCTCCGGACCTGCAACGCCGGTTCGGCAAGCTCTTTGGGCTACGGGTGAACGGGACGTCAATGATCGACGCTCTGATCGATGACGGGGATGTGGTCTTGGTGAGACCGGGTAATGAGGCCTCCAATGGCGACATGGTTGTGGCTTGGCTCAAAGCAGAGGAAGAAGCAACCCTTAAGAAGTTTTACCTTGAGGGCGACACTGTCAGGCTACAGCCAGCCAATCGTCAGATGGAACCCATTTACAGCCTGGCGGCTAACGTGGAAGTCCACGGTAAAGTGGTAGAGGTAATCCGAAAGCTCAGCTAGAAGGCGTCAACTAGGGGAATGCCTGAGCGGCGGGAAACCCGGCCGAGGATAGGGCTCTTCTTAGCCTGAGCTTACCCGCTCACCCTGAGCGTAGCGACCATAGGGAGCGAAGTCGAAGGGCGTTCTCAAGGGTGGATGGTCCTTCGACTTCGTTACCTTCGGGTATTGCTCAACGCTCCAAATGTAGCAACCAAGAACGGTACACAGTAAGTTAACGGCACCTTCCAGTAGAGCTGGGTTTTCCAGTTGCCGGCAAATATAGTGTCACCCTGGTTGAGGAAGGTAAGGACCGTGCCCACCACCAAGGCTACGGTCAATGAGCGGCGCAGCATTGGCCAGTGACGAAGGGCGCACTGGAGGCATTTGGCGGCTTCTCCTCCGGGGCCACCCGAGACTTGATCAGAGGCCCCTTGGCCTAGCTTAAAGGCGAAGCTCCACCCTTTTCGCAGCATCCTCCTACAGCGGTAGCATTCCTGCGGGTCAGGGACCCCGGTTGTCGGCTGCGGTTCTATACCTTGGGCCATACTTAGAAACCCTATATAACGGCGAATAGAGGACACTAATGTACGACTTTCACACTCATACCTTTCTTAGCGATGGCGTGTTATCTCCCATTGAATTGATCCGCCGCGCTTTGGTGCGCGGTTATAAAGCCATGGCAGTCACGGACCATGTCGGCGAAGGCAACCTGGAGTTCGTAGTTAAGACGCTGGTCAAGGACTGTGCCCAAGCGACCGCCCGGTGGGACATAATGGTATTGCCTGGGGTGGAGATTACCCACGTTCCGAAGGAAGACATCGCCATGGTGGCCCGGGCGGCAAAAGCCTTGGGAGCCAAGCTGGTGACCGTGCATGGCGAAACCATCGTGGAGCCGGTGGAGCCGGGCACCAATGAAGCAGCGGTACGCTCGCCGGATGTGGATGTCTTGGCTCATCCTGGGTTAATCGCTTATGACGAGGCCCGATTGGCTGCGGAGATGGGAGTGTACTTGGAGGTATCGGCACGTAAAGGCCACAGCTTTACCAACGGCCACGTGGTGAAGGTTGCCAGAGAGGCAGGGGCCGCAACGGTCTTGGACTCGGACGCCCATGAACCGGACGACTTGCTTACCCCAGAGCTTAGCCGAAAAATAGCGAAGGGCGCGGGCCTCAGCGACGAAGACACCCAAACTCTATTAGAGCTTAATCCGCAGACCCTTCTGGCGCGATTAGGATTCGGTCCGCTCCCGGCGCCTCAGCCCAGAGTTACCGCGCCATAGGCTGCCAACCGCTGGCTTGAATACGTTTGGCTAAGCTTTACCGATACGAAAAACCTTGGTGCCGCATGTAGGACAGACGCCTTGGGTTGCTGGACGGCCATTCTTCAACGTGACTTGTTGAGGACTGGATATTTCCTGTTTACTGCGGCACTTGAAGCAGTACGCTTCCATGTCTTCACCTCCCCATCCATGATTGGCTATGCTCGGTTTAAGACAGAGGACTTGATAGTTAGGGAGGCTATCCTCCGCGCTACCCCAAGTTGTCAACGCGGGGGATAGCCTCTCTTGACCGTTGCGTGATTTTGGGCCCGGGATATTCAAGGGCATGTCGCCCGTTGGCTTATGCGCAAGTATGGGTTGACATAACCATTATTAGTACACAGTGCCCACAGATATTGTCAAGGCAGTATTAGCTCGTAATCGGAGTACTTGACTATAGCCGCTTTGAGGGGATGCAGAATCAACTACAAGACGGGGCTCGAAGTTAGCCGAACGGCGCCTTTGGGCCTGAAGCGACTGGGGATGCAGGTCTGGGACGCTTAAGGCACCGCGGTTACCCGGGTCGTTGATGGGGCAAACGGAGATGGAGTATTGCTGCGGAACACTTTCAGAGGCCGCCACGCATTGGCCGGGCGGTCATATCGGACTAGGGCTAAGAAGTGCCCGTCGTTGTTATAAGCTCGGAAGTTTTCCAAGTATCCGGCATTGATTGGAGGCGCCCCCAAGCTAACGGACTGCCCGTTGCGCAAGAACTGCTCCGCTTGTCGGCCGATCGAGATACTCTTCAGGTCTTTTAGCACCCAATCTACCGGTTGTAAGTGTTGTTCCCACCCCTCGGGTTCAGTGGCGGCTGCTTCCAACCGGTTCAGCGTGATGGACTCTTCGGCGTGGAAGCTACCCGAGGAAAGACGTTCCAAGTCGGCGACGTGGCCGCCGCAGCCAAGGGCTTCGCCTAAATCGTGGGCCAAAGAACGCATGTAGGCGCCTCGTCCACTCTCCACTTCGAGAGTCAAGAACGGAGGGTTCCATGCCACCACCTTGATGTCGCTAATCTCGACGGTCCTTGCTTGGCGCTCCACTTCGATGCCGGCGCGGGCCAGCTTGTACAGCCTTTGGCCTTGCACCTTAACGGCGCTGTACATGGGCGGTAGTTGTTCAATCAGTCCGATGAAGGGTTGAATGGCGCTTTCCACCGCCGCCAAGTCGACCCCGGTAACTTCCCGAGTCTCTACCACTTCTCCCTCGGCATCGAAGGTTGCGGTGGTGACACCTAGCATGACCTTTACCTTGTACTGCTTGGCTCCGCTTACCACGACATCCATAAGCCTGGTGGCTTGGCCGATGCACACGGGTAGAACGCCTCGGGCCAAGGGGTCCATGGTGCCGCCGTGACCGACTTTCTTGCGCTGGGCGGTAATGCGCTTTACCCGGCGCAAGGCGTCCATGGAAGTAATGCCCGCGGGCTTGTACAAGTTGATAAATCCGTTGACTGGAGGAGCGGCTTCGGGCCGCTTTGCCGCCATGCTAGCCGCCGCCGGGTGAGGAAGTCAACGGGCCGATGTAGCGGTCTTCTTCGGCCTGAGGGACTTCATTGAGGAGTTGGACCTCGGGGAGTTGGGCTTCGGGTTGGTCCTCCCGAATGCTATCCATGATTCCTAGAATGTGTTCCGCTTCTTCCAGCGACTCATCGAGTTCGAATTTCAGAAATGGAATGTAGCGCAATGAAAGCCGGGGACGGAGTTCGCGCCGTAGAAACGAGGCTGCGGACCTAATGCCCTCCAGAGCGTCCTTCTTGGCTTCAGTGTCGCCCATCACGCTCAAAAACACCCGGGCGATCCGCAAATCACTGGAAGTAGATACTTGGGTGATACTGATGACACCGTTCAACCGAGGGTCCTTTATCTCCAAGGTAAGCAACCGGCTAATCTCATGGCGCAACAGTTCGTTGACCCGGTCATTCCGTCTGGACATAAGAAGCTTACCTCAGAAGCGGGCGCCGTAGAGGCCTTAGATTACCAGCGGTCCAGGGGAATTCTAGCGGCGGCCCGGTTCTTGACGGTGGGCTTCCAGCACGTCGCCTTGCTGAAAGTCGTTATAGCCCTGAAGCAAGATTCCACATTCAGTGCCGGCAGTCATTTCGTTGACTTCGTCGCGGAAGTGCCGCAGGCTGGCAATCGTGGTCTCGTGGATTACTTCGCTATCCCGAAGGACCCGCACCGAAGCGCCACGGGTTATCCGGCCGTCAAGGACCCGGCAGCCAGCGATTTGGACTCCCCGCCGGGAGGGGAACAGCTCACGTATTTCGGCCCGCCCCAGAACAACGTCGGTGAATACGGGGTCTAACATCCCGTGGAGGGCCCGGTCCATGTCGTCGATTACTTGATAGATAATGTCGTAGCGGCGGATTTCCACGCCCATGCGGTCGGCAAGCCGTTCCGCGCTTGGTTCGCTGCCCACGGTGAAGCCGATAATCACAGCCTCCGAGGTGCTGGCCAGCATAACGTCGGACTCGGTGACGCTGCCACAGCCGCTGTGCAGAATTCTAATTTTTGCATCTTCGGCGGTAAGACCTTCCAAGGCCTGTTCCACTGCCTCGACGCTGCCTTGGACATCGGCTTTAACCACCAAGTTGAGCTCTTTGACATCGCCAGCGTCGATTTGTTTGACGACTTCATCTAGGGTCAAGGCCCTAGCCTGATGTTGTTGAGCCGAGCGAGCCCGGTCTCGGTTTCCTCCGGTAGTTCGCGCCGCCCGCTCATTGGGAACAACCTTGAATAAGTCACCGGCTTCAGGCACGGAGTTAAACCCCAGGACCTCCGCTGCGGACCCTGGCGAAACGCTTGGAATCGCCCGGGCATGATCGTCGGAGATGGCTTTCACCCGGCCCCAGGAACCGCCGGCGACCACGTAGTCTCCGACCTCCAAAGCCCCTTCCTGCACCAAGATGGTGGCGGTTGGACCGCGCTTTCGGTCGAGCTTGGCTTCGATCACCACACCGGAGGCGGGCTTGTTGGAGTTGGCTTTCAACTCGGCCACTTCAGCGACGACCAATATGTTCTCCAGCAGGTCGTCGATACCGTCTCCGGTCTTGGCGGAAACTTCCACAGACACAACGTCTCCGCCCCAGTCCTCCACCAGCAACTCTCGTTCGCTGAGCTGGCGCTTGACCCGCTCCGGGTCCGCGGTGGGAAGGTCCATCTTGTTGATGGCAACCACGATCGGCACTTCGGCTGCCTTAGCGTGATTGATCGCTTCCAAGGTCTGGGGCATTAGCCCGTCGTCGGCGGCTACTACCAACACCGCAATGTCGGTAATTCTAGCGCCTCGGGCCCGGATGGCGGTAAAAGCTTCGTGGCCGGGTGTGTCCAAGAACGTGATCGGTCGGCCCTGATGGTCCACCTGATAGGCGCCGATATGCTGGGTAATCCCCCCAACCTCGCGGTCGGCTACCTGGGTACGCCGTATGGTGTCTAGGAGAGAGGTCTTGCCGTGGTCCACGTGACCCAGGATGGTCACTACCGGCGGCCGGGACGAAATATCGGCCTCGTCCACCGGCGCATCTTCGGTAACGATTACCGAAGTAGGGCTGCCATTATTTTCGACCAGAACGGTGCGGATACCGAAAGCGGAGGTAACCAGGGTAGCGACTTGATAGTCGATTGGTTGGTTCATTGCAGCCATGATGCCGTTGCGCATTAGCTGCTTGATTACCTCAATGGGGTTTTGGTCAGTCAACTCTGCCAGACGCTGCACAGTCAACGTGGGGGGTAATTCCAACACCCTAGGCTGTCGCCGTCCCTCGGCGGACCGGCGGCCACCCCGGGCGCCGCTGGCCCGGTCTCCAACTGTTGTCGATCGCCCGTCAGATGTCATCTAATAACGTTCCTCACCCAATGGTCCGGTTACTGACTCGGTTAATGCTGCCAAAAGTTGCTGCCGGTCTTGGGTTGATAGCCGCTGCTTTAGGCTGCGTTCCAGCCCGCCCTTTTGGATTCCCCGCTGCCAGCAGGCCGGTGACCAACAAAGGTAAGCGCCCCGGCCCGCTGCTCTCCCTTGACGGTCTAAGGCCACCGCGCCTTGTGGGCTGCGGACAACTCTCACCAACTGCCCCTTGGGGAACTTTCGGCCGCAAGCAACGCAGCTACGTTCCGGTATGTGCTTAACCTTGGTCAAGACCTGTTCCTTGAATTGACCGGACGGATGAACCGAACGGAAATGGGGCGAGTTGGGGTGTCGGGGCGGAACTGGGCTTAACGTCCCCCGCGCCGCGGCCCCCGGCTACCGGCGCTGCGGCGCCCCTTCCGTTCCCTTCTGCCGCCGCCGCGCGACTCGTCAACAATGTCCTCAGCGAAGCGTATCTTGCCCGCGTCGGGAGTTAGTACCGGCACACCCGGAAGGAATTCCAGGTCGATCTCCTCTTCTTCCCCACCCTCACCCAGGTCATCTACCGCCACCCCGATGTCATCTAAAGTGAAGGCTTCGAGGTCATCGACACTGAGGCTGCCGACTGCCTCCCCAGCGGGCTCGGCCGCAGCTTGTGGCGTGACGGCCTCTTCTTCCCGGATGAGTGCTTCTAGAATTTCATCTTCCTCTTCTTCAGGGGCCGCAGAGACCGTTTCAGCGGGGGATGCCGTGACGGCTTCCGGAACCTCGGTCTCCAAGTCGGTAGCCACCGCTTCCGGTGCGGCCACCTCTTCGGCCTCAGCCAAGATCGCCGCCTCTTCGGCTTGCGCCGCCACCAACTCCGCCTCAGCCAGGACCGAAGCATCCTCCTGCTCGGCTTTGGCCTCTTCCGCAGCTTCCAACTCGGCGGCCATGGCCGCTTGTTGCTGGGCCAGCCTCAAACGCTCCTCGCGGACTTCTTCCCACTCGACTAGGCCCTTGATGTCCAGCCGCCAGCCGGTAAGCCGGGCCGCGAGCCTGGTGTTTTGCCCTTCCTTGCCGATGGCCAGAGACAACTGCCGGTCCGGCACCACCACGGTAGCGGTCATGTCGTTGGCCGACAACTCCACGTGGACCGGCTCCGAGGGGCTGAGCGCCTTGGAGATGAAGGCCATCGGGTCCTTGTCCCAAGACACTACGTCAATCTTTTCCCCTTGGAGTTCGTTCACAATACTCTGAATGCGATTGCCCCTAATGCCGATGCACGAGCCCACCGGGTCGATGCCTGGTTGGGTGGCGTTCACCGCCACTTTGCTGCGGAACCCCGCTTCTCTGGCGATGGCCTTAATCTCGACTACGCCGTTGTAGACCTCGGGGACCTCAATCTCGAACAGGCGCTTTAGCATATCCTTATGGCTGCGGGACACGATGATTTCGGGACCCTTGGGGCTATTTCGCACGCTGAGGACATAGACCTTGGTGCGTTGGCCCTTGCGATACCGTTCGGTGGGCACTTGCTCTTCGTAGGGGAGTATCGCTTGGGCCCGGCCCAAGTCCAGGGTGATGGTGCGGCCCGCATCGGTCTGCTCAATCACGCCGGAAACAATGTCGTTCTGGTGCTGGAAAAACTCTTGGTACAGCAGCTCCCGCTCAGCCTCTCTTAGCCGCTGCAACACCACCTGCTTGGCGGTCTGGGCCGCGATGCGGCTGGCGTTGTGAGGAAGCGGCTCTTCGGCAGCGACTTCGTCACCATATTCCGCGCCCTTCTTGATGAGCTGAGCGTCGGCCCAAGTGATCTCCTTTTCCGCGTCCTCAACGGTACTGACTACCGTCTTTAGCGCGTAAACTCCCACTTCACCGGTATTGGGGTTCAGTTTTACCGATATGTTCTGCCCCATGACCGGATTGTCCTTCTTGAATGCGGAGGCAAGGGCAACTTCAATGGCCAGTAGCACCTGTTCTCGAGGCAAGTGCCGCTCCGCCGCCAACTGGGTCAGCGCTATCAAGAAATCGCTTTTCACTGTCAAGCCCCCTTCATGATTTTGCCCTGAACCCGATAGGGCTACTCAACAAGAAAGCGGGATTCCCCCGCTTTCAAAAAGGACGGACTATGCACTTGGAGTATATCACCGCATGGTGCCGGTTTCAAGTTCTCCGTAATTGTTGGGTGTGATTAAAAGTGGTTGGAGTTACTGCCAAAGGGCTTCCCAGCGGCCGTTGGCCCGCAGGGTCCGCAAGGCCAGCATGGGGTTCAGGGTCTCCTCCTTCCACCAAGCCCCGGACAACTTCAACCGGGCTTGAATCACGTGGCGATGCCCCCCTTCCACCGCACCGCTTCCCATGGGCAGACCTTCCTGCCGGGCGGCGGCATAGTCCATCTGTCCTTGCCGGCTCTCCAGGTAGCCGGCCAACCGGCCTAGGGGATTCTCTCCACTGGTTCCAGACCGGCCCCGGCATTCAGCCACCACCCCGGCCGCCCAGCCCTGGTCAATGCGGCTCACCTGCTCGCTTACCCATGCCTTGGCGGATTCCACAGCGCCTTCCGCCAAGGCGGATGCTCCCTCATGCAAGTGTTCCAGAAGATGATACCGGTCCAGCAGGAAACGCTGCCTGGGGAAGACTGCCGCCATCTGCTGGGCAATCCAGGGCGCCCCATCTCCCACGCCATGCACCCTGGTGTTGTCCCCATAGCCGGACTGCAAGGCCAGGGCCAACATCTGCTCCCCCACCCTTTGGGGAGAACCCAACGCCGCCGCGTATTGCCGCTCCCCATCCCCAGGGGTCTCCACTACGCTGAGCCGTACTTCCCGCCACTGGGTCCGCCTGATTCGCTTGGGGTTGCCCCGCCCCGGACTCACCCCTCCTGCCGGGTCCGGCTCCAACTCCCCGGTGCGCACCATAGAGCCATCGGTCTCCACAATCAGCCACGGTTCCCCAGACCGGAAGCCGGTCTGGCTCTCGTAGCCGTCAATGGCGTCCCGGCTCTCCCGGTCCACCAATCCGGCGGCCCTTGCCGCCTGTTTCCGCACCACTTCCCTTACGCTGCTGCGGTCCAACTCGACTCCATAGTGTTCCTTGAGTTGTTCGCTGGCACGCCCGAAGGACTTCTCCGCGCCAAAGTCCGTCAGGGCCCGTTGCAAGGCCAATGACTTGCTCCGGCCCTTCAGCCCAGTCAACTCCTGGAAAGGCCGGTGGCTTTCGTGGTCTTTGGGGCAGCGCAGATAGGGCGCTTGGACCTCAAATCCGTCCGAAGCCGCTCAGCCACCGTAAGGGCTGCCACCGGTGCAGGTGGCGTCTTCCCCGGCAGCAGGAGCAAAAGGGGACTGAGCTTTTGCTTGCTCAGCTTTCACCTCACCCCAGGTTTGCACCAACCGCTGACCCAACTGCCGGGTAAACCGGCGCACCTCTTCCTCCCAGGCATCCGGGTCCCACTGTTCCGTCCCGTCTTCCCCGGTTTCCCCCTCCAGGGCTTCCCGCATCTCCCCAATGGCCCGCTGCATTATCTCCCGGAACACCTGCTCCCGTCTCATGGCGCTCTCCCCTCCGGCATCCTCAATCCGCCCGAAGATTGCCATTATCTCCCATCCTTGTAAACTCCCCCGTAAACTCCCCCTATATTCCAACCACTTTTAATCACACCCGTAATTGTTCAGACTCGAGGGGGAATAGCCTGCACCTGGGTAAGTTGTGATTGAACAAGGACTATAGTTAGCGATTATAGCGAGGTTGTTGTCAAGTATCGTACCAGTGTAACCAGGGACATTGGCGGTGAAGTATAATCTTCCTAAGGTCGGGCCCACGCGGAGCAGGTTGGACTATGGACCGTGCTCGTGCCCGCCGGACTACGATCGCTGGGTCCCAAACAAGAGCACTATGGGAGGGTGAGGCGATGGCAAAGAGAACATCCACTGGACAATGCAGTTTCTGCGGCAAATCCTTCGGCAAGTCCGGGATAACGCGGCACCTGAAGTCTTGCAAGGAAAGGGCCGACAATTCGAAGGGTGCGGCCAGTCCTACGGGCCGTCGCCCGAAAAAAGTCCACAGCTTTCACGTGGTTGTTGAGGGCCGCTACCAACGCGAGTACTGGATGCACCTGGAAGTCCCGGCCAAGCTCCAGTTGCTGGAATTGGACAACTTCCTCAGGGATACTTGGCTGGAGTGCTGCTGGCATTTGAGCGCCTTTACGATAGGAAACACGACCTACTTCTCTGAGCCGATGGAAGAATTTGGCGACGCTGGCATGGATATTGCCCTAGGCAGACTTGTAGGTCCCAGAATGCAGTTTAGACATGAGTACGATTTCGGCACCACGACCGAGCTTGCCCTGAGGATCATATCGGAAGGCGAAATGGCGGATCAAGACATCCGGCTTATGGCGAGGAATGACGCTCCTGCCTTCCCCTGTAGGGAGTGTGGGTCACCAGCTACCAAGATATGCTCGGAGTGTAATTGGGAAGACGAAGGGCTGTTCTGTGATGAATGTGCCGGTAAGCACGGATGCGAAGAAGAGATGTTCCTGCCCGTGGTGAACTCACCGCGGACCGGGCTGTGCGCGTACTCCGGTGAAAGTGAATAGACCGAGATGATACTGCGGGCCGGTTAACTACCTACCACCAGATCTTGCCCGCGGCCTCGTTGGCCAATTGATCGTAGTCCTTGGTCCACAAGCTGGTGCTTAGGTATTTCCAGCCGCCGTCGGCCAACAAACAAACGATGTCGCCTTGGTCCATGCGCTCGGCCTGCTTGATCGCACCGTAAACCACCGACCCGGAAGAGACTCCGGCGAAGATTCCTTCTTGGTGCAGCAATTCTTTGGCGGTGCGAAAAGCGTCGACGCTGCTTACCAGCATCCTAGAGTCAAGTAACCTCAAGTCCAATATCGGCGGTATGAATCCCTCGTGCAGGTCCCTTAGTCCCGAGATGAAGTCTTCGGGCTCGGGGGCCACCGCGACGATCTTGATCTTGGAGTTGTGCTCCTTAAGCCGCCGCCCGACTCCCATCAGGGTGCCCCCGGTGCCCAAGCCCGCCACGAACATAGTCGCCTCGGGCAAAGCCTCGACGATTTCCTGGCCAGTGGTCTCGTAGTGGGCGTCGGGGTTCCCACTGTTGCCGTATTGGTACAGCATCAGGTAGTCGTGGGCGTGCTTTTCCATCAGGCTCTGGGCTACCTCTATCGAGCCGTTGGTGCCCCTGGAGCCGTCGGACCGGATGATTTCCGCGCCGTAGGCTTCCAGTAACTGGGTCCGCTCTACGCTCACGTTTTCCGGCATCACCACGGTCACTTTGTAGCCCTTCAACCGCCCCACCATGGCCAGTGAGATGCCGGTGTTGCCGCTGGTCGGTTCCAAGATGGTGCGGTTGGGGGAAATTTCCCCGTCCCGCTCCGCTTGGTCGATCATCTTCAAGGCGATCCGGTCTTTAACGCTACCCGTGGGATTGTGGCCCTCCAGCTTGGCATGAATTCGTACCTCGGGCTTGGGGCTCATGTTCTGGAGCTCCACCACCGGGGTATTGCCAATGGCGGCAAGGATGCCTTTGTAGGTCAACTTGGGAGGCATAACGTCTTGGCTGAAACTAGTCTGAGGCGACTGCGGCGGCTTCCGGCTCGGCCAGACCGCAAAAGACTTCGTAGTCAATTAGCTCAGTGACCGTCGGATTATCGCCGCACAACGGGCAGTTCAGGTTCCTCTTTAGCTTTACTTCACGGAAACTCATGCTCAAGGCGTCGATAAGCAGTAACCGGGAGCTTAGGGAGTCACCGATACCCAAGAAGTACTTTAGCGCCTCAGTAGCTTGAATGCTGCCCACCAAGCCGGTTAGGGCCCCCAACACCCCCGCCTCGGCGCAGTTGGGCACCATCCCTGGAGGCGGCGGTGCCGGGAACAAGCAGCGGTAGCAGCCCTCTCCCGGGATAAACACCGTCGTTTGCCCATCGAAGATCAGGATGCTGCCGTCCACTAAGGGTTTACCCATCAGGTAGCAAGCATCGTTAACCAGGTAGCGGGTTGCGAAGTTGTCGGCGCCGTTTACCACCAAGTCGTACTGGCCTATGATGTCCATGGCGTTGTCCGACTCCAGCCTGGCCTCGTGAAGGACCACGTTGGTATGCGGATTATAGGCCTTGAGGTTGTCCAGTGCCGACTGGAGTTTGGGCCGCCCGACGTCCGCTGTGTGGTGGAGAATCTGCCGCTGCAAGTTCGAGAGGTCAACCACGTCAAAGTCGACGATGCCGATGGTCCCCACTCCGGCCAGTGCCAAGTACACCGCCGACGGAGAACCCAAGCCGCCGGCGCCCACGATCAGGGCCTTAGACTGCAAAAGTTTTCTTTGGCCTTGACTTCCCACATCACTCATGATGATGTGCCGGCTGTAGCGTTTTACCTGGTCCGGTGTCAATGCTAGTGGCTGTTGGACCATCGTGAACTTTCCTCCTTAGCGGTAGGTCGTACCTTAATAATCCGGCCTTGACCGGATTCTCTGCATTCCCTAGGGCCCGCCTATCTATAGGCTCTCCAACAAAAAACCTGCGCTCCCCAACTGAGGTTCCCTTGGGGGGGTGGGCGCAGGCTTACTGGTCGTCGCTAGTGTCCCCCCTATGTAGGGAGACAGGTACAAGCAGGGAAAACACCAAGTTCCGCAGGTTTCATTCGTTTTCGAGCCCAGCTTTACCCGCAAAGTCTGTGAAATTACGCCGATGCCTAGCCTCTACACGGCGCCCCGGATGAGGCCGTACCGTATAGAATAGATAGGAGCCGCCTTCCGGCGGGTCTGGCGCCCCTGTTACCTGTAAGCCCCTTGCCCGGCCAGATAACGGTGGCGCTGAACTAGGTCCGACAGCTTGATGTTGCGCAGGACCTCCTCCACCGCTTCTTCCACCGACTTCCAGACTTCCTGTTGGGCGCAGGACTCGGAGAACACGCAGTCGGTGGGGTGAATCAAGCAATCTAACGGCGACAAGCTACCGTCGAGAGTGCTCATCACCATGTGCAGATTGATGTCCTGGGGGTCCATTGCCAACCGGTGGCCGCCTTGGGGGCCCCGGCGGCTGACCACGAAGCCAAACTTGTGAAGGGTAGTCATTAGCTGGTCAAGGTAGGCCTCGGGGATCTCCTGATTACTTGCAATCTCCGCGGTTTGGAGTGGCCTTTGGCCGTGATGCAGGGCCAACTCCACCAAGGCCCGGACTCCATAGTCAACTCGCATTGGAATTTTCATGGCCGCTCCCTCCCTGGGGCTTGCGCCAATTGATTATATCACCGCGCCGAAGGCTTTTCCAACTTAGTTGATTACCAGACAGGACTGTCGCCCTCTGGGGTCGCCAAGACCACGGTCCGGACCGGGGCCGGGGTCGCATCACCGGGGTTGTATTACCAGGTAGGTGCTGAGGCCCTTGGCGATCAAAGTTTGCTGTTCGTCGGTCACCTCTCCTTCCACAACCACCACGCGGCGCCCGCTGCTGACGACTCGAGCGGTGGCGGTCAATTCCCCATTTGCCGCCGGGGCTATAAAGTTTACTTTAAGCTCGACCGTGACACTTCTTTCCCCAGGCCGGAGTCCCGACTTGACCGCCCGGTAAAAAGCATAGTCCACCAGAGTTGTAATCAGACCGCCTTGGACTACGCCGCTGTCTTGTAAATGGTGCTCCTGGATTTTCATGCTGGCGGTCCCCAAGCCCCCAGTGGACTCCCCTGGGAAGATGCCCAGCAAGCGGGCAAAAGAGGGCTGGGCGTCGCTGTCGAGGCCGGAATTATCACTGACCAAGATGCACTGCTCCGAACATAGTTTATTCGCCGCTCTAAGTGGGGGGCCAGAAAGCAGACTCACATAGGCAGACTCTAGGAAGCCGACTTAAAGACGCTTCCAGCCGAGTGTGGCTAGGATTCTAAGTATATCGTTGGCTGGGCGCTTCAGCGAGCCAGCACTGGGCGGGTCCCCAAGAACACCGCCAATAAACATACGATGCCGCAATGGCGCCGTAATTACGGGTCTGGCTATAATGAATTAGCAGTCCGGTGTAGATGTGCCGGGGCAATGCCGGGTCAGCATTGCCGAAATCCTGCCGGAGGATGAATGGTCAAAGGCGTGTTTCTCGCCCTGGGGATCATGTTGGTGCTGGCGGCGATTCCCATCGTGGATTTGGTAGGTATACCCTTTGGCCCATTCATCGGGTCTTACTACGGGATTTCTTCAGCAGGTAGGGCTCATACCGAGCGGCCCTCCGGCGCCCCGCTCACCAGCGCTGAAATCGGGGCCTACGCCATCCGGGCCGGGGTATTCGGACTGGTCTTGGGTCTGCTGGTGTTGCTGATTATGGTGGTGGTTGGCGCCAGCTTGATGGTGACCATCGATCTCAGCCAACGCTTCGTCTGGCTCCTGTGGTTGGCAATCGCGGTTTTCACCCTGTACACCGCAACTATGTCGGCTTTGGGAGCGATGTACCGCCAGCTCAAAGCGGCCAGGTAGACCAAAATATACTGCGGACCACCCGCCAGAGTTAACGCCGGAGTCCAAAGTTAAGTGAGAACGGCAGGAAAAACCTACAAGCCGGCAAGCCGGAGCTTTGCCTCCACTCGTCCTGGGGCCCTCTTCTTGGCTTTGAGGCCACAGCAGTGGATAAAAAACGCTCTGATTTTCCTACCGTTCCTGTTCGCAATACGGCAGGCTTGGGCTTTGGACGACTTGGGGCCGGTGCCGGGACTTATCAGCAGCTTATTGGTGCTTTTCGCCGCGTTTTGCGCCTTGTCCGGAGGAGTGTACCTTCTTAACGACCTGTCCGACCGCCGGGCGGACCAACTACATCCACAAAAGAAACGCCGCCCTATTGCCTCCGGGGCGATTGGAGTTCCCACGGCGTTGACCTCAATGGGTGTACTGCTGGCTGCCGGGTTGGCCGCCATGTTCTGGGTCGACCTAGTGCTTGGCGGCATTGGTGTGCTGTACTTGGGGATCAACTTAGCCTACTCCTTGGGGATGAAGCGGATAGTCCTTGTCGACGTGATGGCGGTGGCTAGCGGTTACGTCATCCGAGCAGTGGCCGGAGCGGTGGCCATCAACGTTGTTCCATCTCCCTGGCTTTACGCCACCACTGGGGCGGCCGCCATGTTCATCGTGTTGGGACGGCGCTACGCCGAGGTGCGTTTGGCGGGCGACGGAATGGCTGAGCAGCGAACGGTGTTGAGCAAGTATGCCGGGCCCTTCATCGGCCAACTGCTGACCATATCGGCGGCCGCGGCGTGGTTAAGCTATACTCTTTATGTGGTGGAAGCTGACAACTTGCCTCAAAACAACACCATGCTCTTGACCGTCCCCCTGGTGACTTTGGGACTGTTTCGGTACTTGTACCTCTTGAACACCAGCGACGAGGCCGAGGCTCCGGAGCAGCTAATCATCCGCGACCTTCCTATGGTCTTGTCGGTGATCGGTTGGACGGTGGTTGCTTCCTTGGTATTGGTCCTGAATGATTAAGCTGCCCCTCCCGGCAAAGGCTTGGAGTATGCCCCATGCAATTATCTGAACCCGCCGGTGGCTTGGACTCGTCCCCCGGGACTGTCCGGGCGCCAGGAGCCCAGCCGCAAGGTTCCCAGGACCGAAAGGCAGGACCGGCGGTGGTGGCGGTGGTTGCCACTCGGCCGGAGACTGTGCTGGATGACGTGCAACGAGCGATGGACTGGGCCGGCGTTTCCGAACACCTGACTCCGGACGCAGCCACGCTCCTGAAGATCAACATTTCTTGGCAACACTGGTACCCCGGTTGCTCCACCACTCCTTGGCAATTGGAAGGCGTGATCAACGCCTTGAGAAACTTGGGGTTTCCGGAGTTAATCGCCGCGCATAACGGAACGGTGGTGGTGGACTCCTTCGAGGGGGAGGCCAAGAACAAGCATAAGGTGGTACAGGACAAGCACAATCTGCCCGCGGTCCACTTGGATACGCCGCCCAACCGGTGGGTGGAATACCGGCCAAAGGCGGAGATGTTGGTGCTGGACGACATCTTTCCCGAGGGAATCCAGATTCCCGAGTGCTTCGCCGGGACTAACATCGTACATCTGCCCACGATGAAGACCCACGTATTCACCACCATGACCGGGGCCATGAAGAACGCCTTCGGCGGTCTGCTGCATCGCAAGCGCCACTGGACCCACTCGGTGATTCACGAGACCCTGGTGGACCTGCTGGCCATTCAGCAGGAGATTCACCGAGGTATATTCGCCGTAATGGACGGCACCTTCGCCGGGGATGGGCCTGGCCCTCGGGCAATGCGCTGGCACATCAAGGACCGCATCCTGGCCAGCGCCGATCAGGTGGCCATCGACGCCGTGGCTGCCAAGATGATGGGCTTCGATCCTATGGAAATCGAGTTCATCCGCTTGGCCCACGAGCGGGGTTTGGGCTGCGGCGATGTGTCCCAAATTCAAGTAGTGGGCGAAGATATCAGCCAGGTGAACTGGCGTTTTAGCGGCGTAGAAAACACCTTGGCGAGCCGGGGCCAGAAGCTGATCTACTGGGGACCGCTAAAGCCCATAGAAAGGCTGCTCTTAAGGTCCCCGTTAGTCGCCTTGTCCTTCCTGGCATCCAACCTTTATCACAACGGCTACTGGTTGAACACCAAGGGCCAAAGGCGTATCAAAGCCGCCCTTGACACCGAATGGGGGCGTCTTTTTCAGGCGTATTGAATCCAGACTGATTAAAGGTCAAATATTGAAGCCGCATAAAGTAGTATCCAAGGCTGGTGATCCCAGATGGACGTAGCCATCATCGGTCTGCCGCAGAGCGGTAAGACCACCGTGTTTAATGCCCTTACCAAAGGCAACGCTAGGACCATGAGTGGCGGCGAGGTGAATGTAGGTGTGGTCAAGGTTGCCGATTCCCGGGTAGACGGGCTGACGGAGATATATGTAAGTAGAAAGACCATCTACGCCGAGATCAAGTATTGGGACCTGCCTGGCCCGGAGTCCTTGGCCAAATCTCAGGGCATCGGCGGCAGGTACTTAAATGTATTGGAGGCTGCCGACGCTTTTTTGGTGGTAGTGCGTACCTTTACCGATCCGGTGGTGCCCTTTCCAACACAATCCGGTGGGGATGGCCCAGACCCGAGGCGGGACTTGTCGACTTTGCTGGAAGAACTGGCTTGGGCCGACTTGATAGCGATGGAACGGGCTGTCGAAAGGTTGGAGGATGGGATCAAGAAGTCCAAACCGGCGGTCCGCCCGGCCTTAGTGAATCAATTGGATGCGGTCCGAAAAGTCAAGAGCGGGTTGGAAGAAGGGACTCCCCTGCGCCAGCAGCAGCTAACGGCTTCAGAGTCGGCTTCGGTGGCCAACTATCAACTCCTGACCGGCAAACCGGTGATCGTGGTCTTTAATACCGACGAAACCGGACCGGAAACCTATCTGGCCGATTTGGAGCTAACCCAGCATCTTGCCCTGGACCTAGGCCAGGTCAGCTTATGCGGCAAGCTGGAAGCTGATCTTGCCCTGATGCCCGAAGAAGAAGCGGCCGAATTCCGGAGCGAGCTTGGACTGGGAGAATCGGCAGTATCGCAAGTGGTGAAGCTAAGCTATCAAATCTTGGGCTTGGTGTCCTTCCTGACTGTGGGTGATGACGAGGTACGAGCGTGGAGCGTCCCGTTGGGTACTCCGGCCCAGCAAGCCGCCGGCACCATCCACACCGATTTCCAGCGAGGTTTTATCCGGGCCGAAGTAATTCCCTATGATGACTTGGTGCGCTGCGGCAGCATTTCTCAAGGACGTAAGGAAGGGGTGTTGCGGTCGGAGGGCAAGACCTATCCGGTGCAAGACGGCGACGTGATTAACTTTCTGGTCAATGTTTGATCCGGTGGCTAGGTTGACCCGGACCGCTCTTCCAACCGCTTGGCGAAACTAAGCTCGTGGGAATCGGGGTCGTTGATGTGGAAGTAACGCTCTCCCCAACTGGCGTCGCGGGGAGAAGTGGAGGGAGTCAACCCGGCGCCCACCAACCGGGTATAAATGACGTCCACATCGTCTACGTAGAAGATCAGCCGTCCCCACCAACTCCAGCCGCCTTCGGTGGCCAGGATAAGGTTCAAGTAGCCGTCGCCGACCCTGAAGCTGGTAAAGGACGCTGCCGCTCCACCATAGAGCATATCCAGACCCACCTGGTTGCGGTAGAAATCCACCGACTTCGCCATGTCGAGCACCGCCAAGGTAACCGCGCTGATTTTTTGGACGGTCAAAGCCTCTCCCTTGAGTGACTCTATCTCCGGCGACGACGGTAGCGCCCGGGGAGCCCGGGGTAAACCCCTTCGGTCAACACCCAGGCGACCCGGTCCCGCAGGGCGGCAACCTCGTTTGGGTGCAGCAACTCCAGCATACCCATCAGAGAGCCTTTGGGCGACTCCAACTCGCGGGACAGCTTTTCCAGCCGTTTGAGCAGCGGCTTGGGAATCTTCTCTCCGCTGAAGTCCCAAATGACCGTTCTGATTTTGGTGTCGGAGTGGAAGGTGAGACCGTGGTCGATGCTCCACAGTTTGCCGTTGGCGTCTAGAAGCAGATGGTTGGGCTTGCGGTCGGTGCTATTGGCAATCAAGTCGAAGCAAGCAATAGTCCTTAGCTGCGGCGCACTGCGCTCGGTAAGGGAGTAATAATTCTGCTTGGGATCGTGGTCCACAAACCGTTGCACCGTACCGACGCCGTATGGGCCGTCCCGGATGGTGGTGAAGGGAATGAAGTCCCACCCGAGGACCTGGCTAAGCAGATAAGCGGCGTACTCGCGCTTGTAGAGGGTCCCCGAGGGGAAGTCCCAGAGGGGAGACTCTCCGTCACGGGGTTTGTAGATTCCGAAGCTGGTCTGGCCGTCCAGTTGAAGCTGCACCACGAAGGTGTAGTTGGAGCCCAACGGAGTTAGCTTGCAGGATACAATCTCTCCGTGCTGGATTATATCGCGGGAAGACCGTTCGACACTCAACTGGCAGTCCTGTTAAGCACGCTCCCCGAAGTCAGCCGGACTCAAACACCGTGTGGCCGTTGGACCTCGGGCAAACATGCCCTTCAGGGTTTATGGGCAAGCCGCACAGGAAGCAACTGGGACGCCCGGCGGCGCAAATGCGCAACGCCTCCTCTGCTAGGGTGGATGCCTGTTCAGTCGTTATCCAAAAACTGACCGACGACGCTTCTTCGGTCGACTCCTCGGCTTCTACCTCGTAAGCCGAAAGCCCGAAGGAGTTGTTGTCGACATCATGCACCAGCGATAACTGTCCGGCTTTGAAGTCCAAGGAAAGCGGGTCGCCGCGCCATTCCGCATCGACCGGCTTGCTGGGCCGCGCCCGGTCTTCCGACCCTAGATTCTGGGTCGCCTCTTGCAACCGGAGCCCAAGCTGGAAGAGCAACTCTTTCTCCAGCCATACGGTGCCGTAGGCGCTCCCTCCCTCGATTACCAGTTGGAAGGTCCTGCGGCCGGGTTCACCAAAGGTCTTGGCTTCGATGTGGGAAAGGGACCCCAGAGTGTATTTGGCCTGTCGAGATTCCATGGCGACTATAATAGCTCTATCAAAACGCCTCTGACAAGGGAATTATTATGCGTTACCCCCTATCCGCTGAAATCGAGATAGTTGTGGGCGGTTGGGTTGAGGAAAGCCGGCCGGCTGGTCTTACCCAATGCTCCGGGACCGGTATTGAAGCGCTTCCGCCAGATGGGACACGGTGATTCCCTCGCTCGCCTCCAAATCGGCGATGGTCCGAGACACCTTGAGGATACGGTGGAACGCTCTGGCGGACAGGTTGAGCCGCTGGGTAGCCGTCTGAAGCAAGCCTTTGGCGGCATCGTCCAGGGGACAGAACTTCCAGACCTCGGCCGGTCCCATCTCGGAGTTGCATAGGAAGCCCTTCTCTTTGAACCGGTCCCTTTGGACTCCCCGAGCTATTTCCACCCGCTTTCGCAAGCGTTCCGAGTCCTCGGCCGGTTCTTGGTCCACCAGCTTTTCATACTCCACCGGCGGCATCTCAACGAAAACATCGATGCGGTCCAGCAGGGGCCCGCTGACTCGCTTCTGATAGCGGGCGACGGTGGACGGGGAACAAGTGCACTCGGTGCGCGGGTGGGTGTGGAAACCGCAGGGACAAGGATTCATTGCGGCCACCAGCATGAAGCTGGCCGGGTAGGTAACCGAGCCGCTTACCCGGCTGATGGTAACCACTTTGTCTTCAAGAGGCTGCCGCAAAGACTCCAGCGCCGCGTGGTTGAACTCAGGAAGTTCATCTAAAAACAGCACACCCCGATGGCTCAGGGTGATTTCTCCAGGCTTGATCGTTTTACCCCCGCCGACTAGACCGGCGTTGGAAATGGTGTAATGGGGGGACCGGAAAGGGCGGCGCAGCACCAACGGGTTGTCCGGAGGCAGGCTTCCATTGACGCTGCCTATCTTGGTTACCTCCAGCGCCTCGGCCGAGGACATCTGGGGCAAGATCGTAGGCAAGCACCTGGCCAAAAGGGTCTTACCACTGCCGGGAGGGCCGTTGAATAACAGATTGTGAAATCCGGCAGCGGCCACCTCGAGGGCCCTTTTGGCATGGTCTTGACCCTTCACGTGGGCCAGATTAAGGGCGTCGGGGAGCGGTTGAGACGCTTCGGGCGGGAACCCGCTGGCGGCAACCGGCTCGATGAGTAGTTCACCTCTAAAGTGACTGACCAGGGTTGCCAAGTCGGGCACCGGAAAGACCTGGATTCCTTCCACCAAGGCCGCCTCAACCGCGTCTTGGGTGGGTACGTATACCGAGGTGAACCCCTGTTGCCGGGCCACTGACACCATGGCCAAGATTCCGGTAGTGTGGCGCAGGCTGCCGTCCAAGGAAAGCTCGCCCAGAAACACCGAGTGGCCCAAAGCCAAGTCCAACTGCCCGGAGCTAAGCAGAATCCCCACCGCGATGGGCAGATCGTAGGCCGGTCCCGCTTTCTTCAAGTCGGCGGGCGCCAGGTTGACCGTAATGCGGCGCAGGGGGAACTCGCAGCCGCTATTGCGCAGAGCGGCCCGCACCCGTTCCCGTGCTTCTTGGACCGCAGTATCGGGCAGTCCCACAATGTTGAAGGCCGGCAAGCCGGGGGAAATGTCGACTTCTACTTGGACGATAAGGCCGTCCAAGCCGATTACAGCACAACTCTGAGCGGTGGCTAGCACAGGAACTGCTCCTTTACGCCGGCCCGGTTGTCCCCATTGTTTGTCCCCATTGTTTGTCCTCATTGTTTGTCCTCATTGTAAGGTAGAACCTGAAAGGAGGACTCCGGTGGGCGTCCCTTGGCAGCAGAACAGGTTAAAGTAGCGCGCTTAGTCACAGTACGGAACGGGGAAAGAGAGCAGAGTACCGGACAATCTCCGTTGGCAGACTCCTCTCGCGGCGTTAACTATACGGTAAGAAGTCCGGCGGCGCTACGGCCGGAAGACAGTAGTAACTGTTCAGAGTTGGTGAGGTGAAGATGATCCCTTTACGACATTCTGAAGCTCAACCGTCATTCCCGCGCAGGCCGAAATCCAGAAATGCCTCTGAAGCTCGACCGTCATTCCCGCGCAGGCCGGAATCCAGAAATGCCAAGGAAAAGAAACGTTGCTGGTTGCAAACGCTTCTGGATTCCGTCTCAAGGCCGGAATGACGGGTTAGGGGCTTGGAATGACATATCAAGTCTGAACAGTTACCCTAAAGACAGTAGACCAAGTTCAGCAACCTTGGCTAAGAAGAGCCGACGGTGACCCGGTAAAGGTCGTGGGCCACGCTTACAGGCCCACCGAAATGCTGTCGTGCATCATCGACCAAGGGCTGAGGGTTGAAGTGGAAGGGAGAATCTATGTGGGTGATGATCAATTCTTCCACGCCCGCCAAGGCGGCGGCGCGGGCCGCGTCGGTAGAGGTAGAGTGCCCTCTTTGCCGCGCCTCGCCGGACTTGTCTCCGGTGGTCATCGCTTCGTGGATTAACACCCGAGCCCCCCGGGCCGCCTCAACCAAGTTGTCGCTATAGCGAGTGTCCCCCGAAAAGACCACGGCAAGGCCACTGGCCTCTATCCTCCAACCCACCGATCCGGGGATGTGGTCGACGGCGAAGGACCAAGCAAAGGTGCTCGGTCCCAACTCTATCTCCTGCCCCGGCTCTTTGGGGCGCCACTGGAACACTTGATAGCCGTTGCGGGAGCGGGCCCCTTCATTGTCGATGGAAAGAGCCCGCATCTCGGTGGCGGTGCAGAGGGATCGCAGGGCCGCCAAGGATTCCTCGGCACTGTAGACCCGCAGCGGAGGCCCTTGGGGATCGACCAGAGAGCGTTGCCCCCGGATATGGGGCAACCCACCCATGTGGTCCGGGTGCTGGTGGGTCAGGAGGACTTGATCGAAGTCCGCCGCCAAAATCCCCAAGGCGGCGCCCTGCCGCAACACCGAGTTGCCGGAGGAAGCGTCCAAGAGCAACCGGGTGCCGTCGGGACAGTCCACGACTATAGCGGTGTGGTTCCGGTAAATACAGTTTCCGGCGCCGGTGCCCAGGAAGGTAATCTCCACGTTGACCATCAGTAGAACTCCGGGGGCTGCCGCCAAGCGTTCTGGTCAGAGGTTATTGCTAAATTCAGCCCAGTCCATGATGGCAAACTGCATTGGCGTAATCTCGAAGGGAGCGAACTTCTCCTCCGCCAACTTGGCCAACATAGACGTCAAGCCAGCCACCAAGTATCCCAAACTCGGGAGTATTTCCTCATCAGGTCCGATGTTCATACTCATCGCGGTAACTGTTCAGATCAACTGATGTACTGTTTCCGGGTAGCATTTGATGGTTCTTATCGGGGCATAAACATGCTCAGGATGAGCGGGGGTGTGCACAAGCTCTTAGCAGGAGTGCCGGTCCTGAGGATGTGGTTGCTGGCGCAGCAGGTTAAAGACCGCAGCGCCGGGCCTTCTGTAAAGCTGAAGAGGACGGCGGCCTCGTTTGGCGGAGGTGTTGATATGCTCAGAAAGGACTTTCAGCGAAGGTTTCGATAAACTCCTCAAGCTCGTCTAAGTAGAGCGGCATGTGGTCGAAATCTACGATACCGCCGTAGTAGCCGTCGACGTGGAACGTTTGGCGCATATAGATGAATTCCCTGCTCATGTCTCGTTCCATGCGATTGGCGACGAAGTACCTCCACCCCCGGTCGGTCTTGGGCAATTCCGTCTCCGGAACGCCATGCATCAGGAAGTAGGCTTGGGTGGCCTCCAGGGCGGCCAGCCAACCCTTGCCGCAGGAGTTTTGCAGGCCGATGACCGCCTCGCGGCCTTTGGCCTCTTGGGCGCGGGCGAACTCGTCGCGGGCGGCCTGCGCCAACTCGCGGGCGCGATTCAGCCGATCATCAATCAGTCCAACCATTGTTCACTCCGGCCCCATTGCTTGATGGCCGTCCGGGTGGGGCTGCTCCCGCAGCAGGCTCAAAGACCGCAGCACCGGCAGGTCGGTGAAGCTAAAGAGCACTGCCGCCTCGCTGGCCGAGTTGTTCAAGTGCTCATGGTAGGTCCATCCCGGCACGCAGAACACATCTTTGGGTCCCCACTGCAGGCGCTCGCCGCTCACTATAGAGTGACCCAGCCCCTCGACCACATGGTAGATAGTGCTGGAGGTGTGGCGATGGGCCTTGGTCGACTCCCCCGGCCGGAGTAGCTGCGCGTGGCAGGCCATGGTGGGGAACGCTGGTCCACCGGTGGCCGGATTGGTGTACTCGAGCACTACCCCGTCGTAGGGACTGCCTTCTACCTCGGGGGCTAGCCGGTGCAAAGCCCGCCGGGTCTGCTCCCACGGGTAGTGCATTAACGGGGAGTGGGACGACAACGAGGTTTCCCAGGCCGGGACCAAGGCCCCGGCGCCGTACTTCATCAGGGTCGTGTCGGTTGGCTGGGTTACCGGCTGCACATCTTCCGGGTATGGCTCGTAGAAGACCGATTCCAAGAGATGCACCAATGGAATGTCCAGTCCATCCAACCAGACCATGGGGCTGCCGGTGTCATTGCCGTGGTCGTGCCAAGTCCAGTTGGGGGTCAGCACCAAGTCGCCCGGCTGCATCGGGATACGGTCGCCGTCAACCGTGGTGTAGCCGCCCGCGCTTTCGATGATGAACCGGAGGGCGGCCGGAGTATGCCGGTGGGCGCGAGCCGACTCCCCGGGCATGACGATTTGAAGTCCCGAAAACAAGCTATTGGTGGTGGCGGTCCGCCCCGCTAGGCCGGGGTTCAACAGCATCAGGACCCGGCGTTCCGCGTCTTGAGTCCCGATAAGCTGGCCCGCCCGCAGCGCTTGGGGCCGCAGTTCCTCCCAGCGCCACAGGTGGGGTACGGCTTTGCTCCGGGGTTCGCTGACCAACGCTTGCTCTTGTACCGTCCATAAAGGGGCCACGCTAAAACCCTGTAGCTCTTGGTAGAAGCTCTCCAGGTCATTCTTAGACGCTTGTATATTCGAAGGCGAAACCATAATGGAGTCCCTCAATTAGATGTTTTTAGCTTTCGCTGCCCCGCTCCTCTTCCCACTGGGCCAGCCTAAGCTCCAATTTACGCTGCCGCAAAGCCATGGTCAGGTCGCCCCGGGTGCGCTCCAGCACGCCCCTCATCTGGTCGGTGCTGTGGCGGAGTCCGCCGGTGACCGCCTCGGGAAAGTCTACCGTGAGCAGGATGCTATAGATCTCATCCATCACATCCATCAACTCTTGGCAATTATCGAAGGAGTCCCGCCGCAGAGAGTCCAGGATGTACCGGCGCACCTCGCCGATTACGTCGGCAGCGCCGTTGAGGAATGAGGAGGGGTCGACGCCCAAGTCTTGAGGTACGGGAATGGCGGTCCCGGAGATAACCGCCAGCGTGACGTTGGCCTCGCTGAACTCCTTGCGGGCATCGGCCAGAAAGCCAGCGTAGTAAATCTCCGGGTTTTCGAGCCGCATGGGTTCGGTCTCCCTCAAGCGGGTCCCGGCCCTGGCTATAATCTCTTGCGCCTCTTCATACTGTCCCCGGTGCACTGCCCTAATCGCGTTGGCGGAGTTCCGGATCACCTCTCGAGACACCGCAAGGGCTTGTTCTCTCGCGCGGTTGCGGATGCTTAACTGCTCGATGGCTTGGGAAGCGATGTCGGTAAGATCGTCGTTATATCGAGAAGGCATCAGGTCCGGCCTCCCGCCCCTCGGATCGCTTGCACCAACCTGGCGGCGGCTGCCTCCGGCTCTGTCGCCAGACCCACGGCGGCGGTGACGCAGATGGCGTCGGCGCCGGCCTCGACCACCGGGGCCACGTTTTCGGCATTGATACCCCCTATAGCCACCAAGGGAAGCTGGGTTACTTCCCTGGCCCGGCGGAGTTGCTCCACTCCTTGAGGGGGACGGCCTACGCCCTTGGTGCCGGTAGCGTAGATCGCGCCGAAGGCAACATGGTCGGCTCCCATCTGCTCCGACTCTTCCAGTTCCGCGAATTCGTGGTTGGAGCGGCCAATTACTTGCTCCGGGGACAGCACCCGGCGAGCTTGGGCCACGGGTAAGTCGGTCTGGCCGACGTGCAACCCGGCGCTGCCGACCACTGCGGCCAGGTCGGCGTGGTCATTCACGATCAGATCAACGTCATTCGCTTGACAAAGGCTTTGGACGCCAAGTGCCAAAGGCAGCACCTCACCCTTGTCCCGCCGTTTATCTCTTAGTTGAAGCATCCGGGCGCCTCCCCTTACCGCCGCCTCCGCAATCTCCATAGGCTCCCGCCCGTTGGTGACTTGGGGGTCGATGATGACGTAGAGGCCGCGCACCCGGCTTGCTTGCTGGCGCCGCAGCGCAGCGCCCAACTGCGCCGTCAACGCGGATACAGTATCCACCAACGACGCTTGCGCCTCGCCGCCAATTCGGTCTCCACCGGCCGCTCCAGACAGTGTGTCCATCAGCCCTCGGGACGTAGACAGGAGGGCTAGGGCGCCGGAGAGGCTAAGCTCGGGGACTGAAGAGACCCCTTGCGCTGGTGCGGCGTCCGACAGGGTTTTAACTAGGTCGCGAAGCCGGCGCCTAGGGGCAGAGTCTTCGGGAGTCTCCGGGCAATGGTCGGCCAGGGTGGCCAGGCACCGCACCAAGGAAGCGTAGCAACTGTCGTAAATTCCGTTTGGGTCGGTCGAATTCGGGGCCGTCATGCGTCCAATCCTTTCGGCAACTCCCCTTGCCTAGCGGCGTCAATCGAGTCCCGCACCGACTGGGGCATTTCGACGCCAAATCGGGAAAATTTCTGTTCCACGTTCCGTCCGATGTTGCGGGGATCGCTGTAGAAGTCCAGGGATGGCGGTCCCGATCCCATCGTGTTGGCTTCGTGGACCGATTGGACCGTTTTGGCTACAGCAAAGGAGGACATTCTTCTTACCATTTCGCGGCTCTGGCAATGAGAGCATACCGGCTCTAGGGGAGAGCCGATCGACCGGGTAAAGAAGGATGACACTTTTTGGCAATCGCTGCAGCGGTACTCGTAGATCGGCATCGTGCGGCCTCCAAGATAGCTGGGGACCAGAAGAAACGGCTCATTCCGGCCCAGGACGAATTTACTGATACGTGAATAGGTTTCTAAACTGTCCTCTCCCCCGCAATTCCGGCGAAGGCCGGAATCCAGGACCGTTCTCCGCCAGCTACATTCTTTGTCCTCAGAATTTCTGGATTCCGGCTCAAGGCTGGCCCTTCGACAAGCTCAGGAGACGAGGACTGGTTTAGGTAATCGTTCTCGAACTAATCTATGTCAACGGGATAGACCCCATTTTAGCATGAGGGCCACTACCGATGGGGCCGCATGGGTGACGTGCTCACCCGGATACGGAACTCAATCCCTGCTGGACGCTGATCGCTGAATACTGACTGCCTCAGACGGCCAGTGTATAATGCAGCCACTATCCCCCGACTAGCCCCAGTAAATGGATGTAGGAAAGCGCCCCATTTTCCGGACCCGTTACCACTCACGCTGAGGTGTTGCCATGCCGCCGGACAAGCTGGAAAAGACCCTCCCACTCTTCATGCAAAGAGAGGGGCCTTTGATGGTCCTGATGGACGGCCACGCGATGGTGCACCGGGCCTTCCGGGCGATTTCGATGCAGCGGCATCTGTCAGTGTCAGCTACAGGGGAGGACACCACCGGGGTCTACGGCTTTACCAACGTGTTCTTGCGGGCCCTCCAAGAGTGGCAGCCCACCCATTGCGGAATCGCCTTTGACACCCGGGCCCCGACGTTTCGCCATCAACGCTTCGAAGGCTACAAGGCCCAGCGTGAAGCTACCCCGGAGGAGTTGCGGCACCAGTTTGGCCGGGTAAAGCAACTGATGACGGCCTTTGGAGTGCCGGTGTTTGAGCTGGATGGCTACGAGGCCGACGATCTAATTGGCACCATCGCCCGCCAAGCGGAGACCCAAGGGATAGAGACGGTCATCCTTACCGGAGACCGGGATACCTTCCAATTGATCTCTCCCAAGGTGAAAGTCGACCTGTCCTATAGCATCCAGGAACGCAAGGTCTACGACGAGACCGGGTTGGCGGCCCGTTACTCCGGGCTTACCGCTGCGCAACAGCCGGACTTTAAGGCGTTGTTGGGCGATACTTCAGACAACATCCCCGGGGTGCCGAAAGTCGGCGAAAAGCGGGCCATCAGTCTTTTGAGCGACTTTCACAGCCTGGAAGGTATCTACGAGCACTTGGATGAGGTCAAGCCGCCCAGTGTCAAGAGTTCCTTGGCCGAAAACCGGGAGCGGGCCTTTGAAAACCGGATTCTAACCACCATCGACCGTCATGCTCCCTTGGACTTGGACCTGGAATCCTGCCGCTTTGGACGGTATGACCGCCAAGCGGTGGTGGACTTGTTGACCGAACTGGAGTTCTTCAGCGTCGTTCAGCGGGTGCCGGACCCAACCTCCGTCCCTTCCTCCTCGGCGGTGGGGGAAGGCGACGCCTCAAGAGAGGCTGACAACTCCGGTACGGACTACCGGCTGGTCCAGACCCACGACCAATTGGACACCATGCTGGCCGCTTTGGAAGAGGCGGGAAGCTTTGCTTTCGATACCGAAACTACTGCCTTGGACCCCATGCGGGCCCAGTTGGTTGGCCTCAGCTTCGCCACCGCTCCGAGTCTGGCTTGGTACGTGCCGGTGGGCCACCAAGAAGGCGCTCAACTGCCCTTGGAGGAAGTCCTAGCTAAGGCAAGACCTCTGTTTGAGTCGACGGAGCTAGGCAAATGCGCTCACAACGCCAACTACGACGTGTCTGTGTTGGCGAACCATGGTGTTAATTGCCGCAACGTAGACTTCGACACCATGATTGCCGCCCATCTCTTGGGCCGGCAGGCCTTGGGGTTGAAGAACCTGTCCTTGGACGTCTTGGGCCGGGAGATGACCCCCATCACCCAGCTTATCGGCACCGGCCGGAAGCAAATCACCTTCGACCGGGTAGCCATCGAGGACGCGCTGGACTACGCCGCCGCCGACGCTGATATGACCGGGCGGCTCCGCCAGGCTTTGGAAGCGCCGGTGTCCAACCAGGGTTTGGGCGATCTGATGAATAACTTGGAGATGCCCTTGGTGCCGGTTTTGGTCACCATGCAGCGCCACGGCATCAAGGTGGATGCCGGTGTCCTCCACGAAATGTCGCAGGACTTGACCGAGCAGATGCAACAGGTGGAATCGGAACTGTACCAATCCATCGGCCACCGGGTCAATATCAACTCCCCGCAGCAGTTGAGCGACGTGTTGTTCGGCGAGCTGGGCTTGCCCAAGACCAAGCGGACCAAGACCGGCTACTCCACCGACGCCAACTCCTTGGAGTCGATTAAAGGCTTCCATCCAGTTGTGGACCATATCCTGGAGTACCGGCAGCTCTCCAAGCTCAAGTCCACCTACGTCGATGCTCTGCCGGAGATGATCAACCCGATCACCGGCCGCATCCATACCAGCTACAACCAGACCGGCTCCGCCACCGGGCGGATCTCCAGCAGCGACCCTAACCTCCAAAACATTCCTATCCGGACCGAGTTGGGACGCCAAGTCCGCAAGGCCTTCGTCGCCGATCACGCCCCCGAGTGGCTGCTTTTCTCCGCCGACTATTCCCAGATCGAGTTGCGGGTGTTGGCTCACTTGTCCCAAGACCCCGGGTTGTTGGAAGCTTTCCGGCGGGGCGAGGACATCCACGCCTCGACAGCGTCGCTGATGTTCGAGACGCCGATAAACGAGGTAACCTCGGACCAACGCCGCATCGCCAAGATATTGAACTTCGGCGTAATCTATGGGTTGTCGCCCCACGGTATCTCCCAGCAGACTGAATTCAACCGGGAAGAAGGCGCCCACTTCATCGAGAACTACTTCTCCAAGTACCCGGGGATTAGCGAGTACATCGAGAGTGTTAAGGTCAAGACCCGGGAAACGCAATACGTTGAGACCCTGATGGGCCGGCGCCGGCACATGCCGGACATCAACGCCTCCAACTTTAATGTTCGGGGCGCCGCCGAGCGCATGGCCATCAACATGCCGATTCAAGGGACGGCTGCCGACATTATGAAACTGGCCATGCTCCGGGTGCAGGAACGCTTGGAGCAAGAAGACCTTCGCGCCAGGATGTTGCTCCAAGTCCACGACGAGTTGGTGTTCGAGTTGCCCCGGGAAGAGTTGGAGACCGTCAAAGACTTGGTATTCGACGAAATGCCCGCCGCACTGGAATTGGACGTAACCCTCAAGGTGGACGCCAAGTGGGGCTACACCTGGGGCGATATGGAGTAGGCGCCGTGCGGTACTGGAACAATCAATGAGGAGTTATTCCGTGGGTGTAACTGAAGTCCAAGCCAGAATCATAGGAGGGAATGAGACCCGGGAATACACTTTTATCGTGGATACCGGTTCTACATACCTCGCTCTTCCTTTGGAAGAGATCGAAGTACTGGGCCTTCGCAGAGGACGCGGAATGGTCAAGTTGATGAGTGCTACCGGGCTTGTAGATGTAAACACATACGTTGCCGACGGCGAGCTGATGGGACAGGAGTTTACTGCTATCATGGTGCCTTCGGCCACTCCCTTGCTGGGTTATGAACTCCTGCAGAACCTGAGGTTCAAAGTAAATCCGGTAACCCAGCAGATAGAAAAGGTCCCGGATGATGAACGGCATCCTCCTTATCAGTTGTAGACACGTCGGAAGTGAGGGGTTCTAAAGATTCCGAGTGACGGACCGGATACCATCGGCAGGCAGGTTTACGACGAAGTGTGAATCCAATGCGGGCGACGTGGGAGTTAGGAAAAGTGGGTGTAACTGAAGTCCAAGCCAGAATCATAGGAGGGAATGAGACTAGGGAATACACCTTCATGGTTGATACCGGGGCCACCTACTTGGGACTGCCCCTAGAGGAAATTGAGGCGCTGGGCCTTCAGCGCAGCTTGGGCATCATTCGGCTAATGACCGCTACCGGCGTAGTGGAGGTAGATGCCTATTTCGCCAATGGGGAGTTAAGGGGCCAACGGTTTGGCGCGATGCTGATTCCTGCGGCTGAACCTCTATTGGGTTATGAGCTTTTGCAGAACCTTCGATACAAGGTTAACCCGGTCACTCACGAAATCGAGAAAGTCCCGGATGACGTAAGACATCCACCTTACTTATAAGTGAAGCCGATGTTATGGAACTATTTCGCAGCATAGTCTTTGTGCCGGGAAACCGGCCCAACATGCTTGAGCGGGCGTTGTCGTTTAATGCCGACATCGTCATGGTCGACTTGGAGGACTCGGTGCCCCCCGGGGAAAAGGTAGCCTCTCGGGAGGTGGCCAAGGAGTGGGTGCCCGAGTTGCACCGGCAAAGCCCCAAGGATGGCCGCCGGATTATGGTCCGGGTTAACTCCTTGGACACCGGGCTTACTCGGGATGAAGTCCAATCATTGCTCGGTCCGGAGCTTTACGGCATCAGCCTTGGCAAGCCCGAATCGGTGTGGGATATCCGGGAAATGGACCGCATCATTAGCGCGGAGGAGTCCGCGGCGGGACTGCCGCCGGGCCAAGTAAAGCTGATCCCTTGGATCGAAAACGCCAAAGCGGTAATGGCGGCCCAGGAGATCGCCGCAGCGTCCCGGCGGGTGGTTGCCATCGCCTTCGGGGCCGAAGACTACACCAACGATATGGGGGTCCAGCGCACCGACTTGGGCGAGGAAGTGTATTTCCCCCGGGCCAGGGTCCCGGTGGCGGCGCGCGCCTCGGCGGTGGCTTCGCTAGACTCCCCCTTCGTCGGTTTCCGGGACCCGGAAGGGCTGCGGCGTGACGCTCAAAGGGCCCGGCAACTGGGCTACACTGGAAAGTTCGCCATCCATCCTGTCCAAATTGACATAATAAATGAGACCTTCAGCCCATTACCGGCAGATGTCGAGTACGCCCGGCAAGTGGTGGCCGCTTGGGAGCGGGCGGAGGCCGAGGGCCGCGGCTCGGTGGACTTGGACGGACGGATGATAGATGTGCCGGTGCTGAAACGGGCCCAGAATCTCCTAGTCTTCGCCGAGGCCGTCGCCGCCCAGGGGTAGGCGTTGATGGCTGAGCGCTTACCTCCCACCGACCGCATCATCCTGGAAGGAATGCAGTTGTACGGGTTTCACGGGGCCAACCCCGAGGAACGGGCCTTGGGGCAACCCTATGTGGTTGACTTGGCGGTGGAGTTGGACTTGAGGCGCCCCGGGGCCTCCGACCGCCTCGAAGACACCGTGAGCTACACCCACTTGTACCGGGCGGTGCAGAGCGTCTTGGGAGGGGAGTCCAAGAACCTGCTGGAAGCCACGGCCCAAGCCATTGCTTGCAAGGTGCTGGCCGAGTTTCCGGTAAAGGCCGTTCATGTCCTGCTAAAAAAGCCGCGGCCTCCCATTCGGGGCTCGGTCATCGACCACGCGGCGGTGGAAATCTACCGGGTCCGGGAGGAAAACCCATGAAAGTCCACGACTATCACGAAGGCAATCGGGAACTCCAAGACCGGTTCCAGACCCGAGAGTTGGCCAACCGCTTGGTCGCTAGGGCCGAGGACCGCATCGGCCCGGAGCAGCAAGAATTCATTGAGAAGGCGGACATGTTCTTTCTGGCGACTTGCGACCACCGGGGACTGCCTACCTGCTCTTATAAAGGCGGTGACCCTGGATTCGTCAAGGTGGTAGACGAGCAAACGTTAGTTTTCCCCAACTACGACGGGAACGGCAAGTACCAGTCTATGGGTAACTTGCTGAAGAACCCCAACGTTGGCATGTTGTTTGTCGATTTTCAAGGGCAGGAGCGGTTGCGGCTGCAAGGGACCGCCTCTATCCGGGAAGACGACCCCTTGCTCCAAATCTACCCCGGGGCCCAATTCTTGGTCCGGGTTAAGGCCACCGAGGTCTATAAGAACTGTCCCCGCTACGTCCACAAGTACCAGTTGGTGGAGCGGTCGGTGTTTGTGCCCCGGGAAGGGCAAGAAACCCCGGAACCGGAGTGGAAGAAACGGGGCGAACTCCGGGACGCGCTCCCCAAGAACGCCCCGTCAAGATAATGGGCCGGCGCCGGGGGCTGTTGACTACATCCCGTTTATCTGAGCCGGTCCTTCGACTGCGCTCCCTCTGGTCGCTGCGCTCAGGATGAGCGGGGGGAGTCGGCGGGAGCGGAATAACGAGAAAATAGCCTTTCTTGTCGATCAGCCAGCGGGTATGTTAACCTTTCGCCCTGCGAAGAACATAGAAACTTAGACCTTCCGGCTTCGTTCTCACGGGGCCGGAGCGAATGAGATACGAGACAAGCTATGAGATGCGAACTTTGCCTTAAGTCAGGCATGAGCGGCAACAACGTCAGCCACTCCAACCGCCACACCAAGACCCGGTTCAAGGCCAATGTCCACAAGCAGACCTTGTTTCAGGACGGGAAGGAATACAAGGTCAAAATCTGTAGCCGGTGCCTGCGGTCCCTGCAAAAGTCGCCCAAGGTGCGGCGGGTCCTCGCCAGCCTGTAAGTCTTCCCTGTAATTTTCCCTGGAAGCACCGCTCCGCTACCTGGGGACAAGGCCTTGGAAGCACCGCTCCGCTACCTGGGGACAAGGCCTTGGAAGCACCGCTCCGCTACCTGGGGACAAGGCCTTGGAAGCACCGCTCCGCTACCTGGGGACAAGGCCTTGGAAGCACCGCTCCGCTACTCGGGGACAAGGCCTTGGAAGCAGCCGCGCATCCGGCCCATGGCTGCCGCAACGGTCTCTTCAGGGTTGAAGATACCGGTCCCCGACACCAGCATAGTGGCTCCTGCCCTCACCGATTCTTGGGCGGTCCAGTCGGCCTTAATGCCGCCGTCCACCTCTATCTCGGCGCGGTAGCCGCCGCTTAGGATGTGCCCGCGCAGCCTCTTGATTTTGTCGATCGTCTCCGGGATGAAGCTCTGCCCGCCGAACCCCGGGTTTACCGACATTACCAGCACCATATCCAGGTGGGATAGGACCTCTTCTACCGCCGATACCGGGGTGGCCGGATTGATAGCCACTCCCACCTTGTTGCCTTGGCCCTTGACCCTAGTCACGGTGCGGTGGAGGTGGGAACAGGCTTCGGCGTGGACGATTATTTGATCGGTGGGCGACTTGATGAAGCTGGGCAGCAAATTGTCCGGCTCCCTGATCATCAGGTGGATGTTGAGGGGAAGATGGGTTGCTTTGCGGACCGCGTCCACCACCACCTCGCCCAAGGAAATGTTGGGGACGAATTGGCCGTCCATGACGTCTACGTGGATCAGGTCGGCCCCTGCCGCGGTAACGTCTTTAACCTGCTGACGCAGGTCGCCAAAGTCCGCCGCTAGGATTGAGGGAGCGATCTGAATATAACCTTCAGAAGCCATCAGGGGCGGCCTCCAGCAATTTTCTGGCTTCGGCCAGCGCCGCCTCCACCCGCCGGGGTGCGGTGCCGCCGAGGACATCCCGGGCAGCCACTGCCGAGGCTGCCGTGATGCCATACACGCCCTGGTCAAATTTGGCGGAGAAGCGCCGGAAACCGGCTAAGTCCAAGTCTTGGAGTTCCACGGACTGGGACTCGCAGTGCCGGCACAACTCGCGAACAATCCCATGGGCTTCCCGGAATGGTATTCCCTTGCCTACCAGGTAATCTGCCAACTCGGTGGCCAATGCCTGGCTTTCTCCGGCCAAGCCAGTTACTAGCTCCACATTCAATCTTAGGCCGGTCAGCATCCCTTGAAATACGCCCAGGGTGCTGAGCAATGTATCCACCGAGTCAAAGAACCCTTCCTTGTCCTCTTGGAGGTCCCGGTTGTAAGTAAGGGGCAACCCTTTTAACACGGTCAGCAGCCCGATCAGATTTCCGTAGACCCGGCCGGTCTTACCCCGGGCCAACTCGGCGAAATCCGGATTCCGCTTTTGCGGCATGATGCTGCTGCCGGTGGTGAACTCGCTGGGCAAGGAAATGAAGCCGAATTCTTGGCTGCACCACAACACTACCTCCTCGGCTAGGCGAGAAAGGTGCATCATGCACAATGATGCCCCCGCCAAGAACTCGACCACGAAGTCCCGGTCGGATACCGCGTCCATGCTGTTGGCCGATATTTTGGAAAAGCCCAACTCCCTGGCCAGGAACTCCCGGTCGGTGGGATAGGCGACGCCGGCCAAGGCTCCGCTGCCCAAGGGCATGACGTCCGCTCGCTGGAAGCAGTCCCGGAAGCGGGACACATCCCGCTGGAACATGTGGAAATAGGCCAGCATGTGGTGGGCAAACAGGACCGGTTGGGCCCGCTGGGTGTGGGTGTAACCCGGCATGACCACCCCTTGGTACCGCTCCGAGAGGCTGACCAGGGAATGCTGTACGCCGTGGAGGGCCTCTATCGTCTGCGAGACTGCTTCCTTGGTATAGAGCCGCATATCCAGAGCTATCTGGTCGTTTCTGGACCGGCCGGTATGCAAACGCCCCGCCGCCGACCCAATCAGTTGGGTGAGACGGCTTTCGATATTCATGTGGAGGTCTTCCAAGGAAGGGTCCCAAGGAAAGGTCCCATCTTCTATTTCTTGCCTGACTACTCCCAACCCCCCGATTATCCGTTCGGCGTCCTCCCGGTCGATAATCTCCTGCTTGGCCAGCATCCGGGCATGGGCGACCGACCCGTCAATGTCGTGGCGGTAGAGGCGGCGGTCGTAGTGGATGGACGCGGTGTAATTACTATGGTCGAGCATGTAAGTATCAGCTACGGCAGGAGTGGAGACCGGCTATGGGAATCGAAGGCTTGGCTACTCTAATGCGGAAGTTTGATAAACTGCACCGGTACTAGGTGTTGAATACCTCCCAAGCCAGTAACCCAAAGCCGAACCTGATGCGGCGAAAGGCCTCGGCGTAGGCTAAGCCAGCCGCCTCCCCTTGCCGGGCGGCTCCCGAGCTAATCCTTGCCACTCTCTCGGCGGAGTTGGGGGACCAAGACATCTGGCTTAGGTGGCGGCTCAATGATTCCGCCTTCATTTCTACAAAGTCGGTAATATCCACCACGACGTCCGGGGACTCGCTGCCCCAAAGGTAGGCTTCTTTGACCTGATGGGGTTCAAGGCCTTCCTCGGTGGTCTGCTCCGGGAAGTGCCGGGGGTTCCAAGCGTAGGTGAAGGCGGCATCGATCGCTACCTGGCCGCTCATTCGGTGGTCCCGGTGGGTGTGGCTGACGCTCCGATAGGGATCGATGCAGAGGATAATCTCCGGCTTGTAGCGGCGAATCGCCCGCACCACCTGGCTGCGGAACAGGATGTTGTCCTCCAGGCCACCGTCAGGATGAGACAAAAACATAACGTCGGCAGCCTTCATGACCTCGGCGGCCTCTTGTTGCTCGCTCTCCCTGATGGCTGCCAAGCGGGCCGGCGTCATTTCCCGGTCCGAAGTCCCTTTGTCTCCGTTGGTGCATAGGAGCACCACGCCTTCGGTGCCCGACTCTTGGACCCACTTGGACATTGTGCCACCACAGCCGCCTTCACAGTCGTCAGGATGGGGTGTTACCGCCAAAACGCTGGCGGGGGCCCGGGTAATGATCTCCATTCTGCCTTTAACCCCTTTACAGATGAAATACCATCATCTTTAACTCGGTCATTTCGTGGACCGCATAGGAGGGGCCTTCCTTCCCCATCCCGCTATCCTTAAGGCCGCCGTAGGGCATCAAGTCGGCCCGCCACTGGGGCGAGGAGTTGATGTGCAGGTTGCCCGACTCGACTTCCTTGGCAAACCGCATGGCCCAGTCCACGTTCTGGGTAAAGATACCCGCCGACAGGCCAAACCGGCTGTCGTTGGCCATCGCGATGGCCTCGTCGATGTCGTTGAAGGCGCTGACTGCCACTGCCGGACCGAACAGCTCTTCCCGGGAGATGCGCATATCCGGTCTGGTGTCGGCCACCACGGTGGGAGCGTGCATGGTCCCCTCGTGGTCGCCGCCGGCCATTACCCGAGCGCCGCCCTCGACCGCCTCGGCGATCCATTGGCTCACCCGCTCCGCATCGGAACTGCGGATCATGGGCCCCATCTTTACGGCTTCATCCAAGGGATTGCCGGTGGTGAACGCCTCGGTGGGTGCTACCAAGGCATCCAGGAAGTCTTGGTACACGCTGCGGTCGGCGAAAACCCTTTGGGTAGAAATGCAAACTTGACCGGCGTTGCCAAAGCCTCCGCTCACTGTGGCCGCGGCTACTTTCTCAATGTCGGCATCGGACATGACGATAAGCGGGCTGTTGGACCCCAACTCCATGGTTACTTTCTTGATGCCGGCGTTGCGGCAGATGCGGTCTCCCACCTCCATGCTGCCGGTAAAGGTGATCTTTCGCACCCGGGGGTCGCCGGTTAGAGCATCGCCGATCTCGCTTCCCGGACCGGTAACGCACTGGATGGCTTCTTCGGGAAGACCGGCCTCCAGCAGGATTTCGGTCAGCCGCAACGCCGACAAAGGCGTATCGCCTGCCGGTTTGAGCACCACCGCATTGCCGGCGGCCAGCGCCGGCCCTACTTTATGACACACCAGATTAAGTGGAAAGTTGAAGGGGCTGATGGCGGCTACTACCCCTACGGGCACCCTTATGGTAAAGCCAAACTGGTTGATGTTGCCCGGTGCCGCGTCCAAGGGCACGGTTTCGCCGTGCAGCCGCTTGGCCTCCTCGGAAGACAGGGTGATAGTCTGGATGGCCCGCTGCACCTCGCCCCGTCCTTCCGCGATTACTTTGCCTTCCTCCAAGGTGATGGTGCGGCCCAAGTCCTCGGCCCGCTCCGCCATCAAGTCGGCGGTGCGCCGCAGTATGGCATAGCGTTCGTAGGCGGTAAGCTTGGTCATGGCTTTGGAGCCGCGGACGGCGCTGCTCACCGCTCGGTCCACATCAGCGGCCGTTCCCCGCGGCACGGTATCAATTACGGACTGGTCGAAGGGATTGACCACCGGGACCGTCTCATCCTTGGCTATCCACTGGCCGCCGATGTACATCTTCATTACGTTTTTCTCCTCTATCTTAGCTGGAATCTCGAAGCTCTCTAATCCAGGCAGTAGAGTCATCGCCGGTCTTTAGTCCCAGCTCCTTAAACTCGCCTTCTAACTTGGTCCAATGTCAGGGCCGGTGGAGCAATTGCTTCTTCGATAATGGTAAGCAACTCTCCTTGCAGGGAACGGCGATGCACTCCGGCCCTCTCCCGAAGACACCCCAAAGTCTCTTCTGAGATGTTCTTGATGGTCAAGCTGGGCATGTTTGAATTCCTTTAAGTAAGGGAGCTATTAGTCTAGGCGCCGAAACGGCCGGTAGCTATTCACCCAGGGTAATGGACCGGCCCGCCGGGGTGACCGAGTAACGTCCGGACCGCCCGGGGACCCGCTCCAGCCACTGGAACTTTCCCCGGGCCGCATTACGCAGCGTCTGGGTGAAATTTTGAGGGGAGCGCCACTCGGCCAACTCGAAAAGGTCCGCCAGCGCCGTAGAGTCCACGCTTCCTATACCGAGGAAGCGTTCCGCGCCCTCGGCTGCTACTACCACCCGGCGCATGTCCCCCACCGGGTTGGCTTGCTGGCAAAACTGCGCAAAAGCCTCGGCGGACTCTGGAGAAGGCGCTGACCGTTGGGGTTCGGTCGGCTCCGGGGTATCCCCGGACCCCTTATTCGACTTTGGACTGGACCGGCTTCGGTTGGCGGATTTGGAAGCCCCCGGCCTCTTGGCAGCGGGGGCTATTGCCGAATCAGGAGGGTCTGCCGACAAGCTCTCGTCGGCGTCTGCCTTGGCGATTGCGGGAAACCCGTTTACACTGTTACCTTTTTCCATCGCCAAGCCGTTTGATCTACCGGATTCCGGCTCAGAGCCAGCCTGAAGTAACTCCTTGGGCAGTTCCATGAGAGCCATACCGATGACTTCGCGGATTAATTCAGGCTCTTCGGATTCTACCGTTATCTGGGTGGCGTTTGGGAGAGTAATGGATACTTTTACCATACCCTGCACCGTGCTGACCGAGTAATATACTGGTCCAAGTAACTGCTATATTACTCTATGGCTACCCAGCAGGCAACCGCCATTGGAGTATAAATGTAAATGGCTTTGTTGCATGAATATTGGCAGCACATGAAATGTCCCAACACCCTTTGAATCGAGCTATGCTACTCGATAGCTATCCGGCATTCCCAAGTGGGTCATCCGATTCAAAGCGGCACACTTTACCTTGGCTTCCACCTTCTGCTGCGGTAACTTCCTGGCCTGAAGATAGGAACCAAAGATGGTCTTGAACCGAAACATGGCAGTCTCGGCCAGGGAACGCCGATGATAGCCCGACTCTTGTTTCCACCGCTTACGTCCTACCTTCCGAATCCTTCTCAGGTTCTCGTCCCGCACCAGGGGCGGGGCGGCACAGTTCCCATGCTGCCAGATACGGGCATCCTTTCGAGGTGGAATTGCTACCCGCCTGACACCTCTGACAGCGCAGCCCTCATATACCTTCCTTTTGTCGTAGGCCCCATCGCCACCCACCTGCTCCACTGACTCGGTGCTCTGGTCCAGAAGTTCGGGCACCGCTCCCGCATCGTCCAGGCTGGCCTCGCTCAGTACCACGGCCTGGATCTCCTGGGTTTCACTGTCCACGCTTAGATGGAGCTTCCTCCAGGTGCGCCGTTTGGTATAGCCATGCTGACGCACCTTCCATTCTCCCTCCCCAAAGACTTTCAACCCGGTGCTGTCCAGTACCAGGTGCAAGGGCCCAGCAGCTTTCCTGAGCAAGGAAACCCCCAGGCGCTTGGCGCGCTTGCAGAGGGTGGTATAGTCCGGCACCGGCAAATCCCACTCCAGCAAGTGAAACACGGACCGGAGAAACCCTTCGGCAGCCCTCAGGGTCAAGTGGAAGACGCTGCGCACCATCAACAGACACTGGATTGCTCCATCGGAATACTGAAACTGCCCACCGCGCTTTCGGGGGCCGTCGGGCTTCCAGGCCCCAATATCCTCTTCGCTGGTCCATAGGGTTATTGAACCCCGCTGGACCAGGCTTTCGTTGTAGTCATGCCAGTTACGTATCCGATACTGGGATTTCCTGGTGGTGGTGCGTTTCTTGGGACGAGCTTTGGAGGCTTGCGGTGTTCGCTTCATGCCTCCAGCTTAACACTACCTCCCATTCATTCAACAAAGCCAATGTAAATTAGGATGATTTAGGGGCCGCAATTCAGGGCCGAGGTGATGCTGCCGCTAGATTGTTTGTTTCAGCCGGAGAGCCAAGGACCGGGTCATCCCGGGTACCGAGGCCACATCGTCCACCGAGGCGTCTTTGATCCCTTGCAACGTGCCAAAACGCCTCAAGAGCATCCGCTTTCGCTTGGGGCCGATGCCGGTCACCATGTCAATGGGTGACCGGAGGCTGCTCTTGCTGCGCAGGTTCCGGTGGTAGGTAATAGCAAAGCGGTGGGCCTCGTCCCTGATTCTCTGCACCAAGTACAAGGCTTGGGAGGTACGGGGCAGCACAATGGGTTCCGGAGTGTGAGGCACAAACAACCACTCGTTTTCTTTGGCCAGAGAGGCCAGAGGGATATTGTCTAGACCGAGCTCAAGAAAGACTTCTAGCGCGGCCGAAAGCTGGCCCTTGCCGCCGTCGATCAGGACCAAGTCGGGGATAGCCCCCCACTTACCGTCGGCCATGCTACCGGTTATTTCGCTGCGGTCTGATTCCAAACCGGAAGCCCTGGCTTGGGCTAACCGTTTAAAGCGGCGGCGCAGCACCTCTCGCATGCTTTCGAAATCGTCCACACCCTCCACGGTTTTCACCTTGAACCGCCGGTATTGCGACGGCTTGGGTTGACCGTCTTCGAATACCACCATGCTGCCCACCGAGTTGCTGCCTTGGATGTGGGAGATGTCGTAACACTCCATGCGGTAAGGCGATTCCGGTAGGCTGAGCTCTTCCTGTAGCTCCGATAAGGCTTGGTGGATGGCGTCAATGTTGTGGAGCCACTTGATCTGGTGTTGGGCCAGCCCCTGCGCCGCGTTTTCCGCGACTACGTCCACTAATTGCTTGTGCACGCCCCGCTGCGGCCGCAGCAAGTGGACGGCGCCGCCGCGCAGACCCCGGAGCCAACCGACGATCAACTCGCTGTCTTCAAGGTCGTGCTGGACCAGTACCCGGGGTGGGACCACCGAGGCCGACTGGTAGAACTGCTTGAGGAACTGCCCGAGAACATGGCTGGGCGAATCGTCTTGAGTCCCCTCCATGAAGAAGTGGTCCCGTCCCACCAGTTTGTTGTGACGGACGAAGAACACTTCGACCCAAGACTCGTTGGTCCCTTGGGCCAGGGCCATCACGTCCATGTCTTTAATGCGGTTGGAATCGACCTTGATCCGCTGTTCTTCAGCGACCTTCTCCACGCTCCGGATTCGGTCCCGCAGGACCGCCGCCCGCTCGAATTCCAACCTCTCCGCGGCTTGCTCCATGTTCGACTGCAAGTCTCGGGTAACCGCCTCGGTATCGCCCTCCATGAAGAGGATTACTTGCTGGATGACTTTGGCGTACTCTTCCGGGCCGGCGTAGCCAACGCACGGCGCAATACAGCGATTAATGTAGTACTCCAAACAGGGACGAGGGTCGGTGCCGGTGATGGTCTTGGTACAAGACCGGTAAGGAAAGAGCCGTTTGACCAAGTCCATGGTCTTGCGGACCGAACCGGCGGTGGCGAAGGGGCCGAAGTAGCGGGCGCCATCCTTGGCTACCCGGCGGGTGATATTGACCCGAGGGTACTCCTCGTTCAGGTCGATCTTCAAGAAAGGGTAGGTCTTATCGTCTTTGAGCCGGGCGTTGTAGCGGGGCTTGTAGCGCTTGATGAGCGTATTTTCCAGGATCAGGGCTTCCGCTTCGGAATCGGTAACGATGTACTCAAAGTCGTGGACGTGCCCCATCATCCGCCGGATTTTGGGAATTTGACCGGACGGAGCGCCGAAGTAGGTCCGTACCCGGTTCCGAAGCACGCTGGCTTTCCCCACGTAGAGAACGTTGCCCCGAGCGTCCTTCATCAGGTAGACGCCGGGCCGCTCCGGGGTTTGTTGCAACCGCTGTTCGACTAGCGGAAGAGCCATAGCTGCTTAAAGTACGGTCCTCAGGACGAAAATCGGGGGTGATCAATTCCTGATTAAAGCATGATCCCCAAGACGATAATAATGGCAAACACCGAGCCGGACATAAGCAAAATCCGCCGTAGCTCGGAGCCGATGTAGTTATGCGTCGCTGGCCGCTCTCTTCTCGCCCGGCCTAGACCCCGTCCCGTTGTTGGCGCGGCGGTAGAAGCTCCGGCAGCCCGTCCCGACACCGGGCTGGGGCGGTTGCGCGCGGGAGCCGGGGACGGCTCCGGTGCTGGAGGCTCGGCCTTTGAGGGAGCGGAGTCTCCACCCTGGTTGCCGTTTATTCGAGGCGGCGTTAACGGCAAGGCGTCGGACGACCGACCCGGTTGCCGCTTTCTGCGGCGGCTGAGTTGCGCCTGACGGGATGCCACCCGGCGTGCTTTACCAGCCACGAGGGCTTACCTCCTGAAGTTGATGGGTAGTTCCAATCTGGGGGGATTGAGGGCTACCCGGTGGCGCCGGACCAACGAGATTACTATAACAGCAATATATCGGGATTATCCACCCCGAAGAGAGCCTTGGACTCTCAGTTATTGCAGCGGCCAGCCTCCTCTGTTACCCGGCCAGCGGAGTTAAAAGGACCAGGGTAGGCGGGGTCATATAATTGTCACCCCGAGCAGAGTGAGGGGTCTAAAGTCCTTGTCCTCGACATCGTTCTGCCGCCGAAGAGTTTTAGATTCCTCACTGCGTTCGGAATGACAGTTGAGGCGGGGTTCTTGGGACAATTAAAAGGCCCTGTCGGGTTAGGCCCTGGGATGGCTTTTATCGTACTCCTGATGCAAATGGGTCCCGCTGAGATGGGTGTAGACTTGGGTGGTGGAGATACTTGAATGCCCGAGGAGTTCTTGCACGTGACGCAGGGATGCTCCGTTCTGCAGCAAGTGAGTAGCGAAGCTATGCCGCAGCGTGTGGGGCGTGATCCGCTGCCGAAGGCCGGCCTTCTTTCCATAGGTCTTCAAGATGTTCCAAATCCACTGCCGGGTTAAGCGCTCCCCTCGGTGGTTTACAAACAGCGCGTTCTCACCTTTGCGGTTACCGATTAAGGATACCCGGGCCTGTCTTAGATAGTTCTTAAGTTCCTGGAGGGCTTTGGGGTACAAGTAAACTATCCGCTCTTTAGACCCCTTGCCCCAACATCGGATATAAGACTCTTGCAAGTCGATATCGTTCACGTTTAGGGAAACAAGCTCACCGACCCGTAGCCCGGTAGCGTACAACATCTCGAGAATAGTAGCGTCCCTTTGCTCTTCGATGCCCCCGGGTTGGTAAGCTACGGCCAACAACTGGGCCACCTCTTCCTTGGACAGGAACTTGGGCAACGACCGGCCTACGCGGGGAGCGCCCAGAGACTCGGTAGGGTCTTGGTTTATTATGCCATTCTCGAACAGGTACCCGAAAAACGACCTGATGGCGGCTACTTTACGGGCCGTCGTAGTGTCGAGGTAGCCTTTAGGTCCACGCAGGTCGCTGATATAGTCGTTTAAGAGGTTCAGGTCCACCGAGTCCCAGGGGTATTCACCGTTTCCGTGTCCGTTTCGGCGCTCTTGAAGAAACCCCCAGAACTGGCTCAGGTCGTTGCGATAGGCTTGAGACGTATTGAGAGAGAAACCTTTTTCGACAATAAGATGCTGTAAGAACGAGCTAATAGCTTGATCCATAACCGTATCCTTTCGCTATTCGCGCAACAAGGTGGAGTGATGAAGCAAATCACCACACCAGCATTAACAATGAAGAAATTCTAGCATAGGCTCCAGAAACTGCTCCCTAGGGAACCTAGACCAGAAACGGCGTTTTCGGCGATGTGCGGATCGTCCCTGTAGCAACCGGTCGCGGTTGCGGTGGCGTCCGATCTCCGGAATTCGCCCCGCCCCGGAATTCCAGGGAATTGCGGATGGTCCGCCCCGGCTGACCACGTAAGAGAATGAAAATGGCGGCAAGCCCTGCTCCATGGTCACTCCCGCGAAGGTGGGAGTCCAGAGGTGTTACAAGCCAGTGGCGGTCCTTGTGCATGTCCTCCCAAGGCGGATGGTTTCCCGCCTTCGCGGGAAAGACGGGGTGGGGTATTTTCATGGTAATAACAAAAGCCCGGGGCCTCGTCAAAGAGGTCCCGGGCGCGGATTTCCCCGGACTGGTTATGGGCCGGAGCGGGCTTACTTAACCGTTAGCCAGCACCACCGTCCCGGTTGACGACAACGAACCGCCGGTGCCGTTGACCAGCGTTAGCTGGGGGTTTTCGGTGGCGGAACCCTTACGATGCACCTGACGCTCTTCGCACTCACCCCTGAGCTGTCTCACTCCCTCCACCAACAAGAAGATGCCGTACATGCCGGGATGGGTGTAGGAAAGACCTCCACCGCTGGTGTTAAGGGCGAAGTCGCCGCCGGGAGCGGTCCGTTGCCCGGCAACGAAGTCGGGAGCCTCACCCGGGCCGCAGTAACCCAGGCCCTCGAGGGTGACCAGGACGGTGTAGGTAAAAGAGTCGTAGATCATGGTCAGGTCTAGGTCGTCGTGGGTAACCCCGGCCCGGCGTAATGCTTGGGGACCGGTTTCCCGCGAGATGGTGGAGGTTAGCGTGGGCATCTGGCTGATGATGTTGTGGTCGTGGCCTTCGGCGGCGCCCAGCACCCAAACCGGCTGTTTTCGGCAGGCGCGAGCCCGCTCGGCGGTGGTTACAATTACCGCTGCTCCCGAGTCGGTAACCAAGCAGCAGTCCGGCAGGTGGAAGGGCCAAGAGACCCACCGGGAGTTGTGGTAGTCGTCGAAGGACATCGGGGTCTCATACATGACCGCCTTGGGGTTCAGGTTGGCCCACTTTCTAGTGGACACCGCTACTTCGGCCATCCCCTGCCTGGTGCGGTCTTCACCATACTCGTGCATGTACCGGGTGCAGGCCATGGAGTAGTTGACCGGTGGTCCGATCAAGCCGTAGGGCGATTCGAACTGCGCCGCAGGAAGGTTTGGGTCGGCCGGCACCCGGCCCCGGGTGGAACGCCCGGCTTGGCCATGGGTTATGAGCGCCACATCGCAGAACCCGGCACGAATGGCGGCGGCGGCATGGGCCACATGGATTACAAAGGAAGACCCGCCCACCGAGGTATTATCGGTGAAGCTAGGCTCAATACCCAGGTACTCGGCGGTTGCCAGGGTGGAAAACCCGGCGGTGAACAGTCCATTGACGTCGCTTTTGGAGAGGCCGGCGTCTTCCAGCGCGTTGTGGGCTGCCTCAGCGTGATGCTGCAATGACGATTTGTTGGGCACCGTTCCCATCTCGTCGGATTCCGCTACCCCGACGATGGCGATCTCACGCCCGCCGCTGCCAGCTTCGATAAAAGACCCGGATGCCATTTGGAGTACCTCCTAACGTAACCAATCGGTGCTGAGGGGCCGCCTGCCATACTGCTCTTGGCGCACTTCCAAGCCAAGACCGGCCCGGTGGCCCGCCTGATGTTACACCAATGGCGAAGAACAGCACAACACGGAGCAGAGGCGGCGATCAGCGTCAGCCCTGTTCTAGGTGCCCCTGGGTGGTATAATAAAGGTGATTCAAGAGTGTGAAGAAATTCACTTTCCAGGTCTGTCTTTGAGGTAGTGATGCCCCACAACTTTTGGATGATAGTGAGCAATCCGGTCAACTTTGGTATAACCCGTGATCTGGGTTTTACCACTCAAGGCCTGAAAGCTCAGCACCGGCGCAAAATCCAGAGAATCGAGTCTGGTGACCGGGTCCTCTTTTACGTATCCGGCGCACGCCAGTTTACCGCTACTGCCACCGCCACCTCATCCTATGTCGAAGACGATACCGAGACTTGGGAGAGGGAGGGCCGCGCCGATTGGCCATATCGGATACAAATCAAGCCCGAAGTCGTGCTTGATGCCCATCAGTACATCGACGCCAATATGCTGGCGCCGCGCTTGGACTACGTTAAGCGTTGGCCGCCGGAAAACTGGTACATGGCCTTCCAAGGCAATCTTCATCTCCTCCCCAAGAACGATTTCGTGCTCATTGAGGAAGAGATAAAGAAACTGAAGTTTGGGAGGGACCACAAGCCCGGTCCTGTGCCCCCGGCGCCGCCGGCTCCCAGACGGAGGAAGAAGCGAATACCGGTCAAGGCCGAATCTAGGCCCGGCCGTCCGCCGCCCGGTCAGTAGGGGTCAGGCCGCCCGGTCCGGCTCTCGTGACCGGAGATGGTCCAGGGCCGCGGTAATCTCTTGAAGCACCCAACCGTCGTCTTCCTTTAGCTTAGCGCTTTTCAAGGCAGTATAGGCTGTGCTGGCGCCAATTTGGCCCAGGGCCCAGGCTGCATGACCCCGGACTAGGGCCTCTTCAGCGGCCAGAGCCTTTTGCAAGGCGGGAATAGCCGTCGGGTCGCCCCGGTTTCCCAAGGCCACGCAAGCATTGCGTTGCAGTCCGGCCCGCTTGGCTCTGCGGATAGGGCTGCCCCGGAACCGGTCGGCGAAATCCTCTTCGGACATCTCCAGCAACTCGATTAAGTCGAGAGTTTCTATATTCCCAGCCGGTGAATTCTGGGGCATCAGGGGGATGCCCGCAGAGTCGTGTCTCCTAGTTCCTCGGGCCTCAGTTTGGCCGGGGTCCCTTTCCCATAGCTCCGTACTTGACGGCGCCGCTTTGCGATTCACCGGGCAGACATCCTGGCAAATGTCGCAGCCGAAGACCCAGTCCCCCATCAGGGGACGCAGATTGCCCGGAATCTCACCCCGGTTCTCGATTGTTAAGTAGGAAATGCAGCGGGTGTTGTCCAGCACATACGGGGCAATTAACGCCCCGGTAGGGCAAGCCTCGATACAGCGGACGCAACTGCCGCAGGTCTTTTTCAACGGGGAGTCGGGTTGAATCTCCAAGTCGGTGACCACTTGCCCCAAGAACACCCAAGAGCCTAGGCCCGAGGTCAGGATATTGGTATTCTTGCCAAACCAACCCAGCCCGGCGCGGGCTGCTGCCGCCCGGTCAAGCATCGGCCCGTCGTCCACGTACCAACGGGCCGCGAACTCGGTGCCCAGACGGAGGCGAAGCCCCCTAACGTAGTCGCGCATACGCCCTTTTACCACTGTATGGTAGTCCCGCCCCCAAGCGTAGCGGGCAACTTTACCCTTGGCGCCTTCGTCGCCGGGACCTCCGTGCTCCTGCTGGTAGTAGTTCAGCCCTAAACAAATGATGGAGCGGGCGCCGGGCAAAAGGTCTTGCGGGCTGGTGCCCCGCTTCACCCGCACTTCGTGGTACCAGGGCAGGCCGTCCATGTGCCCGTCACGCAGGCGCTCCAGGGTAATCTCCCGGTCTTCTACGAACTCATCAGCCGACGTAATACCGACCAAATCGAACCCGCATTCCTTGGCGTACTCGGTGATTAGGAATTTGATGTCTAACATGGCTATGCAGTCCCAGCCTGTCGGGCCGTATCCGAGGAGTGGGCCTCCTAAGAGATAACCTTCCTACAAGTTCTCCCCCCAGAACCTCCCTTGATAGCCCTGGCTGGCTGACTGGGCCAAGCGGAAGAACACCAGTTGCATGATCCTCGCGTTTCGCTGCACCCGGTAGCCGAGAGGGTTTTGCACCACCAGCAGCGCTTGGGAGCGGCCACGGTAACCCGCGTCCCACACTGCGGAGTGAATGCTAACCCCGCTGCGTAGCAGGCTGGAACGGGTACGGCCTAGGGCCATCAGGTCCAACGGGAGGCAGACCACTTCATTGAAGGTTACAAGGTAAGGCCCCGGAGCGAGTTGCAGCCAGCCATTGGAGTCGAACTCGATGATTTCGGTGGCTGATAGCTCCCGCTGGTCCGGCACGGAGCCGACACTGCCTGCCGACGCGAAACGCCCGATCTCTTTCAAGGTAAGGTCGAACCCATTGGGTTGGAGTTGTTGGTCCAGACTTAAGAAGCCCTCGACCAAGGGCGAGGGCCCCAGAATCGAGTCCCCGATGGAATCACGGTCTAGCGAGTAGGACAACATCACCCTGTTGCAACCTTTGACCAAGGACAACCAAAAAGTTTGGCCCGGCCAGCCATTGTTGTTCCAATGACCATTCCGGGCCAACAATAACCCTGGTTAGAAGGAGTAGCTTAGTCGTGCATGAAGTCCTGCATGTCCTGGGGCAGGGGTTTCACCTCGGGTATCTCGGTGATGATCGCCTGAGTGGTGAGCATCATCCCGGCGACGCTGCCAGCGTTTTCCAATGCCGAGCGGGTTACCTTGACCGGGTCGATAATGCCCCGCTCAATCAGGTGGCAGTACTCGCCTACTTCGGCGTCGAATCCCCAATCGCCCTCACCGGTGCGTACGTGTTCCAAGACCACCTCACCGGGGTGCCCCGAGTTTTCGGCGATGAGAATCAAGGGAGCGCTCAAGGCATCTTTGACCAAGCGGACGCCCAAAGCCTCATCCCCTGCGACTTCCTTTTCCAGATCATCCAAAACGTGCGCGGCTCGGACAATCGCCACCCCGCCTCCGGGAACGATCCCTTCCTCCACAGCCGCTCGGGTGGCCGAAAGCGCGTCCTCGGTGCGGGACTTTCGCTCGTTCACCTCAGGTTCGGTAGCCCCGCCAACCTTAACCACGGCCACGCCCCCCACCAAGGCGGCCCGCCGCTCTTCAAGCTTCTCCCGGTCGTAGTCCGAGGTGGTCTCTTGGATCTGCACCCGAAGCTGCTCGACCCGCTCCTTGACGTCCTGCTCCGAGCCTCGGCCTTCGACGATAGTGGAGTCATCCTTCTGGACGATGGCCCGGCGTGCCGAGCCCAAGTGGCTGAGTTCCGCTGCATCCAAGGACAGCCCCACGTCCTTGCTAATGACCTGCCCGCCGGTGACGATGGACATGTCCTCCAGCAGGGCCTTGCGGCGCTCGCCAAATCCGGGAGCCTTGATCGCCACGCAGTCCAGGGTCCCGCGCACCTTGTTTATCACCAATGTCGCCAAGGCCTCCCCTTCCACGTCCTCGGCAATGATCACCAACGGTCTTCTGCCGCCCTCGATCACCTTCTCCATGATGGGAACAACGTCGTTGGGGGAGCTTATCTTTTGGTCGGTTAGAAGGAACAGAGGTTCCTCTAAAACGACTTCCATCCGCTGGGTGTCGGTTACGAAGTGGGGCGAGATGTATCCCCGGTCCAAGCGGACACCCTCTACCACTTCCAGGTCGTCGGCCAAGGCTTTGGACTCCTCGATGGTGATAACCCCGTCCCGGCCAACCTTGTCCATGGCATCAGCCAGAAGACCGGCGATGTCTTCTTCATGGGCCGACAGGGCCGCTACCCGGGCAATCTGATCGCGTCCTTCCACCGGGATAGCCATTTTCTTCAACTCTTCGGCAACGGCTTCTACGGCTTTGTCGATCCCGGACTTCAGGGCCAGGCCGTTAGCGCCGGCGGCAACGTTCATAAATCCTTCCCGGATCAACTGCCGGGCCAGCACCACTGAAGTGGTGGTGCCGTCGCCCACCATGTCGTTGGTCTTGGAGGCGGCCTCCTTGACCAACTGGGCTCCCATGTTTTCGTAGGGCTCGGGAAGCTCCACCTCTTTAGCGATGGTGACCCCGTCGCTGCAGACCACCGGGAGGCCAAACATGCGGCTTAGTAAGACGTTGCGGCCGCTGGGGCCCAGGGTTAGCCCCACCACCCGGCCCAACTCTTCGACGCCCCGCATCAGGCTGGTGCGAGCGTCGGAATCGAATGTAAGCTGTTTGTCCGCCATCTTTGTCTCCTCGACTTGCTTTTACTTATTAGGCGGCAGGTAAGAATTCGCTGCTGCCTAATGGATTCTCGGCGTTTATGCCAACCTAAAATATCCGCCAGTCGGCGGCGATTGTCAAGACGACTAGCAACCGGCAGGCACTTTTCGGTCTCGGCGGCGGACGCTGCGTCTCCGGTTATTCTTCAGTCCTAGAAACCTTTGGAGGCGGGCTCCAAATCTTTACCCCTTCCTTGCCGTCGATTCCGGCGGTCAGTTCACCCACTGTAGCTTGCAAAGTAGGGTGGACCACTTCCCCCGCCAGCTCCGCCAGTGGGACCAAGGCAAAGGCCCGCAGATGCAACCGGGGGTGTGGTATTTGCAGGTCCGGTTGCTCGACCACCATACCGGCGTAGAGAAGGATGTCTACATCAATGACCCGGGGCCCGAACCGCGGACCAGGCCGGCGCCCCAGGTCGTGTTCCACTTGCTTGGCCAGACTCAGCAATCGTTCGGGTGAATAATCGGTAGCTATTTCCACGACGCAGTTGAGAAAATTGGGTTGGTCCTCCATCCCCCACGGTTCCGTCTCGTAAATCCGCGACGAGCGAAGCACTTGCACCTTGCCGTCACGGACCTGAAGCCCTCTAATCGCTGCTTCCAGGTTGCCGCGCCGGTCTCCCAGATTGGTCCCGAGCCCTAGGTAGGCAGTTACCGGGCCCAACCGGCCGGCCTCCAGCCGCGGACTATCGCGTCGCTCATCCGGCAAACCCGCACCATCTCCTTAACGTCGTGCACCCGGACGATGTCCGCGCCCCCGGCGATGGCCAGGGCCACCGTGGCCGCCGTGCCTTCCATCCGCTGGTCGGCGGGCAGGTCCAAAACCAAGCCGATGGTGGACTTCCTCGAACTGCCTACCAGCAAGGGGTAGCCTAGAGTTTTGAATTCGCTCAGACGGCCAAGAATCTCCAGGTTATGCTCCGGAGTTTTGCCGAAGCCGATGCCGGGGTCTAGGATGATGCCGCCCTCCGGGACGCCAGCCTCTTTGGCCAAGTCAACGCTGTGGCGCAGGCTCTCGAAGATGTCCGGCAGCAGCGCTTTGTAGACCGTGTGTTTCTGGTTGTGCATTAACAGCAGCGCGGCGCCGGTCTCGGCGGCGACTGCGGCAACCTTGGGGCAGGCTTGCAACCCGGATATGTCGTTGATGATCGCCGCTCCGGCCTCCACAGCCCGGCGGGCGACGGTCGATTTGTAGGTGTCGACGCTAATGGGGACCTGTAATCGCGGCGCAACGGCTTCCAACACGGGCATCAGCCGGTGCAATTCCTCAGCGGCAGTAATGGGCTTGGCGCCGGGACGGGTCGACTCGGCCCCGAAGTCGAGAAAGTCGGCGCCTTCCTCCTCTAATCTCAACGCTTGCTCCACCGCCGCCGGTACATCCCTGCCCAGACCGTCGCCGGAGAAGGAGTCGGGGGTCAAGTTAATGATCCCCATAACGTAGGTGCGGTTGCCCCAGACCAAAGGCTCGCCGCCGCTTACGCGCAGTTGTTCTAAGGACGATATTCGTCGGGCCATCGGGCAGCCACTGTTTTGACTAACCGGTTACAATACAATAGGCATTATTAGGCAGGTGAACGGATAAAGCAATGGCAACACTCGAAGGCCGTGTCAGCAGACTCGAAGGGGCTTTTGAGCAATTCGCGGAACGCATGAATACCTTGGCAACCAAGGATGAACTGGGGACGGTGAGAGAAGAGCTGCGAGCAACCAGGGAAGAATTGCGGGCCGAGATAAAGACGTCGGTAACAGCGTCGGAAGTGCGGGTAGTCAAGTGGATGGTCGGCTTGATGATGGCCCAGACCGGCTTGTTCGTTGCCTTGGCCGGAATTGCTGTTGCCCTGCTGAAGCTACTCCCCTGATTCGAAAACCGGACTATCTTCCGGGCCATCTTATGGAATAGCTTCTAGCCGAGGGCATTATTAGGCAGGTAAACGGATAAAGCAATGGCAACACTCGAAGAGCGTGTCAGCAGGCTCGAAGGGGCTTTTGAGAATTGGCTGACCGCATGAACACCTTGGCGACCAAGGATGAACTAGGGGCCGAGATACGGGCAACCAAGGAAGAACTGCGGGCCGCGATAAAGAAGTCGGAAGTACGGATAATCAAGTGGATGGTCGGCTTGACTATGGCTCAGACTGGCCTGTTCATTGCCCTGGCCGGAATTGCTGTTGCCCTGCTGAAGCTACTCCCCTGCTAACGAATATTCTGACGTAGTGGAATCTCTCCTTTCACTAGCCACCGGCCACTAGCCACTAAAAGCTAGCCTGCGCCCCTGACTCCCCCCGTCGGCGGGGGGCTTGCCGGAAGGTGGCTTGGGGGGCGAAGCGGGGGTACTGCGCCTCTTTGCCGTCCAGCAGTTCCTCAATGGTGAGAATCTGCACCCGGGGGAACCGATAGCCGGGGAAATGCTCCGGTTCGTAGAAGCCCGCCGCCACAGCATCTTGTAGCATAGGGCGGGTGGGCGGTTCCAGGGTGACGAACAGGCCCAACTCTGCCTTCTCTCGCGCCATGTCCCCCTTCAACGCCGCAATCTGGCCCCGGTCCACATGGCCGCTCTTGACCTGCACGATGATGCGCTTGGCCTTGCCGCTGTTGTCGTCGAAGAAGGAGATAACGCCGTCAATGCCCGAGTCCGCCCCCTTCTTCCGGTCCTGGGCCGGGCGCGCGTCCACCAAGCCCAAGGTCCACCACTCGAACTGGTAGCGTCCGTCATGTTCGCTTTCGACGGCCAAGGCCCGGGCGCTGGCTGCGTCTTGGGGCACGCCGATTACCTGGTAGGGGCGCAGGGATTTCCCGAAGGAGTCGTGCAGCCGGCTTTTCATCAGGGATATAGCCAAGTGGGTGATGTCAATGCCAATCCAACGACGGTCCAGCCGCTCGGCCACCGCAACGGCCGTGCCGCAGCCGCAGAAAGGGTCTAACACCACGTCGCCCTCGTTGCTGCTGGCGTTGATGATGCGCTCCAGCAGGGCCTCCGGCTTTTGGGTGGGGTAGCCGAGGCGTTCTTTGGCTTGGGAGGCTATCGGGCCTATGTCGGTCCACAAGTCTTGCAATGGCACACCCGGCATTTCGTCGAGGTAACGCTTATATCTTGGAACGGTTCCCGGCTTTGTCTGAACAACCCTGCCCTCGTCTATAAGATCCTGCATCCTTTCTTTGCTGTAACGCCAATAACGGGTAACTCCCATAACTTCATATTGTGGATTGCCCTTTGCCGCGCCTCCTGGCCCGGTCAAGTTGTCAAGTGTATAGTGGCGACCCGTCTCCGGCTCAACCTGCCTGTAAAAATTATCGACGTATTCCTGGTCGTATTCCGTATAGACCGGGTTCCACGTCCAACTGTCGCCCTTGGTGTAAAAGAGCAGAATGTCATGGACGCGGCCATGCTGTTGCCGTCCCTGTCTAGTATCGCTGTGGGCGCTGGTGCGCTTCCAAGTAATCTCGGCCCTGAAGTTGGTAGGGCCAAACACGGCATCCATCAGCATCTTCAGGTAATGGCTGGCCGTGGGGTCGCAGTGCAGGTAGATGCTGCCGGTGGGCTTCAAGACCCGGTGCAGTTCCGCCATGCGCTGGGCCATCATGGTCAGGTAGGCCATCATGTCGTTCTGCCCCAAGAACTCGCGCATGGCCCCCAGCAGCCGCCCCAGCTTGTCCGGCCCGTTGGTCACCACATCCCGGTAGGCCAGTTCCGATTCCTCTCCCCAATGCCAGGTGTCGTCAAAGGCGGTAATTTGGGCCGCCGACTGCTGGCCGCTCTTTTCTTGGAACAGTACGTTGTAGGTGGCGTTGGAGTTGAAGGGCGGGTCCAGGTAAATCAGGTCAACACTGGCGTCGGCCACCTGCTCCCGCAGAATGTCCAGGTTGTCGCCGAAGTAGAGCCGGTTCTTGGGCTCAGAGGTGGTCATGGTCTTAACCTTGCTCCGATGGAATGTCATAGTAGTGGAGTCTTGTACTATCCACATTAGCAGAGTTGAGAAGAACCGCGCCAACTTCGTCAAGCTTTGGTCCAGTCTGCCCCAACCGTCATTCCCGCGCAGGCGGAAATCCAGAAATGTTGAGGAAAAGGAACCTTTCGACAAGCTCAGGACAGGCGTTGCTGGTTGCAAACGCTTCTGGATTCCGGCTCAAGGCCGGAATGACGGGTTTAGGGGCCAGGATGACGTATCAAGTCTGAACAGTTACGGCTTTGGTCCGTCCTTGCGGGGCCCATAACCGTCTGCTACGATTGGGCCGACGTTCCGCGGTTTCGGGACTGGCCGGAGGGAAGTTGACGGCAGAAAAACGAATCATCGACCAGAAGCTGGACTCCTTGGAGCAGTTGCGGCAGCAAGCCTTCAAGGGCGGCGGCCAGCAACGAATCGATCAGCAGCACGCCCGGGGCAAGCTCACCGCCAGAGAACGCTTGGCCTTGCTGATGGATGAAGGCGCCTTCGAAGAAATCGACAGCTTCGTCACCCATCGCGCCACCGATTTCGGCCTGGCCGACCGGCAGGTCTTGGGTGACGCGGTGGTGACCGGCTACGGCAAGGTCGAAGGCCGGCAGGTGTTCGCCTACTCCCAAGACTTCACCGTTTTCGGCGGTTCCCTCTCCGAGGCGGTGAGTCAAAAGATTTGCAAGGTCATGGACTTGGCGGCCAAGACCGGCTGCCCGGTGGTGGGACTGAACGATTCGGGCGGCGCCAGGATCCAAGAAGGCGCCCAGAGCCTGGCTGCCTACGGAGACATCTTCCTTCGTAACACTTTAATGTCGGGAGTGGTGCCCCAGATTTCGGTGATCCTGGGTCCTTCGGCCGGCGGCGCGGTGTATTCGCCGGGTATCACCGATTTCGTTTTCATGGTCAAGGAAATCGGCCAGATGTACATCACCGGGCCGGACGTTATCAAAGCGGTGACCGGCGAAGACGTTACCCACGAGCAACTGGGAGGCGCCGTCTCCCACGCCACCCGCAGCGGCGTTGCCCACTTCGTTTATGACCGGGAAGAAGAGTGCTTTTCCGAGGTCCGGCACCTGCTGAGCTACCTGCCCTCCAACAATCTGGAAGACCCGCCGGTGGTCGCCCCCGCCTACTCGGCTTCGCGTCCCGACCCGGACCTCCGCTACTTGGTGCCCGACGACGCCAACCGGCCCTACGACATCCGGGACATTATCTACCGGCTGGTGGATGATGAGGTGTTCCTGGAGGTGCACCAAGGCTTCGCTCCCAACATCGTCGTGGGCTTCGGCCGAATGGCCGGCCGGGCCGTGGGGGTGGTCGGGAATCAACCCGCCTACCTGGCCGGGGTCTTGGACATCAACGCATCTTCCAAGGCCGCGCGGTTCGTCCGGTTCTGCGATTGCTTTAACATTCCGCTGGTAACCTTGGTGGACGTGCCCGGGTTCATGCCCGGCGTGGACCAAGAGTACGGCGGCATCATCCGCCACGGGGCCAAGCTCATCTTCGCTTACGCTGAGGCCACGGTGCCCAAGGTGGCAGTCATCACCCGCAAGGCTTACGGCGGCGCCTATATCGTAATGAGCAGCAAGCACCTGCGCTCTGATGTTAACTTGGTCTGGCCTTCCGCCGAGATCGCGGTTATGGGGGCCGAAGGCGCGGTTAGCATCATCCATCGCGACCAAATCTCGCGGTCGGAAAACCCGGAGCAAACGCGGCAAGAGCTGATCGCCGAATATCAAGACCGGTTCACCAATCCCTATGTTGCGGCTAGCCGCGGATTCGTTGACGACGTTATCGATCCCGCCGATACCCGCTCCCGGATTATCAAGGCCTTGGAGATGCTCCAAAACAAACGGGACACCCTGCCCGCCAAGAAACACGGCAATATTCCCCTGTAGCCCTGCCCAACGTAATCCATAATTACTGATACGTGAATAAGTTTCTAAACTGTCCACTCCCCGTCATTCCGGCGAAGGCCGGAATCCAGGACCGTTCTCCGCCAGCTACGCCTGTCCTGAGCTTGTCGAAAGGTTCTTTGTCCTCAGAATTTCTGGATTCCGGCGAAGGCCGGAATGACAAGGACTGGTTTAGATAATTGTTCACGCATCAGGAATCAACGTAGTCTTTAACCAATGCCGGTTCTAAGCCCAGTAGACTCGCTGCCAGCGAGAACCGGCGCAGGAGACTTCCCAGGAGATGGCTCAAATATGTCCCTAGATCGGTCCCGAGCCCAGTCCCAAAACCAGGCAATGAAGTTCGGCGTTTTCTACCAGATGCCGTGCGCGGAGCACCAGCGGCCCGCTTCCCGCTACCAGGAAACCATCGGCCAAGTCCAACTGGCCGACCAATTGGGGTTCGAGTCCGCTTGGTTGGCCGAGTTGCACTTTAACTCGCGCTTTTCGGTAATGCCGGCGCCTTTGATGGTCGCCTCCGCCATCGCCCAGACCACGACCAGAATCAAGATTGGTACGGCGGTGCACTTGGTGCCGCTGCACCAACCCATCCGGTTGGCCGAAGAAGCGGCCACCTTGGACGTGATGTCGGAGGGCCGGTCAATTTTTGGCATTGGGCGCGGCGCTATTCCCGCCCATTTCCAAGGCTACGGTATCGACCAAGAGCAGGCCCGAGACCGGTTTCTGGAAGGGCTGGAGATGGTGCTGGGCATGTGGGCCCAGGAGGAATTTTCCTACCGGGGACGCTACTATCAGGCCGACGGCATCTCCATCGCGCCGCGGCCCGTGCAGCAGCCGCATCCGCCGGTGTTCATCGCCTCCAACAGTCCAGACACCTTCAACCTCGTTGGTCAGTTGGGTCACAACATCCTGGTGGCGCCCACCATCGTCACCACCCAAGGCGCTTTGGACGGCCTGGAAACCTACCGGAGGGAGTTGGCGGAGAACGGCCACGACGAGACCAAGCGCAGCGTCAACGTGACCGTTCATGTCAATGTCGCCGAGTCTGAGGATGAGGCGCGAAAAGGCTTCGAGAGGACCATTAACAACTACTTGGGTACGCTGCGGGGTGGGTCGGGCCGCGGCTCGGCGCGGGCTCAATCCCTCAATTACGAAGCAGTGTTGGACGAGTACGCCGCCGTGGGCACCCCGGAGCAGGTCTGCGACCGGCTGCAACAGTTCAGAGACCGCTACCATCCCCAAGAGTTCATTTGCTGGTTCAACACGGGAGGGATGCTCACCCACGAAGAGGTGAGCGACTCCATGCGTCTCTTCGCCGCGGAAGTCATGCCCGAGTTCCGGGATTAGCCGGGACTTCCCCAAGGCATGGCCCGTTGGCTTCATCTGACTCACTGTTTGAACACCAGCGGAGGGTGCAATTAGAACATGACGCGCCCTTGGCCGAACGGATGCGGCCGCGGAGTTTCGAGGAGTTCGTCGGCCAAGAGCAGATCGTAGGCCCGGAGCGGGTATTGCCTCGGGCCATCGCCGCCGGGCGAGTGCCTTCGTTTATCCTCTGGGGTCCTCCCGGCACCGGCAAGACTACCCTGGCCCAGTTGGTCGCCACCGTCACCAATGCTGTTTTCGAGCGGTTAAGCGCCGTGACTTCAGGAGTAGCCGACCTCCGGCGCATTGTGGCCGAGGCCCGGGAACGCCAAGGCATGTACCAGCAGTCCACCATCATGTTCGTGGATGAGATTCACCGGTTCAACAAGGCGCAGCAGGACGTAATCCTGCCCCACGTGGAGAACGGGACCATCACGTTTATTGGCGCCACCACCGAGAACCCGTCCTTCGAAGTCATTGCCCCACTGCTTTCCCGTAGCCGGGTGTTTGCTCTGCAAAGCCTGGCCCCTAGCGAAGTCGAGACCATCGTCCGCCGGGCTATCGATGACCGGGAGCGCGGACTGGGTGAGATGGCCGTGGTCATCGACCAAGACGCCATCGAACACTTGGTGAACATCTCCAACGGCGATCCCCGGGTTGCCCTCAATGCGCTGGAGACCGCCGCCTTTGCCACCGCCCCGGCCGGGGACGGCGGGCGGCGCATCGATTTAGACACCATCGCCGACGCACTGCAACAACGCTCGCCCATTTACGATAAGGCCGGCGAGGGGCACTATGACACCATCTCCGCCTTCATCAAGTCGGTGCGCGGGTCTTCACCCGACGGCGCCCTGTACTGGCTGGCCCGCATGATCGAGTCGGGCGAAGACCCGCTTTTCATCGCCCGGCGGCTGGTGGTGCTGGCGGCGGAGGACATCGGGCTGGCCGAACCCCAAGCGCTGGCGGTAGCCGTGGCCGCCCAGCAGGCGGTCCACTTCCTGGGCATGCCCGAGGGCCGCATTCCCCTAGCCGAAGCGACGGTATACCTGGCCACCGCCCCGAAGAGCAACTCGGCTTATATGGCCTTGGAGCAGGCGATGGACGACGTGAAGCGCCAGCCCAACGAACCGGTGCCCTTGCATCTACGTAACGCCGTGACCGGCCTCATGCGCCAGATGGGATACGGCCGAGACTACAAGTATTCCCACGACTACGAAGGCCACTTCGTCGACCAAGACTTCCTGCCGCCGTCCCTGAAAGACCGCCGCTACTACCACCCCACCGCCGAAGGCGCGGAGAAAGAGATTGGCGACCGCTTGGAAGAATGGTGGGGTCCCAAGGAAAGCGCTTGATTCTAAAACTCCCTGTGACCGCTTCGGTTGCCCTGCTGGGGTTGAGCAGTCTGATAGCGTTGGCCTTGGGTTGTCAACAATCGCCTCCAACACTGGCTCCTACAGTGACGCCGCGCCCGGCGACTCCAACACTGACTCCTACGGCAACGCCGCGCCCGGCGACTGGACTCCGGACGGTGGAGTTGGACCCCGAATACTGGGTATCCCACGCGGTCGGTCACCAGTATGCTGCAATTGGGCCCGATGGTGAGGTCTACATAGTGGACGTTGACACCGGGGAAAAACGCCAAATCACCAACGACGGGCACAAAAAGATGGGGGCCGCCTTCTCCGAAAGATACGTGGCTTGGAAGGACCACCGTCGGCAAATTGAATTGGACGACGACGTTGATTCCGGACCCTACGACTTCTCTGATGATATTTTCGTGCTCGATTTGGCTACCGGCGAACAAAAGCGCATTACCGAGGTCCCGGCTAGGCGCAGGATGCTCAACGTTTCCGGTGACCGGCTGGTCTGGGCCGACAGGCGGAACGAGACCGGAGAACACTACGTTAACTTCGATATCTACGCCTATGATCTGATTAAGGACCAGGAGATACCAGTGGCCGTCGCGCCCGGTTCCCAGCAGAGTCTGGCGGTCCACGGCGACACCGTGGTCTGGACTGACAACCGGAACAGCCCCTTGGCGGGTACGCCGAATGGGGACCTGCCGAGCCCCGGCTGCGGTGAATGTCCGGAGAACCGGTTCGACATCTTCTCCTACGACTTCAGCACCGGTAAGGAGCGGGTGCTGGTCGAGACCGGTTACTTCAACCAGTGGCCGGCCATCCACGGGGAGCACCTGGCATGGCGGGCTTATGCGCCGGACCGGGAAATGGCTATTAACCTGCTGGACCTAACCACCGGGCGCCAGAGAACGGTTACAGAGGACAACTCAGTCTGGTATGGGCCGTCATTATCCGATGATTATGTAGTCTGGACGGTCGGATGGTCCTGTGATGTGTTCCCACAACAGGCCGAAGGGACTGGCGTTTTCGCTCAGGACCTGAAGACAGGCGAGGTGTGGAAGTTATCAGACCACATTGAGCCGCGAGCCGTAGTTTCCGGCAATATGGTGATCATCATCGAAGGCTGCCACTTTATAGCCAGGGTGTACGCTGTCTTCTTGGAGTGATATGGTACATTAGGGCTATGCACAGAGCAGCGAAGCAAATACCGGTAATTTGGAGAACCGAGCAGTCCGTCGCCAACCGGCTCCTTGGGGAGACCGGACGTCCTTTGCTTGATCAGTTGCTGGCCGAAACCCAGACCGTCGCAGCCAAGCGAAAGTGGCCTCTGCAGAAGATTAAAGTCGAGCATTACCAAGACCCGGAAGTTGATTGGGAATATCTGGTGCTAACTCTCGACTTCGACTGTCCGCGTCCCGAAGCGAAGAAGCTGTGGGTAAACTATCTGGAGGTGGTCGGGGCAATGGATGACGGACTGGAGGGCACAGCGAAGGACATATTCACCAAGATGATCTACTATGACTTCGAGAGCGACCCCTAGCTTCGAAGCCATTGACCCGTCCTCGTATCTTGCTCTGGCTATCGACCTTGCCGAGACGCAAACAGAGGCGGCACGGCGTTCTGCAGTAGACCGGGCGTATTACGCGGCATTTCTGACGGTGCGGGATACGTTAGTAGAGAAGGGCTATGCGAGCTTTCCTGCAAGATCACAGGCACATGTCCAAGCCGCTGAGGCGTTAAACCAAATTATCAGGGCCCCGGCTCAGGAATTAGCTATTCTAAGACGGGCTCGAAACCGGCTCACGTATCAGCCGGGGCGCCAGACTCTCCCTCGCGGCCAGTCTATTGCCGAGTTGCTTGATTCCGCCCGCGCTGTGATAGACGAGGTCCGTTCCTTGCCGGGCAATCGTTAACTACTCAATACTCCCACGATTGCGGAAGCCCGTAACCGTAACACCGGCTGCGGCCAGAAAAACCTTAGTCAATGGCGAACACCGCCGGCACCGTGAGCCGGAGGCTTAGTTCGCCGCGGCTAATTGGAGTCGAGGAGTCGAACCCTCCGGCTGACAACGCGGCGGCCTCTGTCACCCGAGTCGGCGCGGAAACTCCGCCGGTCTCGGTCAGGTAAATCAAGCCATCCAGCTCAACTCCGGTTAGTTCGGCATAGTGTTGGGCCTTGTCCATTGCGTTCCGTACTGCCGCTTCCCTGAGTTGACTCACGAACGGGGACTGGTCTTCTACGGTAAAGCTGATCCCATGTATTCGCGTGGCATTCCCGCCAGCGTCGGCCAAGCTGTCTATGATCTCGCCGATGCCGTCCAGATCGCGGACCTTGATGGTGACCGAATTGCTCACCCGGTACCCGATTAGCTCTTGGGCCCCTTCAGAGTATATATAGTTTGGCCAGATGTTGAACGAGGTCGTCTGAATATCTTCATCGGCCAGGCCGTGTTCCTTGGCGGCGGCGATTATGGCGTCCATCGCGGTCGCCGCCTCTCGGCGCGCTGCCGAAACCGTTCCGCCTTGGGTTTCCACGCCGATGTTCAACACCGCCAGGTCGGGCGGCAAGGTAATACTTCCTTCTCCGTTAACCGAGATACCCATCCGCGAGCTTGGTGCCCGCGCGTAGGTGACGGACGGGTCCGCTGGACTAGCCGGGGCCGCCAGTCCCGCAGCCTCCGTGCTGGAGGTACTCACCTTAAGCGATGCCGGGTTACTGTTGGACGTAGTGGCTAGGCCCGTCCACCGCGCGCTTCCGGATGATATGGCGGCCACTGGCTCGTTGGCGCCCGCAGCGCCGCAGGCCACGAGCAGCGTCATTACTAGAACCAGTGCCAAGCAGACTGCCCCAGTCTTGATGGTCATTACTGATTGCCTCCCTGCCGTTTCGAGTGCCGAATCTTGGGTTTTGCGATGTTGGTCTGAGCGTAATACGCGGCGGACCGCCGAATGGTTCTCGGAGTGCCACACTCCTTGGTACGGGGCCTTGAGCCAGCATACCTCGGTATAATACAACATCTGACCGGAAAAATGCGTTGGAGACAGACATGGGGAGCAGGGCAAACGGGTCTTAAGCCCGAGACGGGCGGCTGAGGTGGAACGAGGTTCCGGCTGGCAGCGCTAGACGCGGGCAATGCGTCGGCGTAGATTAGATATCGTGAAAGCCATGAATAAAGCAGCAACGGAAATACCGGTTAGGTGGGAAACAAAACGTGCAGTGGCCGACCGCCTGCTGGGGGACGCTGGCCGTCCCCTGCTGGACCAATTGCTCGAACAGACCAAGCAGGTTGCTGCCAAGCATCAGTGGCCGCTGAAAAGGATCAGAGTCGAGCATTACCAAGACCCAGAAGTGGACTGGGAGTACATGCTGGTGACTTTGGACTTCGACTGCTCCCGGGCCGATGCGGAACCGCTTTTTTGGGACAGTTACATAAAGAACGTCGTTGGAGCCATGCACAAGGGACTCGAAGGCCTGGAAAAGGACATATTCTCAAGTAAGATATCCTATGAACTCGAGAGCGATCCGTAGCTTTGATGCGGTTGCACCGCTCTCGTATCTTACATTGGCTATGGAACTGGCGGAGTAAGATTAACCACTCTAAGGCGAGTGCGGAACCGGCTCACATATCAAACGGGCCGTACGAATCTCCCCAATGGGCAGTCTCTACAAGGGTTGCTCGATTCGCCCCGTGTGGTGATAGAGTCAGTGCAGGAGCTGCCCGTAAATTCTTAGCAAGTACGTCGACGGCCAGTATTACCGGCGCCCGGCACCGCTTAGGTCAACCACCTCCGCGCCCGTGGCCGATACCAAATCTACCGGTGCAATCATAATCTCCTGCCCCCAGACCCCCGCGCCTACTCCCAATACCTCCTCGTCCATCAGGCAGGCGTCCAGCAAAGAACGGAAGCCCGGGGGTTGCCAGTGGAAGGGCGGGATGGAGCCGATTTCGTAGCCGGTGATTTCTTTGACCGCGGCCGGGTCGGCCAGCTTGATGTCGCGGGAGCCTAGGGCCTTCTTGAGGCGGCCGGAAATGGCCGACTTGTCGCCGCCCAGCATGACCAAGGCGTGTTCACCGGCGCCGGTGCGGAAGATGAGCGTCTTGACCATTTGCGACTCGTGGTAGCCCAAGGCGTGGGCCACGCTGGCCGCGCCTTTGGGGGTGTCGGGCGAGAAGGTGGTCCGCTGGTGCGGGACGCCGTATTCTTCCAAGAAGCGGTGGGCGGGCAAGTCCATCTATCCTCCGAACTTCTACTCCTGCTAGTAAGCATCCGGGAACACATGGTCCCGGAGGGCGTGGTAGATAACGTGGCCGATGGCGATGGCCAGGGCCCAAAAGGCGATGGTCCGCGTCCGTACCCGGCGGGACCTGCTCCCGGCGTTTTCGGCGGGCTCTTTTTCCGTAGGCCCGTCGTTCATCCGCCGCCCAGCGCGGCGATGACGTCCGCCGACTGCACCACCTCGGCTTGGCGGGGAAATATCCGCTCAGTGAGGAACTGGTGAACCTCCGGGTCCGAATCCGAGCAGCAGTCCTCCACCACGTACAGGTTGAAGTCGAGATCGGAGGCGTAGCGCAGGGTGGACAGCACCACGCCGCTGGTGGCGTAGCCCAGGATGATCAGGTTGCGGATGTCGTTGGCCCGCAGCACTACGTCGAGGCCAGTGCCGTACAGGGCGTTGACCCGGTGCTTGCCCACCACCACCTCGCCCTCGGCGGGCCGCACCGCCGGGTGGATGACGGCCAGCGGGTCGAACACCGCCGGCTGCCCTGAGGCCTTGCGCTGGCTGAAGGTCTTGTTCCGTTCGCCGATCTCCACGTAGCCGGGCCGGAACACCGTGGCGCAATAGCACAACAGCACCCCGGCCTCCCGCGCCGCCTGTTGCAGCGCGGCCGTCTTCTCCACCACTCCGCGCTCGACGGCGTGGGGTACGGTGTTCATCATTTCGGCGTAAAAGTCGGCGATCAATAGAGCGGTTGATTGGTGGTCCAAGGCAATACTGTCCATGATCTGTTGACCTCCTGAGCCAATTATATAACGGATGCCGGTTATACTAGAGGTAAGAAGGTGAGTTGTGAACGATCTCGTGATCCAGACCGACCGGTTGACCAAGCGCTACGGCCAAGTCTTGGCCGTCGACGGCCTGTCAATGGACGTACCCCGCGGCCGCATCTTTGGGCTGCTGGGCCCCAACGGCTCCGGCAAGACGACGGTGATGAGCCTGCTGCTGGGGCTGGTCCGGCCCACGGCAGGCAGTTTCAAGCTGTTCGGTTCTGCCCAAAACCACGAAGACGCTCTGCACCGCGTCGGGGCCATCATCGAAACGCCTTCATTTTACCCCTACCTTTCCGGACGCCGTAACCTGACCTATTTTCAGGGTATTTCGGGCCGGGGCGACCCCGGCCAATTGACCGGTTTGCTGGAAAGGGTGGGCTTGGCCGAGCGGGCGAATGACAAGTTCCAGACCTATTCCCTAGGCATGAAGCAGCGGCTGGGGCTGGCTTACTCCCTGCTGGGCGACCCCGAACTGCTGTTCTTGGATGAGCCCACCAACGGGATGGACCCGGCGGGCATGGCCGAAGTCCGCGACCTGATTCGCGGCTTGGGAACGGAAGGCCGCACGGTGCTCCTTTCCAGCCACTTGCTGAACGAGGTGGAGCAGGTCTGCGATAGCCTGGCCATACTCTCCCGGGGCAAGCTGATTGCCCAAGGCGACGTCGCGGCCCTGCTCCGCGGCAGCGGCCAGATTCGCCTGCATACTACCGACGACGCCAAGGCGGCTGAGATTCTCGCAGCGTTGGACTGGGTCGAGGATGTGGTCCAAGAAAACGGGGCCCTAATCTTGAACGCCGCCAGCGAGCGTTCTTGGGAGGTGACGGCTGTGCTTAGCCGGTCGCAGGTGTACGTCGCGGAGATGACCGCCTCGCAAAGGTCCCTCGAAGAATACTTCCTCGACGTCACCGGGCACGACATAACTGGATACGATGAGGGAGGAGCCGGATGGTCGCCCACGTCCTGAACCTTTCCCGGTGGGAGTGGTTCAAGCTCCGGCGCCGCTGGATGCCCTGGGTCCTGTTGGGAATCGCCGTCTTGATTACCCAGATTTCCTTGTGGAGCAGCTTCGCCTCCTACCAGACTTCGGATGTTCCGGCCCTATCGGAAACGACGGTCACTTTCGAGTCCGGCGTGCCCCACCCCGACGGCGGTCCCATCGTGTTGCAAGTTGGATGTGGCGATACCCTGGACCAAGCCGTTCCCCCGGACGTGCTATCGCGCCTCAGCGAAGACGACCGCGCGCGTCTCGATGAGGAGATTGGGTGGGAACTACGGAGATGCGGAGGCCGGATAGCGCGGGAATCCGCACGCAATGAATCCAAGGAGGGGTTTGTGCTTCCCGGCAGTCTCTCCAATGCCCTGGCGCTCGGCTCGAGCGTCGGGGTCGTCCTCATCATGGTCCTGGCGTCTTCGGTAATCGGGGTCGAATACGGTTGGGGCACTTTGCGAACGACTTTGACCAAGGGGCCGGGACGCTGGCAATTGCTCGCTGCCAAATTGCTGACGCTGCTACTGGTGGGCGCCGCGGCATTCATCGTCGTCTCCTTGGCTATCGCCGTTAGCAGCCTGATCGGGTCCGGCCTTACTCTGGGCGACGGGGGCGGGTTGGCCGGAGCCGGCCAGTGGTCCACCGTCTTCGCGGTCTTCGGCAAGGCGGTCTACAGCCTGGCGCCTTACATCATCCTCGCTGCATTCTTTGCGGTCTTGACTTCGTCGTCCAGCGTCGGAGTTTCCATTGCCTTGGGGTACTATTTCGCAGAACTGGTCGTCGTTGGCATCTTAGGATCGCTTTTCGACTGGTTCGAAACGGTCTCCGGATTCCTGTTAGGGCCGAGTGTGAGGACTTGGATGGCAGACGGCGGTGTCTCGGGTATTGGTTCCAGTGGCGGTCAGGGTATGCTGCACGCCTTTCTGGTGATCACGGTGTACGCCGCCGTGATCGGGGGCGCTGCCTTCTGGCTCTTCCAACATAAGGACGTTTCGGGGGCCAAGGGTGGCTGAAGCTCCCCCGGCGGGCTAAACCGGCAACCCCAGTTCCATCAGGGAGCCGTGCTGCTGGAGCGCAGTTTAACTACTTACTACGGCTTTGTTGCATGAATATTGGCAGCACATGAAATGTCCCGACACCCTTTGAATCGAGCTATGCTACTCGATAGCTATCCGGCATTCCCAAGTGGGTCATCCGATTCAAAGCGGCACACTTTACCTTGGCTTCCACCTTCTGCTGCGGTAACTTCCTGGCCTGAAGATAGGAACCAAAGATGGTCTTGAACCGAAACATGGCAGTCTCGGCCAGGGAACGCCGATGATAGCCCGACTCTTGTTTCCACCGCTTACGTCCTACCTTCCGAATCCTTCTCAGGTTCTCGTCCCGCACCAGGGGCGGGGCGGCACAGTTCCCATGCTGCCAGATACGGGCATCCTTTCGAGGTGGAATTGCTACCCGCCTGACACCTCTGACAGCGCAGCCCTCATATACCTTCCTTTTGTCGTAGGCCCCATCGCCACCCACCTGCTCCACTGACTCGGTGCTCTGGTCCAGAAGTTCGGGCACCGCTCCCGCATCGTCCAGGCTGGCCTCGCTCAGTACCACGGCCTGGATCTCCTGGGTTTCACTGTCCACGCTTAGATGGAGCTTCCTCCAGGTGCGCCGTTTGGTATAGCCATGCTGACGCACCTTCCATTCTCCCTCCCCAAAGACTTTCAACCCGGTGCTGTCCAGTACCAGGTGCAAGGGCCCAGCAGCTTTCCTGAGCAAGGAAACCCCCAGGCGCTTGGCGCGCTTGCAGAGGGTGGTATAGTCCGGCACCGGCAAATCCCACTCCAGCAAGTGAAACACGGACCGGAGAAACCCTTCGGCAGCCCTCAGGGTCAAGTGGAAGACGCTGCGCACCATCAACAGACACTGGATTGCTCCATCGGAATACTGAAACTGCCCACCGCGCTTTCGGGGGCCGTCGGGCTTCCAGGCCCCAATATCCTCTTCGCTGGTCCATAGGGTTATTGAACCCCGCTGGACCAGGCTTTCGTTGTAGTCATGCCAGTTACGTATCCGATACTGGGATTTCCTGGTGGTGGTGCGTTTCTTGGGACGAGCTTTGGAGGCTTGCGGTGTTCGCTTCATGCCTCCAGCTTAACACTACCTCCCATTCATTCAACAAAGCCACTTACTACTGTCCGGTATTCTCCGACAAAGTGGTGGCATGAAGCCGTAGTCCCAGAGCGCGGACCACTTTGAGCACAGTGGAGAACTCCGGGTTGCCGTTGGGGGATAGTGATTTGTAGAGGCTCTCCCTTCCTAGCCCGGCCTCTACCGCTACCTTTGTCATTCCCTTGGCCTTGGCGATGTCTCCTAAGGCGGCTGAGATCAACACCGGGTCGTCTTCCTCAAGCGCCGCCTCCAGGTACGCGGCCATATCCTCCTCGGTCTCCAAATGGTCCGCTGCATCCCATGGCCGGGTCTCTATCTTTCCCAAAGTTGCTGCCTCCTACAAGTTGCGCGCCAGTTCGAGCGCCGTTCTGATATCGCGGTCCTGGCTGGCTTTGTCGCCGCCGGCTAGTAGGACGATCACGGATTGGCCTCGTCGGACGAAATACAGCCTATAGCCCGGTCCGTAATCAATTCGGAGCTCTGAAACGCCTCCGCCCACTGGTCTTGCATCTCCAGGGTTACTCAACGACAGCCGTCGGATGCGGACATCGATGTGCGCCCGTGCTTGCCGGTCCCGAATCCCCCTATACCAGCGGGCATAGACTTCAGTTTGGCGAATCTCAGTCGCACATCAACTGTATCTTATAGAATACGAATATACAATGGATGATTGGTGCGGACGAAATTCGGACCGTAGATGCGCCACGTGTGTCGCGACAGGGGTGGCTGGACTAACTATCCTTCCTAAATCGGCAACTTCACTTCCATCAGGCCCCACGGGTTGGCCGCAGGCTTGTTGGATTCGGCATCGGTCTTGACGGCATTTCCAACCCGAACAGACCAAAGAGTTGGTCGGCGGAGAGGGACGCGCCGAGGTCGATGGACACATCGTTCACCAGTTCGTCGAACAGCTCCTGCTTCTGCTCTAATATCCGGTCGATGCTCTCCTCGATGGTGTCGATGCACGAATACTTGAACACATGGACTGGGACCGTCTGGCCGTAGCGGTGACTGCGGTCTTCGGCCTGATGTTCCACTGCGGGGTTCCACCAGCGGTCCAGGTGAAACACGTATGACGCTTCCTGCAAGTTCAAGCCCACGCCGCCAGCCCGCAGGGAAATCACCAACGCCTTGTGTGTATCTCTGTTCTTGAACCGGCTGATAATGCTTCCTCGTTGCACCTGGGGCATGTCTCCGGTGAGGGTGAGGGGATTGAACTCTGCCAAGTACCTGGCTGCCGCTCCTACACCGGCGTCGTCGTTCGTATATTGAGAGAAGACAAGGGCTTTGTGCCCTTGGGCCGTCAGGCGTTCCAGCCTTTCCTTGATGTCGTCTAACTTGCTGGAACGGCCGGTTTCGGGATCGGCATTGCAGATTTGCTTCAAGCGTGTAATCAATTCAAGCACGTTCTGCACGCTAACTTCGGTGCCCAAGGACTTCAGATAGACTATTCCATCGCGTTCGGCCTTGTCATAGCTTGTTTTTTGTCTGGCGTCCAGGGAAATGATTACCTTGGTTACCTGCTTGGGTGGCAGGTCGTCTAGCACGTCGCCCTTCTTCCGCCGGAGCTGCAACTGGCGGTGCCGTTCCCGCAATTCGCGCCCCGGCTGGTAGTGCCGGGATGAGGTCGACTCATTCCCGTCATGGTCAACGAACTCCAGTATGGAAGCCAGTTCCTCCTCTCTGTTCTCAATGGGCGTTCCGGTCAGCGCCCAAGAGCGCCGTCTTTGCAGACCCTTCAGGGAATCGCTGGTATCGTTCCGGTTCTTGATCCGCTGCGCCTCGTCGGCTACAACCACATCCCAGACCCTTCTCCGCATCGGAGATTGAGTATTCCCGAAAAAGTCCGAGCGCAGCGTCTCATAGCTAACTAGGCTTACATGTACACTGGCCGTCCATTGCCATGAGCGGTCCAAGGTTGACCCGCGTATAATGATCGCTCGAAGCTCAGGAGCCCATTTCGCAAGTTCCTGCCGCCATTGGTCCAGAAGGCCCGCCGGGGCCACCACCAATATCGATTCGATGGCCCGTTGCACACAGAGAATCCGCAATGCGGCGATGACTTGCAGCGTCTTGCCCAACCCCATATCGTCGGCCAGCAGAACCCGCTCGCTGTTAATCAGCGCCAGTACGCCGTCCTTCTGGAACTGCATCAACTCGCCCGGCCATTCCAAAACAGATTGCGGCCCTGGCAGCAAGGACTCCAACGGCGGGGCCAGCAAAGCCCGCAGCCGCGCCGCCAATGAACGCTCCAGCGCCTCGCGGGACGTTCGTGGGCCGCTGGTTTGGCGGGAATAAGAGCGTTCTGATGGTGACCCTGCACCATCAGAATTAGCTGCCCCAACTGGACCTTCCCGGATGAATGACAGGTCTACAACAGTTACGAGCTCGGGAACGTTGGCGGCTGGCTGAACTAGACATTCCACGGAGGGTGGAGCGGGTAGCAGGAGTGTGATGGCGCGGGGCTGAGCGGGTATAGATTCTGGCTGAGCGATTCGTGAAGGTGACTCCGCCTCAGCCTCGGGCCGGATCAGCCTTTGGAGGAACGAGCGCTTATTCTCCTGTTGTCTCGGCTGCCACCACATGGATAGTCCTCATCTGTCGTTAAAGGCTTCGGCAAGGCCGGTGGCAGCCCGCTCGAAAGACTCAAGGGGATCTTGCTGGTGAACTAGGACTCCCAAAAGCTGCATCGCAGCCGACTCTTGGCCCGGCTGTTTCGTGGTCCAAATCAGGTCCAAGGACGGGGCCTGCTGGCAAACCGATGCAGTGCTCGGCGCTGGCGTCTCGGCAGTGGCGATACGGCAGAGGGGCGTTTCCACCTGAATATCGTCAGTGAATACTCTCGGCGGTATTTCGTCAGCCAGCCCCAGTATCAGGACTGGGACCCGGTTAACCGCATGAAAGAGGGCCTTGACTAGAGACGTTACGGCGTGCCGCCGGGCGTCGCCCGGACGCCACAGGAACGAATTGTGAAAGTCGATGCGGGTGAAACAAAAGTCCAACGGCTCGCCACTGCCGGTGGTCAGGAAAAGAGCGCCCCGGATGCCTTTTCCATCTTCCTCGTCGACGAACCGTAGAAAACCCACCGCACCGGGGTGGCCGCCCTCAGTGCGGTCTCTAAAAGGAATGGGCAACTTTGCATCCCCCAAGAGGACTAATCAGTATATGGCCCATCCGCCTCTCTGACTTCGTCCTTAACTTCCTTTTCCAGTTCCGGGACTTCGTCATAGCGAAACCGGAACTCTATCTCCTCTGTTTCCGGGCACGAGTCCGGGACCAGCCGCAACAGGTCCCATTCGTTTATGGAGGCTCTTATCTTGTACCGCATCCGCCCCTGGTAGCCTACACCCCTCGCCGTTCTCTCTATGGGCGGCGCATCCCAACCATAGGCACTGGCGTAGATTCGCCGCAGTTTCTCGACCGTGGCGTTCACGTCCTCGTCAGTTAGGGGTTCCAGTTGAGTGACATCCCGTTCCAGTGAGCGCATACCCGCCTCGGCCCGGGCAGCCGCAGCGTCGTCGCCCCGGGAACGCAACCGGGGCCCCACATAGTCGTGGTCTTGCTTACCATTAGATCCCAGGATGGCGGCGGCGTAGTCGTCAGTCACCGTGCCGACGACCACCAAGCCGGGATGCTCCTCACCGGAGACCTTGCCCAACCAACGGGCCAGTTCGGCGTAGGAGCGGGCCCGCTGCAACAAGCTGTAGGAACCGACCAACTCGATTTCATCCAGCAGCACGACCCAACCCTGGTAGCCGGCGCCCTTGATTAGCTCGGTGGCAAACCTCAGCCGCTGCGGTGGGAGTTCACTCTTTCTGGGCGCCCGGAATGAGTAACTGGCGAGTTGGCCTATTGCCCGGAGGCCCTCCTTTACCCGGGGCGCCCGGATGGTGTTTCCTGACCAGAACGACCTGATTTCGCCAAGGAGGTCAATGTCTTTGGCCCTTTCGTGGACCATCAGGGTTGCCGGAAACAGCCGGTTCAGGCCGTTCTGCTCGGAGTTGGTCCAGCGGAAAAAACGGGCATATTCCTCAGAATCTGGAGCGAGCGCATCTCCAATTTCATCGAATAGTTGTCCTGTGCGGTCCGGCATCCGCCCATAGTCCACCGCCGACTTGAAGACCTTGTCAAGATCGAACAGCGGTGTCTCCTTGCTGACGGCAACCTTGCTGCACACGAAACCTTCCGACAACGCCCGATGTTCCAAGTGGGCCAGCAGATGCGACTTCCCGGAACCAAAATCGCCGGAAACTACCATCCCCTGAGTGCCGGAATGGGAGTTCCCTGGGTCCACCGCTTGGGACAGCAACTCGTTGAACCGGCTTTCCGCCCGCGGTTGGCTGCATCCCAACAACCCTACCGCCTCCTTGTTAGGCACCCCACTGCGCAGGGCTTCCAATGCTCGCCGGGCTTGCTGTACGTCGATGTATGTTTCCACGTATGTTTCCACGGGTCCATCCTCTATTTCAGGATAGCCTGACCAGAGAAGCTATGGGATTCACCAGGTTTTTGTCCCGGATATCGTCCATAACACGGGTCATAAGGGCCGGATAAATGCCGAACCCTCTGGCCCCGGAATCCATGTCGAGAAATTCATTATTCGTCACCACCACCAGCAACGCCCCGATTAGCTGACCGACGCCGTCGACAAACTCCCGCAGCAACTCATAATGGTCAATCGCCATCGCCTTGGTATAGTAACGGTGGCCGTCCCGTGGGTTCCGGGCCAGTGTGACGCGGGAGTTGTCGAGCAGTATCACCGTCCCCGCATAGCCGACGTGCTGGAACCAGTAAAGGGCCGATTCGATGAAATACCGCGCCGTCGTCCGGTTGATTCCGGTCTGGATTTGGAACAGCTTAACATTGCCCAGCCTCGTGTTAACCCCAGTCAGCCAGTCGATCAGGGGCTGACCGTCATATTGCTCATTCTCACGAGTGTTTTCGCATAGGCAAAGTTGGCTCATGGCAACCCGGAAGTCCTTGGCCATACGCGGATTTTTGAAGACTTCGTTTTGTATTTGACGGCTCAATTCAAGGCGCATAAAGTCTGAATCGAGACCGTTTACGGTGCCAATGGCCTCAAATATGTTACCGGCTTGGGTGAACTCAACACTATCGGCCCGGTATCCGATTTCCCTGGTCAGCTCCAGGATTCTCCGACGGGCCAAGTGCCTCCAATCGACCTGACTCGCCATGCCAAAGAAAATGTCCTGTGGCATGTGGACCCGGACCCCCACAGCGTCGAGCTTGACCACAATGCAGTCCGCCTCCCAGCAGCGGTCCGTCACGGCTTGGTAGAGTTCAGGTTTAAGCCCTTCCGGCGTCACGGCAAACTTGATGGACGCGCCGCCATCACGGATGAAAGACGACAAGTACTCGGAGTCAATGAAGCTCAGCCAATCGTGCAACGGAATGGTGTTTGGCATTATTAACCTTCGGAAAACTGGATGCCGTAATAGGTAATAACCTGTCCATTGGGGCCGACAAAGGGAAAACTGCCGCGCGCCCTTCTTGCGCCGGTGGAGGATGGGAAAGATGCCCGTGCGCCCGACCGGGTGGTGAGTGTGCCTTCGAGTTCCAAGAAATACAGGTCCCGGGCAAAGTCGGTGCTATCGTATTCACGGTTGCTGCCCGGCAGGGAAGTAAATACATCGTAAATGCTGGACAAAGGCACCACCGGGTCTTTGATCAACCGTGAAGAGGTCTGTTCCCTGGCAAAGGGCTGATAAGCCTTGTACAAAGCTTCCAGGAAGGCTTCCGACCGGAACCGGCGCGGCTTCTTCTGATTATTCGCCAGAGTCCCGGCAAGGTGGGACGGCCGCAAAGCCGATACTTGCTTTTTGTCGATTCTTACGGCCCGGCTCCCGGGCAGGATTCGCACTATGGACGGGTGGGAAATCAACACGCCGTCTCTTTCATAGATTTCCAGCCCCTTTTCCGCGGCCACGTCCCTCAGTTCGGCGGCGTAGTGTTCCCGGAGGTATTCCTCCTCTTCTTCGTCATGGAATGGCCACGTTTCGATGGCGTTGGCTACCTCCTGCCGCAGCGAACCCAACGCATCGTCCAGCCTTGACGCCTCCCTCTTGATGGCCGCGATATTCCCTTCCTTGGCCGCCTTCTGCAAAGCCTTGGCCAACCTGGCCAAGTCCGCTGCCGACTTTATGGTCGAATCAGCAGCTTTCTCCGCGTCAGCGAATCCTTGCTCGAACGTGGGCATCACTCCCCTCCCAATCTTTTGTTGGCAACCGCCATTCATCGCCCGGCCTGAGACGTCGCCTGCCAGGTCTAGCCGCATAGGGGTTGCGCAACGGGTACTTGGGCCTGTTTATACTAAAGTTATCCCATCTTACAAGAATCTTATAAGATGCCTAACTTCACTATAATTCTGTACCGTGAGCCCTTAACCCCAAGGGCCTTTTCATTCTCATTCTGAGCCCCCTTTCTGTCATTCCGAGCAGCGCGAGGAATCTAAAATTCCTACTGGGGCCAACTTCGCCTTTCCAGAAGAGGGATTTTTTAGACCCCTCACTACGTTCGGGGTGACTATGAAAACGGGGTGACAATGAAAAGACCCTACCTGAACCCCCTCATGCCCGCAGCCCCCGGACCGCTTTGGACGTGCGGGATAGGGCCTCTTCGACGTCCTCCGAGGAGATGTGGCGGTGGGTGACCATGCGAATGGACTGGGCGCCGGGGTAGGTGACCTTGACGCCCTCCCGGTCCAAGGCGGCGATTAGCTCTTGGGCCGTGGCTACCGCCGGGTCTACGTTGAAGATTACGATGTTGGTCTGGATCGAATCGGGGTCTACGGTCAGCCCGTCGATGTTGGCCAAGCCGTTAGCCAGTTGCCGCGCCGTGGCGTGGTCATCGGCCAAGCGGCCGATCATGGTGTCCAGAGCGACCAGACCGGCCGCGGCCATGACTCCTACTTGGCGCATCCCTCCGCCCACCATCTTCCGCCACTTGCGGGCGTCCTCGATGAACTCGTGGGAGCCGCAGAGCACCGAGCCCACCGGGCAACTTAGGCTCTTGGACAGGCAGAAGCTAACGTCGTCCACGTCCTTGACCAATTCCGACGCCGGGACCTCCAAGGCGACGGCGGCGTTGAATATGCGGGCGCCGTCCAAGTGGACGGAGGCTCCGGCGGCGTGGGCCACCTCGGCCACCTTGCCGGTATCCTCGGGGGTCAACACCATGCCGCTGCAACGGTTGTGGGTGTTTTCCAGGCACACCAGGGTTGTCGGCGGAAAGTGAATGTTGGTCCGGGGGCGGATGGCGGCTTCGACATCGGCGGGGCTGATCCTTCCTTGGGCGTCGTTGGGCACCAAGCGGGTTTGGGCCCCGGCCAAGGCCGCCACCCCGGCCGATTCGTTCCAAAACATGTGGGCTTGGTCGCCCATGATGATCTCGTCGCCCCGGTGACAAAAGGTCAACGCCGCGATCAAGTTGCTCATGGTGCCGCTGGCGGTGAACAGCCCGGCCTCCTTGCCCAGAAGCTCAGCCGCCCGCTCTTGCAGCCGGTTCATGGAGGGGTCTTCGCCGTAGACGTCGTCCCCGACCTCGGCCTCGGCCATTGCCTTCCGCATCTCGTCGGTGGGTTGGGTGACCGTGTCGCTGCGCAAGTCTATAAGCTTCATCCGTCCCTCTTACCTGTCTTTCAGACACAGTAGGTATTGAATTTCGGCCATTTTAGCAGTAATGCGTCTTTGGCACTACCAAGTTACGTCCGGAAGGTTTTAGGATAGAGCTACTGGTGCCTGAATAATGGACTAAGCTCTGGCATTTTGAATGAATCGGCCTCTTTTGGCGGCGGCGGCCGCCCGACGTATAATAGCGGCCAGTGCTATTTCATCACGCGAGGTCGCTATGACCACCAAGCCCTTTCGCCCGCCGCCCGCCGCCGCGCCGGATAAGACCTTTCCGGAGTTGCCGCCCAGGGACGATATGCAGAACCCCGTCTACCTCTACGATCCCGGTCACCAGGCAGCCTTGCGCCGCCACCTCGGTTCGCCGGAGACCACTATCGTCTTGGGCGAAATTCCCCTGGGCTGGCGCCACAACCAGTCGCAGGGCCTATTGAGGCCCGACCTGCTCGTAGCCTTCGACATAGACCGGGCCGCCATCATCGCTCAGGAAGGCTACTCCATCGAGGAACGGGGCAAACCGCCGGACTTCGCGCTGGAGGTGGCCTCCAAGACCACCGGACGCCACGACTACACCGCCAAGCGGGAAGGATACGCCAACTACGGTGTGCCCGAGTACTGGCGCTTCGACCCCACGGGTGGGCAGTACCACGATGCCGGGCTGGCCGGCGACCGGCTGGTTGACGGCGCCTATGTCCCCATCGCCGTCAACGAAGTGAGCCATGCCCGCTACTGGGGATACAGCGCAGTTCTGGGGCTGTACCTGTGCTGGGAATACGGACACCTCCGCTGGTACGACCCGGCAGCCCAACGCTATCTGCGCACCCACGATGAAGAAGCCGACGAACGCATCGCCGAACGCCAGGCCCGCATCGCCGCCGAAGCCCGCGCCCGGGAACTGGAGGCGCAACTGAGGTCCGCCAGGGGCGGACAAGAGCCAATATGACCGAAACTTCAAGGAGCGCTCGCCCGCAACCGCCGACGGGCGCTGCGACCTGGACGTTGCTCTGGAGGACGCCGCCACGGCCGGCGAGATTATTCGTGGCGGGTGGGACTCCGACCGGCAAACCACCTTCAGCGGAGGCAGGGTCTTTCAGTTTTCGGACCTAAGCCTCCCCTTCGACCGTGCTCAGGAGAGCCTCAGGACAGGCATTCCCGCTCACCCTGAGCCCTTCGACAGGCTCAGGGTGAGCGGAGTGTGTAGCTTTGCTGAATTACCACTGGACAACTGAAAGACCCTATCAGCGGAGGAACATTTCTTGCTAAAGGCCGACGCTTCTCCTAAGATGGAAGCTGGAATCAGCTTTAACACTGGGGAGAATGCCGTGCGACAAAGCGCCGTGTCCTTCAAAGTCAAAGAACTCACTTTCGAGGGTGTGGTGGTCCAACCCACAGAACCCGGACCGGACCAAGCTGGACCGGCGATGCCCGGCGTGGTTGTCTGCCATCCTCATCCGCTGTACGGCGGCAACATGGACAACAATGTGGTGCTGACGGTCAGCTTTGCCTTGGCCCAAGTGGGATTTGCGGTGTTGCGGTTCAACTTCCGGGGGGTGGGCCACAGCGAAGGGGAACACACCAAAGGCAAGTTGGAGCCGCAAGAAGCGCTGGCCGCTCTGGAGCTTCTGAAAGCGTGGCCCGGCGTCGACGAGCGGAGGATCGGACTGGCTGGCTACTCCTTTGGTTCCGGCGTCGTGCTGGGCAACCCGGAGCTACACCAGAAGGCCAAGGCCTTTGCGCTGATCTCTCCGTCGGTCCGGGCGCTGGAAGGCTCGACCCTCGGGTCAAAGGACCTCCCCACGCTGGTAATTGCGGGCGATCAAGACAAAGCGGTGCAGTCGGAGGAATTCAGCCCGGCCCTCGACGCCTTTAAACGCCCGCCGACCCGCCATATTGTCCCTGGAGCCGACCACTACTGGTTTGGCTACGAAGACCAACTTGGTCCCCCTGTAGCCGAGTTTTTCGCCGAGGCGCTGCAATAAGGCTGTGGTCTAATTGCTGATGTTCTCGCACCGGAATGAGGCCGGAACATCGCGCCGCCCCATTTACAAGGACTTGGCGCTCCTGCAACTGGCTGCTTTGGTCTTTGCCACTGATCAGTTCACCAAGTTCTTGGTCCGGGAGTTCTTAGCCCTAGGCGAGTCCTTTCCGGCGGAAGGGTTCTTCCGGTTTACTCACACGTTCAATACCGGCAGCGCCTTCGGGCTGTTCCAAGGCCAGAACTTGCCGCTGATCCTGGTTTCGGTTATCGGAATCACCATCTTGGCGCTGATTTACCGGGGACAGCGCCGTCCCGGCCACCTGCTACGGCTGAGCTTGGCATTGCAATTCGGCGGCGCTGCCGGAAACCTGTTGGACCGGCTGCGCTTGGGCTACGTGACCGACTTTGTGGACGTTGGCCCTTGGCCGATCTTCAATGTGGCAGACGCTTCCATCGTGGTAGGGCTGGCGTTGCTGGCTTGGATTATCTTCGGCTCCAAGCGAGACTCCTCCCCCGGGGAAGGGAGCCCGGGACGCGGAGAAACTGATGGGATATCCTAAGCCGGGATGAGTTCTCCCTACCCGAAAGCAATGGCATTTACCGCTGAAGCCGCTTGGCCTCGGCTAGACCACTTCTTGGCTGGCCGGCCTACCGGTCTATCCCGCAGCCAGTTGCGCCGCATGATTGATGAAGGAGCGGTACAGGTAAACGGATACGCGGTGAAACCTTCTCAAAAGTTGCAGCCGGGGGACCAAGTGTCCTTGGCCGTGTTGCCCCCGAAACCGCTGGGCTTGGCTCCCCAGTGGATGCCCCTTAAACTCGCTTACCAAGACGATCACATCGTCGTCGTCGATAAACCGGCCGGCCTAGCGGTACATCCCGGCCCCGGTCACCCGGACCGGACCTTGGTCAACGCTCTGTTGGCTTGGTGTCCCGGCATCGAGGGAATCGGCGGTGAGGTACGGCCCGGCATTGTACACCGGCTGGACAAAGACACCTCCGGGTTGATGGTGGTAGCCAAGACCCACCAAGCGCACCAAGCGCTATCCGGCCAAATCAAGGACCGGACGGTTACCAAAGGGTACTTGGCGTTGGCCGTCGGAGCCCTGTCACTGGACCAAGGGATTATCGATGCGCCGATTTTCCGCGACCCCAGGCACCGGAAACGCATGGCGGTGGTTACCGGAGGCCGAGACTCCAAGACCAGCTACCGGGTGCTGGAGAAGTTTGAAGGCTACAGCCTCGTGGAGCTGTATTTGGAAACGGGCCGCACCCACCAAGTGAGAGTCCATCTGGCCCATTTGGGACACCCGCTGCTGGGCGACGCGGTCTACGGCAAGCCCAGCAAGCTACTGTCGCGCCACTTTTTGCACGCCCACCACTTGGGGTTCCGGCACCCCGTCACCGGGGAGGCGCTGGAGTGCCGGTCTGAGCTTGCCGACGACTTATCCGCAGTCCTGCGTGTTCTTAGGTCCAGCCTACCGGCAGAGGGATTCCAAAAGCGGCGGTCTCTAGGGAACAAACGCTAATACCGATACCGGGGAGCCGCTGCCGCCCGTTAATCGAACCAGGCCCACCACTATCGTGGCCCCGGTAGGAGGCAGTTGGTCGAGGTTGGTGAGGTTTTCCAAGGCTAACCGGGGTCTCTCTAGCAGTAGCTTGTTCACCGGGTACCCGGCGGCGGCTCCCGGCTCCAAGCCATGAGTGTCGATGCCAAGGCCGGCTGCTCCCCGGTGGGCCAGCAGGTAGCGGGCGGCGTCGTTCCCGAACCCTGGGAAATGTGGGCTGCCCGAGGCGTCGGCGCCAAAATAAAGGCCCGGGTCTCCCCACTTTTCCTGCCAGCCGGTGTAGAGCAACACCACCGTTCCTTGCGGAACCGGCCCATGTTCCTCTTCCCAGAATTCGACGTCGGCCCAGCTCAAAGCGTAATCGGCATTGGCGGCACTCTGCCCTCGAATATCCATGACCACGGCTGGGGCGACCATTCCTTCCGTTGGATAGGCGTCTATGCTGACTCCGTCCGTATGAAAGCTTGCCGGGGCGTTAATGTGGGTGGCGCTATGCTCACCCATAGAGAACTCTCTCAGAAAGTACCCTTCTTGCCGCAGGTCGGCCACCTGCCGAAATTGAACGGGTGGGTCTCCCGGCCACAGGGGTATGCCGGGATGCACAGGCTGGCTCAAGTCCACCAGCCTTCTGTAGGTGATGGTGCGGGTAGGCAGGTCCGAGCGCACATCGGTTGAATCACGGTCCATGTTAAGCACCAGGGTTTATGTAAGCGTCGCGGTGCCTTTTAACTCTTTCTCAGCGTGGTCTGTATTCGTCGCCACTCCGGTTGGCTGACCCGATGCTATCCGCAGACCGGCGACGAACGCATGATACACCTTCTAGGGGACTCAACAGGCCCGACGCATGGTGTTAAAATTAGGCCCGTAATTGTAAGGAGAATGTTCTTGGCTGAAAACGTTCGAGTAAGGTTCGCACCGAGCCCCACCGGTTTTCCTCATATCGGTAATATTCGCACCGCTTTGTTCAATTGGCTCTTTGCCAGGCATCACGGCGGTAAGTTCATCGTGCGAGTGGAAGACACTGATCAGGACCGGTTGGTGCCGGGCGCGGTCGATGCAGTGTTGGAGTCCTTGGACTGGTTGAACTTGGACTGGGACGAAGGTCCCCGATTGGGCGGGCCCTACGCCCCCTACTTCCAGTCGCAGCGGCTGGAGATTTACCACAAGCTGGCCGACGGTTTGCTGGAAAGGGGGCTGGCGTACCGCTGCTACTGCACCGAAGAGCGGCTGAAGCAGATGCGCGAGGAGCAGCAACGCTCTAATCTTGGCTCCGGGTACGACCGGCGGTGCCGTTCCCTCTCTACTGGTGAGAGGCGGGCCTTGGAGGCTGAGGGCGGGTCTTCGGTAATCAGGTTTGCTACCCCCACCTCGGGGGTCACTACTTGCGATGACCTCATTCACGGCAGGGTGACCTGGCAAAACGACCTGCTGGACGATTTTATTCTCATCAAGTCCGACGGCTTCCCCACCTATCACATGGCGGTGGTGGCTGACGATCACCTGATGGAGATTAGCCACGTGATGCGGGCGGAAGAGTGGCTGCCCAGCACGCCGCGGCACCTCCAACTACAGCAGGCCCTAGGGTTCCCGCCGCCGAAGTTCGCTCACCTGCCCATGATCCTGGGCCCGGACCGGGCCAAGCTCTCCAAGCGCCACGGGGCGACCGCCGCCTTAGAATACCGGGACGGCGGCTACATGCCGGAGGCCCTGCTCAACTTCTTGACCCTGCTGGGCTGGTCTCTGGACGACCATACCGAGATAATGCCCATTGAGACGGTAATAGAGAATTTCAGCCTGGAGCGGGTTAACCGCTCTCCCGCCGTCTTCGACCAAGAGAAACTGACTTGGATGAACGGGGTCTACATTCGGCAACTACCCACCGCCGGACTTGCCGAGCGGTTGTTGCCCTTCTTGGAAAGAGACCTGCCCTCTGGCTTGGGGCCGGTGGACTGGGACTACTTGCTGAAGATAGTCCCGCTGATTCGGGAGCGGACCAAGCAACTTTCCGACGGGGCCTCGTTGACCTCTTACTTCTTCCAGGATGACGTGGAATACAACCCGGACGATCTGGTGCAGAAGAGTATGGAACGCAAGGACGCCCAAGTGGCGCTGGCGGCTGCCCGGGACGAGCTGAAGAACATCGCCAGCTTCGACCACGAGGGCTTGGAAGCATCGCTACGGGCCGCAGGCGCGGAGTTGGGCTTGCGCCCCCGCCAGTTCTTCGGGTTGCTTCGCGTAGCCGCCACCGGCAGAGAAGCTTCTCCACCGTTGTTCGAGACCATGGAAGTTTTGGGACAGGACCGGGTATTGGACCGGGTCCAGACCGCAATCGACCGGTTGGCCCGCCACGCCTAATTTTCAAATAGGCGCTTAGGACCGGCGCCACCCGGAAAGCTTGTTATCCTACTCCGCTTACCCCTTAAACCAGACGAAGAGGCACTCAAATGGCCGCCACCGACGCTAGCCGAGCCAGCGACTTTATTCGAGGCATTGTTGCCGACGACCTGAAGCAAAACAAAAACGATGGCCGGGTGATTACCCGGTTCCCTCCCGAGCCTAATGGCTATTTGCACATCGGCCATGCCAAGTCCGTCTGCCTCAATTTCGGGGTCGCTCAGGAGAACGGCGGGCGGTGCCATCTGCGCTTTGACGACACCAACCCCACCAAAGAGGAAGTCGAGTACGTCGAGTCTATCCAAGAGGACGTGCGTTGGCTGGGATGGGACTGGGGAGACCACCTGTACTTCGCCTCGGACTACTTTGAAGAGCTCTACGAGTACGCCGTCCAGCTTATCAAGGCGGACCGGGCCTATGTCTGTAGTCTCAGCCCCCAAGAAATCCGGGAGTACCGGGGCACGCTAACCGGACCGGGGCGGAACAGTCCCTACCGAGAGCGCTCCGTTGCCGAGAATCTGGACCTGTTTGAGCGAATGCGGGCCGGAGAGTTCGATGAGGGCGCCCACGTGCTGCGGGCCAAAATCGACATGGCCTCTCCCAATTTGAACCTGCGGGACCCGGTCATCTACCGGATTCTCAAGGCATCGCACCACCGGACCGGCGACGCTTGGTGCATTTACCCCACTTACGATTTCACCCACGGCCAGTCCGACTCTATCGAAGGTGTGACCCACTCTATTTGCACCTTGGAGTTTGAGGACCACCGTCCCCTTTACGACTGGTTTCTCGAATCTTTGGACATCTTTCATCCGCAGCAAATAGAGTTTGCCCGCCTTAACCTTAGCTATACCGTTTTGAGCAAGCGCAAGTTAATTACGCTGGTGGAACAAGGCTACGTTTCGGGTTGGAACGACCCCAGGATGCCTACCCTGTCCGGCTTGCGCCGACGGGGATACACGCCCGAAGCTATCCGTAACTTTTGCGAACGGGTTGGCGTAGCCCGGCGGGATACTGTGACCGACCTGGCGTTGCTGGAGCACTGCGTCCGGGAGGACTTGAACCTGAGGGCGCCCCGGGTTATGGGTGTCCTCCGGCCCTTGAAAGTGGTTATCGACAACTACCCCGACAGCCAAGTCGAAGAGGTGGAATCAGAAAACAACCCGGAGGACCCGTCCCTCGGGTCTAGAAAACTGCCCTTCTCCAAGGTGGTGTACATCGAACAGGACGATTTCAGGGAGGACCCGCCAAAAGGTTTCTTCCGGCTGTCGCCGGGACGGGAGGTCCGGCTAAAGGACGCCTACTATATCACCTGCGTCGATGTGATCAAGGATGCAGCCACCGGGGAGGTAGTGGAGCTGCACTGCACCTACGACCCGGAATCCAAGGGCGGGCAGACCAGCGACCGTCGAAAGGTTAGAGGCACCTCCCATTGGGTCTCGGCGGCCCATGCGGTGGAAGCGGAGGTCCGTCTCTACGACACCCTTTTCTCCAAGGCGGACCCCAACGACGAAAGCGATACTGAGGAATTCACCGACTTCTTGAACCCCGGCTCCCTGGAAGTTTTGACCGGGTGCCTGGTAGAACCCGGCTTGAGCCAAGCGGCGCCGGGCAGCACCGTCCAGTTCTTGAGGCAGGGTTACTTCTGCGTCGACTCGGAAGACTCCACCACTGAAAGGTTGGTCTTCAACCGCACCGTCCCCTTGCGGGACTCGTGGGCCAAGGCGCTTAGAATGCAGGGCTAGCGGTTAGACTTGGCGGTAAATCTGCAAACGGTGGCGGCAACTGTCCACGATGTAGATCCGGCCTTGGCTGTCCAACTTGACTGCGGTTGGCCCCCAGAGCAATTTCTCGATGTTGGCCGAGCGTTCCCGGTCGGCCTCGGCATAAGGCTGGACCACCGGCTCCAAGTCCGCTGCCCGGCGGGCCGAACCCTCCTCGGGGTTGGCGGTAAAGTAGTCTTGGGCCCAGGTGGAGTCCACTGAGTCTCCCCGGAGAATCGCCAACACCTCTCCACGCGGGCTCCATACCTGCACTCGCTCGTTGCCCCAGTCGGCGATGTACATGTTCTGGCCGGCGTCGACCGTAAGCCCGGCGGGACGGTTTAGCTGCCCGTCGCCGGCCCCCGGGGCGCCCCACTGGTCTATAAACTTGCCCGATGGGTCAAGCTTCTGGACCCGATCATTGCGCCAGTCCGACACGTACACATCCCCGTTCCGGTCCAAGGCAATTCCCCAAGGCATGTTGAACTGGCCCGGCCCGTCGCCGTATTCTCCAAAGGCACCCAGATACCGGCCCTCGCCGGTATACTTCTGTACCCGGTGGTTGATGCTGTCGGTGATGTAAAGGTTGTCCTCACCATCGATAGCCAAGCCCGAAGGCCGGTCGAACTGCCCGTCGGCGGAGCCTGGGGCGCCCCACTGTCCCAAGAACTCCCCCTCCTTGGAGAAAATAGAGACCCGGTTGAGCGCCTCGTCGGCGACGTAGAGCCGGTCATGGCTATCAAAGGCCAAGCAACTGGGCCACCAGAACTGGCCCTCGTCCATACCGCCGGTGCCGATCTCCCCCAAGTACTCCTCGTCGACGGTGCATACCGTGATGCGCTTGTAGGGGATGCGGATGCCCAACTCGGGACCAACCCGGTTTATGACGTACAGCAGGCCCCGGGAGTCCAGCGCCACGTCCACCGGGTGCTGAAAGCCCTTGAGCCGGTTTGACAGAAAACCGATGGTATGACTGTATTGGAAAGACTTGGTGATGGTCATATTTTCCTAGGCCAGTTGATATTCCCGGGTTGCTAGGACCAGTTGGAGCATCTCGACGACCCGGTCTTTTAGGGAGTCTGGGTTACCGGGGGAGTCCGCCGAGTCCGCGTCACCGGGAAGGTCAAACCGGATTTCGCCTTGGGTCTCGGCATGAGCGGCCAAGCTCTCGAAGGTTGCTTCCGAAACGACCAGGGCGCCGGCGCCTTCCAGGCATTCCCGGACAAAGTCCCGGGGAGAAAGTGCTTCCCCCTTGGCCTTGATGCGGCCGATGACGGCCTGAACACCGGGTTGGCTGGCGTCGGCAAATTCTTGGGCTGCCGAGTTGACCCGCTCAACCAAGGTCCCGGTGTCGATCCATTCCCGGCCCGTATGCCAGCCCTCGACTGTTGGCGGGTTCAACACTTCCTGCCCCATGAAGTTGGCGTCCAGAGCCAGGTTGACTATGCTCCACTCGGGAAACCGCCGGGTACCCGCCAAGCGAGCGGTGCCAGCCACCAACTCGGCGGGGCTCTTGACCCGGGCAAACCGGGCCTCTTCCGATTGGAAAAAGTCCGAAAGGAACAGGGTCCGCATTACCGACCGGATGTCTCCCTTGGTCCGGCGAAACTCATCCGCCAAGACTTGGGTAGCCGACTCGTCCGGCGTGTCGGAGACAAAGAACTTGTGCAGTTTCCCGGCGATAAACCAGCCCGTAGCCGGATGCTGGCAAATAATGTCGATGATGTCTTCGCCGTTGAACCGCCCCTTATGGCCCAAGAAGGTCTTGGGTGAGTCGTCGTGGTCCTCGGGCAAGTACACAAACTGCCAGTCGATGCGGCCGTGGGGCCAAATGGAGTCCCGGGAAGCCCGGATGCTCATGTAATCGGGGTTCTGGATGGTCCAACCGGTAAAAGCCCGGGCGCAGGCCTTTACGTCGTCTTCGGTGTAATTGCCGATGCCCATCGAGAAGAGTTCCAATAGCTCCCGTCCGTAGTTCTCGTTGGGCGCGTCTTTGTGGTTGTCCTTGTTGTCCAACCAGAAGATCATTGCCGGGTCTCGGGATAGCTCCAGCAGCAGCGTGGGGAAAGACCCCAGGCCGTGCCGCCTAAAGGTATTAGTCTGGTTGACCACGGCTTTGGCGTGGTTCAGCTTCCCGTAGGCCGTGGCGAACAGCCCATGCCAGAACAACGCCATCTTTTCTTCCAGGGGCCGTTGCGTGTTGATCATCCGGTACAGCCAGTAGGCCTGAGAGCTTTCGATGAGCATCAGGCTGTTCTGGTCAACGTGGTAACGGCGGACCACGTCCTCCTCCAGCGCAGGGGCTTCTTCCGGGTGCAACAACTCCTCCACCGTGGCCGCGTAACCCTTGGCCGCGTAACGTTCCAATTCATCCCGGTTGGCTCCGAACCCGGACCGCCGCATTAGGTGGGCCATCAGTTCCATTTCGGTGTTTGCCATTCTAGGGTCTCCATCTGCCGCCGAAGTCCCGCGGCGGCAAAGAGTGAAATAGGATTTCGATTCTCAGGAATCCAAGGGGAAGGTCATCGGTAGTATAGCATCTCCGAGGCGGGGAACTGAATCGGGGCTGCGTAACTGTTCAGACTTGATACGTCATTCCGGCCCCCGTATCCAGTACGGGGCAGGCTTTGAGCCGGAATCCAGAACGTTTGCAACCAGCAACGCCTGCCCTGAGGCTCTCCTGAGCACGGTCGAAGGGCTTGTCGAAGGGTTCCTTTTCCTCAACATTTCTGGATTCCCGCCTGCGCGGGAATGACGGTTGGGCGTCTGTAGGGCAAGGTAAATTTTGACAATATTAATATTTTATAATATTCTTTTTTTAAAATTATTAGCTATTATCCCTTGACAGCGAGGGACATCCCATACTATATCTTGTACGTTACTAAACTGTGGCCTCGGGTTCGCGCTTTTCTTATGCTTACACGGTTCTACGAGTATGGTTTAAATTTAAGAATTGTGTGTAACTTCGAGTTGTGCCAACGAGGAGGTGCTCATAGAACATAATCGCAATTTGCTCCAACGAGGAGGTGCCCATAGAACAAAACAACGGCAATTTCCCCGAGGGTTTAAGGAATCCCAAAGGAGACCCATGCCCGTTAAGCTGGACTACCATTCAGCATAGAATCTTGTCTCATCATTCACTTCTGTAATAATCATCTTTCTTTATCGTGGCACCTGGGTAGAAACTGCTTCGACGGGCGCAAAGTCAATGAAATTTTGCAAGAGGGATTGGGTGTAGAGATGATGTCGACAGCGGTCAAGGTTATTAGTGACGGGGTCATAAAATTTGATGGCGGCTCTATGTTCGGCCAAGTGCCAAAGATGGCCTGGGAGAGCAGTGTGGTCACCGACCGCAAGAACCGTATGACCCTGGGGCTCAATTGTATGCTGCTGCAAGTTTGCGGCCGCAACGTCTTGGTGGACACCGGCGTTGGTTCCAAGGACGCCGACAACGACAAGGAAAACCTGGGCCTGGTGCCCAGCCGGCTGCTCAAGGGCCTCAAAAGTCTGAACTTAACCCCAAAGGACATTCACGCGGTAGTTCTAACTCATCTTCACTTCGATCACAGCGGCGGATGCACCCGGTTGGACCGGGCGGGCAACGTGATGCCCACTTTCCCCAAGGCCAAGTACTACGTGCAGCGGTCTTGCTGGAGCGAGGCCAACAACCCCAACGAGCGTTGCCACCACTCCCATCGATCGGATAACTTCCTCCCCATCGAGGAACGAGGCCAGTTGGAGTTGTTGGACGGCGACTCGGAGGTCTTCCCGGGGCTGAATGTGATCGTAACCGACGGCCACGCCAAGGGCCACCAATCGGTGATGTTTAACCACGGCGGGGACAAGGTGGTCTTCATGGGGGACATTGTTCCCACCCCGCACCATCTGAACCTGGTCGTTATTTCCGCCTTCGATAGCAGCCCGGAAGACACCCTAGTGCAGAAGCGGGACCTGCTTACCCAAGCCGAACGCGAGGGTTGGCTGCTGGTGTTCTCCCACGGTCACGACACCCGAGCGGGCTACTTGGAGCGCCGGGGCGACCTGGGCTACCTGAAGCCGGTGGAGCTGTGACCGACTCTAGTGTCTAGAAAGACCGTCTAGGTTACCGGTACGTTTACGGAAGGTCTGAGGCGCCGGTTGGTGTCGGTTGCTTGGTGGTCAATGCAGCAAGCCCGAGTCCCTGCCGCCTCCGGCCTTCCGCCTAAACTAAAGCCAAGGTGAAATGTGCATATCGCTAGACCGCACTGTCGGTGGCCACCCGTGTGGGGCCTAAAGGTGGTATGAGGTGCCGTGGAGTCCTCTCGGTCGTCTTCAAGACCCCCGAAATGCACATCCCACCTTGGCTTTGGTTTAGTTCTTGCCGCCTACCACCTAACTAAACCAACGGCGCCTTAAATTTCGGGTCTGGCCCACTACCAAGCGCGGCTGATGACCTCGTCCTCGGCCAGCTTCAGTAATTGCCCCTGGGTGATCCGGTTTCGGAGTTCCCTCTGGTCTTGTGCGGTCACTCGAATGTAGTTGTCGGTCAACCCGCTCCATAGGGGGATGGGCCCAGCGGTCCGCTTCGCCTCCCACAGCACCGGCCTAGTCCGGCCCAGTTGCCCCAGACGAAACTTTTGGAAGCCTTGTTTGGCCTCGTTGATCATTTCAACGGCCCGTTGCTTTTTTACCGCCTCTTTCGTCTTGGGTTCCAGGTAGGCCGCGCTGGTGCCGGGCCGGACGGAATAAGGAAACACGTGCATGTCGCTCAGTTCCATGGCAAGAGCGAAGCACCGGCTCTCTTGGTACTCTCGCTCTCCTTCACCAGGAAACCCCACGATCAAATCGGTGGTAATCCCCGCGTCGGGGTACCGCCGCCGCACCTCTGCCACGGTCTTGGCAAACTGGGACGTGTCGTAGCGGCGTCGCATCGAGGCGAGAATCTTATCGCAGCCGCTTTGCAGCGGAATGTGGAAGTGGGGGCATAGCCGGGGATTCTCCCATCGCTCCAGTAGCTCCGGGCTGAATTCTTGGGCTTGCACCGATGAGACCCGGAGCCTCGGCACCGGGGTGTCCCTCAATATGCAGTCCAGCAGGTCCGGGAGGCTGGCGCCAGGGATGTCGAAACCGTAAGATCCCAATTGGGTGCCGGTTAGCACGACCTCTTGGCAACCTTGCTCCACCCGCCGGTTGATCTGCTCCACCACCGTTGGCGCCGGGATGCTGCGTTCCCGGCCTCTTACCTTGGGCACGATGCAGTAGGCGCAGACTTGGTCACAGCCTTCTTGAATCTTGATCATTGCCCGGCTTCGGCCAACCGGCGGCCCGGCTCCAGCGCCGGGGTCCGATAGACCAAGCCCAAGCTCTAGACTCGGCAACATAGGGCCTTGGTGGCCCAAGGTCCGGTCCGTTTCCTGTTGGGTGAGGGCCGCAGTGACCTGGGCCACCAACTGCTCTTTGTCACGGTTCCCCACCACCAAGGACACGCCTTCCAGTTTGGCAAGCTGGTCGGCCGCTCGCTCCGCGTAACACCCGGTGGCGACGATTAAGGCCCCGCGGTTGGTCCGGTGGGCGGCCCGCAGGGCTTGACGGGCTTTGGCATCGGCCGCTGCGGTGACGGTGCAGGTGTTCACCACCAACACATCGGCGTCCTTGCCCCATTCCACGACGATGAACCCCGCGTCGGTGAAACTCCGGGCCAAGGCTTCACTATCGGCTTGGTTCAGCTTGCAGCCTTGGGTGTGGATGGCCGCCGTAAACGGCCGTTGTTGCCCCCGAGGTAAAGCTGGGGCGGGGTTCTGGGCAGACCGGGTTTCTGAGGGCGGCAACCCTTGTGCCTCAGTCGACATCGTCCTCAATATTGTCCCTAGGGACCATCTCCCACAGCCTCTCAATCGCCGAGGTCACGTCTTCTAGCATCGGGACCAACCGGTCCACCCGGGAACGGGACTCTCGCAGCCTCTCCACCGCATCTCCGAAGCTGGCGAGTTGGGGGAACGCTTCCCGAATTCGCCGGTCCCGGAGGGTTTGGCCCAGTTGGGAGGCGTACTGTTGCACCGCCGCGTCGCTGTCCAAATCCTCCCCACGGTTGAGGGCTACCCCCTTGACCGCTAGGGTCAGGCTGCCCCACAGCAGGTCTTCGGAGCGGGACCAGTGGCCGCTGCGCATTTCATTGATGGCGCTGTGCAAAAGATGCACGCTCCGTTGCCGGTAGCGGGAGATTTTTTGACTGTCACTAGGCATGACATTTTAGCCAGGGTCTTTTCGTCACCCCGAACGCAGTGGGGGGTCTAAAATCCCTCTGCAAAGGCGAAGTTGGCCCCAGTAAGAATTTTAGATTCCTCGCGCTGCTCGGAATGACAGAAAGGGGACTCAGAATGAGAATGAAAAGGCCCTTTATTCTAGCACAGCGGGTTGGGATAGCCGGGTTTAACCGCCGGCGCCGGGTGGTGGGACTTGAAACGGCGGCGGCAAGTTGGGGATAGGCACCTCAATGACCACTGGACGTTGGGCCCGCAGGGCATTGCGAAGTGCGTCCCCCAGGTCTTGGTGGCTGTCCAGCTTTACCCCCACGGCGCCGTAGGCCTCGGCAAGCTGAACGAAGTCGGGGTTATGCAACCGGGTGCCTATCACCCGCCCCCCGAACCGGGTCATCTGGTCGTTGTTGGAAGCCCCCAAAACGCTGTTGTTAAAGACCAAAGTGACGGTGTTGATCTCTTCTTGGACCGCCGTAGCCAACTCGCCGGGCGCGTAGCCGAATCCTCCATCGCCAATGGTGGCGACGACCTGCCGGTCGGGATTGCCTACCTTGGCGCCCAGGGCGGTGGGAAAGGCGTAGCCGAGGGTGGCGAAGTAACCCGGGGTTATATAGCTGCGGGGCTTGAGCGCCGGAAACGCCAGATGACTCCAATAACCGACCTGCGTAGTGCCGGCCACCATAATGGCGTCATCATCCAGTTCCCGCCGGATGGTCTCGATGATCCCGACCTCCAAGGGCGCCGTCTCCTTGATTTGCTGGTAGGTGTCCTGCTTTATCTGGCCCAGTTCCGCCTCGGTCCATTGGCTGGCGCTGGTATTCCCGCCTATTTCGTCCAGCAATGCTTGTAACCCCAGCCGGCCGTCGGCGGCGATGCCCACAGCCAGGGGCACGTTTCGGCCTACCTCTTCGGGGTCGGCGTCGATCTGGATGACCTTCTGGTGCGGTTGGATATCCCAAGGAAGCTTGGGAGTAAAGTTTAGCCGAGTCCCCAAGGCCAAGATGACATCGGCTTGGGGCAACGTGCGGTGGCCCGGTCCGTGCCCGTAATAGTAGGCGCCCAAGGCCAGCGGGTTGTCTTCCGGTATCGCCCCCTTGCCTTGGGCAGTAGTAATCACCGGAGCATTGATGGCTTCGGCGAGTTGCACCAACTCCTCGGACAACTCGGCTTCCCGGGCTCCACCGCCGGCCCAGATGACCGGCCGCCGGGCTTGGCCCAGCAACTCGGCCGCTGCTTTGATTTGCGATGGCTCCGGAGGCCGTTTCGGGAAGACCTCCCGCTCCAGTAATTCCGTCGAGGCAGTCGCCGGGAACACGTCCCAAGGGACCTCTATCTCCACGGGACGGGGTCTGCCGGTGGTCAGGTTCTCCATGGCGGTGTGCACCAAGCCCGGAATCTCCTCCACCCCGGCGGCGCGGGCGCACCACTTGGTGAGTTGGCGGAATATGTCCAGTTGCTCCCCGATTTCGTGGAGAGCGCCCCGGTTCTTGCCCAGGTTATAGCTCTCGATCTGCCCGCAGACCAGCAACACCGGAGAGGAGGTGGCATAGGCGGTGCCCAGCCCAGCGGTGGCATTCAGCGCCCCCGGTCCCGGGACCACCAGGCCAACCCCGGGCTTCCCGGTGGTGCGGGCATAGCCGTCGGCCATGTAGGTCACCGACTGCTCGTGGCGGACCAGCACCAAGCGAATGCCCGGCTCATCGTATAGCGCGTCGAAAGCGTCCATGATCTGGACCCCGGGAAGAGCGAATATCACTTCTACTCCCTCTCGGGCCAGGGAGCGGACCAAGGCTTGGGCGCCGCTCAGCGACGGCATAGCGCACCTCTATGTTTTGATCTGGTTACGTTTGATTGATTTGCCAGGGCGTGATTTGACCAGAGCACGATTACCACGGGGACTACCCGCTTAAACTACCAGTTTGAAGGGCCTGGCCTCTCTGCGGGCTTGTTTATGCGCTGACCTCTTCTGCGATTTCCACCACACGACGGACGAAACGTTCCACTATGGGGCGGTCCCACGCAACATCATCGTCTTCCATGAAATCACGATAGAAATTGATATGAAACTTATGAGCCACCGAAAAACCGGATGTTAAGGACGGTTCATTATATTCTTGGGCTAGCTTGCCGACTTCCGACTTCCGGTGCCCGTCCTTAGTGGCGAGCCATCCTCGCTTCTTGGCTACAGCTATTACAGCATCGGAGGCCGCGCCCCACAATTTCTCAGAGGCTTGCAAAACATCGCCGACAGCAAATTCTTGGCCGGAATGCTCCAAGAACTGTAGTGCAGTACTGAGATGTTCTTCTACCGTCATTTCTTGTTTGATCGTCATGTATATCCCTAAGGATTTTGGCGGCTCGCCACAAGCCACCGCAATCCCGAACGTGAGCCTCGAGGGGGCACGAATGCTCATCCTTGCCAATGGTCCACGTTCTCCAGGGCCTTTCGATGCTCAATGCGGATAGCAGACTAAAGGGGGCAACCACAAGGGTTGCTCTGTGGGGAGCAACCCGCCGCCGGGGGTAGAGGCAGCCCTTGTGGCTGCCTTAGGCGAACAACCGAAAGACCCTGCCACGTTCTCTCCGGGTGTAGACTTGTGACGAGTCCACCTGTAGTCTTATAAGTATACGCGCTTATTCCAAGCGTTGCCGCCCGGGATTGCCAAGTGTAACTGTTCAGACTTGAGGGGAACCAGTCCTTCGGCTACGCTCAGGATGAGCGGTTTCGTGGCAGTGCGCTCACCAAGTCTGAACAGTTACGGGGAAGCCCTATTTTGTTGGGGAGCAAGGGCAAAGAGTGACACCTTCTCACGAATCCGACAAGTACATGGAAACAAGTCAGCACCTTATCCGGCAATCCGAGATCGAGTTGGAACAGGAAGACTACCTTCAGGCAGGGGAGAAGGCTTGGGGCGCAGTGGCCGCCGCCATTAAATCTGTCGCTGAACAAAGAGGGTGGTTCCATAACCACCACAGGTTGACCAGTTCCGCTTTAGGGCAAATCGCAGCTGAGTTCAACCGGCCCCATTTGCATGATTTGTTCGACTCAGCAGAAGCACTGCACAACAACTTCTATGAGAATACGAGAACCGAGGAAGAGGTGGAAAGTAGGATAGACTGGGCGAAGCATTTGTTGCAAGAACTGGAAGCAATACGAGGTGAGCCGCCGGGACCTTTCACCCCCCAAAGTAACCGGCAGAAACGACGCTGGGAAGAACTTACCGGCAAGAGATGGGATGACCACCCCATGGACTGAGCCACCGCAAGGAAGGTAAATGGGACGCATTGCGTGCTCTCAACAATGCAAGTGCTTTGTTGGATGATTTTGCAGAAGATTTGGACGAAACTGTGAAAGCGAAACCCGGTTGTTGCCTCGCGAGTCTAGGCAAGGCGCTATCGGGTAACCAAGGATCAGGAAGGTGAATCCATGTCCAGCAGCAATAACAATGTGAGAATTGAGCGGGACTCTATGGGTCCCATGGAAGTCCCCATTGACGCCCTGTACGGCGCCTCCACCATGAGGGCGGTGCTCAACTTTCCCATCAGCGATCTTCGGTTCCCCCGTTCCTTCATCCGCGCCTTGGGGCTGATAAAGTTGGCGGCTGCCAAAACCAACATCGCCCTCGGTCTCTTGGATGAAAAAGCCGGGAACGCGGTGGTGTCCGCCGCCCAAGAAGTGGCCGACGGCGAGTTAGACCACCACTTCATATTAGACATCTTCCAGACCGGCTCGGGGACATCCACCAACACCAACGCCAACGAGGTCATCGCCAACCGGGCGACTCAAATCCTGGGCGGAGAGCCGGGTTCCCGGTTGGTGCACCCCAACGACCACGTCAACATGGGACAGTCGTCCAACGACGTAATCCCCACTGCCATCCACTTGGCGGCGTTGATGTCGGCCCGCCAAGACTTGGCGCCGGCCCTGGAAAGACTGAGCGCCTCGTTGCGCCGCAAGTCCGAGGAGTTCTGGCCCATCGTCAAGACTGGCCGGACTCACTTGCAGGACGCAACCCCGGTGCGGTTGGGCCAAGAGTTCTTCGGCTTTGCCGGGCAAGCGGAGTACAGCCTCCAACGGCTGTCCCGGCTGGAGACCGCCTTGGCCGAGGTGGCCTTGGGAGGGACCGCCGTGGGAACGGGGGTCAACACCCATCCCGAGTTCGCCGGCCGTACCTGCCAGCTACTTTCGGAAATGACCGGCGTGTCCGTCCGGGAGACGGCTAATCACTTTCAGGCCCAAGCGACGTTGGATGCCTTGGTCGAGGCCAGCGGGGAACTCAAGACCATTGCCATCAGCCTCCACAAGATTGCCAACGACATCCGCTTCATTGCTTGCGGGCCGCGGGCCGGACTGGGCGAAATCACGGTGCCCGAGGTACAGCCGGGCAGCTCCATCATGCCCGGGAAGGTAAACCCGGTCATCGCTGAGTCGGTGATCCAAGTGGTGGCCCAAGTGGTAGGCAACGACGCGACCGTTATGCTCGCCGGTCAGGGAAGCTACTTCGAGTTGAACACCATGATGCCGGTGGCTGCCTACAACATTCTCCAGTCCATCGCCCTGCTGGCAGCCTCCGCTGACAACTTCGCCGAGCAATGCGTCGACGGGATAACCGCCACATCCGTAGGGCCGGACATGGTGGAGAGGGGGTTGATGCTGGGCACCGCGCTCACGCCGGCCATCGGTTACGATGCCGCCGCCGCCATTGCCAAGGAGGCCGCTGCCAGCGGCAAGACCATCAGGGAGATGGCTAAGCAAGAGACCGACCTGTCCGATGCCGAATTGGACCGGCTTCTGGACCCCGAAGCGATGACCAAGCCCGGGTTGGGCGGTGGTGGAGGGGGCTAGGAACGGCGTTGACCTTTCTTTGGCCTAACCCAAGGGTTCCACCTATCCCAAGGGTTCCAAAGGAAGGTCTTGGGATATAGCCCGCTCGACGCAACGGGGGCAGCGGTCTTCTTTGGCGTGGTTCGCGGCGTTCCAGATGTTATCGCCCTTTAGACCGCAAAGAAACAGGGGTTCGATCTCTTCGATGCCCAGTTCCTCAATGTAATGTACGTGGCCGGTATTTTGCTCGTTGGCCCACCACCACTTGGGCAGGTTCTTTCCCAAGTCCAAATAAGCCCTTTTGTGCCGGTCCAACCACCCTTCTTCGGGTAGCTCCACCACCCACTGTTGTCCCCTGGGTCCAGCCTCTCGGGACGCCTTTAGCTCCCCGTCACGTATGCACTGCCTGATGGTCCGCTGCGATACGTTCAATCGCAGCGACGCTTCCTGAATCGATACTCGTTCCAACGTTGCCTCCGGTAGACTATCCGCCCGGCGGACTTTGCCGGGTAGTCTAGGCTATTCTATCGGTGGCTGCAAGCCAGTCCGGCGCTGGCTAGTATCTCAGTTTGAAGTGTTCTATTTTCTGTGCTAGTCCTCGGCTATAAGCGGGCCGTATAATAGCGGCTGCCGTTAGGTGCTACATATCCATAGGACGGTTTGCTATGACCTACACCTTCAAGGTTTCTCTGCAAGAAGAAGAGGACGGACGTTGGAGCGCTTGGATTGATTCTCTGCCAACACAACCACTAACCCAAGCCCAAGAAAATAAATCCCAGTATTGATAGTTTCAGTGATCGTCCTGATTACGCCATAGGGGTGAACCAATGGGCAAGTTGGGGGCATTCTTATTAGTCCTGTTAGTCTTGATACCTTTAATCTTGCTGGCGTGCAGCGCCGGAGAAGAGACATTAGGCGAAGTTAAAACTGAAGGGCCGTCCGGCATCGCCTTTAGTGGAGGCAAAGACGCAGCAGTCCGCAGCTCCCGAGGGGCGCCGGCAGCTACCGCCGCACCAGCCCCTCCTACCCACGCCCCAGTCGCCGCCCCAGCAGCCACCCCCGCCCCACCCGCTTTCTCCGGGAGGGGTCTTGCGTACCGCGGTGTTGAAGAGTCTAAAGTTGGGTCTGGAAGCCTCCTAAGCGCTGACCGGAAAGTCATTTCATCGGCCTCCCTTTCCATCGAAGTGCAGGTGGTCCCGGAAGCGGAGGCCGAGGTCCAGCGCATTGCGGAGAGCGTGGGGGGCTTCGTGGAGAATCTGACCAGCTCCGGAGGCCCGGAGCGCCAACGGGCGACGATCACGGTACGGGTCCCCCCAAACCAATTCTATTCTACTGTTGACCTTATTGCGGCTTTGGGCACGATACAGGCCCGGAACCTGGGCTCCGAGGATGTCTCGGAGCAGTTCATTGACCTGGAAGCCCGGCTCAAGAGCGCATTGAAGGAAGAAGAGAGCCTTTTATCGTTGCTGGACCGGGCGAGTGCGGTCAGCGAGGTCTTGGCCATAGAGCGGGAGCTTTTTAGGGTTAGAGAGGCTATCGAGAGATTTCAAGGCCAGCTCAATTTCCTGGAACGCCGGGTCGAGCTAGCCACCATCGTTGTGTCGTTAACTTCACCGGAGGTCAGGAAAGGAGACCCGCCGTCGGGCAACCTGGTCATCCACGCGCCAGACGTTGTTACCGGGGTGGAAAATATAAAGGGCTTCGCTACCTCTCAAAAAGGGGTCGTCGACCGGGTGTTTCTGTCCCAGCGGGACGGGCGGGAGCAAGCCCAAATTGCGATTCGGGTGTTTAGCGCCGGGTTTGACGGGGCGATGAGGTTTTTGGAGACCCAGGGCAACGTTCGGAGCAAGGAGATTTCCGAAGGCACGGTGTTACTTGGTCAAACGCTAGAGCAAAGCCAAGAGCCGGAGGCCGCCATAGAAATCTCCTTGGTCTCCAAAAAGGGACTTTCCAACGGAGCTCTCATTGCGGCCATCGCCGGTCCCCTGGGGGGAATTGCCTTGGCCGGTGTCCTGGGGCGGCTGTTCTATTCGACCTACCAGGCGGGGCGAAGGCAGGGCGACTAGAGCCGCTGGACCAGCGGGTCTTCTACGGTGTCCGCCAAAGAGCCTCCCGGCGGCACCATGGGGTAGACGTTGGCGGCGGGCTCGGTTACAAACTCGATCAAAAAGGGACCGTCGTAAGCTTGGGCTTGCCGCAGCGCCGGGAGAACGTCCTCCAACTCGGTCACCCGGAGCGACGGTATCCCGTAGGAATCGGCCAGCTTGAGGTAGTCGGGCCCAGGTATGGGCACCGCTTTCAGATGGTTGTCGTAGAACATCTCCTGCCACTGGCGCACCATGCCGAGGTAGCCGTTATTGATTAACGCGATCTTGACCGGCAGCTTTGATTCGGTGGCGGTGGCCAGTTCTTGCAACGTCATTTGAAAACCGCCGTCCCCGGCAATGCTCCAGACCGTGGCTTCCGGCCTACCTACTTGAGCGCCCAGCGCGGCGGGAAGCTCGAACCCCATTGCACCAAGACCGCCCGACGACACGAAGGCGTCGGACTGGTTGAAGCCCAGGAACTGGGCGGCCCACATTTGGTGCTGGCCGACCCCGGTAACCACCACGGTCCCCCGGTTCTCTTGCATCAGGTTGTTCAGGTTGGTTAGCACCTGCTGGGCTTGGAGCCCGTCCGATGGCGGGATGGCTAAAGACGGATGGTCTTCCCGGAGTTGCCAGATGTGGTCCATCCATTCTTTCCGTTCAGTGTACGACACCTGGGGCAGCAGGGCCTTCAGCACCGCTTTGGCGTCCCCCACCAAGGCTACCTCCACCGGAACGTTGCGCCCTACTTGGGACTCCTCGATGTCCAAGTGGATTATCCGGGCGTGGGGAGCGAAGGTGGACACTTTTCCGGTTACCCGGTCGTCGAACCGCATACCCAACCCAATGATCAGATCGGCTTGGTCGACAGCGATGTTGGACCAATACATCCCGTGCATTCCCAGCATTCCCAAGCTCAGGGGGTGGTCCGCCGGCACCGCCCCGATGCCCAATAGCGTCGTGATTACGGGGATGCCGGTGGCTTCGGCCAAGGCCCTGACCTCCGGGGAGGCCCCCGACGCCAGCACGCCGTGGCCGCTGATGATTACCGGGCGGCGGGCCTCGGCCATCAGCCTGGCAGCTTGCTGGACCCCTGCAACCGTCTCCGGGCGCAGCGAAAGCGACTCCCGCTTGGGCCTATCGGGGAACTCCACCTCCGCCTCTTCCCCTTGCACATCTCGGGGAATGTCTATCAGGACCGGCCCCGGGCGGCCTTCGAGGGCGGTCTGATATGCTTCACGAATCGTCGGCGCCAGGTCTTTGGCCGACATCACCATAAAAGTTTTCTTGGTGCAGGGGGCAGCGATAGCGCAAATATCGCATTCCTGGAAGGCCTCCGATCCCAAGGACGCCCGCGCTACCTGACCGGTGATAGCTAACATCGGCACCGAGTCGGCTTTGGCCCCCATCATGCCGGTCACCAGGTTGGTGGCGCCGGGGCCGGAGGTAGCGACGCAAACACCGGCCTTGCCGGTGACCCGGGCGTAGCCGTCGGCGGCGTGGGCTGCGGACTGCTCGTGGCGCACCAGAATGTGGCGTAGCTGCGGATAGCTCCACAGCGCATCGTAGAAGGGGAGGATAGCCCCGCCGGGGTAGCCGAAAACTACGTCGACTCCCTCCCGCAGCAGGCTTTCACAAATGATTTCGGAGCCTTTCATCGTCTGCTTGCCGGTCACGGCGCACTCCCTGCGGCTAGCAACTCTCCGGCTCGGAGACTTGGCCGCGTTACAACTAGTGTATCTTCTCGGTCCAATGGCATACCCGAACCCCTATCCCCTGCCGAGAAGGTCGTCGGGAGCGCCGCTCAACGGCCAAAAAAAGACCCGCCCCCACATAGGGACGGGAGGTCATTCCCGCGGTACCACCCTATTTGCCCCGGTTTTACCGGGTCCTCTCTAGCAGGGCACTAACATGCCCCGTCGTTGGTAACGGGCGACGAGCCCGGCTCAGCTTACCGGCCATTCCATCGGGTCTGGGTTCAGCTGGCGGCTCCGGAGGGATTTTCGGATAAGTCGAACGGGCCTGCTTCCACCGTACCAGGCTCGCTTTCCGCCTATTCTTACCTACTCGTCTCCATTATAGCCTGTGCGATGACGCTACCACAGGCGGCGCTGGCTGTCAATGGTTTTGGAGTCAACGCCAGGGCCTTTCGATTGTCACCCTAAAACTGTCACCCTAAAACGCCGTCTCGCTGGTAACGAGAAGTAAGGGCCGCCGCGATTGGTTGTGGTACCATAAAACCCGGAGGACTGGTGTGGATAATGGTTTCCAGGCCGCTAGCCGACGAGTTGCCCGCATCCGTGACGTCTCCCTGCTTCCCGGGGAGACCTTAGACTACGTCTTCTCTCCTAGTTTGGGGTTTACCGACCAACCCCCGGACAACGGCCAACTTTTGATCGCCACCAGCGAGCGCATTGTTGCTTTTCTGGAGAACGACGGGCGCAACGAGACTTTTCTTGCGCCGGTGAGAGAGCTTGACGGAGTGGTTGTGGGGTCCCGCTCTCGGAGCGCCTCTTCTATGGTCCAGGGTCTGCTGCTCACCCTCGCGGCCATCGTCATCTACGTCGTAGTCGCCTATTGGTTTACGGGGCGTATCGGCGGTCCCAGGGTCCCGGTGGTAAATATGGACTTGGCGCCGTTGATTATTCTGTTGCTGGCATTGTTGGCGGTGGGCTTGGTGGTCAAACACTATTTCTCTAAGCAGTACGGCTCAGTGACCTTTCAAGGAAGCAATTGGTCCTTTACCTTTCCGTACCAAGGGAACCGGCGCCACCGGGAGATACACCAGCTAGTCGATGGCGTGTTCGCCGCCCGGCAGTCCGGCAACAGCCGGGTATTCTTGTGGGAAGATTAGGCTTGCTAGCCTAGGGGCAGGCCCGGGTCAATATCCAAGTCCAAGCTAAACTGCTGGCCCCGTTGGTATAGGTAGTAGGCGCACGCTGCAATCATTGCCCCGTTGTCGGTGCAAAGTATCGGCTCAGGCATGAGCACGGGCAAGGGCGACCGCCGGGATATTTCTTGCCTCAGCCGGGCATTGGCCGCGACGCCTCCCGCCAAGACTAGGCCCTTGGCTTGGTACTTGGCGGCCATATCCATCAACTTGGTGGACATAACCTCCACCAGCGACTCCTGAAACGCCGCCGCCAGTTCCCGGACCAACTCCTTGTCTGGTTCTCCGGCTGATTCAGAAGCCGCCTCCGGCCCGCTGGGGTCTGACGTCGTGGAGTAAACGCCCTTGTCTTGGGCCAAGTGCAGCAGGGCCGTTTTCACGCCGCTGAAGCTAAAGTCCAGGGTATCTCGAAGCCAAGCCCGGGGCAGACGCTCCGTCAGCGCCGCTCCCTGGGACACCCGCTGAATCTCCGGGCCGCCGGGAAATCCCAGGCCCAGGATGCGAGCGGCTTTGTCGAACGCTTCCCCGGCGGCGTCGTCTCGGGTACGGCCCAACAGGTGGTAGACGCCGTGCCCTTCCATCAGCACCAAGTCGGTGTGCCCGCCCGAGGCGATGAGGCAGGCCAAGGGAAAGCCAGGGTCTTCCGCCGGGTCTTGCTGCCCCAGCCACGAGGCGTATATGTGCCCCTCCAAGTGGTTTACCCCGAGGAACGGGACGTCCAAACCGACCGCAAGCGCCTTGGCGGCGTTGAGGCCGGTAATCAAACAGCCGGCCAAGCCGGGCCCATGAGTGACGCCGATGGCGTCGATATTTTCCAGCGTTAGGCCGCTGTCCGACACCGCCTTTTCCAGCACCGGCACCAAGTCGCGCACGTGCTGCCGGGACGCCACCTCGGGCACCACGCCGCCATACTGGGAGTGGAGCTTTACTTGCGAGGCGATAATGTTGGAACGCAGGCGCCGTCCGTCGGCGACCACGCCGATGGCCGTTTCATCACACGACGTTTCTATGCCCAGGATGTTCAGGCTCATGACCTTATGCTTCGTTCTCCCGCAGGAAATGGGGCAAAGCCGGGTGTCCGGCGAGGCGGGGAAACCGGCTCTCTGGCTAGGGTTACTCGGTTAGCCAATCATAGGTTCCGGGCCTAAAGGCGTCAACTTTACACTCTCGAAGGCCCGATGCTATCATCGATTCACCGGGTCTGCCAATTCCGGCCCTAAAATACCCTTCCCGTTGGCTAGTGGAGGTGCCTCCGGAAATGGATACCGCTGACTTATGGAGGTTAGGGATACTTCTCGTCTGCGTCGTCCTGTCCGCGTTCTTTTCAGCCTCAGAAACAGCCTTCATCGCACTGCCCAGAGCCCGTTTGATTCACTTGGAAAGCATCGGAAGGCCGGGCGCTAACCGGGTTAGCCAGCTAATCCAACACCCGGAAAGATTCTTGGCCACCGTACTCCTAAGCAACAACTTGGTGAATACCGCAGTTGCTGCATTGGGCACTGCCCTGGCAGTAAGTTTGATCGGCAGCAACAGCTACCTCGCGGTGCTGGCCGCCACCATTGGCGTAACCCTAGTCCTGCTTATATTCGGTGAGGCGCTGCCCAAGTCCGTCGCTTGGCACCGCTCCGAGATCGTAGCCTTCGCTGTGTCGCGGCCCTTGGTGCTGGTGGGCTATATCTTGGCGCCGGCAGTGAGACTGTTGCAGGCGTTGACTTCCGCCGTCAACCGGGCCCTGGGAATCGGCAGCGGATTTCCCCAAGTGGGAGCAGAGGAAATACGGACCCTGATCGCGGCCGGCGCCCAATCCGGGACTGTGGAGGCCACCGAAGCCGCCCTGCTGGAGAAGGTATTCCGGTTTGGCGACCGGCAAGTGCGGGAAATCATGACTCCCCGTCCGGAGATTGTCTGGGTCGAGCGGGGCGCCACCCTGGAGGAATTTCTGCCCCTGTACTTGGAGCACCGCCACACCCGCTTCCCGGTCTACGATGGGTCGATGGAAAACGTGTTAGGAGTCTTGGCGATAAAGGACGTTTTGCTGGCCATCGGGAAGCAGCAACTCCATCCGAAAGGTTCGGTGACCGACCTGCTCCGCCCGGCCTACTTCGTGCCCGAGACCAAGACTATCAGCAGCGCCTTTGACGAGATGCAAAGCAGGGGTCATGGGCTGCTGCTAACCGTCGACGAGTTTGGCGGCATCGCCGGGCTGGCGACTTTGAAGCAGTTGCTGGAAGTCATCGTCGGCCAAGTAGGGGAGGAAGGAGCGGTCCGCGAAGAGGCCTTCGTGTCCTTGGACGAGCATACTTTCCGCGTCGATGCCAGCGCCGGAATCCTGGAAATCAACGATGAGTTGGACTTGGGCCTGCCCGAAGGCGACTACCAGACGGTGGCAGGGTTTATTCTAGACTCCCTGGGCCGAATTCCCGAGGAGGGGGACGTGGTTGAATATCGAAACCTAAAGCTGACCGTTAAGGTCATGGATGGCGTGAGGATAGACCAAGTGGAGTTACGCCGCTCTCACGTCGCCCCGGACCAGGCCCGGCGATGAAACTGGTCTTGGTCCGCCACGGGGAGACCGAGTGGAACAAGCTGGGTAAGTTCCAAGGACACTTCGACATTGGCATGAACGCCCGAGGGAAGTCTCAAGCCAGGGAAACGGCCCAAGCCGTAGCCGAGTGGCGGCACACCCGGGTCTACAGCAGTCCTTTGAGCCGGACTATGGAGATGGCCCAGGAGATTTCCCAACGCAGCGGCAGTCCGGTGGTCCCGGTGCCGGGTTTCAAGGAGCTAAACCTCGGCGATCTTGAAGGCATAACCGGGGAGGAGATGCGCACCGGGTGGCCGGAGGTCTACGCTGCCTGGAGAGAAGACCCGGCCCCGGTCTCCATGCCCAACGGCGAGTCGCTGGTCCAGCTTCAAGACCGGGCTTGGAACTCCCTATCCGGGCTGCTGGAAGCCCACGCGCAAGACGAGTCCTTAGTCGTCGTGTCCCACAATTTCACCATCCGGGCCATAATCGCCAAAGTCCTGGATATGCCCCTATCCAGTTTCCACCGAATGTCCCTCAGCCTTAGCTCCATTTGCACCGTCGACAGCGACCACCGAGGCCAGCGCCTCATGACCTACAACTCCACTTGCCACTTGTCCCCCGAGAACCGGTAGGGGAGATTCGCGAATCTCCCCTACAAGCTTGCCTGCCATCGTCCGGCTGGAACGGCAGGTGTCTGACGCCTTGGTCCGGGCAGGCTACTCGGGCCGAGGGGCCAAGTTGGTGGTCGGCGTCTCCGGAGGTCCCGACTCTTCGGCCCTGCTGTATTGCCTCCAACGCTTGAGCCCGGCCCACCAGCTAAGCCTCCACATCGCGCACCTCAACCATAATTTCCGCGGCCAAGAAGCCCACGATGATGCGGCTTTCGTGGTGTCATTGGCGCATGATTTGGGGCTTGAGGCCACGGTGGAAGAACGCAACGTTTTGGATTACCAGCAGGCGCAGGGTATCTCCTCTTTCGAGGAGGCCGCCCGGGAGTTCCGCTACGGCTTCTTGTCGGAAATCGCCGACGATGTGGCCGCCGATGCGGTGGCGGTGGGCCACACCGCCGACGACTTGGCCGAAACGGTGCTCCTTCACATCCTGCGCGGCAGCGGCAGCCGCGGGCTCCGGGGAATGGCCGAAGTGTCTCCTTGGCCGTGGCTCCGGGCCGACGATAGACTGCGGCTGTTCCGGCCTTTGCTGCGGGCCACCAAGGCCGACACCATTCAATATTGCCGCGAATTGGGCCGGGACTACCGGGACGACAGCGGCAACTATCTGCAACGGTTCCGCCGGAACCGGGTCCGCTTGGACCTGTTGCCGCTGCTGGCAGCCGACTACAACCCCCGGATTCGGGAATCCCTGGTCAGGCTGTCCCGCTCGGTAGCCTTGGAGGTCGACTACTTGGACGGTGAGACCGAGCGGTTGTGGGAGGGACTGGCGGAGACCGGACCCGACGGAGTAGGCTTTCGCCAACCGGACTTGGCGGCTATTCACCCGGCGCTCTTGAAGCTGTTGCTGCGGCGGGCCTACGCTCACCTGGTCGGCGACGCCCGGAGGCTGGGTGAAGCTCACTTGAACGCGATGGCCGAGTTGGTGTTGGGACCAAGCGGCGTAAACGGCCTCGACCTTCCCCGTGGGTTGAGGTTTCACCGGTCGTATGAGTACCTGCGGTTATCCCGAGAACCGGGGTTGCCGTGCCCCTTCCCGCCGTTGCAAGGGACTCACCATATCCCGGTCCCCCAAAGCCCGTTCCAGCAAAGGGAAGGAGAGTTTTCCGTCGTCGCTGGATCTTGGCAGGTAAGACTGCGGGTGACGGACCGGCCAACCTCGCTTATCCCGCCTGGGCAAATCAAAGAGGCTGGCGACCGCTCACTGACGCCTGGCTCAATATCCGGAGCCCAATCATGGACGGCATATCTGGACCGAGGCGCTCTGGGAGACAACGCCCAAGTGCGCACCTGGGAACCGGGGGACCGCTTCCAGCCCTTGGGACTGGAGGTTGAGAAAAAGGTCCAAGACTTCTTTACCGATGCCCGGGTGCCGCGGGACTGGCGAGGCCGGGTGCCGCTGCTGGTCAGCCAACAGGGGATCGCTTGGATCGTGGGCTACCGCATTGCTCACTGGGCCCGCGTGCCGGGGCCGGGGGACGACGGTGGGGGGGTACTTGAGATAACCTTTGAAACCTGAGCTAAAGCCCCAAAAGGCGGGAAGGGTTGTCTTTGACCAGCATACCCACTTCCACCTCTTCCATACCGGCTTGAAGGAGCATCGCGATGCCCATGCGCAGGCCCTCGGGAGGCATGGGGTGGTAGTCCTGCCCAAAATCGCTGCTGATGATGCAGTTCTCCAACCCGATGGCCGAAATAGTTTCCGCGAAGTCCCTGGGCGTCATCCGGTTGGTAAGGGGCATCATGACGTGCAAGCAATGCTCGATGTAGGCGCCCATGGAAGCCAAAGCCTTCATGTCTTCCAGCGTCATGCCGGTCCAGAAGGCCATGGTCGTAGCATGGGTGACGACCACCCGTTTGATGCCCAGGTTTCGAGCCTCCGCCACCAGCACCATGCTTTCTTCGGTGGAGAGATGGCCGGTGGCCAGCACCATGTCGTGGGCCTTGATTACCTCCAAAACAGCGTAGACCTCGGGCTCCAAGCGGCCCTGATCATCCAGGATGTATATCCCCCCGTTTAGCCCCTTGTATTGCCGGTCGGCCCGGGCCGAAAAAGTAGGCATCCACACCACCCGCCCGCCCATCATGGCCGTGCACTCCACGGCCATGGGGTTAAGGCCGCCGACCTCCACGTCCAAGGCTACCCCGCCGATCAGAGTGATTCCGGGAACGGCTTGGCTTGCAGTATAAGCAACCGGCAGGGTCGGGTACTCGTGGCTCTTTAACACCAAGCCCCGCATACCCAGTTCTTTGGCTTGCCGGGCAACGTCTATCGCGCTCCCTCTCCGCTCCACCCGGGGGTCCGGAGCACAGTGAACGTGGATGTCCAGGGCCCCTTCCAGTAGACGGTCTGCGTTACTCACGTCCGCTCCTACAACGCTGCGGCGTTACCCGCCGCCGACGCCTACTTTACAACAGGCCTACCCGCCCTGCAATTGCTCGAACCTGTAGGTAACTGTTCAGATTTGATGAGGCGAATTGAGCGAGAGCCACATCCGCAACGCCAATGCTAATCCCCTCACGACATTATGCCGCCCAACCGTCATTCCCGCGCAGGCGGGGATCCAGAAATGCCAAGGAAAAGGGAACCCTTCGACAAGCTCAGGACAGGCGTTGCTGGTCGCAAACGCTTCTGGATTCCGGCTCAAAGCCTGCCCCGTACTGGATACGGGGGCCGGAATGACGTATCAAGTCTGAACAGTTGCAACCGTAGGGTTACCGGCTAGGAAAGCGGCCTTTACGGCAAGCGAATGACCGAGCGAAGGGTATCGCCCCTCTCCATGGCTTCGAATGCTGCCTCGGTATCCTCCAACCCGATTTCCCGGGTAACCACCCGGTCCAAGTCCAACTCGCCGCTGCGGTACCAGTTGGTCAGCAAGGGGAAGTCCCGCGAGGGCAGGCAATCGCCGTACCAACTTACTCTCAAAGCGCCGCCCAAGCCGAAAAACTGGAGCATGGGCAACTCCATGTTCATGGAGGGGTCCGGCACCCCGATCAGGGTGCAGGTACCCGCCAAGTCACGGGACCAAAGGGCCTGCAACAAAGTGTTAGGGGAACCAACCGCTTCGAATGAGTAGTCCACGCCGTTGCCGCCGGTTAGCCCTTTGATCGCTTCCACCGGGTCGGTCTTGCTGGCGTCAACCAAGTCGGTGGCGCCAAACTCCTTGGCCCAGTCCAGCTTGTTTTGGGCGATGTCCACGGCGATGATCTTGCCAGCGCGGGCCAGCCTGGCCCCCATGATCACGCTGCATCCGACGCCGCCGCAGCCGTAGACTGCGACACTGCTGCCGCGGCGCACGCCCGCGGTATACAGGGCCGCGCCGACCCCGGTCATCACCCCGCAACCGATCAAACAGGCTTGAGAAGGCGGGCAGTCGGTCGATACCGGTATCGCTTGCTTGGCCGCGACCAAGGTGTGGGTGCAAAAGGTGCCGATGCCAAGGGCCGGACTCAAGACTTGATTACCTTGGGCAGTCGACATGCGGGGCTCGGCGTTCAGGCTGGCCGAGCACAGATTGGGTTGTCCCAATTGGCAAAAACGGCACTGCTCACAAGGGGACCGCCAAGCCAGAATGACATAATCTCCCACGGCCGGAGTGCTTACGCCTCCCCCGACCGCTTCCACAATTCCGGAACCTTCATGGCCCAGCAGGTAGGGAAAATCGTTGCCGATCTTGCCCTGCTTGTAGAGCAGGTCGGTGTGGCACACCCCGCTGGCTTGTATGCGGACCAACACCTCCCCGGGCCCCGGATCACCGATGATAATCTCTTCCAGTCGGGCAGGCTCTCCGGCTGTCCGGGAAACTACCCCAGTGGCTGTTGTGGCCATCGCTTCCTCCGCTGTTCTGTCATCCTTTGTTCTGTCATCCTTAAATAGTCCGCCGGACTTTATCCCCGAACTCTGTCCAAAGTATGTTACCACGGGCGGCTGACGGCAACACCCGGGTGGAGCACCCGCGTAACTGTTCAGACTTGAGGGGGTTATGAATTGCCCACCGTGCCCCAGACCCGCCCACTGTCACCCCGAGCAGAGCGAGGAGTCTAAAATTCCCTTCGTAGAAAAGGTCCTATTGCCGAAGGAGTTTGGATTCCTCACTGCGTTCGGAATGACCGGCGAGGGCGTTTAGGGTGAGGCCCGGGAGTAACCTTCCATCTTGCGGGTGGACCGGCAAGACGCCCCGCAAGTCTGAACAGTTACGAAGATGACTACTGGCTTGCCGCCCCTGCATCCCCCTGATAGGATGGGCTCCAGAGCGTGTTTTCCAAGTTAACCCCGGCTCCACAAGTTCGGGAAGGAGAAAGCTATGGACCTGGGTATTGAGGGACGGGTAGCCATAATCGGCGGGGGCAGCAAGGGCCTGGGCCGGGCGTGTGCCCTATCGCTGGCCCGGGAAGGGGCTAAGGTGGCCATCTGCAGCCGGGGAGCCGAGGACTTGGAAGCCGCCGCCCAAGACATCCGGTCCGCCACCGGCGCCGAGGTCTTGACCGTGCCGGGCGACTTGTCGCGCCTGGAAGATATTCAAAACCTGGTCCAAAGGACCGCCGACCACTTTGGCCGGATAGACATCGTCGTCTCCAATTCGGGAGGACCCCCGGAAGGCCGGGCGGTTGAGACCAGCGAGGAGACCTGGGACCGGGCTATCCAGATGGCGCTCACTTTCTTCATCCGGATGGGACGGGAGACCGTGCCCCACTTGAGGCAAAATTCTTGGGGCCGCATCATTAACATTCTGGCCAGCACCGTGTATCAACCCATTGACAACCTGGTCACTTCCGGGGTGACCCGCTTGGGGGCGGTGGCCTACGCCAAGAGCTTGGCCGACGAGGTGGGCCGCGACAACATCCTAGTCAATAACGTCGCCCCCGGGTTTTTGATGACCGACCGGATGGTCAGCCTATTCGAGACCCGGGCCGGAGAGACCGGACAAGATGTGGACACCCTGTTGCAAGCCCGTTCGTCCACTATCCCCTTGGGCCGCTTCGGCAGGCCCGAAGAACTGGCGGACTTGGTGGCCTTTCTGGCTTCGGAGAAAAACGGCTACGTTACCGGTACGACGATCTTGGTGGACGGGGGAGTGGTCCGCTCGGTGATGTAGATCCAGGGCAACCACAAGGGTTGCCCCTACATTCTGATATTGCGGCGATTTTAGTTGTAGGGGCGCCCCTTGTGGGCGCCTGGCCGTTTCTACTTCAGGTTGGCCTCAAACCAGGCCATGGCCTTGGCCCAAGCGTCTTGGGCCGCTTCGGCCCGGTGGCTGCCGCGCACGTCGCAGTGGAAGCCGTGCCCCGCGCCCGCGTAGTTGTGGAACTCGTGGGCCTTGCCCAGCCGGGTCAGCTCGGCGTCTATCTGGGCTACGTCGTCTGGTGTGGGGTTGGCGTCCTCCTCCCCGAACAGGCCCAGCACCGGGCAGTTGATGTTGGCGGTCTGTTCGAAGGGGGATGGGCCGTCGCCCAGCGAGCCCATGATGTTGCCGCCGTAGAATACCACCGACGCCGAGAGGTCGGAGATGCTGGCCGCCGCCAAGTAGGACACCCGGCCGCCGAAGCAGAACCCGACGATGCCGATCTTGTCGTTGACGAAGGACTGGCCCTTCAGGAAGTCTACGGCAGCGCGAACGTCGGCGGCGATCCCGGCGTCAGTGCACTGCTGCATCCGGCCGATGGCAGTCTGCAACTCTTCGTGCAGCCCGGTGATCATCGGCCCTTGGCTGTGGAACATGGCTGGCGCCAGACCTACGTACCCCGCAGCGGGCAACCGGTCGGCCACGGACTGGATGTGGGAGTTCACTCCCCAAATCTCTTGAATTACGACGATAGCGGGGTGCGGTCCGTCCCCCTCCGGCTGGGTCAGGTACCCCTCCATGTTGCTGCCTTCGACGTCAATGTCTACCCAACTCGCTGGCATAGTCTTTTCTCCTGTCCAATAGCAAATTTGAAGCAGCCTTTTTGGAGGCTGCACGGAGGCCTCTTTTGGTCTCCGTTCCGGTTAACCTTATTTTAGCATGGCGATGTGGGCTGGCCGCGATTCTAGGCTCCAGCAGCAACCTTTGGCCTTAGCCCTTGGTTTGGGGACACCCCTTCATAGTTGTGGGCGATCTGAAACAGCAACTCCTCTTTGAAGGGACCGGTGATGAACTGGACCCCGATGGGCAGGCCGCCCTCGGTTACTCCACAGGGGACCGTGATTGCGGGGAGGCCGGTGCCGTTCATGGGGCTGGTGTTCCGGGAAATCAAGCTCGAACCAGGGCCCCTCACCCGGTGGCTTTGGCCATTCATCTCGATGTATGGAGCGTCGATGCGAGGCGCTGCCACCGGCGCCGTCGGGGTTACTAGGAAGTCGAGCTGTTGCATGACGCGAGCGTACTCTTCTTGGATTATCCGCTGCACTTTCAGGGCCTTGGAGTAGTCCCGGCCCAACACGAACTGCCCAGGAAGCGTGCGGTAGAGAGTATCCGGGCCGTAGTCCTCCCGGTTCGATTTTATATACGGCTCGTGGGTGACCACCGAGTCGGCCATAGCGGCGATGCGAAGGGCCCCGAAGTACTTCATCGCCGGTAAGTCAATCTCTTGAAGCTCCGCGCCCAACTCCTCCAGAGCAGCAATGGACCGCCGCACCGACCCTTCGACCTCGGGGTCCAGCATTTCAAAGTAGTGGTTGGACGGGACCCCCATCCTCAGACCCCGCAACCCCTTTTCCAGAGATGAACTGAAGTCCGGCACCGGTACCGGCACCGTGCTGGGGTCCAACGGGTCATGCCCGGCAATGGCTTGTAATACCAGAGCGCTGTCGGCCACCGACCGGGTCATGGGCCCGATATGGTCGCCGTTGAAGCTGGTGACCAGCAGCCCCCGTTGGCTGACCCGGCCAAAGGACTGCTTCAACCCAACGACGCCGCAGAAAGTGCCGGGTAAGCGCACCGAGCCTCCCAAGTCGGTGCCCAAAGAGGCGAAAGTAACCCCGGCGGCCACGTTGGCCCCACCGCCGCCACTGGACCCGCCGGGGATGTGGTCCAAGCCCCACGGGTTGTGCACCGCGCCGAAGTGCGGGTTGTTGGAGGTTGCCCCGGCAGCAAATTCCTCCAGGTTCTCTTTGCCCAGGATGACAGCCCCCGCTTGCTCGCAGCGGCGGACCGCCTCGGCGTCGTCGTCAGGGACGTAGTCGGCCAAGACCTTAGTCCCCAGGGTGGTGCGAATCCCGGCGGTGGCCAGGTTGTCCTTAAGACCGATGGGTATGCCTTGGAGAGGCCCCTTGTAGTCGCCGCGAGAGATCGCCGCCTCTTGCTCCCGGGCTTGCTCCATTGCCCGGTCATGGAGAATAGTAATGAACGAGTTCAGCGTGGGCTGGAGCCTATCCGCTTCGGCCAAGGCGGCTTCGGTCAACTCGACCGGGGAGATTTCCTGGCTTCGGATTCTGGGCGCCAGCTCGGAAATGGTCATTTTTAGCAGTTCGGTGTTGGGCATGGGGATAACCTCACTTATTCGGGTGCTTCGGGCAACCGCAGCAAGCGGCTGGAAAATACGTCCGATAGGTCCAAGTCTTCCAGCTTCTGCAACTCCTCCAAGTAATAGTCCAGCTCCGGCCGGACTATAGCGAGTTCCTCATCGGATAGCTCGAATCCGTGGTAGTCTCGAATCATCGCCTTCAGGGTTTCATCGGGCAAAGCCAAGTCCGTCACCTCCATTTTCGAAAGATGCCCGCAGTTGATAGGCCGCAATTAATCGGGGTGAGTGTAAAGCAGAGGGTACCGGAAATCCAGAGCCTCATTATTTTCCAACAGGGCCTGGGGTAAGTGTTCAGACTTGAGGGGAAATGAGCAGCCGGCGGGTTTCCAGGAAGGGATTGAGGCCCTTGGCCCGCCAAGCGCCGAAGAGGGAGGCCAGAGCCATTTTGCTGTCGCTGCCCTGTTCGGAGCGGGTCCCGCCGCTGATTTTCCGGCTGACTACCAGGCGGCGAAGACTGCGTTCCGCAGCGTTATTGTCCGAGGGCGCCTCCGGGTGAGACACGAAGACAAACAGTTCCTTGATGTGCCGCTCTATCCGCCGGCAGAGCTTGGCTTGCACTGCCAATGGGTCTTCCAGGAAAGGGCGGCACAGCGCCAGCAACCGCTCTTCCAGCGCCAATTGGCCTTGGTGCAGGGGCCTCCTCCCGCCGCCGCCCACTCCCTGGCCTTGGTGTAGAGTCGCTGCACTCCATGGGCCCACTTTGCCAAGACCGTATCTTCCGGGTACAGCGCCTTCAGCTTGTGGATGTCCCGCAGCAGGTGGGCCCAACACCGCTGTTTCAATCCGGGGTAGTGATCGTAGGAGGCGTAGAAATCGCTCACCAGAATCCCGCCGAAGGACTCGCAGGACCTCGTCCACCACCTCCTTGCCCCGGCCCCGGCGCAGGAAGAACCGCTCCGTGGGCGTACTGAAAGTCCAAACGTAGCCGTTTTTCCCGTTCTCCCGCCAGCCCGTCTCATCAGCGTGGACCACCGGGCTGGAACGGATGCGCTCCAGAATCTCGCCCACTTCCGGCCCTCCCTGCCTGGCAACCTGGTGGACAGCCCGGACGATGGCCCCAACGCTCAGTTTCAACTGATGCAACGTTCGCAGATACCATTGGATGGTCCTTACGGGCAACCGGGCCTCTTCCCGCAGGGTCACGATCAGGCTCACCAGGTTGGCCCCCAGGCGTTGACGGCCCGCGGCCAGACCTTTCAGGGGGTCCTGGGGCCGCCGCCGTTTCCGGCACAATGGACAGGTCCGGGCTATGAATACGTAAGTGTTCAGACTTGAGGGGAAATGAGCAACCGGCGGGTTTCCAGGAAGGGATTGAGGCCCTTGGCCCGCCAAGCGCCGAAGAGGGAGGCCAGAGCCATTTTGCTGTCGCTGCCCTGTTCGGAGCGGGTCCCGCCGCTGATTTTCCGGCTGACTACCAGGTGGCGGAGACTGCGTTCGGCGGCATTGTTGTCCGAAGGCGTCTCCGGATGAGACACGAAGACAAACAGTTCCTTGATGTGCCGTTCAATCCGCCGGCAGAGCTTGGCTTGCACTGCCAATGGGTCTTCCAGGAAAGGGCGGCACAGCGCCAGCAACCGCTCTTCCAAGAGCAACTGTCCCCGGGGCGGGGGCCGTCCGCCTTCCGCCGCCCATGCCCGGGCCTTGACGTAAAGCCGCTGCACTCCCAGCGCCCATTGAGCCCGCCCGCCGTCTTCCGGGTACAGCGCCTTCAGCTTGTGGATGTCCCGAAGCAGGTGGGCCCAACACCGCTGTTTCAATCCGGGGTAGTGATCGTAGGAGGCGTAGAAATCGCTCACCAGAATCCCGCCGAAGGACTCGCCCAGGACCTCGTCCACCACCTCCTTGCCCCGGCCCCGGCGCAGGAAGAACCGCTCCGTGGGCGTACTGAAAGTCCAAACGTAGCCGTTTTTCCCGTTCTCCCGCCAGCCCGTCTCATCAGCGTGGACCACCGGGCTGGAACGGATGCGCTCCAGAATCTCGCCCACTTCCGGTCCGGCTTGCCTGGCAACCTGGTGGACAGCCCGGACGATGGCCCCAACGCTCAGTTTCAACTGATGCAACGTTCGCAGATACCATTGGATGGTCCTTACGGGCAACCGGGCCTCTTCCCGCAGGGTCACGATCAGGCTCACCAGGTTGGCCCCCAGGCGTTGACGGCCCGCGGCCAGACCTTTCAGGGGGTCCTGGGGCCGCCGCCGTTTCCGGCACAATGGACAGGTCCGGGCTATGAATACGTGCTCCGTGACTTCCGCCGGGACTACCGGAATGTCTATGACCTCCCGGGTCCGCTGCGCCCATCCCCCAGTCAGGGTGGTATGGCAATCGGGGCAAGACTCCGGGGCGTGGACCACCCGCCCGGTGGGTTCCATCCGCGGCCGGGCAAAGCCGTGCTGACGCTTCCTGCGCGGCTTCTTTCCTTCCGCCGCCGGCTTCTTGCGCCTGGCGGCGGGCTTATGCCCGGGCATCCTGGCTCCCGGTCCGCCACCGGACAGACGGGCTTCCAGGCTCTCGATCCGCTGGCGCAGTTCGGCAATCATGCCCTGTTGCCCGGTGATGACCCCCTGCTGTTCCGCGATAACCGCCAGCAGCGTCTCCCGGTTCGCCAGGTCCAGGTCCACTTCCGTTTCCATTGTTCTCTTATGCCACATCCGGCCCCCGGACGCCAGTGTTTTTCAGCGCGGCGGCGGGGTTTGGCAAATTCACCTCATCAAGTCTGAACAGTTACGGCCTTGGGCCGCGCATTTAACTTTGGGTCTGCTACCTGTATTACTTTGGGTCTGCTACCTGTATTATAGATAAGATAGGCTGGTTTACGCCGTCGCCCGCAGGGCGTCCAAGTATCCGGCTTGGCAGAAATGGAGGAGCCGAGTTGCGGAACCTGGCGAGTTTCTTGGTCCACTTGTTTGGGCACGACGGGGAAATGGACCGGGTCTATTTGTCGGTGGTGCATGACCGCTGTTTGTTGTGCGAGGAGCCCATCGGTGAGTCCCCGGCCTACTTGACCTATCGGGTTTGCCCCTACTGCCGGTTCCACTACACCCTCACCGCTAGGCAAAGAATCGAGTTACTGGCCGACAAGGGTTCCTTCAAAGAGTCCCACAAGTACCTGAGCTCGGTATCGCCGCTGTCATTCTCCCGGCGCGGCCGCTACCGCAAGATGCTCTCTCAAGACCAGAACCGCACCGGCCTCACCGAGGCCGCCGTTACCGGACGGTGCCGCATCGACGGCATTGACGCCATGCTGGTGGTCTTGGATTTTGGGTTCATGGGCGGCAGCATGGGCAGCGTGGTTGGCGAGAAGGTGGCCACCGCCCTGGAGACGGCGGCCCGCCGCAGCCTGCCGGTGATCGCCTTGGTATCCGGCGGCGGCGCCAGGGTCCAAGAAGGGGTATTGTCGTTAATGCAGATGGCGAAGACGGTGGCGACCGCCAACCGGCTTCGGGAAGAGGGAGCGCCTTTTATAGTAGTCCTGTCCAACCCGTCCACCGGCCAGGCTTACGCCAGCTTTGCCAATCTGGCCGACGTGATATTGGCCGAGCCGGGCTCACTGATTGGCTTATCACCCTTGCGGGCCCTCCGGGAGGCATCGGACCGGCCCCTGCCTTTGGACGCGCACACGGCCGAAGCTCATTTGGGGCACGGCCTGTTGGACAACGTGGTGGACCGGGAAGCGTTACACTCTCGCTTGTCCACTCTCCTGCAAATTCTCACCTCCCAAAAGCTCTGGAAGACTAGCCACAAGGAGTTGCTCAAGTCGGAACCGGAACCGCCCGAGGAGGCTGATGTTTGGGAAGCCGTAACCATCGCCCGTCACGCCGAGCGGCCTCTGGCCATGGCTTACATGCGGTCGATGGTGGAGCCCTTCATTGAGTTGCGGGGGGACCGGCTCAACAGCGACGACCGGTCGATAGTTGGCGGCGTCGGCTTCTTGGGCGGCGAGCCGGTGGTCATCATCGGCCAGCAGCGCCGCCCACCTCTGGAAGGGGAACGCTACCACGTTTACCCCGACGGGCTCCGTAAGGCGCAGCGGTTGATCAGCCTGGCGTCCCGGTTCAAACTGCCGTTGGTTACTCTCATCGACACCCAGGGGGCGCACCCGGGACTGGAAGCCGAGGAGCAGGGCATCGGAAACGCCATCGCCACCACCCTTTCCCAAATGGTAGAGGCTCCAATACCGATTGTATCCGTGATCATTGGCGAGGGGGGCAGCGAGGGCGCTTTGGCCTTGGGGTTGTCGGACCGCATCCTGATGCAGCAGTATGCCATCTACTCCCCGATCTCATTGAACCACCACTTGGGCGGCCCCTTCCCGGATCACATGCTAGACCGGGAAGCGGCGCAGGCCTTGATGCTGACGGCCCAAGACTGCGTGGAGTTGGGCATCGCCGACAGTATCGTGGGTGAGCCGGAGGGCGGCTCTCACACCAACCCCAGGGAAGCGGCTACCGTGGTGCAAGCAGCGGTGGCAAGGAACATCTGCGAGCTTTCCAAGCTGTCGGAAAGTAAGCTGCTGAAGCGCCGGTATCTGAAGTTCCGGCGCATGGGGGAGCAGACCGCTTACTCCCAAGAGGCGTTGGGGCTGGAGGTGGAGTTGCTGATCAACATCTCCGCCGACGGGGAACGGCAAGGCCGGATGAATAGGGCCCACAAAACGAGAACCTCGGAGGCGGGCGCCCACGAGGTCCCAGCTTAGGGGTGGACTAACTTACTCAGAGGTTGGGTTAGAAGTCCCCTCTCCCACGGGGAGAGGGGACTTTGCATACATCCTCTAGGGAGCGTCCCGGCCAAATTCCTTCAGGCTCTTACGCATACCTGTTGCCAGGTGGGTGTACTCCAGCCCTACGTCTTTGTCGGCTAAGACGGTGGGTTTAGATGAGTCCCGGTAGCTGGCCCGTAGCGCCATACTTCCCAGGAACGGCGCATCCACCTCATGGGCTAGGCTTAACCCCGCCCCTTCACCGAATATCTCTCCGGAGTAGTTTTCCACCACGCCCAACACGTTCAAGTTGAGCTTCCGGATCATGTTGATGCAGCGTCTGGCGTCAATGTTGGCCAACTCTTGAGGCGTGCTGACCACCACGAAGCCGTCCATAGGCAGCGTTTGCATCACCGTGAGCGGAGCGTCGGAAGTGCCCGGGGGAAGGTCTACTACCAGGTAGTCCAACTCTCCCCACTCGGTTGCTTGAAGGAACTGGTTGATCGCATTGTGGATCATGGGGCCGCGCCAGATAATCGCTTCCTCTTCCTTTTCTTGGAAGAAGGCCATGGAAACGACTTTTACCCCCCACTTCTCGGCGGGAATAATCTCGCCATCCACGTAGTCCGGCTTGTCGTCGATCCCTAGAACCTTGGTGACGTTGGGGCAGTCGATGTCTACATCCAACAGTCCAACGCTGTTACCCTGTTGCGCCAGGGTCGCCGCTAAATTGACCGCCACGGTGGTCTTGCCGACACCGCCCTTGCCGCTGTAGACGCCGATCTTGGATGTTATTTTTGCCAAACGGCCGGTAATCGCGCGCTTCTGTTGCCAGCTACGCTTGATTTGTTCCAACCGGGCATTTTCTTGGGGAGTTGCCATTCTGATTACCTACTAAGTTCCCGGTTGGCTAAATTCCCAGTTGGGCCCTGGCTTCCTCGCTAATCAGATCGGGCGACCAAGGAGGATCGAAGACCATCTCGATCTCGATCTCGCCCGCGCCGTCCAAGTCTTGCACTGCCCACTCGGCTTGCTGGGCAATGAAGGGTCCCATCCCGCAGCCGGGGAAGGTTAAAGTCATCTGGACGTAGATGCCTCCGGTATCGCTGACCTGTACATCGTACACCAGACCCAAGTCCACTATGTTTACCGGGATCTCCGGGTCATAGACGGTCTTCAAAGCCTCTATGACAGTATCCTTGCTCAGCGTTTCCTGAACCATGACATCTCCTGTGGTTGAGCTAGCTACTAGGGTCGGAGCCCAATTATATAGAAAGTTGACCAAATCGGTCAACAATTATGGGATCAGCAACACCTTCCCGGTGGTCGCTCTACCCTCCAATTGCCGGTGGGCTTCGGCGGCGTCGGACAAGTCAAAGATGTGTTCCACCCGCAGCTTTAGCTCACCGGACTGGACCCAGCGCAATACATCCCCGGAGCGCTGCTCCAACTCCGCCCGGTTCACGGTGTAGTCGCCCAGACCGGGCCGGGTAAGGAACAAAGACCCGTTGCCCAAGATACGAGGGTCCATGGGAGGCGGAGCGCCACTGGCGGCGCCGTACAGCACCATGAACCCCCGGCGGGCCAAGCAGCTAATGCTCTGGTCAAAAGTGGTCTTACCCACCGAGTCGTAGGCTACCTGCACCCCTTCTCCCCCGGTGGCTTTCTTAATCTCTTCGGCGAAGTCCTGCTCGGTATAAATGATGGCTTGGTCGGCCCCCGCTTGACGGGAAAGCTCCGCCTTGGCATCGGTGGAAACCGTGGTAAACACATGACCGCCCAACTGCTTCACCATCTGAGTCAGCAACAGACCCATGCCGCCGGCGCCAGCATGGATAAGTACCCGGTCGCCTTGCTGCACCGGGTAAGTGGAGTAGCAGAGATAGTGAGCCGTCATTCCTTGGAGCATTGCCGCCGCTCCGGCTCGGGCGTCCAGCCCCGCCGGGCGCTTAATCAGCCGCCAAGCTGGAGCCACCACCTGCTCGGCGTAGCAACCCGGTACCGTACTGAAAGCTACCTCGTCCCCCACGGCGACCTCGGTCACTCCGGGGCCGATGGACCGGACCACTCCGGCGGCCTCCACGCCGATTACCCAAGGAAGCCGGGGCACCGGATTTACCCCGGCGCGGCTGTAGGTATCGGTGAAGTTCACCCCTACCGCTTGAACGTCCACCACTGCTTCCCCGTCGCCCGGAGTCGGGTCGGGCAAGTCCCGGTACTGCATAGCCTCGGGTCCGCCGTATTCGTCGATCTGCATGGCTTTCATGTGCGGCCTCCTAACGATGCGCTGCTATTCGCTCGGTAGTATACACTGGTTGGCGGGGCGGCCGACAACGGTTGCCCGGAGTGGGTGACCAAGGGCCTATTAGTGGTTGCCCGGTCGCCGGCTCCCCATGAGCGGCTTATGATTCGGTTTGCTATACGGACTGGAAACTGCTAACATTACTGGGTTGCCCGGCGACATGGGCGGGAGTTTAGGATAGACTGGCTTCATTCAACACGATTTTGGCAACACGTTTTGGCGTATCTCTCCAGGTTTTCGTCAACTTTAACCCCATATAAATCCGAAATGCGTAGCGAAGGTCATCTAGAACGCGTTCGGGTCAACCTTTGGAGGTAAGGGAGTTGTCAACTCACGCCATGCCTTCTCTGTCGGAAGCTCTAACCATGTTCATGGCGGCCAAGAAAAATGGCAAGGGCGCGACGGTGGACCACTTGGAGGTGGGACGCTTCGTGGCTTGGTGCGGCCGGGAAAGGACGGTCTTGGAAGTTACCCCCGCCGAGGTGGCGGACTATGCTCAGTACATTGGCTTGGGCGGGGTCGACTCCATTCAACGCTTGAGTCCGGTCAAGGCATTTCTCGGCTACTGGAAAGACGAGGGATGGATTCAGAATGGGTTGGCCGCCCACTTGCGGCTCCCCCGGGGGCGGCGCAACAGCACCCGCAAGGGTTCGCCGACGGTCAGTTCATCTTCGGAGGGCACCCAACTGAGCCAGGAAGGTTACGACCGGCTGGTGGCCCAATTAGAGGCCCTGAAAGTAGAACGGATCAACGTGGTGGAGGACATCCGTCAAGCAATGGCGGATAAGGACTTCCGGGAAAACGCGCCCCTTGACGCCGCCAAGGAACGCCAAGGCATCATTGAATCGAGGATCCGGGAGTTGGAAGCCAGTTTGGCTACCGCCCAGATATTGAGCAAGGGGCAGGCCCCGCCCAGCCGCCGCTCCGTAGTCGGGGCCAAGGTGACCTTTAAAGACCTGAACTCCGGGAAGACCTTGACCTATACTCTGGTGGACGTCAGAGAAGCGGATGCGTCTTCCGGCAAAATCTCCACTACGTCACCGGTGGGCCAAGCCCTCTTGGACCGGCTGGTGGGTGACGAGGTAACCGTCAATGTGCCCCGAGGCACCTTGCACTACACCATCGAGCGCGTCGATAGCACATAGCCAACGCCTGTAGGAGAAACGAACAAACGGCCACCCGATTGAGGGTGGCCGTTTGTTTATGGGATGAGCCTAGTGCTGGTGACTTAATTCAGTAGCTAGCCCAACTGGTCCACCACCCCCAGAATCTCCTCGGTGTCGGGAAGCACTCCCGGCTCATAGGTCTGGCGGAAGCGAATAATACCTTCTTTGTCCACCACGATTACGGCCCGGTTGCTGGCGCCCCGTTCTTCGTTCCACAGGTCATAGTCCGTGGTCACTTTGCCCTTGGGGTGCCAATCGGACAACTCGGGGTAAGGCAAGCCTCCCATTGACGTAGACCACGCCCGGTGGGCGTTGATTTGATCGCAGCTTATGCCCAAGACCTGGGCATTCTTTTCCTCGAACCGGCTGTAAGCCTGCCGGAACGACATCGCTTGGCTGGTTCAACCAGCGGTGAAGTCGAACACGTGAAAAGAGAGAATCACAAACTTTTCACCCTGGTACTGGCTGAGGGTAATATCTCCTTGCTCCACCGATGGAAGCTTAAAGTCCGGCGCAACGTCGCCGATGTTTCCTGGCATGTTTCCTCCTGGTCCTTCAAACTTACGGCCCTCCCAGGTTGGAGGGCTCGTATTTCGGGGGCTGACGCCGGACGGATTATACCGCAGCCCGGCCCGTCTGACGACCGTCCCGCTAACCAATCGGAACCAGTCGGTCTCCCTATCCCGCCCATCCTGGGCGGACAGGGGGTAACGCAAAGGCGCAAGGACGCAGAGATGCAAGGGTCGAAAAACGTTTAGGGTTAGCGGCACACGAAAGCGCCGGCAGCGTTCACGTTCAAGTTCAAAGGAATAAACAGGAAAAACCTCGCGCCATTGCGTCCTTGCGCCCCCCGAACCGCTCATTCCTTCGACAAGCTTGGGACAGGCACTGAGCAAGTTTAGGGCCCGGCGCCTGACCGGGCGATACATTGACGGCGTGATATACTTTGCGATGCTTCCGCTGGGCGGACTAAGATCAAAGGAGCAGTCGCTCGACCCCGCCTCCAAAGTGGTACGTTAGGTTGCCCCTGAGACGGTATTACGCTAGGCTCCCGCAGGGGTCGTCAAGGCTGGAGCAGCTTGCAAGTAGCATTCGACCGGGGAGTATTGCTTCCGGAATTGGACTTGTGGTTGGATTCCCGGCGGCGCCGGGAATTCGGCCTAATTTCCCACGCCCACTCGGACCACACCGCCCGGCATTCCCAGCCGGTGCTCACCCGCAACACGGGACTGCTGCTGAGCGAGTATTTGCAGAAGTGCAGTCCCGTCCTGCTGGACTATTACGAACCTCTCGAGACATCCAAGTACGTTATCACTCTCTACCCGGCCGGTCATTGCCTCGGTTCGGCCCAAGCCTTGGTCCAGTCAAAATCAACCGGCCTGAAGCTGCTATACACCGGAGACCTGAAAGTACGGTCCAGTCCAACCAATGAACCTCTGGAGCCGGTCCCCTGCGACGTTTTGGTTATCGAGGCTACCTACGGCAGACCGGAGTACATTTTTCCACCCCAGGAGCAGGTGCTTGCCACCGCCTGCCAAATCCTGCGCTCTTGGCTTTCCCGGGGAGAGAGGCCGGTGGTCCAGGGTTGGCGGCTGGGCAAGGCCCAGGAGATTCTCCACCTTCTCTTGGGGAAGGGGTTCGACGTGGCTGCGGAAGAGAGCATATACCGGATTGCCCGAATCTACGAACAGGGCGGTGTCAGCTTCCCGGCTCCCTACCGGGCTTTCGACGGCAGTTGGAGCGAGGGAGAGATATTGGTATGTCCTCCGGGACGGGCGTCGCAACGCCTCTTGAAGGACTTCCGAGGCCTGCGGTTGATGGAGCTAACGGGTTGGGCCCAAGGTAGGGGCGCCTGGGGGCGCCGGGGTGACGCCAGCCTTCCCTACAGCGACCACGCCGACTTTAACGAGCTGGTTGACTACGTAAATCGGGTCCAACCGAAAGAGGTCTACACGGTCAACGGGTTTCCCGACTTGGCCGCCCACCTGCGCCGGTTGGGCTACCCGGCAGTGCACTTGGATGGCCGCGGCCCCGCCGGGGGTGAGGGGTTTCAGTTCCGGCTGGTGTAAATGGTGGTGGGGGTCAGGGATTCGTAGGTCTCTCTTCGATGAGAACCTCGCCGCCATCCCAGACTTGCAGTGTTACGGTGCTGTTTTCGAGAAGGGACATGCCTATAATCGACTCATCCTCGGTTTGAAAGGACTGTTACCTCTACCAGTTGCCCGTGCCAAGACACCTTGGCGTCGTAGGACGGCATGGATACTGAAGTGCCGTTCGCAAGGGTCACACGGCGGCTGTCCGATGGAACCAGGCTCAATCGCCCAATCGCGGCCGACGGCAGTACTACGTCTCCATCGTACCCAGTATCCAAAGTGCATTGAAAAGTATGAAAATTGCCTTCGGCATCTTGAACCTGAACGTTTACCGCTGTTTCGAGGAGCCAGTTAACTCTTCCGGTGATCATTGCCTGGAAACCAAATTTCTGCCACCCATACGATAGGCAGTTAAAAAACCGACTCTTACGCCGTAGGTAATCGCTTCCGGTCGGCGTTCACGCAGCCTTCTAGTGGCCACTGCGTCGCGCTTGTCTATTTCGTAGTCGCCTGTCTCGATGTCGATGACCACAAACTTACCGTAGTGGAGCGGATTTACTAAAGGCTCGATATACTCCTGGTATATCGCTTCCCCTCGGACAGCTACCTTTTCCGCCCAATCCGAGTTGCTTGACACGGTTGTCTCCTCTATTGGTTCCATCATAAGTCTATTATGGCAATGATACCCTGGCCCAACGGCTTTAGGCGAATGTCAAAACAACGAAAAAGAGGCGCACATCCATGCGCCCCTTCGGCTTTCCGTGCCTTTCGTCAACTGCCTGCTAGTCCGGAGTAGTCCCCACCGCCGGTAATACCGAGGACTCGTCGGCGGCCAACATGCGGTTGACGGCGCTAAGGTAGGCTTTGGCGCTGGCGACGATGATGTCGGTAGAAGCGCCCCGGCCGGTGTAGGACTGGCCGCCGCTTTCGATCTTGATGGTCACGGTGCCCATCGAGTCGACCCCTTCACTAACCGACTGGACGTTGAAATCGACCAGCTTGGTGGGGACCCCAACCACGCGCTCGATGGCTTTGCACACCGCATCTACCGGGCCGTTGCCGGTGGAGGCGTCGGTAATCGTCGCTTCGTTGGGTCCGATGAGGCGCACCGTGGCCGTCGGAATGTCGTGGTCGCCGCCAGTGAACTGGACGTGGTCCAAGGTGTAGGAGATAGGCTCGCTGGCTTCCCGCCGCTCCTCGTCCATCAGGATTTCCAAGTCTTGGTCGTTAACCTCCCGCTTCTTGTCGGCCAGAACTTTGAAGGACTCAAAAACGTTGCTTATTTCCTCGCGGGAGAGATGATAGCCCAAGGCTTCCAAGCGGGCTTGCAGGCCGGCCCGTCCGCTCAGCTTGCCCAACACCAAGGAGTTGCCGGGCACACCCACCCGCTGGGGCTCCATAACTTCGTAGGTCGCCCGGTTTTTGATCACGCCGTCTTGGTGGATGCCCGAGGCGTGGCGGAAAGCGTTTTCGCCGACGATGGCCTTGTTGGCTTGCACCGACATGCCAGTGATGCGGCTCACCATACGGCTAGTCGGGTAGATCTGGGTAGTGTCCACGCTCATGTCCACCCCAAAATAGTCGTTGCGGGTGTCCAGAGCCATGATGATCTCTTCCAACGAGGCGTTGCCGGCCCGCTCGCCAATGCCGTTGATACACCCTTCCACTTGCCGGGCGCCCACTTCTATCGCGGCCAAGCTGTTGGCTACCGCCAAGCCCAGGTCGTTGTGGCAGTGGACGCTGAGGGCTACCCGGTCGATGCCAGGAACTTTCTCTTGAATCTCGTTCAACAGCCGGACGAAGTCCCCGGCCGAGGGAATGGCGTAACCCACCGTGTCGGCGATGTTGATGGTGGTGGCACCAGCCCGGATGACCTCTTCCAGCATGTGGAACAGGTACTCTTTATTGGTGCGGGTGGCGTCCATGGGGGAGAATTCCACGTCGGAGCAGTAGCCCTTGGCCCGCTCCACCATGTTCACCGCCATCTCCATGACCTCTTCCCGGTTCTTGCGGAGTTGGTGCATTTGGTGAATCTCGGAAGAGGAAAGAAAAACGTGGATGCGGGGCGACTCCGAATGTTTAACCGCCTCCCAGGCTTGGTCCACGTCGTTGGGGTGGGCCCGGGCCAGCGAGGCGATGATGGGCCCCTTGACCTCCCGGGCAATGTTGCTAACCGCTTGAAAATCGCCGGGGGAGCTGGCGGCGAACCCGGCCTCGATAATGTCGACCTTCATCCGATGGAGTTGCTTGGCGATCTCCATCTTTTCGTCTGCCGTCATGCCGATGCCGGCAGACTGTTCTCCATCCCGGAGGGTGGTGTCCAAAAAAAGCACTTTGTTGTCAGCCATATCCTTTCCTCAGTTGTCGGTTGTCATTTGTCAGTGGACGGTGATCAGTGTGGTTAGTGAGGTGGCCCCTTCGACTCCGCTCAGGGTGAGCGGAGCAGAGTGGAGTCGAACCCCACTAGACACTAATCACTAAGGCCCGGCAGGGTCACGTAGTCCACCGCACCCAGCCCGGCCAGGACCAGCGTGCGACGGTGAACTACACTCAACTTCTCCCGCAGCATCAGATTTTGCTCCTATTCTCCCAGTCTATTCAGTATGGTGAGCATCGACGTTATCCACATCACGACCAGAGAAACCCACATCGTGATAATAATTCCCAGAGTCCACAGGAATTGCCTGTCAGACCTGGAGCGTTGGGCACCCATCTCCTGCCGGAACTCCGTCCGCAACCCCTGAATACTCTCACGGACTTCCGTTCGCAGGCCGCGAATGTCCTCCCGAATGTCGCGGATGTCCGCTCGAATCTCCGTATTTTGCAGTTCAAGATGCTCGACCCGGAGCTCTAACCGGGCCAATCTCTCCCCGTCTGGCGTTTCAATTGTGGTAGTAGTCAAGCCCGTTCCTAGACCACTTTCTGCTCAGATGCCGACGGCTAATGCGGAGTTGTCACTATTTGACCACTATGGTAATCATCAAGGAAACCCACGTCGTGATTATGATCCCAACAGTCCACAGAAAGTTTCTCTCCATCTCGGGCCGGAGGTCTCGGATGTCGTTTCTGATGTCCTCTACTGCCCGCTCGACGTGTTCGACTCTGATTTCCAAGCGAGCCAGCCTTTCGCCGTCAGGTGTTTCCGTGTAGTGGTTGTCATAAACGCAACCTGAAACCTTTTCTGCCCTGATGCCGCAGGCTAAGCAGACCCGGTCAACGGCTATGCCGTTGTGGTCTTTCTGGCCCCAGCCCTGCCACCCTCCCGCCATTGGGCGTCAATGCGGTTGATTTCCTCTTTGTTTGCCATCTATGTCCGCGGCCCCTGCCTTCCGGCGCGGAAGCGGCTATTCCTCAGCCGCGTTTGGCGCCGTGTTGGCCCGCCGGAGCACGCATTCGAACAGCGGCCTAGCCCGGCTCTTGATGTGCCGCTTGCCGTTGTGGTCGAGGTAGTAGGCGTAGTCCTCGGTGGTGCTGCCGGAGAACTTCAGGCCTGAACAGACCATCCCCTCGTTGTAGTCCACCTGCAAGCCCTCGTAGGGGACCTCCACCACGTCCTTCATCACCATGCCGGAGTTCAGCATGAGAATGCGCCGGTCGGTGGCCACGACGACTCCATTGTGGACGCCGAATTCATGGCCCCCCACTCCGCCGAGCGCGCGGAAGACCGCATCTCCCAGGGTGTTGAACTCCGTGGCGTCGCCCCAGCGTCCGCCCATCCAGTACTCGATGTTCTCATCGTCTTCCAGGACCTCTTGGAGGATACGGAGTTCGCCGGGATAGGTGGTGATATTCTCGCCGCTGAAGCTGCTGAACAGCCCCGATATGAGGCGCTCTAGCACGCTGGGGTTGTTCCGGCCCCACATGGTGGAGCGCTCCCGCCACTGGGCGTCGATCCGCTCCGCCTTGCTCATTCCGGCGTGGCCGACCGTCGGGAGCGGTGCGACGGGGGTCCCGGGCGATGTCGAAGACCAGGCGGGCACCGGCGGCGGGGGCGGCGCGGCTTGGACTTCCCGAACCCGGTCGGCGAAATTCCGGGCGTAGCCGTCCTGTACATCCCGCATCTTGAAGGCCCCGGCGACGGCGGCGCCGGCCCAATTGCTGTAGCTCCGCCCCGTGAGGGTCACCTCGCCCTCGCCGTCCACTTCCACCGATTCCATGTTATGCAGCGGCATTTCGGTGGTGAGCTTGTTCAGGCCCTTCCTGCTTACCAAAACGACCCGGCGTCCGGTTACTACAGCTATGCCGTTGTACTGCCTCATCTTGTCCCACCGGTTGGCGTTCGCGTGGAAGACGTTCTCCGGGCCCCAGACGCAACCCACCAGCGCCTCAATATTCTCGTCGTCCTGCAGCACGTCGTGGAGAATCTTGTGCTCGCCGTCGTGCTCTTTCGGCCCCCAGCCCGGCTGCAGCTCCTGCCAACGAGTATCGATCATGCTCTGCTTGTTCCGCATAGCCATCGCGCTACCTCCTAAGGGGGGTTCCCTCTACCCGGCGCTGATCAACGGTCACCAGCCGCTACTTCGGGTCCATCCACGGCGCCGGGGGCGCCGGTCTTATCCTCCCAATCGGTTCGACAGGTTCACCGCCGCCGTGGCCCCCAATGCGATGGCTGAGACCCACATTGTGATGACGATTCCCAGTATCCACAGAAACTGTCTATCGGCCCTTGACCGTTGGGCGTCCAATTGGGTCTGCAAAATTAGAAAGCTGTGTTGTTGTTGTGACTCCAACCGTTGGATGCTCTCTTGGAGGCGCTGGAAATCCTCTCGATGCTCGGTCCGCAGGGCGCGAATATCCTGGTGAATCTCCGAATTTTGCAACTCGAGATGCTCGACCCTGACCTCCAGGCGAGCTAGGCTTTCACCGTCGGGCGTGTCTGTCGCGGTGGTTGTCAAAATGGAACTACATGTTTAAACCACAGGGCGCACACAGCTTTCTCTAGGGTGACCGCGGCCCACTACTTCGGGTCCATCCAGGGCATCATGGCCCGCAGTTCCTTGCCGATGCCTTCGATGGGCGCGTTCTGGGCGGCCTCGCGCATCGGGATGAACCGGGGGCGGCCCTCGTCGTTCTCGGCGATCCACTCGCGGGCGAAGGTGCCGTCTTGGATTTCTTTGAGAATGCCCCGCATGTTCTCGCGCACGTGCTCGTCAATGATGCGGTTGCGGCGGCTGAGGGAGCCGTACTCGGCGGTGTCGCTCACCGAGAAGTGCATGTAGTTGTGCCCGCCTTGGTACATCAGGTCGACGATCATCTTGAGTTCGTGCAGGCACTCGAAGTAGGCGATTTCCTGGGGGTAGCCCGCCTCTACCAGGGTCTCGAAGGCGGCGTTGACCAAGGCGGTGACCCCGCCGCAGAGAATCGACTGCTCGCCGAACAGGTCGCTCTCGGTCTCGTCCTTGATGGTGGTCTCCAGCACGCCGGCGCCGGTGCAGCCGATGCCCTTGGCATAGGCCAAGCCGATTTGCTTGGCGTTGCCGGTGGCGTCTTGGTGCACCGCCAGCAGCGACGGCACGCCGACGCCCTCGACGAACAACTCGCGCATCCGGTGGCCGGGGGCCTTGGGCGCGACCATCATCACGTCCATGTTGTCCGGGACGACGATTTCCTGGTAGTGGATGCTGAAGCCGTGGGCCACCATAAAGGCGCTGCCCGGCTTGAGGTTGGGGGCGATCTGCTCCCGGTAGATGCGGCCCTGGACGTGGTCGGGAATTACCATCATGATCACGTCGGCCTCGGCCGCCACTGCGGGCACTTCGGCGACCCGCAGGCCGGCCGCTTCCGCAGTGGCGATGCTGGAACTGCCGGGGTAAAGACCGACGACCACGTTCTGCCCGTTGTCCTTGAGGTTCAGGGCGTGGGCGTGGCCTTGGCTGCCATAACCCACGATGCCGATAGTCTTATCGGCCAAGACCCCCAAGTCCGCGTCTCCGTCGTAATACACATTAACCATATCGTTCTATTCTCCGTTTGCCTTGGCCTAAACCGATGGTTTGCCGAAGGCTATTTCCGTTATCTTTCTGACTAACTTTGGCCGGTCGATGCCTGCGTTGTAACTAACTCGGTGTAACTAACTCGGTCACTAACTCGCCCGTTGGCGCGGTCCCGCCCCGGACCATAGCCACCCTGCCGGTGCGCAGCATTTCCAGAATGCCAAAGGGCTCCAACAAGCCGTACAACGCGTTAATCTTGTCCTCTTCGCCGGTGACCTCGATGACCATGGACTGGGAACCCACGTCGACGATGCTGGCCCGGAACAGGTTAACGATCTGGACTATCTCGCCTCTCGTCTCATGGTTGCTGTTGACCTTGACCAAGGCCAGTTCCCTAACGACAATCTCCTCGCTGGAGATGTTGGAGACCCGGACTACCTCGATGAGCTTGTCCAGTTGTTTGGTTACCTGGGATACCGTGTCCTCGTTGCCGGTGACCACGAAGGTCATGCGCGATAGGCCCGGCCGTTCGCTTTTGCCCACCGCCAAACTGGCAATGTTGTAGCCCCGGCGGCGAAACAGACTGGCGACGCGGGTCAGGACTCCCGGCCGGTCCTCCACCAAGGCCACAATGGTGTGTTGCTGTGCAACCTTGTTCATTGGTCTAATATCCTCTTCCCAGTGGTCTCAGTGGTCGGTTGCCAGTGGCTAGTGGATAGTGGTCGACGCGGAGCGGCTATCCACTGACCACCGGTCACTATTCACTAGCCACTATTCACTATGGTACCGGTTCTTCCAGCATCTCTTTCACCGACTCGCCGGCCGGGATCATGGGGTAGACGTTCTCGTCATCCTTGACGACAAAGTCGATCACCACGGGGCCGGGTATCTCCAATGCCTGCTGAATAACGTCGGCCACTTGGCCCTTCTCCGTGACTCGCAGGCCGGTGATCCCATAGGCTTCGGCCAGTTTCACGAAGTCGGGGTTCCCGGAGTAGACCGTGGCGAAATAGTCTTTCTTGTAGAACAGGTCCTGCCACTGGTGGACCATTCCCAGGGAACCGTTGTTGAGGATGGCGAACTTCACGTCGATGTTGTTCTCGGCGGCGGTCGCCAAGTCGCACAAGGTCATCTGGAAACCGCCGTCGCCAGCTATGGACCAGACCGTCTTGTCCGGGCGCCCTACCTTGGCCCCTAGAGCAGCCGGGACCTCAAACCCCATGGAGCCCAAGCCGCCGGAGGTTATCAGCGTGTTGGGTTCATAGAAGGCGCAATACTGGGCGGCCCACATCTGGTGTTGGCCCACGCCGGTCACGATGATCGACTCGCCCTTGGTCACGTCGGAAAGCTCCCGCAGCACGAACTGGGGCAGCAGTTCCTCGGTGTGGCGAATTTGCACCGGAGGATGTTCCGTCCGCAGCCGGTCGACGTAGCGCAGCCAGTCTAGGTGCACGTTGGGCTCGACCTCCGGAATAAGCTGCTGCAAGACCGCCTTCAAGTCGCCGACCACCGGGGCGTGGGCTTTGACGTTCTTGTCCACTTCGGAAGGGTCTACGTCGACGTGGACTATCTTGGCGTTGGGCGCGAAGTCCTTTAGCCGGCCGGTGATACGGTCGTCGAAGCGCATCCCCAAAGAAATGAGCAGGTCGGCTTTATCGATAGCCAAGCTGGCGTGGGCCATGCCGTGCATTCCCGACATACCCAAGTCCAAGTAGTGGCCGGTGGGAAAGGAGCTGATGCCCAGCAGAGTAGGCACCACCGGTATTTGGGCCTTTTCCGCCAGTTGCCGCAGCTCATCGTAGGCGTGGGAGATGAGGACTCCGTGACCGGCCATGATTATGGGGCTTTGGGCCTCATTGATTAGCTTGGCCGCGGCCGACACTTGGGCCGGGTCGGCGGCTCCCGGCGGGTTGTAGCCCGGCAGGCTCACGGACTCGGGCCAAACGAACTCGGTCCGCTCGTCCAGCAACACGTCCTTGGGAATGTCCACCAACACCGGGCCCGGCCGGCCGGTCCGGGCGATGTGGAAGGCCTCTTTGATCGCCGGTGCGATGTCGGCCACATCCAGCACCAGGTAGTTGTGCTTGGTGATGGGCAGGGTAATGCCGGTAACGTCGGTCTCTTGGAAGGCGTCGCGCCCGATGGCCGGGCGGGGCACCTGCCCGGTGATAGCCACTATGGGCACCGAGTCCATCATCGCGCTGGCAATGCCGGTGACCAGGTTGGTGGCTCCCGGACCGGAGGTAGCGGCGCAAACGCCGACTTTTCCGGTGGCCCGGGCGTACCCGTCGGCCGCCATGGCGGCCGCTTGCTCGTGGCGGACCAGGATGTGGCGGAGGCTGGGGTATCCGGCCAGCGCGCCGTACAAGGGCAACACCGCACCGCCGGGGAGGCCAAAGACCACTTCGACCCCTTCTTGGAGTAGGCTTTCACAAACGATTTCCGCGCCGCTCAGTTCCATATCAGCTCCCTGATTTATTCCAATAAAAAAACCCGTCCCTAGTAAGGGACGGGCGGACATGCCCGCGGTGCCACCCTCTTTCCTTGGTCAATGGGCGAAGTCTGGGCCCACTCACCAAGACAACTCAGAGACCTTTAACGGTGTCAACCGCCGCACCCTAGCCAAGACCTATACCGTCTTTACCCGCGCAGGCGGGAATCCAGTTAAGGCTTTAGTTCAGGCCGGTCGCTCCGGGGCGAGTTCAGAGCAGCGCCGTCACCGGCTTACACCAGCCGCCGGCTCTCTGGGGCCGGATGCTCCTACTACTCCCCTTCATGGCGGGTTTCGTGAAATGTTTAACAAAGAGATGTTATCAGTGTCCACCGCGCATTGTCAACGGTCTTATTGTGGGCCATAGGCTGCTCGCAGGGCCAATGAGGAAAGACCCCGGGGAGGACAAGGCCTTTGTTAAGAGTAACCTGTTTCAGCTTTTTATCGGGTCCGGCGGTACGGGTACATGTCCGGTACGGGTACATATCAATGATGTTATCGCGCATGAATTGGCCCTTTGACCCGGCGGCCATCAAATCCCGATGGGCTTTGTCCTGACAAGCTTAGGCGGCACATCTTGATACCAAAACGTCCGGCCGTTGTTGAACACCACTACTAACTCCTGTGTTTCGTGGTCGTATCCCACCGCGTATATCATGCTTGAATCTACAGTTACCAGTTCCATCCCGTTCGTCTCCACACGCTCCAACTTGGGTGGTCATGGATTCCCTTCAAATCTGAAAGTTACACGAGGAAGATTTCCGTTGTAACCCCGCCTAACCGTGTGGTACGATTATAGTTGCTTGTTACCAAATTCACGAACTTGATTCCCTCCGGCTTAACCTTCATCAGGAGCCCGAGGCATGGATGGCCTGAACCGACGCATTACGGACGCCGTCTCCGGCCAGACCCAGCCGACGGTCACCGTTTTATCATCCTTGCTGGCCGTCGAAGACGAGCTGGGCTATATCCCCAAAGAAGCGGTGCAAGAGGTGGCTGCGTTCACCGGCTCCACCATAAACGATGTGTGGGCGGTGGCGTCATTCTATCCCAACTTCCGGTTTGAACCACCATGCCAACATCGAGTCGAACTTTGCTGGGGGTCGTCTTGCCACTTGGTGGGCGCCATGCCCTTGATAGCTACGGTGCTGGACGCCGCCGGACTGGAAGGTGAAGGGGACACTCCGGACGGGATACTGTCAGTGCGGTTGAACACCTGTCTTGGCGCTTGCGCCCAAGCCCCGGTCATGTCCATTGACCATCAATTGGTGGGCCGGGTCTCCCCCGATGAAGCCCGCTCTCGGGTGGCCGCCCTCGTGGCCGGCCCGCACCCCAAGCCCGGGTAATAAAGTGGCTAGCGACCAGTGGTTCCTGTGCTGTCTCCGCTTATTACTGATGCGTGAACAATTACCTAGACCAGTCCTCGTCTCCTGAGCTTGTCGAAGGGCTGGCCTTGAGCCGGAATTCAGAAATTCTGAGGACAAAGAACCCTTCGACAAGCTCAGGACAGGCTTAGCTGGCGGAGAACGGTCCTAGATTCCGGCCTTCGCCGGAATGACAGGGTAGGGGACAGTTTAGAAACTTATTCACGTATCAGTAAAATGATTGTCCCACAGCGCTATTGGGTTGGGTGAAAACATACGATGCCCCGCAGTTTTCAAGAAATCGCCGCTGACGCCGACACCCGCTGGCAAGAACTGGCCGCTGGCGGCCGCGCTTGGATTAGGGTCGGCAGCGCTATGTGCGGCAAGGCGGCCGGCTGTGATGCGGTCACGGCCGCCTTGGACAGTGCCTTGGCAGAACACGGCATAGCCGCCCAGGTTAGCCAGGTGGGTTGCTTGGGGCTTTGCTTTGCTGAGCCGCTGGTGGACGTGCAAACGCCCGGGGGACCCAGGATTTTTTACCGGAACGTAACTCCCGACACTGCCCGGCAAATAGTCGCCTCTCATGTGGCCGAGGGCGCTCCGGTGGCAGACTTGGCCCTTGGCTATCTCGGAGAGGCCGATGCTGTCAATGGATACCAAGGGGGAGACCAAGGGCCGGCCTCGAACATTCCCGATTTAAACCAGCACCCCATGCGGGCCTTGGAAACTAGGATTGCACTCCGGAATGCTGGCACCATCGACCCTTTGGACATCTATCAATACATCGCCAACGGCGGCTACCGGGCCTTGGAAAAGGCCCTGACGGAGATGACACCCCAAGAAACCCTAGACCAAGTGGCCGGTTCCGGTCTGCGCGGCCGCGGCGGCGCCGCTTTCTCCACCGGCACCAAGTGGCGGTTTCTGGCCGGGTCCAACGCTGCCGAGAAGTACATTCTTTGCAACTGCGAGGAAGGCGACCCCGGCGCTTTCAACGATAAAGCGATCCTGGAAAGCGACCCGCACACCTTGGTTGAGGGGATCATCCTGGCCGGTTACGCCACTGGCGCCAACTATGGTTATATCTTCATCCGCCATGGGCACGACGGCCCCATCGATAGGTGCCGCGCCGCGGTGCGCCAAGCCCAAGAACTGGGCCTACTGGGCCCCAACATCCTTGGCTCGGACTTCAGTTTCCAGGTAGAGGTCGCTTTGACCGGCGATTCCTACGTCGCCGGGGAAGAAAGCGGCCTGATGGAGGCCATCGAGGGTAAGCGGGCCATGCCGCGGTTTAGGCCCCCCTTTCCGGCCCAGTCCGGCCTCTTCGGTAAGCCAACCAACATCAACAACGTCAAGACCTTGGCCTACGTCCCGGAGATTGTATCCCGGGGCGGCGAGTGGTTTGCTGGCATCGGCCACGAGCAGAGCACCGGCACCGCTATCCTGTGCCTCTCGGGCGCCCTCAACTACACCGGTATGCTGGAGGTGCCTCTGGGCACCAATCTGAAAGACGTGCTCTACCAAGCCGGCGGCGGAGTCCCCGGCGGCAAGGAATTGAAACTGGTGCAGACCGGAGGGCCGTTGGGCGGCGTCTTGGGCGCGGATAGCGTGGACATAGTCTTGGACTTCGAGGTGTTGCGAAACGCCGGGGCCATCCTGGGTTCCGGCGGCATCATCGCCGCCGACGAAGACACTTGTGTGGTCGATCTCACCCGCGCTTTAATTGCTTTTTGCCAGTTCGAGTCGTGCGGCAAATGCTTTCCCTGCCGCATGGGAATGAGCCACTTGTTGGAAGTCTTGGAACGTATCTGCCGCTTGGAAGGAGTCCCCGAAGACTTGCAGCTAATGCGCCAGGTTGGAGAAAACATGCAAGCCGGGTCCCTCTGCGGCCACGGCCAGTTGGGGTTCAATCCGGTGGCTTCGGCCCTGCGCCACTTCGGCGGTGAGTTTGAGACTCACATTTTGGACCGGAAGTGCCCCACGGGGCGCTGCTTAGGCCCCAGATTCTCGCCAACCCTGGGCCGAAGGTAACCAAGACCAGTGGCTAGTGGTCAGTGACTAGCCACTAACCACTCGAAGGCGGAGCAAGAATAATGGCCGATGAAATAACCATAAGCTTTGATGGTGTGGAGGTTAAGACCCAGCCCGGTAAAATGGTCTTGGAAGCCGCCATCGAGTCTGGCGTTTTTATCCCTTACTTGTGCTACCACCCAGGCATGAAGACCTTTGCCGCTTGCCGCATGTGCGTGGTTGGCGTGGAAGGCGGCCGCGGTTTCCCGGCCTCTTGCGCCTTGCCGGTGCAGGACGGCATGAAGGTCCGCAACGAGGCCGACGACGTGCAAGCGCTAAGGCGCTCGGTGATGGAGATGCTGGTGGCCGAGCACCCCAACGGCTGCCTTACTTGTCACCGCATCGATCTTTGCGGGCCCACCGACGTTTGCTTGCGCCACGTATCAGTCAATGACCGTTGCGTCACTTGTCCGAAGAACGAGCGCTGCGAGCTAAAAGACACCGTCCGCTACTTGGGCGTCGGCTTGGAGTCGCCTTTAGAGTACAAATACCGGAACATACCCTTGGAATTGGGCGACCCCTTTTATGACCGGGACTACAATCTCTGCATCGTTTGCGGTCGGTGTGTCCGCGCCTGCGAGGAACTGCGCGGGGACGATGCCATCTGCTTCGTGGACCGAGGCGGCGCGGCCCTGGTGGGCACCTCCTTTGGCACCTCGCTCTTGGAGTCCGGTTGCGAGTTCTGCGGCGCCTGCATCGACGTTTGTCCCGTGGGGGCGCTGGTCGAGACCGACCACAAGTGGGACAAGCCCGCCCGCACCCAGCGGGTCGTTTGCCCCCACTGCCCGGTGGGCTGCCAGCTCAACCTGGAGGTGAGCGGCTCGGACCGCTACATCCGCGCGGTGCCCGAATTGAACGCACCGGCCAACCGGGGTCAAGCCTGCTTCCGGGGTAAGTTCGGTCTGGAGTTCATCAACGGCAAGGGCCGGCTGCAAACGCCCTTGGTGCGCCGCGACGGAGTGCTTCAGGAGTCAACTTGGGAAGAGGCCCTAGACTACGTTTCCGCCAGGCTGGCCCAATACCGGGGCGAGGAGTTTGCCTTACTCACGGCCCCCGACAGCACCAATGAGGAGCAGTATCTGGCCCAGAAATTCGCCCGCGTAGTCATGCAGTCCAACAACATCGACCAAACATCGAATCTACAGCCGGAGTTGGTCCTGGGGTTGGAACGGTCGTTGGGTTACGCGGCGGCTACCAACCCGATTTGGGACTTGGAAAACTCCGGCTGTATCTTGGTGTTCAACTCCAACCTGACCGAAGAACATAATGTGGTCGGGGTGCCGATCAAACGGGCGGCTAAGAAGTCCACCGACTTGGTGGTGATAGACTCCCGGGAGGTCGAGTTGACCCGGTATGCCAAGGTCTGGCTCCGCCCGGCGCCCGGCGCCGAGCTTTTGTTGCTGGGCGGTATATTGAGAGCGTTGATAGACCAGGGTCTGGAGAAGGCTGAGTGGCTGGAGGAGAATTGCGAGAGCCCGGCGACGCTTCTCTATGCCCTCAGAAGCCTGGACCTAGACCAGATTTCCCGGGAAACCGGTGTATCTACCGCGGACATCACCGAGGCCGCCCGGCTTTACGGCCAAGCCGAGTCGGCGGCACTGGTGTACGCGCTGGATAACATTCCCGCCCAGATACAAAGGGACTGCGTTAGGGCGCTCATAAATCTCACCCTGGTGACAGGCAATTTGGGCAAGCCGGGCTCAGGGCTGTACCCCATGCGTCAGGGGGCCAACGAGCAGGGCGCTTGGGACATGGGCTGCCTGCCCGACCGGCTGCCGGGTTACGGCAAGGTGGGCGATGATGAGGACCGCCAAAGGTTCGAGTCGGCTTGGGGAAGTCCGCTGCCCGCCGCGCCGGGGCAAGGCGTCGCCGACGCCTTGCAGGGCGCGATGGACGGCCGGATAAAAGCGATGCTTCTGGTCGGCGATAGCATCAACTTCGAAAACGGCCTCTTGGGCGACGGGCTAGCCGCTTTGGCGGCCCCGGAATTCTTGGTGGTGCTGGACACCTTCCTGTCGGCCCCGGCCCAACAGGCCGAAGTAGTGTTGCCCCGCTCCACCTTTGCCGAGAAAGAAGGCACCTTCACCAACTTGGAGCGCCGTATCCAGCGGTCCTCCCCGGTTTGGGAGAACAACCCGGCCCTGATTGAGAAGGGGCCGCGGCCGGAAGGCTGGGTCATTGGCCAGTTGGGGCAACGGATGGCGGCCCAGGGCTTCCATCACGGGTCTGCCGCCGAAGTCATGGAGGAGATCGCCAGCTTGGCGCCCCAATACGCCGGGGTCTCCTACCGGCGTTTGGAACGGGAGGGTGGGCTGGTATTACGGACCAGGTTGGACAGCCCGCAGCCTACCCAGGTCTTGTATTCCAGCAAGGAACACCGGGGGATCCAGTGGCCTTGCCCGGCCCAAGACGCCCCCGGGACAGCTACGTTGTACTCCAGCGGCTTCCCCCGTATTCCTGACTTAGCTGGAAAAGCCGAGGTAGAAACACCCCAGTTCCGGGTTGCCGAGCAGACGGCGGACCCGGACTATCCTTGGTGGCTGGTGCCGGGCCGGGTGTTGCAGCAACTGGGCCGGGACTTTCAGGTGGTCAAGGGAAAGCGCAACCAGATCGTTCGGGAAGAGCTAGTGGAGCTTAACCCCGGCGACGCGGCGTCCTGGCAAATCCAGGAAGGCGACGAAGTGGAAGTCCTGACCAGAGGAAGCCGCTTGATGGGCCGCGCCCGGATCGGGGCCTCGGTGCCGCCCGGTGTTATCGCGACGACCTCGTTGTTCGGCCAGTTGGCTTCCAACCTGGAGGCCAGCCAGGATATGGTCCCGGCCTCCAGGTTGCCGGGGCTGCCCATCCGTGCAGCCCGCATCCAAAAGATAGCGGCCGGTGGCTAGTGGACAGTGATCACTGGCCACTGAACACTAGATTAAAGGACAAGGTGCGAGCATGGTGGAAGACCTGCGGCCTAACTTCACTGGGGCCAGACTGAAGACTCCGAGGGCCCAGCCCAACCCCGGCTGGTCTAAAGCCGTCTTGACCGAGCGCCGGGATGTCACCGAAGACCTCTGGGTTATTAGACTGGAGCCGGAGGAAGGGCCGTTCCGGTTCAAGCCCGGACAGTATTGTACCCTTGGGCTCAACGGCATTGAGCGGGCCTACTCCATTGCCTCAGCGCCCCACGAGCCCTTTTTGGAGATCTTCGTGGAATTGGTCCCCGACGGTGAACTGACCCCCTTGATGCACAAGATGGAAATTGGCGACGCTATGTCCATCCGGCCCCGGCCCAAAGGGCTGTTTACTTTGGAAGAACGGGTGCATCATCACTTCATGGTGGCTACGGTTACCGGGGTGGCCCCCTCAATAAGTATGCTTCGCAGTTTTCACATGGAAGGGCTGCAAGGGCACCGCTTCTATGTATTATTGGGAGCCAGCTACCAAGACGAGTTGACCTACGGCCAAGAACTGAGTGACTTGGCCATCACCCACCCGGAGCTTTTGGAGTTCGTCCCTACCGTGAGCCGTCCCAACGAGGAACGCAACGCGGGATGGCAAGGCGCCAAGGGACGGGTGAATGCCATTGTTGATGAGTACCTGGAAAAGTTCGACCTGCCTCAGGATGACACCATGGTCTACACTTGCGGCCACCCCGGGATGATCGAAGACGTGCGGCGCCGGGTGGTGCCGGAAGGTTGGATGTTCAAGGAAGAGCGGTTCTGGAAAGAATAACGAGTGATCAGTGGATAGTGGCGGTGGGCCTGATCACTGACCACCGGAAACTGGCTACTAGAAACTGGCAATGACGCCGATTCGCCGTCAGTACCTAAAGATCAAACACTCCTACCCCGATGCCATCGTCCTATTTAGGTTGGGCGATTTCTACGAGACTTTTGACGACGACGCCCGCCTCGCTTCCCAAGAGCTGGAAATCACCCTCACTTCCCGGAACATGGGGAAGGACCAGCGGGTCCCCATGGCCGGAGTCCCGGCCCACTCCTTGGAAAACTACTTGGCCCGCCTGGTAAAGAAGGGACACCAAGTGGCGATCTGCGAGCAGCTCACCCACCCCTCCGCCTCCCGGGGCTTGGTGGAACGGGATGTAGTCCGGGTGGTGACTCCCGGTACGGTCTTAGAGTCGGGGCTGCTGGACCAAGTAACCAACAACTTCCTGGCCGCCGTCGTTTTCTCTGACAGGGCGCCTGGCCGCTGTCTTTTTTCTGACGGGGGCGGAGACCAACCTGCCGGAGGCCAAGCCGGGCTGGCCTACGTTGACATCAGCACCGGAGCCTTCGCGGCGGTCCAATTGGACATCTCTCAACTGGGCCTGGAATTAGAGCGCATTTCTCCGACCGAAGTATTGGTCCCCAGGGACTCGGACCCGCCTCTGGCGGACCCTGAGAGCTTGGGGGAGGCGCCGCCGTGGCTGCCTCCCAGTCCCGCCGGGCAGGTACGCCGGGTCACCCAAGTTGACCCGGCAGTATTCGACGGTGACGCGGCCCGCCAAGCCCTATTGTCCCACTACGAAATATTGTCCTTGGAGTCCTTTGGCGTCGAGGGGATGCCCTTGGCTGTTTGCGCGGCGGGGGCCGTGATTGACTACCTTGCCGCCACCCAGAAGACCGGGAAACCCCAACTGTCCAACTTAGCTGCCTACTCCACCGCCAAGTTCATGAGCCTGGATTCCCAGACCCGCCGCAACCTGGAGCTGTTTTCCGGTGGTGGCAACGCGAGTAAAGACTTCTCCTTGCGGGCCACCCTCGACCTCACCAAGACCGCGATGGGCGGGCGTCTGCTGCGCCAGTGGTTAGGGCAACCGTTGTTGGACTTGCCCAAGTTGGAGCAGCGATTGGACGCGGTCAGCTACTTTTTCGGCGACGGTTTCCGCCGGGCCAAGGTATCGGTCCTCTTGTCGCGCATTCCCGACTTGGAGCGCATCCAAGGCCGGGTGAGCGCCGGAGTCGTGCCCCCCCGGGAGCTTAAGTCGCTACAGGCGGGGCTGGAGGCGCTGCCGGGACTGATGGAGGAACTGGGAGGATTTTCCGCCGGGTCGGATGAGCCGGTCGGCCCCCAGGCCGAGGTCAGGCAACTGGGCGGAAACGAACCCGTGGCTTGGTTGGCCGGGCAACTGGCACCGTTGCCGGACTTGGTGCAGTTGATCGATGGGGCGATTGCCCAGGAGCCAGCTGGTGAGGTGGGCGAGGGTAACGTAATTCGCGACGGCTTCTCGGCAGAGTTGGACGAGCTTAAGCGGGCCTCCCGGGACGCTAGGGGTTTTATCGCCGGGTTGGAACAGAAGGAACGGGACCGCACCGGGATAAGAAATTTGCGGGTCGGTTACAACCAGGTTTTCGGCTACTACATCGAGGTCACCAAGTCCAGCGCGTCTCTGGTGCCCGACGACTACATTCGCCGCCAGACCTTGGTCAACGCCGAGCGGTACATCATCCCCGAGCTTAAGGAGTACGAATCGTTGGTATTGAACGCCCGGGAACGGTTGGAAGAGTTGGAGCAGGCCATCTACCGGCAGGTCTGCCGCCAAATCGCCGCCGCGTCTCCGGCGGTCGCCAAGCGGGCCGCGGCGGTGGCCCAAGTCGATGTGTTCACCAGCCTGGCCGAGGTGGCGGTCCGCAACAACTACGTCCGGCCCCAGCTAAGTTACGGCGGCGGCATTGACATAACCGCGGGCCGACACCCGGTGGTGGAGCAGGCTTTGGACCCCGGCGCTTTCGTTCCCAACGACGTCTACCTGTCCACCGAGGACGCCAGGGTGGCAGTGCTGACCGGTCCCAACATGGCGGGGAAGTCCACCTTCATCCGCCAAGTGGCCCTGATTATCTTGATGGCCCAAATCGGCAGCTACGTTCCGGCTACGCAAGCCAAGATCGGGCTGGTGGACCGGGTCTTCACCCGGGTCGGGCTGCACGACGACCTGGCCGCCGGTCAGTCCACCTTCATGGTGGAGATGGTCGAAACCGCGGCAATCCTGAACCAGGCCACCAGTCGTTCTTTGGTAATTCTCGATGAGATAGGCCGGGGCACCAGCACTTACGACGGCTTGTCCATCGCCAGATCGGTGGTCGAGCACCTGCACAACGACAGCCGCTTGGGGTGCAAGACCCTGTTCGCCACCCACTATCACGAGTTGACCGAACTGGCCCGTACCCTCCCCGGGGTTCGCAATCTCAACGTTGCGGTTGCCGAGGAGGCCGGTCGAGTGGTCTTTCTGCACCGTATCGTGCCCGGCGGCGCGGATAAGAGCTACGGGGTGCACGTGGCCCAGTTGGCCGGTCTGCCCCGGGGCGTCATTAACCGGGCTTGGGAGGTGTTGGACGATCTGGAGCGCGGGGCTAGCGCCGGAAAGAAAACGGGAAGCCGGCGCTCCCGCCCTTCGACCAGATCAGGAGACCCGGCGCGGCAGATGCCTTTGTTTAGCCCGGACCAACCTTTGGCGGAGGAGATCCGAGGATTGGACATTCCAAACCTTACCCCGCTGGAAGCGATAAACATTCTGTACGATCTACAGCGAAAAGCTCACGACGGGGGCGAGGCCCTATAGATACCAGTGAACAGTAGCTAGTGGACAGTGGTCAGTAAGGCTGGCGCCCCTTAGAATAGGCGCAACACATCCTGTCCCCATCCGGCGACCCAGGAGGTGTCTTGACTAATAAAGCCGAATTGTACTGGTGGCCCCGTTGATCGTCTTGCCGAAAAGTAAGGGAGTTGCTCTTACAAAATGGCGTTGAACTGGAGGAGCGGGACTTCTTCAAGGACGAATTTACCGAGGCGGAAATCCGGGGGCTGGCCGAGGGTGTGGGCTTGGAGCAGCTATTTGCCCGCCGCAGCCCCAGCTTGAAAAAGATGGGTCTGGCGGGCCAAGACCTTTCCGAAGCCGAGATGTTGGACCTGATGCTCAAGGAACCACGTCTGGTGCGCCGTCCCCTGATACGCATGGGAGACCGGCTCATAGTCGGGGCTAGCATCAAGGCGGTGGAGGCTGCTTTGGCATGAAGATATTCTTCGACGTTGACTACACCATCTTGGGGCTGGACGATAGCCTTCGGCCCGGCACCAAGGAGACCCTGGAGAAACTAATCAGTGACAACCACGAGATCTATATCTGGTCGGGGATGGGAGAGCGATGGGAAGTGGTCGAAAAGCACGAGTTGACCCCTTTGGTCAGCGGTGTCTACGAGAAACCGACGCACCATTTCCACGAGCGGCTGGAGGAGTTGGGAGTACCCTTCGAGCCGGAGTTTGTGATCGACGATTACCCCGAGGTGGTCGCTGCCTTCGGGGGTGTTTGGGTCCCTCCATACTTCTTCAAGCGCAGCTTCGACGAAGAGATGGCCCGCATCTACCGCATCGTTTGCGACTTCGTCCAAAGCGGCTCCTCGGAGGACAAGCAGTACCGGGCCAAGGGCACCAAAATCCCGCTGTTCTAGGGGAGCGGTATGCCGATTAAGGTACTCCCTCCCGGCCTGGCCTCAAAAATCGCCGCCGGCGAGGTCGTGGAACGCCCGGCGTCGGTGGTCAAAGAACTGGTCGAGAACTCCTTAGACGCCGGGGCCTCCCACATTGTGGCGGAAATAGCCGCTGGCGGGGTAGACCAACTGCGGGTGACCGATGACGGCCTGGGGATCCCGGCATCCGAGGTGGAACTGGCGTTCCAACGGCACGCCACCAGCAAGCTGGACCATGAGGACCAACTGGGAGCGGTGGCAACCCTGGGATTTCGCGGCGAGGCCCTGCCCAGCATCGCCGCCGCGTCCCACTTGACCATGACTACCCGGACCCGGGAGGCTGCCGGAGGGTATCAAATAGTCTTGCACTGGGGTGAAGTAGTGCGCTCCGGCGCCCACGGTTGCGCCCCCGGAGCCACGGTGGAGGTGGCCGACCTGTTCGGCAACTTGCCAGCCAGACGCAAGTTCCTCAAGTCCAACTCCGCCGAAGCCGCCCGGGTGCAGGAACTGGTCTCCCGGTACTCCCTGGCTTATCCTTGGGTCCGCTTCCAACTGGTGACCGACGGCCGCCCAACTCTTTCCACGCCGGGCAACGGTAAGCCTCGAGAAACTTTGCTGGCCCTCTACGGCGCCGAAGCGGCTTCCGCCATGCTGGAAGTGCAGGGCGAGAACCCGGAAACCGGCTCCACGTACCCCGGGTTACGGGTAGACGGATTCGTCAGTCCGCCCAACCTGCACCGGGGCAACCGGTCCTACATGACCTTTTTTGTGAACCGCCGTTGGGTCCAGAGCCGGATGTTGGCCTACTGTGTGGAGCAAGCCTACCACGGACTGTTGCCGGAGAAACGGTACCCCTTGACGGCGGTCAACCTGACTTTGCCCTATGAGGATGTGGACGTGAATTCCCATCCTGCCAAGCGGGAAGTCCGGTTCCACCAAGAAGGTAAGGTGTTTTCGACGGTGCAGCGGGCTGTCCGGGCCGCTGTGGTCAGCGAATCGCCGGTGCCCCGCCTAGTGTCCAGTAGCCAGTGGTCAGCAACCGGCAGCCCGGCCACCGGCCACTCGTCACTAGCCACTTCATTCTTTGCCCCCAGCCCAGTGTCCAGTGGTCAGTGGCCAGCAACCGGCAGCTCGGCCACTGACCACTCGCCACTAGCCACTGACCACCAGCCTCGGCCGGCCGCGCCCACCCTCAAGGTGGTTGGGCAGGTCAAGTTCACTTACATCGTCGCCGAGGGTCCCGAGGGCATGTTCTTGGTGGACCAGCACGCCGCCCACGAACGGGTGCTGTTTGACCGGATTGTTCTCCGGTCCGCTAGCAAGACGCCCGAAACCCAGCCGCTGCTGCAACCGGTAACCTTGGAACTGACCCCGAGCCAAGCCGAGCTGCTAAATAGCAACCTGGAAAATCTGGCGAGCTTTGGCTTTCAGGTGGAGGGCTTCGGAGGCGCCACTTACTTGCTGCGGTCGGTGCCCTCGGCCATGACCACCCACGACCCGGGGCAATCGTTAATCGACGTGCTCGACACCGCCGCTTTCGAAGGTGTGGTGCGCCAGCAAGAGGACATCTTGGCGGCAACCATCGCTTGTCACAGCGCCATCCGGGCCGGAAGTCCCTTGGCTGAGGCCGAGATGCGGGGTTTGTTGGAGCAATTGGAACTGGCGGACAACCCTCACACCTGTCCCCACGGACGCCCCACCATGCTCCACATCAGTTCCTACCAAGTGGAGCGGGAATTCGGCCGCCGTTAGTTGTTTGTAATTAGACGGCCTGCCAATAGCGCCTGCCTTCCGCTCTCATCACTCGTCCGAAACCGGCGGTGTGGCAAATCCCGATGGCGGCGTTCTCCGCTTCGGCCCGGTCCACCATGCTCTCTCTAGTCTGGACTGCCAGAGCCGGGTCGGCGTCAAAGCTAAAGACCCACTCGGTCTCGGTTACTTGGGCCGGATTGTGGAAGACGTCACCCAAGATCAAGGCCCGCTCGCCCGACGAGACTACGGCTAGGCTGATGGAACCGGGGGTGTGTCCCGGCGTCGGTATGGCCGTGACCTCGCTGGTCAGGGCCCTTTCACCGGTCAAAAGGTCGATCATTCCCAATCGTTCCAGAGGGCCGATCGTCTCCTCCCAAAAGGGGAAGCCGAAGGTCTCCTCGTCCTTGGGGGCTTTGAACAGGTCCCAGTCCGCTTGGTGCGCCACGTACCTGGCATTGGGGAAGGTCGCGGCGGCCCCCCCGGTACTGGGCGTCAGGTTCCAGCCGACATGGTCCGGGTGCAAGTGGGATAGGAAAACGGTGTTCACATCGCCGGCTTGAAGGCCCGCCCCTTGAAGTTCCTCCAGCAAGCGACCGTCGTTGCCTCCGCCGAAGGTGGCGACAGTGCCCGGGTTAGAAGCGGTGCTGCCCAGTCCGGTGTCTACCAGGATGGTCTGGCCTTCAGAACGCACCAAGTAACATTCGAAGTGCACCCGCAGGTTCTCGGACCCGTTGAACGCCTCGGGATACTGCTGCTGGTAGGGGGCCCACTGCTCCATCGAAACGTTGGGGAAGGTCTGATTCAGCGGCAACGCCGCCTCGGCATCGTGCAGGACCAATATGTCCACATTACCTACGGTAAGCCTGCTCTGCGGCATGGTCGGCCTCCTTATAATGTCAGGTCCCCAACGGTTTCAGGCGCCCAACCTAGGGCGTGGAAGTAGTCGCAAACTTGCCCGGAGCCTTTCCCGCTCAGCTTAGAGCATGTGTGATAAATCCCTTCTCCTTGGGGAGAAGGTTAGGCCTGTGCTGAGCTTGCCGAAGGGATGAGGGGAAATGCTGACAGTATCCAAACGCAGCCCAAAGCAGGAATCGCCCTCACCCTAACCCTCTCCCGCCGGGAGAGGGAAATTGTCACACACCCTTTTAGCGGCGGCGCGGGTCTTGCCGGGGGTCTTGGGCCGGGTGAAAGATGGAATCCTCGCCGGGGAAACCGCCGGAAGATTCGGTACTTCCAAGGCCTTTCCCTGGCCGTAGAAAGGGCAACGCGGATACTGCCGCCAAGACCGCCGCGCCTAGCCCCAGCTTGGCCAGGAAGCTGCGGCGGGTCTCTCTTCCGCTCACCCTGAGCTTGTCGGGGTTCGACTCCGCTCTGCTCCGCTCACCCGGAGCGGTTACCCACTCCCGCTCACCCTGAGCGCAGTCGAAGGGCCGGGCCTGCGATTTGTTGCTTAGTTCCTTCGGCACGGTCTGCTCCTGTAGGGGTTCGGCTCCGCTCTGCTCCGCTCACCCTGAGCGGAGTCGAAGGGCCGCTAACAATTCTTACTCTTTAGACCCGGATTTGCAATACCCGCGTCATCCAAGACCATCTGGGCCACCCTTCGTCCCATGCGCACCGAGTAGTTGGTCCCTCGGTCCTCCGGGTAGATCTGAGTAGTGTTAGCCAGGTACAGGTCCTTGATGGGCGTGCGGTGGTCCGGGATACGCTCTCCGTAATTGACCCCGATTATCGGCTGAGCCCCATCCACCTTGTGGTGGTGGTACTCCACCACCCAGGAAGGGTCGAAGTCCGGATTGATCTTCTTCAAGTGAGGAACGAACTCCTCAAATAGCTCATCGGCGCTCTTCCGGTACAGCTCGCTCTCCCGGCTGGGATAGTTGCTGATATAGACCACGTGGCGGCCACCGTAGAGGGATTTGTCGATCATATTCGTGTGCTCGATGAGGCCCACGAAGGGCAGGTCATTGTCGGCGATGTTCATCCAGTACCTAGAGGATAGAGGCCGGTCCAAGACCAGGACCACCAGCACCGCCGACAAGTAGCTGACCTCTTCCAGTTTCGCCCGGTAGTGGTCGGGCAACGATGGCGCCAACCGGGTGAACACATAGGAAGGCGTGGTGGCGATGACCGCATCGTATTGCTTGACGGCTGAATCGTCTCCCGATAGAGCCACTTCCAGGCCAGTGGCCGCACCTTCTTCCACCACCACCCTTCTGACCAGCGAAGAAAGGTGGATGTCGCCCCCTTGCTCGGTAATTCGCTGGCCTAAGGTGTCGAACACCTCGCCGAAGCTGCCCATTGGATAACCCAAGCGCTCCTTTTGTAGTCCCTTCCCCCGGGAAGCCACCCGCAAGTAAATCTTGCCCCACAGCCAGGTCATGCTCACTTGGTCGTAGTAATCGCCGAACTTCCCCCGCAGCAAGGGCTCCCAAATCACTTCGTAGGCAGCCCGCCCCATGCGCCGGACAATCCAGTCTTGGGCGGTAATGTTCTCGAACTTTTTCCAATTGGTGGTCTTTTGCAGGATGAAGGTCCAGAACCCCAGCCGCAAACGCTGGGCCAAGGACAGGGGTTTGAAGCGCAACAGGTCCATTGGAGTGCTGAAGTTCCAGATTTTGCCGCCGTGGAAGAGGCCCACCTTGGACTCCAGCCAAGCCAGCTTGGGCCCCAAACCCAGTTCTTCGATCAACTCGATTATGTCGACGTCGCTGACGAACAGGTGATGATAGCCCCGCTCCAACTGGCCGCCGCCCACGGGAAAGGTGGAGGCTTGGCCGCCCAGGAAAGGGGCCGCTTCAAAGACCTCGGCGTAGTGGCCCTGCTTGGTCAGTTCGTAGGCGGCGGCCAGCCCCGCCGCCCCCCCGCCGATGATGCCTACCCTCAAGACAGGTCCTCTTTAGAGGTCCACGACGGCCCATCACCAGGGTATCCGCTGACCGGTTGTGGTATCGGGTCGGGATTCGACTCTGCTCTGCTCCGCTCATCCTGAGCGCAGTCGAAGGGCGGGGGAGCCTCCTCCCGGCTCAAACCCTTCAGGGAGAGGTTTTGCTTCCAGAGAAGCACCAACCCGGTTAGGTTGACCGGAAGCCACAACGCCACCAAGTGCAAGAACCCGACATAGGCTCCCGCCAAAGAACTGCCCATGCCCAGGGCGATTAGGGTCTGCTGGCCAACCACTTCGAAAGGTCCGATGCCGCCAATGGAACTGGGCAGCGAGGTGGCCAGGTTGGAGGTGGCGGTTAGCAACATTGCCACCAAGACCAGCACTCCCAACGAGCCAAAGTAGGCTTCAATGCCGAAGGAGTAGCCAACCAGGAAATACATCGAACCCTCAAAGGCCCAAACAGGCATCGAAAAGAGAAAGAGGGCCAAGTGTTTGCCCGGCGAGTTCAAGACGCTGAGCCCCGCCACGAAGGTGTGCACCAACGCCCGGGCTCGGGGTCGAAAACGGACCGGCAGCAGTCCTAAGAGGCCGTCGAAGAATTGCATGAACCGGGGAATCGTGGCCAGGCAGGTGAGGAAGACCAGTGCGGCGACAAACAAGGATACCACCAGCACCGCCAAGACCAGCCAGGTGGTCTTGGCGGTGGCGCTGCTACCGTCGAACTCTCCCATGAGGAGCAGCGCCGGCCCGGCTATGGCGGCCCAAGCCAGCAACGTGATGCCGTCGTAGACCCGCTCCACCGCGATAGTGGCCAGTGCCGAACTGCCGTTGATGGGTTCCCGTCTGGCTAGGTAATAGGCGCGGACCAACTCCCCCAAGCGCGCTGGCAACAGGTTGTTGGCCAAGTAGCCGATTACCACCACCGGGTACAAACGGCCCACCGGCACCACCCTCAGGGGCCCCAACAGGTAGCGCCAGCGTACCGCTCTGAAATAGACCGCCACAAAGTAGAGGGCTATAGCCGGGGCAACGTACAGGTAGTTGGCGCTGGCTAGGGCGTCCTTGACTTTCGACAGGTCCACCTGATACAGCAGGACCAAGAGAAGCAGAACACTGATGCCCAGCCCAAGCCAAAATTGCCAGTTGCGGGCTAGCAATGGCTTACTCTTAAAGAACTCACGTTAGAATCCAAGGTATGGGAGAAGCCAGTATACGGGAGCAGCCTGTGGAGCTACAAGGTAAAGCATCGCCCGTAACTGTTTAGACTTGCTGAGGCGAATTGACTGAGAGCCGCATCCGCAATGCCAGTGCTAATCCCCTAAGGACATTCTGCCGCCCAACCCGTCATTCCCACGCAGGCGGGAATGACGGGTTGGGTATTTTCATAACAATGACGTATCAAGTCTGAACAGTTACCGTAGCCTTAAGGAGCCCGGTAGCTGTAATACTGGGAGCTGTACCAGTCTGCGTCCAACCTGCGGTAAAGCAAATAGTCCAGAGCGTCGAACCACGACTGGCGGCTGCTTGCTACCGACTTAAAATAGCTGAAGTCCTTGGTCAGTTGCTCTTTGCCGGGCAGGCCCCTGATACCCCACAACGAGCCCTCGTGTTGCCGGTTTTCCCCGGGCCTACGGTAGGCTTCCTCGTGGAACCACAGCAGGTTTCGTAGCGGCCCGTCCCGCTGGTACTCGGCTAGCGCCGCTTCGTCCCGCTCGCCATGAGCGGTGTTTAGCAGCAGGGCTTGAGCTTCGTCGCCTTCCGCCACCGGACTGCACCCGGAGTTCCAGCCCTCTTCATCTTCGGTCTTAAAACAGGTAAAGGACCAAGCGCCCATTCTTTGGGCGTTGCGGGCGTACCAGTTGAAGGGGTACCAAATCTCGTAGTCCGCTTTGACGGCTCCCCTTTTGACGGCTTCTTTGTTACCGGCTTCGCTATCTACGGCTTTGGGAGAGGGTGTATGGTTCAATATCTGTTCCTCGATTACGTGATAGGTGGCCGGTACGTCCTTGCTGCCTTGTGCGTAAACCAGCATTTCAGCGTTGGAATCGTCGTAGGTGTAGGCGGCGCGGACCGCCGTCACCACCCCAAACCCTAGCAGTAACCCGGCCAAGCCTAGAGCAACCAACGGAGCACCGTTTCGCGGCCCGGCCAAACGGAGCAAGTATGCGGACGTCGCGGCCAACAATGCGGTGCTGAAGGCGAGGGCCCATTGCGGGCCGGCAAAATCGGTCCTAGGGTCAGCGTAGACGTAGAGCAGGTAGACCGCTGCGGCCACCGTGATAGCCGGGAATAGAAGCAACACCCCTTGGCCGCGCCGGATAAACTCTCCCCAGCTAATTCTTTCTATTTGCTCACCAAGGTACTTGGCGGCCAGCAATATCAGCGGCAGGGTGATGTTTACCAACAGCCAAGGCATTTTCTCGCTGGCCACGGTGTATGCGATGAAGGTAAGGGCCGCCCAAAAGACCAAGACTAGGCCGAACACGTCCGCTCTTCGCCAGAAATACACAGCGCCGACAATGCCGAAGACCAACGGCAATGCTTCGTAAATGGAGACGCCCACGAAATAGTAGTACCAAGGCTGGTTCCCCCGGGCAACGTCTTGTTGGGCGATCCAATAGCCCATGCCCTGCCACACCCCGCTGAAGATGCCGGAAATGTTGGTGAACACGGTGGTGTAGACGGTGACCCAAGCCAGGTAGAAGATACCCGCCAGCAGTAACCACCGGCCGCCCCACCACCGGACTCCCAAATATGCCGATAGGTTGAGCCCTGCCAACAGTAGCCCACCCGCCACCAAGTAATTCACCGGGACCGCATTCCCGTTTTGAACCGGAGACGAGGTGTCCACCGATATGCCGGTGGGCAGCACGCCTTGAACCATGGCGTCGACGTTCACTGCGTTGGTCAAGAAGAAGCAATAGAGCAACGCCAATTGGGCTGGCGCGGCTAGCAGAAAGAACCCGGACCGCCAAGGATGTCTGGCGGCCCGCAGAACCCCGATTGCCGCCCCGGCCAAGGCGGCGGCCAACAAGAAGTCTATTACTAAGGCCGCGTCCGACTCCCAAGCACCGCCAAAAGGACGGAGGATGGCAATCACGGCGGCGGCCCCGGCCAGCAGTGGGGCTCCCCAGCCGACGGCCAGCAAGTTGATGGTTAGGCCCCGTCCGCTCGCCAACCATCCCAGTCCACTGACCACCGCCAACGCTACCATACCGTGAAGCCAAGCCGGGACCTCGTATCCCCAGTTAACGGGCAACGGCAGCGCCACCGAGGGTCCGGCCCAATGCGGGGCGCCCACCAGGCCGCTTGCCACTCCGTCCCGATTGGCCAGGGTCAGCCCAAGCGCATCTTGGGCCAGGCTGACCAGGGCTACCCACTGCGGCAGGGTGAGAGTGAGGAGGAGCAAGAAGAAGGCCGCCGGCCCTGCCATCTCGCAAAGACGGGCTCTTCCCAACACCAGAGGTATCAGTTGCGGGAGGGCCAGCAAGAACGCTATGGCCCCAAAGATTAGGGTTACGATATAGGCCGTTTCTTTGGTGCCGAACATGAAGGCCAGGACCACCGCCGCCAAGTAAAGGTAGCGGTTTTTGCCTTCGTGAAAGTACCGCCACATCAACACTAGCAAGGCAGTGGCCCAAAAGGCCATCAGGATGTCATTCCGGCCAAACCGGCTGAAGTAGAGCATTGCCGGGGATAGGGCCAGCATGACTCCGGCTGCCAACGCTCCGCTCCGGCCCAAGTGGTCCCGCAGAAAGTAGGGAAGTCCCACCAAGGCAGCCCCGAACAGGACGTAGGCCAGCCGGGCCGTGAAGTCCGAGTCGCCAAAGAGGCGAAATATAAAGGCAGTCAACTCTATTTGGAAGGGTCCGTGCATCCAAGGGGAGTGGATGAAGTCGGCGCCGAACAGCCAAGGGAACCCACCGGCCAAGCCGTCGCTATTGAGCAGGCGCCAAGAGTAGTGGACGTGGATGGCCTCGTCGTAGTGGAACGCTCGGCCTCCCAACTCCCAGAGCCGCATCCCCAGCGCCAGAGCAACCAAGACAATCCAACCGAGTGAATACCAGTGACCAGTGACCAGCGACCAGCGACCCCTTCGACTCCGCTCAGGGTGAGCGGAGCGGAGCGGAGTCGAACCCCACCCGCCATCGGCCACTAACCACTGACCACTAGCCACCATCTATGACCTCGTAGATCAATACGCTATCGCTCTCGAAGACGGTTCTTAGTAGGTCCGGGAAGTTTCCCAGGTGGTGGCCCCCGTAGTCGCGGCGCTCCCTAAGCCCCAAGTAAACGTAGCGGATGCCGTAGGTCTGGAGCAACCGCCGGACTTCCTCCGGGTCCTCGCTTTCGTAAATTAAAGCCACTGCGGCTTCCCGGCCCGCCAATAGCTTGCTGCCTCCCCGCCACTGGAGCTCGTGCCCCTTCCATCCCAGGATGGTGGGCCGGCCGGTGCTGGCTGAGATTCTCCCGTAATCGGAGTAGTCGTCCCCCACCGCTTCGACGATTCTTCCCGGGGGCGCTTCGTCCCTCAACCACCGGATGGCGTCGTATTCGCCGGGGTCCCGGGCGCGCCCGTGTTCTGACTTTAAAAAGGCCAACCCGTCTAGAGTGTTGTTATGCAGGGAATAGTCCTCCCGCAGCAGCCCGGTCCGGTCCAACACGGCGGCCACCGGGTAGTAGGCCGAGGCTATTATCAGTAAGCCAACCATCAGACCCCCGGAAATGGCAGCCCACCTTATCATAGTGCCTAGTGGCCTGTGATCCCTTCGACTCCGCTCAGGGTGAGCGGGGGTGGGTAACTGCTCAGGGTGAGCGGAGCAGAGCGGAGTCGAACCCCACTGACCACTGGGCACTGACCACTGACCGTGAGCCCTCCGGTAACCCCGAGTTACGGAGTAGATGCCGTACACCCCGGCCAACCCCAAGAGCAACCAGGCTTGGTAGTATACCTTGAACACCGTGTTCATGCGGCGAAAAGCGCCGCCAAAAGAGTCTACCACGTAGAAAAGCTCCGCCCCGGCCAGGAGGTAGAGTCCCACGGATACCAGCACCAAGGGAAAGGCGAGGGCTGTTTCTTTCCCCAGGCGCAGTCGTTGGGCGGCACTGAAGGCGGCGACGGCGATAATTGCCAGCGCCGGTAACAACCAGGCTATCCGGGTGCCAATCTGACCGAGAGCGCCGCCCGCGTCCTCGAACGCTAGCTTGAGGAACAGCACGATAACCACCCAGACGACTAACGGGGCCAGAGTGATTGCTGCCACTAGGCCCGCTACCGGGGCGTCCTCGCGGGAGGGCCGCGTTATCCCGGACAGTTGACGTAACACAAAAGCCCAAGTCAGAACAATAAACAGACCGATAGCCACAAAGAACAAGAAGGGCCGGGTGCTAACGTCATGTAGCGGCAGGACCCCCGATGTCTGCCCGCCCAGAGAGCCGTAGAAGGGCAGAAACATCAGGATGCTGACCGCTAGGACCGGGACCAATACCGCCGCCGCCTTTAGGGTGGCGGAGTGTAGGTCTCCTCCGGTGTCCCCGTAGCATTTAAACAGCACCAATGCCAGGAGGACCCCGGCAATCATGGGCAGGTCCCAGAGGTTGATGAAGGCCACCGCTCCAACGCCAAGGGCCACGACGAAAGCCTCCGGGAGATGACGGCGTAGCCAGCGGGGGCCGAGCGCCTCTTCGGAAAGGAACAGGTTGAGGCCCAGAGATAGACCGAGGACTAGGAATGGCAAGCTCAACACATGGGGATGCAGGTCGCCCAACAGGAAGCTAAAGGCCGGAAACTCGGTAATGGTGTAGTCCAAGCTCCGCCCGTCAGCTAAGGTATCTATTACCCTCGACGCCCGCCACCACCACCACGGTTGGTCGGGGATGCCGACGGTCCCCGCAGCGCCTCCTTCCAGTCCCTTGATGCCGACCCAATCCCAAAACCCATCACCGCCCCAGCCCTGAACGCTAATAAACTCCAGTGCCCCTTCCAAGTTTCCAATGAGAATTATTAACGCCGGAGCAGCCAGCCCAAACCCGGTTGCCGAGCGCCGGCCGCCGCCCGAGAGCCGGACCAGGTTGTAGAGCAAGCCGAAACAACCGGCGGCCAGCAACGCCGGCACGGTGACTAACGCCAAGTTGTAGCCGACGTTAGACGGGACGGCCGACAGCTTGGCCAAGAACGCCATGATGAAGTGGCCGAAGTAGTAGTAGCTGATGGAGTGCCCGGAAAGCCACGGGTCTTCCGGGGGGAAGAAGCGGCTCTGCAACACCGCGTTCAGGAAGGCAAAGTCCATGGGCTTTTCGGTATGGTTGATGGCCGGGACCTCGGAGACTATCGCCAGCCACAAAAAGAAGAAGGCCAGGAACACTACTTCGGCCACCGCCAAGGTGCGCCACTCTTGCCGCAGGAAGGTCTTTACCTGGCTGGCCCACCGCCGGAGCACCAGCAGGCTGATTGCGGCGGCTAAGACCAGAATCACGAGCACGGTGATGCGGTGGTTCGGGATTAGGTGAGTTAGACCTGCCACCCAGAGGACGTAGGAGAGCAGCACCAAGGCCAAGGGTTTGGCCAACGTGATCCCCCGGTCGGGCAACCTCTGAAAGAGAACAAAGCAGAGGGGAAGCGCCAAGATGCCCAACAACTCGATGGCAAGAAGCCAAGTGAGCGCGTCAGCCATGGCTTAGCAAAGGGGAGAGAGGTGGTCCCTAGGAGGGTCAGTAAGAAACCTGCCGGGCGCTCCGGTAAGGGCCAAGGCGGCCTCAGGAGACAGGAGCAAGGAGGGAGTCGACGAATTGCCGGGAGTCAAACGGGGCCAGATCGCTGAGGCCCTCGCCGGTCCCAATGAAAAGGATTGGGACTTGCAGTTCTTGCTTGATAGCCAGAACAATTCCCCCGCGGGCGGTGCCGTCCAACTTGGCGAGGAAAATTCCTGAGCAGTCCACGGCTTCTTTGAAAGACTTGGCTTGGGCCAAGCCGTTGAGGCCGATGGTGGCGTCGAGGGTGAGAATGACTTGATGAGGGGCGGCCGGGTCCAATCGGTTCAACACCCGGTGGACCTTTTTAAGCTCCTCCATCAGGTTGGACTTGGTGTGCAAACGCCCGGCGGTATCGACAATCAGCACGTCAACGCCCCGGGCTTTACAGGCTTGGTAGGCGTCGTAGGCCACCGCTCCGGGGTCCCCGCCGCTCCGGTGTGAGATTACTTCGGCGCCAACCCGTTGCCCGAGGACTTCCAACTGCTCGGCGCCAGCGGCGCGGAAGGTGTCGGCGGCGCCCAACATCACGGTCTTACCGGACTGTTGCAACAGATGGGCCAGCTTGGCGATGCTGGTGGTCTTTCCCACGCCGTTCACGCCCACCATGAGAATAACGTAGGGGACTGCCTGCGCCTCTAGGTCGAGCCACTCGCCTCCCGCCGACTCCGGCTCCAAATCGCGCACCAGCGCCTCTTTCAGAACCTCGAAGACTTGGTCCGGGGTCTCCAGACGGTCGTTTTTGGTCTTGGAGCGCAGTTCTTCAACGATCTTCAGCGAGGCGTCCACTCCCACGTCGGAGGATATCAGGATTTCCTCCAGTTCCTCCCAGACCGAATCGTCCAGATTGGAACTCCGGAGGATGCCGAGGATCCGTCCAAACCAGCGGTCCCGGCTGGACTTGACCGCGTCCTCGGTCTGTTTACGGTCTGAGTTTCGGTCTCTCTTGAAGAATCTTAGCATTTAGGCTCTCTGACTGTTGAAGGCCCCAGCCGCGTTCCCACTCCCCAACCGTCGCTCCCGCGAAAGCGGGAGTCCAGAGATGTTACCTGCCTGTGGCGGTCCTTGTGCCTGTCCGCCCAAGACGGACGGATTCCCGCCTGCGCGGGAATGACGGGTTGGGTATTTTCATGGTAACGCCGCGGGTCCGGTCTTGCTATGGGGCTAAATCGTAGGGGCGCTCCTGGTGAGCGCCCAGTTGTCCTAAGCTGTAGACTAGCTGCTAGATTCTGCCGCTAGCCGGGCCAAAGCCCCGCTGGCGGCGACCCGTTCCGCGCCCGATTTACTGCCGCCGTTACCGGTCCCCATCACTTCGTCGTCCACCAAGACTTCCACCGTGAATACCGGGCCGTGGGCCGGGCCTTCGCTGGATACCAACCGGTACCGGGGAGCCGATTGCCCCCGGGCTTGGACGTACTCTTGAAGGTGTGACTTGGGGTCCTCTTGTGGCTTACCCCGGCAGAGGTACGCTTCAAGCTCGCCGGCCATCACCTTCAACACGAACTGTTGGGCGGCGGTGTAACCCCGGTCCAGATAAACGGCTGCTACCACGGACTCGAACGCCGCTGCCAAAATAGAGTCGCGAGAGCGGCCACCATTGGCCTCCTCTCCCTTCCCCAACCGAATAAAATTGCCCAAGTGGTGATTTCTCGCCACTTGGGCCAACGTTTGACGGCGGACCAGAGCGGACCGGCCCTTGGTCAACTCACCTTCGGTCCACTCCGGGCAACGGCGATAGAGCTCGTCAGAGATGGTCAACTCCAGCACCGCGTCGCCCAAGTACTCCATTCTCTCGTAGGAGTCCGAGATGGCCCACCCCTCCTCGTTGACGAAGGAGCGGTGGACCAAAGCCTGCTCCAGCAACTCCCGGTCCCGGAATTCTAGTCCCAGAGCCGACTCCAGTTGATGACTCGCCAATGGGTGCTCCTAGATTAGACCATGAGGCCACGGTGGTTGCGGTCGCTTCAACTCCCCAACGTGGGCGAACTCGTTCATGGTCTTGAACAGGGAGTCGTACATGTCCGCTGCCTGTTCATCGGGAGGCACGAACACCTTCAGGAAGGCCGCGGTGCCGGAAGGGAAAATAAAGGTGGGCACGCCGAAAGCGCCGTGCTCTTCTACCGCTTCGGTGTGGCTTTCCGCCAACTCTTGCAGCAGGCTGGGGTCCACTATGTCTTCCCGGAACCGGCCCATGTCCAGCCCCGCAGCTTCAGCCGCACCGTAGATCACCGTCGGGTCCGACAGGTCTTTCTTGTCCTCGTGCCTCGCCTTGAGCAGGGTGATGAAGTACGAATCGAAGGCTTCCTTACCCTGGCGTTTGGCGGACAACCCGGCTTGGTGGGCCAGTAGGATGTTGTCGGTCCCGTTGGTGAGACCCGGGTGGTCCCATACCTTGTCCTCTTGCCCGTTGGGGTTGTTTACCTGGGCCAGAGAGAACGGCTGCCAATCGATTTCCACCGGACTTCCGGTCGACTCTTCTACTTTTGCAAACCACACGGCCGCATTGTAAACGAAGGGTCAACGAAAGTCGTAATAGCTCCTTATCTCCGGTGCCTCCATTGTGGTACCTCCGGTTAGATTTCTCTTGAGATTGTATCGGTGGCAGGCGTAGTTGTCAAAATTGAGGCCATGACCAAGGAGCGCACAGAGGACACGAGTTACTCCGGCTCAATGTCGCGTTCTGTTATCTCGTACCAGTAGACGACGCCGGAGCTTATCAACTCCTCTATCTCATTGTCTTTCCGGATGCTGGCGATTGCCGCGCGGGCGGGCCTTCCCGTGAGTTCTGTGAGAAACCGGGCGTTCCGCAGGGCGCGGTCGGTGTCCCGCGAGTCGGCTGTGTAGGACGCTTCGACCACGATGTAGTGGGTCTCGCTTCCGTCTGTCGCCTCGATGACCAGGTCGGCGCGGCGGAAGCTCCGCATCTCGTTGGCCGGGATGTTGAGAGCCTTTCCTTTCCTTAACATCCGCATGAGTTGGGCTTCCAGCAGGGTTCTGGTGTATTCCAGCCCCATGTCGTCGGCAAGCCCTGCGGCGTCCTTGCGGACGACGGCCCGGGTATAGTGGCCTTTTATCTTACCTAGGTCATCCGTCATCCGGCCCATGCCGTTCGCTATCGCGTTTATGCTCTGTTCGATGCGATCGTTGAACCGTTTTTGCTCGGCAACGGACGCGGTCATCTCGTTGTTGAACCGTTTTTGCTCGGCAACGAACGCGGTCATCTCGTTGTTGAACTGCTTTTGCTCGGCGACGAACGCAGTCATCTGCTCGACGAAGGCATCGAACCGCGCGGGCAGTTGCAGGAGTTCCTCGCCGAGAATCTGGGCCCGCACCGCCGCTTTCCACTCGGGGTTTTCCGAGAGGGCGCGCAGAAAGTCTTCTTGGCTGTTGATGGTGGTCATAGCTTTTCCCTTGCTGTAGATTGCCCCTTAATTATAAACTGGCCGTAGCAGTATGGCAGGCCGCCAAGGTTGGTATTGTAGTACAATCGCTGGCCTTGCGGACTGCATGGCACACAACCACTCAACTGGTTCTCATGGAGCCACAGCGTTTGCCGGTTGGCGAGGTTGACCAACTCCGGCGGAGGTAGCCGTCGGTCTCCCGGATGCGGTGTTCGGTGTCTTCAGCACCTGAGTTTAAGGCTTTTTCTGAAAACTGAAAGACCCTGCGCCGCGGCCTACTGACGCCATGTCATAAGCAAACCCCATGTTATAATAGGGTCCGACAGGAGGCCCTCACATAGAACTTCCCTGGAACTCAGGTCACGAGAGGCAGCTTCAGCACATCGACTCTCCTCTTCAAGTCTTCGTAAGTAGGCTGAAAGGTGTAAACCTGGCTGTGTTCGGCTGCCTGCGCCGCCGGGCTTTGGCCCAATCCTTGCCAGTCTACTTGGTAGGGGGCCCGGTCCGGGACGCTCTGATGGACTACCCCGTCAAGGACTTGGACTTTGTAGTAGTAGAAGGTGATGGGCTTAGCTTGGCCCGGTGGGTATCGGGACGGGTTGGGGGCGACGTACTTTCCCATGCCAGATTTGGCGCCGCGACATTGCTGGTAGATGACCACCGCTTCGACTTCGTTACGGCCCGTCAAGAAACTTACTCTCGACCGGGTGCTTTGCCCGAAGTTACGCCCAGCACAATCGCCAACGACTTGGCCCGGCGGGACTTCACGGTCAACGCTTTGGCTCTCCACTTGGGAGAACGCTGCCCCGGAGTGATCGACTCCCAAGGGGGCCTCAACGACATCTGCCGGGGCTTGGTCCGCACGCTGCATCCCAACAGCTTTGTCGACGATCCGACTCGGATCATCCGCGCGGTCCGCTACGAGCAACGCTTTGGGTTCCAAATAGAACAGGAAACCTTGGGCCAACTGACTGCCGCTGTCAGTAAAGGGCGTTTGGGCTTGCTGTCCGGGGACCGGTTGCGGCATGAGCTAGAGCGAATTTTGCAAGAAGACCGGTCCGCGATGGCCCTCAACCGTATGGCGGACTTGGGGATACTACCGGCCATTCATCCGGCGCTGGGAGTCGCGGGCTTCGCCAAGGGCCGGAACTCAGGTCAATTGAAAGAGCGGCTCGAGGCCATCGAGTCGGGCTGCCAAGTGCCTAGTGGCCAGTGGTCAGTGGCTAGTGGGGTTCGACTCCGCTCTGCTCCGCTCACCCTGAGCGAAGTCGAAGGGGCCACCGGCCACCGGCCACCGGCCACTGACTACCGGCGGATAGGCTACTTGGCGGCCTTGGTCTACCCGCTTACTCGCGGTCAAGTAGTGGCGGTGTCCCAGCGGCTAAACCTGCCCGCTGCTTGGGCCCGGCCCTTGGAAGAAGTCGTCCACTTGCGGGACCGGGAAGGGGAGTTAGCCGAAGCCGGGCTGGAAGGTTCTCATCTGGCTAGGAAGCTGGAAGGCTATAGTGAGGCGGCGCTCCGGGTTGCCTGCCGTCTCACCGCCTCGCCGGTTGTTTCTCGACGGCTGAGGTCGTATCTCGGTGAGTTGAGCCAGTTGACTCCAGCATTAGGCGGGTTGGACCTACTTGCTATGGGGGTCCCGGAGGGCCCTGAAATCGGCCGGATTTTGCGCCAACTGAAGAAGTCCCGGCAAGACGGCAAAGTCGCCACCGAAGCGGAGGAGCGCCGTCTGGTAATGCACTTGACTGGTCAGGGTTCTTGAAACACTGGTTGAAACCAAGAGGGAGTCGGCCGGCCCATGCCTGAAGAGTACCAGGTAGAAGACCCAGAAGAGGCGGAGCAAGAGTCTTGTGTTATCTGCGGCGGCGCATTGGATGGAGTACACCAGACCTCTTGCCAGATGTGCGGCGGCAAGTTTCACCAACCGTGGAGCCAGGATAGCACAGTCCCCCAATGCGGTCGCATTGGCAGCCACGAGGAAGCCTTGGCCATCGTATTTTTGTGCGACGATTGCTACTACGGGCGACGGCCCTAGTGGCTAGTCTAGTGGGGTTCGACTCCGCCCTGCTCCGCTCACCTTGAGCGGAGTCGAAGGGGCCACTGTCCACTAACCACTAACCAAGGGTTGAGATTATGCAAGCGGTATATATCGAGTCCCACGGCGGCCCCGAGGTGCTAACCTTCGGAGAACGTCCCGAGCCGGAGATTGGGGCCTCCCACGTGAAAGTGCGGGTCATGGCGACGGCCCTAAACCGGTTGGACCTCTACACCCGAGAGGGTGGACGAGGTCTGCGCCGGGAGTTCCCGCCTCCCTTGATCCTAGGCGGTGATTGCGCTGGCGAGGTGGTGGAAGTGGGATCCCAAGTCAGCGGGTTACAGCCGGGGGACCGGGTGGTGGTTAACCCCCGGCTCACTTGCCAGCAGTGCCCGGCGTGCTTGTCCGGGCGCGACGATCTTTGCCCCAGGCAACGGTTTATGGGCAGCGCCATCGACGGCAGCTACGCCGAGTTCGTCTCCGTCCCGGGGGCCAACGTCCACGCCATCGATGAAGGGGTCCCCTATGAGGAAGCGGCCGCGGCGCCCACTACCTTCTTGCCGGTCTGGAACATGCTGGTCCGGCGGATGCAAGTAAGCCCTTGGGAAACAGTCTTGGTCTTGTCGGCATCGGCCGGCGTAGGCACCGCCGCTATCCAGGTGGCGAAGCAAATCATCGGCGCCAAAGTGATCGCTACCACCAGCACCCCGGAGAAGGCCGCCAGGGCCTTGGAGTTGGGGGCCGACGAAGTAATCAACTACAACGAGGAAGACATTACCGAGCGGGCCCGCGAGTTGACCGGCGGGGCCGGGGTGGACGCCGTGGTGGACCATGTTGGGGCCGACTTTTTTGCCAAGGCCTTCAACGCTCTACGGCCCGGCGGCCGTTACGGAATTTGCGGCGCCACCACCGGTCTGCGCACCGAGTTGCACCTTGGCTTGCTCTTTAGCCAGCAAAAAGAAATCTACGGCACTTTCATGGGAACCAAGGAAGACATGCGGGAGATCGTGGCGATGCTAAACCGGGGAGCCATCCATCCGGTAGTCGACCGCACCTTTCCTTTGCGAGATGCCGCATCGGCCCATCAAGCGATGGAAGAGACCAACTTTTTTGGCAAGCTGCTGCTGACGCAGGGGTAGGAGCTACTTTACGACAAGCCCTGTGGTCCTGAGAATCCAAGCCAGCTAAACTGGCCCGCTGCTCTTTTTGTCCCGCAGCCTGCGGCCGTGGAATAAGTACTGCTGAGAGTAGCCGCCATACCGGCCAAAGTAATTCTGGGCCCACTCCAGCATCACCCGGTCGGCCGGCGGTTTTTGGCCCGGAAAGTACCATTCAGCCAAAGCACGGCGCACCCACACGTCGATGGGAAAGGCCTCCAGCTTCTCCAGCGAAAAGACGGCGATGCAGTCGGCGATCTTCGGGCCGATGCCCGGGCATTCCATCAGCTTGGCTTTGGCTTCGGGGTAGGGCGCTTGCACCAGCGCGTCCAGGTCAAGGCTGCCTTCTGCCACCGCCGCCGCCCCTTTGGCCACGTAGGGGGCGCGGAAACCCAAGCCCAACCGGCGCAACTCCTGCTCCCCTGCTTGGTTAAGCTGGCACGGTGTCGGAAACGAATGCCGCACTTGCCCGTCCAGCGCTATGGGCTCCCCAAACGAGTCGGCCATCCGCTCCATTAACTGGTGGATGCGCTGGATGTTGTTGTTGGCCGAGCAGATGAACGACACTAGGCATTCCCACGGCTCGACCCGTAACACCCGGAGGCCAGGGTAACGCTCCACCATTTCCGCAACCCGGGGGTCTTGGCAAATCTCCGCGTAGACCTGTTGAATGTCGTCGTCCAAGCGGAAATAGCGGTGCAGCAGCGGTACTAACGACGCTTCGGGCCACGGTTGGCTGTGGAACTCAATCCGGCCCTCTAGCTGGCGGACCTTGATGAAGTTGCCCCGGACCACCCCGGAAAACCAATCACCCTCGCGGCGCCACCGGTGGGCTTGACCGCTTTCCAAGCTGGCGGCCAAGTCCAAGGGCTGATCAGTGGTTAGCTCCACGGTGGTCCCCGACCCACTGGGCCGCCAGCGGGCCAACGTTGGTGAGGTTGCTGGGTTTCATGGTGCAGGGAGGGATCGACTGCAAAAACGAATGCCCGTAGGAGCGCCCGGTGATCCTCCGGTCCAAGACCACGATGGCCCCCTTGTCACCCTTGTTGCGGACCAACCGGCCCATGCCTTGGCGGAACTTCAGCACCGCCTGGGGTATGGAAAACTCCTGGAACGGGTCGGCGTACTGGTCGGCGCGGGCTTTGACCACCGGGTCGGTGGGCACTTGGAACGGCAACCGGGTTAATACCAGGGCTTTTAGGACGCCGCTAGGCAGGTCTACGCCCTCCCAAAAGCTGGCCGTGCCCAAGAGCACGCTCTTGGGGTCGCCGGAGAACCGGCCAATAAGCTGCTGGGGCGGACCGTCGATGCTCTGGGCCAGTACCTGCACTCCTTCCGCCCCCAAGGGAGCGCGGATACGGTTGGCGACAGCCCGGAGGGAAGCATAAGAGGTAAACAGCGCCATCGTTCGGCCTCCCAAGGACTTGCCCAACTCTATCAGCACCCTAGCTAGGGCCTCCACGTAGCCATCGGCGTTGGGAGGAGGCATATCGTCGGGTATAAGCAATAACGCCGCTTTCTGGTAGTCAAAGGGGGACCCTACCAGCAGTTCTTCGCTGCCTTCGGGAATGCCGGCCCTACGACGGAAGTAGTCGAAGTTGCCCTCCGTGCTTAGGGTGGCGCTGGTCATTACCACGCATTCCTTGCGATTGAACAGTTCTTCGGTAAGGGTGGCGCCGACGTCCAAAGGCGCGGCGTGCAGCGAGACTTCGGCCCGGTTTTGGTCGCGGGCCATCCAGAAAATCGAGCGGTCATCCGGCGGCCCCAATATGGACCCTAGTCGCTCTCGAAGTTGCTCCAGATCATCCTGAATGTTCCCGGCTTCCATAGCCAAGGCCGGCTGATCGCTGGCTCCGGGTAAAGTAGCGGTCTCCAAAAACCGTTGCAAGCGGGATAGACGCTGTCCCGCTTGTTGCAGTCTAACGTCCAGGTTTTCCCACTCCAGCAGCAGGTCGGACCATACCGGCAGTCCTTGGACTTGGCGGTCCAGCAGGAGTTGCATCCGCTCGTCGGACGAGTTGGGTCTTTTGGCGTCTAGGAGACGCTCCGAAACTGCCCAGAGCCGGGCCCAAGACTCCCGGACGGCGGGCGCCGAGGTCTCGACGTCTGAAATAGCCCCATCGGCCTCTTGCCGCACTGGCGAGGCCAGGGTTTCGGCAGCCAGCGCCAGCCGCAATTGGGTTAGCAGGCGCCCTTGCGACTCAGTAATCTCTTCCAACCGTTCCGGAGGCACTTCGAACCCCAGTTGTCTGGTAGCTTCGTCTTCCAGGTTGTGGGCTTCGTCCACGATTAGGTACTGGTAGTCTGGAATGAGGCTGCCCCCCCGCACCAAGTCGGACATCAGAAGCGCATGGTTCACGACTATAATGTGGGCTTGCTCAGCCCGTTCCCTAGCGGCTCGCAAGAAACAAGGCCCCCCGTCCCTCAAGCCGGGGCACCAAGTCTTCTCGCCCGCCGAAACCCGGTTCCACGTGAAGGCGTCCCGGCCGGATAGGTTGATCTCGCCGCGGTCGCCGGTCGCCGTATCCTGCAACCAGACCGCGGTCTTGCAGAGTAAGCGGGTGTCGTCGACCGTGGGATTCTCGCTTCGGGCCAAGTAGTTCCAGCGGTGCAAGCACAGGTAGTTGCCCCGGCCCTTCAGCAGCGCCGCCTTAACCTGTCCCTCTGCCACCAGTCCCGCTGCTTCAAGCACCGAGACCAAGGCGGGGATATCCTTTTTGAGCAACTGCTCCTGAAGGTTGATGGTGTTGGTTGAGACCACTACCCTCTGGCCCTTGGCCATAGCGAAGAGCACCGCTGGCAACAGGTAGGCCATGGACTTACCCACGCCGGTGCCGCCCTCCACCACCAAGTGTTGGCTCTGGTGAATCGCCCGGGCCACTCCGGCCAGCATAACCTCCTGCTCCGGGCGGTGCTCGAAGCCGGAGAAGGTCTTGGCGAAGGGGCCGTTGGCGCCTAGCAGATTGATAATCTGGTCTTGGTCCAAGGCGCTCAAGTTACTTTCGGACCGCCTTTGCTCGGGGCGTCCCAGCCGGGCCGTCAGGGCTTCCAAGTCCAGACCGGTCAGACCGAAGGCCGACGGATGGCCCGGAGCACTGGCCTTGGGCAACCCGGAAAAGAGCCCGCCTATCGGCCATTGGCTGCGGTTGGACAGGTTAACCATGTGGGCGATCAGCCCGCTATCCAGTCTCTCCGCCCGGCGCAGCAACTCTATGAATACGTGGTAGGTGGCTCTAGCATCGCCCAGGGCCCGGTGCCGGTCGACGTGGGACACACCGAAGTAGTCCGAGAGGAACCCCAGGGAATACTGGGGCGAGTTCGGCAGCAAAACCGAGGCAAGGTCCCAGGTGTCGTAGGGCAGGTTTTGGAGAGGGAGACCGTGGGCGCCCAGAAACCCCAGGTCGAAGGACACGTTGTGTCCGATGATCGGGTGGTTCTCCACAAAGTCTCCAAGCTCGTCGGCGACGGAGCTGAAGAACGGCGCACGTTTGACTTGATTGTTGGAAATACCGGTTAACCTCTGAACAAACTCGGGGATGTTGCGGCCCGGGTTGACAAAGGTCTGGAAAGTGTCGAGGATCCGGTCTCCCTCGAACTTGACCGCCCCCACTTCGATGATCGTGTCGCGGCCTTGGTCCAACCCGGTGGTCTCCAAGTCCAGGGCCACGTGGGTCAGTTCGAAGGGCGAAGTCGAGGGCAGATGCAAAGCCATGCTCATAAAATCCACCAATGATGTACGGCCGCCGGCCGGGTCCCACTCAGACCAAGTCGTGTTCAGACCCGTCCCTTCAGACTATATAGGGCCGGAGTTGGCCCGAACGTAGACCCACTGCCGGATAGAACTTCTTGGAGTGTAGCGCCGCTAGGAACTCGGTCTCGTTGGAGATCTCATCGGCGAAGGCGGTCACGAACTTGCCCAGACCGTGGGCCGAGTGGGCGTCGCTGCCCCCGGTTACCGGCAAGCGCAGCATCCCGGCCACCCGCATCGCAAACTCGTTCTCGTTGTCTGCCGTCCCGCCATTGACCACTTCCACGGCGTGGGAGAGCTTGAACGCCGGATGGTCCAGGGCGTCCTCCGGCTTTTCCGGCAACGGGTCCGGCACCGACTGGTACAGTAACGCGCTCGACCGCCGACGTTGACTCAATACGGCCCGGAAGGGATGGGCCACCACCACGAATCCGCCCACCGCGTCGGCCGCCCGGCGCAACTCCTCCGCTTTGTGAAAGCCCGACTGGTAGCGGTCGATGCCGAAGGCCAGCATGTGCCCCAGGTCGGTCTCGACTTCCATGGCCCGCACTAGCACCACGCTATGGCGGCTGGCGAAGCGCTCGAATTCGTGTCTTTCCCAAGGGCCGCTATGCTCGGTGATGCACAACCCGCGGAGGCTTAGTCGCTCTGCCTCTAAGATAAGTTCCTCAGGGTTCAGGCTGCTGTCGCTGCTTCCCTTGGTGGTGTGAATGTGTAGATCGAAAAGTTTTGCCATCTGTAGTTGGCTACGCTATCGCATTGCGCCCCAGATTCCCCAGCGGGCCCGGCCTTTTGTACCAAATGGTAGGCAGCATTAGCCTCGGCAGGCTAAGGTTGGCGCAATGGTTAGTCTATCGGGGATGACGGTTATCGTCAATGGCTTCTGGTCTTGGGCGGAAACCAAAATACCTCATGCCGGGCCAGCGGGTGGAAGGGGGTATCCGGCGCTAGAGCGGTTAGCATGGCATAGGCCCGCTCCCCGGCGGCCGGCGGAGCGATGGCGTAGGTCAAGAACTGCCGGGGTTGCACCAGCCGGGCTATCTCCGCCCCGTCCCTTAGCACGGTGCCGGTCCAGAACAGGACATCCACTTTCGGCTTTTGGCTCTCCGGCAGGTCTGCCGACAACCAATCATCCTGAGCGCAGCGCAGCGGAGTCGAAGGACCGTTGGGATGGGGAAGGTCTTCCATCTCGGGGAACGGCGTAGTGTCTCCGGGCAGATAGACTGTTAGGCCGTCACCGGTGCGAATTTGAAAAGCCAGTGGCTCCGCCGCCGCGTGGTCGCAGCGGAGCGCGGTGACCGTTAGGTCGGCTATGGTTACCTCGTGACCCGGAACTACCGGGCTGACCAGTCCCGGCGACTGGCCAGCAATGGCGCCGCCGGTCAAGCGGGACGCCAAGTGAGGCGAGAGCAAGACCGGAGCTTGGGTTCGCGCCCGTAATTCCGCTACCAAGGAGGGGTGCCAGTGGTCGGAGTGGCCGTGGCTGACGGCGATCAGGTCCAAGGGCGCGTCTTCCGGGACCGCCATGCCTACCGGATCGAATAGCAAAGTGGCCCCGGGACTTTTTACCACCACGGCGGAGTAGCTGTTTGCCCAGGCTAAGGCTAGTCCCCGCCGCACCGGGGTGTGGTAAATGTCCGGATGATCACCATTCATAGGCCCCCGGCACTGGGCTGGCCCTAAGAGGGTTGTATGCAAAGCCCCTCTCCCCTCATCCTAACCTTCTCCCCAAGGGAGAAGGGACTTCTAACACACCCTTCAAGGGACCCGGTTTTCGGAGCCGGGCAGTTATTCGTAGCGGTCGTCCCGGGCGTGGAAGGCGCTGCGGGTGCCGCCCTCCCGGCGCTCCCGGAAGAAATTGAACTCTTCGGGTTCAAAGCTCAGGTTGGTGAAAAGGGTGTGGGTGACGTAGCCTTGAATCAGTCCCGAGGTTGCGCCCAGGATGTCCAATATCATGTGATTTGAGGCTTTTCCGATGGCGATGCCGTCGGCCGGGAGCAGGGTCATGGTGTCGCACAACTCTTGGACCGCAGCCTCTAGTTGGTCTATGGGCACCGATTGGTTGGCCAGACCCATCTGGACGGCTTCGGGACCGTTTACGGTGCGGCCGGTTAGCAATAACTCCCTGGCCCTTTTCATTCCTACCGTCAGGTACAGCGGGAGCAGGTTCAGCCCGCTGCCGGAGAACCCCAGCCGCTGCTCGGCATGGGAAATTTGGACATCGTCAGCGACCACCGCCAAGTCGCAGGCTTCCATCATGATGGCCCCTTCGCCAATGCAGTGGCCTTGCACCTGAGCGATGGTGATCTTGGGGAATAGCAGCAGTTTCAGGTGCCGTTCCATCCAACGCCGGTCGACCTTGAGACGGATGCGCTGGTTGGCCCGGCGGTCCGAACGCTGGCCGGTCCCCATGCCGTAGACGAAGCCCACGGTGTCCAAGTCGTGGCCGGCGCAAAAGGAGCGCCCGGCGCCCCGGATCACCACCACCTTGACCTCGTCATCGTCCTCGGCGACAGTCAGCGCCGCGTAGAATTGGTCTAAGATTCCACCTTGGTCCGGAAAGTCCATCACATTCAGCTTTTCCGGCCGGTTAAGGGTAATTCGTACTACGGCACCGTCTTTCTCATAGAGGACGTACTGGTAATCCATTAGTCGAAGACCTCCGAGAGCATGAACATCAAGTTGCTCTATTGCTGTATGGTTATTTTGCAGCCTTGGCCAGCGCGGGGAAGCGGGCTAAGGGCAGCACCTCTCCGGTGGCCTCAAAATGGCCCACCAACTCGCGGACCTCGCCAGGCACCCGGCGGCTGGTCCCCGAAGCGGCGTCGTAGCCCACGTAGACCCCGTGCACCGTAGTCAGCAGGATGCTGGAATCCTGACCGTATATTTCTAGTTGCAGTTGGAAGCTGGTATTGCCGAAGCCGCCCACGCGAACGTACAAATCAAGCATTTCGTCCACGCGGGCCGGGGCTTTGAACTCCAGGGTGGTCTTGACCACCGCAGTATCGAAATAGCCCCGCTGCCCAACCCGGTAAATGCTGAACCCCAGATTTCTGAAGTATTCCGACTGCCCCACTTCCAAATAGCCCAGGTAGGCCCCGTTGAACACGATGCCTTGGGCATCGCACTCCATCCACCGTACCCGCACCGGGGTGTGAAAGTTGAAGTCGGCTTTTGGCATTTGTAGGCTTCGCTAAAGGCTGTCGGAATCCGGGTATCCCAAGGAGCGGAGGTAGTCACGGTCTTCCGCGCTGAGTTCAGCGGTTTTCAACAAGTCGGACCGACGTTCCAAGGTGCGGCGCAACGACTCCCGGCGGCGCCATCGTTCGATCTCGGCGTGGTGGCCGGAGCGCAGCACCTCTGGGACGGACAGGCCACGAAACTCGGCGGGCCGGGTGTAAAGAGGGTGCTGGAGTAAGCCGGAGGTGATGGTATCCTCGGCGACGTTCTCCATGGAGCCAACCACCCCTGGGACCAACCGGGATACGGCGTCCACCACCACCATCGCCGCAAGCTCGCCCCCAGTCAACACGAAATCCCCGATGCTGAGTTCTCTGGTCGCCAAGTGTTCGCTTACCCGGTGGTCAACGCCCGCGTAGTGCCCACAGATTAGAACCACCGCCGGGCACCGGGACAACTCCTCGGCGACCTTCTGGTCGAACATTTCTCCTTGGGGTGTGAGCAAGACTACCGGGATGGCCGCCCGGTCCTCCGCAGAGTAGCTCCCCAGCACGTCCTCGACCGCTTCAAAGACGGGGTCAGGCTTCAACACCATGCCGTGACCGCCGCCGAACTGATAGTCGTCCGCCGTTCCGTGGGCGTCGTGGGTGTAGTCCCGAATATCGGTGAGGTCTACGGAAATGACGCCCTTCCGGGAGGCCAATTGCAGTATGCTGTGATGCAGCGGGCCTTGAAAAGCCTCCGGGAATAGCGTAAGAACGTGGAAGCGCATAATACCAATAAAACTGAATCAGTAAAGGGTCCCTCTAGGCCACCGGCTGGGGAACGGCGGCGGGCAGGTTATCGACGAAGGCTTCGCCGCCCTTCAAGACCAGCTTGAACCGGCTCTGGTCCCTAAGCACGCCTATATCCCGCAGGGGGTCTCCATCTAGCACCAACAGGTCTGCCAGCTTTCCCGGCTCCACGGTCCCAATGTCCTGGTCCAGGCCGACGCATTCGGCGGCCCAACCGGTGGCCGCCTGGATGGCTTGCGCGTTGGACATGCCGCGCTCCACCAGAAGCTCGATCTCCCGGGCATTGTCCCCGTGGACGTACCCGCCCGCGTCGGTGCCGGGGACTACCTTGACCCCCGCGGCCAAGGCTAGGTGCATACTCTCTTGGTGGACCTGCATCAACGACCGGGCTCGCTCCACCATGTGGGGGGCGCTGACCGTGGAGTGAAACTCGTAAATCTCGAAAGTCGGCACAAAGAAGGTGTTTTGGTCGGCCATCATCTTCAGTAGGTCGGGTTCCTCGGCCAGATAGCAGCCGTGCTCAATGGAACCGGCCCCGCCTCTAATCGCCATGCCCAAGCCGGGCCCGCCCAAGGCGTGGCACATGGTCTTCTTTCCCAGGGCCCGGGCCTCCGCGACCAAGGCGTTAACCTCGTCGGGGCCGAATGCGATGTCCTTGGGCCCGTGGCCTTGGCGGGAGCTGGCCCCGCCGGTGGTGGCGAACTTGATAACGTCGGCCCCGACCCGCACCATTTCCCGCACCTTGGCCCGGACGCCATCGACGCCGTTGGCGACACCCGAGGGCATCAGGGGGTCGTCGCGCCAAGGGCGGTGGTGCCCGGCCGGGCAGACGTGGTCGCCGAGGCCGCCAGTGGGGGAGACGATGGACACCGAAATCATCAGCCGCGGTCCGGGGTAGAGCCCTTCTTCCACCGCGTGCTTGAAACCAACGTCCAGCCAACCTGCGTCCCGCACGCAGGTGTAACCGGCCGCCAACGTTTGCTCCATGACCTTGGCGGTACGCAAATGCTGCAAAGATGTGGGCTCGGTAAGGCCCCATCGGGTGGCCAGGTCGTAACCCTTGGAAGCCAAGTGGTCGTGGCAATCGATCAGACCGGGTAGCAAAGTGTACCCGGAAACGTCCATTATTTCAGCGTCGGGCGGCAGTTGCACCGCCAGTCTGGGGCCGACGGCAGCAATGCGTTCGCCGTCGATCAGCACGGTGGCATCGTTGACCACCAGCCCTCCAGTCCCGTCAATTACGTTGGCGCCTACCAAGGCTTTCATGGGCTACCTCCAGCGCTGCGGATATAGCTGGTTGGTGACTGTGCGAAACAAGTGGCTAGTGGCCGGTAGCTAGTGACTAGGGGCTAACCACTAAGCACTGACCACTAGCCACTAACTTGTCGGTGTGATGCTAATCAAGGGCGATTGCCTTGTCAAGCGAGCGATAAAGCCGGACAGGGTATTCGCATTCTGTCACCCTACCCCCGTTCACTGTCACCCTGCCCCCGTTCACTATCACCCTGAACGGAGTGAAGGGTCTAAAATCCTTGCCGCCGATGCGTTTCCTTTGCTCGGCGTCCCTGCGTCGTGAATGCAGTGGCGAGGAAAGCCGTTTTGGTCGGCTGGCATTTTAGATTCTTCAGTCGCGGAGTTTATCTTGAGCGAAGTCGAGTGGCTCATTCAGAATGACAATTGAAAGACCCTGGGTGTAGGCAAGCCATCGGGCAACTTGGCTATAATTCTTTGCTAAAACCATCTTTAGTGACTAGCGGCTGGTGGGGTTCGGCTCCGCTCACCCTGAGCGGAGTCGAAGGGACCACTGACCACTGTTGGGGGTAAGAATGGACCGGGTGTCGAAGCTGCTGTGGAGTTGGGGAATATTGTTCTTTGCCCTATGGGCAGGATGGGCTGTCGCCTGTGGGTCGCCTACCGGCGGCCAGATTGCCTTCGTTGCGTTCATGGATGGAGACTCGGGGGATGGAGACTCGGAGATTTACTTGGTCGACGCCGACACTGGCGAGGCCCTAGCCTTGACTGGCAATCTCAATCGCGACTTCAGTCCTAGCATGTCGCCCGATGGGAAGAGTATTGCTTACCTCATTGCCGAGGACGATTACTTCCACCTCAATTTGGTTGACCGGCAGGGCGAGGCTATCACCCGGCTAGCCGACAACGTGGAGAGCAATCAGCGCCCATTGTGGGCGCCCGATGGCCGGCGTCTGGCGTTTACGTCCCTGCAAGACGAAAACCCCGAGATTTACTTGATAGCGGGGGAAGAGGCCCAGCAGACCCGAGTCACGTCCAACGCCGCAGAGGACCGTTTGGGTGACTGGTCTGCTGATGGAGAGTGGCTGGTCTTTTACAGGGACGAAGACGACCCGGAAAGAGGGCTATGGCTGCGTAACCCCAACGGGGTGAACTTGGTCCGCCTGACCGAAGAGGCCGACACCGGTCCATCGTGGTCTCCCAACGGTAATCATATCGTCTTCGTCAGGCACGAGCAGGGCAACGCGGACATTTATATGGTCAGCAAGCCAAGCAATGGCGCTTGGCAGGATGACATTGAATTCACCCGGCTGACTCAGCATGGCGCCGCCGACATCTCCCCGGTGTGGTCTCCCGTTAGCAGTCTCATCGCTTTCGTTTCCTACCGCAGCGGCAGCGCCGAGATCTACATTATGCAGGGCGACGGCTCAAATCAGCGGCGCTTGACCAACAATGAGGCCGACGACGTGACTCCGGTGTGGTCGCCTGACGGCAAGCGCATCGCCTTTGTTACCTACCTCTACGGCCCTGGAGAGATCATCGTAATGGGCGCCGACGGCAGCCAACAGCGGCGGTTGACCAACAACACTACTGAAGACAACTCCCCCGACTGGTGAATTTGCTCATAAAAGTGGTTAGTGGCCGGTGGCTAGACCATAGTCACTAGCCACCGGCCACTAATGGGATGGACGCTCACATGTTCAAATACTAATGGATGCAATGGCCCCAGGCGCTACTTCACTTCATGGTGACAGGGACCTTGACCACTGAGCCATCGAGCTCGATGCGCATCCCCACCCGTGGTCCTACTTTCTCGTTAAATACGTTGATGATGGGTTTGTCGCCGCCGCCAACCCGCTTGACCCAGTTCGGCACCATGTTTTCTAAGATGGCCTTGTCGCTGAGGGCCCTGACCTCTGGGGAGAACTCCACATACTCCATACCGGTCTCGATGAGTTGATCAAGCACCACCTCGTTGTGTATGGCCGCAACCCGAAACGCCTCCAGTTCGGACTTGGCTCCCTCTTCGATAAAGATCTGTTGCAGGTCGGGCGGCAGCTTCTCCCAGACCTTTTTGTTGACGACGTTGACGGTGTTGGGGAAGCTGACCAGAGGGCCGTTTAGGTAGTCGGCTACCTCGTACCACCGCTGCCCGAAACTCGCGGCGCCGCCGGATATTGCAGCCTCTACAATTCCGCGCTCCAGAGCGGTGTACACTTCGGAGAAGGCCACGAACTGGGATTCCGCGCCCATGCCCTGAATCCAGTCGGCGATGGCGGTGCCGAAGGCGCGGACCCTCAGCTTGTCAAAATCTTCCGGGGTTCGCAGGGGATTCTTGCTGGATACGAAAATGTCGTCCCCCGAAGACCAACTGAAGTAGATCACCTTCCCGCCGCCCGTCGCCTCCGAATTCAGCTTCTCTAGGTCCGGGACCATGTCGGCCGATGCATTGAACATGGTCTCCCGGTCGGGGAATATGCCAAACAGGTACTGTATCTCGACGGCAGGCACATCCCCGGCAACATACGGGCCGATGATTTGGGCCATGGACAGCGTGCCGTCGGAAACCAGGTCCAGAACGTCGGGCCCGGCTATCCCCAACTCGGGGTACGACGAGCTCACCAGCTTAAGCTGCCCGTTGGTCCGCTCCAGCACGTTGGGGAACAAGAATACCTCGGACAACTCGCAGAAGACAAAGGCGCGGTTGATGCAGGCGTACTGGATTTCAAATTCCTCGTCTTCACTTACCAACTGAGTCGGGTTGGTGAATTTCGCTTTTTCCAGCAGGCTCTTGTAGTAGTCTGACTCGTATATGTACAGGTGCCGCTCTAGGGGGCCCAGGGGGACGTTGCCGTCGGAGTCGGCATAGTCCTTACTGAACGACGGGCCCACCAACTGGTTCAGGTCGCCCACGTAGATTGCGCCGGGCCCGCCGGCGTGCTCGGCAGCGTAGGCAGTCAGGGCCGCCGGTACCCCCGCCGTCGTGGCGGTGGCAGTCGCTTCCGTCCGCGTGACCGAGCCATCGGGCTCAACGCGCAGGCCCACCCGGGTTCCTATTTTTCTCGTTGAATACTTGGATAAAGGGGCTGTCCGCGCCCACCCGGTCGACCCAGTTCGGCGCCACGCTCTCGAAAACGGACTTGTCGCTGAGAGCCCTGACCTCCGGGGAGAACTCCACATACTCCATGCCGCCTATCTGGGTGTTCTTCAGCAGCCCGAGTTCGTTCTGGATGGCCCCAAGCCGCAGGTTCTCCAACTCGGTCTTGGCGCTCTCCTCAATAATGATCTGTTGCAGGTCGGGCGCCAGCTTCTCCCAGACCTGCTTGTTCATAACGGAGCTGAGGGTGGGCCAAGCGGGCAGAGGGCCGTTTATGTAGTCGGTTACCTCATACCACCGTCTGCCCGTACGCCGCGTCGCCGCCGGCAAACTCCGGCTTCCAGGATGCCGCGCTCCAAGGCGGTGTACACCTCAGCGAAGGCAATAAACTGGGAGTCAGCGCCCATGCCCTCAATCCAGTCGGCGATGGAGGTGCCGAAGGCGCGGGTCTTCAGCCCTTCGAAGTCTTCAGCCGTTCTCAGGGGCTTCTTGCTAAAGAAATAAATGTCGTTCCCATTGAGCCAGAACATGTTGATCATCTTCCCGCCGCCGGTCGAGTCCTCATGCAACTTGACCAAGTCCTGGTACATGTCGGCCGTCGCATTGAACTGGGTCTCTTGGTCGGGGAACAGACCAAACAGGTACTGTATCTCCAGGGCAGGCACCTCTCCGGCCACGTAGGGGCCGCCGACATCGGCCATGGCCAGGGTGCCGTCGTCGATCAGCCCCAGAACGTCGGGTCCGGCAATCCCCAACTCGGGGTACGAAGAGAGTTCCAGCTTGACCTGCCCGTTGGTCCGCTCCAGCACGCTGGGGAAGAAGAAGCTGTCGGCCAACTTGCACCAGAGCAGGGCGCGGTTGATGCAGGCGTACTGGATGGTGATGTCCTCCCCCGTGGTCGCCAGCGGCGTCGGGTTCGCGAGCTTCGCTCTTTCCAGCAGGCCCCGGTAGTAATCTGACTCGTAAACGTACAGGTGCCGTTGCAACGCATCCAAGGTAACGTTCCCGTCGGAGTCCCCTTGGTCCACCGTGGGGGCCGGCCCCGCCAGTTGGTTCAGGTCGCCCACGTAGATCGCGCCGGGCCCGTAGGCCAGTTTCGCGGCAACATCTTGCAGTGACGCTGATGTTGGCGACGCTTGGGCTGCTGGCGCAGTGGGGGCCGCCGGAACTGACTGGGCTGCTGGCGCAGTGGGGGCCGGAACTGACTGGGCTGCTGGCGCAGTGGCCACCGGAGTTGACCGGGCTGCGCTATCACCACCGTCATCCCCTCCACAGGCCGCTATCACCAAAGACAGTATCCCCACCAGTCCTAGCAATAAGTATTTCCGCATCGGAACGCTCCTCCCATTTTATCCAAATCCAATTTCGCCACCTTCCCTTTACCCGCATCTACTTTACTTCTGGGTGACAGGGACTTTCACCACCGAGCCGTCGGGCTCAACGCGC